>NZ_FZOJ01000068.1 GCF_900188145.1 Anaerovirgula multivorans | reverse complement strand
TGCAATCTAAAAAGCTGTCTGGAGATTCAAAAAATTGACCAACATATGAGAGACAAATACTTGAAAAGATTAAAAGAAGAAGGCCTATCTACAAGGCAAATAACAAGGTTAACAGGAATTAGTAGAGGTATTGTTCTGAAAAGCTAACCACAAGAACTGTCCCCTTGGTATCGTTTGAATTTTCTTTAATTTTGAATTTATATATTGTATAGAATTTTTATTTGTGGGAAAGAATTTTATAGAATGTGTAAATTTTTTATTTTTATGGGGAATAATAAAAACATGTTAAATTAAATTTTGGAGGTAATACAATGGAAACAGGTACAGTAAAATGGTTTAACGCAGAAAAAGGCTTCGGTTTTATCGAAGTAGAAGGTGGCAAAGATGTATTTGCACACTTCAGCGCTATCAAAGGTGATGGCTTCAAATCACTAGAAGAAGGCCAACGTGTTCAATTCAAAGTGATACAAGGAAATCGTGGACCACAAGCTGAAGATATCGAAAAACTATAAGCCAAATCAAACTGCCCTTAGCAAATGCTAAGGGCAGTTTTTCTGTTCATTACTCTTCATCATGATTTACAGTCTCTAAAAAGGCTTGAGAAGCGATTTCATACTCTTCATCGCTTTCGATATTACTTAATTCAGGACCTCCATCCTTTTCAACAAATCTGTAGATTAATGGGGTTTCAGAATCCTCAGGTAAAACCGCGATATACTCCTTGTTATCTGCCTTAAAAATGCTTAGGACACTACATGCTATCTCAGTATTATCAACAAGGGTTAAATAGATTTTCTTATGGTCATGATGTTCATGACCACAACCGCAATCGTTTTGACAATTTCCCATGATTTCATTCTCCTTTTATTGTATTGATTATCTTCCTATAATTATACACAAGAATAGTGGATATTATAAATAGTAGCATAAGGGATGGCAAAAACACAAATGTAGTAGCAACGTAGAAGTTATTTTAAATAATATCTTTTAATGACTAATTATATGGGTATAGAAGGAAAGAAGAATTTTATAAAGAAATTATTAAGAGTAGGATATTTTTATGGAGGCGATCATATGAGACTGATTTCTTGGAATGTTAATGGGCTTAGGGCCTGTGTAGGTAAAGGATTTTTAGAATATTTTAAAGAGGTGGATGCAGACATATTTTGTCTGCAAGAAACAAAGCTGCAGGAGGGACAAATCAATTTAGAGCTAGAGGGATATCAGCAGTATTGGAACTATGCAGTGAAAAAGGGCTATTCTGGAACAGCTATATTTACAAAAGAAAAACCCTTATCTGCTGTATATGGAATAGGAATAGAAGAACACGATCAAGAGGGAAGAGTCATCACTTTAGAATTTGAAAAATTCTATTTAGTGAATGTATATACGCCAAATGCTCAAAGAGGATTGGCCAGACTTGACTATAGAATGGTTTGGGAGGATCTTTTTAGAAAACATCTAAAGGGGCTTGATTCTCTAAAACCTGTTATTGTATGTGGAGATCTTAATGTAGCTCATAAAGAAATTGATTTAAAAAATCCAAAAACTAATAGAAAAAATGCTGGATTTACAGACGAGGAACGGGGAAAAATGACAGCGTTGCTAGAGACTGGATTTATGGACTCCTTTAGATATTTTTATCCCGATAAGGAAGAGGCCTATACTTGGTGGTCCTATATGGGAAGGGCAAGAGAGAGAAATGTTGGTTGGAGAATTGATTATTTTATTGTATCTGAAAAACTTAAGACACTATTGAAGGATGCAGAAATTCATTCAGATATAACAGGTAGTGATCATTGTCCAGTAGTCCTGAAAATAGAACTTTAATTTAAACTATAAAAAGTTATCTTTTAAAATACTTAAAGGATGACTTTTTTTAAAAAGTTAAACATTGTTTATAAAAATTTTATAATTGCTTTAAAAGAAGTTTATTAACACACCTTATAATGACCTTGAAGATAAAAAAAGGAGGTCATTTTTTATGAACAAAATTAAATTAATGTATGATGTGGTAAAGACATTAAAGGAGAAGGACAGTTTCACGGGAAACTTAGAGGCAGAAGCTAGAAAAGATGAAGTTAAAGTCTTTAATTTAGTGAAGGCGTTTGAAAGAAATACCGCAAGTGGGGAAATGAAATGTAAAATCAACACAGAGCTGAACTATGAAGGTAAGGTAGTTAAGCATGAAAGCAGTACAGAGTTAAATATGCGGGATTGCTGTAAAGGTAGACATCATAGTTTTATGAAAAATATGCATCAACATCATCGTTTAGATGGCTCTAAATGCTGTAACATAAAGGATAGACTTTCAATGCTGGGATTCCTGTTAGATGTTTTTAACAACATGAAGGTAGAGGAAAAGGAAGATAAAGGGGTAGTATTATCTATCAATATCAATGAAATTCCTAAAGACATGAAAAAGATCATTAAAGACAAGATGGAACATTGTATGAATCAACAAAAAGAAGAACAACAATGCTGCTGCATAGAAGAATTATGTTCATTGGAAGACATAAACATCGACATTCGTATTGTAGTTAATCCTAATAGTGAAGTGGAAAAGATTGAACTTTTGGTTAGTGGCAAGCAGAAAGACGAATCAAAAGAAGTCCATAATTTAAACCTTGAAGGGGAATTAAGCTTAGAATGGTAGAAAAAGATAAGCAACTCTTCTAAAAGGAAGCTTACATGGGGCGTTAAAACAATTTGTTTTATTAACGCCCCTATATTATTATTGGTAGAAAAAATGCTATAATATAGGAAATAACTAACATCATAAGTAAATAATATTTGAAATAGGTGATTCTATGTTTATGAGAAATAAGCGGGTATACAAACATTTTGAAAAGGGATATGAAGAAAATTGTTGCTATCATAAGGACTTTCATTATTATCATCGATATCTTAGATTTATACGACCAACTGTTTTTCTATTAAATCTTTTTATTGTGTATTTACTGTTTAAATGGATAGGAAATCCAGGCGTTAGTATTTTTTTTGCTGTGTTTATTAGTATAAAAGAAATTATTCATTTATTCTTTCTCTGGCGACTGGAGAAAAAGATTTTTACACCCATGAGCAAAATGAAAAATGCAGTAGACGAAATTGCACAGGGGAATTATGATGTAAAAATAGATTATGAGGTAAGAAATGAGTTTGGTGTATTAATACATTCCTTTAATAGAATGGCAGAGAAATTACAGGAAAGCGAAAAAATAAAGTCTACCTATGAAGAAAACAGAAAAACACTTATTGCCAATATATCCCATGATTTAAAAACTCCAATTTCGTCTATTCAAGGATATATTGAGGCAATTTTAGATGGGGTTGTACTATCCCCTGAAAAAACAAACAAATATCTTAAAATCATACACCACAATACTCTTTATATAAATAAACTAATTGATGATCTTTTCCTATTTTCAAAAATAGACATGGAAAAACTGGACTTTGAATATGAAGATATAGAGATACAAGCCTACATGAATGATCTAATGGAAGAATTTAAGTTTGAACTAGAAGAAAGGCAGATTCAGTTCCATTATATAGATAAATTGGATTTTCATCGTCTACTCCATCTAGATAGAAAAAGAATGCAACAGGCAATTCGAAATATTATTGGTAATGCAGTAAAATATGGAACTGAAAAGAATCTAACAATTTGGGTAGAATTGTTTCTACAGGGTGATAATATAGGGATTCATATAAAAGACAATGGGCCAGGAATTCCTGAGGATAAGCTTCCCTATGTTTTTGATAGATTTTATCGAATCGATACTGAACGTACAAAAGATCTAATGAGTACAGGGCTTGGACTGGCCATAGCTAAGGAACTAGTGGAGGCTCATGGAGGGGAAATTACAGTTTCAAGTGTAGAACAAGAAGGAACTTGTTTTACAATCATACTTCCAGTAACAGAATAGTAAGGGAAGGAGTTTAAAGATGAAAAATATTTTAATCATTGAGGATGATATAAATATTGCAGAGCTAGAACAGGATTATCTTCAGCTAAACGGCTATAGGACAGATATTGTGCAGGATGGGGCACAGGGTTTGAAAAGTGCCCTATCAGGTTTTTATGATGTTATTATTGTAGACTTGATGTTACCTAGTAAAGATGGATATGAAATTGTAAAAGAAGTTAGAAGGAAATTAGAGGTTCCCATAGTAATTGTGTCCGCTAAAAATGAGGACATTGACAAGATAAGAGGCCTGGGTTTTGGAGCAGATGACTATTTAACAAAGCCCTTTAGTCCAGCTGAATTGGTAGCAAGGGTCAAATCTCATATTAAGAGATATGAGCGTCTTATGGGTAAGAATATAGCTTTTGAAATAATCAATCATAGGGGTCTAGAGATCAACACAGCATCCCATAAAGTATTTGTTAATGGTAAAGAGATTCAACTGACCACAAAAGAATACGACTTATTATTATTTTTATCTTCTAACCCTAATATAGTCTTTAGTAAAGATCAAATATTCAATAAAATTTGGGGAGAGGAATATTATGGAGACACAGCAACCGTAGCAGTTCATATCCAAAAGATTAGAAAAAAAATAGAGAAAGATCCTTCAAATCCAGATTATATTGAAACTATATGGGGATCAGGATATAGATTTAATTCCTAATAAAATCAAAGGATTTTCATGTGAAACGACTTTTTTACCAAGATCTATGACAAATGACTATATTTCCTTATGTTTTTTTCTCCAGTGATGCTTGGAACAATTCTTATAGGAGAAATTGTCACAATCTTAGTAGTTACTAAAAAGAAAAAATTTCATTAGAAAAACAGCATCTATATAGATAACCAAAGGAATAGATGCTGTTAACCTCTAATATTGTTGGGAAGCGAGTCGTAACCAATTACGATTTTCTAGCCTTTCGAAGAGAACCGGGGTCTTAAAAAAATCAGAAAGATTATCAGCGGTTAAGACTGAATCTGTCTTTCCGGAAGAATGAACCTCTCCTCTGCGCAGTAACAACGTATGATTAAAGACTGGCAATATCTCCTCCGTGTGATGGGTAACGTAAATTAATGTAGGTCCATTTTTGTCGTGGCTTAGTTTTTCGATATTGGAGAGCAATTGCTCTTTAGCAAAAATGTCCAATCCTGTGCAGGGCTCGTCGAGAATCAGCAAACGAGGTGATGCCATGAGGCCTCTTGCAATAAGGACTTTTTGCTTTTCTCCTTGAGACAAAGACTGATAAGGACGTGTTGCTAGATGGTTGCATTCTAAACTCTCAAGGAGATGGTTAGCCAAGTCTCTATCGTTTTTTTTCGGTTCTTCAAATAAACCGATGCTGGCAAATTTACCACTGATAACAATTTCTTCTGCAGATTCTTTTAAGTAGAGTCTTTCTTGGAGCGCTGTACTTACCCAACCAATAGACTTCCTTAACTCTCTTAGATCAAACTTGCCAAATGTGTTGCCAAGGACCTCCATTTCCCCCTTTGAGGGAAAAATATATCCGTTTACCATATTTAAAAGGGTAGTTTTCCCCGATCCGTTTAATCCTAAAATAGCCCAATGCTCACCAGCTGCCACGGACCAGCTAACTTCTTTTAAAATATACTCTGAATTCTGAATAAATGAAACCTGCTTTGCATTAATAACCACATCAATTCTCTCCTTTACCCAAAATAGAATTCTACTTCAGTGGTTTTTTTCTATTATAATAAATTTCTTGTAGAAAGTCACCTATAATATGAAGGACAAATTTTACATTTAGTGGAATTTCTACTTTTTACTATGAGTAACTACTAAAGAAGAGGAATAAGTTTTAACTTAGGAACTGTTGAAAAAATATGGATCTTATGTTATTCTTAAAATCAATTCAAAGTGCATAAGAAGATAGATGGGAAAACATTAATTCTCTCTTAAATACAAGATAAAGGCAAGAAAAGCTGAAGTAAAAAAGGAGTGTAAAATGGAAAAATCTATGATAAAAACATCAATACAAAAAATACTTTTAGTTTCAGATTTAGATGGAACCTTACTTAATAAAAACAAAAAAATCAGTGAAGAAAACGAAAGGGCTATAAAGGAGTTTATGAGAATGGGAGGTTTGTTTACCATTGCAACTGGAAGAATGGAAGACGGAGTAGTTCCATTTTTGCATCAGTTAGGGGTAAATATTCCCGTGGTATTATATAATGGGACAAAAATATACTGCCCTATAAAAAAAGAAGTGTTATATGAGAAAAAGTTAACGGTAAAGCCAGAAACCCTAGAAAAAATCATATCTATTCATGGAGAGGATGTAGCTATTCTCCTATATCAGGATAGTCAAATCTATACCCCCGATAGAAATCATCTGGTATTAAAGCATGAGACTCTGGAGGGTGTTAAATGTAAAGGGTTATCGGAGCGACAGGTGAGAGATAGCTTTACAAAAATTTTAGTTATGGCAGTAACCAATGAGAGGGCAAAAGAAGTGGAAAAAATGATTAGACAGATGGATCTAGCCTGTGACATGGTATATTCAGAAGAAACCTACCTAGAGATACTAGCTCCTGAGGTTTCTAAAGGAGCAGCACTTTCTGTATTGAAGGAAATGTTAGAAATAGAGGATTACTATACTATTGCAGTAGGAGATCAACTTAACGACGTTTCACTAATGAAGGCAGCAGATTTAGGAATCGCCGTAGGAAATGCCCACGGTGATTTAAAGAAGGTGGCCGATGCCGTTACTGTTCATCATGAGGAACATGCTATCGCCGCCATCATAAAGGAATTAGATGTTTTAGTAAAGGCAGAAGGCATTGCATAAGATTACACTATTTTCTTCATTCAGGAAGACCTCTATATTCATTTCATATAGGGGTCTTCTTGGATTATGGATATAGCTATGATGAAATCTTAATTTGGATATTTATCCTACCACCTGACAAAATTACTAAAAGAAATCATTGTCAAAAAAAAGATAAATCAACCACAACACCGAACTATGATACAATAATTTAATAACCTTTCAGGACAAAAAATGTCTTGAGTTGAGAAGAGAGCAGTTAAGGCCATAGGAGTGTGTAGAGCTATGACAAATATATTAGAAATGAAATATCCCCATTATTTTAAAAATGAGCTGTTAACCTTTAACTTAAATAGCAATGTTGCCATAGCAACTCTTTGGACTCGAAAAGAGGTGGTAGAAAAAGGGTTAGAAGAGGAAACATTAAAGAAAGTAGCTATTGTGGGACAGCTATATAGCAGCTTTGGTATTAATTACATCTTAAGAAATGTAGCATTGTATCCTATTGTAGATACTATTATCCTCTGTGGCAATGATAGGACATTGTCAGGAAAAGATCTCTTGGAGGTTTCTTTAAAGGATGATTTCTTGCAAAAAGAATTAAAAAATTTTGTGCCGGATTTTCTAGAACATATAAAGATCATTGATTTAAGAGGAAGTGAGATAGATTTTCTACAGTTAACTGGAGAAATAGAAAGAAATTTCAAATCAAAAATTAAATTATGGGGAAAAGGTCAAGTTTTTAAGGAGACAAAAGAAGAGGTAAATTTCTATCCTTCAGAAGGGCTTTCTTTTGTATGTAGAAAACAAAGGGTGTTTGATACTTGGGTAAAATCACTGGAGCATATTATGAGGTTTGGCTTCTTAAAAACTACCCAATACAGTAGTTCAAGAGAATTAATCAATTTAATTCATGTTTTTGATGAGGAACCAAATTCCTATGATTTCTCTAAATTTCCCAAGGAGGTAGTAACCAGCAGTATTTTAGAAAAATACATCCCTCAAATCCTTAGTGATATCACCATTAAAGGGGTTGAATATACCTATGGACAGAGACTATTCAATCTCAAGGGGTTTAATCAAATAAATAACATCATAGATAAATTAAAGGAGAATAAAGAAGGAAGAAGAAATGTCGCCACAACATGGGACATAGAGAAGGATGCTACAAGTGAAAATCCTCCTTGTCTAAGCTTTATTACTTTTTTAGTGCAGGATGAACAGTTGGTGGGAACCTTCTTTATGCGAAGCAATGACCTGTTTAGAGCATTTCCTCAAAATGCTATGGCATTTAGAAGGCTGCAACAATACATAGCTGAAGAAGTGGGGGTGTCATTAGGTAAAACCTGTGTGATTAGCAACTCTGCCCATGTTTATCAAGAAAACTTCAATGATGTTTTAGACCTATTGAAAGAACATGGCTATAGAGGAAACTGGATACCTTTCACCAAAAACACCTGTGTTTGGACACAGGAGAACGAAGATCCTAGGGGATATATCGTTATTTCTATCGATAAGGAAAAACAGCTAATTCAAGCAC
>NZ_FZOJ01000056.1 GCF_900188145.1 Anaerovirgula multivorans | reverse complement strand
AAAACTATTTGTTGAAGCATTACAACCTAAGCATGTTCAACTAAGCTTCCATGATTTTCTAAATACAGCTTAGTTATTTGTACAAAACTTAGGTACATAAGTACATTATTTAATTTAATTCACTTATGTCAATTTTTAATACTTCTCATTAGGCGCCTTATAAAGTATCATTCTAATACAAAGAATATATTGCATATCTGTTAATGATAAATTCATTTCCGTTCTTCTTAATGAAACTATTTTTCCAACTTGCAATATCACTTAATATTAAACCTATACTTAAAACTTTTCCCGCAGTTGATTTTTTAAATTCTGCTCTCACTAATTGTTCAATCTCAGTAGTTTTAAATGATACTTTGTTAATTTTCCCTAAACAGTATAACACTTGATTTCGTCTTCCAACTTCAGTTTATATGGAATTCATCATTTCTGCAATTAATGTATAATTCTTGTGTAGACTATCCAACACCCATGTATTATTTGAATCAATAATTATTGCTTCGTTATATATCCATTTGTTGTCCTTAATCTTATATGCTAATATTTCACTATATTCTTGTACCCTCTGTGGTACACCGTTAGTAATCCAATAAATATGATTTGATATCTTTGTAATCTCATCATTTGTTAGATTTATCCTTAATTCTTCTCTAAATCCCTTTATAACAAATTCCATAACTTGTCCACTGTTTAATCCTTTTACTTCTGGTACTTCTGTAAGTCTATTAGCAACAGTTTTCAACAAGTCACGACTATTAAATCCAGAAGGAACTCCCACTATTAAGAACTTTGCTTTATCAGGTTCTTTTTTGTAATCTACAGCCGCATCGATACGAAACATATTTAGGCTTATCTTTAGCATTTCTCCTATTACCCTGCATTCCTGTACCACAATACCCACAATAAATCAAACCTGTTAGTAAATAAAACTCCTTTGCCTTATTAGCTCCTGGTGCTCTTTTCCTGGCTTTCATCATTTCTCTAGCCTTATGAAAGATTTCTTTTGAGACGATGACTGGCATTCCCCCCTCAATTTTTATGATTTCGCTTTCATCTTTATAGAGATGACTGTTCCTTTTTCCAAAGGCATCTTTTTTAGAGCATTTATTAAAAATGTATACCCCTGAGTATTTTTCATTTTCTAAAATACTATAGATACTATTCTCTTCTCTTTATCAACATTATAACCTAATGGCGGAATGCCTCCTATATGTCTACACTTATGGGCCGTTTCTTTCATGCCTTTCATAACTTCATGTGCTAGGTTTTTAGAATAATATTCTGCCATTCCCTCCAGCATGATAGATTCTGGGCTATCGTCTAAATTTTCAGTGATACTGCTGAGTTTTACTCCGTTCTTCTTTAATTTTCTTTTAGAAAAATGGGGTCAGCCTTGAAATATTTCTTTTAACGGTACAATTAACCATATGATGAAAATGGTGGAAAAACCAAGAATCCATTATCCAGAAGCTTCATATCATGTAATAGCTAGAGTCAATAATGGAAAAAAGTATTACTTGAAGCAATACATAAGAAAAAATATTTAGATGTACTAGCGGTGTATAAAGAAAAACTGGGCTTTAGGATATATGCATAATGACAATAGATTTACTATGAAAAGGACAGTTTGTCACTGTCCCTTTATAATACATAGGAAATAAGGTTATTACTTTTTCTCTAAAAAAATTTAAGGTTTATACAGATGCTCATATATCTATATATTTGATTCTATTTTCTTATTCATATATTTTTCCCTGAAAACTTCTATTTTCCCTTCAATTAAGCTATATAGAACGGGTACGATCACTAACGTCAATAATGTAGCCACCATAAGGCCTCCCATAAAAGCTACTGCCATAGGTCTAAATAAGTCGTTACCGAAGAATGCTAATGGGAACAGCCCAAACACCGTGGTGGTAGTACTTAGCACTACCGGTCTGAATCTAGCACTTACAGCTTTCCTACATGCCTCTTCAATAATTATACCTTTCTTTCTTTGGGAGTTAATATAGTCTATCAAAATGATAGCATTGTTTATAACTACCCCCATTAAGCTAACAGCTCCCAATATACTAAACAAAGATAACTGCTGTCTAAATACTACTAAAGCTATTACAGAACCTATTAGGGATAATGGTACTGCAACTAGAATAATACCTGGCTGAATAACTGAATTAAACTGTATCATAAGAATAATGAACAGCATAAATATTGCTACTAGAGCTGCTATCCCTATATTCCCTACGTCACTTTCCATGTCTGCCTTCTCTCCCTCTGGAACAATGGTGACATCAGGTAAATCCATTTCCTTTATCTTTTCCTCCAAAATTGTTTGTACTGCAATTGCGGTATATCCCTGTAATGCATCTCCTTGTACTGCAATAGCTCGCTCTCCCTCATAACGATTGATCTGACCTATAACTGGCTGGAAGGTAATATCTGCCACATCCTTTAGCAACACTTGGATCCCTGCAGCAGAGGATTTTATTTTCATGTTTTCTAAATCCTCTAACTTTGATATGTTCCCTTTCACCAAGATGTCGTATTCTTCATCCCCTTGTCTAAAAATTGAGGCCCCTCTCCCCATCAAAGCTATATTTACTTCATTTTGTATATCATATTTTGTGAGACCATAGGCTAAAGCCCTATTGTCATCTATTTTCATGTTAAATTGATAGTCTAATAAAGGCAGATCATCTCGAACATTGGTGCTCCCCTCTATATTTGCAAGGGCTTCTTTGATTTTTTCCTTTGCATTGATTAAGTTTTCCATTTCGTTTCCTTTAATTCTTATTTGGATAGGAGCACCCAGTACTCCTTCCACTTCCAACTCTTTTACAATGATTTTTGCCCCTACGATGCTTTCATCATAGATCTGTTGAAGGTGTCGCACCAATTCTTCATTCGTTTTAAATTGCTCTCCCTTTTTTAAATCTACCCTTATTACAATCTGGCCTAAGTTAGGAGCATTGGCCTGGGGCATAACGGATAAGTCAAATTTAGGAAGTCCTCCCCCTATGGAGGATGAATAGGCTGTCACTTCCGCTTGTTCCCTTAGCACGGCTTCTACTTCTTTCACCAAACTATCCGTTTTATCTATGTTACTTATAAATTCAGTTTGTATATCAATATAAATCATATCTTTTTCTGATTTAGGCAAAGGCACTAGAGGCAAAGTGCCGGTTAATGATAGGGATAGGATTAAAATAACAAAGGAGAGTACCAGAGTTATTATCTTGTATCTCATCCCTAAAACCAGCAGCCTTTCAAAGGTATTTTTTAGCCTTCCCCTCCCATACTTCTCTTTACTCTTTCTAAAGAATAAATAAGCTAAAAGCGGTGTTATGAAAATGGCAATGCCATAAGAGGCAATCAGGGATATGATGATCATTTGAGGGATGCCTCCCAAAAATGCTCCTGTTGTCACAGGTAGAAACAATAATGGTGAGAAAGCTGCAATTGTAGTTAAGGTAGAGGATAGCACCGGCATGGCTACTTCCTTTGTCCCTTCAACACAAGCGGTTAAACGTTCTACATCCTCATCTATTTTGTTCTGAATCCCATCACTTACTACGATAGCATTGTCCACCAGCATCCCCAGTGCCATAATTAAACCTGCTATAGTTATCATGTGAATCTTAATACCCATCAGCCCCATTGTAATAAATGTTATAAACATAGATAAGGGTATGGCAAAGGATACGGTTGTGGCGTTTCTGAACCCCATTCCCATCATGACCACCAGGATAACAATAATTATTCCACCTATAAGATTTTTTATAAATTCACTTACCGATTTTCCTACCTCTTCCGGCTGATAAACGATCTCCCCTATACTAATATCTTCAGGAAGCTCCCTTTTAAAATCCTCTAAAGCCTCCCTTACTTCCTTTCCTGCTGTTACTACGTTTAAATCTCCTTTAAAATACCCAACCAATATAATTCCATTATCTCCATTGTTTCTTATTTTGTAATTAGCGTCCTTTTCTCCCATATATATCTGGGCCACATCTTTTAATCTTACAATCATTTTGTCTTCTCTTATATCTATAATGATATTTTTGATTTCTTCTAGGGATTTAAATAACCCATCTTGATTTAAATAAAACTTCATCCTTTCGTCTTGTATGTTTCCTGAAGGCATTTGAATGTTCTGAGCAACAAGAATACCTGATATTTGGCTCAACGATATATTATACAAACTCAGTTTTCTTAAATCTACTTCTATTTTCACTTCTTTCTCTTGCTCTCCAACAATTTCAAACCGCTTTATTCCGCCAAGTCTTATAAGATTACTTTTCAATTTTTCTCCATAGGCTACCAGCTGCTCGTAGCTATAGTTTTCTCCTGATAACCCAATCAATATCCCCGTAGTTTCTAAAAGATCGGTTTCGATATCTATTTTTGTTATCCCTGACGGAAGCTCTTCTTTCACATTTTCAATCATCCTATAAAGCTCATTCCAGGTTTGATCAATTTCGCTTTGAGAAATATCCTTATCCAGAAGAAGAAGTATAGCGGCTGCGCTATTTAGAGAAGAAGAACTGCTATAGTCATAGTTTCTTAACTCCGTAAGCTCTTCCTCCAACTTTTTTGTTACCAAGGCTTCAACTTCCTCAGCAGAAGCTCCGGGATAGACTACAGTGATTATTGCTCCTGGAGTAGTAAACTCGGGGTATTCTTGTTTAGGGATAATATGATAGCTGTATAGTCCAAACAGGATAATCATAATGATGAAGAATATGGTCACGGTTTTATTTTTTATCGGTAATTGAATTATTTTATCAAACAAGTCTATCCCCCCTTTACTCCTTTATCTCCACTCTGTCATTACTTTTTACACTTCTCATACCTTCTACAACTACTTTGTCTCCCGGATTTATCCCTTTTTTTACCTCTATTTCATTTCCAAAAACTTCCCCTAAAACAACTTCCCTCATTACTACCTTATCCTCTTGTACAAGATAAACATAATCAAATCCTTCATTTAGAAGACTATTCATAGGAACAAAGAGGCCTTCCTCTTCTCCAAGTATAAAAAATACATCCAGCAGGGTTCCTATAGGAATTGAGTTGGGTTCAAGGTTTATTTTTACTTCATATAAGCTGCTTTGATGACTAGGAATGGAAGCAATGGTTTCCACCTTGCCTTTAATTTCATTGCCTTGGTGCTTTACCATAACACCCATTCCTAAAACTATTTTACTTACATCTTCATTATTAACACCAACCTTTATGGTACTCTCATCGCTCTTTATGGCAATGACAGGCATGCCTTGAGTTATATGATCCCCTTCTTTTACTAATATCTCTGAAACAACCCCCTCTATTTCACTTCTAAGCCCGCTATTTTCAAGTAAATCTTGACTTTGTTGATAAGAGGCAAAAGCGATGTCCATTTGTTTCTTTGATACTTCAAGTTCTTCCTCTCTGGTTCCCCTTGATACTTTGTTATAAGCTTCTCTAACACTATTCAACTTTTTTTCTTCTAAGTCAAGTTCTAATTTATTATTCTGCAGCTGCTGAAGCGATATAGCCCCTGCTTCCATCAGTTTTTCATACTTTTCATAGTTGTCCTTCGCATCTATGTAATTTCTCTCAGCTATCTCCACTTCAATCTTTGCTTTATTGATATCCTCTTGAACAGGTCCATTTACAGCCATATCGTATTGAGTCTTTGCCATTTCATACTGTGCTTTGCCTATATCTACTTTCGTTTTCAAGTCATCTTCACTGATTCTCATCAGTCTATCTCCCTTTTTTACCCGTTGCCCTGATTTTACATAGATCTCTTCAATTTTTCCCACTGTTTTAAATGCAGATGTTCTTAAATCTTGAGAATCTACGATTCCAATATATTCTAAGGTCAGTGGATATTTTTTTGTCTCAGCCTGCATTACTTTTACATTTTTCCCTGGTACTTCCAATTCCTGCTGTTTTTGAGACTGGCAGCCTGTTAACAGCAATATCATCATAAGTATCAATACAACAATTTTTTTCATACTTTGCCTCCTTTGATCAAATAGATACCGAGTAATCGGTATGTTTCTATTTTAAAAAAATGATGAGTGAAAAAGTACCCGCTTCCATTTAAATGATTTCTCTTTAGCTCTAAACTTAAATAATTGCCTTAGGTACTTTTCTCATCTGTGATTTAATTTTATCTTAAAATCAGATTTATCTCTTTAAATCCTCATAAAGACTATCCCATAACGTTAATAGGATATCCCTTGCATCTTCATTGCTGCTTTCCATAAAAATACTTCTCAGTCCTACACCATCTGAGATATGTATAAAGATGTTGGCAATCTCCTTATCCTTCATGGGTGACTTAATCTCCCCATTGACTTTCGCTAAGCGAATCATGTCTTCCCATGTATTCAATTCAATCTGATGGGCTTTCAATAGCTTTCCTCTGAAACTTGGAAAGCGCTTTAAGGCTTCAAAACAAAAAGCAAAAAAATTCAAACTAAGGATACTCTCCTTCTCCCCATCGTTCTCTATAGAAAAGCTTCTAATAAAATAGTCTGCGTAATCATGATAAAATTGATAAAGGGAATCTTTACTCATACTATTGAAAGCTCCAATAATAGAAGAAAGGAAATCATCAATTATTTCCTGAAAAAGCTCTTCTTTATTTTTAAAATAATGGAAAAAAGCACCTTGTGATACTCCCGCTTTTTGCACAATTTCTTTTATAGTAACCTCCTTATAACTCTTCTGCATAAAAAGAATAAAGGAAATACTTACAATACGTTCTCTGGTATTCTTCATAAATCAAATCCTTCTTTCTTAAACATACCGTCTACTCGGTATCTTTTCTATATATTACTACTTATTTGATTATTTGTCAAGATACTTCAAGTATTCTCTTTTTGCAAGACCATGGACCATGGATCATGGACTAGAACTTATGCCATCTATTTTTGTGTGCTCCTGCTCCCCCTGTCCCTATGAAACATCGCCCCTCAAGGCGGGAGATGTCATCACCGGGAGGTTTTGTTTGACATGTTTTTCTATCCGAACACTGAGCCATCCAAAAGTACACGACGCAGGCAGTTGAACAGCATATTGGATGGGCTTGATGATAAAGAGCTTATCATCGTTGGAGTCACAGCTAACAGAATTTCACAAGCGAGAGAAGTGGAGGAAGGTTGATCCTCCGCTTCTTTTCGTTTTTACCATCGTTATGGCAATGGTATCACCATTACTTTTCACAATGTTATAATAAGATAATCTAACTATCGTCTGGGTTTCACTGCTTATTCCCGCCGTGCACGAGTTGGATCATCCCTTTTTGAATGCCCCAAACCTCATCAGCCGCTGAGGACACTTTTTTTGAATGTGTTACAATAATCACACACTTGTCCTCCTCCTGTGCCAGTTTTATAAGAATGTCCAGAATGGCATTCTCCGTCTCTGTATCAAGATTACCCGTAGGTTCGTCTGCTATGATAATATCGGGATTGTGCGACAACGCTCTGGCTATACCAACGCGCTGCTGTTCGCCGCCAGACAGCTTCAAAACCTTTCTGTCTGCTTTTTCCCAGTCAATACCCACTTTTTCTAAGAGAGCGTATGCATGTGATTTCTTGTTCTTATCATTGACACCGCTGATATTCATAGAGAGAACGATGTTCTCCACCGCAGTAGCATTGGTAATGAGATTGTCGGTAATCCCCCGCATTCCTGTTTGAAAATCATCAAACTGGTTTCCAAGCAGTTGCATCGTTGGATCAATAAACTCGGATTTACCGCCGCCTGTCATTCCCGTTGTTCCGCTACCCCCGCCTATACCCCCATCGACGGCTTTTATATTTTCGCCGAAAACACCCGCATTAGCCGTGAGCTTATACTCTTTAATATACTCCGACTGCGCGAATGCCTTGCGTTGCTCCGCAGTAATCCTTGGGATAAGTGATGTGCCTGATTTCATTACCTCTTGCATATCAGGCGAGATGGTTACTTCGCTGCCAAAACGTGTTTTGTAATCGTCAATAATTCCACTTGCCGTATTGTTGATGGAAAGTGTGATGACCGTCGTGGTGATAATGGCAAAAATTATGATTCCGAGGTAAGCGTCAACTCCAACCCACATTTTAATCAGCTCAAGATCATGAGATAATTTTCCCTCCCTAAAGAACGATCTTTCATTTATTATATACGGTATAGCGAATAATATCCAGTCAAGAAGCTCCATTCACAAAGAATTTGCAAAGCAGAAAAAGTCCCACTGCCTTCCGGAGCAAACTGGCTGGCAGTGGGGGGATATCACAAGGAGCTATGCATTATTACACAATACCTATACTCGTAACACGTTTCCTTAGTATCAAACAGTTCTTCAAGATTTCAAATGCACCCACTCTGGCAGAGTGTGCATAACGAACACGAGCGTAGTTCCTGTTTTGATTCTCATCTCCGACCTCCTCCAGCAACATAGTGCGGATTTGACCAGCTCTAATTGTACTTAAATTATAACGGCATCCCTTAAGGCGTTCCTCACTAAGATGACGTTTCTAGCTGGGCTGTGGGTTGCCTAATAGAAACCAGCAGTTTTACTAAGCTGCTAAAACGTAATTATCATTTGCGTTTATATTTAGTGCCCAGTTTTTGACGTGCTACCAAGCTTCCATTTTAACTTTTACTGACAAAAACATCTTTTTAGAGTGTAAGGTGAGGTTCTATTCTACCTTCAAAGAAGATCATTAGTTGGTTAAGGACAATATCCCAACTACGGTAACGCTGAGTCCATTTTCTTGTAGTATTCTGGCTTGCTAGATACAGCATTTTCTCTAGCGATTGGTCGGAAGGGAAAATGGACTTTGTTTTTGTTACCTTTCTAAATTGTCTATGAAGACCTTCGATGATATTGGTGGTGTACATGATTCTTCTCACCTCGACAGGAAACTTAAAGAAGGGAGATAATACATCCCAATTGGCATGCCAGCTTTTGATGGCAAAGGGATATTTCTTGCTCCATTTTTCTTCCAGATCATTTAGCTCTTGGTAGGCAGTTTCTTCATTTACTGCGGTATACACAGCTCTGAAATTACTGGCAAACTCTCTAAGATCCTTGTAGGAAACATATTTAAAGGAGTTTCTAAGCTGGTGAATAATACATCTTTGAATTTGAGCTTGAGGAAACACCGCCTGGATGGCTTCCTTTAAACCTGTTAACCCATCAACACTGAAGATTAAAACATCCTGTAATCCTCGGTTTTTCAATTTGTTAAGTATCCCTAACCAAAATTTTGAGGACTCATTTTCTCCTATCCAAATCCCTAGTATTTCTTTAAATCCCTCTAGGTTTATGCCTAATACCACATAGGCAGCTTTGCTTTTAATCTGCCCATCTTCTCTAACCTTATAATGGATAGCATCTAAAAATATGAAGGGGTAGATGGGTTCTATGGCTCTATTTTGCCATTCCTTTATTTGAGGTAGCATTCTATCAGTAATTTTACTTACCATTTCTGCAGATATCTCTATTCCATAGATATCTTTGATTTGGTCGTGAATATCCCTAGTGGACATACCCCTAGCATAAAGGGATATTACCTTATTTTCAATACCTGAAATATCTCTTTTGTTCTTTGGTATTACTACTGGCTCAAAATCACCATTTCTATCCCTTGGTACTTCTAGTTCCATTTCTCCATACTTTGTTTTAACTGTCTTTTCCCCATAACCATTTCTTCGATTATCGGTTTCCTTATTCTTTCTGTCTCCTTTAGCATAGCCTAACTCTACATCAAGCTCTGCTTCTAGCATTTCCTGTAGAGCATCTTTAAAAAGATCCTTCAGGAAAGAATGTAAATCATCTGCTGTCTTTAAATTACCTCCTACTATCATTTCTCTTAATACTTCTCTTGGTAATACGCTCATAAAAATACTCCTTTCTGAATTGGAATTGTTTGTTCATTCTTGCCAGAAAGGAGCTTTTATTTTCACTTAAGCACAGATTATTTTACACTACCGGCACATATTATTTATGAATCATAAGTAATCCTTTTTTATGGAAACCAATCAAATACGTTTCTACTAGACAGCTTAGAGTGTCTTCTTTGGATGTTGTAAGAACCTATCCTCACATCTTCTCCTATTTTTAAAAACACAACAAAAATGCTGTTCTCATTACCACCATAAGAACAGTATTTTACTTTTAAAATCAATTATCTTAAGTTTTCAGTTCTTTTCTTACTAAATTGATGGAGGCGAGGGGAGTCGAACCCTTCCTGTCGGTCGGCCTCTTTACCTTCAGCTTCTACAAGCATAGTTACTGTTTTGATTCTCGTCTCCGACCTCCTCTCCAGCAACATAGTACGGATTTGACCAGCCCTTATTGTACAACTTATGAATAATAAATTAGATAATCTCGTCTCATCTTGATGGCTTAGAAAGATTTTGGGATTTGAGTATGTCAGACATAATAGATCTAAGAAAAAAATCCTAGAGATGTTTTTTATTTGATGACACCATGTTGTTTTATATCAACCTTAACATCTATATTAATCTCAGCATGCTTATATGCTTCCTTCCATTCTATACTTCTCCAATAGTCATTATGTTTTGCCCTTACCATATCTCCAATACCTACTGGATCGCTGCCTATATCTTGCATATGATTAAATAGTTGTACATAATCTGCTTTCATTGCTTTAGCTATGGTCTCCTCAAGAGTCTTCTGATTTATCGCCTCATCTGTTCTATCCCATTTATATTCATCCAAGGTTACATCAAAGCTTAACTTCATATTAACTGCTAGTTTACCCTCCCTTACCTCAATATCAAACTTTCTTTTTACATGCCTTAATAATACAGCAGTCTGAAATTTCATTCCTTGATCTTCGTCAAAGTAATTACTAGTTAAATAGGTGGCGCTTCCTAATCTCCCCATTGCTGCCAATAATAAGGAGGTCATTTTCGTATCAATTCTACCAACCTTTTTATCCTCAGAAAATAGAGCTGTCCCTGTAATTTTTATTCCATTTGGCTCTAATTTTATCATTGGTGTTATGGGATCTAGGCCAGGAGCAAAATATGCAATATCGAAGTTATATATTCTTGTATCTGGAATATACCCATTCCTTATATTATTCTCTAGGAGCTGACTTATATAATATGCACTGCGGGGCTTATCTCCAAAGGTTAATGATTTTTCAATAAGCTCCTTGGGGCTACCATCAACAACAACAATTAGTGCCAATGCTGGATTAATAGGATCTCTTTGAAAGAGCTCCAGCAGGTTAAAAATCCCTCCTTCTGCCATATCGTATGATACTAATATATGTTGTATTTTTCCACCTTCTAGATTTTTTGGGGAAACAAGCCTGCCGTCTTCTCTAGCCTCCCTAAGGGAATTGGCTATAGTTGTAATCATCTCTACCTCCCCCTGCTGTTGAATACCAACTACGGGATTGGTAAAGGATATCAGCATCATGTCATCATCTGTTTTTTCTATTCCCATATTAAGAATAAAACCAACCTTTTCATAAATCCTTTGATCCCAACATCCCGTTAGAATTATAGGCACCAATATAAAAATCCATATTTTTTTCATTTTATACCAACTCCCCTTTTGTTAACAAAAGAAAGTAAATAGCATATACATAGAAAGCTTATAAATCCAATACCAATAAAATTTAACACCTCAAGAAATTGGTTTGTCTGAACTACGTCCTTTGGTACTCTGCTTAGCACGACTACAGAAATATAAACCATCGATAGAAGTACTCCTCTCTTCTGAATATTAAATAATATATTGATGCTATAATAGGATGAGAAAAAAAATTTTAGTATGGAGCTACCCATGGCTGGAAGCCAAAGTGCAACAAAAAACAGATCTATCCTTTCAAAAACAGGAGCTTTATAGGATCTAGCAATGTTAAAAAGGGGAAATTCCATATATTTTAACATTTCCTCCCCAAAAAATCCTGTAGAATAGCCAGTAACAATAACAAAGAAAGTCATAGAGAATAAATTTGCTGCTAAAGCATACTTCATTGCATTTTCTTTGTCAGTAATATTGGGATAAATAATTGTCACTAACTCAATTCCCAAAAATCCAAAAAATGAAGGAATGATAGCCATAGTAATTGGGCCTATACCTGCATCTGCTACTGGCATAAGAAAAGTTAGGCGAAAATCATTGTGGGTTATTAAGAAAAAAATAACTACCAAGGAGAAAATCACAAGTAATGTATTTGCAAATCTACATATAGCCTTAAGACCATACCATGCAAGATAAATAGCAGGTATCAGTATAAAAAAAGTTAGTACTACAGGGGAAGTCAGCTTTAGGGCGCTAACCTTTATTACATCGGTGAAAATGCGAGTACCTAGGGTGGCAGCAATAAAGGTATAAGTTATTATGAATAGGTTTATAATGCTACCTAAATATCTGCCGTACAGAAGCTTATTAATTTCAAGTATGGATTTGTCTTTGTATCTATTCAAAAGAAGCATAATAATTACAAGTGCCAAAGAAGTTATTATTCCCGCCAGTATAACCGATATCCATGCGTCATGTCCTGCTATTTCCACAATAATTGAAGGAAGAGTAAGAATACCAATGCCAATCTGTGCTGCTATGATAAAGACAAATAGTTGACTGGATTTAATTTTATGTTTATTATCCAACATTTCACCTTCCTCTTTTATCATTATTGGGGATTCCTTGATCAGGTCTTCTTCTAAGGAATTTTATTGGAGCCCTGATCATTGTATCCTTTAATTCCCTAATTTTTAGAGGTATCACTGGTTGAAAATATGGTTGTCCTAAAGATTCTAATACTACTAAATGGGCAATTAGCACTGCAGAAGCCACTACTATCCCTACTATCCCAAAGACTGCTGATAACAGCATAAAGATGAACCTTATAAACCTTACAGCAAGTCCCATGTCATAGGTTGGTATGATGAAAGAGGCCATTGCAGTAACAGCAACTATTATAATAAATAAATCGCTTACAATACCAGCTGCAACAGCTGCCTGACCAATAACTAAACCTCCAACAACGCCTATGGAAATTCCAATATAGCTTGGTAGTCTTATGGACGCTTCCCTAAGCATCTCTATAGTTATTTCAAGAATAAGGGCTTCTATAATTGGTGGGAAAGGAACCTTAATCCTAGACTCCGCCAATGGTACCAATAAGTCTAACGGAACCATAAAATAATGGAAGGATGTAATAGCTATGTAAATTGCCGGTAAAAAAATCGCTATCAGGGCTCCTAATAGTCTTATTGCCCTAATAAAAGTACCAAACATCCAATTGGTACTGTAATCATCTAAGGCCTGAAAAAAAGAAAAAAAGCTTATAGGTGCTATTAATACAACGGGTGTTCCCTCCTGCATTATTACAAATCTTCCCTCCAACAAGGCCGCCACTGCCTTATCTGGCCTTTCTGTAGCTAGGTATTGTGGGAATGGTGAAAGCTTAAAATCTGTTATAAATTGTTCAATATAGCCTATTGCCATCATTCCATCATAGTTTATGGCCTCTATTTTAGCATATAGCTTATTTAAGAGGTCCATATTAGCAATATCTTCAATATATGCTATAGTCACTGTTTGATTCATAACTGTTCCAACTTTTGCAACCTTAAATTTAAGTTTTGTATTCTTAATCTTCCTTCTTAGTATAGCTATATTTGAATCATTTATTTCTATAAAGCCCTCATGGGGACCCCGTACATTCTTTTCTATTTCTGGCTCTACAATACTTCTATGTTCATATTTATATAGCTTACATGATATAGCAAAGGGATTACCGTCTATGATAAGTATAGTAAATCCTGATAAAATATCTTTTATAACTGAAGAAAGATCATGGTGACAATCTATGTCAGCAGCTACAATTCTTTCTATAATATCCTTATCAACTAAATCATCATCTTTTAGGGAAAGTATAGGATTAATAAAATCTCTTTGAACTAGATCCATATCAACAATTCCATTTAAATACAAGAAGCATCCTTGCCTGTCTTTATTTAAAAAAATCTTTCTTTTGATTAAATCAGGACAATCACTGAAGGCTTCCTCTAGCCTTATGAGGTTTTCCTTCAATGAGGTTGATAATTGATTTTCCTTATATCCTGCTTTTGGCTGAGTTTTATTTCTATTCCTTTTATACATAGACACTCACCACCCTATACTATTTTTTTCTTATGGTGAGATTTTATTCATAAATAGCAACATCAATAAGAATCTAGTCAAAAAAGTATTAAAGCCAAAGGAATTCCTATGGCTCATCATATATTGATTTAGATATATTAATCATAATCTATATCCGAATATCCTATTTAGTCCTCTAAGGATACTGGACAAAAGACATTATTCAATTAAACTAATATTTTGCCTAGCTTCTATCTATAGATATGGAACAAGGTACCTATTCTACATCTATATATTATTGTTTTCAATCTTTATTTAGAAGTTACACTCGACATCAACACAATACACACCACATGGCTGGACTTGATGGTTTAAATAAACTCAGGTTTAGAATAGCACTTGCTCTCTAAAAAAATAATCTCCTTCGGAGGAGGGCCTATATAGTATAAAATAATTCATTGTACCTACTTTTTTAGTTGCTTCATTATCATATCAGAGCTACATAATCTTTAAAAACCATATATGCTTATTAATAAAGAAGTGGATATATGGGCCTCATATATTAGCAATATCCCCATCGTTAATTTTTACAAAAATATGAACTTTTATCTTTAATACAGCCTATTAAAAAATTGAATATTTATGTATATATCAGTGAATTATAACTCAAGTACTCTACTCCTAAATTAAAACATAAGTTTGCCATATATAATTTAAAAACCCTACTGCTTTCACAGTAGGGTTCTCTTTTAATTGGTGGAGGCGAGGGGACACCTTGTTCCATTGTTTCCAATGGCGCTGACTATATCTTGAACTTCACTTGAAGTCCTCTGGCGTGTTATAGAAGCTATAATGTAAGGGGACACACCCCTATTTGGAGTATTCCTCTTCTGTTGGGGAATGTCCCCAATCAAAACTTCTATCCTAGTACATCCTATTAGGATGCCTATGAGTCGATACAGAGCTGTTGGATTACTCCACATACTCCTCGGTATTGCCGTCGTCTTTACGTTACGGTTTCACCGATTAAGCCAGATTTTCACTTGTGATTCGCACCACAAGGCGACTCTTTTGAATCGAACCCCTGTCCGAAGGCCCTTTACCTTCAGCTTCTACGAGCGTAGTTACTGTTTTATTTCTCGTCTCCTCCATCGTCCAGCAACATACTATAGATTTGACCAGCCCTAATTGTACAACTTAAGGTCAAGGCATCCCTTAAGACGTTCCCCACTAAGATGACGTTTCTAGCTAGGCTGTGGGTTACCTAGTAGAAACGAGCAGTTTTATTAAGCTGCTAAAACGTAATTATCGTTTGCGTTTATCTTTAATGCCCAGTTTTTGACGTGTTACCAAGCAAAACACGGCTCGCTACCAAAGACTCCAAACCCCCGTCGAAACCAGTACGCCCCCATATTATTTATGGTTTATTGTTTTTGCCTATCTCTTAATTCTTTTTGAATTCTTCGATCGGCATCCTTCTTGGCAATAGTTTGACGTTTGTCATATTCTGCTTTACCTCTAGCTACACCTAGTTCTATTTTTACTCTTCCATTACTTAAATATACACTTAAGGCAACTAGCGTATAGCCCTTTTGTTGCACATATCCTATCAGCTTACGGATTTCTCTTTTATGAAGTAAAAGCTTTCTTACTCTAAGGGGATCCACGTTAAAAATGTTTCCCTGTTCATAGGGGCTTATATGGACATTGTTCAGGAAAACCTCGCTGTTTTCTACCCTGGCATAACCATCACGGATGTTGATTTTACCTTGACGAATAGATTTTACTTCTGTACCCTTTAGTTCTATTCCAGCTTCATAGGTTTCTTCTATAAAATAATCGTGTCTTGCTTTTTTATTGGTGGCTAAAATTTTTCGTCCTTCATTGCCCATTACTTTCACCCTTTGAATGTTTTATTCATAAAAGATTAATACTCAATTGCTGAATTCTTATTATATCATAATCAAACTATAAAATCAATACATGAGAACACTTGAATCACGGCAAAAGCATGAATACATTTTATTCCAAAATCCTCAAAAGAGAATTTTTTAAAAATGCCATTGCAGCATTTGTATTGTGGTAGGCCTTGGTTTGTCATGAAATGTATCCAAGCTTATTACTACTACACCATGCACTTACAATATGAACTGCTCTTTTGCCTGCTCTTTTATTCGCCGTTCCCCTCATGGTTTTTCCATCTATA
>NZ_FZOJ01000053.1 GCF_900188145.1 Anaerovirgula multivorans | reverse complement strand
AAATATTCACCATATACAAGTTTTATGATTACGGGTATGTTCTGCAAAAAGCATATCTATTTTGATTATAAATATTACTTTGAAAATGGAAAGCCAAAATTCCATTCAGTTTATGATATAAAATCAGATGCGTCTGGTTTCAACTTAGCTTCTTGGAAGCATATAAAAGCAGCAGTTCCTAAATTTAGCAGCGACAAAAGTAAAGCAACTATTACAGTATCGGGTAAATGGATCTTAGGGGTAGCGATTAAGGGTTACACAATAGGTGCAAGTGACGCACAAGATTGGACAATGTCACTTACATTAAAATAATATAGAATAGTGTTTAGTATAGAGGATACAGATAAGACTTAATATAATATTATATTATATACTAACCCTTAAAATACAATATGATAATTTATAGTAATTATAATTTATTTGTATATATCTAGGTATATTCGGTTTTTGTTGATTTAAAATATCGAAATTATTATGGAGGAGAAAGGAATGAAAAAAAACAAAACAATACTTCTAATTAGTTTAATAATCCCTTTTTTAACAATATTTCTCAGATCATATGTAAGAGTAAGTCCAATTCGACATTCATTAGGGTTTCCTGTTAAGTTTATAAGTTATATTGGGAAAAATCCTCCCAAGTATATTTTTCAATTGTTTTTCCCTGAAAATTTAAAACAAATAAGTTTTGAGGTCGGCAACTATATTATTTCTGTAGTAATTATATATTGGAGTATTAAATTATTATTTTTCATAACTAATAGGCTGTACAGAACCAAAAGACTTGATTAAAAACAGACAAGGTAGGGTAGGTCTACCTTGTCCGAAAAAATCGCTTAAAGGAGTATCGCCAACATTTCGGAAATGTTGGCGATACCCCTATAAATCCTCAAAAATACACTACAAAAGAGATAGTCCAGGACGCTCATGAAGCTATCCGTCCCACAGAGTTTCAACTCTTCCTAATGAGAAAAAAACTTCTGTATTGACTTTTAAGAAAAAGGATCTCTCTGGAGAATATAAAGGGATAATACATCTAACACCTAAACATAAGCTAGGCTTTGAGTTTGTAGAAGCAGGAATGTTGAAAAGAATTATAACTGCTATTTTAGGCTAAGACTTCATATGCCTTCAGATTTATGATGGAGGTAGTTTAAGGTCAAGAAAGAAAATATAAAGGCCTTAGAAACCATTCTGAGAAGCCTATTTTTAGGAGGTTAAATAGAAAATGACAGGTAAAACCCATATGACCATCGGTGCTGCAGCTGCAGCATATTTGTTACCCCAGCTTGGCAGGCTTTTTAATCATGGTAGGGATATCAAGTCATCACTCCTTTACCCATAGTTTAGTTGGGCTAGGCTTCGTAATGACCTTAAGCTATTTACTGGTCCAGCATTACGGAGTAAAAGGTTTTGCTATAGGATTAACTACTGGAGCTTCTCTTCATATCCTGGCAGATTTATTTACTCATCATGGGACTAAGCTCTTATATCCCTTCACATCAAAATGGTTTAAGATGCTTATTACGATTGAAACCGATGGAATAATTGAACCAGGACTAATGATAATTACTGCTGGAATTTTCTTAGTAGGAATGCTTTAGGGCTTATAATTTTAAGATGAGAATTCTAAATATCATATGAAATATTATCATAAATGATAACTTTAAATAGTTATTTGAAGAATAGGTAATTTTATTTCTTCATACCCTGGGTGAGGAAGTTCTGATATGTTATAATAAATTCATCCTTCCAAGGAGGGAGGTGAACGTAATTGGCTTCGAAAACAAAAGAAAAAGCAGAGTACATAGCAAAGATTATAATAGCAATTGCAGCTTTAATCACAGCTATAGCTACTCTAGTTGCTGCAGCAAGATAAGCAGCACGAAAAAAGCAGGTGGGCAAACACCTGCTTTTTTTAGTGAACATAATTGGCTCGATTTACAATTATATTGTCTTACTTATAATATACCATAATTCTTGGGAAATATACAACATTTATATAAAAGTATTATATAATATTAAAACAATACTCATTATATTTTGGATACTCAGCATTGGACTATTTATTTTCAGCAATTACTCCTTCGCCACCAAAAATAGCCATTTCGTAAAGACGTTAAAGGCTTCGCTTTTGTTGCTAGCTTCTTGGATTGTACTTCTGAGATTCTCATCCATGATGTAATTTAAGAGAAATCCTGTCCAGACGGCTCTTCCAAGTTCTCTAAAGGCTAAATACAATTTGGTTTTTAAGCTATAGGTTGAAAGCCTTCTTAATATGGTAGAAGGTCTTATTTTATCCATTTTACTATGCTAGTGCATTTTCACTTCAAAAATTTTACAGTTGAATAGATAAACAGATTTCTAAGCGATTTTTAATGTCTCAAAAATTTTATCAATAGGCTTACCCTTGATAGCAGCAGAGTAAATCCAAATAACCTGAGATTTTTTCAAATCTTTCTGGGCTAGCTTTAAACCCATATTAAAGTGAAAGACTTCTTTAGAATATAGTTTACATAAGTTATAATTTCCGTTAATGGTTTCAAGAAAGTCATCCTATAAATCTTTGAAAAAAGACTTTCTTATAACCAGTTATCTTTAAAAACTGTTTCAACAGCATCATCTTCTGTATACATTGCAACAATTTCTCCAAAATAGAATATGTGAAGATCTTTTCCTGGTGTATTATCTAATGAATAGTATTGATCCATGATAGATTTCTCCAAAAACTCTGGATTCATCTTTTCTTTGTTTATGATTTTGCATTCTACATTTAAAAATGCTTCTTCTATAACAGGGATGGGAACGACCTTTCCGGAAACTGGTGTTAGACCTGTTTCTTCAAACTTATTGTAATCTCTTCCTGACTTTGAACCACAGAATCCCATTTCTTTCTTGTATTTATCTGTAAAGAAATTAACTGTGAAGCTATTGCTTTCTTCAATTAGCTTGTATGTATGTCTTGATCCTCTAACCATTGCCACAAAGATAGGCTTATTCCAAGCGAACATAATACTACCCCATGCTATAGTCATTGGATTGGGTTTGCCTTCCTTTCCCTCAGCAACTAATAGCACCCGACCCTCCTTTAAGGTCTGCAGCATCTCAGCAGTATATTGGGGAAACTGAACTTCTTTTTTACTCATTTCTATCACTCCTCTAATATTGAATAGTGGTTCAAATACTATTTTATAAAATTTACTTATGAATTACAAATTCGTCCACATAGTATTCAATATTATAGCCGAAATTATTCAAATCCAATTCCTTTAGCTTTTCTTTCGTAGGAATTCCGTTTGCATCCCAGCCTCGAATACGATAATATTCATCAATTGCATTTGAAAAAGCTTTTCTATCAAGCCGAATACTTTTCATGGGTAGATTTTTTTCTGGCAGAGGAAGCTCGTCATCAAAAACTCTTGGAGGTAAAGTATCATCCTTCCTGGAGATACCTTCTCGCACATTGAAAAGTCTGATAAGATTCCAAATCCTTTCACCAGCTTGAAGATATTCTTCTTCAGACAGTTCTATTCCAGTTGCATAATTAAAACCCTTAAGGACATGTTCTATTTTTACGGGAGCAAAATCACAAAGAAGTAAGGAATATGCACTAGCCCTCTCATCCTGTATCCCTTTGACAACGTCTATATTATCGTTAAAAGAGAATCGCTCTAAAGCTCCTCTTAATTCTGCTGCTACCGTCCAGGCTCTTTGATGGCAACCTCCTCGATCTGCGGTAGCATAGGCTAAGGCCATACCCCATGAACTTCTAGGTTCATAACCAGGTATTTCTAGTCCCTTTACATGCATTGCAAAGCTTTCTGCATCTCCGCCTAAGCTTTGAGAAGCTATCTTTACTCCTTCTGATAATACTTTTCCTATGCCTTCTTTGTAGGCTATTTTATTAATCAAATCTAATTGTCCTTCACTGTCACCGAATTTAGTAGTGCTGGGAAGAATGCCTTTTTCCATACATTCCATTGCAAAACCAATAATGTTACCAACAGAAATTGTATCCAAACCTAGATTGTTGCATAACAAATTGGCTTCACTAACTTCTCTTATATCTGTCATTCCATTATTGCTGCCTAGTAGTGCAATGGTTTCGTACTCTACTTTTACATTTTTACCTTTTGCTTTAATAATCTTACCACATTGTATAGGACAACTATAGCAGGTAGTATTTCTTTCCACATGGTTTTCCTTTATATGGTTGGCGTACAATTTATCACCATTTTCAATATGACCCTGTTGAAAGTTATTGGTAGGCAAAACGCCATATTGATTTGCTGGCTCTACCCAATAGGATGTACCATATTTTTTACGTGTAGGGATAAAGGAATCACTCTTAATATGTTGAAACGCTTCAACGGCGGTTCCCTTAAATTTATCTAGATCATATAATTGATTTTCTCTTGAACCCTTTACTACAATAGCCTTCAAATTTTTAGAACCCATAACTGCCCCTACACCTGCTCTAGCGGCTATTCCTGCCCTAAAAGAGTCATCGTCCTTATCCATCATAATGGAAGAAACCTTAACAAGATTTTCACCAGCAGGTCCAATACACGCTACATGAGCCTTAGCATCGGTTATTTCTCTAAGAGAATCTATTGTGTTTTCTACCGTGGATCCCCATATATGGGAGGCGTTTTTAAACTGGATGGAATCATTGTTTATCCATATATATGTAGGTGTGATACTACTTCCTTTTATGATGATACCGTCGTAGCCAGCTTTCTTTAACTCTGGACCGAAATATCCTCCTGCATGGCTATCTGTAAAAATGCCAGTAAGGGGAGATTTACTTACTACAACCGTTCTACCGGAAGTAGGAAACATGGTGCCTGTAAAAGGACCATTAATAAAAATAAGTGGGTTTTCTGGTGCAAGTGAATCTTCTCCACCCTGTAGATTGGTATGCAATAAATAGGCACCTAAACCTTTCCCACCAATAAATTTTTTGATGATAGAAGCTTCTAAGTCTTCGATATGATAACTTCTATTGGTTAAATCAATATTCAAAATTCTACCATACATTGTTGATTACCCCCTTTAATTTTTAAAATGTTTGACTGACCTGCAGATATTAGAAATTATTTGATTGATTTTTTCATATTTATATTTATAGAAGGAGTTAGTCAGTTCTTTAAAATACCTATAAAACTTTTTCTCTAAGACCTCCTCTTATAAAAAATCTATAAAATTCCAGAGTAGCTCATCATGTGATGAGTAGTGTATATTAATTATAAATACAAAATAAGAAAAATGTCAATAATATTATGAAAATTATTTTATTTCATAAAAACATATAATTATTAGGAAATATATTTAAAAAACTGGGGAAAATCGAGATAAAAATTTTTGAAAAATGCAATTCATTCAAAATATAAAATATTCAAAAAATAATATTGACAAACTATTTTCCAGAATATATCATTAGATTAACAACTACTCATCTAATGATGATTAGTTGCCGGCGATTAGATAAAGGGGGATGACTTACATGAAAACAAAGTTTGATGTTGCCGTTATTGGGGCAGGAATCATGGGATTATCTACAGCTTATTATCTGTTGAAAGAGGGATATAAAGTTGTTCTATTAGAAAAAAATGAAATTGGCAGTGGTGCTTCTGGAGCTTGTGACGATATGATTCTACTTCAATCCAAGAAGCCTGGGATATCTTTAGAGATGTCTTTAGAAAGTCTAGAAATGTATAGAGCTTTATCTAAAGAATTGAATACTGATATACAGTTTGAGACTAGAGGTGGAATGATCGTAATAGAAGATCAAGAACAACTAAGGGTAATGGAGGATTTTGTAAGTAATCAAAAAAAATATGGTCTTGAGGTGGAAATTATAGATAAAAAGGATGTCTTTAAAAAGCAGCCCCATATAACAGAAAAAATCATCGCATCTACATATAGTACTAAAGATTCACAAGTCAACCCTTTTTGTGTTATGAAGGGATTTTTAGCTAAAGGAATAGATTTAGGATTAGATATTAAAAGAAATATTTGTATAAAAGAAATTGTTCCCAGAAAGGATTATTGGAAAATCATTTTGCAAGATGATCATTACATAGAAGCTGAAAAAATTGTGAATACATCAGGGGCCTGGGCAGCAAAAATAGGAGATATGATAGGCATAGATATACCTATAACTCCCAAAAAGGGTCAGATTTGTGTAACAGAACAAATACCTCAGCTGGGAGAAACCAATGTATGGAGTGCTGAGTACATGGTTGCCAAGATGAACCCTGAATTGATTAAAAACCAAAATCCTCTGTTTAAGGAGCTGGGAATAGGATTTGCTTTCAGTCAAGCGATACATGGTAATTATCTGATTGGCAGTACTAGAGAAAATGTTGGATTTAATAAAGAGACGAATTATGAGGCTTTAAAGCTTTTAGTAAATCAAGCAATAAAGTTTTTTCCTATATTGAATAACGTTCACATTATTCGATCCTTTGCGGGTTTTAGACCTGCATCTTTAGATGGAAAACCAATTGTTGGAGAAGTTTCAGAAAGAAAAGGGTTCTATATAGCAGCAGGACATGAGGGGGATGGCATAGCCCTTGTACCAATTACAGGCAAGCTTATGGCTGATTTAATCAGCAAAAAGCATATTTACTATGATATGGAAGAATTGAACATACAGAGATTCAATAAAAAAGAGGAGGTGGAGAAAAGCAAAGCAATTTCTGTTTAATAAATAAAAAGTTATAAAAAAGGAGGATTTAAGATGGGTTTAGGTGGATTATTATGGTTAATCACTGCTCTGATGTGTGGCATATTTTTAGTTATTTCTTGGAAGGTCAAGGATGCAGCTCAGCAAAGCTTTTCAAGCTACGCAATTGGAGGCAAAAGCTTTCCGATGTATTTAATTTTCTGTACACAGTTTGCTACAATCATGGGGGTAGGAAACTTTGTAGGACATGCTGGCAAAGGGTACTCAACAGGATTGCCTTGGATGGCATTTATTTTAGGGGAACAAGGTTCTAAAATTATTTTTGCACTTTTTATAGCTGGGTTGGCAGGACGCTTTACTTATAATACTTTTCCAGAGTTTATTGATGATTTAATAGCGAGAGATAAAGTATCTAGAGCAATGGCGGGAATTTTAGCCTCCATGATTATGATTGCTTGGGTTGGTGGGCAAGGGAAAGCCTTTGGAAGTATTTTTAATGTTGTTACAGGTGCAGATCCTATTCCGATCATACTTTTATTTACAGCCGTATTTATTCTTTATACTACTTTAGGAGGAATATATTCTGTAGTTTGGACTGACTTATTTCAAGGTGTACTAGTATTGATTTTTGGTACAGCCTTCTATATTTATGCCTTCTCACCAGTAAACTGGAGTATGGCACAACTAGGAGTGCGTTTGACAGAGTTAGGTAGAGCCGAGATGTGGAGTTTGACTGGTGGAAGCAGCGATTATCTTCAACTGTTTACCCAGTTTATAACAGGATGTGTTGGAATTCTAGTTGCACAAATCTATTGGCAAAGATGTTTCTCCGCAAAAAATAGTAAAACAGCAAAAAATGGTTTATTATACAGCGGTATTATAGCAATCATCATGGTTATGTTAACTGCAGTAGTTGGTATGATAATCTTCACTTTAAATCAAGGATTGAATCCTGATGAAGCTATGCCATGGTTCTTGCATAACTATGTGCCAGTAGGCATGGCAGCTATGATTTTTGCACTGATTTTAGCAGCTGGCATGTCCTCTGCTGACTCCAACCTAAACGCTGCTTCCATTTTAGTTGTGAATGATTTGATTAGGCCCTTTAAACCTAATTCCACAGATGAGGAGTTAGTAAAATATGCAAAAGGATTGACTGTGCTCATTGGTCTATTTGCTGGCCTTGCAGCGATATATGCAAGTTCAATCCTGGGATTATTTTCAAAAGCCTATGCCATGGCAGGTGGAGGACTAGTACCATTATTGCTAGTTGGCTTGTTATGGAAAGAACGTCCTGATGAAGCGTTTGAAATGGGTAAAAAGAATAGTAAAGTTACTCCATGGGGTGCAAGGGTAGGTATTGTGGTAGGCTCAGTATTGACTCAAGTCACAGCATTAGGTCCAAATAGAGTATTGATTGCATTAGCAATTTCAGCAATACTGATTGTTGTGGTATCTAGCTTAACCGGAGGGAAAAGTCAAACTCAAGAGAGTGAAGCCGTATAGTTTTCTAGTAGCTTATTAAAAAAATGAAGTTGACTTGATTAGTAGTTTCAGTTAAGGTATGGTAACATTGTAGGTTATCATACCTTAACAAAAAACTGTATTAACTGGAGGAATACGAATGAAGCAAATTCTTGAGGAAAAGGAATTGATTGTGTTACAATGTATAGCCTCATCCAATGGACCTATAGGATCATGGTTTCTTGTTGAAAAACTAGAGGATAAGGGAATACAAATTAGTTCAGCTACGATAGGAAGGATTCTAAGCAGCTTAGAAAAATTAGGATATTTAGAAAAGGAAAGTTCAAAAGGCAGAGTGATCACAGCTAAAGGGATGGAGGCTATAGATAAAGCAAAAATTATTCAGAATATAAACTATCACAAAAGAGAATTAGATCGATTGATTAGTACTGAGGTATTAGAAAGCTATATTATGGTATTGCAGGCAAGAAAAGCTATTGAACGTGAAACTGCAAGGTTTGCAGCTCAAAATATTACAGATGTGGAAATAGAACATTTAGGCGAAATATTAAGGAAGCAGGGTGAAAAACATACACAGAATCAAAGCGTTGCTGAGGCTGATATCGCTTTTCATAAGGCAATTGCTAAAGCTTCTAGAAACAAAGTGTTAGAATCTCTTTACAATATATTATCAACATTAGGACAACAATCTACACTTTTTGAATTTATGAGGGCACAGGTGAAATCACCCTACAGTGTTGCTCATAAGGAAATTTTCAATGCTATAAAAAATCATGATGAAGAAGAGGCGGAGCGATGTATGATCCGCCATATTGAAAATTTGATTAAGGATGTTTCAATTTATTGGGATGAATATAGTGACAGCGGTATTAAAGCTAGGAATAGAGGTGCTGAAAATGAAAGAAGATATCATCTGTAGATGTGAAGAAATAACAGAGCAAGAAATTATTGAGGCAATAAAAAATGGTGCTACCAACGTGAATGAAGTGAAAAGATGGACTAGAGCCGGGATGGGGTTATGTCAGGGTAGAACCTGCAGAAGGCTAATTGAACGTATCTTGGCCAGGGAAACGAAAACCAGTTTAGAAGAAATTACACCTTCAACCTATAGACAGCCTGTTAGGCCTGTTAAAATAGGGATTTTAAAAGATGAGAAAGAATAAAAACGAAATCAAGAATGTTTTCATTATGTTGGTAAATTAGTACTATAGAACAATTATATAAGGGGGGAAAGAACATGAAAAATTGGGGCAGACTTATGACGGCGATGGTTACGCCTTTTGATGAAGGATTAGAGGTAGATTATGATCAGGCAGTGGAATTGGCTAAAATCCTTATAAAAGAAGGCACCACTGCTTTGGTGGTAAGTGGTACTACCGGAGAAGCACCTACGCTTACAAGTGATGAAAAGACACAGTTGTTCAAAGCATTAAAGAAATCTGTTGATGTACCTATTATAGCGGGGGTAGGAACAAATTCAACTGCGGCTACCATAGAAAATGCCCAAAAAGCTTTAGCTTGTGGGGTGGATGGACTACTGGTCGTGGTACCTTATTATAACAAACCAGATCAAGACTGCATGTATGAGCACTTTAAGGCAGTAGCTGAAGCTGTAGATGGAGATATCATGCTATACAATGTACCTGGTAGAACAGGAGCTAATATGCTACCGGAAACAGTAGCAAGGCTAGCGGAAATTAAGAATATTGTCGCTCTAAAAGAAGCAAGTGGAAACATTGTCCAATTTGCAGAAGTAGTAAAGAGGGTGCCTAAAGACTTTTTAGTTTATACAGGCGAAGATGGAACGACGCTTCCTAGCTTAAGTGCAGGAGGATATGGGGTAGTAAGTGTTGCATCCCATGTGGTAGGACTAAAGATGAAGGAAATGATTGATACCTTTTTATCGGGTAATTTTGAGAAAGCTAAAGATATACATTTACAGTTGTTGGATATATACAATGCCCTTTTCATGTCATCAAATCCAATTCCTGTCAAGGCAGCACTGAATATGAGAGGAGTACAGGTTGGAGGTCTTAGATTACCGCTAAACACTGTAAAACCTAATGTAGAAAATGAATTAAGTAGGTGTATGCAGGCGCTTAATCTTATATAAGACATGAAGGGAAGGATAATCATGACTAGAATTATAGAACATCCTATATTAGGAAAATTAGAAGAACAAAAAAAAGTTCAGATTACTATAGATGGAAAACCATATACAGTTCATGAAGGAGAAATGATTGCTGCAGCTTTGTTAGCTAATGATATAAAAACCTTTAGATATACAAGGCATCAACATAAACCACGGGGGATTTATTGTGGTATTGGACGGTGTACCGATTGTATTATGACGGTTGATGGTATTCCAAATGTTCGCACCTGTGTTACCCCTGTTAAAGAAGGAATGGCTATTGAAACCCAGCAGGGTTCAGGAAAGTGGAAAGAAGGTGATAGGGGTGAATAACAATGGGTTGATCGTAGTTATTGGCGCAGGCCCTGCGGGATTATCAGCTGCTATAGAAGCAGCAAAAGTCGGAGCAAAGGTGATTGTAATAGATGAGAATGAAAAGCCAGGTGGACAGTTATTCAAACAAATTCATAAATTCTTTGGTTCTAAAGAGCATAAGGCTGGCACGAGAGGAATAGAGATTGGTGTGCAGTTACTTGAAGAAACAGCTAAACTAAACATAGAGGTATGGTTAAATACAGAAGTATGTGGAATAGAAAATAATCGAGAGATTTGGGTGATTCGGGACAAAAAACAGTCGGTTAGTCTTAAAGCAGATAAAATTATTTTAGCAACGGGAGCCATTGAAAATGCAGTGGTATTTCCAGGATGGACATTGCCGGGAGTTGTGGGGGCGGGAGCAGCACAAACTATGATTAATATTAGTAGAGTACTTCCTGGCAAAAAAGTTTTAATGTTAGGCTCAGGCAATGTTGGCGTCATTGTATCTTATCAGTTGCTGCAAGCGGGTGCAGAAGTAGTAGCCATTGTTGAGGCCTCACCTCGCTTAGGTGGGTATGGGGTTCACACAGCGAAGGTTTGTAGAGCAGGGGTTCCCTTCTATACATCCCATACAATTTCCAAGGTGATTGGAGAAACAAAGGTTGAAGCTGCGGAAATTGTCAAATTAGATGGAAATTGGAAGCCAATTCCTGGTACAGAAAAGGTTTTGGAGGTCGACACCGTATGCTTAGCTACAGGTTTAAATCCTTTAACGGAATTAGCATGGATAGCCGGCTGCAAATTTCACTATATACCAGAGCTTGGTGGACATCTTCCTATACATAATAGAGCTATGGAAACTACTGTGGAAGGTATTTACGTTGCAGGAGATATATCGGGAATTGAGGAAGCCAGTACAGCCATGGAGGAAGGGCGGCTGGCAGGAATCAATGGGGCAGCTTCACTAGGACTCATTGAAGAAATTGAGAGAGAAAAACTTACACAAGAGGTTTGGGATCGACTAGATGCTTTAAGATGTGGTCAGTTCGGGCAGAAGAGAAAAGATGCAAAAGATAGATTGTTGGCTGTAGAGAAGGAGGTAGTATAATGGAAAAACAATACCTTAAGACAATTGGCTCCCCTTCTCTAGAAGAATTGAAAAATTCACCTGCGTTCCCAACGGAAGAAGACTACAAAAAAGGCCCGATAGCAGTGATAGAATGTATCGAAGAAATTCCATGTAACCCCTGTGAAACCTCATGCTTTAAAGGTGCAATAGTAGTAGGGAAACCTATAACTAATCTACCCCAAATTGATTTTCAAAAATGTGTAGGATGTGGTATCTGTGTTGCTGCATGTCCAGGGTTAGCAATCTATATAAAGGATTATACTTATGCTGAAGAGGAAGCACTGATTTCCTTTCCCTATGAATATTTACCTCTTCCTAAGGTAGGAGATATTGTTACATTAGCAGGAAGAAGAGGAGAAGAAATTTGCGAGGGGAAGGTAACAAAAATTAATAATACAAAGGTAAACAATCATACTGTAGTTCTTAGCGTTAGTTTTCCTAAAAACAATTTTCTAGAAGTAATAACAATGAAAAGGCTATAAAAAAGCAAATAGGTAGGTTAAATATATACTTGCAAAAGCTTGGGATAAGAATGTATAATAACTCAAGCTTTTTTTCTGCTGTTATTGCAGTGAAAGTAAAAAGTCAATGTATATATAAAATGTCAAGTAGCGTGGACAGTATAAATAGAAAGCTATGATAAATTATATAGCAGAAAAGTTGGATAATAGCTTATAATGAGGTATTTTGGTAAAAAGTACATTTTAAATTTGAAAGAATTTGTTGTATAATTACATTAAAGCTAGTTGATCGAGGGTGATCGTGACGATTCGCAAAATTCAACCGACAAATAACATCCGGGAGAACATATTTTTACTTCTATGAAAAGCCTCCATGTAGTGGACTTCAGAAAAGTGAAAGATGTCACCCACCTTTAGTGAGTGGCGGGTGTGAATTTTGCGGTCGACGACATCTTGGATACAAGTTCCTCCTAAGTTCTGCTTAGGAGGTTTTGTGTTTTTTGAAGAGGAAATGTAGATTATTTCTAAAAACTTGAACAATTTTAAAAAATGTGTTACGATAAGAAAAATTACATAAAACTACTTATCAAATTTTCGAGTGAAACAATCTAAGGCTTTTGTAGCTAGGATTCTTCACCATTGGGTGACTAAAGAAATTTATTTGCCTCCCACTTTGGAAAGGAAATTTGTCTTAATAAATAAGCCAATCCTAGTGGATTGGCTATTATTTTTGGCATGATAGAAAAATGCAGACGATAATTAAATTAGAATTTATTACTGCTTTCAACTGAGTTGTTTAAAGGGATTTTTGTTTAGAAAATGTTCATTATTAAGCTTATGTAAAGGGGAACGGTATATGGAATTATTAAATACTTTGACAATGAAGGAAGCCCAACAAAAACTTAAAGAATATTTTGAAGATATAAGGTTAGAGCAAGAAGAAATATCTATATTGGATGCTTTGGACAGAATTATTTGGCAAGACGTATACTCAACAATCAATGTACCAGAATTTAATCGATCAACAGTAGATGGTTATGCAGTTATTTCAAAGGATACCTTTGGCGCTAGTGAATCTTTACCAAGCTTTTTAAAAAATGTTGGAGAAGTTGAGATGGGGGCACCAACAAAAATCACACTACGCTCAGGAGAATGTTGTTATGTCCCTACTGGAGGTATGCTGCCTGAAAACTGTGATGGCGTAGTAATGGTGGAATATACAGAAGTATTAGATGATGACACAGTGTGCATCCAAACGGCTATTGCACCTAAAGAAAATATTCTACAGTTAGGTGAGGATATTGCTGAAGGGCAGGTTGTTTTTAATAGAGGGCATAAATTGAGATCTCAAGATATCGGAGTTTTAGCTGGTATGGGCTTAACAAGAATTAAGGTTTATAGAAAACCTAAAGTTAGTATTATATCTACAGGGGATGAAATTGTTTCTCCTGAAGAGGAAGTGAAGCCGGGTCAGATTAAGGATATGAATACCTACAGCTTAGCTACGGCAGTAATGAAGGATAGTTGTGAAGTGGTGGCGATGGCAGTAGTGAAGGATGATTTTGGACTTCTGGAAGATACACTAAGAAATTCCATGGAAGTCAGTGATGTTATATTGGTTTCTGGTGGCAGCTCCATGGGTACAAAGGACGTAACAAAGGATGTAATCAACGCTTTAGGAGAACCAGGGGTTTTTATTCATGGTCTTGCGGTAAAACCAGGAAAACCTACGATTGTTGGAAAGGTAAACAATAAAATTATCTTTGGATTGCCAGGTCAACCGGTATCTGCGTTGGTAATCTATCAAACACTAGTAAGGTATCTTATCAAGCATCTCTATGGCGATAAGGGACTTATTCCTTATATCACTGGGGAGCTAGCTGTCAATATAGCTTCAGCGCCTGGACGAGAACATTATGTGATGGTAAACATTTCCCAGGAAAATGAAAAAAATGTTATCTTCCCAGTACATGGTAAATCTGGGCTATTAACAATGATGACAAAATCTGTGGGCTATATAAAAATAGACACCAATCAAGAGGGCTTGATAAAAGGACAAACAGTAAAAGTATATTTATTCTAATCAGTGGGGTGTAATTATGGGGAAAGAGACAAGAAACATCTATTTAACTAATATTCCTTTAGAAGAGGCTCAAAAACAATATTTGACACAATTTAAAGATAAAAATGCATTCAAAAAAGCTGAAAAGATATTTGTCTTAGAGGCATTAGATCGAGTAACAACCCAAGCAGTTTTTGCTAAAAAATCTTCACCCAGCTACAATGCAGCTGCTATGGATGGAATCGCTGTTATTGCAGAAAAAACCTATGGGGCAATGGAAAGTAATCCATTAAGCTTGAAGCTTGGAAAGGAGTTCAAATTCATCAATACAGGAGGTTGTTTGAAGGATCCTTTTGATGCAGTCATTATGATTGAAGATATAGTAGAAATTGACGATGCCACGGTTGAAATCTATAACGCAGCTAAACCTTGGCAGCATGTTAGACCTATTGGTGAAGACATCGTTGAAGGAGAGATGATTCTTTCGGCAAATCATAAAATACGACCAATCGATATTGGAGCGTTGTTGGCGGGTCAGATTCAAGAGGTTGAGGTTTATCAGCAGCCAAAGGTAGGTATTATTCCTACAGGATCTGAAATTATTGAGGTATCTGAAGAATTGAAGGATGGGAAAATTATAGAATCTAATTCACGAATGTTTTCTGGCATGGTCCAACATTATGGAGGTAGACCGAATAGGTATGAAATTGTAAAAGATGACTATCGATTGATCAAAGAAACCATTAATAAAGCAGTAGAAGAAAATGATATTGTGATTATTAATGCTGGCTCTTCTGCTGGTTCAGAGGACTACACAGTGAATGTTATCAGAGAACTGGGAGAAGTAATCATTCATGGTGTTGCTACAAAACCAGGAAAACCTGCAATTTTAGCTAGTGTTAAAGGAAAACCGGTTATTGGGATACCAGGTTATCCTGTATCTGCTTACTTTGTTTTTGAGTTCTTTTTGAAACCCCTCTTATTCCAATATAATCGACAGCTGCTATCGGAGGGAAATAAGATCAAGGCTACTTTAACCAGAAGAGTTGTTTCTTCCCTAAAGCATGAAGAATATATTCGCTTAAAATTAGGAAAAGTAGGAAACAAGATGATGGCTACTCCATTAGAACGTGGAGCGGGTGTTACGATGTCGCTGGTTAAAGCAGACGGTATACTCGTAGTGCCACAACAAAGAGAGGGTTATGAGGCAGGAACTGAAATAGAAGTCACTTTATTAAAGCCACAAGAAGAAATCAACAATACAATTGTCTCCATAGGAAGCCATGATATTGTAATGGATATCATAGGAAATCACCTGCATACAGAAAATCCTCAATTGTTTTTATCATCAGCTCATGTTGGTAGTATGGGTGGGATTATGGCAATGAAAAAAGGAGAATGTCATTTAGCGCCTATTCATTTAATGGATGAAGAAACAGGGGTGTACAACATATCCTATGTAAAACGCTATTTGAAGGATGAAAAAATGGCTCTTATCAAATTTGTGAAAAGAAGCCAAGGGTTCATGATACAAAAAGGAAATCCTAAGGGGATTAAAGGAATCCTCGATTTAGCTAGAAAAGATATACAATTTATCAATAGACAAAGAGGAGCTGGGACGAGAATTTTGCTGGATTATTACTTGAAGAAGACTGAGGTTGAAGTATCAACAGTGAATGGATATGATAGGGAGATGACAACCCACATGGCGGTGGCAGCGGCAGTTGCAAGTGGAACTGCTGATTGTGGACTCGGTGTATATTCTGCTGCAAAATCAATGGGATTAGATTTTATTCCTGTTGATTGGGAAGATTATGATTTATTGATTCCGCAGAAAGAATTAAATAAAGAAGAAGTTAAAAAATTAATAGAAACTATGAAGGATGGTAAATTTTTAAAGTTGATTGAAGATTTAGGTGGGTATGATACTAAAAATATAGGTGAAATTATATATCTTTAAGGGGGCGTTGAAATGGCAAAAGTGGTGGCTATTAATATTAGTAAAAACAAAGGTGAAATAAAAATACCAGTTGAAAAGGCAGTCTTTATTGAAAACTATGGTATAGAAGGGGATGCACATGCGGCAGATTGGCACAGACAAGTAAGCTTATTGGGTAAAGAAAGCGCTGACAAAATCAAAGAGATGGGGATTTCTGATATTAAAGAAGGTGTTTTTGCTGAAAATATTACTACAGAAGGGATTAGTCTTTATACATTACCCATTGGGACACAACTAAAAATTGGAGAAACACTTCAAGAGGTAACTCAAATCGGTAAAGAATGTCATAGTCGATGTGCTATTTATCATACAGTGGGTGATTGTGTCATGCCTAGGGAAGGAATCTTCACTAAAGTTCTTAAGGGGGGAATTGTTTTACCGGGAGACCCTATAGAGATTATAGATAAGGAATAATATTTATTAAAAAGCTCTGAAAGAATTTAACCTCCTAGTTGGTGAGAATCTTCAGAGCTTTTTCTTAGATAAAATGGGTATACTGTAGATGTAAGGGTAAAATGAGACTTAATTCAGGGGTGTTATACATGGATAAAAAAGAGGTTAGCAAAATTTTAGAGGAAATTGGAGTGTTGTTAGAGATTCAAGGGGAGAATCCCTTCAAAACAAGAGCCTATTTTAATGGTGCAAGGGTAGTTGAACAGTTAGAGGAAGACATTGGTGTATTAGTAGAGGAAGATAGACTTCATGGTATAAAAGGAATCGGAAAAGCGTTACAAAAGAAGATAACGGAGCTTGTAAGCACAGGAAAATTGCATTACTATGATGACCTAAGGGCAAAGACTCCTGAAGGGATTTTTGAAATTTTAAAGATACCAGGGTTAGGCCCTAAAAAGGTAAAAGTCTTGTATGATGAATTAGATATTACTACTGTGGGCGAGTTAGAATATGCCTGTCTAGAAAATAGATTGATTGACTTAAAGGGTTTTGGAGAAAAAACACAAAACAAGATTTTGGAAGGTATAGATCACATAAAGAAATATAGGGGACAGCATCTAATATCAACAGGAATGATATTTGGAAATAAAGTTATAGAAGACCTAAAGAAACATGAGGCCATGATTCGAATTAGTTTAGCGGGAAGTATTAGAAGACAAAAAGAAATTATTAAGGATATCGATATATTAGGCAGTTGTAGAGAAGATAAACGTAAAGAAATTATGGATTTTTTCACTTCTTTAGAGGATGTGGAGAAGGTCATCGCTAAAGGGAATACAAAGTCTAGTGTTGTGTTATGGTCGGGAATTAATGTCGATTTAAGATTAGTAGATGATGAAGAATATCCCTTTGCTCTTCATCATTTCACTGGCAGCAAGGAACATAACACAGCTATGAGACATAGGGGAAAGGCATTTGGATTAAAGATTAATGAATATGGTATTTTTAAGGAAGATAAAAGGATTGATGTGAAGGATGAGAAGGAATTTTTCTCTGTATTAAATCTCCAGTATATCCCTCCAGAGCTCCGAGAGAATCACGGAGAAATTGAAGCTTCAGAAAAAGGAATGATTCCTAATCTAATTGAAGTCCAAGATATCAAAGGGGTTCTTCATGTCCATAGCAATTACAGTGATGGAGTAAATAGCATAGAGGAACTAGTGATTGCCGCGATAGAAAAAGGATTTCAGTATATTGGTATTTCGGATCATAGCAAAAGTGCTTTTTATGCTAATGGTTTAAAGGAAAAAACGATTAAAAAGCAGCATGAAGAAATAGAAAAGCTAAGAGAAAAATATCCTGAAATAAAAATCTTCAAGGGGATAGAATCTGATATTCTTCCTGATGGTTCTCTTGATTACGAGGATGAGGTATTAGCCACCTTTGATTATGTCATTGGTTCTGTTCATTCACATTTTAAGATGGATAGAGATCAAATGACAAAAAGATTAATGACAGCAGTAGAAAATAAGTATTTAACTATTCTTGGACATCCAACAGGAAGGTTGCTGCTATCCAGAAAAGAGTATGATTTAAACTTGGAAGAAGTTATTGAAAGCTGTGGTAAAAATGCTGTGGCCATTGAGATTAATAGTAATCCCCATAGATTAGATTTAGATTGGAGAATGTGTAAATATGCAAAAGAAAAGGGGGTAAAACTGGTAATTGAGCCGGATGCTCATAGAATTTCTGGAATAGATGATATTTTCTACGGTATAGGTATAGGGCGTAAAGGATGGCTAGAGGCAACAGATGTATTAAACACCAGTCTAGTAGAGGACATACATAGGTTTCTGAAAAAGGGGGATATCGGGAAATAGATAGCCAATAAAATAAGTCGGTATGACTCATGAGAGTTGTACCGACTTTGTCTTGTAAATTTTTTTAAAAATATAAA
>NZ_FZOJ01000060.1 GCF_900188145.1 Anaerovirgula multivorans | reverse complement strand
TTGTTTGTCAATAGTGAATTAGCACTATTTGTTAATTATATTCTTATGCAATTTTCAAGGATCAAAAAACTTATTTTCTTAAGTTGATGACAGTGTTGTAGCATTACTATATATGGTGTGCAATTTTAATATTAAAGAGTTTTTCGGAGCCTTCCCAGTCACTTAACTATTGGATAACAAGCCTTATCGCTTATCTCCTATATAGGATAGGAATAAGAACCAAAAGAAATAATCACCCTGCAGCCGCAGAGTGATTATTAGAAGTATTTAATCGCTTTAGTGGTAATCACATCAATGCGAATCTGATTACCTTTTTTATTATTATAACATAATTAGGAAGAAAATAAACAGGTTTTTTATAATTTTACTCACAATTCACAAAGGGACGAACAGAAACACAATGGGATGGAGGTCTTGTGTTTGGAGATTGCTAGCTGTGATATCGAAAATATTTTCGATCAAAGGACAGAGATGTTACTTATATAAAAAGTAACGTCTCTGTCCTTTTTCTCTTATGATCTAAAAATAATAAACTATTTGTTAAGCTTCGGGTTATCAGTCCTACCCATTAGATAATCCACTGATACATCGTAAACGGTAAATCATCCGTACTAGCATAAATAAGGCCGCCATTTCTGGCGGCTGATTGAACTATTGGTTCTGTTTTCTGCATTCAGCTGGAAGCCTTTCGGACCATGGCAAAAGATCCTCCAGGAAATCAAGATTCGTATCTTCCATATGTTTTAGAATTTCTGTAAGAAGTAACTCAAAATAGTGATAAGGCTTTAAATTGTTGGCTTTTGCTGTTTCAGCAATGCTGTAGATAATGGCACTCGCCTTAGCTCCAGCAATTGTATCAATCAAATGCCAGTTGTGTTTTCCGATGCAAAAGCCTCGGATACTGCTTTCAGCTGCGTTATTGTCAGCAGGAACATTCCCATCTTCAAGAAACACTTTCAGATATTTCTCTTGGTTCAGGCAGTAGGTGAAGCCTTTTCCTGTTTCAGATTTTGGTAGGACATCACTCTGGTGTTGTTTTACCTACGTAAAGAAAGCCTCTACCAGTGGCTTTATCGTCAATTGTCTCTGCCGTTGACGTTCCTCTGGCGAAAGCTCAGTTAATATGCCTTCTATCTTGTAAATAGCGGCAAGGTAGTCGGATAAAAAGCAGGGTATGGTTGCCACCTTGCTTTCGGATGAAAGGAGGTGGTGCGATGAAGATGTTCTGTCAATATGGTGGTAATGGAAGGGATTTGTTGTTAGAAATTGGGTAAAAATGATGCACTGTAAATATAAAGTCATAGAGGGGTAGGGGTAGAGAAATGTACTTGCAGAATTGATCTATAAAATTGAATACGGTCAGGATTCAGAAATGGAAAAATTACTTTATAAGGGTTAGCCATAAGTAAATATGGTATAATATAGATAAATATATGATGAGTTAAACAGGGAAAAGCGCTGTTAGACACTTAAGACATTCTTAGGATATTAAAATTCTAAATAGAAAGTAGAGAATAAAATGCAAGACTATGTTTTAATGAAAATACAAGAAATAGCTGCTAAATATGAAATTGAAAAGGTTATTTTATTTGGATCTCGTGCTAGAGGAGATAATTCAGAAACTAGCGATTATGATATTGCAATTTTTGCAAAAAACTTATCGCTTATAGATAAAACATTGTTGTGGACAGACATTGAGGAAATTCATACATTGAAGAAAATTGATGTGGTATTTGTAGATAAAAACTTGAATGATAGGTTTATGGAGAATATTAAGAAGGAGGGGGTAGTTATATATGAGCAAACTAGAGACTAAATTGATTAATTTCAAGAATGCATTAGATAGATTGAGGGAAGCAATTGTAGAGTTTAAGCAAGTGGATGCAAGTGATGTCGTTCGTGATGGTCTGATTCAAAGATTTGAATTTACTTATGAGCTTTCCTGGAAAACAACAAAAGAATATCTTGAAGATATTGGTATCGTAGATAAAAACTCTCCCAAAGCAGTTATCAAGGAGGCTTATGCACAGAAGCTTATTGTTAATGAGAAAAATTGGTTGCTTATGTTGAACGATAGAAATATGACTTCTCATGTATATAGAGAAGAAATGGCTGAAGAAATAGCAGACAGAATAGCAACTTGTTATATTAAAGAGTTTCAGTTGCTCCTAGAAAAACTACAAAATTAAGTCGCAAAACTAAGTTATTAGAAAGATCTGGTGCCAGGGAAGGCTCCGAAAAACTCTTTAATATTAAAATTGCATACCATATATAGTAATGCTATAATCTACACCATACTATATGGAGTGTAGTTGTAATGAAGAAAGGTACTTTTCGGAGCTTTCCCAGGCACTTAACTTATTTTTTTCTTTTCACAAAAAAGAAATATTAAATAGAATAAGCGTAGAACTAAACGAAAAATTACCTTTACCGTATTATTTTGATATTGTCCATTACGATTCTTTAAAACATAGTGGATTAAAGGAACATATCAATACATTTGGAAAAATTTTTTACGAGAAAGGCCGTGCCTGACACCAACTTATTAGCTAAAGGGGTAAGCTACTTAAAGTAGGAAAAATGTATAAAGAAATAGAGAAACCCACTGAGTTAGTGTATTGAGAGACTTATACAGCTGCTTGGTGGTTTTTTCATTTTATCTTGGATATTAGATGAAAAGAAGATACAAAATATTTTAGTGAAATATTTATGATGTAATTAAATAATATTTCACTAAACCGTTATCTATTTTAATAAAATTAAACGATATTTTACTAAAATATTGTTATTTGCATAAAATTATAATATAATGGGGGTAAAAAGGAGGTGATTCTGTGTTAGAAGAAGAATTATTGCAATTAGTGAAAAAGGTTACTTCTGAAAAATGTGAAAAGCAGCATATAGAACTCAAAAAGGCAGCTGGAGGTACACCGTCAAAACTTTATGATACTTTATCAAGTTTTTCCAATCAGCTTGATGGAGGCATAATTATTTTTGGGATTGATGAAGATGCTGGATATGAAGTGGTAGGTGTGTATGATGCGCAAGACCTTCAAAAGAAAGTGATGGAACAATCCTTACAGATGGAACCTGTAGTAAGACCATTGTTTACGGTTGCTCAAATAGAAAACAAATTGGTAGTCAGTGCAGAAATTTCGGAATGCGATATTTACGACAAGCCATGTTTTTATAAAGGTGCAGGAAGATTGCGCGGATCTTATATCCGTGTTGGTGATTCCGACCAGCCTATGACGGAATATGAAATATATAGTTATGAAGCATTTAAAAGAAGAATACATGATGAACTTCGTACTGTTGATAGAGCAACAATAGGAAACCTGTCTAAGGACAATGTGACGGAATATCTGATAAAGCTACGTAGGCAAAAACAGAATCTAGTGAATCTCGAGGAGGAACGAATACTGGAAACTCAGGGTATGTGTCAAGCTGGTCTCCCGACATTAGCAGGATTAATGCTGCTTAGCGAATATCCCCAAGAATTCTTTCCACAGCTTAGTGTCACTGCAATGGTAGTACAAGGAAAAGAAATAGGGGAACTTGGTGATGATGGTGAACGCTTTGTAGATAACAAACGTATCGAAGGTACCATACCACAGATGCTAGAAGGTACATTAGCTTTTGTACGAAGAAATATGAAAGTGAAAACCATAATAACGGAAGAGGGAACCCGTGCGGATAAACCAGAGTATCCAATAAAAGCAGTCAGGGAAGTCATACTAAATGCCCTCATACACAGGGATTACAGTGGGCATACAGATCGTTCTCCCGTACGTTTGGTAATGTATGAGGATAGATTGGAACTAGAAAATCCAGGTGGCCTGTATGGTAGAATAACTGTAGACGATTTGGGTAAGGTATCTGCGGATACCAGAAATCCTTATATAGCAGGAGCCTTGGAAATTATGATTGATACAGAAAATCGCTTCTCTGGTATTCCCACAGTAATAACAGAACTTAAAAAGGCAGGTATGCCGGCTCCAGTATTTATTGACAGACGAGGAGTGTTTAAGGTTATATTCTATAAAAAGGCAGCTGCCCAGGGTAAAGATGTTGATATGGAGCAGGCGATTTTAAATTACTGCATTACACCACGTTCTAGGGAAGAACTTGCAGAGAGATTTGGATTTGAAGCACCAACTTATTTTATTAAGACCTATATTAGTCCATTGCTTGCAGATGGAAAAATAAAAATGACTATGCCAGATAAGCCGAAGAGCAAGTTTCAAAAGTACTATTCATAAATTTATAAAATAAAATTTAGGTATCTAATACCAACTTATCTTGAAACTTTAGGAGTTATTATGTGTGAACAGGTAAAGGCTTTAGATATACACGTGGGTGGAATAAGAAAATCGGCATTCAAAGCAAATCAATATTCATTGAGAGACGGAGCCGACACAAAACACAAGGGGACCGTAGACTGCGTAAAAATGATATACTGTAAATAAAAAGTAAGCGAGAGATAGGGGTAGGGAAATGTACTTATCAGAGGAATATAAAAAGAAAATAGTAGATTTTTTAAGAAAAGAACTAAATCCAAAATTCATTTATCTTTTTGGGTCCTTTGCTAAAGGGGAAGGTCGACAGGATAGTGACATTGATTTAGCCATCTATACTGATGAAGTTATCAGTGGATACACCCTCTTGATGACTGCTAATGATCTCTCCTTTGAGATAAAAAAAGATGTACAGATTGTACACTTGAAGGATATCAATACAGTATTTGCTGCTCAAATTGTGGGGACAAGAGAGGTTTTGTACTGTGAAGATGAAGAATTAATGGCTAATTATAATATTAGAACTTTTAAGGAATATGTAAAGTTAAATGAAGAAAGAAAAGTTGTGTTAGATGCAATTGAAAGGGATGGAAAAATATATGGTTAAGGATGTTTTATATAATAAGGTCAGTATTATAGAAAGATGCTTAATACGTATTAAAGAAGTTTATGACCAAAACCCAGACAACTTAAAGGACTATACAAAACAAGACTCAATCGTATTAAATATTCAAAGGGCTGTTGAAGCAACGATTGATATTGCAATGTATTTAGTTTCCGTAAAGAAGCTGGGGATTCCTCAAAGTAGTAGAGATGCTTTTGAGGTGTTGAATCATCATCATATCATTAATGATGAAATATTTAATAAGTTAAAAGCAATGATTGGTTTTAGAAATATAGCTGTTCATAATTACCAAAAGCTTAACTTAGAGATTTTACAGAAGGTTATAGAAAACCACTTAGAAGACTTCCAAGAGTTTATAGATGTTATTAACAAGATGTAGAGGTATCAAAACATGATATACTGTAAGTATAAAGAAAAGAGAGGATGTAAGTTTATTCTAATGAGGTTATCGAAGGAAGAGGTAAAAGCAATTAGAGAAGTGGTTGGCAGGGCAGACAAGGCTGCAAATATTTACCTTTTTGGATCAAGAGTATATGATCATAAAAAAGGTGGGGATATAGATTTGTTAATATTCTCTGATACACTATCACAAGAAGATGCTAGCAAAATTAAACACAATTTATGGGATGTTATTGGAGAACAAAAAATCGATATTATCATTGTTAAAGATGATACGCATCCCTTTACAAAAATTGCTTTGAAGGAGAGTGTATTACTATGACAAGAGATGAAGAACAATTATTAATAGAAGAATTATATCTTCTGGACAATTCCAATCAGATGCTAAGATATTCCTATAGAGAGTGTAAAAAAATCGGTATAAAGACAGCGTATACTTTTGAAGAATTAGATAAGTTTGAGGCACTAACCAGTCGTTTTGCTAGAACCAGTGATTTAATAATACAGAAAATATTTAGATTGATCGACATTATAGAGTTAGAAAAGCCAGGGAGTATTATAGATAGAATTAATCGTGCAGAAAAACGAGGACTTATATGTTCTGCTGAGACATTTAAGGATATAAGGCGCTTACGAAACGATATTGCCCATGAATACATTCCAACAGCCATTGAAGAAATATTTAAAAAAGTATTAAAGCTAACCCCTGACATTATAGATAGTGTAGAAAAGATAAAAAAGTACTGTCAATAGAAACTTCAATTGTATATAAACTTAGAGAAATGATATAATATAATGCAAATATAGAGAAAGCAGTAAGGGAGAAACGTTAATGAATAAGAACAAGATTCTTTGGATAGGGATCACCTCTATACTCTGCATTTTATTATTAATAGGAGTAATTGGCTTTGAAAAATATGATAATATGAAGAATCCCCATCAAGCCTTTGAAAAAGATTTGAAGCAAGAGGAAGAAGTGGATTCTACAGAGGAAAGTACAGCCTCTGGGAAAAATGTCATTAACCTTCTTTTGCTAGGGGTAGATAGTACCGAAGTGCGAGAGGCAAGGGAAATGGGTTATCGAAGTGACAGCATCATGGTAGTGTCGATGAATCTAGATACAAAGAAAGTAAAGCTCATATCGATTCCACGGGATAGCTATACGGAGGTACCTGGCAATGATAACAAAGATAAAATTAACCATGCCATGGCCTTTGGTGGGGGACCTAGAAAAAATGGGAACCAGTATGCTGTTGAAGCCGTGGAGGGATTGCTTGGTATCAATATTCACTATTATGTCACCATGGATTTAGATGCTGTCAAAGATATCGTTGATACGATTGGTGGCGTGACGGTAGATGTGGAGCGCAGCATGGGCTCTGGTGAAAGACGTCTACAAAAGGGCGAACAAAACCTCAATGGACAACAGGCCCTTATCTATTTATCAAATCGTACTGCTCCAACAGGGGATTTCGCAAGAATACAGCAGCAACAGAAGTTTATGATGGCTTTGTTTCGCCAGACAAAGGAAAAGGGTAAATTCTCTGATATTATTCCTCTATACTTGAAAATGCAAAATAAGGTATTTACCGATTTAAGGATAGACCAGATGGGTGCTTTGGTGCTATTCTTAAAGGATATAAATCCAGAGGATATAGAGATATATACGCTAAAGGGAAGAGATATGATGATAGATGATATCTATTATTTGGACATTGATCGAGAGCATATGAAAGAAATCCTGAATTAGATAGTAAAAACTGGTGTTTATGTTCCCTGCATTGACACCAGTTTTTTTACATAGTATAGTTAAATTAGGAAAATATGTGGTAATTAAAGTGGGGACGAAAAATGCGTAAAAAAGTAATGGTAACTTTATTAGCGGTTGTTGATGCCATATTAATCAATCTAGGCTTTTTACTAGCCTTTTATATCCGGTTTGAAGGCGATTTAACAGGAAGCTTTGCTTCTCAATACCTCCCTATCTATCTAGAAAATGCCATAACCCTAACCTTGATAAAACTAGGACTCTTCTATTTGTTCGGCATGTATAAAAACCTATGGAAATATGCCAGCATTGAAGAACTATTGCAGATCGTCACCTGCTCCTTTGCAGCCAATGCAGGAGTGGTTACCTATATGATGATGACTCAGCAAGCACTACCTCGAGGTATTTACATATTGATCTTTATATTAGATACTGTTCTAATCGGTGGGGTTCGATTAAGCTATAGGATTACCAGAGGTTTCAGAGAAGACTTAAAGCACCATGGCATTGAAGGGTTGTTTAAAAATAAAGCAAAAAAAAGAATCATGATTATTGGAGCGGGACAGGCAGGAGCTATGATTATTAAAGAACTTAAAAGACGCGATAGCCTTTATAGTAAACCAGTAGCCATTATTGATGACAATGATGCAAAGCTGGGGGCTAAGATTCACGGAGTGCCAGTGATGGGTGATCGCTATCATATTAAAAAAGTAGTAGATTCTGAAAAGATAGATGAAATTATTATTGCAATTCCTTCTGCTTACAAAAAGGAAATTCGAGAGATCGTAGAGGAATGCAGTAAAACAAAATGCAAGCTGAAGATTGTGCCAGGGATTTATGAATTTATTGAAGGACAGGTTAGTATAAAAGAAATCCGTGATGTGGAGATTGAAGACTTGCTGGGCAGAGAGCCAGTGAAAGTGGATTTAGAGGAAATAAGCTGCTACTTAACCGAGAAGGTAGTGCTGGTTACCGGTGGTGGTGGTTCTATTGGTTCAGAACTCTGCCGGCAAATAGTAGGATTCCATCCGAGAAAACTACTGATTGTAGATATCTATGAAAACAATGCCTACGACATACAGAATGAATTAGTAAGAAAATATCCTGATTTAGATTTAGAAGTACTAATTGCTTCTGTTCGGGATAAGAGACGTTTAGAGGAGATATTTACATTACATAGTCCAGAAGTAGTTTTTCATGCTGCAGCCCACAAGCATGTGCCCCTAATGGAGGCAAGTCCACAGGAGGCTATAAAGAATAATATCTTTGGTACGAAAAATGTGGCAGAGTGTGCCCATGAATATGGGGCTAAGCGGTTTGTTTTGATCTCTACGGACAAAGCGGTGAATCCTACCAATATCATGGGGGCTACTAAGCGAGTAGCAGAGATGATCATCCAGTCTATGAATCTTGTTAGCAAAACTGAATTTGTAGCGGTGCGATTTGGCAATGTATTAGGTAGCAATGGTAGTGTTATTCCGCTGTTTAAGAAACAAATTGCTGAAGGTGGGCCTGTAACGGTAACAGACCCTGAGGTGACAAGGTATTTTATGACTATTCCAGAAGCGGTACAGCTGGTGATACAAGCAGGGTCCATGGCAAAGGGCGGAGAAATTTTTGTATTGGATATGGGAGAACCGGTAAGGATTATGGATCTTGCTAAAAACTTAATTCGATTATCTGGCTTTGAACCAGAGGTGGATATGCCCATTGAGATTGTGGGGTTACGACCTGGGGAAAAGCTATACGAAGAGTTATTGATGGACGAGGAAGGTTTGGAGTCTACCAAGCATGACAAGATCTTTGTTGGAAAGCCAGTTTTTACAGACCTAAGGCTGCTACACAGAGAGTTAGATATACTTACAGAACTATTATGGAATGAACCTGATGCTATCAAGGAATATATGGTAAAAATGGTACCAACTTATAAAAAAACCAGTTAAAGGACATGTTATTGACAAAAGGAAGGCCTAAGGCCTTCCTTTTTTGGTTAGAACATCATTATATGCCATTATTTACATTGGCATATAATTCCTATAATGGTTGCAATCTCAATGTTTATTGAGTAGAATGGTCGTAAGGTTCCCCCGTTGGTAGGGAATATACATAGATAATCTATACCGGGAGGAATCAGGCAGAAAAAACAGCCAAAAATTTATTTTACGGAGGAGATTGCAAATGACTAAAACCCACAACTTTAAAAAAATAGCCAGCTTTTTAATCATTGCTGCTATGCTTATTACCTCAGTAGGGGCGGTTTTCGCAGAAGCTGCTGAAATCGGTGACAATGAGGAAATCATTGAGAATGTTGAAGCTACAGAAGTAGATACTGATGAAGAAGTAGATACTGATGAAGAGGTAGATACTGATGAAGAAGCAGACACTGACGAAGAAGTAGATACTGATGAAGAAGCAGACACTGACGGAGAAGTAGATACTGAAGAAGAAACAGATACTGAAGAAGAAGTAGATACTGATGAAGAAGCAGACACTGACGAAGAAGTAGATACTGATGAAGAAGCAAACACTGACGGAGAAGTAGATACTGAAGAAGAAACAGATACTGATGAAGAAGTAGATACTGATGAAGAAGTAGACACAGAGGAAGAAGCTGTTACCTTTAGTGATATCGAAGGTCACTGGGCTGCTGACAGAATCTTAATTTGGGCTGAGAATGATGTTGTAAGAGGTTATCCAGATGGAAGCTTCAAGCCAGAAAACAACATCACAAGAGCAGAGTTTATGTCAATTGTGAACAAAGCAATGGGTTATGTAACAGAAGTAGAAATCGACTACTCTGATGTTGACGCAGACGCTTGGTATGCTGAAATTGTAGCAAGAGCAAAGGCTGCTGGATACATCTCTGGATATGAAGATAGTACCATGAGACCAGACAACTTCATTACCCGTGAAGAAGTAGCTTCTATCATTAGAAAGATTACTGAATTAGAGCAGGATGAAGAAGCAGCTGAAGTATTTGCTGATGAAATTTCTAGCTGGGCAAAAGGTCATGTAGGTGCAGTAGCGGAAGCCCGTTACATGAATGGTTACCTTAATGGAGATGTTAGAACTTTTGGAGCAAAAAACAACATTAAAAGAGCGGAAGCAGTAGTTGTGATCCATAACTTGTTCCGTGAATTAGAAGACTTAGAAGACAACGAAGAAGAAATCATTGAAGAAGACGAAGATGTTATTGATGAAGAAGATCAAGATCAAGATGAAAATCAAGACCAAGACGAAAATCAAGATCAAGATGAAAACCAAGATCAAGACGAAGACCAAAATGAACCTATTGTAGAAGAAGACGAAAATCAAGATGAAGATAATGAAGATGAAAATAATGAAGACGAAGAAGATGCAACTGAAGAAGAAACAGATTCAGAAGAAGATGAAGAAAACACTGAAGAAGACTAGTCTTTAACAGAAACTTAAGGTCCTTTGGATAGCCCAAAGGACCTTTCTATGCTATAATAGGATTTAGAAGTGAAAAGATAGGAGGAAACTTACATGAAGGTACAAAAAGCGATTATACCAGCGGCAGGCTTGGGGACTCGATTCCTACCGGCTACAAAGGCACAGCCAAAGGAGATGCTACCTATCGTAGATAAGCCTACTTTGCAGTATATTATTGAAGAGGCAGTGGCTTCTGGTATAGAGGAGATACTGATCATTACTGGAAGAAATAAAAAGTCTATAGAAGACCATTTTGATAAATCTGTTGAGCTAGAATTGGAACTAGAGAAGAAAGGGAAAGATGATTTACTAGAGGAGATTAGAAACATCTCTGACATGGTAAACATCCACTATATCCGACAAAAGGAGCCAAAGGGACTAGGACATGCCATCCATTGTGCTAAAAGCTTCATTGGTAATGAGCCCTTTGCAGTGCTGCTAGGAGACGATATCGTAGATGCTGAGGTCCCTTGTTTAAAGCAGATGATCGAGGTATATAATGAGTATAAAACCACCATTCTAGGGGTGCAGGAGGTACCACAGGAAGATGTGAATAAATACGGTATCGTTGCTGGGAAGTATATCGAGGACAGGGTATATAAGGTGAAGGATTTGGTGGAGAAGCCAGCAGTTCAGGAGTCTCCCTCTAATGTAGCCATATTAGGAAGATATATCATTAGCCCTGAGATTTTTAACATCTTAGAAAACACTGAGCCCGGTAAGGGCGGAGAAATCCAATTAACCGATGCCCTCAAGGTATTGGCTCAAAAGGAAGCCATGTATGCCTATAACTTTAAAGGCAAGCGTTATGACGTAGGAGACAAGCTAGGCTTCCTACAGGCAACGGTGGAGTTTGCTTTAAAGAGAGAGGATTTAAAGGAGGAGTTCCTTCATTATCTTACAGCTGTTGTAGAAAAGGAAAACAATAGGGCTGCTGTAGAGCTGGCGGTGGATCTGGAAAACGCTACTAGTTAACATTTTAATTGAATTGAGTTTTAAAAAGTATATATTAGAAATAACATGCTCCTTTTTGGCTTGGAATTATTTATTAATTCTTGTCAAAAAGGAGCTTTTGTTTTTGTTATTATGCCTTTTCTCCGCCAGCCTGTGGAGTCTTATCTAAAAAAGGGCTTGTATTGTGATAATTCTAATTGGCATTATACAAATTCCTTTCGGTTTACTTAAAAATGTGAGTTTTTCTACTCATTCAAAGAGTAGTTCGTCAATTAAATATAACACAACAGGGGATAAACAAATGAAAAGAGAAATATGTACATCAGCTGCGGCAACAAATGAAACATTTAGACTATTAAAAGAACAAGCAAGAAAAGAAGTTAATGAGATATTAGAGAAAGTATTTGAGGAGTTGGAACCACACTTAGATTATCTTTCTAGTTTTATAAAGATGCCAAGAGAAGACAGTCTGCAGGAAATGAAGACTAGATTTATTGAGATTATTAGGGAAGGATCAAAAATCTCCGATAAAATGCCGTAAGTGTGCCACAATTCTTTTAAGAAGTATACTATACTTTAAAATAGGAAAATCAACTCTATTAAGTTAGCTTAAGTATCAAGGTGATTGTTAATTTTTTCTATATGTTTGCCACATATAGAAAAACAGATCATTTACAAAAAGTATATAGAAAATAAGATCTGGCGTTACATAACCTATGAGGTTAGTTGAGAAAAAAGGGAAAAGGAATTGCTCGAAATTATTTCGGACAATTTTGATTTTCCTTTTTTCATTTTCACCTACTCATTATTTCTACTAATACTTTAACAACAGGTTAATTCAACTAAAGTCAAAACCAGAAAAGATAGACTGCATAATCTGTAAAAAGTAGGAGTAAGATTTAATTTTATGAATAGATGCAAATGATTTTTACAGATCTTTTGCCAAAGCATTATAACTCATTATGTAGGGAGGGATAAAAAATGATGCGAACAAGACGCTTTAACTTATGACAGGTTGTAACAATTCGATGAGACAATACGACTGTCTCGGGTTTAGTATTTTGAAAAAGTAATTTAAGGAGGAAAAAGAAATGGAATTTCAATCTATGATTGGAGCAGGTACTCAAGAAGATCCATATATTGTCATGACAAAAGAACAGTTCGATAACATGAGGTACGAGTTAACAGCTCAATATCGACTCGGAAACGACATAGATCTGGACGAAGAAGAATGGGAACCAGTGGGAAGCAGTAGTATGCCCTTTAGTGGAACACTGGATGGGAATGGGTATAGCATTAAGAATCTAGTCATAACAAAACCAACAGCAAATAACATAGGATTGTTTGGATATGTAAAAAACACAACTATTAAAAACCTAAAACTAGAAACCGTACATATTCAAGGGAAGGAACATACAGGAAGTCTAATAGGGTATATGAATGGAGGAACAGTAGAAAATGTAAGAGTAGAAGAACCAGGGCAGGTAACAGGAACTTCTAATGTAGGAGGACTAATTGGTTATGCAAATATAGGAGGCCTAGTGACAAACAGTTCTACAGGAATAGAAGTAAATGCCACAGGAAGTAATGTAGGAGGACTTATTGGCTACAGTTGTATAACAGTAACCCAAAGCTATGCAACAGGTAGAATAACCACTGCAAAGACATATGCAGGAGGAT
>NZ_FZOJ01000048.1 GCF_900188145.1 Anaerovirgula multivorans | reverse complement strand
GGTTATATGAACAAAATTACTTCATCAAGAAAGTTAGAAAAAACAACTCAAACAAATATAGAACTAATGTGGCTGTTAAGGAGATTAACACCTGATGATAGATCTATATGCGAATTTAGAAAAAACAATAAAGATGCCATAAATAAAGCATTTAAATACTTTGTCAGTCTATTAAATGAATGGAATCTTTTTGGTAAAGAAGTAGTGGCGGTAGACGGTTCTCTTGGTCAAGTCTTTAAAACAGCACCTCTACTGATGCTTGTTAAGTTTCATATTTGCCTTGTAAATAATCCTTCTTTTAATCCTTTCAATATATTTCTCCACTGATTCCTCGTAAAATTATATTATATATACCGATTCACTTTTTTCAAATTCTTGCTATAATAAATTTAGAAAGGTCTTAACCAGTAGAACCGTTGGTTTTGTGTCTACGGCTTCATCTGCATACTGCACCCTCATTTCACCTCTTGCTTTTGCTTGCAGGTAAAACCTACAGTTTCGAGCACAGTACTTCCGAGGTTAAGTTGCTTCGCCGGTTACTAAAACAACCATCATAACACATATGGCTAAGCTAATTTTAGGACGTTCCCACTTAATAAAGGGTTATCCACCATATATGCCAGCCCTGGTTCACTTGCGTTCCGTTCCAGCAACCGCCATCAGCTTCCTTCAGACCCTTTCGTCGCCGAAAACGCCCTTGCCTACAGCTTGTCTTCCCATTAGCTAGGTGGCAGGTTTTCTTTCAAACCATCGGCTCGGCAACATGTCTCGCAAACATTAAGAAAGAACCTATTTCTAGGTTCTTTCTTAATGTTTGCCTTCATTTTGGCTATAAATTATATAATCTCTTGCTTAAGTGCATCTATAATATTTTCTTTCTTAACCTTTTTACTTGAGTAAAGCATTGCTACTCCAACTATTATAAACACTGCTGCTATTGCAATAAAAACACTCACCCAAGGAATCTCAAATCCAAATCTGAATTTCATCATAAGTGTTCGGTAAATCAAATACATCATAGCAAAGCTTATTGGAAGCCCATATACCAGTGCTTTTATGCCATAGAATATGCTTTCGTAATTTATCATTTTATTAAAGCTCTTCGATGTCATCCCTACAGACTTCAGCATAGCAAACTCTCTTTTCCTAAGTGCAATACCAGTTGATATGGTATTAAAGATATTTGCTACACAAATTGAGGTGATGAGTAAGATAAAGGCATAGGTGAATATTGACATGATTACAATCATTTGTTCTTCTCGCTGTCTAGCCATATATACGTTGTAAATAGACATACCATATTGTTCATATGATTTTTGAATTTCTTCAATATCCTCTTGAAGGCTTAAAGGATCGTTACTTTTTAAGAATAGTGTTGTATTAGTACTCTCAATCATATTCTTATTGTCTTCTACAAATTTATTAAAGACATCCTCTGATACAATCATATTAAAACTACCCATAAAACCGACAGAAGAAATTCCCATAGTAACTTTATCTGTAAGAGTAGCTATTTCTACTGACTCAATGGGCATATATTGTTCAAATTCACTATCATAAAATTCAAGATCCAACTTCTCTCCTATCTTTGTCTTGACAGCCTTTGTTTCAACGTATTTATTTGTCTGTGCCTCTTCATACTTTATTGTATCAATGACGATTGCAGAAGGTTTTTCTGTATCTGATAACTTCGTAAAATCAACACCAACTTCTTTTGCATAAGCTTCTAAAGCTTCATCATTCAATGCTTTAAGTGAGATATGATAAGGATATTTCCCATTTTCTAAAATATTTTCGTGGTTTCCCTTTAAATAATCAGCCATTGCATCTTCTTCAATCCGAGTACCAGCATCAAGGGTAGCAATATAATTAGATTCTGATATGTTATCTAAGGAGGTGATTTTCCCAATCATATCCTCTTGTTTTTCTCTATCTTTATCATAAAAATATACCGTTATATCATAATTAACTCCATCTTGACTTAGGAGGAGAGATTTTTCAAGACTGAATGTAAAGTAAGAAACCGCTAAAAACAGAACCATACTTATAATTAGTGAAAGTACTGTTGCCCTATATCTAGCCTTATTTCTTTTAAGATTCTTTAAGCCTAACTCACCCTCTATACCAAATATCTTTCTTGTTAATTTTGATGTTTTCACTTCTTTTTCTGTAATCTTCACATCTGCTGTTTGACGAATTGCATCTATAGCAGAAATATTTGATGCTCTTTTTGCAGGTATATAGGTTGAAATCAAGATAGTGATGATAGAAACCAGCATCGCAACCAAAATTGTTGCTGGTAATACTACTAATCTAAGACTTTCTGATACGCCTAATGCTTCCTTTAGCATAGAATTGATAAGCATAAATGTGACACCTATACCTGCAAGTCCCGCTATAATTCCAATGGGAATGCTAATCCCTCCAATAACAGCACCTTCGAAAAATACAGAATTTCTCTTTTGTTTTTTCGTAGCACCAACACTTGATAACATACCTAAATGCCTAGAACGTTCTGACACAGAAATAGCAAAGGCATTGTATATCAGAGATATAGATCCTATCATGATGATAACCATAATAATAGCAGATAAGGTAAACAGCATATTTCTAACTCTATCATTTGCAACAACGCCATAGTACGTCAATAAATTATAATTAAAACCTACGCTCTCTATACCATTCTCAGATGCTAATTTTTTCCCGTGCTCAAACAGTCCAGAGTCAATGTGATTTAGAATAACAGATGCATTTACTTTTCCCTGTGAACTCATGATATTTTCATCAATATAGGACAATACTGTATATCCTGGTGACCAGGTAGGTTCCCAGGTAGGGCGTTCTATGACACCTACAATTGTGTAGGTCTTTGTATTTTCTTTGATCAATTCTTCCTGAAGTATCCCTTCGGATTTTCGTAATCGACTGGTTTGTGACAATATCATGTTATCACCTTGCTCATCCTTAGCATATCGTTGACCAATATCAAGGGTTAAAACATCTCCCATTTTGTAATTAACTTTTGCACTGGTTATGATCGCTTCAGAGATCGCAATTTCATTCTCTTTTTTTGGAAATCTTCCTTCCTTCAGTTCAATGGGGAAGTTTTCAAAGCCTTCTTCGTTATACTCTCTAATAAAAATATATGGTTTATTATCATTTTGACTTCCTTCTAAGAAGGCATAGCCTGTATCTCTACTTAAAATTACATCTTTTGTCTCTTCATCATTTTTTATCGCCTCTAACTGCATCTTATTTACATTTTCATAAAGAACATGCCATTCCCCTTCATTTGATATGGTTTGTCTTCTCACCATATCCATAAAAGAAACACCTAGTGACGCTACTGCTGTAATCATTGCAACAGAGATGATTACGCCTATGATAGTGACAAGGGTTCGTTTTTTATTTAATAATAACTACCTTAAGGTCAGCTTATTTACGATATTCATGGACGGATCACCTCATTTTTAGTAATCTGCCCATCCTCGATTGCAATGATTCTATCGGCCTGTAATGCAATCTGCTCATCATGGGTAATAACAATAAGTGTTTGCCTGAAGGTTTTGTTAAACATTTTAAGCAGCTCAATAATTTCATTGCTGTTTTTACTATCAAGATTTCCTGTAGGCTCATCTGCCAGGATGATAGCAGGGTTGCTTATTAAAGCCCTTCCAATAGACACCCTTTGCTGTTGTCCGCCTGAAAGCTGATTAGGCAAATGATACAGCCTATTTCCTAAGCCAAGTATATTTATAATATGATTGAACTGCTCTTTATCAACCTTATGTCCATCAAGTAATAGTGGAAGGGTAATATTTTCTTCTACACTAAGTACAGGAATAAGATTATAGAATTGATAGATAAGTCCAATTTGCCTGCGTCTAAAGATGGCAAGCTGTGTTTCATTTAAATTATAGATATCTGTATTGTCTATAAGGACTTTACCACTTGTAGATCTATCCACACCTCCAAGCATGTGTAATAAAGTAGATTTTCCTGAGCCTGACGGACCCATGATTGCAACAAACTCTCCTTTTTTCACAGAGAAGGATACATCATTAAGTGCCTTTACTACTGTTTCACCGCTGCCATATTGTTTAGACAGATTTTCCACTCTTACTATTTCCATTGTAAAACCTCCTAATTTCTTATGATGACTATAGTATATCTGCCTAAAATGACTTTACAGTGACCCATTTATTACAATTTAGTCACTTCCCTTCCTATAAAACTTTATACTAAATTGTGTGCCTTCATTTTTCTTGCTCTTGACACTTACATCTCCATTTTGACTAGCAATAATACTCTTAGCCATGGCGAGGCCTATACCCACACTTCCTTCGCTTGCATTTTTACCTTTATAAAATCGTTTAAAAATATAAAGCAAGTCCTCTTTTTCTATGCCACCACCGTTATCTGATATTTTTATTTCAGTGTATAGTGGATTTTTTTCAAAAAAAATGGAGATTGTTCCCTCATTTTCCGTGTGTTCTATGGAATTTTTCAATATATTGATGAGTGCTTCTATCGTCCAGTTCAAGTCTCCAACAAATGATGTAGTTGCATCTCCCTCTATGACTAAGTTCTGTTCTTTTAGCTCCATCGGAATAAGTAATGGACTCACTGCTTTTTTAATAAGCTCCGATACCAATACCTTATCTTTTTTGAATGTAACTGTACCAGCATCTATTTTGGAGAGCTTTAATAGTGATGTGAGAAGCCACTCCATACGCTCAAGCTGTATTTCTATATTTTTAGTAAATTCCATTCTTTTTTCTGATTTTAAATTGTTTTGACTTAATAAATCTGTCATAACCATCATCGAGGTAAGGGGCGTCTTAAGTTGATGAGATATGTCAGAAAGAGCATCTGCAAGTCCTTCTTTATCTTTTCTTAAAAATTCACCTTGTTTTGAAAGCATAAGGGTAACCTTGTAAATCTCATTTTTTAAAATACTCAGCTTTCCCTCTTCATTATCCCTAATATCCATTGAATAATCTCCATTAATAATAGAGCGTAAATATCCAGATAGCTTTTCGATTTCCTTATATCTTCTTATGGTAAATAAAATAACGCAAGATATTAACAAAGCGGCAACTAGAAAAACTATAATCCCTGCCATAGGGTTTAAAATAACCGTTAGAATAACTCCTATAACTGATATGCCTATCATAACCGTAAGTAAAATTCGAATTTCTCTATTTCTAAGTATATTAATCACCCACCTTATATCCAAGTCCACGTACCGTTTTAATAATGGCAGGTTTTTGAGGATCATCTTCTAACTTTTCACGTATTCTTTTAATGTACACTGTTAGAGTATTATCATTTACAAAATCTCCTGCTACATCCCAGATTCCTTCTAAAAGTTGACTTCGAGATAGAACCTGTCCTCTATTGTTGACAAAAGTCAATAATAAACGATACTCTAATGCAGTAAGGTTAACTTCGTCACCTTCTTTATAGACCTTTGCATCAAGGGTGTGTATTCGTAAATTATTTACTTGAAGAATACCATTTGAACCATCTTCCTTATGATATCTTCGCAATACTGATTTTATACGGGAAATAAGCTCTCGGATACGAAAGGGTTTCGTTATATAATCATCGGCACCCATATCAAGTCCCATAACCACATTGACTTCATCATCACAGGCAGTCAAAAATATAATGGGTGTATCGCCTTTTCCTCTTATCATTTCGCATAACTCATAGCCGCTCCCATCTGGTAAAGAAACGTCAAGTAGACATAGGTCAAATTCGTTTCCTGCTAAGGCCTTTTTCCCAGATGCAACATCATGGCATAAAACTATAGTGAAGCTCTCCTTTTCTAAAGAGTACTCCAAACCAGAGGCAATTGTTTTATCATCTTCAACCAACAAAATTTTCAAATGATCACCTCCTTTAATAAAATTAATATTATTATAGCATTTTTAAAAAGAAAGATGTAGATTTCCACATCTTTCTATAGCAAAAGCTTACCTAACTTTCCATCAAAGCACCGGGGACTAATATTTGATAGGCTTGAATTATTCACTTATTTTTTTCTATTTAAAATGAAGTATATTGCATCCTTAAAATTCATTTTAGCAGTATTTTTTGTAAAATATGTACTTTTTGTTCTGTTAGTAATCATGAAAAGAGAATCATTAATTTATTTTCTTGCTATCTCAAGAGCAGTCATAAAATTTTTCAATATCCATATCACCCAATAATTAAGAAGATATACCAATAAAAAGGTATCCATCTCGATTATTCGGGCACCATCAAAAAGTCAAGTGTTTTTTGCATCTTTTTATAATTTTTGATATATTTTATTTAGATTAACATATTCCAGTTTTTGTATATTTAGCTTTATGACATTGGACGGTTCTCTTGGTCAAGTCTTTAAAACAGCACCTCTACTGATGCTTGTTAAGTTTCATATTTGCCTTGTAAATAATCCTTCTTTTAATCCTTTCAATATATTTCTCCACTGATTCCTCGTAAAATTATATTATATATACCAATTCACTTTTTCCAAATTCTTGCTATAATAAATTTAGAAAGGTCTTAACCAGTAGAACCATCCCCTTGGTTTCTGGTTTTCTGTAAAACTAATTTTCAAGCTAAAAACATAATCATTTTTACTAAATTTATTATTAAAAAAAGAAAAGTGCATACACCTAAAATACCTATCAACTTGTTATTATTTTTATTATCAAAAAAAATTTTTATAGAAAAGATCAATATTATTATTGCCGCATAAGCCAAATTAACAATTGTTAAATATTGAAAAGGTAATTCTTTCGTAAAAAATAAAGCTAATATATAAATACCGGTAAAAATAGCAACTAACAATATATAAATGTAATGATTTGTTTTTTTCACTTCTACACCTCTTCGTTAAATTATTTAGTGAAGTTATAAAAACATCGAGTTGATGCATAGGTGCCAAGGAGATATGCCAAGTGGACGGTTTTCTTGGTTTTGCAGTTTTTCACTGGTCCCGAACCGTCCACTTAGTTTCTTACCTTGTTTATCTATAATTATTCAATAGATTAAATTTAAGATAAAACTTAAAACTTTAACTGACTATTAAATAATTCCACTAAATTTTTCATTGTAATAGTATCCATAGAATAAGATATATTATTATAAACAATAAATTCAATAGTAAAAGATATAGGCACTTCAGTATTATATCCAGATCTAGTTATTGAAATTTGATATAAAATATCATCAGATTTTAAATATATATTACCATTGGAATTATATTCAGAAGATAAAAGTAATAGAATTATTTCATTTATTATTTCTTTTTCAGTTATTAATTCAATCTCAGTTTCCGATTGTGTATAATTAATCACTTCTATGTTTTGTATCGACCCCTCTGCGGACCAATTTTTAATATCATCCAAGAAGTCTAAAAATCTATCTGTAGTAGTAGAGTTATAGTTAATCATTACAATGATAGATATAACAACAACAAGAATAAATAGTATCCTAAATATTTTTATAATAGACACCTCCAGTACCAAATAATTTAATACCAAAAACTAAATTTAAAGGGTGCCAAGGGCCAAGGGGCCGGTTCTCTTGGTCAAGTCTTTAAAACAGCACCTCTACTGATACTTGTTAAGTTTCATATTTGCCTTGTAAATAATCCTTCTCTTAATCTTTTCAATATATTTCTCCACTGATTCCTCGTAAAATTATATTATATATACCGATTCACTTTTCCCAAATTCTTGCTATAATAAATTTAGAAAGGTCTTAACCAGTAGAACCTTCCCCTTGGTTTTCCTAAATCATTTGGTTTCTAGGATACTTTAAAATCTACAATTAATTTATGCTTAGCATCTACTGTGGTCTGTACGTTGTAGCTAACATCTACGTTATTGTTGTTATTGCTCATAAGTCTTGCATCAGGATCTGTAGTAGATACTTCATTTTCTCCCTTTTTCTTGAGCTCTTTTTTGTATTCTTCGTATTTCTCTTTTCGTTCATTGAGTTCCTTAATCCTATTGGTTATCTCTTGAGCATTGGGTTTCCGATCACAATTTTCTTTTTTATCTTCTTCGTCTAGCTCCTGGTAGTTTCCTTAACAACCATATCACTTCTATATTTCTAATAGCTTCATGCTCAAGTCTTCTCCATTTCTTTTGAAACTATATTAATGCGTGCCACTTCCACTTTTTTCTCTTGTACTTTTCTCTCCTGCTTTTCTAGGCATATCGAACACCTCCTATTTTATATTACCATGTCTTAGAAAATGTTGTCAGTAACTCCATCTCCTTGACATGTATTTTCACTAGTATTCTAAGTTAAGGTGCAGGAATTATATATATTTTTATCATGGCTATTTCATTATTTACTTCGTATTTTATATCTACATCAATAAATCTTAATTCTGTCGGAATATCTAAAAACCATATTTTTTTACCTTCAACCTCAATAGTATTGGGATTATCTTCATGAATTAGCACGTTATTACTTGTCTCATCCAAAACTTTAATATTAATATTTTTAACCTTAGTAGCTTCAACAGCTCCATAGCATATGTTGAAACTTTGATTCCCAATTTTATTTCTTGAAAAACCCCACCAATCACTATATTCTGTATCCTTAATAATTAACTGCCCTTTACCAACTAAATACCAATTGAGAAATCTTTGAGCCAAAAAGTTAATTTCAATATTTTCTATACTAGGTATTTGCGAAAATACAATGGCACCTCTTTTAACTTTCTGTATATATAAAATCTTAGTATTTTCTGCCTCGTTATTATTAATTAACTTTATAATTGATTGTTCATTAGTATTAAAATTATTAGTTAAGAAAAATAGCATACTTATTAAAGCCAAAAATATACTAAACAGAAAGATAGCTTTTTTGTTTTTTCTCACTATATACACTTCCTTCCTAGTCTGATTATTATTTAAGAAAACCTCATATTTCTTAATCATTAATTTAACTGGTTGTGCTACTTTATAAAATTCTTAGTCAGGAATATTATGGTAGTCAAGAAAGTCATAATACTCCTTAAGCTTGATACTGCTCTAACAAGTGGATATATTATCCAAATACTTGTTCTTTAATTTTAGCCGAATCACTGTCTTTACCTAATACTCCATTGATAAAATGACAAAGGTTGTAAGCTAATAGCTTAGTTTTGATTCTTGTTTTTAAACCCCATAGGGATTTTGCTAACACTTTTTCTATATTGAGTTGTTCTGTTAGCTGAGAAACTGTGGTTTCAATCCTTCTTCTTGGTTTAAAGATAAGTTACCTTAAAGCTTTTGGATATTAAACTTTGCTATTTTTCCTTTTTAGAAGGACAATTGCTATAGGTTGCACCAAGACCTCTAAAATTTCTGTGAAAGCGTGCTCTACCAAACTTACAAACAGGTATTGGATTGCTATCAATAATTCTATGTGAATTATGATTATAGCCTAACATAAGCGTATGCTCTTTACGGATTTCATCTATCACAGTATGTAATCCTCTAAGCGTTAACTTCCTTTGAGTAAATCATAAAATTTCAGCAAGAAACCAAATTATAAAGGATCTTAATTCAAATAGACGTATCAAGATTAGCTAGCTCTTTAAGCAAACTCAGTAATTCTAAAAGTTCTCAAGATTACAAGGTTATACCTATTGTTAGATTCCACCAGAATCAACTTTTGGTAGATTTTTAGAAAAATTGTCCTAACACTAAGAGCTTAAATCATTATTTAGCAACTTAGTGATTGGAGCAATTCAATCAAATAATGTTACTGGAGCTCATCATTTCATTGATTTAATAAAATTAGACTCCTATGAAGCTGCTAAACCCGAAACCTTGTAAATGGTAATGATACTATTATCATAGCCATGATTGAGGTTTTTTTCAAAAATATAAATTTAGATTTAGCCCTAGGTATTAGGTTATGAACTCTAGTTGCTATTTTGAGTATATTTATTAGGATATCATCAATATATACAATACTATTCTAATTATCAACGGTGCCCCTAGGGGCAGTTATGCTCCTCCTAAAGTTTAGATGAGAACTTTCATTCTATTAACTCGATAGAGTATGAATTAATCTGCTAGGGTAAAAACAAAAATTATTTAAAACTTTAGTACCTCTATGCACCAATCAAATATGATTGTCTACATAAAAGGATTGGTGTTCACATCTAATTATAATTAGAAATCATAGGCGTTAACTTAACCCATGTTATTCCAAGGTAAAAATTACATTTGCAAAAAAGCATAAAGAATGGGAATCTCAAAGTGACTACCAATCACAAAGGAGAGATTCCCATGAAGATATCTTCATCACTTATTATACCTTTTATTCGCTTTTTTAGTAATGCTAAAATTATGGAAATCGCTATTAATACAGGTTTTCTTAAACGAAAAAGAGATATTTTACCTGATACAATAGTAAAAGTTTTTATCTTTGGGTTAATTAATACCCCTAATCCCTCTTTAAAGCAGATTGCATCAAAATGTGAAAAAATACAGCCAGGACTTAGAATTACTAAAAATGCAATATACAATCGATTACCTGCTATATCTGGATTTTTGCAACATATATTCATGGATACTATGAAAATCACTTTGCAAAAAGCAGTTCCAACAAAAACAGCTGAAATTTTATCTCAATTCAAAGATGTTAAAATATGTGATAGTACGAAAATTTCTTTACCTGATAAACTAGCAGATATCTGGCCTGGACTAGGTGGACGCAATGCAAAGTCAGCATTAAAAATACAAGGTATTTACAGCTTAATATCTAGTTCTTTCTCAAGCCTAGAGCTAACTAGGGCTCCAGGAAGCGATACTACTTATACAAAGAAATTGCTTTCTATGATGAATAAAGGCGAATTGCTAATTGTTGATTTAGGCTATTTTAGCAAAACATTTTTTGAAAATCTTTCAAAGAAAGGTGACTTTTACTTAAGCCGTATTCGTAGCAATACTGCTGTTTACCTAGAAAAAGCAGGTGAAATGAAACAAGTTGATTTAAGTGAAATATTAACAGGACACAATTTTGTTGATACAACTGTCTTTATAGGCGTAGGATATAAAAAAACAGCTGGAGTGTCGTTTGGTTGCTATTCGTCTGCCCGATGAAATTGTCAATGAACGTAGATGAAAAGCCAGGAAGAAGGCTAAATCCCAAGGTAAACAACTAAGCGCTAAAGAAATTGAGTTACTGGCATTTAATATCATAATTACAAATGCAAATAAAAATATGCTATCCGCCGAAGCAGTATGCGATCTGTACCGTGCCAGATGGCAGATAGAGCTTGTATTTAAAGCATGTAAGAGTTATTTAAACATAGACAAATTAGGAAATTGTGGACTTTATCAGCTAGAATGTCTAATTTATGGGTGTTTAACAGCAATTTGTATAGCCTTTTTAATGTATAGTGCTTTTTACATCGAAATATATACTTTACACCAAAGAGGGATAAGTATGCTGCTGTTTATAAAGCTTTGGGCTGATGAAGCATCAACAATTAGTGAAAATATCAATTTAAGCTTAACAGCTATCCAAGAAATTTACCACATCCTTACTAGAATATCTAAACACTCTTTACATGAAAAACGCAAAAGAAAAACAACTCTAGAATTATTACAGGAATATTATTTGCCCAAAATAAATTACCAAAATGTAGCTTAAGTTAACGCCTATGAATTATACCTAGAATGAGACAATACCATTGAAAAACAATATACCTTTATCTTTGTTCTATCAGGCCTATGGAGCCATATTTGCCCTAAATCCACTTGCGCTTGATAGCCCATAGGAAGCTCTTCTACCTCTTCATATTGGCGTATGTTCTTTTCTTTTGATAAATTATATTCTTCCCTTACTTTGTTAACATAAAGCCTTAATGTCCTGTCTTTAAAATCTAATTCCACATATCTTTCTTGTAGCCAATCATATATTTGAGAAGTTGATAAATCCCTATATTCCTTTAGCCATTCTACGATTAAGTCCTTATACTTATCCACCTTCTTTTCTCTAGATTCAGCTGCTTGTCTTAATTTTGCGAACTCTTGCGGCATCATCTCCCAGTACTTTGAGACTGTTTTGTAATCTATTTCTAACTTTCTTGCTACCTGAGTCCTTTTTAGACCCATAGATTTATATTTTTTAATTTCAGCAAACATATTCCACTCCTTCAATTCCATTCCCCCTCTGATGTCAAGAACTATTTCATTCTATCAGAGAAGATAATATTATTGTAGTTTACTGGAAATTTCTCTCGGTTTTTGTTTGCCAAAATCTCTCCATTTTATTTTACCAGTTACAACTTGGCAATCAAGATGTTCTCTTGGCAGTCTCTTTTATCTCAATAATATGATCAGCTATGTTATCAAAGTGTTTATCGTGCGTAACAATAATAAATATGAAATTCTTTTTAAAATCTTTTAACAATAACTTTAGGTCTTCTATGCTTTGTGTATCTAAAGCAGTGTTTGGTTCATCAAAATAGATTACATCGGGCTTTTTCAAAAATTCTTTGATTATGTTTATCTTCTGCCTTTCACCACCTGATAATTCTGATATTTTTTTAGTAAGAATATTTTCTTCATAAGAAAAATATTTATCAAGCTTTAACTCTCTAATTCTTTCATTTACTATTTTATTTAACTTATTATAATTTTTAAGTTTACAGTCCTTATCCTCTTTATCTTCCAAGTTATATTTTAGATACTTATCATTTGCTAGGTAATCTAATACCAAATCACTACTGCTATAAGCAATTTGATCTATATAACCTATGAACCTTTTTCTTGTATCATACATATCTAGATATTTCAAATCTTTATTGTTATACTTTACGTGCCCTCCTTGAATTTCTGTATTGAATAAACCCGTAGCTATATTAAGTAATGTCGATTTTCCACTACCATTTCTTCCTTTTATTAGATATATATTGTTTTTTGAAAATTTTAAAGATAGATTGCAAAAATCAAAACACTCATTTTCTCTATTCAGGTCATCATAAGTGAATCTTAAATCAGATAACGATATACTATCTATGCTTTCCAATATTTCGTTACCATTATATTCCTTTTCGATTCTCAAAAATTCATTAACCCTGATATATGACACTTTAAATTCTTGATAAGTTTTAAAAAAAGCAATAAAATACTTTAATGCATTTAAAATCATCGTAAAATATATTTGAATTGCAGTAAACTGACCTAGAGTAATTTCTCCTAAGTAAACTTTTCTCCCAAATATGACCATTATTGTAACAGTGAAAAGGGTACTGATTATATTATCCAATGAATTAAACAAATGAGACAGCTTAGTATAAGAAATATTGGAATCATACATTAGATTAAATTTACTATTTAAAGTATTCAGGCTTTCGAAATATAAAGCTTTTATTCTTACTAATTTCATAGTTGTAAATTGATATACTAACGATTCTTCAAATCTATCTGAAGACTCTCTTAGCGAGTAATATTTTTCAAATAAAGGATTTTTGATTATAAAATACAATAACAAATAGAAAGAAACAAATACGCTTATCACAATAATAAATAAGCTATCTAATTTAATTAAATAAAACAATGCAAATACTATTTGCCCTAGATTCATCAGTACTGAAGGTAATTGATTTACAATAAAAGACATCACCTTAGTAGAATCTTCTTTTATCTTATTCGATATATAAATTGGGTCATGTTTTAGAAAATTACTATAAGGTATCTTTTGAATATGTTTTATTAAACTCACAAGGTAGCTATAATTAATTTTGTTATACAATTTTTTTTCATTAATACCTATAACATACTTAAAAATTATTGATAATAAATTGATTATAGTTATTAATGAGATAATTTTTATAATTCTTAAGTATCTTACCTGATCTACAATACCATCTATGAATATTGAAAAAAGCAAAGGTTGAAACAATGAAATTAATGATATTAATATTATACCAATATATAGCAAAATAAGTTTGTATTTAAATTGACCAATGTGACGAAAAATATTTTGCATATTATCACCTTATATAATGAAATAAATATATAATCCATCATTTTTTTCCTTTCTAATATATTTTCTTTAAATATTGTCTCCATAAAACACAAACCTACCACGATACACTTTTGGGATTTTATATTATTTTTCTTTTTTTCTTATGAATTGAATAGCCCGATCAACATTTAAAATCTTAACTTCTTTTCCATCAATGTTTTCTACATCAGCAGTTTCTAATATAATCTCCATTGCTTTATGAGCTGATATACTATCATCAAGCGTCATGACTAAAGATACCGCACCTGAAACTATTGCAGTTGGAAAACTTGAACTTACCTTTTCTTTAGTATCTACAGCAAATATATCTATTTTTTCTGGGTCTATATTAGAATGATATTTGTGGTTTTTGTCAATGCCACCTACACTGATGACACCATCAATTGCTGCTGGATAATATACTGAATTCCCAGTTGTACCAGATGATGCAATAAGTAACACTCCTTTCTTTAATGCATAATCTACACCATCGAAGTAACCTTCATGCTTATTATATTTCGTTTTTTCTCTACCAATACTAAGGTTAATGATGTCAGCACCATGATCAACTGCCCATCTTATGCCCATTGAAACATGTTTAGGATTGTCTCTCATCATTTTTCGTACTTTGACAGGTAGAATGTCAGCGTACTTGTTTATTCCAAGTGTAGGGGAAGCAACCAAGTGAGATATAACTTTACCGTGACCATGTCGATCAGTTGTAATATTATTCTGATTTAAAATGTTCTTCCCTTCTAATATATTAGGATATGGAAAATCAACGGTATCTGTACCCGTGTCAACTATTGCAACAACTACCTTCCTCTTCACTTCCCCTTCTTCAATCTGGAGTGTAAAGTTTTGATTAATATGCCAATAAGGATATTCTTCATTCGTTATGTCATAACGTGTATGCATAGGCATTAGAAAAATATTTATCACAATAAATCCCACGAATATAAGAATAAGCGTTATAATTATAATTAAGACTTTTTTTAGTGATTTCATATAACCTCCTTGAATAACGAAGTCGTAGTCAAGCTATGCTTCTATGTTTTGGTATGTAGATGCTGTGATGTACCTTCTATAGCTTTGCTTATTCTATTGGAATTAAGGCTCTACTCACAGTTCCAAGCTTCATTATTAATAAGTTGATTTTTTTGGCATATTAACTCTCGTCGAATTACTTTCCCAGTTTCATTATACACTTTTTTCTATACGATAACTATCCTAACACATAGGGATACAGCCTTCCATGTATCTACTATATAAACTTTTCTATGTGTTCAGCAAATTAGGGATAAGCATAGCAAATAAAGAATTTTGGAATCTATCGGAAATTACAAACTAATTTGACTCTAAAATCACGCGATTATTTTTGCTTATGAATAATGCGAAACGAATCATAAAAGAGCAGGAATCATAGAAAAACCTGCTCTTTTACAAATCCAAACTCTTTAAACCAGCTTATCATATGCAGTTTTAATCACCAAATTCAGTGGAGTGATGACCAAAATCAGCAACAGGACATTTAGGTGGTAGTTCCGCTTCTGTTAAACAAACGTCGATACAAGGAACATCGCAAAGATTAACAAGACCAAATGTAACCTCACATGTACCTGCATTAGGTGTTACCGGTGGGTTGTCACCGTTAACTGCTTTGAAAGACATAACAATTCTCCTTTCCTATAATCTATATTAATGGCCATTAATATCAACTTTACTCATGCGTTATGTGCCCATAGCGAATATTTCATCATTTTGATTTAAATACCGAAGTGCATATAACTTAAGTACTAAAAATACCATATTTCTATTGAAATCACATATAGCATTCCAAATTTCATGACTCTGTGTTGCTTTTTCAGCGTAACATCCACCTTTGCAAAAGCTAACTGCCAAACAACTACGACAGCTTTCCTCAAGAAGATTATTCAAATGAGCTTTTGCATGATTATTCATGAAATTTTCATCTAAAATGTTACCAAGATATGAAGATTCTTTGCCAACCATCCTATGACAATCATAACAATTGCCTTCTGGTGATACTGTCAATGAACTACTGCCCGCACCACAATAGTTTCTTTTAATATGTTTATTATCTAAAATATCAAATGCATATTTAAGATATCCTAACCTTGAAACTCCATTCTTTCTTAGTTCTTCATAAATTATTGGTTCAAGAGTACATAGCTCTTTGAAATATTCAATATAATCAACAACATCCAATCCATAACTATTACAACTTGGAGTTGAAACCGATGCAAAATGTATATTTGAAAAACCATGCTTTATAAAATGAGTGTATGTATCTTTCAATCTACCTAAGCTGCGTTTGACAATAGTTCCCCTTACAGTTGTTCTCAATCGTAGTGAATTTAGTAGTTTCATTTTACGTTCTAAAATAGCAAATGATCCTCCACCATTTTTGAGTGGTCTCATTTTATCTTGAATCTCTTTTAATCCATCACAGCTAATCATAATTCCAACGTTGTTAATATTGCAAAACTCAATAATTTCCTTTGTCAGCAAAAGACCGTTAGTAGTCATACCATAAGTAATTTTCTTATTTAAATCTTCAGACAATTTATTTCCATATTCAATAATCTGCCTAATCATGGTTATCATTAAAAGTGGTTCTCCTCCAAAAAAGTTCACATGAACTTTTTTAGATGGAGTTTCAAGTAGAGCTTTGACTGATTTAATTGCTACGGCTAGACTCATATCTTGGCTCTTTTGTCCATAACTTCCTCCCTCTGCAAAACAGTACGTACAATTCATATTGCATCGATATGTTAAATCTAATGTTAAACTTGATACAACATTTTGAGTGTCAGTCAATGTGGTATCATTGAATTCTTTTAATACTCTATTACCAATTACTCCCTTAGAATAATAATCTTTAAAAATTTCCAAGTCTTCCTTTATGACTTCCGGAATGGTTAAATCTTGATTTGTAAGAATACTTTTTTTAAGATTCTCACATATAAATTCTATGCATTGAATAAATGTGTTATCAATAATACCGAACAATACTGTATTAGTATCAAATAAAAACATCTTGCCATTCACAGAAAATGTAACTATATCAAACATTTCGTTTCTAAACCTTTTGTAATCTTGTAATAAGTTCATCTTAAACCTCCCTTTTAAAGTTAATCTGTATTTCCTACTTTATGTTTCCTTACTTACACCTCTATACCACCAACTCATCCCTTATCCCACAATAGATAATGGACAAACAGCAGGTTTATCGGCATGAACAACAATTTTTCTAAAAAATATCTTTTGAAGGATAACCCTTATCAAATAAAAATAAATCAGGTTCACCAATAAATTTTGTGGTATCATGTACACCTATCCTGTCAATGCATGATTTACAGGAAAAATATTCATATATCTAGAGACCTTAATTTTCTTCTACTTCATAGATTTGACTAGTGATGATTTTTATTAATTTAAAGGAAAATTATAGTAATATAAAAACTTAGACTTTCCCTATACATCTTTAAACCTTTGAAGAAAGCTAAACTCTAGGCACATTGAAATTCATACTTAACCCTAATTTCCCAATTACTACGATTCCGATAGCCATAGGCTCTACGTTTTATGTTTTTAACCTTATGGTTATTGCCTTCGGTAGTACCATTAGATATAGGGTAATCATAATAATTTAGAATGTATTCCATCCAATTATCAAGGGTCTTTACAAATTTCTCTAGTTCGGGAATATCATATTCAGCCACTAGATCTTTGTAATAGGCTAGGAATGAGGCAACATCTTCCTTTGAAGTAAGGGTAAAGTAGGTAATATGCCTACAATGGGGACATTTAGCAAAATCAAATGCAGATTTTGCGAACACTTCAAATATGCCATTATTTACATTGGTATAAATTATCTCTAAGCCTTGCAATCCAATTAGATTTCGGATAATATCATAGTTAGTATTCATCCGATTCACCCCCTTATCGATTTTGGATTGGTGTTTAAAATGATAAGGGATGAATCGGATTTTTTGCACCCTTTTTACCATTAATATGGTAATGAAATTTATGGAAATATTATTGTTTCACAAAATTCATAGTTGAACCTCTTTTTCTATTCATAATATTTTCACTCCTCATAAATATTGTATATTTTAAAACGTATGGCTTAAAGTTGCATTCCACCCATTAAAAGATACAGGATAAAAATTGGCGTTGTTAAACCTAAATTGTGCTCTTGCTTTTCCAGTAGCTATCATATACCCATTTTTCACGTGCTAAGTATACGATCCACCTTGGATCAGATATATACTCATATTTTGAAAATTGGTTTTGATAGTGTGTATATTTTAATTCAGAATCTTCATAAACAGTTGCACTGGATAGGGTGAATTGTCCATTTCCTTCTTCATGCTCTGGATAAGCCATAGAATATAAATGCCCCCATACGTCATGGTGAACTACAGCTTTATTATTTGTATATTCTTGTGCTTCGATAGCATATATTGCTTTTATTTCCCACGTCCTTAATCTATAATCAGTACTATAACCCGCAAATCCTAATTCTTCTTTTCCTATCTCACCCCCATACTACCACCCCATATCTAATCCCACAATAGGAAATGGACAAACGGTATGTTTATCTGCGTGAACAACATTTTTTTGAAAAATTGTTGTTCACGCAGATAAAAGTGTCGTTTGTCCATTTGCTATTTACAAAATAGAAATTTATGCTAGCATCATAATATAAGTATTGATGAAATCAGGTGATGATTTTGATAAAAATAGTGGTAAATCGAATGGATAGGTATTTTCAGAAAGAGTTTGCTCTTGGTGAAGAGGATCGCCAGAAGCTAAGATATGCTTTGGAGATTATCCTTAACGATTGTTCCAAGCTGATTCTTCTGTTTCTTGTCTTTAGTTTATTGGATGCCCCGGTAAATTTTCTATATTGCTTTCTCACTCTATCTCTTCTTCGTCCCTTTACCGGAGGTTTGCATTTTAAAACCTATACAGGTTGCATCCTTTTTAGTGGTGCATTCTTTTATTTATCTATTTTTCTGGCGGATGCTATCCCCCTTGATTTTTCCGGTGCTGTTATTTTCTTTCTTTTTTCTGGGCTGACAATGCTTTCATTGGCACCTATTCCTGCAAAGACAAGACCGGTTCATCCGCCTGGAAAAATCCTTAAGTTTAAGTGCTTTAGTATGGTTATTATCTCTTTTCATTTTTTCATGTGTTTTTTAACAAATAAACACCCATACTTCATTCATTCCATATGGGTGATCACATTACAATCTATTCAATTATTTATTGGAAAGGGGGTTTTGATTTATGAAAAGCAAAACAGCAATCTTGAAAAGAATAATGGGCATGCTTTGTAGCTTCTTGATTTTTATCTCACCTTTATTTGTTTATGAAATCACCTGTGTTTTGTTTTGGGGAGAACCAAATTGTCCAAATGCTTTTAAACAGTCTCCTCAGCCACTAAGGGATTAACACTTTAAAAACAACATAATTTTCATCTTTATATTTTTCGTTTGTAATTTCTATTTCTCCATTGTATTTATTGACAATTTCCTTCAGATTATATAGACCATAGCCTCTATCTTTATTGGATTTGGTGGAAAAACCCTTCTTAAAAAGAATATTTATCTTTTCCTGGTTTAGATATGGATGTTTATTGCTAACTTCAATAACATACATATCTTTTTCTTTAGACAAGATAACTTTTACTATGTTGCTGTCGATACCCGTTTCAAAAGCATTATTGATAAGATTGCCTAACAATTCCACCAGTTCAAAATCCTTTAATTTACTAGAAAAATAATACTCTTGAATTACGATCTGAAAATCAATAGATAACTCTTCAGCAAGCTTTTTCTTACTATATAAAAATCCTGCCAGTAATTTATTTTCCAGCTTAATAAGAGGACCTAAGTCATTTTTGATTTCAAGTTCTTCTGTATATTCTTTCATTGCATTCAGTATTTCTTGATAATTTGTACTGGTAAAGGCAAGCATCCTTACTGCTTGAATATGGTTGTCAAATTCATGCTGTCTTTTTCTCAATTCTTTGATTAACTCATCAATCACCGGTAAATATTTCTCGTACACTTTCAACTGCTGTTCTTCGTATTGGTTTTTTAATCCACTGTCCAATAAGACAAAATTGACAAAAATAATTCCTGTAGAAAGAATGGCTATGCTAAGAATATTTTCTATCATTCCTCCAATATCAATATGCCAGTAAAATAATACTGTAAGCAATACAACAAATAAATTGGCTACCAAGAACTTAAAAACTTTATTATCTTTAAAGAAAAATTCAAACATCAAATGAATTGGTAAATAGTAACTTCCCAATGTTACCAGAAGGATTGCTAAAATCTGAGCCAGCATTCCATTCCAAAAGGTATATTCAATGCCAGTACCTAACAACCCTAATATGATGATACTCAATAGCTGTAGGGATAAGATAATTACTGTACTCAATAGATAAAGATAGATCGTTTCAATGATTTCTCTTTTATATAATAAATACAACATGTAGAGTATTACTAAACCGTTAAGAAACATCGTATACTCCTGTGATATATTTATAGTAAATAGAGCGGTAACTCCAGAAAATATAACTACATATCTCAGATAGTATATCGCTTTTTTCCCCCTGCTTCTTAATAAGTTTTTAGAGATAATCACATAGCCTACGACATCAAACACGGACATCATCACTGTCTGTAATAATGTCATCAATATTTATCCATCAGCTCTTCTTTATATTTTCTCCCTAGGGGGATAGGGATATCTTTTTCTTTTAAATAAATTAGATTATCTGCCTTATCAATTTTTTCTATATAACTGCTATTGATAATATATCCTCTATGACACTGTACAAAACCTGTTGTCAGTTCATCTAGTATTTGATTTAATGTATAAGTGGAAACAGTAAATTCACCATCGATGGTTCTGATTGATAATTTTCTATTCATTGACTCTATATAAATGATTTCCTCTTGTTGAATAATATAGGTGTACTCCTTCTGTTTTAATTTAAGTACTGAACCTTTATTTGCTTTTTCACTTATACCATGATAAATGATTGTCTTAAAAACTTTTTTAACTTCTTCTTCACTAAAGGGCTTTACAATGTAATCATAACAATGCACCTCTTTAAAGGCCAATAATTCTTTGGTGGGGATAGCTGTAATAAATACTATCGGTGTTAATTGATAGGCATCTATTTTTCGAATCTTTTTACCTAGCAACAATCCCGAATAATCCTTTAATTGAATATCTAAAAAGAATGCGTCGATATCACCCTGTTTTGCATAGCGTAGTGCTTCTTCTCCATATCCAGTGGTTATAAGTTCTAAATCATGATCAATAGAGTCCGCGATTTTTGCTAAGCCTCTACTAATAATAGGATCATCTTCCACAATCAGAATTCTTCCCATCTTTATCACCTCAGTGTCGAATATTATATTAACTTAGCATAAAAATAACATAATAAGCTACCAATTGGAATAAAAGTTCGATAAAATGCTATTATATTCGATAAAATCCTATTTGTTATATCACAGGAACGGAGTTGTTGGCGCATTGTTGTTATCTTCATCTTCTTCAAAATAGAAATACCACCAGCTAAGCTGGTGGATCATTATTTGACATGTTAAGCTCTTTGAACAACACCTCTGTTAAGACCTGTCAATCTTTCAATTTGTCTTATTGATAAACGATACTCTTCTTTTAATTCTTTTAGATACCTGTCTCTTATTGAAATATCAAAGTGCTGTAATTCTATAGTATTGTCTATATTGCATACTTTTCTAATTATTTCCCTTGCCTCTTGATCTATCATTCGTTTATTTTCATTAATATCTAAACAAATATCATTATTCAACTCATTATTGTATTCTATAAACCTCTTTATTGCTTTTTCTTTGTCAGTACTCAATAGCTTAAGTATAAAATCAACATTAACTAGTTTCACTTCTCCAAGGTATTCATGATAACTGCTCCATTTATATTTCTCAATCGCTTTAATGATACCAGCTTTAACTGGATTTTGATGTATATATCTCTGAGCAGTTAAAAGGTATACATCATCTTCCACCGGCTCACTTTTAAATCTATCTTGAAATAAATTTCCTATCCTTTGATATTTCCAATTATACCAATATACATAATTTCCACATATCCTACGCATTACCTGTTCTAGTGGTTCTTCACCAATTTTCAATAGTAGATGCGCATGATTTCCCATAAGACAATAGCCATATATTTTATATCCACATTTATCTTTATATTGTTCTAAAGTTTGTAAAAACTTTCTGTTATCTTCATCTTCTTCAAATATAGTTTGTCGATTTATTCCTCTTAGCATTATATGATATATTCCGCTTTCACTTTTTTCCCTTGCTTTTCTAGGCATATTGAACACCTCCTATTCTAGATTACTACAGCTTAGTAGATGTTGTCAACAACCCCGTCCCTCCGACACTCTATTAAAAAGAGCTTGCCCGTTCTGTGTATAACAAAACGGGTAATAGATATGTCACTTTGAATTGATGGCTTCTCTGTATTGCAGATTTTCCTTATATTAGCCTAGAATAATAATCGAAAATTTACAAAGTACTTGAACGAAGATAAATATAAAGATAATAATTTTTAAGTTGACAGCTTATTTAGCACAACAGATTAATATGATATTTCTGCACCACCATCTGTTATAGTATGTGGTCCCCAATTAAGTACTTCAAAATAATAATAACCATCTTCCCACGCTCTGACTGAAACTGTAGAACCTGATCCATAAGTTCCACCAGGCCCTCTAAATCTAACACTTATATCTGAAGCACTAGGTGTCCAAGCAGAATTAGTGGCTTGTAATAATGTACCTTTCTTCAAAAAACCTAAAGATTTAATGGTTTTAGTTTCCCTTACAGCAATTCTTCCAAAAGATACATACTCTGTATAATATGGTTTTATTTCATCTAAGTCATCTGCTTCTTCTACTTCTAACTCAATTGGCTCAAGACCTTCTGGAACTTCATCTACTGTTTTTAATCCTTGTCTTTCTTCTAAAGCATTCAGAGTAATTTCTTCTTGTTCTGCTGCAAAAGCACTTACAAACATCGTAAACACACAACTTATGATACAAATTAATGCAACTACCTTTTTCATTTTTTATTCCTCCTCACTAAAACTCGTGGTCACGGGGCTATAAGCCCCGAAACTACGGTATTTTTTGTTCGAGTATATGTACTCGAACAGCTTACTTTGTG
>NZ_FZOJ01000093.1 GCF_900188145.1 Anaerovirgula multivorans | reverse complement strand
ATTAGAAGCAGTATATGAGTAAATGATTTTTTCCAATCAAGGGTATCCTCTCTGATAAACACTTGCCTTACCACCGCAAAGCGGTTTAGTTCAACGTTTCGCATTGCCGAAGCCTTTGAGCTGGACCCCAAAGGAATACCTTCTTGGCGGAGCTGGCAATGCATTGTTAGCTGTAGGAGCAATATAACCTTTCATGACTTTCTACATTTATTCCAATCTTTCTATCTGCTTTTATTTTATTTGCTCCGTAGATTATGCTTATTTTGTGAGGTTGATTATAGAGAATATCCGCTATTAATATCAAATGGCATGATGAGTAATTTCATAACGTCTTTTGAGTAATTATCAAAAAACCAACCACTTGCTTTCCCACAGTTTTCTATGGTATCAAATTCTAAATATGAATAGTACTTAACACATTTCACAATTTTTGTGAGTTCTCTGGGTGGCTCACCATTTTCAACACCGTCAAAAGTATAAAATCGTTTCATGTACTTAACGCTGATACAGCCGGGTTGTTTTTCTTGCTCTATTTTAATTGATCCGATTAGTGCCTCAAATTCATCTAATTTATCGGGTTTCACTTGAAATAGTTTTATCTCTGAAAATGAATTGATCATGTATTATCTCCTCCACATAATATAAATTTATCTTTACTAACTTAATAATTATTTTAAATAACCCTAAATTCATGTTAATATTGACCTCAAAGATTTTCTCTGAAATTATATTGCTCTTTCAGATAACGGTTCGCATTGCCGAAGCCTTTGAGTCGGACCCATAAGGAATACTACTTGGAGGAGCTCGTCTCCCGACGAAAAGGTTTGGGTCGGAGCGCAGCGGAGCCGGCAATGCATTGTTATGTGCTGTCCTTTTACCGCAAACTTTCTACATCCACTAAATCTTTTAACCTTATTCTTTAATGACGTATTTATAAAAATGTGTCTCATTTAAATTGTTATCATATTCCTGCCATTGCAATAGTAACCATTTATCTATGTATTTTCTTCAATCAGTCGTATCAATTCACTTGCTCTGCTGACCTTTCTCATCATTAACATTCCAAGCAAACTATCCTTGATTTCAATTCGTATCGAAGATTCATCGATTTTAATGGATTTCATTTCTTCCCACCAAACGAATTTTCCCATATGATAGACTCCTTTTTCATAAACCGCAATTTTCATCCAAGCTTCAATAACGATTATTAATAAATATATCTGGAAAACAACTGTATTTCCAATGTTTCCCCACTTTAACATCCAAAAATTGAACATAGTTCCTAACACAAAAAGTATTGCTGTGAATATTTTCATTCCAGACTTGTGATGAAATACCTCTAACTTCTTTCCTCCATATTTTTTCTGCTTAATATAGCTTTTTATCATCTTGGCTAATTCGTAAATGACCAAAAATGTAATGAATATATTAAAACCTAAAACCCATTTAAATAAAGAATAAATTAATTCCAATTTCTTTCCTCCTTACTTTATTACTACTACCGCTACTTTTGTATGGATGACATATAACGTTTCTGCCATTCCCGACACTCACCGTACTCCAAAGTCTTACCCTAAAAGTGAGTGTAGTCTGACGCACACCCTTGACCGTTCCCTACAGACCCTAGCGGGAATGGGCAT
>NZ_FZOJ01000047.1 GCF_900188145.1 Anaerovirgula multivorans | reverse complement strand
ACCCGAAGGCTTCCAATAAATCGGTTCGCTCGACTTGCATGTGTTAGGCACGCCGCCAGCGTTCATCCTGAGCCAGGATCAAACTCTTAATAAAAGTATTGTAACCAAAATCTATGATTTTGTGTTAGCTACTTTGTTAGAAATTTTATGTTTCGTTTCCTTTGGTTTTAAATTACTAAAGGAAACATAAAATTTATAACTTCCTTAATTTCTTAACTCTATAAAGACTCATCAGAATCTTTCAGGTTGCTGGCTTAATATCTATACTGTTTAATTTTCAAAGACCTTTTTATCATCCGCCGCTTTTCAGCAACTTTATTATTATATCATATCCATCGTATTATGTCAACACTTTTTTATTGTTTTCTTCTCTGCTGTTTTACCAGCTTCTCTTTATATGATATAGATTTTACTGTTTCTGCGGCGACTCGTACTACTTTATCAGAATCTCTCTTGCTTGTCAACTCTTTTTTTAAAGTTTTTTTGTTTCTTACCCGCCGCCCCTTGCTTATAGCGACTTTTACTACTATACCAGATTTCGCGTTCCCTGTCAAGCTATTTTTTTAGATTATTTTGGTCGCCCAGAAGACGACTTTTTTCAATAGCTACAGCTAAGATTTCTCTCCTAGCGTTAATTAATATACCATATTTCAGGGGATTTGTCAATGACTTTTCGCAAATTCATCTAGACTTATATTTCTTTAGCTCACTAAACTATAGTGTAAGCTTTTTTAGAAAATTTATACGCATTGTTTTCCTGCTTATATAGTCAATCTTTTCTAATTTATTAAATTATATTAGCGCTGTAATCATTGTTACATAGAATACTATATAAATTCTTATCTTATTGTCGTCTCCTTCTTGTAGTATTTCTAACTGAACAACTTTTCAGTTAACATCTGCAAGCTTTTTCTATATGTTAAACCGATCATTGTTTTAAAGTCTATTTCTTTTTAATCTGTATTCTCTAGGTTAATGATTAAAAGCACAGGATTCATTAAAGGGATAGGATCATATGTCCTACCCCTTTACATAGTTGTTAATAGAATAAAATAATTTTTTACTGATACTATGGCATATTATTTCAAACTATTTTGCAGCCGCAATAACGCTTCCGAGAGCAATAGAATATAACTTTGTTTCAGCGTCGTCTGCCCTAGATACTAAAACTACTGGAGCTTTAGCCCCCATAATAATACCAGCTGACTTTGCATTTGCTAGATAGCTTAAAGCTTTCCCTATTCCATTTCCTACTTCAATAGTAGGAACTAAGAGTATATCTGTTTCTCCAGCTACTGGGCTCCTAAATTTTTTTATTTCTGCTGCGTTTTTAGAAATAGCCAGATCAAACGCGATAGGTCCCTCTACTAAAACATTTTCTCCAAAATATCCTTCTCCAGATAATTGTTTTAACTTATCTCCATCTATGGTAGCTTGCATCTTATCACTTACCTTTTCTTTCGCTGCTAAACAAGCAACCTTCACTTCCTTATTGTTCATAGCTCTCGCTGCCACAATAGCATTTGTCAGAATGCTTTTCTTTTCTTCTAATGATGGAGCAATATTCATTCCTCCGTCAGTTAAGAACAGTAGCTTATGATAAGTAGGCACTTCATATACCATCACATGACTTAGAAGATTTTCTGTACGAAGTCCTACTTCTTTATCAAGGACTGCTTTTAATAAGATAGCGGTGTCTAATAATCCCTTCATAACAAAATCAGCTTCACCAGTTGAAACTAATTTCACAGCTTCCAGGGCTGATTCCATTAAATCAGGAATATTGATAATCGTAAATGTGCTTAGATCTAAATTGTTTTCAGTCTCTCTCTTTCTAATTTCTTCTTCGTTTCCGATTAGTATAGCATCAACAATCCCTCGCGCTTTTGCTTCCACCACCGCCTGTAAAACATCACTATCCTGTGCAGCGGCTACAGCTAGTTTCATCTTTGGTTGCTCTTGTGCTGTTTTGACTATATCTCCTAATGTTTTAATCATATCATCACCTCAAATTATTAATTTTGTTTATCGTCTAAAATTTTTTAACAACTGTCGATAGTATATGTATTCTATACAAAGTAATCATTTCCTCTTAATTCTTATTTTTTTAAAAGCTATAATATCATAGAAAACTTCAACAAAAAGACAGCCATTATAATCTGTTGCTGTCTTTTGTCTGTCCAAATTCAATATGTTTTGGTATATTTCTTTTGTTAAGCTAAATTAATTCCTTCATCAATATCATCTAGTTTCTTCTTACATGATAAAGTAATTTCATCATGGGGATTAATTCCTAAAGAAGTATTAATATACTTTCTAGCCTTTTCTATGTCACCAAGCTGTAGATATAGCATAGATAAATTACATAGGATTTCGTTATTATCCCCTTGAAATTCAATTACTTGATGATATATTTTAATTGCTTTTTGTACTTCCCCTAAGGCAGCATAGCATAAGCCTAGTTCAGCTAAGGCATCTACTTGATTTTCTTTTATATTCAATACCTTATTAAAGTATTGAACTGCTTCGTGAAATGAACCTAGTTGACGATAACCTAATCCAATAAAAAACTTAAGATTCCACCATTCTTCATATTTCTTCTCTAATTCTTCTAAAAGTGGTAATCCTTCTTGAGGCCGCTCTGATAAAATTGCCTCATAGCCATTCTCATATTGAACCATATCTTCTAACTGCCGCAATAGTTCATTAAGTTGTTCCTTTAAGTTTTCTTCCAAGCTTAAAGTTAACGCCTTTTCCCAATGGAGCTTTGCCTTAGTATACTGCTTTCTATCTTTATAAATGAATCCTAAATAATAATAGGCTAAAGGTTGTTGACTATCTATATTTAGTAATATTTCTAATTTATCCTTTATTTCATCTGTGTATGCATCAAAGGATTTTCTCTTCTGTACTAGTTCCTTATCCCTATACTGTAATAATGTCAGTACATAGTTTAATAGTATTTTTGTATCTGTGGGATTTATCAAAACCAAAGATTTAGAATAAATCACTGCTTTCAATTGTTCATCTTTTTCTAATGCCTTTATTCCTTCACTTAGTATATATTTCTCTATTTCAGGATTTGCTGCGTATAAAAACTTGATATACTCATCCTTATATTTAAATGTAGAATCTATCCCCAACAAATAAATAATTCCCCTAATAATAGCTCCCACAGTGATTATTCTATTCTCATCTTTTGTTTTTATATTGTTTGCTAATTCCTCTATGAAGATGGGTAGTTCAAGTCCCCCTTCGGGCAATTGATAATTTGGAATTTTTAACTCTGCATTTTGTTTTAAATGGATAAAGGATAAGTCCTCAGTGTTTCTTAATAAGTAACGATCTATTAAAAATTTCATTTATTCCCTCCACATATTAGTTTTTCTTCACTGCAATATCTTATGAAGAATAATGTCATCGATATATAACCCGGTTTTTTTATCATAGTGATGTTGATAAACACTTCCAGAGACAGTAAAGCCACAGCTCATCAGAGTATTTAATGATTTATTATTATTATTATATACATAAGCTCGGGCTAAGACTATATTCCTTTCTCTTTCCTTAATATCTTTCAAGCTATATAAAATGAGGTTTTTAGTAATCCCTAGGCTCCTATACTGAGGATCTGTAGCTATGGTTAGTAAGATACAGTGATTTTTTTCTGCTATGCCTCTTACCCCTCTGAAAATACTGATTATCTTTTTATTAACTTCTGCTATATATAAATAATAATTTGTATTCATCAACCATTCTTCAATTTCCCTCTTATTAACAACATCAGCAAATGTGACCTCAGCAGATTCAATTTTCAACTTGTTAAACAGCATTAATATTTCCTCAATATCCCCGCCCTCTACTCTTCTATATAGAACCTTCATAGTCATCCCCCTTAAACCACAAAATACTTTACATAATAATTTTATTGTCCCTGTTCATTAGAATTCTCTCATGAACAATCGCTTTCTTCTATTGCTGGTACTCAATGTTTCAAATAGATATCCCCGATAGATCATCATGAAAGAGAACCATATTTGTCCTATCAGATATAATATAATTCCCATTGGTGAAAATATCATGCTAAGAGGTAAATGATAATTGAATATCCCTGTTAATAGGTTGCCAGTAAGCAGATATAGTATCCCTATTAAAGCTATATTAGGAATAAACCACTCTATCCAATTATCCCTAACAAATTCTACAGCATAGGTTATAGACTCCCATGGGTTATAATACTTTTGATAGATGGTTTCAGGTAAGGCATTAAATAGAGCAAAAACTAAAAAGTTAATAATCACACCTAAAGCCATAGGTTGGAATCCACGTCTAAAACCAGGCATTAGAAAGGTGTTTATAATCAGTAAAGCTACCCAACCGATAAAGGATACACCCCATACTTTTCTTAAATATGCCCCAAACCCATCCTTGAAATCTCGGAAATCAAATTTATTTCTTTTTATAATACAATTGATTAAGTATAAATAGTTAGAAACTAGTGCACTCATAACAACAATCCCTACTAATCCTCCTAATATCCAGAAAAAAGGTAATAATACTGCAAGTATAATAGATGCTATAGTATAAAACAATCCAGTAAAAATGATTGGCCAGTTTTTATAAGTACTATCTAAAGCAGTCTTAAAAATCTTTTTATTTGTATACAACAAATCTTTTATTATATCCATTTTCCATCATCTCCTCTATAGTAATTTATTATACACTGTACTGCTGTTAAAACTCAATATTCTCCAAGAGAAAATATTTGCAATAATCTATAGCTTTATTATCCAACTTATAATCAAATAATACAATACTAGTTTCTTCTTTAGCGTCTCTTAGGGTCTTAGGGTTATTCTCTATTTCTATAACATTGTATTGAAATTTTTCAAAGTGTATCTTCTTTATAATTTGTTTAGCTGGTAAATCGGTATACTGTGGTAAATAACGATGCACATTATCAGTATTTTGTAGAAACCTATGGCATTTGTCCTTAAATATAGAATTATGGGTAGTTTGAAAAAACATTGGCAGCGTTGTGGTTTTGTTATGTTTGATATAATCAAACTTTAATATTTCTTTAAAAGCCTTAATGTTTTCAAAGCTATGATGTTGATAAAAATCTAATAGAATTTCATATAGTTTATTACGCCCATGGGCTTGATGATGATATCCTTTCTCTTCCCAGTAGAGCCATAAATTTTCAAAAAACTTAAATGGAGTATTATAACAGCCTTCTACCATAACTTCTACACTACTATTAAACATCCTACTGTTCCAATAAACCTCTACCATCTCTTCTATTCCTTTTAATCTAATAATATCTCCATAAGAAATCGCCTCGTTCTCTAGCACCTCGTAGGGGGGATATTCATCATAGATGTATCCATATTTTCTAGCATCTTTTCTGATACCAGATCCTTTCAATAGTTTTAAAAATCCTATCTGCAATTTTTCAGGTTTTAATAAAAATACGTCATTAAAGGATTTTCTAAAAGTAAAATAGTCTTCTTTAGGTAACCCAACAATCAAATCTAAATGCTGGTGAATGTTTTTTCCCCTAGATATTTTATTGACTACCTTCTGCAGTCTCTCAAAATTCATTTTTCTTTGTATAGCATGCAGTGTTTCTTCATGAGTGGATTGAATGCCTATCTCAAATTGAAATAAACCAACAGGTACTGTTAATAAAAACTCTAACATATCGTCATCAATTAGATCTGCTGTCACTTCGAAGTGAAAATTGGTTTTTCCTCTATTATGTTGAAGAATGTATTGCATGATTTCCATAGCATAGCTTTTTTTTGCATTGAAAGTTCTATCTATAAATTTAACTTGTTTTACTTCATGATCTATAAAATACTTAATTTCCTTTTTAACCATTTCTAGTGGTCTAAATCTAACTCCTTGAAAAGAAGATGATAGACAGTACTGACATTGAAAAGGACATCCTCTCGAGCTTTCATAATAGACAATCTTGTCCTGATCTATTTTTTCTTCCCCGTATGGAAAAGGAATTCTTCCCATTTCTATTTGAGGTAAGCAATCGTCATTAATAAAGGCTTCTCCTCTTGCCCGAAATGCTATAGAAGGAATTTCAGAGTAATCTTCATTATTCTTAAGAGACTGAATTAATTTAGGAAAAGTTTCTTCTCCTTCTCCCATAACAATAATATCTATTGCATCGTTTAATTCCATCATTGGTTTGACTTCAAAGGAAACCTCGGGTCCTCCAAATATGATTGTTATATCGGGCATAATTTTCTTTAACAATCTACTTATTTGATGAATCATTTCTATATTCCATATGTAACAGGAAAAACCCACAATGTCAGGTTGCAGCTTATATATTTCCTTAATAATATATTCTTGACTATGGTTAATTGTAAATTCAACTAGTTCAATCTTTATATCACTATCATTTATGGAATTTCTTAGATATCTAATTGCCAGGTTAGTATGAATAAATTTGGCATTTAATGTTGTTAAGAGTAACTTCATATCTATAGCCTTCTTTCTGAAAACAATATTTCAAATCTTAATATCCATGTTTATTATAGCATAGATTAACCTATATTTAAGAGCTCATCCATTATTTTGTAATATCTCATGCCAAATATTTATAAAAAGCTAGTATAATCGTAAATTTTATGTAAATCCTATTGTATTATTACCATTTTTTCAATATAATACTATTGTATGTAGATCATACTGCAATTCATAGAAAGGTGGTTCTTTAGTGTTACCTCAAAGTCATATTGTTATAGCAACACATCTGTATGAAAGTATTAAAAAAAATTTCAATGTAGAATTGGATAAAAAAAATTTAGTATATGGAAGTATTAAGCCTGATATTCCATTACATCTAGCAGGATTGAAACATTTTAAACCGCAATCCTTCCATCATATATGTAATGAAATTTATCAACTGTCTCAGCTTACATTAGCAGATAATAAAGAACATATTAAATTATTTTCGAAAAAAATCGGTATCGTGACTCATTATGTGGCTGACTATTTCTGTCTCCCTCATAACGATCGCAAGACCTATAAGAGTCATTTTTTAGATCATTTACAATATGAAAATAAGTTGCATAAATTCTATCAATCCTATGAGAAGAACATCAATATTACTAATACAGACTTTAATATAGATAATAGAACTTCCTACTCTATACAGTCTTTATTAGACACATTGCATTCCATTTATTCTTTAAAGGAAGAAAGTTTCGTCAACGATTTCGAAAGTTCTATGGAAGCTGCTAACCTAGTAGCCTCTTATATTGTTTACCATACTACGATCAATAACTATCGCAATGTTGCTGCTTAGATATTATGTTGTTTATAAGACACTTGGTTGGCTGAGTGTCTTTTTTATTGCACTCTGTGAAAGTGACTGACACCAAATTAAAGACTTGAGTCATCTACTTTTTATTTATCATAAAAATATTTGTAGAAAATTGAAGGTTTTTTACATTTATTGTAGAAATATATTTATTAAGTTCTGGCAAATAGAGGGGAGAGTTATTATGGACGAATTTAGTAAGATTTCAATTGAAGAGATTTCTAACCGAGATATGCTGATGATTATTAAAGCCCTTGAATATACAGGTGAAAATACTAAGGTTTCTTCCTTTATTGAACTAAAGAATTCAATAGTAAAGCAACTGAGTATGCTTACCAATACCACAGAGGATGAATTCATAAGTTATCTAGAAAAGAATTGTTAAGTATCAAAACAAGGCAACGTACTATTGCCTTGTTTTATCTTTTACAAAGGTATTTATACAGGATTTTGTCTGTACCAGTAATTTGATATATTCTTTAGTTTCTTCCTTTTCTTTTATCTTAAGCATATTTAAAATTGGATGCTGGATCATACTATTTTTTTCAAGTTGAAATAGATCTATCATTTTATCTTGACTAACATAAGCTTTCCGATTTCCTTCAAAATTCCTCAACTTACTTAAGAATTTTCCCATTTCACAAATAAATATCTCATCCTTTAAGGAAGCATTTGTTGTATCATATTCTTTACCACTCATACCCCACAAACAAAAAGCTATAGCTATTTCTTCTTTTCCATAATCGCAGCAAAGGTCTTCAATCATTGGTGTATCTTGTTCACTAAGGTTATAATAAATCTCTATGCTGTTTAATATCAGGCCTTGTTTAGATTTGTTCTCAGCATCCTTCCTATTCTTGTATCGATCTAAATCCATTAGATACTGGATTTTTTCTTTTTCAAATTGTAGATTGTAATGATTAGGTAAACTGCCTTTCATGTTCTCATTTAATTGTTGTAGCTGCATATGTATTAAATAGTTTTTTAACTGCTGTATTAATTCGTCTTCGTCAATGAAGTGGTTTTCCAAAAGTATATATCCAGTTCTTAACAAAAGCAATCCTGTTAGAATTACCTTAGGATGCCTATTGATATAGATCATGTTTTTATAGACTTCTATCTCAGCAGCACGATAGTTTTTATTGGCTAAAAGGATGGGAATAATTCTACTTATGCCACAACAATTTCTATCCTCCCAATAATAAGTGCTTTTATAGTAGTTTTTCTCCTCCAACCTTGCTAAAATTGGTGGTGGAGTGCCATGTCGATAATATCTCCATAGTTTTAATTCCTCATAAAATCGAGGATAATCTACTGTAACCTTCAACGCTGTGCCATGATCCACAAGACACTTTATTGTAATCAACATCAACTCTGTAATATAGCTATACTGTCCTGCTGGTTTTTTCATTGATAGATGATCGTTGTACCTATATACAAAATTCTTTAAGGTTAATGACTTTTTTTCTTGATTTTCATTTAAAAATCCTAGGGCATCACCGTATGCCATCCATAATAGAGAATTTAGTATTTTTGTTTCAATAGTAAAGTCCTCCCTCCTATTTACTGAATCATTGTTTCTATTATATTAAAAGCTTGAATATTATACAAAATTTCTAAAAAAATACAGCCATAGGCTGCATTTTACATTTTTTCGGGAGATTTCACGCCAATTAGATATAGACCTATTTCAATAACTTGCTTTGCAATGTACACAATAGCTAAACGAGCTTTTTTTAATTCTTCATCCTCTACTAATATAGGGTGATCATGATAGAAACGATTAAAGGTTTGTGCTATATCAATAATGTGTCTTGTTATAATAGATGGTTCATTCTTTCTTTGTGCATCTATAATAATCTCTGGGAATTGTTGTATTGCCTTGATCACTTCCATAGTCACGTCATCGGTTAAGAGGCTAGCATTTATTTCATGATCTAACACTACATTCGCCTTTCTAATCACGCTGCCTGCTCTTGCATAAGTATATTGAACATAAGGGCCTGTTTCTCCTTCAAAATTTAAAACCTTTTCCCATGAGAAGGTATAATCCTTAATTCTATTATTTGATAACTCTTGGAATATGACTGCACCAACCCCTACATCTTCTGCAATTTGGTCTAAATTCTCAATACTTGGATTCTTTTCTTTAATGATTTCCTTGGTTTTTTCTACTGCCTTTTTTAACACGTCCTCTAAAAATACTACTCTTCCTTTTCGAGTGGCAATGGTTCCTTCCTCTAATCGAACTAAACCAAATGGTACATGAATACAATCCTGTGCCCAGTCATGGCCCATCATCTCTATAATTTTAATCCACTGCTCAAAATGTAAGTTTTGCTGAGAAGCTACAACGTAAATATTTTTATAGAAATCATAGGTTTCTTTTCTATAGATGGCTGCAGCAATGTCTCTAGTAATATATAAAGTTGAACCGTCTTTCTTTCTGATTAATGCAGGAGGTAATCCATAGGGTTCCAAATTAACAATATCTGCACCCTGTGATTCTTCTAAGATATTAGAATCCTCCATCTTTTTTAATACTCTCGGCATTTTATCAGAATAAAAGCTTTCCCCCGCTAAGGAATCAAATGAAACCCCTAGCATATTATACACTCGATTAAATTCTTCTAAGCTAACTTCTCTAATCCATTGCCATAGTTTTAATGCTTCTTCGTCTCCCTCTTCTAGCTTCTTAAACCACATTCTACCTTCTTCTTCTAGGTTAGGCTCTTTTTCTGCTTCCTCATGGAATTGGATATACAATTTTAACAAGCTTGGTATAGGATTCTTCTTAACTTCTTCTGCATTTCCCCATCTTTTAAAAGCTACTATTAATTTTCCAAACTGAGTTCCATAATCTCCTAGATGATTAATTGCTATCGTATTAAACCCTAAAAATTTATAAATTCGATTAATAGAGTTTCCTATCACTGTACTTCGTATGTGTCCAATATGGAAGGGTTTTGCGATGTTTGGTGAAGAAAATTCTACGATAACATTTTTATCTCTTCCTAAATCACTACTTCCATATTTCTCTTTTTTTTCAAAAACATCTTTTAACGTTTCATGTACAAGCGTTGCCTTATGGGTATAGAAATTTACATATCCCCCTGCTTGCTCCACTTTTTCAAAATATGTATTTGGTTTGATATAATTAGCAAGTTCTTCTGCAATAACCTGTGGTGCTTTCCGAAATGTCTTTGCCAATTTAAAACAAGGAAAGGCATAATTTCCCATGTTAGGATTTGGTGGAATTTCTATCATAGATAGAATTTCAGACTCTTGTACGTCTGCTATATGTTGTTTCAACATTTTTGCTGCTTCTTTTTTAAAATCGATCATTTTCTAACCTCCTATATAACTTTAATAAAAAAAAAACAAAAAACTCCCATCCCTATAATTAGAGACGAGAGAATTATCCCGTGTTACCACTCTGATTGGCATTACGCCCACTCTTGCTTCCAATAACGGTGAAAACCGCCTTATCCTACTAACAATATTCGGATAGGATCTCTGAGGTGCGCTTCAATATAAATATGTGTCAGACTTACACCAACTCTGACTCGCTGGAACAATCTTCATATCTACTGTCCTCATCATTGATATATTCCATTATTAACTTTGATAATTAATATACCATATATTTTTTCAACAATCAACTAATTTATACTTAGATATCGATAGATTGTAGAATTTTTGCTATGTTTTCTTCAGTATAGACAGTTATATTCTTGCTTTTTAATAGAGCAGCTGTCACGCCATCCCCCTTTATTGAAACCCCTGAGAAAGATCCATCATAGATTTGTCCCATACCGCAGGAAGGGCTTCTTGCCTTTAATATCGCCTGATTAACCTCAAAATCTTCAGCTATTTTCAAGGTTTCCTTAGCACCCTTAACAAAAGCTTCTGTAACCTCTACACCATCCTTCTGAATCACCTTTGCAGAATCACACAATACATCCATTCCCTCCCCCCCTTTGATCTCAGCAGGTAACCTAGGAGTAGTCAATCCTCCCAATTGTTCAGGACAAACTGGTATACCACCTTTTTTCTTAATTAATTGAATAACTTCTAAATTTTCATTGTTTTTACCGCTATATTTACAATTTACACCTAAAAGACAAGCACTAACTAAAATCATCTCTTCACCTACCTTAATTATAAAATTCTTTAATCCTATTTGATTTGTACGATGGTCACCCCTGCACCACCTTCTCCGTACTTACCATCTCTATGACTCTTAACATGCTTATGTCTATTTAACATCTGTTTGATTCCTGATTTTAATACGCCTGTACCTATTCCATGAATAATCGTTATCTCTGTTAGTCCCGCTAGATAAACATCATCTAGATACTTATCCACCTCAACAAACGATTCTTCTAAATCTTTACCTCTTATATCTAACTGACTTTTGATATTTGTAGCTTTTGTTTTTACAATTTTACTAATACCCGTTTGTTTTCCCTGGCTTTTTTCCTTTATTCTTTCTAGGTTGGAAACAGGTATATTCATCTTCATGATACCTACCTGTATAAAAACTTCTCCATTTGCATTAGGTGGTTCGATAACATGTCCTATTTGGTCTAGAGATAATACTTTGACAGACTCTCCTGCCTTAAGGTTTTCTGGAGGTTTTTTACTGGTCTTTGTAAAAATGCCATCATTGAAGCCTTCTGACAAGTCATTCATCTTACTATCCATGTGCTTTTTGGCTTCTTCAACCCTTCGATTCATTTCTTTCTCTTCTGCTTCAAGCCTTATTTTTTTTAAATTCTCAATAATCTCTTCCGACTCTTGTTTTGCCTCTTTAATAATCTTTAAGGCATCTTTTTTTGCATCTCTAATAATTTTATCACGTTGTAAATCAAATTTCTCTTTCTTTTCCTGATAGCTATTCAATAAATTTTCAGCTTCTATTCTTAATGTAACAGCTGCACTTCGTTCTTTCTCAGTTTCTGTCCTGTTCTTTTCAATATTGTGCAATAAATCTTCGAATTCAATGTTTTCTGTTGTCAAAAGAGATTTTGCCTCTTCGATTAATGATGAAGATAGACCAAGCTTTCTAGATATTTCAAAAGCATTTGATTTACCAGGTACTCCAATCAATAATCTATAGGTTGGTCTTAGTGTAGCTACATCAAATTCTACAGAGGCATTTTCTACATCCTCTTTTATTAAGGCATACTGCTTCAACTCACTATAATGGGTAGTAGCAACTACAGAAGCTGTTAAGTTTCTTAAATGATTTAAAACAGCCATCGCTAAAGCGGCACCTTCTGTTGGATCCGTACCAGCTCCTAATTCATCTAACAGAACTAATGAATTCTTAGTGACCTCATTTAGTATGCTAACAATATTAGTCATATGGGAAGAAAAGGTACTTAAGCTTTGCTCAATACTTTGCTCATCTCCAATATCTGCGAAAACATGATCATACACCGCTAGTCTTGTACCATAATCCGCTGGCACATGTAGTCCACTTTGAGCCATCAAACTAAGCAGCCCTACAGTTTTTAATGTAACGGTTTTACCTCCTGTATTTGGCCCAGTGATAACTAAAATTCGGAAGTCTTCACCTAACCAAATATTTGTTGGAACGACTTCATCGAATTTTAATAATGGATGCCTGCCATTTTTAATCTTTATTTTGCCCATTTGGTTTAATTCAGGCTCTATTCCCTTCATTTCTAACGACAATTTACCTTTAGCAAAAATAAAGTCCAATTCTTCTAGAATACTTTGGTTACCTTTAATCTCTTCTCCTCGTTCTGCTATCATTGAGGAAATCTCCATTAAAATTCTTTCAATCTCTCTTTTTTCTTTTATTTTCAATTCCTTTAATTCATTATTCAATTCTACAACCGCCATCGGCTCAATAAATAGGGTAGCACCACTGGAGGATTGATCATGTACCAAACCTGGAAACTGTCCTCTAAACTCTTGTTTTATTGGAACAACAAAACGATCCTGTCTAATAGTTACAATTGCATCCTGTAGATACTTTTGATAGGAGGTAGAGTTGATAATCGTATTTAACTTATTTCTAATCGCATCATTTTTTGAAGACATCATTCGGCGAACATTTTTTAATTCTGAAGACGCATGATCAGCTATTTCAGTTTCACTTAATATAGATAAATCAATTTTTTCTTCTACTTCTCTTATAGTGCATAAAGTTCTAATTAATCCTAGAATGATTGGGTATTGAACCTCTTCTTTTTCATAATCCTCTCTAAAAAATTGTTTTAGCTTTCTTGCTACAGATAAAGTATCCTTTAAATGTAACAGCTGACCTGGATCCAGATATGAACCAATTTCTGTTCTTCTAACCAAATGGATTACATCATGTATTCCATATAAAGGAGGATTACCCCTTTTTAGTAAAATGCTTTGCGCTTCACTGGTTTCAATTTGTAAGTTTCTAATTTTCTCTACATCATTTATAGGCTTTAATTTTTTAGCTACACCTACTCCTAAGGAAGATGTACACTTTTCTACTAGTTTTTCAATAATTTTTGTATATTCTAATACTTTTAAGCTTTTATCATTCACTTATTCTCACCTCTTGAATCTTTCTCCTTTGTTAACCTCAATTATACCATACACTTATTTATTGTATCATATTACTTTTTTTATATTTCTTCAAGGCCTTTTAAAATATTGGTGTCAGTCACTTTCACAGAGTGCAATGATAAAGAGTTACCACAAATAGATTTATGGCAACCCTTTACTCAGATTGGAATAGAGTTTAACTTTTACATTTTACTATAATTATGGGTAACCAACTACAGAAGTTAAGCAGATGACTGAAATCTGTGATTTCATGTCAGTCGCTTATACAAGGTAAAATTTTGATATACTAAGGGCTACATTTGCAGCCCATGGTTTTGGGCGAAACCGTAGACCGTGTATATCAAAAGTAGATGACCCAAATCTTTGATTTGCTGTCAGTCACTTTCACAGAGTGCAATTAAAGTTTTAAATTGGTTACCTATATATTTATTTATTATTGCTTTTTTAACATTCTTTAATCTATATAACTGTTATTATACACACCCCATTGTTGAAGCTTTTCATGGCTGCCAATCCATACAGGGATGTTAAGTTTAACTACTTCAAACAACTCCTCAACATCAGAGTTTATCATTCTTATACAACCTAAAGATGCATTTGTTCCAATAGATGTAGGACTATTATTGCCATGTATCCCAATAGAACCTCCTCCTTTGTAGGATACACCCATCCATCTATAGCCCAATGGATTTTCAGGAGAACCTCCTGCTACTGGAGTAGCTATACCTGCTCCCCCCCATCTAGGATTCACCATTTTATTTACAATCGTAAACTTACCTTCAGGTGTATAGGAAGGATTTTTTCCTTGGGCTATCGGATATTTTTTTATTACTTCTTTACCTCTATAGTAGGTAAGTATTCTCTTGGTTTTATTAATTACTATCCATTCTTTATCAGTAGGAGGATTATCAACATCATCAGGATATTTAAAATTTTCATCTATCATTCGTTTTTCTAAAGCTTTTAATGAAATTTTACCAAATGAGCCGTCTACATTAAGGTTAAGATCGCTTTGAAATCGTACTATTGCGTTTCTCATATTTATGTCTTGACTTTGATAATCTTCTTTATAATATCCTAGCTCCTTTAAGGCCACCTTATAGTCGATCTCTGTTGCTTCTTTAGTATCTATCTTAATATCTTGAAAATTTTCTTCGTCTATGGTTTCAAAATCTTCTTCTATCTCTTTTTCTGCTTGTGTCTCTTCTTCTAGCTGTACTTGATCTCTCAGTTCTAAATAATAATTTTCTGTTGTATCACCGATTGTCGGAACTAATAATGTGACTGCAATGCATAAGGATAAAAGCTCATTTAATATACTATCACCTCCTCGCTCTATAATTTTTATTATGTCTATACTTTTTTTATGCGTGATTTTTGAAAAGGTGCATTAAGATTGTGAATTTTTTTAATTTCTATCTTTATTAATAAGAGTAATAGGATATAATTATTAATAGATAACTATCCATAGGGGGAAAAGTCCATGTACACGTCTAAAATGAATGAGATTTATGAAGAAATATTTGCTACCCTTTTAGATACAACTTTTCTAAAGGAATATCATATTAAAAATGATATTTTGAAAGGTCATATAGAAGGTCATGATTTTACTAGTAATTTGTCTAAGATTCTTGAAAACAAAGATTACACCTGTAATGCTGTTTACTTTTTGCTGGAAGATATTTTAAAAGATTTATGGGGAGAAAAGACTCCTGAAGAACCTCTTAAATACATATATCAATTTGTCCTAAGCCTTTCTTTTCCTAATTCTGTTGAAATAAGTCTGGACAATCAATTAAGTGGAGGTTGTTATGTCTATTTAAAAACCTTAAGGATTATTTCCTACTATGAAAAAATTTTACATGTTAATAGCTTCCAAAGTACTTATCCGCTACATTTAATTTCTCCTGAAGAAGAAAATAGCTTAATGAATGTTACTGAATATCGATCTTTTGTGATAAGTTTTAACAAGCAGTTTATCTATGAAATGATGAAGCTAAATTATGAAATTATTGGACATAACACATTGGATCATGTTTGTGGTGTTCATTTTCTTGCTGTTTTCATAGCAAAACAATTATTAAATAAAGGTATTCATTTGGACCTAGGTAGAGTTTCAGGTGCAGCAGCAGGTCATGATATTGGAAAATATGGTTGCAGAAGCTCTGAATCAAAAAGAGTAGCCTATTTGCATTATTATTATACGGATCAATGGTTTAAAAATAACAACATTCCTTATATTGGGCATATTGCTCTCAATCATTCAGTATGGGATCTTGAACTAGAAAACTTATCTATCGAGTCTCTTATACTAATTTATTGCGATTTTAGAGTGAAAAACATTCAAAATCAGCAGAATAAGCAGCAGATGCAGATTACGAATCTCACTAGTTCCTTCGATGTCATATTAAACAAATTAGATAATGTTGATGAAGCAAAAGAACGTAGGTATAAAGGGGTGTATATCAAACTAAAGGACTTCGAAGATTTTCTAGTAAATATAGGGATAAATGTTGATCCTCATAGCCCTTCTCAAAATGATTTAGAGAATGAAAAAATATTTTATCCTTTATTACATGGAAAAGCCATTGCAAATCATTTAAACTACACTGCTATTCATCACAATATTCATTTAATGTATAAATTTCGTGATGAAACTAGTTTGAATGAGATTGTTGAAATTGCTAGAGCTCAAAAAGATCCTAAGATTTTAAGAGAATATTTAGATATATTTCAGGAGTATAGTACCTATTTAACTCAAAAACAGAAAATAATTGCAATTAGATTTTTATATGAAAAACTGGTACATCCGGAAGAAGATATCCGAAAGCAAAGTGCTCAAATTATAGGTAGTTTGATAGCCGTATTTGACGAAGGCTATCGGAAAGAAATTCCTACTGGTTTAACACTGGCGCCTCCAGAAATAATAAGTATCGAACTGGTAGATAAATATATGAAACTATTTATGTATCCAGATCACAAAATCATACCTTTACATCGTCGTTGGATTAGGTATAGTATGAGCACCTTTATATTTTCTTTATTCAATAGCTGTGAGGAAAGTCTTATAGAAGACTATAAGAAAATCATTATTAGTTATTATGACAATGATATAGTCCATGAGACAGATATCAGGATTGTATTAATGGAAAACTTAAAACATCTTCCAGTAAACACTGAATTTCCTTATTTTGAAACAATTGTGAAATATTTGCTAGAAGCTCTAAAAGATACAAATGATGATATTCGGATTTCTGCTCTTGATACTTTAAACTTTTTGGCTAAATATGTCTCAAAAGAATCTGAAATCTACAACTTGATCCATAGTCTTCTATCAAAAATCGACATGTCTTCTATTCCAGCAGAGAATTACTTATATCTAAAGATAGCAAATGCATTATCAATGGAAAGTGAGATTCATGAAAAAGCTTGTAGCTTTTACATAGAAGACATTAATAAAGCCTCTGAAATGTTTTTAAACAATCTTAAAACAGAAACCAATTGGGTAACAAAGAAATTTCATGTGGAATTGCTTTTAGATTATGCTATTGAAAATGATGTTATTGATAAGTTATATGTTGCACTGCATTTCTGCAATCTTTTGAAGGTTAGTGCTGTAGAAAATGTAAGAAGTGAGGCTGGGGAAGCTTTAGTGAAGGTCTTTCCATATCTACCTATAGAACAAAGAAATGATATTGCAATTGAACTGCTTCGCACCCTTGAAATAGAAGGTGCTCAGTTTACAAAGTATATTCCAAATTATTTAGGACAAATTATTGTATTTTTGAAACCCTTAGAACTTGATGAAATCATTGGTGATTTAATCGAAAAAATAAAACATGCCAATACACAGATCAACTCTTTATTATTAAAAACAATTGGGGTATTTATTTCAAGTTATTCTAAGTATAGAGAAATATTTAAAGAAGATGATGAAAAATATAATAAACGTCTATCTACGATGTTAGGTATTCTGTTAAACGGTCTTGTTCATGATAACCTTCAAATAAAACAGGTATCCTTTAGTGTTATTGGCAAAGACATCTTTGGTGCAACGTCATTAACACTACAAGAAAAATATGATATCTTCCAATTAACAGCAAAAAAAATACTAACCCTCTTAACAGAAGTGGAAGAAAATGAACTGCTATTTTTAACGAACTCTGCAGGACTAAATCATATATATCGTTTTATTTCAGATTATAGATTTTTGCATGGAGAAATACAATTGAAAATTATTGATAAGGTTGCCTTTTTCCCTGGGTCCTTTGATCCCTTTACATTAGGACATAAGGAGATAGCAAGAGCCATTAGAAATTTAGGTTTTGAAGTTTATCTTGCAGTCGATGAATTTTCTTGGTCAAAGCGCATGCAACCAAATCTAATAAGAAAAAACATTATGAATATGTCAATTGCAGATGAAATGGATATTTATATTTATCCTGAAGATTTTCCGGCAAATCTCACAAATGCTAACGACTTGAATAATTTAAGAAATAACTTTCATCAGTCTGAAGTATACATTGTAGTGGGGAGTGATGTAATCCTAAATGCTTCAGCCTACAAGAGCCTTCAAAGTAAAAATACAGTAACCGATTTTGCTCACATTATTTTTGAAAGACGCAGTGATGATTATGATAATGAAAAAGTTGCAAATTTAGAACAAGCTCTTGAAAATATTAAACAGCCTATAATTAAGTTGAACCTACCACCTCAATATGAAGACATTAGTTCAACCCAAATTAGAAATTATATTGATGAAAATAGAGATATATCTAAATTAATAGATCCTTTATCTCAAAAATATGTATACAACAATAATCTATATAGAAAGGAACCTCAATACAAATCATTACTGCAAACAATTTCTTATGATATTGAAGTTAGAGATCACTTTAACTATGAGTTGATTAACAATATAGCCTCATTATTTCATAAGAATTATAATGAAGCTTTTAAAAATATTGAGGCTATTAGTCAAAAACCTAACGCCAATATCATTTTATTAAGAGATGTAAGGGATAATGGGAAAATTCTAGGATATTCAATTTTTCATTGGATACCTTCTGATTCCATTTACCAAGAGTTCAAAGATAGTAATATTTCTCAATGTATAAGGGAAGATTATACCGGTAGAATTATCTCACTAGATGGTATTTTTCTCTGTCAAGATGCTGATGTTGACCATTTATATCAAGTTATATTGACTGAAACATTAGCTTACTGGATAAGAAATGATTATGGGTATGGTATTTTTACAAACAAAATAGAAAAACATATTCCTCATAAACTTTATAATATTTTGAAATTCCATGGATTTCAAGAATTATCTTGTTCAAGAGGCAATGATTCAGTTTTAGCTGTCAATATGACAAATCCTTGCAGCTTATATCTTGATGTTCAAACTATTATTAAAGAACCTTTTAGAAGTAATGAAAATGTAAAAGCTGTTATTAGCAAAACTAGGAAAAGACTACAAGAAGCTTTAACAAAGCTATATCCTGGCCACTTAGTTATTTCTTTTGATAGGGATGTTGTTGAAGAAACACTTGTAAAAAAAATATGCAGAGAAAACGAGGTTCCACCTGTTCAGTTGAACCCCAGAAGGTTAGGTCCTTCCATGTGCGTTCCTTTTGGAAACATCCTCAATAGAGCTATTGTGCCTAATACTGTTACTAAAACGCTACACACCGAAAAAATGTTTGCACCCGATATGAATCGTTTTACAATAGGCCCTTTCCCCTATTATTTAGACTTAGTTAAACAAATTAGGATGATCCATTCCTTTGATAGACCTGTTATTCTTGTCGATGATTTGTTAAATAAAGGCTATCGAATTAAAGCCTTGGATCCTATACTTAAAAGTGAAAATATTCATGTTAGAAAAATAATTGTTGGTATGCTGTCAGGCAGGGGTAAAGAATTAATGGAGATACAAAATAGAGAAGTTGATAGTGCTTATTTTGTTCCAAAGTTAAGACTATGGTTTAATGAAGCACTGTTGTATCCGTTTATAGGGGGTGACACCCTTTGGAGGGGTGTATTCCCGAAGAAAAATCTTATTCCCTCTATAAATTTGATATTGCCCTATACATCTCCCTTCTTTATTAAAGGAGTAACTGAAGATAGTATATATGATCTTTCTTTAATATGTATTGAAAATGCTCTAGATATATTGAGGGTACTGGAAATAACCTATCAAAAAGTTAATGAGCGAAAATTGACTCTCTCATTACTTGGAGAAGTATTCTTATATCCTAGATGTCCTGATCAAGGCAAAAATGTATCCTATGATTTTAATATAAATCCTTCTACGCATCTTGAAAAAGATTTAGAGTTATTAAAACGATTAGAGTATAGCTTCATTACTACTAACGAAAGGAGATGATTTCTTGTTCTATTATAAGCATTATAATAAGCTTTTATTTTCTTTTCAAGAGTATGAAGGAATTCATAGAATTACAGAAGAGGAAGTAAAACACTGTAAAGAGTTGATATATTTTTTATACTCTATGGACCCCATTAAATCTAGGAGATCCTTCTGTATTGATGATTTTTCTTTGTTACATCTTAGAGAAGAAGGGTTAAATCTACTTCAAATTAATTCGACTAAGGATTTTCATGAAGAACCAATTGATTGGCTAGCAAAAAAGATTGAAGCTAGAAAAATTATGGCTATTAACACAGAGTTTCCTGATTGGCAAGAACGCCTTCTATATACTCCTCCTTCTAAATGGCGAGTAAATATCGCAGGGTTAGGTGATGTAGGTGGGACACTTCTAATGGGTCTGCATTTAATGGGGGGTAAATATATCGATTCCATTGGAGTATACGATAGAACAACTGATAAAAAACAACGTTGGTGTTATGAAATGAATCAAGTCTATTGCCCCGGAAATTTATCTTTCCCTGGGGTCGATGCTATTGATGAGGATCAATTATTTGACTGTGATATGTTTGTATTCTGTATTGCTAAAGGAGTTCCCCCAATCGGTACAGAGGTAAGGGATGTAAGGATGATCCAGTTTGAGGAGAATGCTAAAATTATCAAAACTTTTGGAAAGAAGGCCAGGGAAAATAATTTCAAAGGAATCTTTGCGGTAGTTTCTGATCCAGTAGATTTACTCTGTAAAGCTTTATTAACCGCCAGCAATCAAGATGACGAAGGAAATTACGATTTTAAAGGTCTTGCCCCTGAGCAAATTAGAGGTTATGGACTTGGAGTAATGCATGCTCGTGCCGTTTATTATGCAAAAGAAAATCCTAAAACTCTTCATTATTTAGATGAAGGAAGAGCTTTTGGCCCCCATGGTGAAGACTTAGTTATTGCAGATAGTGTTCATCATTACAATGAGTCCTTATCTTTATATTTAACCAATAAAGCTAAAACCGCTAACCTGGAAGTAAGAAAAACTGGCTTCAAGCCCTATATTGCACCAGCTCTATCCTCTGGTAGTCTTTCTATTCTAGCTACCATTAAAGGAGATTGGCATTATAGTACCACTTATATGGGAGGAGTATATATGGGTGCAAAAAATAGGTTGAACTCATCAGGTATAGAAATAGAAAGATTGTATTTGCCAGAACTTTTGTTGAAAAGACTTGAAAATACATATTTAAAATTGGGGGCAATGGTATGATTCATATAATTATGCCAGGTGAAGTTTCAGAGCAGCTTAAAAAAATGGTTGCCACAGCTGTAGAAAAGACTGACATCACCCTCATAACCGATAATAAAAATATGCCTGATTTAAAAAATAAGAAAATACTATTTGCTATTGAACTTGATGATAGTGGCTTTAATATTCCATTATACGAGATTCTTGCTTCTCTTATGGCAAGAGGTAATACTGCCTTAGCTAATTCAACAGCTGCCTTGTTAATCCATAGTGCTAGCGAGCTTTATACTAAAACTACAGCAAAATCTGTGATTTTTGCAGCGAATCAGCTTGGATGTAGCTTTATTGGTCATTCTTTAGTGGAAGCAACTGCCAGTCTCCATAACTTCCTTACTTGGCAGAAAACATTTGATTTATCTCTTGAAGAAATATCCGTGAAGCTGTCTCGGCATCTAATTGATAGGCTTATTGCAAACTCTCCTAAATTGATTAAAAAGCCACAAATTTTAGCTTTACACTCAAGCTCCCAACATACCTCAAATACTTTAATGCTGTGGCACATGATTAAACAAAATCTGTCTAGCTGCGACATTGAAGAATTACATGTAGAAAATGGTACTGTCTTGGATTGTATTGGGTGTCCCTATAACACTTGTAAATATTACGGCCTAAGAGATAGCTGCTATTATGGAGGTATGATGATTCAAGAAATTTATCCTGCTATTGAAAAAGCTGATGCTATTGTGTGGGTCTGCCCTAATTATAATGATGCTGTTTCAGCAAATCTAACGGCAGTAATCAATCGTCTAACAGCACTTTATCGAAAAATTAAGTTTCACGACAAAACACTTTTTGCAGTTATCGTATCCGGAAATTCAGGAAGTGACGCTGTTGCTGAACAGCTTATCAGTGCCCTCAATATGAATAAAGGTTTTAGGTTACCCCCTTACTTTGCAATTATGGAAACAGCTAATGATCCTGAGGCAATCCTAAGTGTAGATAACATTGAGGAAAAAGCTAAACAGTTTGCTATGAACATCATGTCTGAAATTAGAGCTTAAAACCCTATTCTTTATAGGGTTTTTTTCATTAATAAAAATACACGTTCCCGCGGTTTCACCCTCGGTTGAAAACCATAGCCAAGGACTGCAAATGTAGCCCTTAGTATATTAAAATTTTGGAGCGTATGCCTATAGCTTGTATTCTTTCGTTAGATTTGTCAAATTTTTAACATATTTCTAAAAAACATCCATTGACTACATTTCTCTAATTATGATATGATTTTAACAAGGATACATATAGTTTGCTTCTATCCTCGAATTTTAACATACATGGTCTACGGTTTTGCCCTTAGTATATTAAAATTCAGAGGCGAACATCTGTTAATAAACATCATATAAATCTAAAAAAATGGAGGGCTGAACATGTGTGAATCAACTGCCTATTTAATTACTGATAAGGGTGAGCAAAAGATTATGGAAAATGTTGTATACATGAAACCTGAAAATGATCAAGTTTATTTAGCTGATCTTTTGGGGGAACAAAAAATCGTTAAAGGCTTAGTTAAAGAAATACGCTTAATTGATCATAAAATAATTATCTCAGAAAAATAAATTAAATACTATCGGGGGATAAAGGAATGATTATTGCAGTAATAGACGGTATGGGAGGCGGCATTGGTGGGCAAATTGTAAACTATCTAAGACAGGAACTTCCCTCCTATTTTGAAATTTACGGCCTAGGAACAAATTCCGCTGCAACTTCAGTAATGTTAAAAAATCATGCTAACAAGGGTGCTACTGGAGAGAATGCTATTGTAGTTTCTGTAAAAAAAGCGAATGCTATTATAGGTCCTCTTTCTATTATTATTCCTAATGGAATGATGGGAGAAGTAACTGATAAGATGGCAGCAGCTGTTTGTGATGCTGATGCTTTTAAAATATTGCTTCCCATTTCACCTGAGAATTTTGAATTGGTGGGGCTAGAAAACAAACCTTTAATGCTGCTAATTAAAGATGCTATCGATTTATTGAAAAAAGAATTTAATATTAAATAGTAAAAGTAAAGGCAAATAAAAGGAGGTTTTACTATGTGTTGCAACGATAAAAATCATACTCACGAACACAATCATGAACATACTCACGAACATAATCATCATCATCATTCACACGAACATACCCATGAATGCTGTAATAATCACGACTCAAGTCAACATGATCATCATCATTCTCATGATTCTTGTAATGAAAGCAGCTTAAGTCATGACGAGAAAACTTTAAGAGTTTTGTTGGTTCACTGGATTAATCACAATAAGTCTCATCAAGATAATTTTTTAGAGTGGGTAGAAAAGTGTAACAAAATTCAAAAAGAAGAGGTTGGCAATTATATTAAGAAAGCTGTTGAATTCATGGAACAAGCTAATGAAATGTTAGTTGAAGCCAAAAAACATATGTAGGGGATATCGGGAAATAGATAGCCAATAAAATAAGTCGGTATGACTCATGAGAGTTGTACCGACTTTGTCTTGTAAATTTTTTTAAAAATATAA
>NZ_FZOJ01000015.1 GCF_900188145.1 Anaerovirgula multivorans | reverse complement strand
CTGCTATACAACACAAAGTAAGCTGTTCGAGTACATATACTCGAACAAAAAATACCGTAGTTTCGGGGCTTATAGCCCCGTGACCACGAGTTTTAGTGAGGAGGAAATATAAATGAATAGGATTACTTCTTATGCTACATCTAGTTTTCCAATAACTAATTTTAATAATAAGATAAAACCGGTTAAGGAAAACAATTCAAACAACGGCTGTAACAATGAAAACGAAGTAGAAGTTCAAATAAGCGATGAAGCAAAAAAAATGTTTCAATCTCTAAAAGAACATGATTTTAGCAGTCCACTCAAGCTTAATGAAGAATTTTTTCGCAAGGACTACTATGAACAAAGGAAGTTAGATTTCGCTAAAAGTATCGCGGAACGACAAGACATTAACCCTTTGGAAAATGAGTTTCAAATTCTTGGTGTAAAATACATATTTAATGAAGGAACTCTTGAACAATTTCTTTCCGATAAACTGGAAGGCAAAGTGCAAAATGCTTCATTACTTGCAAGTGAAATTGCCGGACAAATTAGGGGCACTATTAATAATCCAAACGCTACTGTTGAAGAACGTGCCATTAATAGAGAAACTGCTATAAAACTTTCAGAGTATATTGCTCAAAACTATTTTGATAATGCTGATGAAGCCAATGCCTTTTTAACAGAAATTAATAAATATGCAGAAAATGATGTTTTACGTGAAAAAGGATATGTAGCTTTTGATAATTCAGACATGGAACCTTTTAAGTCTTATACCTTGCCAACTGCACCTGATGATTATTTTAGTGCAAGCGCATATGCTAAAAAATATGGGGATACTGATCTCAAGGATATATTTAATGACAGTTCTAAATTAAATGATTTCATTAAAACTATACAGAAAAACGGTGAAAAATGGAGAGCAGAGATAGTCAAAGAATTTGAAGAAAACGCACAAAATGTGCAAAATATTATAAATAAATTCAAAGATTCTTTGAGTCATGTTAGTTTGAATAGTAATTTCATTAATGATATGAATGATTCTCTAAATGGGTTAAATCAGCACAATGCTGCAAAATGGAGCAATAATATTTTAAACGTATTTTTTTAATCAGAATATGCACACTTGGGATGTGTCGATGCCACGCCGACCATTCCATTTGTAAAGAAAACGTTTAGCCGAAAGCAAAGGGACGGTAGAATGCGTGAAAATGGAAAATTGTTTTGATGCTAATTCACATTAAGCTTTAATAAATCTCATTATATGCAAAAATTTTGTTTGCAGAGATTAGAAGGATGTAAGAAACCCTCTAATCTCTTTATAATTTCCTTAAATCCTGAGAGTAACAGCCAGGACCGTCCCCATTGAATCGACCCTAACTCTTATAGAAGGATATGGACATGATTACCCATTAGACAATATCCATATACCTTATATCTACTTTTATTTTTATATTCTTTCAATGTCTGTATAAATTTTACATTATCTTCCTCATCTTCAAATATAATTTGCTTATTAATTCCCCGTAAAACTATATGATATATACCATTTTCACTTTTTTCTCTTGCTTTTCTTGGCATAAAAAATCACCTCCAAATATATGCTATCATAAATTTAGAGGTGATTTAACCAATAGAACCGTCCCCTTGATCTGACCCTTGGTCTGAGTCAATTTTATTTTGAAAAAAACATTCCCCTCAAAGATGCAAAGGTCCCGCCCACAGTTCCTGCTTGTATCTTTTTAAACCCATGAGATCTCAAGGCTTCTGATATGTTTTTTTCTGTGAGCAGTAAATCAAGGCCATCCAAATGGCTGGACAACCAGCCTAAAATTCTCTCTGGAGGAGATAAGTAATCTTCGCGGATCTGATGTGTTACTAAATATAAAAGTCCATCAGGGTTTAGGGCATTATATAATTTATTCATCAGGTATTCAAAGTGGTCTTTGGCAAAATCAAGAATCCCTGCTGCTATGATAAGATCATAGGAATCGCCAAAATCATCCCTATTAAAATCTCCTTCCAATACAGTGATATGTTCTGAGACTCCTTCCTTTATCACAAGTTCACGAGGAAGTCCAGCTACACTAGGATGCTCAAAGATGGTTCCTTGACAGCCCGGAAAAGCTCTGATGAGCTCAATGGCAAGAACTCCTGAGCCGCCGCCAAGGTCCAGTATGTTTTTAGGCGGCTTGTCGTTATATATACTCGTCGCAGCAGCGATGAAGGCTTGCACGCGTCCTGTGTACATTTCGGGTATGCTGATCCGCGCTGCTTCATAAAAGTCATACACTTCGACGCCGCTATTATTACGAATCACCTCCGCAATCGGTCCCATTTGAAGACGTTCATCAATGTCCTTCAGTGACATCATTTTTTCTCGAAAAATAAGACTTTCACCCAAATATACAAAGCTGTTGCGATTTAAAAACTCATTGCTTTGCGGAGTATTTCTGTAGGTATTTTGTTTCTTTTCAATAAATCCCAATGAGACCAACGCATTGAGTACCTGCGCCAGGCTCCGTGTATGAAGGCCGCTTTTTTCAGCAACTGCCTCTGGTGTTTCCCAGTTTTCAAGATAAGAAAACAGGTCAAAACGTAAGGCAGACAGAAGAATTTCTGCCACTCTTTTTTGGTGCAGAATATTATAATACAGACTTGAATTTCCTTTTGGACAATACACATTGTCACACCCTTTCTATTCAGTTAATGTATCTTAAATAAAATCATATTCCTGTAATTTTCATCAAATTTTATCCAGCAGTACAAATAAATCAATTTCCCTGCCATCAATAAAAACACGTTCCATGGAAGATTCCATCTTAAAATATTCTCTCACGTTTTCTTTTGAAAGAACATCACGAGGCCGTCCAACAAGGTATCGTTCACCTTTCAAAAGCAAAATATGGTCGGCAAATCGAATCGCATGATCAGGGTAATGCGTATTCATTACACAGGCAATGCCTTTCTCTTTTGCCAACCGCTTTATAATCTGCAGTATGGTGAATTGATTAGAAAAATCCAGATGGGATTCGGGTTCATCCAGTATTAAAAGGCACGGCTGACCAGCCAAAGCGCGGGCAATCAATACAAGTTGAAGCTGCCCTCCGCTTAACCGGCTCACAGATTTGTCCCGCAGATGCACAATCCCCACTTCCTCCAAAGCAGCATCCGCAATTTTATAGTCTTCCTTGCCGGGCGACACCAATAAAGACATATATTTCGCCCGACCAAACACCACCATGTCTCGCACAGAGTAGGAAAAGGAAAAACGATGTGCCTGGGGTACATAACCGATCTTTTTTCTCTCCATGCCGCTGTCTTGACCATCGATCAGGCTATGTCCCGACTGCCATTTGAGAATACCCATCAGACATTTAAGCAGTGTTGTTTTCCCAATCCCGTTAGGTCCCATGACGGCAAGGATTTCTCCTTCCTGCAAAGAGAAGTTTATGCCTTGCAGCACAGGATTTTCCTTTGTATAAGAATAACTACCGTTTTCAACTTGCAGCAGCATTATGCTTCTCCTTTCATTTGGCTGTAGATCAGTGCAAAGAAAGGCGCTCCGATCAAAGCCGTAAGAATACCAATCGGAATTTCAGCCGCAGTTAAATTCCGTGCAACACAATCCACTATCACCATAAAATTTGCACCCAGCAGGCAGGAGGCGGGAAGAAGGCCGCTGTGGTTTACTCCCACGATACGGCGGCAAATATGTGGAATAACCAGCCCCACCCAACCAATAATTCCTGAAACCGTCACACAGGCAGCAGTAATAACCGTGCTGAAAAGGATAACAGAAATACGTATCACCTGTGGGTTGATTCCCAAAGAGAACGCTTCCTCATCACCAAGAGAAAGAATATTAAGTCTCCATCTTAACAGTAGAAGTCCCACAATCCCTGCGAGAATGGGAAAAAGAATCAACGTTAAATCCTCAAATTTCGTGTTTGCAAAGCTCCCCATTAACCAAAAGGTAATGGCAGGAAGCTGGTCGTTTACATCTGCAACATATTTAATCAGCGAGGTTAAAGCTGAAAAAACTGACGTTACAATGATACCTGAGAGAATATAGGACATGGTTTGCGCCTGCCCTTTGACTCTCACCATTGAAAGCGTTAAAATTACACTAACCAATCCAAAAGAAAAAGACAACCCGGTGGTCAGATACCCAATTCCCGATGTGAGAAGGATGCCCAGTGCCGCGCCAAAACCAGCCCCAGAGCAGACCCCCAGTATATCAGGGCTAACAAGGGGATTCTGAAAAAGTCCCTGTAAGGATGCCCCCACTACGGAAAGTCCCGCACCTATAAGTGCAGCTATGAGAATTCTGGGAAGCCGGACCTGAAAGATGACGTGCTCCGCGATTTCAAGACCGGAATGAGGTATGCCAGAAAGTTTCGATTGAAATACCTGTAAAACTTCACCGGAATTCATACTATAGCGCCCCCACAAGAGAGACCCCAGCATCGAAAGGACCAGCAATCCTCCAAGCACAACCAGCTTTGACACAATAGATTTGGTTTTGGTTTTTTGAATTCTTTCGTTAATCATTGACCGTATTATTGCGGCTTGCGCGGGCTTAAAACAGTTGTAATCAGTTCATCGCCAAGCTCAATGCCATACATCCTTTCATAATATTTAGAAAACAGAGTTGAAAATTCCTTCACGCTTAAAAGCTCGGGATAGCTTCTGGAAATCAGCCATAAGGGCATAAGCGGCGAATCGGAGCAGGGTGATCCCCAGGAATAGATGGCCTGTGGTATGTCGATGATGGTCTTGTTTTTATATGCAGTGAGCATCGACCAATCCTGTCCCTTTACTTTGTTGGAGAGCATCATGGATGCAGGGCTTCCGATAAAGACATAAATATGATCCGGATCCCACTCATAAAGCTGTTCCATACTTACTTCAGCCTGTCCTTTCACATCTGCTGCCGCATTGATAAGGCCGCTCTTTTCAAACCATGTATCTGCATAGGTGTGGCTTCCATAAACGGCAATCGCACCTCCGGTATTACTGAAGAGGAACAGTGCACTTTTCTTTTCCCCTTTATATGTACTCAAAACTTCCTGTGCCTTTTGGTTCGAGTCTTTCCATTCCTGTTCTAGAGTAGTCGAGCCTTCCATGTCAAAGATACGGCGCATCAGATTGTCCCATGCAATCGTCACGGTTTGGGGATTGTTTTCACCTTCTATCATAAAATCAACCGTAGGAATCCCAAGGTTCTCAATCCCAGATTTTTGGAAGTCCCCGTAGTAAAACACGATGTCCGGGTTAAGTTTCAAAAGCTCCTCGGTATTTGATACAAAGCCTTCACTCACAAAAGCGGTCTCGGCACGGCTCCAGTTTGGAAACAGCTTGCCTACAATTTCATTGTTGGCACTAGTAAAAGCCCGCTCATTTGCCCCTACGATCATGTCTGTATCAGGAATAACTCCCAGCAGTATTGAAGCTGTAGGCGGAGCAATAACCACTACACGGCGTATTTCTTCTGCAGGCGGGAGTTTTACGGTATTTCCTCCTAAATCGGTAACGGTTCTTACCAGAGACCTACTTGTATCCTCAATATCTGACGCAGAAGAAGCGGGAACATTTCCACAACCGGCGAAGAACAATGCAAGTACGCTAGCTAGAATGATTATCCATAGGTTTTTCACGTTTATTCATTTCCTCCAATCGCTAAAAGTGATTTTCAATCAGACTGTTCGCGTGTTTCAGAAATTCCTGAATGATATGCAAATCAGCCTCATCCAAGCTTTCAAGATAAGCAAACAGCGGACGGTCAAATTCCTGATGGTATATGTGGTGCAGTTCATATACCTTTTTCCCTTTTTCTGTCAGGAAAAGACACAGGCGCTTCTTATCCTCACGATCCTCCTCCTTCAACAAAAATCCGCGTTTTTCCAGTTTTCGTACAGTCTTTGCCACAACTGCACGGGTAATATTGAAATTTCGCGCCATTTCAGAGATGAAGATCCCCGGATAGTCGCCCACCATTTTGAGCATGTGAATTTCACCCCGGTAAAAAGTCATATCTTCCGAACCGAAGTCCAACACATTGGTTTTTCCGTTTGCAATTCGCTCGGTCATCTTGATAAAGTCGTTAATAACCAAGTTTTTTAGGTCACTCATGTCACTCTCTCCTTCGTCTTATCCGTTGTATAGATTTTCTTTTTGCTCAACCATTTTTTCATCTTCTCTCAAAGTTAGCATCTTATAACTTATTGTATGTCAAGCATACAATAAAAATATTTGTATGTCAAGTATACAAATGAAAAAACAGCTCTCAAAAGCGATGAGCTGCTCAACTTATTTCCTCTACATTACTCCACTCCCAACAAATCCTTCCTTAGCTGCGTTAATATTTCACCTAGCCAGTTCTTCCCCTTCCACGTCTTCCGATCCAAGATTCTTGAATCCTCTTCTGCCAAGCCAACACCCCAGATACGGTCAGTAGGACTTGCTTCCACTAGTGTCGTTCCTTTCGTCTTCATAAGCAACTGTTTTAAATCTGTATTTTGTGTAAACTTAGCATAATTCCCATCATATACAACCTTCTTACAATTACTTTCCCATATTTTCTGATCAAAATGTCTTACTTTCCGTCCAAGTACCTTCTGTTGAATGGGCGATTTTACTTTTAGTATCTTCTGCGCTATTTCTTCATCTGCAAAAAGCTTTGCTTTCATGTACATCACAAATCACAGGGACAGTTCTTTTGATTAGGTTTTTAGAACAACTCCTCTGCTGACTCCTGTTAATCTTGATATTTGCTTTGTGGATAGTCCCTCTTCTTTTAATCGTTTCATATATTTGTTTCTCGTTTCTTGACTCATATTTTGAATCTCTAAACAGTTTTTCAAGCTACAAATCCTTTTAATTACTTCTATTGCTTTCTCATCTGTCAATCTCTTTTTTCCTTCAATGTCCAAGCATTTTATAGCACTTATTTCTTCATGGTGTATTTTAAATTTTTCTATCCCTTTTTCTCTATCTTCATTAAATATTTTCAATGCAAAATCTGCATCTACAATTTTTTCTTTATCCATAAATTCATTATAACTACTCCATTTATAATCTTTAACGTTCTTCGTCATCCCTGCTTTTAATGGGTTTTGGTGTATATATCTCAATACCGTTAAAAAGTAGCTTTCATTTTCAACTGGCTCACTTTTATATCTATCTTGAAACAAATGCCCGCATCTCTTATATTTCCAATTGTATCAATATACATAGCTTGATCCTATACGTCTCATAATTGTTTCTATTCCCTCTTCTAACTCTTGTAGAAGGATATGGACATGATTACCCATTAGACAATATTCATATATCTTGTATCCACTTTTATTTTTATATTCTTTCAATGTCTGTATAAATTTTACATTATCTTCCTCATCTTCAAATATAATTTGCTTATTAATTCCCCGTAAAACTATATGATAAATACCACTTTCACTTTTTTTCTTGCTTTTCTTGGCATAAAAAATCACCTCCAAATATATGCTATCATAAATTTAGAGGTGATTCAACCAATAGAACCGTCCCCTTGGTCTCACCGTATTATAAGCTCAGTATTTTTCTTGCTTCATCTGGAGTAGCTATCCCACGACCTACGGCTTTTGCAATTCCTACAACTCTTTCCATCAACATCTCATTGCTGGCTGGAACCCCTTTAGATATCTCTAGTACATCCTCTAGCCCTGTTCTTACATTCCCTCCCATAGCTATAGCCATTGTCAACAATGGAACATGCGCCTTGCCGATGGCAGTTACGGACCATGTAGAATCTTGAGGTAAGCTCTCCACCATATGAATTAGGTTTCTTGGAGTACCTGAAATAGAGCCAGGCACATTCATAACTAGATTAAAATGCAGGGACCCAGTTAAAATTCCCTTCTTCAATAAATATCTTGCGTTATCAATCATACCCATGTCAAAGGCTTCAATTTCTGGTTTTACACCATTTTGTTTCATGGTGTTAATTAAGTATTGAATAAGCTCTGGCGAATTGGCGTTAACCGAACCTGGGAAGTTAGAAGAACCAGTTGCTAAACTCGCCATTTCGATATTTAAGTCCAACATTTGACTTCTCCACTCTGACGTATTGCCGCCTCCCCTAGCTCCTGTAGACAGCTGTGTAATAATATCTAGCTTTTTGGCATGGATTTTATCTACAACCTCTTTAAAAAGTCCTCGTTCACTAGTAGGTTCACCATTTTCATCTCTAACATGTAGATGGGCAATAGCTGCTCCCAACTCTCTACATTTCGCAACCGTATCTACGATTTCATCAGACGTAACCGGCGTATTTGGATTTAATTCCTTTGTTGGAACATTTCCAGTAGGTGCTATCGTTATAATTAGTTTTTCCACGTATATTCCCCCCCTTGTTAAATGTAGTCCAAGCTATAGAACATCTTTTTATATCATTATCCAACCTTAGGCTTCTACATTTGCTCCCAAAACATCTTCACAGGTCTTTGCTATAGCTCTTTCTAACCCTGCCAATAGTTCATCCACTTCTTCTCTAGTAATGTTGATTGGTGGTGCCAATAGGGTATCATCTCCACGAACTCCATCTGCTGAACCGCCACCTGGATAAGGTACAATTCCTTCTGCTAAACAGTTAACCGTGAACTTACCCTTTACGTTTTCACTCACCTCAAAAGGTTCCTTGGTGCTTTGATCCTTAACAAACTCCAAGCCTGTCATTAATCCTTTTCCCCGAACATCTCCAATGATAGGATATTTATATAGCTCTCGAAGCTTCTCTATAAAATATCCTCCCTGTATCTTAGCATTTTCTAAATAATTTTCTCTTTCGATGATTTCCAATACTTTTAATGAAATCCCACATGATAATGGATTACTGGCATAGGTATGCCCATGAACAAAGTTGCCAGAGCCCTTAACCATAATGGTATCAAAGATCTCATCATTGCATATCGTTGCCCCCATTGGTGTATAGCCAGCACTCATTCCCTTGGCACAAGCAATAATATCAGGCACAGTAGTAAAGTGATCTACTGCAAATTTTTCTCCAGTTCTTCCAAACCCTGCCATTACCTCGTCTACGATTAACAATACATCATACTTATTACAGATTTCTCTAACCATCTCGAAATAAATCTTTTCAGGATGTACACCTGGTATAGCAGAACCTACAACTGGTTCTGTAATGAAGGCAGCAATGTTATCAGCGCCTTGTCTTAATATTTCAGTCTCTAAGGCTTCAGCTGCTTTTATGCTGGTTTCTTCTGCTGTTTCGCAGCCCCATGGATTTCTATAATGGTAGAACTGTGGGATTTTGGGGAAATTAGCCAGCATAGGATCGTAATACTTTCTACGCCCTGGATGACCCGTCATGGAAAGTGCCCCTAAGGTGTTGCCATGATAGGAATCCCATTTAGAGATTACCTTCCATTTAGAACTCTTTTTACCGTCTCTTTCTATAAAGTACTGTCTCGCCATCTTCATAGCTGTTTCTGTAGCTTCAGAACCTCCAGATACAAAATACACATGATTTAAATCTCCAGGTGCCCATTCACATACCTTAGCAGCACATTCTTCGATTACATCCACTGTCCATCTTGATAAATGTGTAAAGGCAACACGTTCAATCTGCTGCTTTGCAAATTCCGCAATCTCCTTGTTGCCATGTCCAATGTTGGCAACAGCTGAACCAGAGCAAGCGTCTAGATATCTTTTGCCGTCTTCTCCATAGAGGTACACCCCTTCTCCCTTTTGGATTTTAGGATAATGCCAATTTTGATTTCTGTAAAACACATGATTCTTAGGAGCCTTATTTGCACTCATGAAAAAACCTCCCCTTTGATTTTATTTTAATTAATAAAAAAACCCAATATAATAATGCCCACTTATCCCGCCAAATTTTATTGATTGGATGATAAATAGGTATAATTATACTGGGTTTTACTCACTTAACCATTATGGGTTACATAATCGTTGTAAGAAAAGCAGTATGCTTTATTTCTTTATTTGTTCTTGTTTCCATGTATTGTATCGTTCAATGCTACCTTTGATGGCTACACATACAGCTTTTTGCGCGTAACCATGATATCTGAGTTTAATGGTATTTGTTATATCGTCAATATCTTCCTCGTGCAGGTTTCGCCCAATTAGTATAGACCTCATAAAGTCCTTCGCCTCTTGGGTAAGTAATGTACAAGAGACATCAACGATTCTACCAGTTTTGGTATTAATAATTAAACCTATTCCTACTACCTTATGAAGGGCAGCTGCTGGAATCTCAGTTGGTAACTTGGCATAAGAGATAAAATAAACTGTATCTTCATCATAATGTTTCATAGAATCACCATGTAGATTATTTGTCTTCAATATCATTATATACTTTATAGCTGGCAATTACAACCAACATCTTTTTAATTAATTAGCATTCTCTTTAGGAGTTGGCTTTTCTCTCCTGTGGTTTTTTTACTAAACCAATTCTCAATGCTCCCCAGAATACTACAAAAGACACAGCTACTAAAATCAAGTAGGCCCCTATTCTATTGCTGCCAGAGATGGCAATAGCACTGGCTCCAAACAGCATACTAATGAAATATAGCACCAACACTGTTTGTTTTTGACTTAATCCTTGATCCAATAATCTATGATGCAAGTGCCCCTTGTCTGCTTCCATAATAGGCCTCCCATTTACAAGCCTTCTGATGATGGCAAAGGTGGTATCAAAAATAGGTACTCCAAGAGCTAATACTGGTATCGCTAATACTGGTATCGCTACAGCAATAGTAGCGGCACTTTTTATGAGCCCTTCTATCGATATAGTAGCCAATATAAAACCTACTAATAAAGACCCAGTATCCCCCATAAATATTCTTGCTGGATTAAAGTTGTATGGTAAGAAGCCTATTAAAGAACCTGCTAAAATAATGAGTATCATAGCTATCGCTGGACCATTTTCTTGCCCACTTAAATAAGCTACATAAGCTAAGGACAAGGCTGCTATAGAGGACACTCCTGCTGCCAAACCATCTAATCCATCTATGAGGTTTACTGCATTGGTAATCCCTACAATCCAAAAGATGGTTAAAGGTACACCTAACTTTCCTAATGGAAATGTTCCAGTAGTCTTATTAAGTATATTGGTAATAAACTCAACCTCAACACCGCTATAAACAACTATTGTAGCTGCTATAATCTGTCCTAACAATTTATACTTTGCAGATATTTGTTTAGAATCATCTATTACACCTATAAGTACAATGATGGTTGCACCTGCAAAAATACCAATCAATCCTTTGCTAATATCTAAAACATCACGGCTGACTACTGCCATAATCAAGGTAGCAACTATAAAAGCAATATATATAGCCAGTCCGCCTAACCTAGGTATTGGTACTTTATGTACTCTTCTGTTATCCTTAGGTACATCAATAGCCCCTATTTTATGCGCTATCCGTTTTGCATAGGGTGTCAGTATATAGGAAAGAGACATTGCTATAATAAATGCGAAAATATAATAATCCATCATTTCACTCCGTTCTTAAGCTACTTTTCATCCTCAGTATACTTTTCAACAATCATACCAGCTTCCTGCAGCATCTGCTCCGATAAGCGATCTGGATAATCGCCTTTATATATCAGCTTCTTTATACCAGCATTAATCATCATTTTGGTACAAATAATACAAGGCATATGCGTTACATAGATGATGCTGTCCTTGATCCCTACCCCATGAAGTGCTGCCTGAATAATAGCATTTTGTTCAGCATGCAGTCCTCTACACAGCTCATGTCTTTCTCCAGAGGGAACCTTTAATTCCTCCCTCAGACAACCAGCCTCTTCACAGTGGGTTATACCACTAGGTGCTCCATTATATCCACTAGCCAAAATCCGTTGGTTTTTCACAATAACAGCTCCTACCTGTCTACGCTTACAGGTAGATCGTTTTTTGGCCACTTCTGCCATTTCCATATAGTATTGATCCCAAGATGGGCGCATATTTGACAACCCCTTGTCCCTATCCTTTATCATTATCTCTATCATAACACAATTTTATTACCTCTGTTAGAATTGTAACAAAAATTTAATATTTATCATATACAATTCCATATTATAATACTTTTTTAGCCATAACACAAGTTAAATAGTGATTTGGCATTATATACATAATAGACGAAGGATACTTACAATTTGTTTCATTATTTTTCTAAAAATAAAGATTAAATAGTTTCAACAGGAATTGTAATATGTGGAAACTTAGCAGCTATGTAAGCCAAAAACTGTAAAGAAACCTTGTCCACTGTTCCAACCACCTTTATCGTAGGTATAGCCCCCTGAAGTTCAGCCTCCCGTAATAGAAATGTTGCTGCTTTAAAAATTCTTAGCTTCTCAATGTCTTGAGAATGATAGGTCAAGGGGAGCCTATTTATGCTTCTTTCTATTCCTGGAACCAGTTTGGCTAGTTCCCATAAAATGTCCTCTGGAAGCTGCTTTACCAATTGAGGATAGGTGTCCAATACCCCCTCTACAATTTCTCCCAACACAAAATAATTTATGTTTTTATGAAATCCTTCATCTTGTTTTAACGGAGTCCCTCTCTCTTGCCCATTTTTAATCCTATAATAAAACTCAGTCATTTTTTCCATAGGACTGATATTGAGTTCTGTCCTTAGGATCTCTGCACAACGTTCATATTGTTGTATTGCTTGAATTCTATCTCCATTTAACAAATAAAGCTCCATAAGCTGATGATGTAACTCCTCCTGCAATGGGTTAATATAAAGTAATTTCTGTAGACAGTTGACTCCTTTACTATATTGTCCCATGTTGGAAAACTGCCTAGATAAAAGAATGAGCCCATCAAAATACAGCTTTTGTACTCTTTCTCTTTCATAAATAATCCAATCATCTAATTCAGGATTTCCCCGCAAGGAAATATGCTGTAAAAATTCTCCTCCATAAAGCTCGAGAATCTCCTGATACTGCTGAAGGGTGGCCCCTTTCTCGTTAATCTTATTCACCGCCTCTTCTAGTAGACGGACATCACTTTGCCAAAACCCCCCCTCCACAAAATAACAGGTTTCTTTATCTGGAGAAAGAATAATTTCTTCCTCTACTCCCTCTTCTTTTAGCTCTTTTTTAATAGACCACAAGGTATATCGGAGATTATATTTGGAAGATTTTCGGGAGCTTTCATTCCAAAACATAGAAGCAATTCGATCCCGCGATACTTTTTCTCCACAATGGGCTGATAAATAAGCTAGAATTCCCACTGCTTTACTACTAATCCTGTTACTTATGTCCTTATCCTTCACCAGGATTCTAGGTTCCCCTAAAAAAAAGAACTTTAGCACTCGGCCTCACCTCCAGCCTGTATGCTCTCTGCTAAGTACAATACTTTACCAGATTTTATTGTCCCCAACACTTGAATATCCTTAATCTTACTAGCCTCTATCTCTAAAGGATTATCCTCTAATAAACATACGTCTGCCAAATATCCCTTTGCTATCTTCCCTTTTATTGTTTCCTTGCCAATTGCTATTGCTCCATTAATAGTAAAAAGTTTTAATGCATCATAAGCAGTAATTCTTTCTCTAGTAGTAGGATGGTTTACAGCACTATGGATTCCTAATAACGGTTTAATAGGTGTAACATCGCTATCAGATCCTCCTGCTATGATTCCTCCCTGGGCAAGAATTGTTGAGAAGGGATTGGTGCGTTTTCTCCTTGCTTCTCCTAATCGCACCTCATACATTTTTCCTTCTCCTCCCCACAAATATTCATAGGTAGGCTGCATCGATAAAATAACCCCTAGCTTTACTGCCATTTTGATTTGTTCTTGACTTGGTAACTCGAAATGCTCTATCCTCAATATACTTCTGCTGTTAGGATACTTTCTCTTAGCAGCTTCGTAAGCCTCTAGCACAAGGCCTATGGCTCGAGAACCTATGGCATGTAACGTCACATCTAAATCATTGGCAATGGCTTCTTGCGCAAGGCTTGTAATTTCCTCTCTGGTAAAAAATAATGTCCCTCTGTTGCTTTCATCGTCTGTATAAGGATGCTCTAAAGCTGCAGTGTGAGCACCAAAGGAACCATCCACAAAAATACATCCCCCAATTTTTTTAAGATTCATTGCCTTTACCTTAGAGACATCTATGGTCTGAAAAAACAACTCCACATCTATTGGAAATTTTTTTAGATTTTTATGAACATACATTGCATCTCTATCATGAAATAGAAAGCCTCCCTCCATGGCATTAATGGTGGTAACCCCTGCCTCTATTACCCGTTTGAAAATTTCTCTTACTCCCTTACCTCGAGTATCGTCGGAGGTAAGTCCTAGCAGCTTCTTTCTTGCTAAGAAGTTGGCCCTTCCTCGTAAAACCCCTGTCGGTACTCCATTTTCGTCTCTTTCTATTCCCGGAAGATTAAAGGGCAAATTCAATAGCCTAAAGCCAAGGGTATTGACAACACTAACATGGTATTCTATTGTTGAAATCCATACTAGCTTATCCTTCACCACTTGATCCAATTCCCAACGGGTAAGCATTCGCTTTTCTTTTAATTTGATTTCCTCCAGTCCTATGCAATGGATCATATTGCCCCATTCGGTTTTTTCCACCTTTGCCCTTTTAAGAGCCTCTAAAACGTCCTCAATGGAGCTGCAATTCCCTAGATCGTTACCCAAAGCATTAAATGCGGACTCCATCAAATGTACATGACTATCGATAAACCCAGGAATCAAGGTATATCCCTTTAAATCGATACTAGGGGTCTCTTGTAAATACTGTTTGTATCCTTCCCCTATGCCGATGTCTTCGATAAACCCTTTTTTTATATAAAGCCACTCTCCAAAGGGCATATCCTCTGAGAGGGTGATTAATTTTCCATTGTATAGTAACAGATTATTGTCATCCATAATTTTAGCCTCCTATAATTGAGAAAAACCCTTACTTAAGCAAGGGTTTATATTTCAACTTTTTCTCCAGCAACATAGGTTCCCAATATAGCAATATCCTTGATGGTAGTTGCCTCGGCAGTAAGAGGATTTTCCTCTAACACAACAAAGTCTGCAATCTTCCCTGGCTTAATGGAACCTCTTCTATCCTCTTGAAAGACAGCATAGGCCCCATGAAGTGTAAACATCTTTAAAGCTTCATAGGGTGAAACTCTGTTCTCTTCATTTTCATGGTTAACAGCCGACTGAATCCCCAACAAAGGATCGATCGCCGTAACGTCGCTATCGGAGCCTCCTATTGCAATGCCTCCATGTTTTACCACCATTCCTAAGGGAGTAGTTTTTCTGCCTCTTTCTTCTCCCAATCGATCTCTATACATACCACCTTCTCCACCCCAAAAGTATTCAAAGGCTGGCTGCATAGACACCACCAGCCCCATGGCTGATGCTTCTTTTATTTGTTTCTCTGTCGCTAACTCAAAATGTTCAATTCTATGCCGATGATCTTTCCTTGGAAAAACCTGTAGGCAGTACTTATAAACATCAATGATCTGCTGTATAGCCCGATCTCCTAAAGCATGAACCGTCACTTGTAGTCCTTTTCGATGAGCCTCCAGTACAAATTCCCTTAAAGCTTCCTCATCAAAATATAATACCCCATTAGTAGAAGGATCATCCCTATAGACTTCGGAAATAGCCGCAGTTCTAGATCCTATAGATCCATCAAGTATCACACATCCACCTATTCTTTTCAATCCCTTTTTTAGAACCTTTTCTACATCCGTCGTTTGATAGAAAACCTCCGCTTGAATTTTCAATTGATCCTTATACTCCAATAAGAAATCTGCATCCATATCGTGGAAGAGTTCTCCCCCCTCCAAAGCATTCACTAGAGTAACACCCTTTACTAAAGCCAATTTCTCCGCTTCCTTAGCAGCTTTTACCCTTTCCTCCATGGAGGTATTCTCCAAAGCATGTTTCCTTGATAGAGAGTTTGCTTTTTCTCTTAAAACCCCCGTTGGTTTCCCCTCCTGGTTCTTGACAATACCAGAGGTATCCTCCGGTAGGTTTAAATCTTTGAAAGCGGCAGAATTGACAACACTGGAATGAGAATCAATCCTACAGATCCATAAAGGTTGCTTCTCCACAATAGCATCCAATTCCTCCATGGTAGGATAACGTTTTTCTATTAAATTGCTTTCATCAAAACCAACTGCTCTGATGATCCCCTTTTCAGGTTTATCCGCCATTTTTATGGTGTTTAGCACCTCTTCAATCGTTTTACAATGATGCAGCTGTATCGCCAGAGCATTTAATCCCGTCTGTACAAAATGCACATGGCTATCAACAAAGGCTGGCACAATCGTTTTCCCTTTTAGGTCGTGTATAGCTCTATCTCCTTCTGTAGTCATCATCACTTCTTCTTTAGAGCCTACAGCTAGGAACTTTCCTTCCTTTACAGCAAAAGCCTCTGCATATTTACCCTCTTCTTCGCAGGTAATCACATTCCCATTTATATAGATGTCCACTCTCTCCATGTAGCACCATCCCTTTATTAAGGTTAAGATTAAAGCTTAGCACCTAATTTTACTTAGCCTCAACCTGTTATAGATATATCCCCCTAAATTTTAATATACTAAGGGCTACATTTGCAGTCCTTGGCTATGCTTTTCACTCGAGGGCCAAACCGTAAACCGTGTATATTAAAATTTAATTATATAGGCGTATAGTTTACACTAGTATCTCTACTAAATAATGATATATGATTTCAGCTGTTTTTACAACTGAATCTATCTCCACATACTCATCTGCACTATGATAATTTTCACCGATTGGACCAAAAACATAGGTAGGCAGCTTTGCTCGGTCTCCGAGAGAGTTAAAATCTCCTATACTTGGAAAATAAGCAATCGCTGGATCCTTTCCAGTTACATCCTCTATACTTCTTTTCATTGCCTTTGTATAGGGGTTCGTCTCAGAAACAATGTAGGGATTGAAGCCTCCTGATTGTGGATGAGGTGCTTCTCTAAATTGCATCGTAGCAGTAGACTTTATATCAGCTCTTCGGATGGCTTCCTCTACCTCTCTTCGCAGATAACTGAGATCCTCACCTCTAACGGTGTGTCTAAATATAGTAAAGGATGCAGTATCCGCTACGCTACAGGCGGCACCGCCTCCCTTAAAATCGATAACCGCAATAGACCCTGTTCCCAGCTTTGAATCTTGATATAAAGGAGCTTTTTTTAGCTCCAGCAGTACCTTTGCAGCATCTTCTATGGCATCAATCCCCTTTTCAGGACTAGCAGCATGGGCACTTCTTCCTTTAAAGGAAACAGTATAATTCCATCCTCCTCTAGCCCCTAAACATAAGCAAGGAAAGTCCTCCTCTGAAAACCCACTGCTGGGTTCTGTAACTATAGCTACATCTACATAATCAGTATAACCATCTAATATTAGAGCATCCGTTCCTAGTCCGTAGGGTCCCTCTTCATCAGAAACAAAGGTGTATAACACTTCTCCATTGAAATCCTTTACAGTATTATGAAAGGCTTCCACCGCCAGCATCATAGCAGCGCATCCTGCCTTCATATCCAATGCACCTACGCCATACAGCTTATCTCCCTCTATTTTCGCTCCTAATGGATCCTTTGTCCAACCTTCACAAATCTGCACTGTATCTAAATGACCGTTCAATAATACGATGGGTCCCTCATCCTTACCCGTCAATCGACCGATTACATTGGTTCCTCTGAAATTGGTTACCTTCTTTTCATGATAACGATGATAGTTCGCATCCATTCCCCTTTCTTTAAACCAATTATGGGTATACTGCATAATTTCATCCTCTTGAAAATAAGGACTGTAGATCTTTACTAAGTCTGACAATAAGCTTACCACCTTATCCCTGTTGATGTGTTGATTTAAGTCCTTGATAGCCTCCACAAAATCCCTCCTTAGCACAAATATGATCTCTTAGACATATCAATAGAATGCCTTCCCATATAAAAAATAGGAAGGCATATATAATTTCTATTCTAGCTCTTATTACAGCTAAGCTTTCACTTCTTCTTTTGGGTCATTATAGGTTTTCACACTCTTAATTTCTCCTTCTTTAAATATAGCAATGCCAAGGAAGGCATAAGCAACAGCAACAATTGGTGTTACGAAGGATAGAAAAACATAAGGGAAATACTGCATTGTAGGAACGCCTAGTGCCCCTGTAAAGAATACCCCGCAAAGCCCCCATGGTACCAATGGTGATGTTACTGTACCAGCATCTTCAGCAGTTCTAGAATTTACCTGTGGTAAAATTCTTAGTTTTTTATAGGCTGGAACAAACATACGACTAGGAATCAAAATTGCCATATATTGGCTGGCAGAGAAAAGGTTAACCGCTATAGCAGATACAACGTGAGTTGTGATTAGCCCTTTGGCTGTACTTACGATGCCTGAGATTTTTTCTAACAATACTTCTAACATTCTTGTTTTCTCTAAAATCCCACCCATACTCAAGGCAATAAAACCTAAAGAAATGGTCCACATCATACTTTGCAAGCCACCTCGGCTTAATAACGCATCTACCTCTGCAACACCAGTAGTAGAGACGAAACCATCATTCATAAAGCTAGCCATTTCACCAACACTGAAGCCTTGGAAAGCAATAGCAAATAATGCCCCTAAAAGAGAAGCAATAATCATAACCGCTAAACCGGATACCCGCTTTACTGCTAATATAACTACGACGATTGGTGGTATTAGCGTAATAGGGCTAATAAAATAGTTTTCTCTTAACCCATTTAAAATGGTATCAATTTGTACTGTATCCAGTTGCCCACCAGCAAAACGCATTCCAAGAATAGCATAAATTACTAAAGAAACCAACATGGCAGGACCAGTTGTATAGAACATGCTTTTAATATGATCGAACAAGTCCGCTTCCGCAACACCGGCAGCTAGGTTTGTTGAATCAGATAGTGGTGACATTTTATCACCAAAAATAGAACCCGAAATAACCGCACCAGCTGTCATAGCGGCTGGAATCCCTAATCCACTACCAATTCCCATAAAGGCTACCCCAAAGGTTGCCCCTGTAGTCCACGAGCTTCCAGTAGCTACAGAAGCTACAGAACACACAATAGCAACGGTAAGTAGAAACACTGATGGTGAAATAAAGCTAAGCCCATAATAAATTAATGTAGGTATCGTTCCAGCTGGAATCCAAGAAGCAACCAAGACCCCTACCAGCATTAATATCAACATAGGCAGCATAGCTATCTCACAGCCATATAACACTCCCTTTTGCACCTCGTCATAGGTAAAGCCTGATATCATAGCCACGACGGCCGCAACGGCCGCAACAAGGATTAAAGTGATGTGAGTAACCCAATCCTGTCCAATAATAAAAATCTGTGCAAACATTGCAAAACATAGGAATAAAATAACAAAAATAGCTGCACCGAAACTCGGTCGTTTTTCCGTACTCATACAATCCTTCCCCCTTTTAACATAATATTTAGTCGCTTACTTACCTCAGAATCAATAGCAGAAATTATAACTTATATATAAGCTAAAAGTAGTTTATAATTCTCTATTGATTTTTTAAAAATTATAATACTATAATACAATGTATAATTATGTCAAATCTTCTAACACCTCCCCTAGTTTCTTCTCTTAACATATACAATACTATTATTTGAGCATCAGCTCAGCACGTCATGTAGGAAAATTTATATGTTGTTTATATTACCATATCACCCTTCTGTTTATTCAATTGTTTTATTTAACGTTTTAATATGTGTTATTATTAGAAAATTCTAATAATACGTTAATAATTATTTGCAACATTGTATAAACATGAAGCGAGACTTTGTCCTATCTAAATTATTTGAATAATTATCATTTAATTCTATATACTAAGAAAAGCTTTTAATTCCAATGGATGATCCATCTATTAAACAAAACAGCAATAGAGCAATTTCGCCAGTTGTTATATTGACATTTGCATTTCAGTATAATACAATTTCTGTAATCAACAGGAAATTATGAACATTTAATGACCATAGACAGCTTCATAATTTCTGCTATTCATTTCAGGAAAGTCATCCTTTAAATTCTGCAAAGGAAAACTTTTTTCTAAATATGAATGCAAACTATAATTTTCCAACAATTAAAGCTGATTTATGGAGGTTAACAGTGGATAAATATATTATAAAAAAAATATTAAGTAATAATGTAATACTCGTAGAAAAGAACCAAAAAAATTATGTTTTTGTTGGGAAAGGTATAGGCTTTGGGAAGAAAAAAGGAGATCTTTTAGAGGAACTAAAGGAGATAGAACAAAAGTTTATTTCATTGGAAGGATTAAATCATCATGAATATGAAAGTTTCTTTGAAACAGTAGATCCCAAAATTATTGAATTATGTAAAAAGATTAATGAAATGGTTACTCGTGAATTAGATGAAGATATGAGTTCAAAAATGAATATCGGATTAATTGATCACGTAAATTTTGCCATAAAAAGATTAAAAGAAGGCATCGAAATCGTTAATCCCTTCCTATATGAGACAAAGCTACTGTATCCTGTTGAATTTAAACTGGCCGAAAAAGCTGTAGCCATACTAATGGAAAACTTGAAGATGGAGATTCCTGATACTGAAATTGGTTTCTTGGCCCTGCACTTTTATGGTGGCAGAGGAAATAACGACAAAATAAAGGCACTAAAACATTCAATGACGATAAGCAAAGTTCATAGCTATATTGAAAAGAAATTAGCTGTTAACTTTGATAGAGATTCCTTTGATTATAAAAGACTAATCATGCATTTAAGAGGAGTCATTAGTCGCGTTGAAAAAAATCAGTATATCAAAAGTACTTTTGTATCTAAATTGAAGAATGAACTTGCAGTGGAATTTAAAGTGGCATACGATATATCAAAAATAATGGAAAGAACATTAGAGCTTTCTATACCAGAAAATGAAGTAAGCTACATTGCTCTACATGTACACAAATTAATAAATAAAAAGAATAGAACTGATTGTTTAGAGAATTAATTTTGTCGGTTTTAAAATAAAAATGTTGAAAAGGAAAACGTTCTATGTTAATATATTTTTAAATAATTAAATAATACAACATGATTTTACGTGTTACTGATACGATCAGGCATGAGTAAAAGATTTGTTGAGATAGCTACATGACTATTTCAGCGCTCTTTTATTCATGCTTTTTTTACGTAAAATCCTCAAAAGACTAAGAAAGGAGAACGACAACTATGTTTAAAAAAATATTTGGTGTTTTACAACAAGTAGGAAAAGCACTAATGTTGCCAGTGGCAATACTACCTGCTGCTGGACTGTTGCTGGCCTTCGGCAACGCATTTCAAAACCCACAATTATTAGAAAGAATGCCCTATTTAGATACCGCTTGGTTTCAGATGATGGCCAGGGTGATGGAACAATCTGGAGGAATTATTTTTACCAATCTTCCGTTATTGTTTGCTGTTGGAGTAGCAATAGGATTAGCCGGTGGTGAGGGTGTAGCAGGTCTGGCCGCCATTGTTGGATACTTGGTAATGAATGTTACCATGGGGAGCATTGCAAATGTTACTCCTGAATTAATAAGTGAAAATCCTGCCTATACCAGTGCCTTAGGCATTCCTACCCTTCAAACCGGGGTTTTTGGTGGTATAATTATAGGAATCTTGGCTTCTTACCTATATAAGAAGTACTATGATATTGAACTTCCTCAGTATTTAGGATTCTTCGCTGGTAAGCGATTCGTCCCCATTATCACAGCAGTTTCTGCTCTTATACTAGGAATTGCCATGACCTTTGTGTGGCCAACAATCCAAAGTGGATTAAATGCATTCTCTCATAGTATGATCGACTCAAACAGAACCTTAGCTGCCTTTATATTTGGTATAATTGAAAGAGCCTTAATTCCCTTTGGTTTGCATCATATTTTCTACAATCCCTTCTGGTTTGAATTTGGCGAGTATGTAAACAAAGCAGGAGAGTTGGTTCGTGGTGACCAAAGAATTTTCTTTGAACAGTTAAAGGACAATGTCCCCTTTACAGCTGGTACATTTATGACTGGTAAGTTCCCATTTATGATGTTCGGCTTACCTGCTGCCGCCTTGGCAATGTATCACGAAGCTCGAAAAGATAAGAAAAAGTATATTGCAGGGATCATGATGTCTGCGGCATTGACATCCTTTTTAACAGGGATTACAGAACCCATTGAATTTACCTTCTTATTCATCGCACCGTTACTATTTGCCTTACATGCCTTATTTGCAGGACTGTCATTTATGACCATGCACATTTTAAATATCAAGATTGGTATGACCTTCTCTGGTGGAGTGATTGACTATTTATTGTTTGGAGTATTACCAAACCGTACAGCTTGGTGGCTAGTAATACCTATAGGATTAATGTTTTCAGTGATCTATTACTTTGGCTTCCGTTATGCAATCAGAAAATGGAATATTAAAACACCTGGTCGTGAAGACAATGAAGAGGAAGTTGATACCACGGGAACTGCAGGAGACTTGGCAATTAACGTGTTACAAGCATTAGGCGGAAAAGAAAATATAAGAAATTTAGATGCATGTATTACCCGTCTTCGTGTCAGTGTAAAAAGCAATAAAAAAGTTGATAAAGCAAAGCTTAAGAGTTTGGGTGCATCTGGAGTGCTGGAGGTTGGAGACAATGTTCAAGCTATTTTTGGTCCAAAGTCTGATCAACTAAAGACACAAATTCAGAAGGTAATGAAAGGTGAGGTAGCATCTGCAGTAATTATTGATGCACCAAATAAAAATAAAGCAGGAAAAGATCATTTTGTTATGCCCTTGAATGGAAGACTCTTGGAGCTGAAGGATGTAGCAGACGAGGTTTTTGCGGCAAAAATGATGGGGGAAGGATTTGCTATCGAACCAATTAACGGAGAGGTTGTTTCTCCTGTAGACGGAAAGGTGGCAACCTTATTTCCGACGAAGCATGCTATAGGTATTGTGTCAGATAATGGACTTGAAGTTTTAATTCATTTTGGCATTGATACCGTCAATCTAAAGGGTGCAGGCTTTGAAACCTTTGTAGAACAAGGAGATACAGTAAAAGCAGGGCAGCTATTACTTCGTGTCAACTTAGATGAAGTAAAGAGTCAAGCCAAATCCCTTATAACACCAATTATCTTTACCAACCTTGCAGAGGATCAAGTTTTATCTTTTAAGACAGGAATTCAGGTGAAATCTGGAGAAGAAAGTGTATTAATAATTAATAAATAGCAAATTAAATCTAAGGAGGAAATTAAAATGGAAAGAAAAGTAATGATACAAAATGAGACAGGATTACACGCTAGGCCAGCATCTTCATTTGTAAAAGTTGCATCACAATTTACTTCAGATATTAACATAGAATTTAATGGTAAACTAATCAATGGAAAATCTATTCTAAATATCTTAAGTGCTGGTTTGCAAAAAGGTGCTGAAATTAAAATTATTGCTACAGGAGCCGATGAGAAAGAAGCAGTTGAAGCTTTAGAAAATCTTATTAATTCAAAATTCAACGAATAGTAGGAGGGGATATATATGATCGTTGGAACTGGTGCTTCTCCAGGGATTGCTTTGGGAAAAGTATTAATTGTTCGAAATGAACCATTAATCATTGAAAAAGAAGAAATTACAAGCGCAGAGGAAGAAAAAGGTAAGCTGTTAGAGGCAATGGAAATTTCCAAGTCTCAAATAGCAAAGGTTAGAGAAAAAACATTAAAGGAGCTTGGAGAAGAGAAAGCTGCTATTTTTGACGCACATATCATGATTTTAGAAGACCCAGAACTAACTGACAATACTATAAATAGGATAGAAAAAGAAAAATTGAATGCAGCCTATGCTTTAAAACAAACCGTCCTAGAGTTTATTACAATTTTTGAGGCTATGGATAACGAATATATGAGAGAAAGGGCAGCGGATATTCGAGACGTATCAGACCGAATTCTACGAAATATTACAGGGGAGCAAACCACTGATTTATCAATGCTTGAAGAAGACGTTATTCTAATTGCTCATGATTTGACCCCTTCTGATACAGCTACAATGAACAAAGAAAAGGTTTTAGGTTTTTTAACAAATATTGGCGGCAGAACCTCCCATACGGCTATTATGGCTAGATCACTGGAAATACCAGCAGTTGTAGGCTTGAAGGATATTACTGAAAAATTAGAGTCTCTTGATTTTGTCATTCTCGATGGAGAAACAGGGAGGATAGAGATCAATCCACCTGATGAAGTAACCGAGCAATACAAGGCATTAAAAGAAGCCTATGAAGAAGAAAGAAAAGCTTTGGAGGAAGTAAAAGGCAAAGAAAGTATAACTGCTGACGGACGAAAGCTTGAACTTGCAGGAAACATTGGTACACCGCAGGATATTGAAGGATTACAAAAAAATGATGCTGAAGGGGTAGGCCTATTTAGAACAGAATTTATTTATATGAATAGAGATTCACTGCCAAACGAAGAAGAGCAATTCCAAGCATATAAAGAGGTGTTGGAGGCATTGAATCCAAAACCGGTAGTGATTAGAACCTTAGATATTGGAGGAGATAAGAAGCTTTCATATCTTAAGATCGATGAAGAGATGAATCCATTTTTAGGATATAGAGCAATTCGCCTTTGTTTAAAGGAGAAAGAAATCTTTAAAACACAATTGAGAGCATTACTAAGAGCAAGTATATATGGTAATTTAAAAATTATGTTTCCAATGATATCTAGCTTAGAAGAGCTGCTAGAAGCAAAAGCAGTATTAAATGAGGTTAAGACAGATCTTGATAAAGAAGGAATATCCTATGCCTCTAACATAGAAGTTGGAATGATGATAGAGGTTCCATCTGCTGCAATCATAAGTGATATCTTAGCAAAGCATGTAGATTTCTTTAGCATAGGTACAAATGACTTGATTCAGTACACCTGTGCAGTTGATAGAATGAATGAAAAAATAGACCATCTATATCAGCCCTTTAATCCTGGAGTTTTAAGGTTGATTAAAATGGTAATTGATCATGGTCATCAGGAAGGAATCTGGGTGGGAATGTGTGGAGAAATGGCAGGAGATAAAAGAATGATTCCAATTCTTTTAGGAATGGGACTTGATGAATTTAGCATGAGCCCCTCTTCTATCTTACCTGCAAGAAAGCTAATTCAAACATTGACCTTTAATAAAACGCAGGAACTTGTTGAAAAAGTATTATCTATGGGAACAGCAGATGAAATAGAAGAGTATTTAAAAAATACTATTAAATAATTGTAAATAGACACTACCTCCCCTTTTGTGGGGAAGGCAGTGTCTATTTTTTAGCACAGTTTTGCAAAATCGTTAAAGAACTTCTTAATACACACCTCTATACGTAATATGCTATATAGGTGTGCCTGTCAGATCCGTTTCGTTTATCTTATGTGAAATATTAATTTTTTAACTCTTCTACCATAACCTCATAGGGCTTTCCATTGACCTTTAAATGAAATTTCCTGGTTTTGATAACTTCCTTCTCTTTTGTGCTGCACTGCTGCTTCAATGTAGCAATCTTACTTTCCAGCTCCTTTAGCAAATGATGAGCTTCCTCTAGAGTTGCTTCTTTAAAGACAACTTTATCCCCTGGCTTTGCCTGTGCTACCTTTGGTAAATCAACCGTAACGACATTACCTATTTTTGTATAGCCTCCGGTTGTTTGTCGATCTGCCATCATAATGATAGGGCTACCATGGCTGGGAACCTGTATCGCCCCCATGGAAATACCATCGGAAATAATATCTCCTCCGTCCTTATGTTCGATTCTTTCGCCCTCAAGTCTATAGCCCATTCTGTCACATTCATTGGTTACTGAATATTGATTGGCAAAAAAAGTTTGCAATCCTTTTTCTGTGAAGGCTTTTTCCTGCGGGCCTAGAACTACCCTTAATTCTATAGTATGTTTGTATTCATACAAATTTTCATGGATTTCCTTACCCACTAATGAACTCAATGACTCCTTTGGAGTTCCAATTGTTAAAGTGTCTCCAGCCTTAAGAGCTCTTCCTTCATAGCCGCCAATATTTCCTCTAGTAAAGGTAGCCTTACTTCCCATAAGGACAGGTACCTCTATCCCACCTGAAAAAGCAATATAACTTCTACATCCACTTTTAACACCTTTGAAGGCTAACTTGTCTCCCTTTTTCACCAACAGGCTCTTTCCCATAGCTACCACATTATTATTTAACGTAGGGAGCAGCTCCCCTCCCGTAATAGCAATCACGCTGTCTTCTAAAAACTCTATTTCCGGACCTAGCATAGTGATTTCTAAAAGTCCTTCTCCTTCATCATTTCCTACTAAAATGTTTGCCAATCTAGCAGAAACATTATCCATGACTCCCGAAACAGTAACGCCATATTGTTGATACCCATATCTTCCTAAATCTTGAACCGTCGTCAATAGTCCAGGTTTAATAATTTTAACTTGTCCCATGCTGATCACTCCCCTCTTTTTTAGGGTAGCTTTTATAATGATAGGTCCCTTTTTTCACCGCTTCTTCTATTTCTTTATATTCATTTGCTCCTATGCTTTTAAAGACAATATAGTTCCCTGCCTTTAATAAAATCGGTGTCTCGCGCCGTGGATCATACAGTGGAATTGGAGTTCTGCCAATTAATTGCCATCCTCCAGGGCTATCTATAGGATAAATTCCTGTTTGACCTCCAGCAATCCCTACAGAGCCAGCATTTATTTTGGTTCTAGGGGATTCAAGCCTCGGGGTGGCGATCTTAGAATCCATGCCTCCTAGATAAGGGAACCCTGGGGTGAAACCCAGCATATAAATCAAATATTCACTAGAGGTATGGATCTTTATTACTTCTTCTACTGTCAGCTGATTATGTTTTGCAACATTTTCAATATCTGGGCCATACTCTCCTCCATATAAAGTAGGAATTTCAATGATCTGTGGTGCTGGTAATTCAATGGTTTCCAGTTGGTTTTCCAATTCATTCAAGGTATCCATTAGTTTATTATAACTGATTTCTAAAGGATGATAATGTATCATTAAAGAACGGTAAGTAGGCACAAGCTCTACAATCCCCTTTATATTTTTGGTTTCAATAGCTGCCGCCATAGATCTAATTTTATTATTAACTTCTTCAGAAATGCTATTACCAAACTCCATTACCAGAGCCTTATCTCCTGCTATCAGATACTTAGTTTCATCATACATTAAGGATTCCTCCAGTAGGGGCGGACCTATGGGTCCGCCTTGATATTTGCGTATTTTTCTATATATCAATCAAGACTTCACCTAAAATAAATTCTTAATATTTTGTAATGATACCCATCCACCATAAGCAGTAAGAATAACAACAATGATTCCAAATACCAATAACCAAGTAGGATGTTTGTATTCTCCTACAATATCCTTTCTTTTAGAAGCCATTAAAATAGTTCCTAAAGTTACAGGTAGAATTAGTCCATTTAAGGATCCCGCTAAAACCAATAATTTTGCAGGTTGTCCTAAAAAAGTCATGATTATGGTTGAAACAGCAATGAAGCCTATGATAAAGTAGTTTTCATATTTAGCGATGGTTGTATTTAAGGTTTTCAAGAAGGATACAGAGGTATAACCAGCTCCAACTACAGAAGTTAAACCAGCTGCGCATAAAACAATACCAAAAAATTTATAGCCCACAGTGCCAGCACCATGTAAAAATGCAGATGCTGCTGGATTAGAAGGATCTAATGCCAATCCCTTTGTTACAACGCCAAGAATAGCTAGGAAAAGTAAAATTCTCATAATAGAGGCTATGCCAATACCCATCAGAGAGCTTCTATTAATTTCTCCTAAATTTTCTTCCCCAGTGATACCCGCGTCAATCAAGCGGTGTCCTCCAGCAAAGGTAATATACCCTCCTACAGTTCCTCCTAATAGCGTTATAATAGGGAATATCAACATATTTATGTTATCAGGAGCTACAGTTTTCGTTACCGCCTCTCCTACAGGTGGATTTGTAGAAAAAGTTACATAGGCCACTAGTAAAATCATCAGGCCTCCTAAAATCTTAGTAAATCTGTCCACAAGGGAACGAGCATCCTTTGCTAAGAAAATGATGATACCCACAATACCGGCCATAATCGTTCCTAGCTTAATATCTAAACCAAGAAGTACATTGAGACCTAAGGCAGCGCCACCAACATTGCCTATATTAAAGGCAAGTCCTCCCAACGCCACTAAAGCAGCAATAAAGTAGCCCAATCCAGGGACAACCTTATTGGCAATATCCTGTCCCCTCATACCTGAAACCCCAATAATCCTCCATATGTTGAGCTGTACTCCGAAGGTCAAGATAATAGCAACTAAAATAACAAAACCAAAGTTAGCTGCATACGTTTCTGTAAAAGTGGCACTTTGCGTTAAAAACCCTGGCCCAATAGCGGATGTTGCCATAAGAAAGGCCGCCCCTAATAGTACACCAAAGTTTGTATTTTTTCCCTTGTTGTTTATCATTTTCTCTCTCCTTTTCACTTCGACTTAATAAACTTCTCCATAGAAACCACTTGAACATTTTCACTTTCCAAAGTCCTTCTTATTGCCTCTACAAAAGCCACCGCACTTGGATTATCCCCATGTACACAGATGGTATCTGCTTGAATAGCTACATCCTCTCCATTAACGGCTTCCACTTTACCTTCCTTCACCATTCTAATCACCCTTGCTATTGCCCTATCGGTATCATGAATGACAGCACCTTCTACTTTTCTGGATACCAACGTTCCATCTGGATTATAGGCTCTATCAGCAAACACCTCATTAGCAACCCTTAGTCCCATGCTTTTTCCAGCCTTGGTTAATTCGCTGTTGGCAAGTCCCACTAAAATCATATCTGCATCCACTTCATAAATTGCTTCAGCTATAGCTTTTGCCAACACTTCATTTTTCGCTGCCATATTATAGAGTGCACCGTGAGGTTTCACATGTTGTATTTTTACACCTTTACTTTTTGCAAATCCCCACAAAGCCCCTATTTGATATTTCATGTAGGCTTTTGCTTCTTCTCCTGTTAATGTCATTTCTCTTCTCCCAAAGCCCATGAGGTCTAGAAATCCTGGGTGCGCTCCTACAGCTACACCTTTTTTCGCTGCCATTTCTACAGTTTTTTCCATGACTACAGGGTCACCAGCATGCCATCCACAGGCAATGTTAGCGGAAGAAATATGTTGAATCACCTCTTCATCTAAGCCCAGTTTATAATCTCCAAAGCTCTCACCAATGTCACTATTTAAATCCACTTGATACATGTTTTACACCCCCTTAGTTTTTTGTTACTTCAATAAACAAGCAAGATTAATGCCAATCGTACCATTGTTGAATATTCTCTATTTTCTAGTAATTGATATTTGAGAGGCATCATATTGCGTGCGGAATTTCACATAATTGGACCCTCTAAATCTATGATTTTGTGACAATAGCTTATACAGAATAAAGAACGAGCGATTTCGCACCGATGTTGCGTAATCGCTCAATTTCCATTATGAGAAATACTTCTCCATTTTTCTTTTTAAGGCAAATCTGCTTATTCCTAACATTTCCGAGGCTTTAGAATAATTGTTCCTGCAATGCTCTAACGCCAATTTGATATATTGTATCTCCATCTCCTGTACTTCTCTTTCTAAAGAAAAATCCTGATGAAAAACTTTACTTACAGCTTTATCATCCTTAACCGTTGTGATCTTATAGGGATTTTTACTAGCATTTTTATAGATTTCAAAGGGTAAATCTTTTAAATCTATGTACTCTCCCTCCTTCAAAATTACAATCCTTTCTATAACATTTTTCAATTCCCGTACATTACCTCTCCATGGATAGCTCAAAAGTACATTCTCAACCTCCTTAGTAACGCCTTTTATTTTTTTATGGAACTTTTTATTGTATTGTTCTAAATAGTACTGTGCTAATATCAGAACATCGCTTCCTCTTTCTCTTAGAGGAGGTAGTTGAATAGGCACTACATTCAATCGATAGTACAAATCTTCTCTAAATTCCCTTCTTCTTATGGCCTCCTCTAAATTTTTATTTGTAGCAGCAATAATCCTAATATTTACTTCAATGTCTTCTAATCCACCGACCCTTTTAAATTTTCTTTCCTCAAGAAATCTTAATAATTTTGTCTGAACATTTAAGGAAATTTCCCCTATTTCATCCAAAAATACTGTTCCACCATCTGCGATTTCCATTAGTCCTTTTTTTCTAGTATTGGCTCCTGTAAAGGCATTTTTTTCAAAGCCAAACAGTTCACTTTCTATTAGTTGTTGCGGTATAGCCCCACAATTGATTTTTAACATAGGCGCATCTTTTCTATTACTATGATCATGGATGGCGGAGGCCACCAGTTCTTTACCAGTTCCAGTTTCTCCTCTAATCAGCACAGTCACTGCATCGTTGCTAGATAATATATCAATCCTGCTAAGCACTTCCCTCATGCTAGAGTGCTCTCCCAGCATATATTCATTCCGAGATTTTTTTTCTTTTTCTAATAAATAAACCTTTTTTTGCAGCTCTACATTTTTTATAACCCGTCCTATGATAATATCTATCTCTTGTAAGTCAAAAGGTTTATTGATATAGTCAAAAGCTCCCTCCTTTATAGCTTTAACTGCCGTTTGTATGTCCCCATAAGCAGTCATAATTACTACCTCAGCTTCCCTATCTATTTCTTTGATCTGGGGAATAAGCTCCAATCCATTTTCGTGAGATAATCGCATATCCAAAAAAATTACCTGTGGCTTGAAACTCTTTACTTCTTTAAGGGCTACTGTCCCATTTCCAGCAGTACTCACTTGATAGCCTAAGTCCATCAAGCCCTCCTTCAATGACAAGCGTATTGTCTCTTCATCATCTACAATCAATATCCTTTTATTCATTGTTGTCACCTCCATACATAGGAAACTTTACCTTAAATTTAGTTCCTACATTCACAATGCTGTGAACTGCAATTTCTCCATGGTTTCCTTTTACTAATTCATACACCACTGATAAACCCAATCCTGTCCCTTCAGGGCTAGTAGTAAAGAAGGGATTGAATATTTTCTCAAGATTTTGTGTTTCGATGCCACAACCACTATCATGAAACTCAATAACAACAAAAGAACCTTTTTTCTCTCGCTGAGTGTTAATAATAATGTTGAGCTCCCCTTCTTGATTGATGGCTTTAAGAGCGTTTTTAATAATATTCAAAAACACCTGCTCTATTTGTGCCTTATCTACGAAAACCAATGGGCTACTGCAATGATTAACAAGATGGATTTCTATATTATTTTCGTTAGCTGTTTTCTTAATTAAACCCAGTGCTCGATTTAGTATCTTTAGCAAATCCGTTTTCTCATATTTTGGCGCCCGTGGCTTGGCAAAATCCAATATATCAGTAATTAAATGATTAATCCTATCAATCTCATATAATACCCCATTAAACAATTTTTCATTAGATCCGGCTTCTTCTTTACATAATCTATTTTTTAAAACTTGAATGCTTGTTTTCATACCCGCCAATGGATTACGGATTTCGTGGGCAATACCAGCCGCCAATTGTCCAATAGAGGTTAATCGATCTAAAGTCTCCATATTGCTCTCAATCTTCTTTCTTTCACTGATGTCATTGAAGTTGCAAATAGCCCCGCTAACAGACCCCTCATCGGTTTTTAATAAAGAAGTGGTGGCGTCTAGGTAGATTTTATTTCCCTCTTCAACATTATCAAAGACATGTACATGGTTAATATACTTACTAGTATCCAGGGTTTCCCTTAGCTGATCCAATAAATGTTGTTTGATATTGTTACTTATGCTTTTTTCTCCACTTTCTGCCAAAAACTCCTTTGCCGCTTGATTAATGGACAAGATTTGCCCCTGTTGGTCTGTGGTAATAATGCCAGTTGAAATATTTCTAAGAATATCTTCATTCAACTGTGTTATTTTCATCAGCTTTCTTGTATTTTCTTGAAGTCGGTATAACATATTATTAAAGGCATTAGCCAGCATACCTATCTCATCTTTTCTCTTTATTTCAATCTTTTCCCGAAAGCTTCCCTGAGCGATTTTATCACATACATCCGCCAACATTTTTATGGGCTTTGAAATATTATAGGAGATAAAAATAGCCGCCTGCATAGAAAAGACTAAGGAAATAATTGCCAGCAAAAGCATATACTTTTGACTCTCTAGCACTTCGTAGGAAAAGATTCCCTTGTTTAGCCGATAGCCCAATGTCCAATTCCATGGATCATATTTTCTATAGATAAAGATATAATTTTCTATATATAAGGGCTTTTGATTATTATCCAAAGTTTCCTCCATTAGCCCCTTAACCCAGTCTTCATCTCCATTAAATCCATTTAATAGAATATTGTGCCTATCAAAAATAATCAAATTTTCCTTTTCCAGTCTCTTATAATAATCAAGGAGAACTACCTTCCCCTGTTCCTCTGTTAATTCTCCAATCTCAACTTTTCCATGAATATCTTCTATGAAAAAAGCCTTTTCTTCTAAATCTTGTGATAGGTTTTTTACTTCATTTTCTAATAGCAATTGGTATCCATTCCAATAGGATACAATTCCCAGTGTAAAAATTGATAGTATTAATAAAATCATAAAAGGGATGAGTATTTTGTTTTCAATATCAATTCGCACCGTTATCCCCTTCCCTTAGCATGAAAGTGTTTACTGACAAAATAAAATGTCAGGGCGGAGGCGATCACTCCAGGTAATGCAGGATGAACCATAGCGTTTTTCTCTCCAACAACCAAATAGTTTCTTATCATAAAAGAGCTAATGGTTAAAAGCCCTATAATAAAAGATGCAGTTGCCCCCTCTTTTGTTGCTTTTTTCCAAAACAACCCACCATATAAGGGTAATAAAAAGGTTGCAGAGAAAAATCCCCAAATATACCCTCCATAAATTAACAAGCTAGCAGGTGGATTAATGGCTAAAAGCAAAGAAACTGTCCCTGCTGCAAAGATAAATATTCTGTTGAGATTCAAAAACTTATCCTCATGTATATTAGGATTAAACAGATTTTTATATAGGTCATAGGTGAAGCCACTAGCAGCTATGAGCAACTGTGAATTTGCTGTGGAAATAGCAGCGGCTGTGATACTGATAAGTATTAGTCCACTAAATGGAGAATAAATTATATTATTAATCATGTAAGGAAATACCTCATCAACGGAATGAATAGATTCAATGGTGGGTTGCAGCACTCTACCCCCTATCCCAATTACCATCATCCCCAAGTAGATAAACGCCAAGAAAAACACCGAATAGCAAATCATTTTTATTGCTGTCTTCGTATTTTTGGCAGAGACGATACGAATGGCATATTGAGGATTTGCCGCTAACCCCAATCCCCATCCGAAAAAAGAAGTAAAAGTTAAAAGAGGTGGCAATTCTCCCTTTGCAAAAGGATCTAGTAATGATCCTTTTTCTGTTACATGTGGGAAGTTAGGAAAAGGCCTTGTTTCAACTAAAGCAGCTCTTTCGTGCATTAGTGTGATTCCACCGATATCCCTTAATACAATCACTGCTGCCAAGAGGGTCCCCATAAGAATTAATATAAAATTTAACCCATCTGTTTTTGTTACGGAAAGCAACCCACCAAAAGTGGTATAAATAACAAATAAATACACCAATACAATAGCAAATATATAATTAATATCCAACAACTCTGAAATGACAATACCAAAGCCTCTCACTTGAATAATCATATAAAGAATATAAGTAATGACAATCATGACGCCTGCCATTGCTTGCAGCCACTTGCTATTATATCTTATATAAAAATACTCTGGCACTGTTAAAATATCATACACCTTTAGTCTGGATGCCAGTACAACTAAAAAAGCTGCCCCTAAAAACCATGGAACCACTGCATACAGTACCGTATTATACCCGTAGGCGTATAGAGAACCCGAAACCCCTTGCATAGAAGCAGCACTAAACCAAGTAGCACTGAAAGTAAGGACACTTGCTGTTAGCCCTAAGCTATTTCCTGCTACAAAAAAATCTCTAGCATTTTTTGTTTGCTTAAACCCACTCTTGCCAAAAAACAATAATAGGATTGTATAGAAGGTAAAGTATAGAAGGTATACAACAGTTTTATTCATTCCCCCACTCCTTCTTATGCTTTAGAACAAGCGCTGTAATAGAAGGAGCTAAGGTTGAAATAACAAATAATCCCCCTACAATCACTAAAGTCTTCAAAGGTAATCCAAAAATATAGGTCATTTTATGTCTTCTCCCTCCACAAAACATTTATTCACTAAACATTCTATAAAGTTTTGTGATTTTCCTTCATTTGATTATCCTATTAATAGACTTTCATATGTGAAGAAAAAATCCCAAGAAGAGGATTGCTTTGTGATATTTTCGGGATATCCCAGCAAAAATAAAAGGCTCTGTACAGAAAAAATGTTGTTTAAGTAGGGACGACCCGTGGTCGCCTAAATAGCTTCGGACGACCACAGGTCGCCCCTACAATAGAGGATACGATTTTGTTGCAAATTTTCCACCAATAACATAATAGATGGAAAATTTATACTGGAATTTACTATTCTATCCTACAATATTCCATAAATTATTTAATATGAGAAGGAAATGTTGTCGAAAAGAAGAATAATATAATTATGAGTATTTTACCAAAATTAGGAAGTGAGTGTATAACTTATATACATAATTTTTTTAGAAAAAGTTTTTAATATAGGGGTTAGGAGAATGGGATAATTATAAACAAGAAAAATGATAAAGAATTATCGGTTTCGTTTAAATATAATTCTAGATAGGTGGAAAATATTAAAAAATTTATGGGCGTAGGTGGGATCCAGAAAATAGATATTGGATTATTCCAAACACGAAAAATAGTAAGGCTCAATTAATTAGCACATTTGGAATACAGATGAAGCTTTAGATCATTATGAAAGCAAAGATAAAAATATATATAATTTAGATGACGTGATATTTAGCTTAAAAAAACAGTTAATATTAAAAGGATATACAGGTCATGTAAGCAGGTTCTTACAATACTCGAATAAAAATCTAGAATATGTAACAGGAAATGATGTTGAAAGTTACATGTTCATGTTATTAAATGGTCAACAAAACAGCCATTCATATGTAAATCAATCTTTAAGTGCAATAAAGTTTTTATTCAAGTATATCCTCAATAAAGATGACTTGCTATATGAACTTTCTAGACCTAAGAAGGAAAACAAGCTTCCTGAAGTACTTAACAATGAGGAAATATTAGCTGTGTTTAGTAAAGTAAGAAATTACAAACATAAAGCCATTTTATATTTAGTCTATTCTTCTGGTCTTAGGGTTGGAGAAGTAGTAAGACTTAAAGTTGAAGATATCGATAGGTGAGTAGAATAAAAATAATATTTAAAAGATTCAATGAGAAATAAATATTACCGAACCAAAGTTCGTGAATACCACTAAATATTATATATAAAGCGAACTTGGTGTCGGAAACACAACGTTAGATGAACATTGCCCAATCATGTCAGGTTATTCCTATAGGGTTAAAAAAATAATTACAACAGGAGTGCATTACATTATGATATTAAAACACAAAAAGAAAGTAATTTTTATTGTAGTATTTATTATAATAATATTTTTTCCTACTTTTACTCCAAAAATAAGAGATGATAATAATAAAGTAGTTGAGAATAGTATTGCTGAATTATCTACAATTAAACTTGGTGATATTGACCAATCTATTATGATTAGGGGAAATGATATAGATAATCCAATAATATTATTTCTTCATGGTGGACCAGGTTATTCATTCATAAGTTATGCTAGAAAATTTCAGAGTCATTTAGAAGAGAATTTTGTTGTAGTAAATTGGGATCAAAGAGGTTCAGGAAAATCATATTCATTTTTTATTGATAGTGATACAATGACTCAAGAACAATTGGAAAACGATACAATAGAATTAATAGACTATTTATGTGATAGATTTAATAGAGAAAAAGTATATATAGTAGGACATTCTTGGGGAACAGTACTTGGAATAGAAACGATTCAAAATGTACCAGAAAAGGTCATAGCTTATGTAGGTATAGGACAAGTGGTAGATGATGTTGATGGAGAAAAATTATCTTATAAGTATGTATTAGAAAAAGCAACTGAGGAACAAAATGAAAAAGCGTTGACTGAATTAGAAGGAATAGGAGAACCACCATATAAAGATAGTAGAAAGGATACATTTGCTCAAAGAAAGTGGTTGAAAAAATATGGCGGTTTTGAATTAGAGGTTATTACATTAAACGAAATTATAAAGGGGAGTTTATTTACACCAGAGTATTCATGGAGAGATGGTGTTAAGTTTCTAATAGGTAATCTGTATTCAATAGATACTTTATTTATGAATAGAGAAAAAGCAGACTTTAGAGAAAAATATACTAGTTTTGAAGTGCCAGTTTATTTTTGTGCGGGAAGACAAGATTATAATACTCCTTCAATACTTGTAGAAGAATATTATAATATTTTAGAAGCACCTAAGAAGAATTTTTACTGGTTTGAAGAATCAGCCCATGAACCACATTTAGTAGAAGAAGAAAAATTTTCAAATATTATGTTAGAAATCTATGAAGAAACAAGAGATAATTACTGATTGGGCAACATCATATAACAGCGTATTATCAACATTATCAGCATGAAATATATATAAAAGGTAATTGGCTAAGCTGATAGCGTCGGGAGTTCGCGAAACGTTAGTTGACACCACAATATCTGGGCAGGACGTTGGGGTCAATGGTTTTATCTGATGTTACTGAATATTAGATGGATGATGTGCAACATGGAAGCAGATGCTGCCGCTCCCTCCGTCAGCTTCGCTGCCACCTCCCTCGGAGAAGGAGGTTTTATAATCTCCCTCTTAGAGGGGGATGTCGCAAAGCGACAGGAGGAGTTGGGTTTACGCATTATCTTTTTATTGCGACAAAGATGCTAGGTACTATCTTAAAAGGATGAAATTATAGAAAATACAAATAATATATAAGCAATTGTATAGAGAAAATATCATCAAAACATGTGGGAAAATATAGAAAAGTAGGACTGAATATACCTGGTATATGTCAGGAAGAACACCCTCGGGGTACCCCCTTACCCCTTGGAAAAATACAATTAATTTATAGCTCAATAAAAAAGAGAATGTATAAATAAGACATCCTCATATTAATCTTGGATAAATTTTATAAATGTTAGTTAAGAAGCTTTAATATGTATTTTTAGGGCACCTAAATCAATAACTGCTTTAGATTGTATAAGTAGGTCTAAGCCAATCAAACCATTAATTCCATTCTCTATATCTAAGAAGCCAAAATCTAAAGGATAGTTTTCAAAAACTAAAGGTCCTAATTTTACTTGACTTACTGATTTCCTAAAAGCAAAATCTTCTCCACCAATACCAAACATTGTAATGAGCCTATCACCATTTTCATATACAATGCCAATTTCCTCAGCTATATCAGAAGATATATGAGAATGTGCAGCACCAGTATCAATTATTACGTTATTGATAACTTTTTCTTTCCCCTCGAAATTGATAGAAATAGAGGTAAAAAGCAAGCCATCCCTAAAATCAATTTTCATACCTACTAACTCCCCTAACTCCAGGACTTCTTACAATTTCTATAACAATAGTATCTTCAGCAGTATGATATACAAATTTTTTGCCCTTGGAACGAACTAACTCCCTTGTAGCTTCTTTCGAATCATCTATAGGTTTTATAATGGCAACATCTTCAACATATTTTTTATTACCCTCAATGTGAGATTCCAATTCTTCTAATACAACATATTGATTAGGATAAAGTCTTCTTACCTCCTGCCATTTCATAAGAAACACCTCCTTGTTTTTAAGTATATATTCATTATAGCATGTTTATAGCGTGGATTTAAACAAAAAGGATAGGGACATGTAGAAATTAATGCAGGGATAGGGAGTTGAAAGTAGAAATAAATAATAAGAGTAAGATGAATACCCTATTTGATAAAAAAGATACAACAAATAATTATGTAAATAAAAGGATGCGCTTAACTTTCTTACTGAAATATTGTGGAATAAATATTCTCGAATATCATCCTCAGTAAGTAACTCAGGAGGTTTATTAAAATAATTGGAGAAGTGAATGACATTTTTTAAATAAGTCTTTTGAGTGTTTAAGCTATAACCCTTTAAAGCTAAATTCATTTTCATTTTTTCTAATAACTGAGACATAAAAAAAACTCCTTTACTATAATATTTTTTGTTACAATACCATCGTAAAGTAAAAAACAGATAAATGTCTAATAGATATACAAAAGGGGAAATTTGGTTTTAAAAAGCCACCGCGATGAGCGGTTTTGTTCAACAGCGTGTTCCCCAAATCTGAGTAAAGATGGCTGTAGTAACCAGACTTCGGGAACACGCAGGACGTTAAACGAAATTCTTATGCAAATATTAATTCATATAAAGAAAGAGGGAGATTTTCTAAAATGTTTAAAGTTATAAAAGAGTTTTATAAGTGTAATAAAAGAAGCAAGTTTAGACACTTCTTATTACGGATATCTTTTGCTATTTTTTTTGTTGCGGTTATGGGGAGGGTGGTAGAGTATATAGTCAATGATATTTTTTTAAACACTCCCACTACCAGATATTTACCACTACCTGAAGGTTATTCTAATTTACTTGAATATATATTCTTCTCTATAGGGGGAATAATAGTGTCCATTTCTGTGATATTATGCCTCGTATTGATAGAATTATTTCTTTATAAGAGAAATTCAAATCAATCCAATTTTTAGCTTTCAAAAAAACTTTTGTATTTTTAGAAGGGTGCTAAGGATATTTACTATTTAAATGGAAGAAACAAAAAACATGTGTAAATCCTGAGGAAACCAACACAACAAACCGATTTTAGTCGTCACAGATGAAACATGCGAAATAGAAATCATTGTTCGATGTTGTAGGGGCGACCTGTGGTCGCCAGGTCTTATTCATATTTAGGCGACCATAGATCGCCCCTACATTAATACATTGCTGTTTCAACGTTGTTGCACATAATCTTTCTAAGGCGACATAAAATATCTATATTGTTTTGATAAAGCTAAAAACATTAAAGAGAGAAGGTGTATATTATACATAAGTAATATATCCCTTCTCTCTTTTTAATTACATTTTTCTAGGCTTACTCTTAACAACGTAAGACCTCTATACTATTCTTTACTATTTACTTTGTTCCAAACAGACGATCTCCTGCATCTCCAAGTCCTGGCACAATATAGGCATGATCATTTAATTTTTCATCAATAGCCGCTACATAGATGTCTACATCTTCATGGGTATTTTGTATTGCCTTAATACCTTCAGGAGAAGCGATTAAGCATACAAGTTTAATGTTGCTTCCTCCTTTATTTTTTAAGAATTGAATAGCTGCATTGGCAGAGCCTCCAGTAGCCAGCATAGGATCTAGTACAATCAAATCCCTCTCCTCTACATCAGAAGGCAGCTTGCAGTAATATTCAACAGGTTCTAATGTCTCAGGATCTCTATATAAACCGATATGTCCTACCTTCGCTGCTGGAATCAATTGTAATATACCATCTACCATACCTAATCCCGCTCTTAATATAGGAATAATACCTAGCTTCTTTCCTGATATCACCTTTGCCTTTGTACGAGAAACCGGTGTTTCAATTTCTATTTCCTGCAAAGGAAGATCTCTCGTTACTTCATACCCCATTAGTAAAGAAACTTCCTTTACTAAATCTCTAAAATCTTTAGACCCTGTATTCTTATCTCTTATCAGTGTTAATTTGTGTTGAATCAAAGGATGATCAAACGTTACTACCTTACCCATAAAGACTCCTCCTTTATTTTATTAAATCAATTATTTACAGTATTTTTTTTCAATACTGGTGATTTTATCTATCCTGTTTTGATGTCGCGCACCTTCAAATTCAGTACCTAACCATATATCTACAATTTCTAATGCTAGTCCCGGACCAACGACTCTCCCCCCAAGGGCTAAAACATTTGTATCATTATGCTGTCTCGTGGCTTTTGCTGAGAAGCAGTCTCCTACTAAGGCACATCGTATTCCTGGAATCTTATTAGCAGCTATAGATATGCCAATCCCTGTTCCACATATCACGATACCCCTATCATATTCTCCCGCTGCCACTGCCTCTCCTACGCCTTCAGCAAACTCAGGATAATCACAGGAGGCTTCTGAATCAGTACCAAAATCTTTTATATCAAATCCTTCATTTTGTAGGTATTCTTTAATGGTTTCCTTTAACGGATATCCACCATGATCACTACCAATCGCTATTTTCATTCCTTCACCTCCAACTACAGCATCCATCTTCTCTGTTCTATACATTTAAACGGTTTACACTTATCACTTATAATAGTTTAACCAGTATTATATTCTATATGTTTTGCAAATTACCTTCTATCTTTTTAATAATTTTTTTAGTAATTTTTTCAAGCTCTCTTCAATTTCTCTGGCACTTTGACGATAAGCCTCCATAGGTTGACCAAAGGGATCCATAATATCCAGATCTGGCATTTTAGTTTTTAAACGAATTAACTCATCCTCATGTTCAACAATCTCTTCCTTAAAATCCTTCTCTATTCTTACAACTTCATTCTCAATACTTTTCAACTCTCGCAAAAGCATATCACGCTTTTCCTTTAGCTCCTTTAGTCGCTTCTGATTTTCCTGCATAAACCGTTGCTTTTTTACATTAATATTTTTATAGACTTCATTTATTTCGTCTAATACATTATCTAGTTTATGCCCACTATTCACATATTCCTTCAGGGTAAACACCTTATCCTTAGCTTCTGGACAGAGATTAAGAACATGATGCTTATGATTGCCGGTCATAGTTAAAACTAAGTCCGCTTCTTCAATTAGTTCTCTAGTCAAGGGTTTAGCCCTATGGTTTTCTAGGGATATTCCCTTCTCCCTAATAATTTCCTTCGATGCACAAGAAGCTAAATCCCCCACTACAGCACTAGTACCAGCAGAGATTACTCTTACATCCCCGAGATTATGTTGTTCCTTTTCTAACAAATCTTTAAATAATGCCTCAGCCATACTACTGCGGCAAGTGTTGCCAGTGCAAACGAATAAAATTGTTTTCATACATCAATACATTCCTTTCCATACATGTATTACCCTATATCCAGCAGCTTTTGTCAATCTATTCATAATGGCTTGCCCTAACTCTACTTCCTCCAAAGCCTCTGCCAGTATAACATCCACATCTGTTTCATCAAAATCCCTTAATATTTTGAACAGATTGGCAGCTACCCTTTTAAGGTCTTTGCGACTTCCCATTGATTTAACCACATCCCTTTGGTATTCGTTATAGGATTCATCAAAACAAATAATGCCAACCTTCTTTCCTTCTATTCTGTAGGCTTCCGCCAACTCTTTTATTTTCTCAGAGCTTATAGTTTCCTCTCCTTTGACAATATACACTTCTGCCTTGGGAGCATAGTGAGTATATTTCATGCCAGGAGATTTCGGCACCGCATTCGTCCCTTCCTTTAATCCATTGTCTATCTCTACCCTTTCTAATACCTTTAATAGCATTTCTCTCGTAATACCACCAGGTCTTAAGATTGTGGGAATCTCTCCCGTCATATCCAGCACAGTTGATTCTACTCCCACATCACAGCTGCCGCCTACAATAATAGCGTCTACCCTACCCTGTAAATCCTTTATTACATGTTCTCCTGTAGTTGGGCTTGGTTTTCCTGAAATATTAGCACTAGGGGCCGCCACCGGAACCCCCGCCATCTCTATCAACCTTCTGGCAATGGGATGTGAAGGCATCCTGATGGCTACTGTGGATAGACCTCCCGTAATGGCTTCTGGTACAATATCGTTTTTTTCTAATACAATTGTTAGTGGTCCAGGCCAAAAATTTTTCATGACCCGCTCTGTATCCAGTGGTATTTCCTTTACCAAGGGTTCTACATCTTCTATTTTTGCTACATGAAGAATCAATGGATTATCAGAAGGCCTTCCCTTTGCTTCAAAAATTTTTCTTATGGCCCCCAGTTCTAGGCCGTTAGCTCCTAATCCATACACCGTCTCCGTAGGAAAAGCCACTGTCCCTCCCTCTTTTAATATCTTAGCGGCATCTATTAATTTCTTTTCTTCTATATCGTTACAATCTATTTCAATAATTACTGTGTTTTTCAATTGCTTACACCCCTTCTTAAAGCCTCCTGCAATATTTCCCTCGCTATTGGCGCAGCAGCAGCACCTCCCGTTTGTCCTTCTCTTTCTAATATAACTGCAACTGCCACCTGACTTTCCCCTCGACTGGCGAATCCTATAAACCACGCATGACTGTTTCCCGTTTCATTTTCTGCCGTTCCAGTTTTCCCTCCTACCGTTGCTCCTGATATGGCAGCACTTTTTCCTGTACCCCTCTGAACAACAGCAACCATCATATCTCTTACTTCATTAGCTATTTCATGTGAAACAATTCTATTTTCCTGTTGACTGCCTCTTTCCAACACTCTCCCTTGAGGATTTTGCACTTCTTTGACGATATAAGGATTCATCATAATACCATCGTTAGCAAAAGTGGAGGCTACTAAGGCCATATGCAAGGGTGTCACCAATAACCTACCCTGACCAATTCCAACAGCAGCTAAATCCGTAGGCTGCATATTGTCTTCATAGGGAAATCTACTTTGTTTAATAGGTATGTCTGCTTCTATGGAACGCTCTAAGAAAAACCTTCTAGAAAGCTCTCTAACCTTCTCGCCTCCCATTTCTACTGCCATCCTGGCAAAATTGGTGTTAGCAGACACCACCAGGGATTCTTTCAAATCTAAATTCCCATAGGCTGTATTCCCAAAGTTAGAAATCGTATATCCATCTATAGTAATACTTCCAGTACAATAATACTCATCTTCAATAATATATCTATTTTCTAAAATCCCCGCTGCAATAATGGTCTTATAGGTGGATCCTGGGGCATACAATCCCCCAGTACTCCTATTTAAAAGAGGACTTCTTTCATCATTTACCAGTTGTCCCCAATCCGTTACCAACGTATTAGGATTAAAATCTGGTTTGCTTACTATGGCTAATATTTCCCCAGTAGCTGGATCGATAGCTACAGCAGAACCAGTTTTATCCCTTAGTAATCTTTCTGCAACTTTTTGAACCTCATGGTCAATGGTTAAGATAAGATTGTTCCCTTGAATCATGTCCCCGGCCAGTTGCTCTCTGATTCTAGCTACAGGACTTTCAGGGTTTAATGCCATCAGCTGCTGATTGTAATGGGATTCCAGAGCTGATCTGCCGTATTGTTTGAAGCTATAACCAATAACATGACTATAAAGCCGATCGTGGGGGTATCTTCTAACTGGCATTCCCTCTACCACATCACTATCAGCTAACACAACACCGTTACGATCAGAGATAGTGCCTCTAAGGGTACTATCCTCCCTTGCCCATTGTCTTTTGTTATAAGGGTTATCAATAACCTCTGCTGCTCTAAAGATTTGAAAATGGGTTAAATAACCAATAATGCTTAAAAACAGCAGACTTGAAAGCACAATTAAATGTACGATTCTTTTATTGCTCTCCAAAATCCAACAACTCCTCTACCTCAAGAGATCTCTTTGATAAGGCCTGCAATATGCCGAAAGCGATAAAAGCAGAAACTAAAGCATTTCCCCCGTAACTAATAAAGGGCAAAGTAATACCTGTTAAGGGGATCAACTTAATTACTCCACCGATGATTACAAAGGTTTGATAGGTATAGGTTAAAGTGATACCTAATGCCAAAATCTTTCTGAAGGTATTTTGTATGGTTAGAGTAATTTTAAAACCTCTATAAATCAAAATAAAGTATAAAAGAACTACGGCAATTCCACCAAAGACCCCCATTTCTTCACAGATAGCAGAAAAAATAAAGTCCGTATGTACTTCCGGAATATAATCCGGCCTTCCCATCCCTAGTCCCGTTCCAAAAAAACCACCTGTACCAATGGAAAATAGAGATTGAGTGATCTGATAGCCTCTACCGGCAATATCTCTCCACGGGTCGAGCCAAGCTTCAAATCGTACCCGCACATGACCCATTGTATAATATCCAAAAACCACGATAAGGACAGAACTACCTAAATTATATAAAATTAGCTTATTATCCTTATAAAACACATAAAAGATGCTGATGAATATACCGTAGAACAGCATCGCCATTCCCAAGTCCCGCTGCAGCACCAAAAATATAATATGTAGATAGGCTATCCCCAGAAAATAATAAACATTTTTCAGCTTTTCTGGATAAGTAAAATAGGCGGCTATAAAAAAAACATAGCTCAATTTGATGATCTCCGCTGGCTGAAGAGTGAATCCCGCTATTCTAATCCAGTTAATAGCTCCTTTTACAGTAGTGCCGAAAATAAAAGTCAGTAGAAATAGAGAAATTCCAAAACCAATATATAGGTAAATATACTTGTCCCAGTTTTTTATCCACCGAAATATAGTATAGCTGAGGAAATACAAGATTACTCCCGCACCATACCAAGTAATCTGTCTAAAGGCAAAGGCAGGATCCAATCGATAGATCATTACTACTCCTAAGCTAGATAGCATAGAAATAATCAAAAATAAATATTGATCTCCCATGCCTCTTCGAACAATAATAATATACGCAATAATAATTAGAAGGGTAAGAATACCTCCTGCTGCAAGAATAGAGGTGTTTCGCGGTTCCACTATAAAGTACAAAAGTCCAAATAGCATTGCATTGATTATCACTAAGATACTAATAGGTCGCATTTAATCCACCTCTTTTACAAACAGAAACTCAACCTGTCCTAATCCAATCCTATCGCCGCTCTTTAATTTCACCACATCCTGAATTTGTGTTCCATTTAAATACGTACCATTGATACTGCCTAAATCCTCTAAAAAATATTCATCTTCATCCATCGTAATCTTAGCATGCTGAGAGGACATAAACTTGTCCATAATTTGAATATCATTTTCCTTTTTTCTTCCCATAGTTATAACATCCTTTAGATCATAAAACTCTTGGATATCAAAATCTAGGCTTTCTTTGCGATTTACTAGCTTTAAATAAGGACTATTAAACTGTTTTGATTGACGTTCATTGATACGTTTAATATCCAAATAGATCAGCCTAATGATATGATAAATAAAATAATAAATGAGCCCAATAAATATATATCGAATTGTCCAAGACAGGATCTGAAACATCCATCATCACCTTCAAGTAAAAATATTTTCTTCTTATTGTATACCAAAATATCATCAATTAACAGCAAAATTAAAATCTTTTAGAAATTAACATACCTATAATAAAACCTAGAATAGCAAATACGGTTGATATTCTTCCTCCATGGAGATCCTTCGCTCTAGGAATCAACTCACCAAAGGTTATATATAGCATTGTTCCCCCCGCAAAGGCAAGACATACGCCAATAAAACCATAGGCATATTCACCAATTAAAGCTCCCACAAAAGCTCCTAAGCCCATAGGTGCTCCCGCCAATAAAGTCAATAAAAATGCCTTTGTGCTAGAATAACCTCCTACCCGCATAGGCGTCACCATAGCTAAACCCTCTGGCATGTTATGTAGAGCAATTACCACCGCTAAACCTAATCCTAATCTTGTTTCAGCAACAAATCCTGATCCAATGGCCAAGCCCTCTGGAAAATTGTGAAGAGCAATGGCGACACCTATTAGTATAGCAGTTTTAATGTACCCCTGTCTTCCATTAAAGCTTTTTTTATGGATATGAGAAATCAAGATATCCAAATAAGATGCCAAAAATGCTCCTATAGCAATTCCAGCAGATATTGTAAATGTATTTCCCAACATAAATGCCTCTGGGATCAATTCAAAGGTTACAATTGCCACCATTAATCCACTAGAAAGGCCTATAATGGCACTTAAAAAACGTTTGGAAGGATTTCGCAACAAAAAAGCCATAGAGCCTCCAACACCGGTTCCTAATACGCCAACTAAAAATCCAACCAAGGTCGTTCTCAATAAGCTACTCATCTATTTTCCCCCTCAAATTACTACATGATTGACTGACTTTAAATATATATTCCTATTAGGGAGAAAATATAGCTTATCCAACAAAAAACTGATGACAGGTTTGTTGTCATCAGTTTCTTAATTTGTTATCCGTTTGCAATCTTTTTAAGAGCCTCAATAAATCTATGATCTTCTTCGCAATTTTTTAAGGTTTTGTCTACATTGAAAATATAACTTCGAATTGTCTCTTGGCTTTGTTGTAGCTTAGAAACGTCATTTTTCACTCCCAGTAAGTCAGTTTTTACTTCTGTCAAGTCAGTTTTTACTTCTGTCAAGTCAATTTTTACTTCTGCCAAGTCAATTTTTACTTCTGCCAAGTCAGTTTTTACTTCTGCCAAGTCATTCTTTGTTTCTGTCAAGTCACTCTTCATTTCCTGCTGTTCTTTTTGAATAACATCTAAGCGTGTAATGATGTCATTAAACATTTCTCTAATCATCACTTTTTCTTCCAATATCCCCACACCCCTACTTTTCTTTCATCTATTACAATAAAAATAACATAACAGTTCATATTTTTCAAGGATAATTGGAAACTTTAAGCCTCTACAGCTTTTAATTTTTCAGCTTGATCGGATGTGATTAAAGCATTAATCATTTCTTCAATCTCTCCCTGTAAAAAGCTATCCAGCTTATACAGAGTTACATTAATTCTATGATCCGTGACACGGCCCTGTGGAAAGTTATAGGTTCTAATACGTTCACTTCTATCTCCAGAGCCAACTTGACTTTTTCTATTTTGGGCAATTTCGTCCTGTTGCTCCTGACTTGCCTTATCTTGAAGTCTAGCTTTCAAGATTTTCAATGCCTTTTCTTTATTCTTTAACTGGGACTTTTCATCTTGGCAAGAAACTACCAAGCCAGTTGGCAAGTGTGTAATTCTTACAGCAGAATCAGTGGTGTTAACACTTTGTCCACCACAGCCTGAAGATCTAAATACATCTACTCTTAAATCATTAGCATTGATTTGAAATTCTACATCATCTACTTCTGGAAGCACCGCTACAGTAGCAGCAGAGGTATGAATTCTTCCTCCAGATTCAGTGGCAGGGATTCTTTGAACTCTATGGGCACCGCTTTCATATTTAAGCTGGGAATAGGCACCTTTTCCTTTAATCATAAAAATAACTTCTTTATAGCCACCTACACCGGTTTCATTTAAACTCATCATTTCTGTTTTCCATCCCTGATGCTCAGCATATTTTGTATACATTCTAAACAAGTCAGCAGCAAATAGCCCAGCTTCATCTCCACCAGTTCCAGCGCGGACTTCCACAATAACGTTTTTATCGTCGTTAGGATCTTTTGGCAATAGAAGGATTCTTAATTCTTCCTTTAGTTCATCGATTTTCTCCGCTAGCTCATCCATCTCCATTTTAGCCATTTCCCTTAATTCTTCTTCTGCGGATTTATCATAAAGGATTTCTTTCGCTTCTTTTAGTGCTTCTTCCGAAGCTCTATATTCCTTGTATTTAGCTACAATTGGCTCCAACTCTGAATGCTCTTTAATCAGCTTTTGCCATAGGCTTTGGTTGTTAATTACATCAGGATCACTTATCTTTACACCTATGTCTTCGTATTTTTGTTGCAAAAAATCTAGTTTTTCTAACATTTTCTCACCTCATATAATAATTAACTTGCTTCTATTTATACATCTATCATGATATTATTTCAAAGTATCTATTTGCTTCCAACATAATATTATATCAAATTTATTAAAAATTCGCTATATGTTTTTATCGTACATCATATAATCCTTCCCAAAACTACTCTGTCTAATCCTGCCAAATCCTTTGTTACCTCTATATGAGTAAAACCTTCCTTCCTCATCATCTCCTGCAATGCTTCTCCTTGGTCGTAACCAATCTCAAAAACCAACCATCCTCCTTTTTTTAGAAAGACAGAAGCTCTTTTAACAATTTCTCTGTAGAAATATAGTCCATCTTCTCCACCATCTAACGCTAATGAAGGTTCATAATCCTTTACTTCCTTCGATAAAGTTTCAATCGTTTTTCCAGGGATATAAGGGGGATTAGAGAGAATGAATTCCAATCCATTTTCTAGTTTCTTACCCTCTAATGGTTCAAATAAACTGCCTTGAAGAAAGGTAATCTGGTTCTCCACATGATGTTTTATAGTATTTTTACCAGCCACCTCTAATGCTTTTTGAGAAACATCGATCCCATAAACATGAGATTTGTCTATATACTTAGCTATGCTTACAGTGATAGCACCGCTACCTACGCCTATATCCAACACATTGATGCTTTTAGAGGAATAATACTGCCGATAGATTTCTAAAACTTTTTCTACTAAGATTTCCGTATCTCCCCTTGGAATTAACACCCCTTCTTCTACCCAAAGCTCCAGTCCCATAAATTCCTGTCGATTCACAATATATTGCACAGGCATATTTTTAAGCCTTTTTTCAACAGCACACCAAAACTTTTGACAAATTTCCCGGGAAATTTCCATATCTGGATAGATATGCAACTTTATTCTCTCTACCTGAAGCAAATCTGATAAAATCACTTCAGCATCTAGTTGAGGTGTTCCAATATCAGCCGTTTTCAATTTTTCCACTGCTTCCCTCAAAATTTTTCCTGCTGTCACCAACAAAACCCTCCCTACTTCTTCCTTCAAATAACTATTATTTTCACCAGAAAGTATTTTTTCTATGAATATATACTTTTCATATTATAAATACACATGCATACATCTTAATTTTAATACACTAAGGGCTACCTTTGCAGTTCTTGACTACGCTTTTTAGCCAAGGGCGAAACCGTAGACTGTGGGTATTAAAATTAAAGTATAGCAGTGAACCTATAACTATGATAACAGAAAAAGAAAGCTCTTTTTTGTAAGAACTTTCTCTTGAATATCTTATCTTCTACCACTTACTTTCCTCTTCATTATCTACTAATACATTTTTTAACGCCTCTATAGCAACCTCTATTTGACTATCATCAGGCTCTAGTGTCGTGAATTTTTGCATCATCATACCAGGATAATTAATTGCTTTCATGATTGGGGAATTACTTCTTCCCGCCAGCTTAATAATCTCATAGGAAATCCCTGCTACTAGCGGCATAAGAGCTAACCTGGTGACTACCCTTACTAAGGGATTAGGCCATCCCACCATAGAAAACATGATGATACTAACCATCATAACAATGAATAAAAAGCTAGTCCCGCATCTTGGATGCAATGTTGTGTATTTACGAGTATTTTCCACTGTTAACTCTTCTCCATGCTCATAACAGTAAATTGCCTTATGCTCTGCTCCATGATATTGAAATACTCGCTTTATATCCTTCATTCTAGAAATTAATACAATATAAATAAAGAACATGCCTAATCGCAAGAAACCTTCCATCAAATTCATAAAAATATTTTTTCCTATATATCTTCCTAGAAAACTTGTAAGAAATGTAGGCCCAATAATAAAGATAGCTACAGATAACATCATAGCTATTGCAACAGAAGTATATAACAATACATCATTCGCCTTATTCCCAAAAAGCTTTTCCATAAACCTCTGAAATTTATCTGGTTCCTCCTCTTCTAAACCCTCTTCAGCCACCTCAGCCGAATAGGTTAAAGACTGCATCCCAAGCACCATTGAATCAATCAAAGCTACTGCTCCTCTTAAAAAAGGTATCTTGTTCAATTTATATTTTTGAACGATCCCTCCAACAGTTTCTTTTTTTACTGTTATTTGCTGATCAGGACGTCTTACAACAATTGCTATTTCTTTAGGACCTCGCATCATAACCCCTTCTATTAGGGCTTGCCCCCCTATACTAGTACGTCGAACTTCTCCCATAGATTTATATTCCTTTCTAAAAAAATTTACTCTTTTATTATATACCATCTATCTATAATTTACTATTAACAAAACCTTAAATAAAAATAAAAAAAGAGTGGTTATTAAAAACCACCCATCATACCTCTCATCCCATTGCCTATTCCTCTTCCAAGACTTAGGCCTCTTCCGCTGTCATTATTACCATGGCAAGCTCCAAATCCTCTACCCATTTGGAAACCATTTTCTGTATGATACTCTTCCATCTGATCAAAATGTTCATTCCATGTAGCTGCTTCCTCTTCTGTAATTTCTCCAGCTTCTAATGACTCTTGCACTTGACCTTTTCTCCATGTCATCATATCGTTAAACCACTGAGGCACCTCATTGTTGCTTTCCGCATAAGCTACCATGCCTAGCCCAAGCACCAATACCATCACAACTCCTAATGCAATCATTTTTTTCATTTTATTTTCCTCCTTAGAATGCGGATAACCAACTACAGAACTTAAGCAGATGACTGAAATCTATGATTTCATGTCAGTCGCTTATACAAGGTGAAATTTTGATATACCAAGGGCTACATTTGCTGCCCATGGTTTTGGGCGAAACCGTAGACCGTGTATATCAAAAGTAGATGACCCAAATCTTTGATTTGCTGTCAGTCACTTTCACAGAGTGCAATTAAAGTTTAAAATTGGCTATCCATAAATAGTTTATTTGATATCTTTATTTTAATAAAAGATTGTGAAGAAAGTATGAAGATAAAAAATAATTTTTCCCAATTTTTTTCTTAGGTTATTTTCTTTTTGCAGGGGTAAAATAAATAAAGAAAGGAAGGAAGGGAGAAAAAGATGGTAAATACTTTTTTTGATACAAAAATAGAGAAATTAATAGACAATGTAGAAGAATCAAAAAAAATACTTATAGAAAAGGAATTAGAAGCTATTGGCTACCCTGAAACTGTTGGTGCTCTTATACGGCTACTGGATCGAGGACTATTTGAGAGAGATACCATTGTTAATCATTGTTTTCTTCTTATTAAACATTTGGAGCAAGAGGAGTTCTTTCCCTATATATTAGATATCTTAAAAGTAACTGACGAAAGCATTTATATTCAATACGGAATCCGAGCTTTGTCCACGATCCCCAAGGACACTGATTTAGTAAGAAAGCTTATTCCAGATATTATGCAGATTATTGAATCTGCAACAGATCACAAGATTATCTACCAAGGAGTAGTCTTGCTTTATAGAATTTCTAAAGTCCACCCTCAGCTGGATTCTTTGCTAAATAGAAAGTCTATAAAAGTAAATACATCTTTATTTCAAGATACTCTACAAATGGTTAATAATTTAGATAGATGGGAAGCAGATTTCCATAAGCATAGTAATGTTCGCTCTGAATTGAATCATCCCGATGCTTTTTTCAATTTTGCTAATCAATTCATGATTTTTTAAGAAAATTAAAAAATTTCAAAAAACAATGTTTAAACATCCTCTCTTTGGAGTATACATATAATATAATAGAATCCGGTAGCTCCCTATCAGTCTTGTACTAATTGAAATTTCAATCATTCATAAGCACTACACAAAGCAAGTATAGATTTTACACATAGGTTAATTGAGAACCATTTGAAAAAACAGAGTAGAGAGGCGTTGATAATTTAAAAATGACAAATGTAAGTCCACCAAAGCGACTAGAAGATTGGTATAGCTACTTCCGATTCTATTATCAATAAAACCGGCGCATTCCAGAATATAAGGAAAGCACCGGTTTTAAATTATTCTTTTCTTTTTTAAAAATCTTACCTATTTTATTAATTCAACCCATATTTTTTTAGTTTTCTGTAAAGGGTTGCGCGTCCAATACCCATAGCTTTTGCTACTTCTGCCTTAAAATTATACTGGGCTAGCATTTTTTCGATAAGCTCTTTCTCAATGTCATCCATAGTCTTTGACTCTATTTCATTAGCTTTTACAAAATCAAAACCATCTACATCTTCTAGTGTTACAATATGTTTTTCAGCATTGCCAATAATCAACTCCACAGTTTTTTCAATCTCCTGCACGTTATTGGGCCAACGATACCCATACATCTTATCTAAAACATCCTGGTGAAATTTCAGCCGAAACCTTGCATGCTTACTCTTTAACCTCTCTATCGCATGATCTACAATGATTTTAATATCACCTTTCCGTGTTGCTAGAGACGGAATAGTAACAGTATTTTTTGAAATTCGAAAATATAGTTCCTCATCAAATCTTTTTTTCTCTACAAGAGATAACAAATCTTGGCTGGTATCAAAGATCATCCTAATATCTATATGAAAACCTTTATAAGTACCCTGTTTCAGCTCTTTGGTCTTAATAACTTCCACTAATCGTCTTTGTAAATAAAGAGGCATCTCCCATATATTTTTAAAGAATATGGTTCCCTTATGAGCCATTCTCAATTTTCCAATGCTGGGGTTTATACTATTAGCATCACTTTCTGTTCCAAAGATTTCTTTTTCTAATAAATCATAGGGGGTATTATGACAATCGACAAAAACAAAGTACTGTTTTGCTCTATCTGAGAAATTATGTATCGCCCTAGCTAGAATAGATTTCCCAAGTCCCTGTTCTCCACAAATCAGAATATTTTCATCAGTTACAGCAAGTTGCTTTGCTTTATTGATTTGATTCATGAGGTTATCATCCTTACCCATAACATTGCTAAAGGTTATATTAGCTTTATTATCAGATACTTCATTTAAGACGTTATACACCTTTCCGAGACTTTTAAATGTCAAAAGGGTTCCATAATTAACACCATTGATGGTAATATTACGGCAAGATAAAAACCCATAGAAGCTGTGTTGTTTCTGTTCATAATAAAATAACTTGAGGGAATAGTTCCTTCTAAATAAAATAATCTCGTGAATTAGAGGATGATCAATGATTTTCTCTATATGCTGACCAATGACTTTTTCCTCAATTTTAAAGTAATTTTCAAATCGATGGTTGCAATGGATGATTTCACCCATCTCATTGATAAAGGCTAACCCATCTTCAATCATATCTAAGATAATTTCCCGTTCTTTTTTAATGAGATTCAGCTTGTTATAACCGTCAATACTTTTTAGCTTTGAGCTTAATAGCTCAGCCATCCCCTCTAGAAAATCTATAGAGACTTCCAGATTTTCAAAAACAGGACTGGTTTTATTTACTGGCACTAAAAGTGCAATTGCCCCCACTACCTGTTGTTCAAAAAATATAGGTACACTAACAAGCCCTGAAATAGCACATTTCTCTAAATCGGCGCAGTTTTTACAATGTTCATAAGAAGTCTTGTCTTTCACCGCTACAACCTTACCTGTATGGATCGCCTCCCCAATGATTGAGTACCTAGCAATAGGAGTAGCCTTATCAACATATCGAAATGTGTTGGCTATTTTATGATGATTGTTATCAATTATCATAACATCAATATCTAGGATTTTTGAAATGGTTTCAGCAAACTTTGAGGCGGTACCTCTAATTTCTGCAAGATACATAAAACATCACCTTAATCATAATAGGGTGTTAGACACCCTATTACTTTTCTTATTTGTATATCATTATATTATGATTTGCATAGGTATTCAACTAGTGTTTCTATTTGATAACACATTGTGACAGCACCAGGATCAATATGCCCTACTCCTTTATTGGCTTGATAACAAGCTCTTCCTCGAATAGCCTCCATATCTTTAGTGCTGTTCATACCATCAATTGCTCCCTGCTTTAGCTCTTGTAAAGCTTCATGGCCATCTAATCCCTTTTCAATGGCTTCCTTTAAACGGATCACTGCTGGATACAATGCATCAATCATGGTTTTATACCCTGGCTTTGCATTGCCACGTTCCATAATGGCGTTAAGCTCTGCTTCTAATACATCCCGCAGTAAATGAATATCCATCTCTGTCTTATCACCGATAGTTTTTGCCGCTTTCAAATAAGCGCTTCCATACAAAACTCCTGAGGAACCTCCTACAGTAGACATAATCAGCATACCAATCTTTTGAAACATTTGCCCCAGCCTCATGGCAACAAGCTCCTGTTTACTTTCTAGAAGCTTCTGGAATCCCATATTCATATTGGCCCAATGGTCGCCATCACCAGTTATCGAGTCAAGCTCAGATACATAGTCCTTGCTTGCCTCGATTTTTTTGGCCACCAGTTCAATATACTCCATATAATTCTGTGAATTGATTCTGATTTCCATAAGGTCACCTAAACTTTCATTGCTGGTGTATCACATGGAGCATCCAGCAGTTCTTTCAATTCATCATCTAGCTTTAGTAACGTAACAGAACAACCTGCCATCTCAAGAGATGTCATGTAATTACCTACAAAGGTTCTATAAACCCTAATATTTTTCTCCATTAAGATTTTTTCAATTTCATTATTTAGAATGTATAGTTCCATTAACGGTGTAGCACCAAGACCATTTACCATTAATCCAACTTCACTACCTGTAAAATCATAATCTGCCAAGATCTTTTCACATAGAATCTCCGCCAGCTCAACCGCGGTTTTCACAGTGGTTCTTTGTACCCCTGGCTCCCCATGAATACCCATGCCAATTTCTATTTGATTCTCTCCAAGCTCAAAACCTGCTTTTCCAACCCCTGGTAAAATACAGGGAGCCATAGCCATGCCCATACTACGGGTATTGGTAATAGCTTTTTCAGCAACTCGCTTCACTTCGTCAAGGCTTGCCCCAGTTGTAGCTTTGGCACCAGCCAACTTGTGTACAAACACAGTACCAGCAATACCTCTTCTACCAGTAGAATGAGTACTGTCTTCTACAGCAACATCATCTTTTACTACAACAGACTCAACCCTAATGTCTTCCATTTCTGCTAGTTCTTTTGCCATATCAAAGTTCATGATATCCCCTGAGTAGTTTTTAATAATGAGAAGAACGCCTTCTCCAGAATTGGCTTCTTGGATACCCTTCAACACCCTATCGGGAGAGGGGGAAGCAAATACGTTCCCAGCCACAGCTGCATCTAACATACCTTTGCCTACATATCCTGCATGGGCAGGCTCATGACCGCTGCCCCCGCCGGATACTAAACCTACCTTTTTTTCCTTTACTCTCTTTGCAATAACTTCAACCCCTGAAAAATATTCCAACTGAGGATTAGCTTTTACAATACCCTGAAGCATTTCAGTTACAACATTATTGGGATTGTTTATTATCTTTTTCATGAATCATCACCCCAAACTATTTTTTAGTAATCACCATTTCACAGCATTCTTCGTCACGAGATAGTAATTGCTTAAATTCAAGCTCTAATTCTGGGAATACACTCACCATACCAAAGTCCCCAAAACAAGCTAAGTCACACAAATGAGCCACTTCTTCACTGGAGCATCCTAGCTTTTTCCATTCTTCAACAAGGGCACAATGGTGGAATTTAATTACACTTTCTTCTTCCTCAACTTTAATTGGTTCCATAGCAAAGGCCTCACGAGCATGACCTGTTAAGATCCCATTGGCAAAATCCTTTGCAGTTTTACAGTCCCCTAATGACTTGCCCTTATCAATACCAAACTCTGTAATAGCCCTTTCAGCTATTTTATCAAAACCTTCATCAGTATATTTTTCTAATAAATAAAACCACTTTGCTCTATCTGCAATCGCACTTCTAAACGCCTTTGTTAATTCCTCTTGTGTATATTTTTTTTCGCTCATTCTGTCATTCCTCCATTTATTTAAATTTTTTCTTCGGTGTATTGCTAGGGCTCTTACTTTGACAAGTGAGAGATCAAGCACTACATGAAGTAACTTATACTACAATTCAGTGTGAGTAAAAGCTTCCTCTAAATTAAGTCTCATTTTATATGTTGCCAAGATAAGCTTTTCTCACCATATCATTGTCACTTAGTATCTTTGCATCATCTGTCATGGTAACCTTACCGGTCTCTAAAACATACCCTCGATGGGCAATAGATAGTGCCATACTGGCATTTTGTTCAACCAGAAGTACCGTAGTACCTTGTTGATTAATGGATACAATCAAATCAAAAATCATTACAACTAAATTAGGTGCAAGTCCTAGAGAGGGTTCATCCAGCAGCAATAATTGAGGCATCGACATCAAACCTCTGCCTATTGCCAGCATTTGTTGTTCTCCTCCTGACAAGGTTCCGGCTGTTTGCTTTTTTCTTTCAAACAATCTAGGGAACAGCTCATAAACCCTATCATAAGACGTTCTAATATTTTCCTTGTCCTTTCGGACGTAAGCCCCCAACTGAAGATTTTCCTCCACCGTTAAAGCTGGAAATACTTCTCGTCCTTCAGGTGAAAGGCTTATGCCCTTTTTAACAATTTGAGAGGGTGGTATACTGGTTATATTTTCTCCCTTAAACCATACTTCTCCTGAAGTAGCCCTTAAAAGACCAGTAATGGTACCTAAGGTGGTACTCTTCCCTGCGCCATTGCTACCTATCAAAGTGACAATTTCTCCTTGCTTAACCTCTAAATCAATACCCTTTAAGGCATGAATATTTCCATAATGAGTATTCAAATTTTTCACTGCGAGCACGATTGTTCACTCCTTCCAAGATAAGCCTCAATAACACGTTTATTACTGGCGATATCAACGGGCAAACCTTCGGCAATTTTCTTTCCGTGGTCGATAACATAAATCCTGTCAGAAATATTCATAACAACATTCATATCGTGCTCAATTAAGATAATGGTGTATCCTTTATCTCGTAAACTTTTAATAAAGCATAATAAGTCCTCCGACTCCTGAGGGTTCATACCTGCAGCAGGTTCATCTAATAATAATATCTTTGCATTAGTAGAAATTGCACGTGCTATCTCAAGTCTCCTTTGATCTCCATATGGCAAGTTGGTGGCATAGTTATGCATCTTTTCTTTCAGTCCTATAGAATCTAGGATCGCTATTGCCACTTGGTGCTTCTCAATCTCTTGGTTACGAAAACGTTTTGTCCTAAATAACAAATCAAAGAAATTATATTCAGTATTGGTATGCATTCCTACCAAAACATTTTCAATTACCCTCATATCAGCAAAAAGTCTAATGTTTTGAAAGGTCCTGGCTAAACCAGCCTTAACGATTTCCTGAGGTACCAGGTTGTGTATCGGCTTACCCTCAAAGATGATTTCCCCCTCCGTAAGGGCATACACTCCCGTTAACATGTTGAAAAGTGTAGTTTTGCCAGCACCATTGGGGCCAATGATACTAACAATTTCACCTTCATTGATCTCCAAGGAAACTTTATCAACAGCAACAAGCCCACCGAAATGTTTTGATACATCCTTCACTTCAAGGAATGTCATATTATATCACTTCCTCTACTGTATTCATTGCTTCTCTTACTTCAATTGAAGAATTATTACTGTTGATATCAACAATAACTCCTTTCGGAAGCTTATAGGCTGTTTTTTTCTGCCCTCCTAAAATACCTTGAGGACGAAATCTCATCATGAGAACCAAAACCATACCATAAACAACAAACCTGTATTCCTGCAGAAATCTTAGAACCTCAGGAAAAGAAACCAAGATGGCGGCACCCAAGAACATCCCTTTGATTGTACCCATACCCCCTAAAATAACGATACTTAAAATCATAATAGACGTATCAAATGTGAAGGTATTAGGATCAATAAATCTTATCATATGAGCGTAAAAGGCACCTGCCAACCCTGAGAAAAAAGCCGATACTACAAAGGCAATCACTTTATAGGTAGTGGTCTTAATCCCCATCATAGTTGCCGCCAACTCATCTTCACGGATAGCCATCATTGCCCGGCCTATTTTAGATCGAACAATGGCGAGCATGACTACTGTAGTGAAGACTAAGAAAAATACCATGAGATAGTACATACCGTTATTAGCAAGGGTTAGATCAAAACCCAGCAAAGATGGTCTAGGAATCCTGTTAATACCTAATGGACCATTTGTAACCTTTTCCCAGTTTAACAACACCATTCTTACTACTTCGCAAAAACCCAAGGTAGTTATTGCTAGATAGGTTCCCGAAAGCCGCAGAGTTGGAAGTCCCAGCAACAGTCCACATATGGCTGCAGCGATTGCCGCAATAGGTGCTGTAATGAAGAAACTAATACCAAAGTTGACACTAAGGACAGCTGAAAAATAAGCACCTATTGCATAGAAGGCAGCATGTCCAAGAGATACCTGTCCTGCATAACCGGTAACAAGCCCTAGTGATAAAGCCAAAATACTATATACACCTATCATAATGACAATTCTTAATAGATATTGAGAATTAATGATATAGGGTAAAGCTAATATTAATGTAGCCAAGAGAAGAAAATCTCTTTTTTTGTTGGGCTTAATAAAATTCATCTTTTCTTTTATCCTATCAAACTGTAAACTTATTTTTTCCATAACCTATACCTTCACAACACCTTTCTTTCCAAATAAGCCGGTGGGCTTTACAAGCAACACAATGATTAGAATAACGAAGGCTACAGCATCCCTATAACCCCCACCAAGAAATGCAGCTGCATAGCTTTCTGAAACCCCTACGATCAATCCACCGACAATGGAACCGTGTAATATACCTATTCCTCCTAACACTGCAGCAGAAAACGCCTTAAGTCCTGCAAGAAATCCCATGGTTGGGTACACCACTTGGTAATAACCACTAATCAAGGTTCCAGCAATAGCCGCTGAAGCCCCCCCTAAGAAAAAGGTAAAGGTTATTACAAAATCTACATCGATTCCCATTAAATTAGCAGCCTTTGGATTTTGTTCTACCGCCCTCATAGCAAGACCTATTTTAGTTTTTCTTATAATAAAGGTTAGCAATAACAGCAATGCAAGAGACACACCAAAGATGAATAATTGAGTTGTACTTATGCTCACGCCCCCTATGTGCACATTTCCGTAATCAAAGAGCTTAGGAAAAAATTTTGTCTGACTGCCAAATACAATCATAAGAAGGTTCTGAATTATATAAGAGACCCCGATGGTAGTAATCAGAGCTGCTATTGCCTTTGATTTTTTAGCTCTGAGAGGAGCTAAAGCAATCTTGTCAATTGCTATCCCCAACACACCAGTGAATATGATGCTAAGAATTAAAGCTGGTATGATCCCAAATTGCATGCCTACAAAAACCATTGCTATGTGTGCACCAAATGCATAAACAGAACCATGAGAAAAATTCACCAACCTTAAAATTCCAAAAACCAGTGAGTATCCTACTGCAATCAGTGCATAAACCATACCTAAAGCCAAACCATTAATTAATTGCTGTAATATCAAGCTTACACCCCCTTATAAGTACATATGATTTGCACTCACTTCATCAACTATTGAACCTCTACAAACCTTCCGTTCTCAATCTTAACAGCAGTAAAAATTTTCACCGCATCACCAGCTTGATCAAACTTCGTCTCACCCGTCACCCCAGGATAAGTCATCTTATAAAGTTCTTCCTTCATTACCTTTCTATCTGCTTTACCTGCTACTTCAATAGCCTTAAGAACAATACCTGCACTGTCATAGGCCTGGGCAGTAAGACTACTTGGACTTGAACCGTATTTGCTTTCATAAGCACTTACAAAAGATGCAACCGTTTCATCTGTACTACCGTGAAAGAAGATTGTTGGAAAATGAATGTTTTCAGCATTTTCCTTTGCAAGTTCAATAAGTTGTTGACTATATGCGTTGGAGAATCCTACAAGCTCAATATCAGGGTTTACTGTTTTGTACTGAGTTGCAAATGGAGCTAAGGTGTTATACATAGCTACAACGATGATTACATCTGCACCCGCCTCATTCAATCTAGTGATATTCGGACCGAAGTCGATGGTTCCGTCAACAACCTCTTGATGATCAACAACCATCCCCTCCGCTTGTGCTACAAGTCCCTTAGTAATTTCTGCAGTACCTGTACCCCAATCAGTTTTTACAGAAAGTATCCCTACCTTCTTTTTATCTAGTGTATTTACAGCAAGGTCAACTGCAAACTCTGCCTCAACATTAATAACTGTATTATTTCTGAAGACAAAATCTCCTTCTTTAGTAAAATCAGGATGCGATGCAGAAGGTGAGATGTTTACGATACCAGCCTCTTGATAGGTTGGTGAAGCAGCCATACATACACCACTGGCAAAATGGCCAATTACAGCCTTAATATCCTTGTCAGCAACAATCTTTTCTGCGATCGTAGCCGCTTCTTCACCATTGTTTTTATCATCAAAGACAACAAGTTCAATTTCTCGACCAAGTACACCACCATTTCTATTCCATTCTTCAACCTGTAGTTCAACAGCATTTTTAAAACCTGTGCCATACTCAGCAAAGTCGCCTGTCAACGGACCTACAACAGCAATTTTAATCTTGTCAGATGCTTGGCTTTGACATCCTGCAAGCATAGATGTGACTAGCATAACCACCAGCAAAAGTGCTACTGTCTTTTTCATGATAATTTCCTCCCCTTTGTTATTCTTTTTTTATATTGCCAAAATGATGCTCATCTTTTAAATCAATGAATCGAAAGAGTACTTGAGCTTAATTTCAATCAATCCCTATAGTAAAGCAACTGATTTTACCCCCCTTTCTTTATTTCTATCCATTTAAATACATAAAGGAACCTAAAGTAACAAGCATCATTGGTCAAGCATTATCTTTAGTACCTCAATATCCGTTTCCTTCATTCCTTCTCGTCCTAATCTTCCTACAGCAGAGATTGTATTTTCCACCGTTTCCTTAACGATACCCGAATCCACCTCAAAAACAGAATCCCTCATGGCAAGAAAATGAGCCATCATAGCAGCATCAAGACTAGAAGCTATCTTAGCAGCACAGGAGGCCTTTGCTCCATCGCACACTATACCTGATACATTTGCTAAAGTGTTAATAATGGTTTTTTCAATCTTTTCTAAGGTGCCTCCCTCCAGATATGTGATTCCTGTTCCACTACCACAGGCGGCACTTACTGCTCCACAATAGGCAGACAACCTTCCTATTCCGGTTTTCTGATGGATGGTGATAAGATTGGCCAGTACTAAGGCACGGTACATTTTTTCCTTATCAAATTTCTTTTCTTTAGCATAAATAATCACTGGCAAAGAAGTTGTCATTCCTTGATTACCACTTCCAGAGTTGGTGACAACCGGCAGACTGCAACCGCTCATTCTGGCATCAGAACCAGCTGCAGCATAGGCTCGAATTTTTGTTAATATATTGTCTCCATAGCATTCTAAAAGCATCTTTCCTATATTAACTCCGTATTTTCTTTCAAGCCCCTCCTGGGCTATTTTGAGATTATATTCAATCTGTTTATTTAGAAGCTCCTCAACATCCTCCATCTTTACAGTGGTAGCAAATTCCAAGATGTCCTTTACCTTGAGGAGACTTCTATCAGAAAGGGGGGAATTAAAATCTTCTTTTTCATACTTTTTTTCAAACAAAACATGTCCATCTTTAACAACCTTACAAATATTGGTGTGGGTATGGATTATTTCTACCAAGGCCTTTTCTTTTTGGTACATGACCTCCACAATAATATGTAGATTAGCAACATTCTCAATCATTTGTATTTCACAGATGTCAGTTTTCATAAGCTCTTTGACCCTTTTAATGTCCTCCCGCATTACACTCTCCAACACCTGCATCTCCCTAGAAGCATCACCGGCAACAATTCCTGTCAAAGCACTGGCCCTGATACCTTTCAGATTTCCAGTATTAGGCACAATAACAGATTTAGCATTTTTTATAATATTTCCGCTACACTTTATAATTATCTTGTCTGGAAATTTTCCCAGCACTTCATGAGCTTTGGCAGCAGCATACGCAATAGCAATTGGTTCTGTACACCCAAGGGCGGGCAAAAGTTCCTCCTTCAGGATAGCTAGATATGTATTATATTTCTCTCTGTCTATCATCACGTAAAATCCCTCCGTTGTGTCTCATTTAGATACATATAGTATCATATTGAATCCTTGTTTTAAATATATATTGTTTCGCGACAATTGTCAACAATATTCTTAATATTTATATGTTTTTAATTATTTTATATATTTTGATTTGTGTATCATTTTGATACTTCCCTCTAGTTTTTTCTTTGCTAAATAACACTAGGGATGGCAGACTATGTGAGGATTGTCGCCTTGAGCGTAGCAAATGGGCCTTAAATCCTTTAAATGCAAGATGCTTCAAGTTTCTTCCCTTCGTTCAGGACTAAAAATGACAAAAACATAAAGAAACACCGGAGAGGGTTTGAAGTGCTTTAATACAAGCAGAGAAACCGTCCCCAGTGCTCAAAAAATGTTTAGAAATACAAAAGAGGTACACTTCAGCATATCACTGAAGTGTACCTCTCCACAATTATTCCAATCCTAATACAACACCTAAAATAAAAACTAAAAATGATAATACCGTAACCAACATCCATCCTTTGGAACGTTTTGACTTTTTACCCAACACTCTAAAAATCGGGGAAATCACCCCTGATACTAAGCCAATCAATCCTATAATCATCAAGGTATTAGACATAAAAGCCCCCCCTATCCTATTTCCTCCTTCGGTGTATTTCTAAGACTCCCGTTTTGTCAAGCGCCAGTCTAAGCACTGCATCCTCGAAATAAATTCGACTAGAATTCAGAGGGAAAAAACCTCTCTCTAGATAAACAAACTAAGTGATCAACACGAAAGTTACAAATCAAACTTTCGGTTGCCTACTTATAGATAAACAAACTAAGTGATCAACACGAAAGTTGCAAATCAAACTTTCGGTTGCCTACTTATGAATTAAGTCTCATTTTATTACTTCATGGCACTTTCTGCATCTAGCTTCATAGCTTTCTTTAGCCCCTACCATAATTACTGGGTCGCTATATTTTGCTGGTCTTCCATTTACCAGTCTCTGAGTTCTGGTGGCAGGCATTTTACAAACCTTGCAAATGGCAGTAAGCTTTGTTACATATTCTGCAATCGCCATTAGATTAGGTACAATGCTAAAGGGTTCAGCTCGAAAATCCATATCTAATCCCGATACAATGACTCGTTTTCCCTTTTCTGCCGCCTGCTGACAAATCGCCATAATCTTTTCTCCTAGAAATTGCACTTCATCCACTGCCAATACATCAAATTCTTCTTTTTCTATGTACTCCAATATTTTCTCAGCATCATCCACTGCTATGCATTCCATCTGTTTCCCATTGTGAGAGGTTATATTATCGACACAATATCGATTATCTATAGCTGGTTTAAAAGCTAGCACCTTTAAGTCAGCAATTTTCGCCCTATTGACTCTTCGAATAAGTTCTTCACTTTTGCCGGCGTACATAGGCCCCACAATCACTTCAATACTTCCCCTCTGAGCACATTCCACAATTTCAACCATTACCTCATCTCCTAACCTATTATCAAATGAATTGCAAAAAATTAAGGTTAGAAAGGGTTCCTTCTAACCTTGATTGATTGCTTTTATTAGGAAACTACATGCCGAATTTCTTTTTGAATTTTTCAACACGTCCACCTTTTTCTATACTCTTTTGTTTTCCAGAGTAAAAAGGATGGCAGTCTGAACAAATTTCAACTCTGATTTCCTTTTTTGTTGATTTTGTCTTAAATGTATTTCCACAAGCGCAGAAAACATCAACTTCATTATATTCTGGATGGATACCGTTCTTCATTGTATTCACCTCTTTCCGTAAAAAACTTATGATAAAATGATAGTTATCCAGTTATTATTAAGTAGTTAACAATAAGTTGACAGGTTCTAGCAATTTAACTACTACATTATAGCATATAACCTTTGCAGTGACAAGAAAAAAATCACTAGATACTTTTCTTAATCATTTCAACAAAGTCACTATTTTTCTTGGTTTCCATTAGGCTGCTAACAATTCTTTCCGTAACCTCTTGAATAGGGTTATTGCTCATGGCTCTTCTGATACTCCAAATAGCCTCTAGCTCTGTCTGACTTAACAATAATTCTTCCCTTCTCGTACCGGATTTATTAATATCCACAGCCGGGAATATCCTTTTTTCAGATAGCTTCCTATCCAAGTGCAGTTCCATATTTCCAGTTCCTTTAAATTCTTCAAAGATCACATCATCCATTCTACTGCCAGTTTCTATCAAAGCAGTAGCAATGATGGTAAGACTTCCACCTTCTTCTAGATTTCTAGCCGCACCAAAAAATCTTTTAGGCTTGTGTAAAGCACCAGGATCTAAACCTCCAGAAAGGGTTCTTCCAGTTGGCGGTATTGTTAAGTTATATGCCCTAGCCAATCTAGTAATACTATCTAGTAATATAATTACATCTTTACCATGCTCCACCAATCGTTGTGCACGATTTAATACCATCTCCGCCACTTTAATATGATGACTTGGCAATTCATCAAAGGTTGAATAAACTACTTCACCCTTAATAGAGCGCTGCATATCTGTTACTTCCTCTGGTCGTTCATCAATTAATAAGACGATAATCTCAATATCAGGATAATTTTCTGCTACACTGTTAGCAATTTTTTGTAAAAGAATCGTCTTCCCTGCCTTTGGAGGCGCAACAATAACACCTCTTTGTCCTTTGCCTATAGGCGCAATTAAATCAATCAATCGGGTAGATAATTCTTTTGTTTCAATTTCTAAATTAATTCTCTGTTTGGGGTAAATAGGGGTAAGGTCTTCAAAGTTTGGTCTTCGAATAGCAGATTCTGGATTTAATCCGTTAATATTCTTTACATATAGAAGAGCTTTAAACTTCTCGCCACTCTTAGGGGGTCTTGTAATACCGGAGATTTTGTCTCCCGTCCTCATGTTAAACCTTCTAATCTGGGATGGCGATATGTATATATCACTATCACTTGAGAGATAGTTTTCCCTTCGTAAAAATCCGTATCCATCTTGATGGATTTCTAATACACCTTCTGCAATATTCATTTCTTCGCCTTCAGGTATTTCATCTGAAAGGTGTTGAGGTAATTCATTACTTCTTGTATTGGTGTTCCCACTTTTTATTTCAGAAGACTTTGTAGTTCCATCTGTAACAACATCTTTATTACTTTCTTTTTCTTTCACCTCTAAAATCAAATCTATTAACTCAGCTTTTTTCAGCTTAACCCAGTTTTTTATTCCTAGTTTTTTTGCTTCTTCCCTAAGCTCCGTTAACTTCATTTCTTGTAATTCCGAGCTTTGCAATTCTACACCTCCAAATAACGTCTACAGGGACAAATCTGTCTTTATGAATTTGTCCCTAAACTATACCATTTTAAAATTATGCTATCATGTTTTGCAATAACTGTCAATTACTTCATTTCTAATTCCTTTAGAATCTCATGTTTCTTTTTAGTAGGCATAGGTGGGCTTCAAATTTAACTTATGGATAGCCTCTATAAATCTTATGGTTCCACTTTTTGAACGCATCACAACCGAATGGGTTTTTACCATATTATTTCCCTGATAGGTAACACCCTTCAGCAGTTCTCCATCAGATATACCAGTGGCAGTAAAATAAACCTCTTCTCCTTTTACTAGATCCTCCATATATAGTATCTTATTGACATCCACACCCATTTTTATACATCTTTGTCTTTCCTCTTCCTCAAAGGGAATCAATCTCCCCTGGAACTGTCCTCCCAAACATTTGAGACCAGCTGCAGCGATCACTCCTTCAGGGGCACCGCCTATTCCTAACAAAATATCTACACCGGTATAATCAAAACAGGTAGCTAACGCTGCCGCAACATCTCCATCCTTAAATAGCTTAATCCTTGCACCAGCTTCCCTACATTTTTTTATAATTTCCTGATGTCGGGGTCTATCTAGCATTGTTACTGTTAGATCTGTAATGCTTTTATTCAAAGCCTCTGCCGTCGCTTTAAGATTTTCATAGAGAGGAGCATCGATATGCACCTTGCCAGCCGCCTTAGGTCCTACAGCGATTTTGTCCATGTACATATCAGGCGCATTTAGCAGACAACCTCTAGGGGCCATCGCTACAACCGCAATGGCATTGGGAAGACCCTTTGCTACAGAGTTAGTACCTTCCACTGGATCAACAGCTATATCCACCTTTATAGCTCTAGGTCCCTTCCTACCTACCACTTCGCCTATATATAACATAGGAGCTTCATCCATTTCTCCTTCACCGATTACCACAATGCCATCAATCTCTAGATTGTCAAACACTTTTCGCATGCCGTCTACTCCTGCTTGGTCGGCAGCGATTTTATCGCCTCGTCCCATATGCTTTGCAGCACCTAATGCAGCCGCCTCCGTAACCCTTACTAAGTCCAAAGCTAAGTTTCGATCCACGAATATCCCCTACCTTTTTTAATATTTACTACTTATCATTAAACATAAAGCTTTGATGTTTTTTTAGTACATCTACGATGGTTTCACTTTTATCTAAACGATGAATTGCCTCCACAAATCGAATGGTGCCAGTTTCTCCCCTCATAACAACCGAGTGGGTTTGAGCCCTATTGTTTCCCAAATAAACTACTCCTTTTAATAAATCACCATGGGTAATGCCAGTAGCAGCAAAGAAACAATCATCACTGCTCACTAATTCATCTAAGGAAAGCACCTTCTTTACATCCGCTTCTGAAAGCCCCATCTCTCTACATCTTGCAACCTCTTCTCCACTCATAGGATGAAGAATGCCCTGCATATCTCCACCTAAACATTTTAAAGCAACCGCTGTAATCACACCCTCTGGTGCTCCACCAATTCCCATCATGATGTCTACACCTGTTTCTTCAAAACCAGTAGCTAAAGCCGCTGCAACATCTCCATCACTAAAGAGTTTAATTCTAGCTCCTGCTTCTCGAATCTCCTTAATCATTTCTTCGTGTCGAGGTCGATCCTGTATGATTACTGTTACATCTTCTATGTTTTTATCTAGTGCCTTTGCTACCGCCTCTAGATTTTGTTTTACAGGAGCCTTGATATCTACAGCTCCCTTGGCTTTAGGCCCTACAGCTATTTTTTGCATATAAGTATCAGGAGCATGTAACAAACAACCCTTAGGTGCTATGGCAACTACTGCAATAGCATTGGGAAGGCCCTTCGCTATCAAGTTGGTTCCTTCTAAAGGATCTACTGCAATGTCTACCTCTACCTCTTCACCTTCACCACAGCCAACTTCCTCACCAATATATAGCATTGGCGCTTCATCCAACTCGCCTTCACCAATTACCACTGTTCCCTTAATAGAAAGACTAGCAAAAGTGCTTCTCATTCCGTCTACCGCCGCTTGATCTGCCCCCTCCTTGTCCCCTCTTCCCATGTAAGCTGCAGAGGCCAATGCTGCCGTTTCCGTTACCCGTACTAATTCAAGAGACAAACTTCTATCCATTAATTTTCTTCCTCCTTGTTGTTAAAACATAGCTAAAAATTAGCAATATTCATTTTACTTATTGAATTGTGTTATACTATTTAGACTTCTTCTATAAATATAATATACTAATCATTGAAAATTCTCAACCCTATTATTTCACATGCTTTTATATATTATTTGCACAGCAAAGAGGACTGTCACAAAGGGTCTTTTCACATACCTTCGTTACAGTCCTATCATTTATATAGGCTTTTCATTAAAGCACCCCTATCCTCTTCAGATATTAGTAACATTATATCATGTATCAACGCTACTGCAAAAGCTTATAGGGGTGCTTTATTCTTCTATTACTTCACTGCGTTTTCCCAATCCTTTAGGAATCGCTCAATACCGCTATCGGTTAAGGGGTGTTTTAGCATTTGCTTAAATACTCCATAGGGTATCGTTGCAATATGAGACCCTACCTTTGCAGCTTCCACCACATGCATGCTGTGGCGAATACTGGCTGCAATAACCTCTGTTTCAATTGAATAAAAATCGAAGATTTCTACAATTTCCTTTACTAAGTCAATTCCCCTGTGCCCAATATCATCTAGTCTTCCTAGGAAGGGACTGACAAAGGTGGCACCTGCCTTTGCTGCCATCAGTGCTTGGTTAGAAGAAAAAACTAACGTAACATTGGTTTTAATCCCCTTAGAGGAAAATATCTTTACTGCTTTTAGACCTTCATCCGTCATAGGCACCTTGATGACGATATTTTCATGGATTTTCACTAATTCTTCTGCTTCTTGGACCATTTCCTCTGCCTTCAAGCTAACAACCTCAGCACTAATAGGTCCATCCACGATTTCTGTGATTTCCTTAATTACTTCTTTAAACACTCTACCTTCCTTGGCGATCAAGGATGGATTCGTTGTAACGCCCTCTAATATTCCCCAGCTGGCAATCTCTTTTATTTCGTCAATATTCGCAGTATCAATGAATAGTTTCATATTATCCCCTCACTATATCTAATATTTTTCTTGTTTCATCAGGAGTTGCTATTTCCCGATCCAATTCCTTGGCAATTCTCACAATTCTTTCAACTAGTTCTGCATTGGATTTTGCTAACTGTCCTTTGCTATAATAGACATTGTCTTCAAAACCTACTCTTACATGACCGCCTAGCAGGATAGCCATGGTAGCTAAAGGTAATTCATGTCTGCCAATGCCAGCTACCGTCCACGTGGAGGCCTCCGGTACAGCATTTACCATATGTAATAGATCCTCAGGTGTAGCAGGACAAGCTCCGGGAACCCCTAAAACAAAGTCAAAATGTAAAGGTGCCTCCGCTAATCCTTTTTTCACCAATTTTTTGGCATTTTCAATCATGCCTCTTTCGAAAATCTCCATTTCTGGCTTAACCCCTAATTCCTTCATCCTAGAAGCAAACTTTTCCATATATTCCTCGCTGTTCATGAAAACATCCGAACCAAAGTTGCAGGTACCACAGCTAAGGGTAGCCATTTCCGGCTTTAATTCTACTGGTTGTAGTCTTTCTTCGGGACCGTGCCAAACAGCTCCTCCTGTCGAGGGCTGGAAAATAATATTACATTTTGCTTCTATCTTTTCCTTGATTTCCTTATATACTTCATAGGATTGGGTAGGATTTCCCTCCTGGTCCCTCGCATGGATATGTACAATAGAAGCTCCAGCTAAATAGCATTGATAAGCGGCTTCTGCAATCTCATCCGGAGTGATAGGCAAATTGGGCTGAGTTTCTCTTGTGACCTCGGCTCCCGTTAGTGCGGCAGTAATAATTAACTTCTCCATAATAAACCTCCTACTTATTTCTTTGCTTCCCCTTTGGTACTACACAAGTACCTACTGCTCTACATACTACAACTGGCTCCTCTAAAACATCACAGGCAGAATCATTGATATCAGGACGGGGAACAATCACTTTTCTGGCTTCAAACTCCATTCTCCTGGAGCTGTTACCAACCTTAACGATTTCTCCCACCGCTTCAATATAATCTCCAGCAAAAACTGGGGCAGTAAATTCTACCTTTTCATAACCTGCAAACAAGCCTTCGTCACCGTCATGGCGGATTAATAACTCTGTAGCTACATCGCCAAACAGTTGAAGCATTTTTGCTCCATCCACTAGATTCCCTCCGTAATGGGCATCATGCATACTCATTCTTATGCGAATCATAACCTTCATTATTCATTCCTCCTTCAATATTTAGGTTAAGATTGAGGATACTCTTTAACCAATTATCTTTATAATATCATATATGCTTTTAATTCTCCATATTCTCTTGCCAAAATGAAACGGGGCTTAATGGATAGAGAATTATTGATACTTACATAATTATTGATGCTTACATTTTTTTGAAATAACTCTACAAAATATAAATGTGAATTTTTTAATTATTTTGACTTTTGCTCTAGATTGTGATATATTTTTTATAGCTATATTATAGTAAGATGCATTTATTTATCTTTTACTTTCTTGATTAACAACTCCTCTTATACAATTTACCTCTAGACAGTTACAAATAGTATGAAAACGTTATGCAAATATTGTAAAAGTTATGCAAATATTGTAAACACTGCATTATTGACATGGTTTTGTGAATGTGGTAACATCATTAAGTAAGTTTCTAAATTGTCAGAAACTTACTGCAATAATACCTATATGTATTCTAAAAAATTAATATTTAAAGGAGGGAGTTATTTAATGGAAAAAACCACAGTAAAAAGAGAGAATTGGGGGTCCAGAATTGGTTTTATCATGGCAGCAGCTGGTTCAGCCGTTGGTCTTGGTAACATCTGGAGATTCCCATACCTACTTGGTGAAAATGGTGGGGCCGCATTTCTTCTTATTTATTTAGCTTTTGTTGTATTTATTGGAGTTAGTGTTATGACTGCCGAATTTGCTGTAGGTAGAAAATCAAGTCGTGCAGCTGTTGGCGCTTTCAAAAACCATGATAAAAGGTGGACTTTTGCAGGGGTAATAGGAGTCTTAAGTGCATTCTTCATCATGGGCTTCTATCCAGTAGTTGGTGGTTGGTCTGCTGCCTATGTAGTAAAATCCGTTACTGGGTTGTTAGCGGATCCTGAAGCAATAGGCGGTGCCTTTGGTGCCTTTATTAGCGGCTCTACTCAACCACTAGTATGGATGCTTGTTTTCATGATTTTAAATGTTGTTATAGTTGCTAAGGGTATTGCAGGGGGTATCGAAAAAGCAGGTAAAGTATTAATGCCTGTATTATTTGGTCTTTTAATATTGATTGCCGTTAGAAGTCTTACCCTTCCAGGGGCAGCAGCAGGACTTGTTTACATGTTTAAGCCTGACTTCTCAGTGGTAACAGGTCAAACCTTCTTAGCCGCATTAGGTCAAGCTTTCTTCTCACTTAGTCTTGGTATGGGCTGTATGATTACCTACGGAAGCTACCTAAACAAGCAAGAGAATCTTGCAAATAATGCTGCACTTGTAACTGGCATGGACCTTGGTGTTGCTTTGTTAGCAGGTGTCGCTATGTTCCCAGCAATATTTGCCTTTGGCATGGAACCAGCAGTTGGTCCTGGTCTTGTTTTCGTTGTTATTCCATCTGTCTTTGCTGCAATGGGTGGTATTGGCACGTTATTATCTGTTATCTTCTTTGTAGCCTTAACGGTTGCAGCCCTTACCTCTTCTGTATCCTTGATGGAGGTTGCAGTTTCCTACTTTATTGATGAAAGAGGAATGGAAAGAAAGAAAGCGGTTTATTCTACAGCTGGTGCTATGTCTGTATTGTGTGTTCTATCCTCCCTTTCTATGGGTGTAATGTCAGGTGTTACAGTATTGGGAGTTGGATTCTTTGACTTCTTTGACATCCTGACTGACAAGATCTTCTTAGCCATCGGTGGATTATTACTTGCAGTCTTTGTTGGATGGTTCCTTGATAAGGAAGAGCTTAGACAAGAGCTTACAAATGGTGGAACTATAAAATTTGGATTGTTTGAAGGATGGTATTTCTTAATAAAATATGTTATCCCTGTGGCAGTTGCCATCGTTGCTATTGCAGGAATTAGATCCATCGAACAAACAGGCTTAATGATCTTTGGACTTCTGATGATTGCTGTACTGGCAGTATTCTCTAAGAAACTTTAGGGTAGAATCCAATTTGATTACAATTCTTTCGAGGGACATATTTCGTCCCTCGATTTTGTTGAAATAGCCAACAAAATCCAGACTGTTCAAAAGCCTTCAGATTCGAGGCGCAAGAAAATCCAGCGACCGCAGCGTATACGGAAATACGTAAGGGTGCTGGATTTTCAAAGCACCGAAGAAGATGGAGGTTTTTCAACAGTCTGAGGGGACATAATATGTCCCCTTTTCCATGAAATATATTTCAATATTCTTGCAATTTATGATATAATAAACGTACAGGCTCTGTGTATTTTAATAAGTATAACTCATTTTTAACTCCCCAAGTTTAGTGAGTGTTTCAGAGCCCTTTAAAAGACGACCACTGCAGGTCGTCTTTTCTATTTACCCTTTAATTCTACTAGATGCTTCCAATAGCGTTTCGGCATAAAAGCCTTTTGTAGCCGGGGATTTTTACGGCTTTTGATGGCTATCGTCTTAAAATATTTTCTCCACAAATCTTGGTATTGGATTTCTTCTTCATCTAAGGCAATCTCCTCCTGCAGCTGTCCTTCCGTCATAATCCATCTTTCCTTATTATAAAGAGCTGCTATATCTCTTTTCACATCATGGATAATCCAGTTTTGATCCGCCATTCGTCTAGCAAAGTGGGGTGCCAGCAGTGCCGTTATATTATGATCTGGTTCTATTTCAGCATAATAGATATCCCCCTCAATTTTTTGGAACCGTAAAAGACCCAGCATGCCGTGGGTCTCTCTGCTGACTTTTTGACTTAATTGGTGAAGAGCCAATACCCTATCCTCTGCATGATAATCATCTATCCTTTTTCCCACCCTCCATCCTAACCTAAGATACTGATATACCTTTGTAGCAGCATTTTCCTCCTCAGAAAGGAATGCATAAAACACGTTTCTTAGGGCCATAGATGATATCTTTTCTTTAATAGCATGATAAACCTTCCCAGCCTTTTCTTCATCCGTATGAATCAATATACTCGAGACAAAAATATTTTCCTGTATACTATTCTGTCGTAGAATCTTTTCTGGCCTTTCAGGGCGGTAATAGGCTTCGTATACAGCCGTCAGCATCCCCTCAAAGCTTCCATCATAAATATAATAGTACATATTAAAACTCCCCCGTTACTGTAGTCAATATCTCCTGAGGCTTAACTACCTCCGGCAGTAGAGAAAACATCGATAGCTGCTGTCCCTCATCTCTTTTCTGATTGGAAATTTTCGGCAACTCCCCTATAAGTGACTGCCTCAAAAGATTTTCCTTAAAGCCAATTTCTCCGTAGTATCTTCCATTGCAGGTTATAAAGAACTTTGCCCTTTTTAGAACCACACCTATCTTTTTTAAGCTATCATAGCTTAGAGAATGAAACCTTCTGGCGGCAGCAATGCGATTGGCTGATTTCACTCCTATTCCCGGTATTCTTAACAGCATTTCATAAGGAGCACGATTGATTTCCAAGGGAAACAGATGAAGATTCCTCAAAGCCCAATTGCACTTAGGATCTAAAAATACATCAAAATTTGGCTGGTCCTCCTGCAATAGCTCCTTTGAAGAAAAGCCATAGAACCGCAGTAGCCAATCCGCTTGATAAAGACGATGCTCCCTCAGCAGAGGAGGGTTGGCGATGACTGGCAGTTTAGGGTCACTAGATACTGGAACATAAGCAGAATAATAAACTCTTTTTAGTCCAAAACGATTATAAAGTCCCTCTGATAACCGTAGAATATTTAAATCTGCATCAGAAGTAGCTCCTACGATTAATTGGGTACTTTGCCCTGCTGGCACAAAATTGCCTGCCTTCCTATACAACTTTCTCTCCTCTACCTTTTCAGTGATTTGAGAGGAGATAAATCCCATAGGTTTAATAATCGCTTCCTTCTTTTTTTGGGGAGCCAAAAGCTTTAACCCTTCATTGGAAGGCAACTCTATATTGACACTCATTCTGTCTACCAGCTGTCCCGCTTCATGTATTAGAGATATATCTGCCCCTGGAATTGCCTTCATATGGATATAGCCATTGAAACGATATTCTTGACGAAGCAACTTAGCTGTCTTTACCATAAGCTCCATTGTATAGTCAGGACTTTTAAAAACAGCTGCAGATAAAAATAATCCTTCTATGTAATTCCTTCGGTAAAAATTGATGGTAAGCTCCGCTACCTCTTCAGGGGTGAAGGAAGCCCGTGGAATGTCATTGCTGCTTCTATTTACACAGTAAACACAGTTATAGATGCATTCATTGGTTAACAGGATCTTTAAAAGAGATATGCATCGGCCATCATCTGACCAGCTGTGGCATATCCCCGCCATATGCCCATTGCCCAATCCTTTTCCGACATTTTTTCTATTACTTCCACTGGAAGAACAAGAAACATCATATTTTGCTGCATCAGCTAAAATCTCCAGCTTACTTAACAACTCCATCTTTTCCACCCCTCAACCATCAGAAAATTTATGAGTTTTCGTATGAGTTTATTCTACCTTAAAAGGCAAGAATTGTCAAACGTATGTTCGGCATCAAAATATGACAAGGGTCCGGATATGGCAAGGGGACGTTTCGTTTATATAAAAACTAAAATGAAAATTTAAATTCCGGTTTTTAGAGTTTGCAAGAGTAAATTCTATAAACCTAGAATTTACCTCTGCACCCTTTTTATAGTAAAATAACAGGTACAGTTGATTGCCTGCCTGTGCTATTGAAAGAGGGAAGAAAATGAACCAATCAAAATTCGGAGGATCATGATTCTTAGTCAGAAGACTTATCTGGCTTTCCGGTGGGTACGTCCCCTCATTCTGGGGCATACTTACAGCCTGTCCACAATAGATATTGAAGCCGCTGTGCTGCCAATTCATCATATTCTCCATTATAAAACTATTGATCTTTCCCTCTTTTTTGAGCATGTTAAAGACTTCCATGACAAAGGGGACTACCAGGTCTTCAGAATTTGAAGAAAGTCCAGTCATAAATTTCGTGTCACCATAAAAGCAGCCGTCTGTCGCTATTACATGTAAATGAGGATTAAAATTTAAAAACTCTCCAAAGGTTTGTATCCCTCTAGAGAGGGGCAGAATATGCAGGAGGTATTATTTCAGCTGTTGTAGATGGAATTAAGGTAGCAGAAGCTGTAATTGAAAAATACTTTTATTGAAAAACAAAATCAACTAAAAATTCCAAAAATTTTTAGTTGATTTTTTCTTGTTTAAGAAAGTATAAACTTTTAATGGTATGAGAGGGAAAAAACATTATTGATTTTTTTCTATTCAATTAAATGACATGCCACATAATGTTGAGAGGATATTTCTATTAATCCTGGTCGTTGGTGTCTGCAAACCTCTTTTGCTGCAGAACAACGGTCTACAAACTTACAGCCATCTGGAGGATATATAGGACTAGGGACATCTCCCTGCAGAGCGATCCTATTTCTGTCTCTTTGAACATCTGGATCGGGAATAGGAATTGCTGAAAGTAATGCCTTTGTATAGGGATGTACAGGATTTGTATACACCTCATTACTATCAGCTAATTCCACTATAGTTCCAAGATACATGACCGCTACTCGATCTGATATATAGCGAACCATTGAAAGATCATGAGCAATAAACAAATAAGTCAATTGATATTTCTGTTGAAGCTCCTGCAAAAGGTTTACCACTTGTGCTTGTACGGATACATCAAGAGCAGAAATAGGCTCATCGCAGACAACAAAATCAGGCTGCACTGCCAAAGCTCTAGCAATACCAATCCGCTGTCGCTGTCCACCACTAAACTCATGAGGAAAACGGTTTGCATGTTCTCTATTGAGTCCAACCAATTCCAAGAGCTCATGGATTCGATCTAATCTTTCGGCTCCCTTAAATAGTTGATGAATATCTATTCCCTCTGCAATAATATTGGATACAAGCATTCTAGGGTTTAGAGAGGCGTAGGGGTCTTGAAAAATCATTTGAGCACGTTTTTTGAATTCCTTTTCTTTATCTCTTTTAAAGCTATGAACATTTTCTCCATCAAATTCAACAATACCATCGGTAGCGGCATACATACTTAGGAGGGTTCGACCTATGGTAGACTTGCCACAGCCCGATTCTCCTACCAATCCTAATGTTTCTCCCTTATAAATATCAAAAGTAACATCATCTACTGCCTTCAAGAATACATGTTTATCTACTTCAAAATATTTTTTAAGATTTTTTATACAAATGAGCACTTCTTTATTTGTATTCATTGTCTAAGCTCCCCCCTTGCTCAATTGCTTATTTTTTTTAGTAAAGATAGGAGGTTCTACGGATGGAGACTGAGGATGATTAAGCCAGCAGGAGGCTTCATGACTTATATTTATTTCAAAGGAAGGAGGCATCTGCTGTTGACAAATCTTCATGGCATATTCACATCGATCCGCAAATGGACAGCCTTGCGGCGGTGCGAACAAATCAGGGGGTGTTCCTTCTATAGAAGATAGTTTGCCATCCTTTTTCTTGATATCAAGTCTTGGCACAGAACTCAAAAGCCCCCAGCTATAGGGATGTCTTGAGTGATAAAAAATGTCAGATGTTGATCCTGTTTCAACAATTTTTCCCCCATACATTACGATAACCCTTTGAGCCATATGAGCCACTACTCCCAAATCATGAGTAATCATAATAATGGAGGTATTGATCTTGCTGCGCAAATCATTCATTAACTCAAGAATTTGTGCTTGAATAGTCACATCAAGGGCGGTTGTGGGCTCGTCAGCAATCAAAATTTGGGGATTGCATACTAGAGCGATGGCTATCATTGCTCGTTGTCGCATACCTCCAGAAAATTGATGGGGATATTCTTTAAATCTTTTTTCAGGGTTAGGAATTTGTACCAAACGTAGCATTTCTATAGCTACTTTTTTTGCTTCAGCATGGTTTACTTTTCGGTGGCGTCTTAACCCCTCCATGATTTGTTTGCCAATAGCCATAGTAGGATTAAGGGAGGTCATAGGGTCTTGAAAAATCATACTGATTTGACTGCCTCGAAGCTTTTGCATTTCCTTTTCTTTTAGTTTAGTGATGTCTTTTTCATCAAAAATGATTTCCCCAGCTTTAAATCTAGCTGGAGGTTCGGGGTTTAATCTCATAATAGATTTTGCTGTTACTGATTTACCACAGCCAGATTCGCCAACAATGGCAAGGGTTTCTCCTTTACTAAGATAGAAGGAGATATTTCTAACTGCTTGAATTTCTCCAGCATAGGTGTCAAAGGAGACTTCTAAAAGGGGCCCAAAACAGTAACGACAGGCATGATTGCATTTCGAATGATATGCTTAAACACAATCTGTATTTTAGAAAGTCCCTTTGATTTTGCTGTACTAATATAATCTTGACTCAAAACTTCAAGTGTAGTTGCCCTCATCAATCTTGAGATGAAGGCCAAGGAACCTAACCCCAAGGCAAGAGAGGGCAGTAGGTAAGAGATTTGTGTTTTATCAACAGTTACAGGAAGCCAGCCTAACCGTACCCCGAAGGTATAAGCTAGGAAGGGCCCCATAACAATACTAGGGACAGACACCCCTATCATAGCAATAAAAATAGAGAAGTAATCTAAAAACTTTTCATGATTTAAAGCCGCAATGATACCAAAAAATAAACCAAAGGTAACAGCGATAAACATCGCTCTCCATCCTAAAGCAAAGGATTTTGGAAAGCTATCTCGGATGATTGCTGTTACAGAGCGACCTGGATGTTTTAAAGAAGTACCTAAATCACCCCTTAATAGATTTTTCATGTACAAGGCATATTGCTGAGGAATAGATTTGTCCAACCCATACTGTCTCATCAAAGACACTCGAACATCGGGTTTGAGTTTGGGATCATTAAAAGGATCACCAGGAAGAACTTTCATCAACACAAAGGTTATGGTGGCAATAACCCATAATGTTAATAATGCATATATTAAACGTTTGATAATATACCGTAACATTTATGATACCTCCCATATATTTTCGAATAAGGAAGGGTGGCAGCACCCTTCCTATAACATATTTTTATATAGCTATTGTGCCAGTTTTACTTCCATGTCAATGTCAGCCCAATAAAAATCGGTATTGACGCCAATCCCTCTATTCACAACACCAGTTAAGTAATTTTTATAGGTCCAGTGGGCGATTCGATAGTATTGAGATACTAATGCCATATCTTCAAACAGTAGCTTTTCAACTTCATATAAATATTTCATACGAACTTCAGGGTCAGCTTCGGTTTTAGCAGCTCTAATCAATCTATCCACTTCAGGATGACTGTATCTACCATGATTGTTAGGATTTGTAGATTCAAATACTTCAAGGAAGGTCATAGGGTCTGGGTAGTCGGGGCCCCAACCAGCAGTACAGAGGTCAAAATCACCTTTTTGAAGTCTTGATAATTTTTCTCCCCATGGAAGCGGAACTAGATTCACTTTGATGCCTATTTGTGCCCAATCCTCTTGAAATTTTTCAGCAATCTTTCTAGCAATATCGCTATCCTCCATGAGATACTCTATTTCTGGGAGTTCAGAAAGTCCCAGTTCTTCTAATCCTTTAACTAAATAGTCTCTTGCCTTTACTTTTTGGTTACCTTCAAATAGTTCAATACCCACTTCTTCCCGGAAGGATTTCTTTAATCCAGGAAAACCCATAGGGACAAAACCTAAGGCAGGTCGATCTCCAATATTGATTTTTTGAACAAAGCTTTGGCGATCAAGGGCATAGGACATAGCCTTACGAATATTGACATTTTGTGTAATTGGATTATTAGTATGATTAAAATCTATATAGAAGGATGTAAAATCAGGTTTATCAACCATTGGCTGTAATCCATATTGCTCTAATACGGCTATATCTTGAAATTCTGGAATATCCTTAGCTTGGATAGCAGATCCATCCAGTTGACCTGTTTTCAAGAGATTTGTCCGTGTTTCAACATCATTTACAATTCTAATGTTCATAGCATCTATGTTAATATTATCCCTATTCCAATAGTGGGGATTTTTTTCGTATTTGAAGGATTCATTATGCTTCCACTCCTTCATAATCCAAGGTCCATTGGAATTAAGTCCAGATGCTTTTAAAGTATAGTCACCTTTTGCTTTTCGTTCTTGATAAAAGGCTTCATTTACAGGTGCATATATTGGCATCGTGGTTAAATAAGGGAAATAGGGGGTTGGGTTTACTAATTCAATTGTAATACTGGAGCCGTCAGTGGATACCTTGACGTTATTCCAGAGTTCATCCTTTTTAGCTCGATAGGCATTGAGCTCTTCCTTTGTCATAGCTTCTATATGGTCGGTCTGTTTATCACTGCTGTTTCTTCTTGTTTAGTTCCACATCCACTTAAAGCCATGCTGAAGATTAAAAGAATCGCCAGCGTTAAAATGAAGTACTTTTTGATTTTCATAAAATCTCCCCTTTCAGTAATTTATTTTTACAGCTATAGGTTTTACTAACTATAACTGTTATAAATATATGACAACCCATTTGTAAACAATGTGTAATTATATGGAAAATATTATAATTTATACCATTAATTTTAACATATAAAAAATAAAAGAGAATGCACTCATGGAAATTTTGGAAATAGTTTTAACTTTGCATAATTAAAAATATAATTGGCTATATCTTTAATGCCTTCAAAAATGAATAAGGACATTTCATCTGTCATTCCTCCTTTTTATCTAAAGAAGAATAGACTAAACGAAATGTCCCTTGATTCATTTGACTTATGGCATAATTACAATGTTATTGACCACAGGTCTTTCTTTTCCATCTGATGGCTTATTCAAGATCTTGCCATTGAAATACATGGCACTAGATCCTCCTCCATCTAAGTTATATGCCTCCTTTACTCCCAGCTCCAGTAGCTTATCCTGTAACAATTCCAAAGTAACACCAGTACTCCAATCATTTTGCCTTCCATCAATGACAATCATGATCAAATCATCGTTGGCATACTTGCCGATAATTGTCCTAGGTTCATTGGTTTTTTTCCACTTACTTGGTATTTCCACCTTCTTACCATTCTTTAACAATACAGGAATAAAGCTCACTCCCTGATAGGGTTCCAGTTCCATAAGAGATTTTTCAGAATGGGGGACGGTTCCAATCACTTGTCCATTCCTGTTGATGCCTGCAAAAAACAAATCCCCTGGATAGCCGTTAAATGCCTCCACTAACCTGCCATCAATAACAGTATTTCCTATCAGCTGTGCATAAGACGCACCATTGCGTTGCTCTGTATAAAATCCACCGCCATTAATAGCTAAAATACCGGATTTTCTTTTGGCAGCATTGGAGGTTGTTTCTAATTTCCCTAGGGTATCCTGAGCTAACACGACTTTAAAAGCTTTAGGATTAAAAAGTTTTACTTTTGCAATATAACCTCGATACCCTAATTCATTTAATTTAAAAACCTTGATTTCAGTTGCATCAGAAATATGAGTAGCAACTGTAGGTCCTAACATATCCAGTATCTTTTGTTCGTAAATGTCATCAGATAATTTTCTCCCTGTGGCACTCATTTGGGATAAATCAGACAAGCTTTCCTCTTGAAGACGAAAGGTTTCCTCCTGCATCTCAACGTTTATCCCCATTTCTAGGGTTTTTTCATGTAATAACTGCATCTCCTTTTGTAGTTCACTCATCTGTTCCTCCAGCATAGTTGTAGGAAATTCCAACATTCTCCCTTGATTCATAAAACCTTGACTGACTAGAAAAAGTGCTAGAAAAGGAGCTCCTAAGAACAGCATGAATATATTAATTTTTGACATTAGGGGCCTCCTTAAGAATTCCCAAGCTTTTCTCAAGTTGTTTTAACTGATCGTCCAGTTCTCCTAATCTTTCATCAATACGCTCTTGAACAGATGTACTATTTGATAAGGTTGAATCTGTGTTTTCAATACTTAGTCTTAGGTTAATGATCTCTTGATTTAATGATTGTATTTCACTCGTTAACTGTTGAATATTTATGGCATTTTCCTGTTGTACATTCCTTATGGATGTGTCGATATAATCCTTTGCATAGGTGTAGCCATAATATACTGCTGCTCCCCAAAATCCTATACTAAGTAAAAATATTAATATGTTTACCCATATCTTCTTTCGTTTTTCTTTTTTTCTTCTAGCCGATTCCCTGACTTCTCTAGTATTATCTAAACCGGCGACTTGATTCGACATCTTTTCCCCCACCTTCCATTCTTAATAACTATGCTATCGCAAATGGATGGACTTATCAAGGAAAAATCCAGAAGATTATTTTTCCATTTACTAGCATTATTATGACATTTTTCGAAATATCCAAATAGTAAAATGGTGAAATTTGATTTTTAAAAACATGACAAAGGATGCTTTTCTGTCACATGTCATCATCCTTTGTGACAGAAAAACATCCCTTCTCAAAATCCTTTATTTATGTAAATTCTATATAATCTTCACAGAATTTGTTAAGAGGAATAGCTACAATGGATTTATCTTTTTGTCGAACGTATACATTGATATTGGTTTGGTCGAAGATTGAGTTCCCTGTTCCATGATCAAATGTGATTATTTCTCCCTCCATAGAGGCAGAACCATTGCTCTGGAAGGTTTGACCAGAAAAATAGTCAAAGATTCTTTTTGAAAGCGTAAAGAATAAGTCAATATCAACTTCATTCAAATGTTGCTCCTTAATGACGTTTACTGCATATAAAGCATTGTATCTCTTGCTGATGGTATAGAATGTATACAGATCTGCAAGATATATCACTCGAGATAATAACGGAATACTCTTCCCCCTTAAGTTCCTAGGATACCCAGAGCCATCATATTTTTCATGATGATGCAATATACTGTTTAACATGTCTTTAGTAATAAATGAACATTTTGTCAATAGACGCTGACTATAAATCGCATGCTGATAATATTCATTTATATTTTCTTCCTGCCACTGATCCTTATACCTTTTATCTTCTGGTAAATGCAGAATTCCTATATCCGCCAACATTGCTGTTATGAATAATTCTTCTCTTTTTTTCTGATCCCAATGCATCCATTTCCCAATCATATAGGAAGTTAAAGCAATACTGTAGTTGTAAAAGTAGAGAGAATCATCCATCCTTTTTATCTTTTCCAGCATTTGAGGGACATTTACAGAAGTGTTTATAATCTCCATACTGTTTTTTATATCCTGTTCAATAGACTGTACCTCAGAAGCGTCAGCTCCATTAAATAACAAAAGCATCTTATCAGTAATATTCTTTCTACAATGAGGTATCAATTTATCGATTAACTTTGCTTCTTTTTTATTAGTAATTTCCAAAACCTTTGAATAGCTGTCCTTCTGTTGAGAAATATTATTACTTTTTTCTACATCACCTTTTATAATTTCTTGAACAAGTTTAGCGGCTTCGATATTTCTCTCGCCTGTTTCTTCAACCTTTACTTGAATGGTTTCTATGTTGTACCGTTCCAAAATTTGCTGAACCTTTTTCACAGCATATTCATTTTTTATGACATATCCTTCTTTTACTAGGATATTATTATTGCTTGCAATAATATCTTTAGCAATTGTCATTCCTTTTCTTAACTCTTCTCTAGGTAATTCCCTTTCCTTTACTACAATGGTCTTATAGGTATTCTTTTTCATCATTACCCCTCCCCCCATTACTATATCTCCGATAATAGAATACTTTACGTCAATTCTTTTAATACAAATGGACGAAAAAGTTTTATAAAAAACTTATCTTACTATTATTATCGGCTAAATAGAATACTTCGTAAAGCCAAGAAGCAAAAATGAGTCAACAAACCTATATATCCCCTTTAGATACCCACAATAGAAGATAGCATCGATGTCACAGTTTCTTGATTTATTACAGGTAGATAACATTGAAATTGACATGTATGATTTTTCCCTATTTAAATCTTTTGTTTAACTCTATAAAAATTTCTTCAGGAGCAATATCCTTCTCCCTTAATAATACTAACAAGTGATAAAATAAATCACTGGTTTCATAAACCAGTTCTTCTTTACCAGGATTCTTTGCTGCAATAATGACCTCCGCCGTCTCCTCTCCAACCTTCTTTAACATCTTATCAATACCTTTATCAAACAGATAATTGGTATAGGAGCCCTCTTTAGGATTTTCTTTACGATTAGCAATGATACCATAAAGCTTCTCTAAAATCTCCGACCCCACCTTTCCCTCTTCTTTTTCTCCATAGAGAGGGTTGAAAAAACAGCTTTTTTCTCCTGTGTGGCAGGCTGCCCCCTTCTGTAGCACCTGTATCAAAAGAGTATCTCCATCGCAGTCATAGCTTATATGCTTTACCCTTTGAATATGCCCAGAGGTTTCTCCTTTATGCCATAGTTCTTTTCTACTGCGGCTCCAAAACCAGGTTTCTCCTGTCTCTAGGGTTTTCTTTAAAGATGCTTCATTCATATAGGCCAGCATCAAAACCTCTTTTGTAGTATCATCCTGCACAATGGCAGGAATCAATCCCTTTTCATCAAACTTCAAATCCTTCATTTTATCTCCCTACCTTCTCATATGGATTCCCTTATTGTTTAAATAATCCTTCAGCTCTCCGATCGCTATTTCTTTAAAGTGAAAGAGAGAGGCGGCCAAGGCTGCATCTGCCTTTCCATCTGTAAACACCTCATAAAAATCCTCCATTTTTCCCGCTCCTCCTGAAGCAATCACTGGTATATTTACCATCTCACTGATTTTTTGGGTAATAGCAACATCATAACCGCTCTTAGTACCGTCCTTATCCATACAGGTAAGGAGAATCTCTCCTGCCCCTAGTCTTTCTACCTCCTTCGCCCAAGCTACTGCCTCCAAGCCTGTATCTTCTCTGCCACCCTTTACATAGACATGATAGCTCCCATCCTGACGCTTTTTCACATCGATCGCCACCACCACCGCTTGAGATCCAAAGAGCTTGGCACATTCTGTAACAATGGAAGGGGTCTTAACAGCAGCAGAATTAATGGAAACCTTATCAGCTCCACTCTTCAAAACCTGACGAAAATCCTCTACACTTCTGATGCCACCCCCTACCGTTAAGGGAATAAATACCTCTTCAGCTGTCCTCTTTACTACCTCTAACAATATATTTCTTTCTTCATTGGATGCAGTGATATCTAAAAATACTAACTCATCTGCCCCCTGTAGGTTATAGGCCTTGGCAACCTCTACTGGATCTCCCGCATCTATTAAATTTACAAAGTTTACACCTTTTACTACCCTACCCTTATCTACATCTAAGCAAGGTACGATTCTTTTGGTAATCATTTCTTATCCCACCTTCACATCTGCTAAATCTACTTTTCCTTCATAGAGGGCCTTTCCAACAATAACTCCGGCTACACCAATTTCAGATAGCGTTTCTAAATCCTCTAGAGAGGATACGCCTCCAGAAGCAATAATGTCCACTGCCACATAATTTTTCAGTTCCTTAATGGCGTGAAAATTTGGTCCCTTCATCATACCATCCCTTGCAATATCTGTATAAACAATGGTCTTTACTCCTAACAGCTCTATCTCTTTAGCAAAGTCTATCGCCTTCACTGTGCTGGTTTTTGTCCAACCATCCACCGCCACAAATCCAGCCTTGGCGTCGATAGATACTACAATCCTATCACCATAAAGCTCAACAGCCTTCTTGAGCATTTCCTTATCCTGTACCGCCTTGGTACCAAGTATGACACGTTTTACTCCAATACTGATCAATGCCTCAATCGCCTCTAGACTTCGAATGCCGCCCCCCAACTGAAGAGGAATATCTACTGTCTCAACAATTCTTTCTATTACCGAAAGGTTCTTGCTCCTTCCTTCTAATGCGCCATCCAAATCTACAATATGCAGCACCTGGGCTCCTTTTTGCTCCCATAGCTTCGCCACCTCTTGAGGATCTTGAAAATACACCTTTTCTTCATCGAACTTCCCCTGAGTTAGCCTAACACATCTTCCATCTTTAATATCTATCGCTGGATAAATAATCATCCTATCAACTCCCCAAAATTCTTTAGCATTTGCAATCCTACTTCTCCGCTTTTTTCAGGATGAAACTGTAGTCCGAATATATTTCCCTTCTCCACTACAGCTGGAACATCCATGCCATAATCAGTGGTTGCCTTCACCGCCCAATTCTCCTGTGTCTTTGCATAATAGGAATGAACAAAATAAACATAACTACCCTCTGTGACTCCCTTTAATAGCTCACTCTCTCTAGTGATCTTTAACTGATTCCAGCCCATATGAGGAATTTTGTTACCCTCAGGAAGCTTGACAATATCTCCTTCTATGACTCCTAACCCTTTGGTTTTTTCTACTTCATGCCCATAGCAGAATAGGATTTGCATTCCTAAGCATATACCTAAAATAGGCTTTCCCTTTTCGACTTCCTTTTGAATCCAATCCTCCAAGCCCTTATCTCTTAAATTTTTCATTGCATCGTAAAAGGCCCCTACACCAGGGATGATAAGGGCCTTAGCTTCCTTCAGCTCTTCAACCTTCTCCGAAACAAAGGCTTGATATCCCACTACCTCGAAGGCCTTTTCTACACTTCTTAAATTACCCATACCATAATCAATAATACCAATCATAGTGTTCCTCCCCCTATATCATTCCTTTGGTAGACATAACCCCTTGGATCCTTGGGTCTATGCTAGTAGCTGTATCTAATGCCTTGGCAAAGGCTTTAAAAATGCTTTCTATGATATGATGATTGTTCTTTCCGTAGAGATTTCGGATATGAAGTGTCATACCACTGTTAAAGGCCAATGCTCTAAAAAATTCCTCCACCAGCTGCACCTCAAAATTCCCTGTCATCTCTCCTGTAAAACTCACCTCATAATGCAGGTAAGGTCGCCCGCTGATATCCATTGCCACCATGGATAAGGCTTCATCCATTGGGGTAAAAAGAGAAGCATATCTAGTGATCCCCTTCTTATCCCCCAATGCCTTAGCAATTGCCTGCCCTAGAAGAATCCCTACATCTTCCACTGTATGGTGAAAGTCTACCTCTAAGTCACCTTTAGCTGTGATGTCTAAATCCATCAAACCATGACGCGAAATTTGCTGTAGCATATGATCAAAGAATCCAATCCCTGTTTGGATGTTGTTTTCTCCTTTTCCATCCAAATCGATCTTAATCTCTATTGTTGTCTCGTTAGTAATCCGTTCTAATCTACATCTTCTATTGCTCATCTTCTTCCCCCCTCTCTCTAGTCAATAAGAACCGTCCCCGTTGTCCATGACTTATACTGCTATTTCAGCAGTGGTTCCCAATGCCTTCATCAGAAGTTTTACCACCAATTGATTTTCTTCCTTTGTTCCAATAGTGATACGAATACACCCAGCTAAGGGACCTTCTTCCCCAAAATATCTAACCAATACTTTATTATCTATTAAAAAATCATTAACTTCCTTAGCCTTTTCCAACCTACACAAAATGAAGTTGCCATAGCTCTTAAATATCTTTGTGTTTGGAATATCTCTTAGCTGAGATGTCATAGCTTCCCTTTCCTTAATAATTTCCTCTATTGCTTGAGCCATCATTTCCTTGTTTTCTAAGCATATTTTTGCAGCTGCTTGGCTTAAGCTAGTAACATTGTAGGGGGGCTTCACCTTATATAAAATCCCCATCAATTGTTTGGAGGCGGCTCCATAGCCTACCCTAGCTCCCGCTAAGCCATAACCCTTGGACAAAGTTCTTAAGACAATTAGATTTGGATAATAGTTTACTAAATCTATCACAGATTCCCCATAAAACTCATAATAGGCCTCATCCACCACCACAATGCCCTTAGCAAACTCTATCATCTTAATGATTTGCTCCCGCGGTATAATTCCACCGGTGGGGTTGTTAGGATTGGTAAGAAAGATTACCTTAGGCTCTTCTTCTCTAATGGCCTTCATAAAGCTATAAAGGTCAAAGGTAAAGTCTTCTCCTAGGGGCACTTCAACAGTAGTTCCCCCTGCAACCTGAGTTGTAATCTTATACATCCCGAAGGTTGGCGTATGGGTTAGAATTTTATCTCCTGTTCCAATAAAGGCATTGATAATGATAGAGATTAATTGATCAGAGCCACAACCCATCATAAGCTGCTGAGGCGCCAAATAAAGCTCTTTTCCCAACATATTTCTTAATTCACAGCAATCAGTATCGGGATATTGATTTACCTTTAATCCCATAATAGCCTTTGCCAGTTTTTGATTTAATAAATAAGCTAGATTATTATTTTCATTGGCATCTAACTTCGCTACATTTTCATATTCTTTTATTTCATAGGGTACTAGGCTTTTTATATTTTCCCTCACTAGCGTATTCATCATATTATTCAAACCTCACTTTAATAGAATTTTTGTGGGCGGTCAAACCCTCTGTCTCTGCTAAAGTCATCACTTCATTCTTTACCTTTTCTAATGCCTTTTGATTATAATAAATGACACTAGATTTCTTTATGAAATCCTCCACAGATAGTGGAGAATAAAATTTCGCTGTACCGCTGGTGGGCAATACATGATTAGGTCCTGCTAGATAGTCCCCTAATGGTTCTGGAGCATAGTGACCTAAAAAGATAGCACCAGCATTTTTCACCTGATCCAATAGCTCAAAGGGCTTCTCTACACATAGCTCTAAATGCTCTGGTGCAATCTCATTGGATAGATCTATCGCCTCTTCTAAGTCCTTTACTAAAATAATCTTTCCATAGTTGATTAAAGATTTTTCAACAATGCTCTTTCTCTCTAGTTTAGCTGTTTGCTTTGCGACCTCTACTGCCACAGCCTTTCCTAAGTCTTCACTGGTGGTGATAAAAATAGCAGAGGATAATTCATCATGTTCCGCCTGTGACAATAAATCTGCCGCCACATATTTAGGATTAGCAGAAGCATCGGCAATCACCAAAATCTCGCTGGGACCTGCAATCATGTCGATATCTACATAGCCATAGACCTCCCGTTTAGCAGTAGCTACATAAATATTCCCTGGCCCTACAATCTTATTGACCTTAGCTATGGTGTTTGTTCCATAGGCTAGTGCCCCTATGGCTTGAGCTCCTCCTACCTTATAGATCTCTTCAATTCCCAGCTCCTTTGCCGCCACCAAAACCCCAGCAGCTAGCTTTCCTTCTTTATTTGGAGGGGTCACCATAACAATCCTCTCCACCCCCGCTACCTTAGCAGGAATAGCATTCATTAAAACTGAGGATGGATAAGCAGCTGTACCACCTGGTACATAAATCCCTACACTGGCGATGGGGGTAATCTTCTGCCCCAGCATGGTTCCCTCTGATGAGGTAAACCATGAATTCTGTCTCTGTTTTTCGTGATAGTCGGTTATATTATCAATAGCCAAGCGAATCGCCCTTAAAAACTCTTCTGATACCAGCGAATAGGCTTCATCTACTTCCTCCTCTGTTACCTTCAATCCCTTTGCACTCAAATCTATTCCATCGAACTGCTTTGTATATTCCAGCAGCGCTTGATCCCCTGTCACGCTTACTTTATCTAAAATCGTCTGGACAGCATCCTGATAATCCTTAAAATCTACCGTACCCCTCTCCTTTAATTCCTTTAGAAGGCGATCCTTTTCTGGTCCCTTCAAATCCATCGTCTTCATCATCTTTAGCTCCCCCTAGTTCACTTTCTTTTCAATTAAGTCAATGATGGTGGTAATTTCTTTTTTCTTGGTTTTATAACTCACTTTATTTAAAATCAATCGAGCACTGATATCTGCTATATCCTCCAGTACCACCAGTCCGTTTTCCTTTAAGGTTTTTCCTGTCTCAACAATATCTACAATGATATCTGATAATCCCATTAAAGGAGCTAGTTCTACAGAACCCTCTTGTCGGATAATTTCCACCGACTGTCCTTTTTGTGCAAAATGTTTTCTTGTGACGTTGGGATACTTGGTGGCCACACGAAGATGCTTCTTTCCATTGCCAATCACAGGTTTCCCCGCTACAGAAAACTTACACCTCCCGAATTTTAAGTCCACTACCTCATATAGCTGCCATTCCTGCTCCATGAGTACATCCTTGCCTACGATTCCCATATCCACCACCCCATGCTCCACATAGGTAGGGACATCCATTCCCTTCAGTAAAATCACCTCTATATTATGTTGCGGTAGGAAAAATACAAGCTTCCTGCTATCTTCCTTTAGTTCCTTACAATCGATTCCTATTTCCTCTAAAAGTTCAATGCTATATTTAGCCAGTCTCCCCTTAGTCATAGCAATTTTTATTGTTTCCAACCTATAAACCCCCTAAATCCTCAATGATTTCTACATTTCCTTTTTCATCTATTTTCATCACTTGATCTATATTTCTTCGTTGAACATACTCTATCAAATCCTTTGTATTTTTCAGAAGGCTAACTTCAACGATGTAACCTTGTTTTCTCAAGGCTTCTATCACAGCTGCCGTTGTTCTACCCTTACCCTCCTCCAATAGAAGGATATGTTTTTTCTTTTGTACACTTAAGTTTTCTTGTATTTTTAAAGCTTTTGTTATCTTATTTACCACAAAGGCAAAGCCAGTGGCTGGGCATTCTATGTCAAAATCCTCCAAAAGCCTATCGTAACGACCTCCACTTAATAGAACAACCCCTAAATCCCTTGTAAATCCCTTGAAAATTACACCGCTGTAATATTTCAAGGTAGTCACCATTCCTAAATCCAATGATATGTACTTACCTAAGCCATATCCTTCAATCATCTTCCATACCTTTTCTAACTCCTCTATCGCTTCTATCATGGTGATTGTTAGGGGAAGATTTTTCACCTGTTCCAGTACCTCTCTAGGCTCTCCAAAAAGCCTTGGTAGTTCCTTTAATATGGTTTGAATGGATTCCTCTATAGGCAGTTCTTCTATCAGTCTATCTAAGGCAATAAAGTTTTTATTTTCCATATGATAAACAATGGAGTTCTTTTCTTCCTCTGCGATCTTCATAGGCTCCAGTATTCCCTTTAATAATTTAATTTGGCCTATATCAATCTGAAAGTTCTCTAATCCTAGATGCTTTAAGCTTTCTATGGCAGTAATAATTACCTCTGCATCAGCTCGATAGGAGGCTACACCAAAAAGCTCTACTCCTGCCTGCCGAAACTCCCTCTTCTTTCCCGCCTGTTCCTCATCTATACGAAATACATTTTCCACATAACAAAGCTTTAAGGGATAAATAAAATCCTTCATCTTCGTGGAAATCATTCTGACGATTGGAACAGTACAGTCAGGCCGTAGTACCAAAATACTTCCATTGGTATCAATCAGCTTAAACATTTTATCCCCATTGCTGGCGAGATAATCCTTAGAAAAGAGATCATAATACTCTAAGGTGGGGCTGCTAACCTCCATATATCCTGATTTGATGAAGTTTTCCATCAATGTATCTTCAATATGCCTACGGTAAATACAGTCATCAATCAATAAATCCTGTACCCCCTCCGGCAACATTACCCTTCTTGATTGCATTTTTTCGTCCCCCAGTTTAATAATTTATTGCTTTAATTGGATAAAGCGTTAAATTGATATCTGACATTTATTTTACCCCCCCTCCCCCTTCTTGTCAAGTGAAAAAAAGAGATTTTTTTGTATTTTATAAGTACAAAATCTCACTAATAATAAAGACCCTTTGTTCTGAGGTTGTATATTTATCTAAAAAAACAAAGGCATCTTCTTTTATAGAAAAATGCCTTTGTTAAAAATATATATTTTACACATTAGTTTAGTAACCTTTTTGGCTATTTCTTATTTTTTGAAGATATATCAACCCAAACTGCTATTAGAAGTATCATTCCTTTTACAATAAACTGCCAAAATGGCGGAGTGTTTAATATACTCATACCATTATCTATACTTGCCATCACTAGAGCACCTACCAAAGCTCCACCTACTGAGCCCGCTCCCCCCATCATACTGGTTCCACCAATAACACATGCGGCTATAGCGTCTAACTCGGCATTTGTTCCGGCAGAAACAGATGCTGCATTTAACCTGGATGTAAGTAAAATACCAGCTACCGCAACTAACATACCATTTACCACATAAATAATAAGCTTTGTTTTACTTACATTAATTCCTGAAAGTTTTGCCGCTTCTATATTCCCACCAATGGCATAGATTCGTCTACCAAATACTGTACTTAAAGAAATACATCCAAAAACTCCCCCCAAAACCAACATGATAAAAACCGGCAAGGGAATTCCTCTGTAACTATTTAGAACTACAGTAAATACAATGACCAACGCCGCTATCCCCACCATTTTTGCAACTTCTTTTTTCATTGAAGGGACTTCCAGACCATGCTCTATCTGAGACTTCCTTACTCTTAACATCATAAAAATGCTCCCACAGATAACAGCAGCAGCAATTAAATATCCCATTGCTATAGGAAGATATAATTGACCTACAGCTCTTAAACCACTACTTAAGGGAGCTATTGTTAACCCTTTGCTAATACCTATAAGCAACCCTCTAAATACAAGCATGCCCGCTAAGGTGACAATAAATGAGGGAACTTTTTTATAGGCTACCCAGTATCCATTCCATAGACCAAATATTGCTCCTATCAACAAGGTTATTATGATGACGATAAAGGCATTTAATTCAAACCATACATTTAATATTGCAGCAATCCCACCTAAAAGTCCCAATAAAGAGCCAACAGATAGATCTATTTCTCCTGAGATGATAACAAAAACCATTCCAATTGCCAACACCCCAGTTGTAGACATCTGCCTTATTAAGTTAGAAATATTTCTAGCTGTTAGAAAGTTTCCCTTTGTAGCTATTGCGAATATTACCCATATTGATATTAATGCAATGATCATCGTATACATTTTTGCATCAAATTTTGTTTTATTCAGTGAAGACTTTTTCTCTGTAATTTTGGTATGATCCATTTTCTACCCTCCCAATAGCAGTTCCCATGATCATTTCTTGTGTTAAATTTTCATTAGTAAATTCTCCCTTTATTTCACCTTCATGCATAATCAGTACTCTGTCACTTATACCTAATATTTCCGGTAACTCTGATGAAACCATGATAATAGAAATCCCTTCTTTTACTAATTCAAAAATTAATTTGTATATTTCATATTTAGCACCCACATCTATTCCTCTAGTAGGTTCATCCAAAATGAGTATCTTAGGTTCAACTAAAAGATTTTTTGCAATGACCACCTTTTGTTGATTTCCTCCGCTTAAATGTTTGACCGGCAGATCCATCTTAGGCGTTTTAATTTTCAAATTTTCTATATACTGTCTTACGTCTCTGATTTCCTTTGCCTTATTAACAAAATTAAAGGAGCTTTTGTATTTTGATATATTAGAGAGAGAAATATTTTTTTGTACTGACATCATGCTAATGATTCCGTGATTTTTTCTATCCTCTGGTACCATCGCTATACCATTTAATAGTGCATCAATAGAATTCTTAATTACTATTTCCTTACCCTCCATTTTTATCGTTCCTTCTTTTTGCCCTTCATATGTTCCAAATATACTGGAAACTAATTCTGTTCGTCCGGAACCTACTAGACCAGCTATTCCTAATATTTCTCCCTTTCTTAGTTTAAAGGAAGCACTTCGCACAATTTTTTTTGCAGAATTGCTGGCATCATACACATTAAAATCGTTAACCTCAAAGAACACTTCACCAATATTATGGGGAATCCTAGGAAATAAGTCCTTTAACTCTCTTCCTACCATCATGTTTATAATTTTATTTTGGTCAAGATTATGAATTTCTTCAGTTTTAATACATTTGCCATCTCTTAAGACAGTTACATTATCTGCTAATTCTAATACTTCATTTAGCTTGTGAGAAATATATATACAGGTTACCCCTTTTCTTTTAAGTTCTTTCATGATATTCATTAGTATTTTTACTTCTATTTCCGTAAGAGAAGCAGTCGGTTCATCTAAAATAAGTAATTTTGCGTTTTTTGATAAGGCCTTTGCTATTTCTATTAATTGTTGTTTTGCAATACCTAAATCTCCTACCTTAGTATGAGGATTAATATCAAGATTCAATTCGTCTAATAACTCATAGGTTTTTTTATAAATTTCATGAAAATTGACAAATCCATACTTATTAGGCTCACAACCCATAAATATGTTTTCACTAACTGAAAGATTTTTCACTAGAGAAAGTTCTTGATGAATGATGGCAATCCCCAGCTTTTCTGAATCTCCAATGTCATAGAATTCCACCTCTTTGCCTTCAAAAACAATAGCCCCTTCATAAGTACCCACTGCATATACACCACTAAGAATTTTCATCAGCGTCGACTTTCCAGCACCATTTTCCCCACATAAAGCATGGATTTCTCCGTTTTTCACTTTAAAATTCACATCATCTAATGCTCTTACACCAGAAAAACTTTTAATAATTCCCTGCATCTCTAAAATATATTCACTCACTTATTTCACCAGCCTAACTTTAAGTAATCCAAGAGATTTATATAAAGTGTGAAGGGAAGTTCCCTTCACACTCTTACTACTTAATTATTGTGGCCATTGATCTTGTGGTAGGTTTTTGTAAACATCCTCTACCTTGTGGAATCCATCCTTTATTATTGTATCTGCCATATTATCTTTGTTTACAGATACTGGTGTCAACAGAATAGAATCTACATCTTTTTGTCCATTATTTACTTTAGAATCTGGAGTAATACTATCGCCCTTTATCATTTTTATAGAAAGCCTAGCAGACTCTGTTGCTAAATTCTTAATAGGCTTATAAACCGTCATGGTTTGTGTGCCTTCAACAATTCTTTGGCACGCTGCTAAGTCAGCATCTTGACCTGATATTGCAACTTTTCCATCTAGTCCTTGTGCAGTAAGAGCCTGAACAGCTCCACCTGCAGTACTATCATTAGAGGCAACTACAGCATCAACCTTGTTATTGTTGGCTGTTAATCCATTTTCCATGATGACAAGTGCTTCTTCTGGCAGCCAATCCTTGGCCCACTGATCCCCCACAACAGTAATATCTCCTCCATCCACGTAAGGTTGTATCACATTCATTTGTCCTTCTCTAAACAATTTCGCATTATTGTCAGTTGGTGAACCACCCATTAAAAAGTAGTTTCCTGCTGGAACTTCTCCTACAATAGCTTGTGCTTGCAATTCTCCAACCTTTACATTGTCAAAGGATATGTACATATCTAAATCAGAATTCATAATCAATCTGTCATATGCTAAGACTTTGATACCGTTAGCATGGGCTTCTTCAACAATAGGTCCCATCACTTCCCCATTATTTGCTATGACTACCAACAAGTCAATGCCTTGAGAAATTAGATTTTCACACTGTGAGTATTGCAATTGTGCATCTCCATTAGCTGATTGAACCAATACAGTGGCACCTAATTTTTCAGCTTCTTGCACAAAATAATCTCTATCATGCTGCCATCTTTCTAATCTAAGGTCATCGATACTGAATCCAATTACAAATTCTTTGTCTTCGGTGGTTTTCCCAGATCCTGCTGCTTCCTCTGGCTGTCCTTGTTGCCCACATCCTATTAAAGCAAGACTTAGAAGTGTAAAAACTAACATAAAACACAAGATTTTTTTCACAAATAATCCCCCTCTAAATTTATTTTTATGTTATTTAATTTAATTTAAGCCTTTTTTAATAAAGCTTTTCTTGAACTCTGCTTATTTCTCGATAGCCTTCTTTAAACACTTGATACAAACCCTAGAAAACTCGAACCATATGAAATCGTTTGCCTCCATAGAGGACTATTAACTCCCCCAATTAATCGTACCTTTTTATCTAATCACCTCCATTTTCTTATTTCCATATTTGAATAAAGCAAATTCTTTAACGGTATTAGTGAAGCCCCCAGTAAAGAAGCATTTTTATTTAAATCAGAAAATAGGAGTTTTGTTTCAATTTCGTTGTAAAAGGTATTGGAGGTAAAAACTTTTTTTCTCATAAGGGGGAGAAGTACATGTTTATATTCACTAATTTTACCTCCAATTACAATATATTTAGGATCTAATCCTAAGATAATGTTTTGAATACCCCTAGCTAAATACTCCAAATAGCTATCTAATGTATTACAGGCAGCAGCTTCTTTTTCTTCATATTTTTGAAAAAATTCATGGATATCCTGTACGTTATGTTTAGATACTTCATTATAAGCGGTAAGAAGTGCTTTTTCAGACCCATAAAGCTCCCAGCATCCTACTCTTCCACATTGACATTCTTTCTCTGCACTTCCTATTCTCATATGTCCAAATTCACCAGCCCGATGATTGGAACCCTTGTAAAGCTCACCATTCATAATAATTCCTACACCTAAACCCTCTGTTATAGAAATATATATACTATTAGACTTTTCCTTTGGCAGACTTCCTAAAATAGATTCTCCATAAGCAGCTGCATTCGCTTCATTTTCAATATAAATGGGATAATCAAACACATCTGAAAAATCATGGAAATCAATATTTTTCACACCTAAGTTTGGTGCCATTTCTAAAATCATTTTTTCCTTATTTACTGTGCCAGGGATAGAAAAGCCTACGCCTGTCAATTGCCAGTCTTTTATATTATTTTTTTCTAACATATCCAAAATATATGTTTTTATTTTGTTCATAATCTTTGTCATATCCTTCAGACCATCTAATTCAAATTCTGCTTCTGCTCTTATTTCTGTAAACAAATTTGTTAGTATGATTCTTACTTTTAATGGAGAAATATCTACCCCAAGAGAAAATCTTGAATCTGGTACTAGTTTTACCAAAACCGGTTTTCTACCGCCTGTTGATTCTGCTACTCCTGATTCAGTAACCAATCCGTCCTCTATGAGCTTGCTTAAATTGTTTGTAACAGTAGGTATACTCAAATGACTGATTGCTGCTATATCATGTTTTGTGAGTTCTCTGTGCTTGTATAAGATTTGTATTATTTTATTTATATTTGAATCTGCAATTCTAGATCTGTCCATAGAATGTAATTTTAGCATTTTATCACCTAATTTATAGTAAATTTGTATTTTTTATCTTAGTCCATTTCCAGGATATAGGAGTTTAATATAGCTTCTAGCATTTCCTGTCTTCCGGATTGTAACTTGATTTCATTAAGCTTTAGTGCATAATCATATAATTCTTCCAATCCTACTTTCCCTTGTACAATTTTTTCGCCTATCCCAGTTTTATAGCTACTATATCTTTTTTCAATAAATTCTTCTAAAACTCTGTCCTCAAATAATCTAAATGCTACCTTCAATCCTTTAGCAAAGGTATCCATACCTGCTATATATGCATAAAGTAAATCTTCAACTTCGAAAGAAGTTCTTCTTACTTTAGCATCAAAATTTAGGCCTCCTAGAGTCAATCCTCCATTTTTTAATACTTCATACATAGCTAATGTAGCATCATAAATGTTTGTTGGAAATTGATCTGTATCCCATCCAAGTAACAAATCTCCTTGATTGGCATCAATGCTTCCTAGCATATTATTTATACGAGCTGTATGTAATTCATGTTGAAAGGTATGTCCTGCTAGTGTAGCATGATTTGCTTCTATATTAATTTTAAAATCTTCTTCAAGTCCATGTTTTCTTAAAAATGCGATAACCGTGGCTACGTCAAAATCATATTGATGCTTCGTAGGCTCCTTTGGTTTTGGTTCAATCAATAGCTGCCCTTCAAATCCTATTTTCTTTTTATAATCCACTACCATTTTTAGAAACTTTGCTAAATTATCTAATTCTAAATCCATATTGGTATTTAATAGGGTTTCATAGCCTTCTCTTCCGCCCCATAATACATAATTTTCACCTTTGAGTCGATGAGTTATATCCATTGCTTTTTTTACCTGAGCCCCTGCAAATGCAAAAACATCAGCACTACAAGAGGTTGCTGCCCCATGCATGAATCTAGGATGACTAAAAGCGTTAGAAGTACCCCATAGAAGCTTAATCTTAGTTTTTTTCATTAATTCTTCTATATATTCAGTTATTATATCTAGTCTCTCATTGGTTTCTTCAAGGGTTGCAGCCTCCGATACTACATCCCTATCATGAAAGCAAAAATATGATATGCCTAGTTTCTCCATAAGCTCAAAACCTACTTCAACTCGAGCCTTTGCAATTTCTATATCATTTTCTAATTCATTCCAGGGACGCTGTAAAGTCCCTTGTCCGAAAGGATCTGTTCCATCTCCCGTTAATGTATGCCAGTAACTCATAGCAAATCTTAAATGTTCTCTCATAGGTTTATCCCCGACGATTTCCTCGGGGTTGTAATATTTAAAAGCCATAGGGTTTCTAGATTTTTTACCCTCAAATGCAATTTTATCAATTCTCTTAAATATTTCCCTCACCTTATTTCCCCCTTATATGATCCAGAATTTTCTGTATTTAATAAAATATTAGCACTATTTGAATGCTTTTGCAATAACTTTTTAAAAGTATTTTAAAAAGTGTTCAAAAAAAATTAATCCTCTACATTATTTATAATTCATAGAAGGATTTGATTTGCAATTGTCGAAAAGTATTTAATAATAAATAATCATTTCTCTATGTTAAGTAATAAATCCTTCATGAATGTATACAGTTTTAGAAAATATGAAGGCTGATTTAAATGCTAAGGAGGTATATTTGATGATTACAAAAAGCTTTGATGCTGAAAAAAGGGCTGCTAAGACAGTAGCTGAATTGATGGTGGCAGCGGCTAGAACTGCTCCAAAGGGAAAAGGAACCGATAATTTGGAGATCATTATCGTAGAGGGAGATTCTAAGGACAAGCTATCAGCTGAAATGCGTACCATTGCAGAAAGAGAAGGGATCCCCTTCTTTAATAGAGATGCTGGCAATGTAGATCATTCCCATGTGTTAGTTGTCATTGGTACAAAGATCGGTCCTTTAGGGGTACCCTACTGTGGCTACTGTGGCTTTAAAAACTGTAACGACAACAGGGCTAATCATGGTATCTGTGCCTTCAATACAGGGGATTTAGGAATCGCTATTGGTTCAGCTGCATCGGTAGCAGCAAATCATCGCTGTGACAATCGTGTTATGTTCTCTGCTGGAAAAGCCGCTTTAGATCTAGGCTATTTCAGTGAAGATATAAAGATCGCCTATGGCATCCCATTGTCCGTATCAGGTAAGAGCCCTTTCTTTGATAGGGGCTAGACTGAAATCGAGGTTAAGGTCAAGTAAAAACCCTAAGGGCATAAATCCTTAGGGTCTTCTTTAAGTCGTGGGGATGAAGAATCTTTAAAGTCTTCTAAATACTTAGATTCTTCGTCAAGGCTCAGAATGACAATCTTGCTTTCTTACTGCATTATTTGACTTTTTCAACAGTCTTATATATTTATAAATAGTATGGAAAAGTACAATCTATTCTATATATCTATGAAATAAACCTCCTGAAGACTTCAGGAGGTGATTCTATCTTTTATAGTCTATTGAGATGTTTATATTTTAATTTTCTCCAAGCTCTGATTCCTTTAATGTTTTATTAGGAAATAGCAAGCTTAATACTACTGTGCTAACACAGGCCACCATCACAGAAATATAGGTTTCTGTCAGATTAGGATGAATAGGAAATTGACCATAGATACTCTTATAGCTTACCCAGATAAAGCCCACCGCAGTGGTAATCAGCATAGCAGCAATGGCACCTCTCGTGGAAGTTTTTTTCCAGTAAATTGCAAATAGCAGCACTACAAATAGGGATCCCCGTATCGTATAGGCAAAATACATCATATCCAATATCGTTGTACTACCGTACATCAACAATGCTATGAACACACATACAATTCCCGAAATACCAGTAACGATTCTAGAAACCTTTAAAATTTCTTGATCAGTAGCTTCTGGCTTTAGCTTTCTCTGATAAATATCCTTGGTAATCATCGTGCCACAGGCCAGTATAACAGGTGATACCGTGGACAATATAGCCGCTAAGATAGCAGATAGAACAATGCCTCCAACGATGGGCTGTTGACTCATCATCAAAGTTGGTAGTGCCAGTTTGGCATTAGCCAAATCAGGGAACTTTACCTTAGCCGTCATCCCCAACAGAGCAGTAAGAATACCAAAGGGACCTACCACCAAGGAGGTAATAATAGCAGCCCGTTTTGCCACATTTACATCCTTAGCCACCAAGATTGGCTGTATAGCTGCTTGAGCAGTACAGGCCCCAAGGATAGAAGCAATGATCCATGAGGATACCCTGGACATCCCTATATTGGTCCAACTGAAATAGCTTTCTGGCAGAGTCTCCCTTAATACTGACATTCCACCTATATCTCCTACAGCAAAGGACAGTGACAATATTATACCTCCATACATTGCGATGAGGTGGATTATACTGGTATAACTTATGGCCATCATTCCTCCTGCCAAGGTGTAGATAATAAATCCTGTTCCAAGAATAATAACCGAAACGTTAAAGTCCAACCCCAATACCGATACCCCTAGCATAGCAGCAGCTATGACTTGGGCTGTTCCCACAGCAATCATAACAAAGGTCAATAAAATGCTGGAAACAATTCTTGCATCTACACCGATAAACTTTTCTATAATTCCCGGTACCGTAACCGTCTCTAGGCTCCTATAAAGCTTTGCAAAAAACAGGGCCAACACACTGATTCCTATACCATTAGCAATGGTAAACCAAGCTCCTGACAAACCATAGCTGTAACCATACTCCGCCACACCAGTGGTAGATGTCCCGCCTAACCACTCTCCCGCTCCTATTGTTACACACATGAGAACACCTAATCCAACTCCGTGGAAGCAATCGGAAGACACAGATTTCCTTTTCGCAACCATTCCAATTGATATAGTAATTAAGAAATAAATAGTAATGATCAGTAACTGAATTGCCATCAGTATCTTCTCCCATTCTTAAAGATATTTATTCGTTCAGCAAAGCAAACTATATTTTCTTGTCTCCTTACTATATATTATCTTTCCAACAAAAAAATCCTTCTTAGGGCCATAGATTTCCGGTAATTTTATATAGAAGTCATAATTGGCGTTATGAAAGAATAAATTTTTTTTAAAGAAAAATTCTCCCTTACAACGGCCTTTACATTATAATAGTATTATCAGGAAAAACAACAGGAGGTTAGCCCTATGAAAAAGTTTCTTTTGATTTCTGCTATAACTATTATTTATTTTTCCTTTCGGATTGTTAGTGTTATTGCTGGTAAGTAACCCTTAAATTAACGTTAAAAGATAGGGAAAAAATCTTTTCTTCTATCTTCTAAAAGCTCCTCAATACCTCCATCAGCTCCTCAGAGCTGATCTTGGATAGCATCGTCTCTCCTGGTTGTATGACGGCTTGGATCATTTCTTTTTTCTTTTCCTGCAGCTTAAATATTTTTTCCTCGATAGTTCCTTTGGTAATAAACTTCATCACCTGCACCTTGTTTTTTTGCCCAATACGATAGGCTCGATCTGTGGCTTGCTCCTCCACTGCAGGATTCCACCATGGATCAAAGTGAATCACTGTATCGGCTCCAGTTAAGTTTAATCCTGTTCCCCCCGCCTTTAGGGAGATAAGAAACACCCTGCCTTTTCCTTCGTTGAAGGTCTGCACCATTTCTCCTCTTTCCTTCATAGGGGTACTTCCATCTAAATAGTAATAATCAATATCAGCTAGCTTTAATCTCTCTTCAATAATCTTTAGCATGCTGGTAAACTGAGAAAACAACAGGATTCGATGCCCGCTTTCTAAGGAAGTGGCCATTACTTCCTCCAGAAGCTCCATCTTTCCGCTATTGCCTTCATAATTCTCTATAAATAAAGAAGGATGACAACAAATTTGTCTTAATCGCATTAATCCTGCTAAAATTTTGATTTGACTTTTTTCAAAGCCCTTCTCACGAATTTCTTCTTCAATTTCTCCCTTAATTTCCTTTAAATAAGCCAATTACACCTTCTTCTGCTCCGCTGTTAGTTCCGCCACCATCTTGCTTTCAGTTTTCTCCGGCAGTTCCTGCAACACATCCTTTTTTAGCCTTCTTAGTACAAAAGGTTTTAGCAATTTTCCTAAATCCCTTAAAGCTTTCTCATCCTTATCCTTAATTATAGGAACTTCAAAATGTTTTTTAAACTTATGCTGTGAGGATAAATATCCCGGCATCACAAAATCAAAGATAGACCACAACTCAATTAGCGCATTCTCAATGGGGGTTCCCGTTAATGCGAATCGATGGGTTGCTTTAATATCCTTTACAGACTTTGCATTTTGGGAAGAAGGATTTTTAATGTGTTGGGCTTCATCTATAATACAATACCGAAAACTGTAGTCTTCATACAGTTCTATATCTCTTCGAAGCAAGGGATAGGAGGTCACTACAATGTCATAATCATGAAGATTTTTTAATATCTCTTCCCTTTCTCTTTTGTTCCCTGCTACTGCAATGGCTGAAAGCTCTGGTGTAAATTTCTCTATCTCCCCCAACCAGTTATAGACCAAAGAGGTGGGCGCCACGATTAACGCAGTCTCTTTACCCTTCTCTTCCTTTTGAGATGAAAGATAGCTTAGTATTTGCAAAGTCTTTCCTAATCCCATATCATCCGCTAAAATTCCTCCGAGACCATAATGGCTCAATATCTTTAGCCAGCGGAATCCCTGATGCTGATAATTTCTTAATATTCCCTGCAGCTGTTGAGGCACCTCATACTCTACTTCTTCAAATTCCTTAACATCCTCAACAAATTTTTTAAAGCTTCTATTTCTCTTTATAAAATCTAAGCCATTATCCTTTAGAAGCTCTTCCACATAAAGACCTCTAAACTTAGGAATTTTTATGATCTTTTCCTGGATATCCTTTTCCGTTATATCCAACTGCTGCATCAGCACCTCTATCCCTGATAAAGCCTCCTCTTCTAGGGGAAGAAAGGATCCCTCCTTTAACCTATAATACTTTTTCTTTTCCTTCAAAGATTTTAGTATATCTCTAAGTTCCTTATCCTCTATACCTTCTATGCCAAAATGAAACTCTAGTAAATCCTCCTCAGTGTTTAGACGAATACCACCCTTGATGCTGGAGGTTTTTTTGATTTCCATCGCCTTAAAATCTTCGGAATAGTAGACGTCAGAAACCTGCTGCAGCTCTTGAAAGCCCTTTTGCAGCATTTCAAAGATTTTTCCCTCTTCCTCTAAATAGATCTCTTCATTCCTTACCTTAAATTCATTCTCCTCAAAAAAATCAATGACTTGCTTTTCCTTTTTAAAATTCCTCATTAAAATTCGTCGTTTCTCATCTTCTTTTGGATTAGCTGAGAAGGGGTTTACTATCATATCTCCATAAATCCATTGGAGTCTTGCCTTTATTTCGTTATCCTTTTTATCAAAATAGACTTCTCCTTGAAAAGGTGGCTTGTAGAGGGATTTTTCTAGTCTTTCCCCTATTTTTACTGGAGCAATTTCCTCCATGATAGGATAAACCTCCGAAAGAAAACTCTCCTCCTCCTCTTTTGATACCCTTAATGATATATTTTGACCTTTACCCAATAAGGAAAAGAATGGCATTAACTTCTTTTTTTGGTCCTCAAAAACCCGACAAACCCCCTGCTTAGTTAAAAAGTAATCCCATTCTGGAACTAATGGTAACAATACTCCCTTCTCTTTAACATTTAACACCATGGTCTCCCCTGATTGATCCAGTTCAAAGGAAATGGGAAGATTTCCTTCATAAATCCATAAGGTAGGGTGTTTACGTCCTAAAATATCAGCTTTGATACCACCCCGCAGAAAGAAATTTCCTTCCTTGGCTATATGAAAAAACCTCTTTAATGTTTTGGAGCTCAATGCCACCTGTTTCCCATGAAACAACCTACTGGAGGAGCTTCCATAATAATTGCTATGGGTGAATGTATCATGCTGATAGATTTCTTGGATTAAATCTATGATTTTTTCATCCTCCTCATGAAATTTATGGAGCATGGGATCAAAGGTGAACTTCTTACCAAAATATATTTCCTCATTTTCATGGAACTTTGCCATAAACTCCTTTAAATTTTTCACAACATAAAGCCGATCACTTCCTATTCTCAGGCTTAGATAAGAAGCTAGGCACCCTTTATTATCATAATCCCTCTGTACCTCATAGGTAACCTCTAGCTGAACAGGGGTTTTATCCTCCTGCTGAAGATTTCTAAAATATTCTAAAATCTCTTGTGCCTGTGACTGAGGAATTCTTCTTTGAAATCTTCCCTTTTCGTTCTTCTCTTTAATCGTTAAAAGAACTGCCACAATATGTTTGCAATAGCCCCAAAAACTGTCATAAGCAGGACAGGTACAGCTGGCTTCTAGAAATTTCCCATGGGAATCAAAGCTTGCCTCTACCTGATAAAGGTAGCTCCCCTTCACTTTTCCTTGAAAATGATGATCTTTCGGATGAAACAGCAGCTCCACCACTCTATTCTTCTTATAATAATCCTTTCCCTTGTAATAGGTTTTAGAATCACTGACAATGTCTTCAATTAACGCTTCATCTATCTGGAACATAGCTCTACCTCATTTCCTCTAACAAACTTCTCTTAGTTTTTACTGTAGCATAAATTTCATACAAATGCCAGATTACAGTCGTGTAGATAGCTATCTAACAATTCCTATCTATATAGATGTTTGTTCCTATAACTAAATATCCCCTTGTCACTTTTCCTGCAATAAAAAAACCTCCTAGAATTACTTCTTAGAAGATTTTTTATGTCAAACAAAACGTTCTTTTATCTTTTTTTAGTTATTCATCAGTTGTTCATCTAGTAATACTGTAACATTTAAATTACCGTTTCTAGAACGGATTTCATCCATGAGGTTCTTTTCCTCGTTAATTCCTTTACTACGAATGGAATACACCAGCTCAAACATGGTCCCTAAACTGGTGGTTCTAATGCTCATTAAGGAATACTCCTCTAGGTGCTCCTCTAATATGTCATCAAATAATCCTTCAAAGTTTAGATTTTCTGGTACCATAATCTTAAGAATCTTTTGTTTTCCATCCCTCGCTCCAAAGTCCATGTAATGTAAAAGAAAAATCAATCCACATAAAAGGATTACAAAGACAAATGCCGGTAAAAACAATCCTGCTCCAGAGGCTAACCCTGCTCCTAACACAAAGAAGATAAAGGCGATATCCCTTGGATCCCCAATGGTACTTCTAAAACGGATGATAGACAAAGCTCCTGCTAAACTGAAGGCCCTAGCAATGTTGCTGCCGATGGCTACAATGACGATGGCAATGACCACTCCTACGATAATCAAAGTATGGGCAAAGGTTTGGGAGTAAAATTTCCCCTTGTAGGTTTTTATATAGGTATAGGAAATCATCACACTTAGAATGAAGCTAATAAAGATAGTGATAATTACTTCCCTCATGGTTGTTATGGTTCCTATTTCGTTAAACATAAATATGTCATTAATACTCTGTATCACTACTGCAACCCCCTATATGATATTCTTCTCTCTAAGTACCACTTCAGTACCCTCATAGCTATTGGAATATTTGGAGAAGCTTTGCATAGCACATCGGAACTCGCTGAGTGTCCTAGCCAGCCATAAAGGCATTCTACCCTGCAGCTTTACCTCTAAAACAAAGATGTTAGGATCCACATATAGCTCCCCATCGCTGCCATTCTCCAAACGGAAGTTGTATTCCCGCTTTCTCAGGTTTTTATCAAAGGTGATCCGAATACTGCTATCTTCAATGGCTTGAAAGGCCTGACGTTCATAGCACAACACTACTTTTGGTATCACTCTATAAAAATTCTTTATAAAATCTATTTCCTTCAATATTTGATGGTTGGAAACCTCAAAGGGAAAAGAGCTTCCCACAGGCACCTTTTGGGCTAAGAACCCATAGGCATCCTTCAATTTCATCAAGGTTCTGCGCTTATTTACAACCTTATTGTGTTTTTGTTTGATTTCTAAAAATGCCCAATCATTCAAGGAAGTCCTGTTGTAAGTCCTCATTCTAAGCTTTTGTCTAAAGGACTGTCCTAACATTTTCTCCTGATGAAAAAGATGATCCTCTGTATCATAATAGATATTGGATACTGTATAATAGCCCTCTTGGTCTCCATTAGCATCTATAGAAAGGTGAGGCCTTAAGGTCTTTAGTAGCTCTGTATAGGTATCATAGGTAATCAAATATTTTAGCTCATATCGGTTAAATACTTCTTTTTCCAAAATAGGCCCTCCCTTCTAAAAGTCTCTAGTCTTCTTCAAAAATCTCTATGCATTCCTCTATGGTTTTTGCTTTTCCCGACTCTACATACTTAACAAAATGTTGTATAGCACTAGAATACCAGTATTTTTGCGGCACAATACAGTTTGTCTCCAGTTGTTCAAGGTTTGTATTTACCTTATCTTTCCATTGTGCTATTTGTGGCATCTTTTTATACAATTGAAACATAAAATAAATACCGTTGATACAAATCTGCCATCCCAGCCAAGCCAATAATATCCATCCTCCATAGGGCATCCCCTGCTTAAAAAGGATATATAGCATTACTGTAGCTGCTAGGTTGTATTTAAAGGGTACTGGATAAGGAACCTTATAGGCCTTTCTCAGCTCCCACTGCAGTCTTTCCGTTTCTTCTATTTGCTGAAGAGATACCTCCAAGCTCTTTATCATAGATTTTACACCATCTCTAGTGCCTTCTTCCTTCGTCATAACATCTACTCCTTATATATATCCAGAGTCTTAGAACTGCTCCTCATAGAATATAGTTAACACAATATTAACATATATAGTATAACACCGCTATCTCTTAGAGTAAAGTCTGCATTCCACCTACACCATTATATACCTTTTAACTCCTTTAAATAAAATGAGACTTAATTCAAAATAGCTGTGCCTCCTATTGGATTGTAGCCCAAGTTACTTCGAGGATATAGTGCTTGATCTCCGACTAAATAAGCAAAAGTGCAAGACCAAACAGGACATTTAATAAAAGGTGCAGAGGTAAATTCTAGTATCATGGAATTTACTCTTGCAAATAGAATTTAAAATTTCACTTTAGTATTAAATTTTCCATTTAAGGCATTAGAAAATTTTTACATTTTATGTAGAACATACGTTCTATTTGTGCTATAATAAAAGGAGCCCTTGATTCGGAAGGAGTTTTTATTCCACTAAATTGTAGCCAAATTTATTCCAAACACTACACCGAAGGGGAAAATTTTTCACTGCTACAGAAGAAAAAAACAGGAGTTGATATATTTGAAATCCATCGAAAAAATATTAGATGATAAACAACAGCTAGCTGCTTTAATTCCATTTTATGAAAAGGACTTAGGTAATGCCACAAAGTTACTGTTGACAAGTGGTCAAGAGATCCTTTACCCACACTCCATAGATGCTGCCCTAAAAGCTCTGTGCAGTTACTATGCCCTACACTTAAGGCTGCTTCGTCGAAAGCAACAGAGCCTTCTAAACTGTAAATACTATACCCCTTTACCCATACATAAAGAATTACTATTGTTTCCCATAAAAACTAGAGTCCCTAAGATCAAAAACGATTCCTCCATCGGCTACATCAATTACCTTCAAGTGAAGAAGGTGGATTATTCTCAATCTGCAATCCAACTAAACAACGGCCAGACCATCTACAGTCTAAATACACCCGGCACCTTGAAAAAACGCTACAACCAAGTACTCCTCTCTGCTAAATACTATGAGGAAAATCATCCATCAGAAGCCTATGTGTCAGAAAGCAGGGTAGAGTACCTCTACCCTCTTACTAAGCGGGATATGGAGCCATTGGTGAGAGAATTAACCAGCATAAGAAACATGCTAGCAGCTCTCCTTACACTTCCTGCAAAAAAATAGAGTCTACTCCTCATGAGTAGACTCTATCTATATGATTTTTTTCTCTACACCTTCACCTGCAGTAGTATTGTTTAAAATAAGTTAAGTGACTGGTGTTATTCTATTCTAATTTATGAACGCTGATATATTTTAACCCCGTCTCTCCTAATGTTATCCAATAGTTCTTTAGTTGTACTTTCCTTTATCATTACAATATCGAATTTATAAATACAGTTAATCTCATTAATATCTACAGCAATAGTGCTGCTTCTATTTCCGTCTTCCACAAACAGTGCTATATCTATATCTGAATAATCCTTAAAATCTCCTCTGGCTCTAGACCCAAAAATATATGCGTTTACAATATTCTCATCCGTAGAAAGGATATAAACAATTTCATCAAGAATCTTTTTGTTTATGCCAAACATCATACTTATATCTCCTTTGATATTGTTTTAAAAAGCTCTTCTAAGAACCCATAATGTTTTTCTTTTATTCTTGTATAGATCTCTAGGGCATCTTCTTCATTATAGGTATGACTTGTAATGTTTCTATCTGTCAACATTTGAATCCAACCTTCACCATTATCTATAATTCCCGCTTGGAAAGCTTCTTTAAAGGTATCTCTAGGTGTTCTTACCTCCGTCAGCCCTTTGTACCCTAAAAAAGTCTTCATTAATTTCCAAGCTAATTCATAAGTAAACTCAAATCTTTGAATAGCTGCATCATATATATAAGAATGATCTGGTGAAACCCGTAATATTTCCTTTAGCCTATCAAGTGCCTTTTTATAATTTGATAATTTTTCTTCTACCTTTTTTCGGCTATACATATATACCTGCTCCTTCTCTTATTTCTTCTATGTTTATATTATATCATTTAGCAAAACCTATATACAATAAGAAAAGGCCTTGGCGACACGGCAAAAGCATGAATACATTTTATTCCAAAATCCTCAAAAGAGAATTTTTTAAAAATGCCATTGCAGCATTTGTATTGTGGTAGGCCTTGGTTTGTCATGAAATGTATCCCGGTAGTAGTAAGAATTAGTAATAAATATTCCGAGAATTTCCCTAAGTGTGCTTTTGTACTCGTGTTAACCAGGTAGTCCGGCTAAGGATATACCCAGTATCTTATTAAAATCTATTGTAGCTTCCCGAAGTTAATTGAAAATATATACTCAAGGTAGTCCTCATGCAGAGAAGCTATAAACCTTCTTCTCTTTAGACTTTTTTTAGGATGCCTTTTTGCATCTTTTTTTACCATATTCAGGGTCAGTCTTTTTAATAATGCAAGATTTTGTGGAGCATTCCCTGTCCTTGTTTTATTGGCATCTTCTCTAAATGTTACATCTAGGCTCCAATGGGTACTTTCAATCCCCCAATGTAATCTTACTCCCCTAGCATAATCCTCAGCTGTATCTACACTAGCAAGGTGATATGCTCGTTCTTC
>NZ_FZOJ01000081.1 GCF_900188145.1 Anaerovirgula multivorans | reverse complement strand
AAAAATATGTTTGAGAATTAAAAGATAGGATAGTAAATATAATAATCAAAAATTAACGATATGTTAAGGAGTGATATTAGGTGGAAATTGGAATCGTTGGATTAGGAAAAATGGGATATAATCTTGTAAAGGATCATCATACAATTTAAATCAATAGAAGACATACTGTATTTCAAAGAAAAACAATTACAGCCCAATATGTTAGTAATAAGGATACAACCTAGGGAAGGTGTGTTTTTTCAGTTTAATGCAAAGGAACCAGGAACCGAGCAAAATATTATTCCAGTACAAATGGACTTTTGTCAAAATTGTCAAATTGGAATTAACTCACCGGAAGCCTACGAAAGACTCTTATATGATGTCATGAGGGGGGGGACGCAACCCTTACACATGATAGAAGTGACTTACTAACCGAGCTAGCCAATCCAGTGCAGTAAAGGGCTCATACATATTACTGGTTTTACCTTTATATATGATCCTGTTTATACCGTCCATTGAATTGGATACATAGGTTATGCGCTCTTGTGATATAGGCGCTCGCACAATATATTGAGCAAGTCTTTCTAGCCCTTCCTTATCCCATGGCTTTACTGACTGTCCACAGTATACATTAAATCCTGAGTGCTGCCAATTAGCCATATTGTTTTTAATAGCGCCATTTATCTTGCCTTCTCTCTCAAGCATATTTATAACTTCCATAGCAAAGGAAGCTTCCAGATCTTTTGCATTGGGCTCTATCCCAACCATAAATTCAGAGTTGTTATAAAAACAACCATCCGTTGCTATTATATGTAAATTCCTGTGTTTTTGCTTCACTACGCAATTTGGAATGAACTTTTCTCTCTTTGAAAAACCTTTTTACTAATTCTTCCATAAGATTTCCCCCTTTGTTTCTCGGCAAATAAAAAGCTCTTTTATTAATACAATGTTTCTTTCAAGAATTTTGTAAACCATATGAGTCTTAAATTTGATAATGAATACAGAAATAGCAAATAGTAAATTCCGTTGATTGAAATGGCATAATGACTTTTTCAATCAACGAAAAAAATACCCTCTCTTTTTTGAAGGGTACTTCTATGTAATAGTGTTTTTCTGTTGCTAAAGTCAACCATTAATTATAAATTTTTTAATAATTCCTTATTTTTAATTATAAACCAGGTATGACTTGCTTTCAATTTACAAGTTAATTACAATTTAACAAATTAATACCAATGTTTTTTGTTTTATTTAGAATAATTAAGCACTTGGTTTACATTTCTATATAAATTGACACTTTTAATATAGTGAGGGATTGTTTGATTTTATTGGAATTCAAAAACATTTGGGAGGTGTAACCATGGAAAATGAATTATTGAAGTTAGCTGCATCACAAGGAATCTGGACAGCATTATCTGTAGTTCTTATCTTTTATATTTTAAAAACACAGGAGAAAAGAGATAAGAAACAAGAGGAAAGAGAGAATAAGTATCAAGAGATAATTTCTAGTCTTACTGATAATTTAAGTATTGTTGAGGATATAAAGCTAGATATGAAAGAAGTTAAGAAGTATGTGTTTAATAAAAAAATCTAAAAGTGGTTGATTATTTTTTAAAATATCTCTTTTATATAATATAAGACAAAGTAAATTGGCCCTGCTGCAGGATATACTACGGCTTTTACTCGTGGAGCAGACGATCGCATTGATCAAATTTTAAGAGATTACAATACTGAAAACGGAGTTCATGTTGTATTAAGGGCAGAAGGTACTTTTGATCCAAGTTTATCTGAATTGAAATCTATTAAGTATACCGATGTAGTACGTGTAGTAAATACTAATTATATTGGTGAGTGGGTATAATTACATCCTCATAATAACAGTATATAAAAACGCTACAAAGAAAAAATTCTGTAGCGTTTTTATATTGCTAAGCTTTAATGTATACTTATTTAATTCTTGCATCTGATGATTTTAAATATAAATATAAAATATAGGCTAATCTTCCTCCCCAAGCACTCATCACAGCAATAAAACTTGTCATTCGGGTGAAACGATCTATATGCAAAGAATATGCTACAACAACAATTATAATCCCAAAGAAAATTATTGCTTGCATTTTTTTATTTTTTTCTAAAAGTTCATTCAAAAGTTTATTCAAAAGCTATCACTTCCAATCATAAAAAATATATACATTACATTACATTATATTTATATTCTATTTTTAAATATATTTTTCATTATTGACCCTTTGTGTTAGAAGAAGAGTATTAGCTCATAGCCTCTGTTACTTTATCAATGCAATGTACTATATAGATTTTAAATACATATCTAATAATGCTTTTTACTCATCTATTTTTTAAAATCCCGTCTCATTAGAATTTCATCACTCTCCTTTAGTTTTAATAGTTGAAGACTTAGTAAAGTATATGCTTTCACACTATCTATTAAAAAACTTCCTCTAAATAGACTTTTTTACGAATTGTATGCTCCGATACCCCCATTAAGTTAGCTAGGCCTTTTATAGAATATTCTTTCTCCTTGCTCATCAAAACATCTCCCTATATAGTTACATAGATGTATTGTCAAACCTATGTATAACCTATAAAATCAATGTATTTTCTCTATCCATATATAACTATAACTATATACATTCAATACAAACATCTATATTCCTTTTATATAAACCCATATAAACAAATCAATTGAACTGTGCCCTAAATTCATATGAGAGCACCTGTCGTCATAATTAGTATTTTTCCAAATATTATTTTACATTTACTACATTTTTTTTACATTTTTATCATTATATTACATGCATAATGGATAAGAGGTTAGTATATTTTATTATATTAAAACAAGGAGGACAAAATTATGTTGAAAACATTTAGAAAAAGTAGTTTGTGCATGATACTTATTTTAGCAATGATGGTTCCGAGTTTTGCATTTGCTCAAGAAAATAACGAGATTGACGAGGTTTTGAATGAGGTTAATTCGTTTAGCGAAAAGTATGGCATGACATTT
>NZ_FZOJ01000022.1 GCF_900188145.1 Anaerovirgula multivorans | reverse complement strand
GATACAATTGCTTCTATTTCAGTTGATAATTCAGCGATAGCTCAACAAATAGCTGCATCCTCTGAGGAGATGAGTGCATCTGTAGAAGAGGTAGCTTCTACTGTGCAAGTGCTAAATGAAATGACCTATGATATGAAAAATGAAGTTGAAAAGTTTAAAGTGTAAAAAGAAAAAGCCTCTAACAAGGCTTTTTCTTTTTAGGAAGACTTTGTTTTATGATTTTTGGTATGATCTATTTCGCTATTCCACTCCTTTTCAAAAAAACTTCTAGAATCAAAGGCATCTACATCCCGCATCATATCTAAAGGCATTACGTAGGAATTCATGTCTTTTTCTGGTATCTCAAAATCTCGTGCGTTATAGGTGTCATCAATTATATCCTGTGGATTTCGTGTAGTATGCTGACGATCTTTTTTCAAATGATCCCTCCTTGTTTAGAAACAACTTTACCATATTCTATAGGTAACCAACTACAGAACTTAAGCAGATGACTGAAATCTATGATTTCATGTCAGTCGCTTATACAAGGTGAAATTTTGATATACTAAGGGCTACATTTGCAGCCCATGGTTTTGGGCGAAACCGTAGACCGTGTATATCAAAAGTAGATGACCCAAATCTTTGATTTGCTGTCAGTCACTTTCACAGAGTGCAATTAAAGTTTAAAATTGGTTATCTATAATAATCTTTAAAAATTCTAAAAATATTTTAAGCGGCATGATTATATTAGTATTTGTTATCATCAAAAAAATAAAATGGTAAATTTTGAATATAGACAAAACACTGGCAAAATTGCAAAAAAGTAGAGGGGAATCTACAATTATTGAGAACTGTAAATAAAAGCGAGACAGGCTAGGAAGTAAAATCTAGGCTCAATTTAACTACTTCCGTTGACTTTAACGTTTTTCTTTTTCAGAGTATAAATAATACAGATAAGCAAAGGTATGATGAAGAAGTTGAATAATGTAATATATGTATACCAATTTAAAAACTTGAAAAGTATAAATAAGTTATTTCCAACGAAATAGGCTATAATACCTGCTAAAGTACTAATGATGATGGTCAAATATTTATGCCGTAAATTTAAAGCAGAAAGAATTTTAATCAAAGCATAAAGGGTAATAACATATCGAATATACCATCCCCCTACGATTTGAAGCATCACATAAAGTTCCCCTGCCTCTATAAACCTAAGTTTACTTATCATTTGAGTCTGTAACAATTTCGGATAAGGGATTGAATTAACTCTAGTAATTTCGAAGGTCATTAAAGTTCCTGTAATAGATACAATTAATATCTGTATGACAAAAATCATACCAAGTATTGAATGTAAAAATAATTTTCTTTTATCTTTAATTTCTGTTAAGTAGGGGAATATTATTGTTAAACTCCCATAAAGTCCTAATGTCTGTAGAATGGATAAGAAAAAGCCTTTTGTAATACCATCACGAAAGATAGGAAACAATAGTCTGGAGTCTTTATATTCAGAGGTTAACATCCCTAGATTGATTCCAGCAAGGATAATTAAAGTAATACCTATTAGTGTGATGGTTATAATTGATACTAAATCTCTTGAAGCACTATAGGCAGCGGGGATAACAAAGAATAGAATGAAGAACCACACGGGGGTGTCCAACAACATATTGGTATGCATAGAACTGGCCTCTACAGCAGCTGATTCCACTAACGTTATAAAAAGTGTAATGGCAAATACAAATAATAATAGATTTCCTGCCTTATGACCAAGGGCTTGTCGATATATGCTAATAAAATCATAGTTATTGGTTTTTTGACAAATTTTCAAAAAAAGCATTAGATACAATAATATGATTATAGAGGAAATGATTACTGCAATCCAGCTGTCTCGACCTCCATTGAGAGTAAAAACCTTTGGATATGTTTTTTGAGATACAATCGTAACTGAAAGAATAAGAAAAGCAAAGTGTTTTGTGTTGAATTTATCCATACAAACAACCTTTCCCTTTTTAAAAATGATGTTATTAATATTCAATGATTATTTCCAGCTAATGTAATATTATTCAATTCTATAGTGATAAGGGTGATTAGATGAGTAAAAAGAAAATATCTCTGAAAAAATATGAAGAGCACCTTGCAATTATCAAAGAACAATTAAGGAATAACTATGATGTAATTTATCGAAGTATAGATACAGAAAAGGGTCCTATTACTGTTATTTATATAACCAATATCTGTAATAAGAGTTTTATCAGTGATTATATTGTAAAGCCCTTGGTAACTTGTGAAAACATTCCAGAAAATATAGAAAAAATAAAAAATGATCTTATCTTTGCAGATGATATTGGTTTTGTCAATGATGTTGATCATGCACTGCAATTGATTTTATCTGGCAATGCTGTAGTCCTATTTGGTTTTATAGATAAAATGATTTACTGTGAAGCAGAAGAATATACCTCCAGAAATATTGAGGAACCTCCCACAGAAATAGTTATTAAAGGGCCACGAGAAGGTTTCAATGAAAAGCTTTCTGATAATATCTCTTTGATTAGGCGTCGTATCCATAACCCTAAACTAAAGTTTGAGAAATTGTTAATAGGAGAACAAAGTGATACTGCTGTTGTTTTAATGTACATAGAAGACCAAGCCCCTGCAAAAGTAGTGGAATTTGTTAGAAATCGCATACAGAAGGCAAAAATAAAGTTTCTACTGGAGTCTAAAACTTTAGATGAAGCACTACAAACAAAAAGAACTATCTTTGATACCATAGGTTATACGGAAAAACCAGATAAAGTTGTTGCAAAATTAACAGAAGGTAGGGTGGCCATCCTACAAGAAAATACCCCTTTTGCTGTGACGGCTCCCCACTTTTTTGTTGAATATTTCAGTGTAGGTGAAGATTATTATTTAAATGGATATGGACAAAGCTATTTTAGAACCGTTCGTTGGGTAGCCTTTTTTGTTTCCCTATTACTACCAGGACTGTATATGGCTTTAATTGCTTACCACTTTAAGCTGATACCCTATATCTTTGCTTTTAGAATGGCAATTACCAGGTCGGGGGTGCCTTTTCCTGCCGTCGTAGAGATTATGATTATGATGTTCTTTTTTCAGGTATTGCGGGAGGCTGGTATCCGATTGCCTCAGCCCATAGGCTCTGCCCTCAGTATTGTGGGGGCATTGATTTTAGGAGATGCTGCCATTGGAGCTGGTCTAGCATCAGAGATTACACTTCTTATCATAGCTTTGTCATCGATTTCATTGTTCTTAATTCCTAAAATGTATGCTGCTATTCTTTTATGGTCTAATATTCTTCTATTATTGTCGGCACTTTTAGGTTTACCAGGGTTCTATGTAGGATTTATTTTATTTTGGTCCCATGTAGCAGACTTAACTACCTGTGGCTATCCCTATTTATATCCAATGGGGACCTTTAAAACCTTTAATTTCCAAGATTTGATTTTAAGAGATGATTTAGATGATATTTCTAAAAACATTTTCTATAAGGATGAGAAATAATGAAGGTAAAAATGATTGCTATTCTTTTATTATGTAGTATTTTTTTGACTGGTTGTTTTAGTTATATAGATATTAATAGAGTAATTTTTGTTACTGCCCTCATTATTGATGTAGATGAAGAGGGAGCCCCCATATTTATAGCAGAAGCTTTCCACTCTTTCCGTAGCAATGAAACCAATACAGAAAGAGGGAATAAAGTCTTTTATAAAAGTAAGGGAGAGACTGTTTTTGATGCGGTGCGTCAACTTAATGCCTATTCCAGTTATAAACTTAACTACACGCAAAATAGAGCCATTATTTTTACTGAAAGGGCTGCTAGGCATGGATTGAAGGAATTTCTTGATTTTTTGCACCGTGATCAGGAACTATTAATAAGAACTTTTATTTTAATTTATATAGGGAATGATCCGGAGGAATTGATGGAAACGAATTTAAAAGAGAATGAATATCTAGGGCTATACTTATATGAAACCCAGGAGAATCCTGTTTTAGCAGGACAAAGAGCAATTGAACGGTTTAATCAATATCTAAATAACCGTTTAAAAGGAAGAAGGGTAGACATACTAACTACTTTCACCCATGATAAAATTATGGGTGAAGATAAGATTAATATAGCTGGTGCCGCTGTTATGCAGGAGGATAAATTAGTGAGTATTTTAAGTAACGATGAAGTAAGAATATATCACCTATTGATGGATACATTACATACGGGTTTGCTCATTGTCCCTCACCCTGCTTATCCAGATAAAAAGGTGGTATTGGAAGTGTTAAAGGGTAATACGAAAACCTCTATTAAAATGGAGGAGAATACGATTATCTTAAAAAAGTCTATCGATATTAGAACGACCTTTGCAGAAACCCAAGAAAGCATTGTCTTAGATCAGGGTACTATTGAAAAGCTTCAGCAAGAGGCTGATTTTAAAATTGAAAATGAAGCGAAGGAATTGTTCAACTTATACAAAGAAAAGGGGATTGACTTATTTGATGTCCAAGATATTTTTGAAACAAAATATCCACAAGTGACTATACCTAATGTTATGGAAGTTACTGATTTGGAGATTGATGTGAATGTCAAAATCGAGGGGAGTACAGATATACTAAATTTTAGATAGTGCAGTATATGTATAGTCGTACGACCCTGTCGTCCCCTACAAAATTTCAGACACGTAAAGGGGTGGACAGAGTCGTCCACCCCTACGGGAGAAAATAGATTTTATTTTTAGTTACCTAAAATGCAGGCACAATAGCACCTTCATATTTTGTTTCAATGAACTCTCTAACTTCTGGGGAATTTAATATAGCAACTAAAGCTAAGATGTTTTCATCTTTTACATCCTCTGGACGTACTGTCAAGATATTTGCGTAAGGAGAGTTTGCATCCTCAATAATTAACGAATCATTAACAGGATTAAAGCCTGCCTCTAAAGCATAATTGGTATTAATAACAGAAGCATCAACATCATCTAATGATCTAGGTAATTGTGGAGCCTCTAATGCAATGAATCTAAGATTTTTAGGGTTAGAAACAATATCCTTCTCTGTAGCTGTTAAAGGAGCATCCTTTTCTAGTTCTATCAATCCATAGTATTGAAGTAACAATAATGCTCTACCTCCATTGGTTGGATCATTTGGAATAGAAATTCTTGATCCATCTGCTAAATCTTCTATACTGGATAATTTTTTAGAGTAAAGTCCTAATGGCTCAACATGAACTTTCGCAGCTGAAGCTAGGTTCAGACCATTGTTTTCTGCAAAAGTCTCCATATAAGGTACGTGTTGGAAGAAGTTAGCATCAATTCCACCATCAGCTAAGGCTAAATTTGGTGTAGTATAATCTGTAAATTCCACGATCTCTAGCTCAATACCTTTTTCAAGTAAAATAGGTGCTGCAAACTCTAATATTTCTGAATGAGGCACTGGTGTAGCACCAACCTTTAACACCTTCACCTCATTTTCCACAACAGCTGTATCACTAGGATTTTCAGACTGTGTGCAACCTACTAATAAAGCAACCACCAATACGCCTACAATAAATAATATTCCTCTTCTTTTCATTGTCATTACCTCCTGTCAATTTTCTTTGCAATATAGTTTCCTGAAACCTGAACAAACTGTACCATGATAATTAATAAAAATACTGTCCATATCATAATGCTTTTATCAAAGCGATGATATCCGTAGCGTATAGCTAAATCTCCTAAACCACCTCCTCCCACTGCGCCTGCCATAGCAGAATAACTAATAACACTAACGATAGTAATCGTAAGACCTAATATGATTGCTGGCATGCTTTCTGGTATTAATACCTTATAAATAATCTCTAAATTTGTAGCGCCCATAGCTTGGGAAGCCTCTATAACTCCTTTATCAACCTCTAGTAGAGCATTTTCTATAACCCTAGAGAAGAAGGGGATCGTGCCCACTGTTAAAGGAACAATAGCGGCGGTAGTACCAATAGATGTTCCCACAATCATACGGGTAAAGGGAATGATGGAAATCATAAGTATGATAAAGGGAAAGGATCGTCCTATATTAACAATATAAGAGAAACAATGATGAATTATTTGATTATCCATAATATGATCCTTCTTCGTTACTACTAAGATGATTCCTATAGGAGTTCCTATGAAAACTGCTAGCAAAGTAGATAGGGAAACCATATAAAGTGTCTCATATATAGAGGGAAGCAATAGATTTAACAATCTTTCCATTTATAATCCACCTACCTTAACATTTCTAAAAAAGTCTAGTGAAATAGGATCATGTTTTTCAAAGTCTCTGTGGCCCAGTAGAAGTTTAGTATAGGGATGCTGAGGAGCTTTAAAGACTCTACTGACCAAACCCTGTTCTACGATATTCCCATCCTTCAAGACAGCAGTCTTGTTACATATCTGTTCTATTACCTCCATTTGATGAGTGATTAAAACAATGGTAATACCTAATTTATTATTAATTTCCTTTAACAAGTTAAGAATACTCCTACTTGTTATGGGATCTAAGGCAGAAGTAGCCTCATCACTTAACAATATTTTAGGGTTAGTAGCTAAGGCTCTGGCAATGGCAATTCTCTGTCTTTGGCCGCCGCTTAATTGAGATGGATAATTGCTTCTTTTTTCCTTCAAGCCTACTAAATCAAGTAGTTGATCCACTCGTTCTTTAATTTGATTCTTAGGTAATCCATTAAGTTCTAAAGGATAAGCGATGTTTTTTTCAACATTTCTACTAGTAAGTAAATGATAGTGTTGAAAAATCATCCCCATGTTTCTACGAGATTGGCGAAGTAAGTTAGAGGAAAGCTTTGTTAACTCTACGTTATCTACCCAGACTTCTCCAGAAGTAGGACATTCTAATAAATTAATACAACGGATTAATGTAGATTTGCCAGCACCACTAAGACCCATAATCCCATAAATATCTCCTTTTTCTACAGTTAAATCAATATTGTTGAGAGCTAATACATTTCCCTCATTAGACTCATAAAGCTTACTGACGTTTTTTAATTCAATCATGTGATCACTCCTTAAGTTGTAATTACAATAAAAAAACCTCTTTCACAGGGAAAGAGGCATCATTCAAAAACAGTTGCTCTTCCCTTATCTTTCAGCACTTTGTGCTGCTGGAATTGGCACCTTCGATGATGATCGTGGTTGCCGGGCTTCATAGGGCCAGTCCCTCCGCCTCTCTAGATAAGAGTATCTAAGTATTAAATTTTTCCAATAAAAAAACCTCTTTCGCAAGGAAAGAAGCATCACTTATAAACCGTTGGCTTCTCCCTCATCTTTCAGCACCTTTTGTGCTGCTGGAATTGGCACCTTCGATAATGATCGTGGTTGCCGGGCTTCATAGGGCCAGTCCCTCCGCCTCTCTAGATAAGAGTATAATATTCATTTGTTTTTTTGTAACATCAATCATGAATTAGATTATATTAGCTTTCTTTAAAAAAGTCAATACTAAAATTTAAAAATAAATTTGGATAGTTAGTTAAATAAAACCATAAACTTAGTAAAAAACACCGATGATCTTCTAGATAAGAAATCTAATAGAAAATCTGTAGTGTAAATATACGCTTGAAAAAATTAATACATTAAGAGATATCTTTTTTAGTTAAAAACAGAACAATAGACCGTGTATATTTAAATTTAATTATAAAGGCGTATATCTATAAAAAATGAAAAACTTTTAGAAGTTAATTTTAAAACTTAAAAGGAAATAGAGAAAAAAAGGCGAAATTTATATTTAAAATCTGTATTTGAGGTGAGAGCATGTCTTATCAATCCAAAATTCAAGATGAGTTTACGGACGCTTTGTTTAAGTCTATATTAAAATTAGAAACAATAGAAGAATGCTATAGATTTTTTGAAGATATTTGTACGATTAAGGAGATACAATCGATTTCCCAAAGGTTAGAGGTGGCAAAGCTACTAAAGGAAGGACGAACCTATAGCGAAATAGAAAAGGTCACTGGTGCTAGTACCGCTACCATTAGTAGGGTCAATCGATGTCTTCATTATGGAGCAGATGGATATAAGTTAATTTTACAAAGACTAGAGGAAGAACAGGAAGAAGAGACAGAGTGAACTGGTTTCATCAAGCGAAACGAGTCCATTTAAAAAGAAGATTGCTTTTCAAAAGCAATCTTCTTTTTTATGTCATTTTTTAGCTTTTGCTTTATCTCAACTTTAACCTATCAAAATACTTTTGATAAGCTATTTATTGATCTAAATGAAAAGCTTCATGTAGAAGATTTACAGCTTTTTTAGCAGCATCTTCCTTTACAAGGCAGGAAATTGTAGCATGGGAATCAGAGCTTTGTAGTATCTGAATATTCTCTTTTGCTAAGGCATTAACTACCGTAGCCATAACACCTGGAATACCTGTAATTCGAGAACCTATAATTGTAACTTTACTACAACCATCTAAAACATTGTACTCCAACTGAAAATCTTCTAATACTTCCTCAAGAGAATGTTTTTGTTCAGTAGCGATTGTAAAAACCTTTTTATCAACAAAGAAATTAATCATATCAATGCTGATGGTTACTTGGGCTAAGGCTGACAACAATTGACTATCTTTTTGAAGGTTTTCTTTGAGGTGGATAAAAACCTGGGAGATACCATCCTTATGAGTGATTGCTGTCAGAAGCCGATGAACTCGTTTAGAAGAATAGGGAATATGACCATTTTTACGACAAGAAAAAATACTGGTTCCTGGATGTGCAGACATAGTATTTTTAACTTTTACTGGCAGATTACCGTATTGAGCAATTTCTACTGCCTTGGGATGAATAACCTTTGCTCCTTTTTCTGCCATCTGAAATACTTCATCGTAATTTATTTCATCAATAATTTTTGCATTAGGCACAACATTTGGATCCGCTGTCATAATCCCATCCACATCCGTATAGATTTCTACATACTTGGCATGTAATGCTACTCCTAGTGCAGTGGCAGTAGTATCACTTCCTCCTCTTCCTAAGGTTGTAATTTCTCCGTCATTTGTAGCCCCTTGAAATCCTGAAACAATAACAATGTTCCCCTCCTCTAAATAGGGTAGAATTTTGTTAGCATCCACAGATAAAATATCAGCATTACCGAAGGTATCGTCCGTTAAGATACCTGCTTGAAAGCCTGTAAGTACAGCTACTTTGTAACCTAATGCTTCTAAAGAAGAAGCCAGTACAACAGAAGAAATAATCTCACCACAGGACATTAATAAATCTAAGTGTTTCAGACTACATGTAGGGGTGTTTTCCAATGCTAAGCCTCTTAAAGTATCTGTAGCATAAGGCTCACCCTTGCGGCCTATAGCGGAAACTACTACTACAACTGCATTGCCAGTATTTTTAACAGCGGTTATTTTATCAACTACCATTTGTCGTCTTTCTTTAGTAGAAACAGAAGTACCACCAAATTTTTGCACAACAATATTCACAAAGACCACCTCATACATATTTTTAGTTATTCGCTTATATATTAAATTATGCTTTTGATGTGGAAATGTTCTATATTAGAAAAGGTGACGGAAAAAATCCTTTTATTGAAAATTAACTTTTGACTAACAATTTAACTTGTGATAAAATGGTCTGAAAAATTAAAGTTATATTTCAAAAAATAAAACAATACTTTAATAAAATATTATAGGAAATATATCTTTTTTTAGTAATAGCGAGGGGGAGAAGTAGATGAATATTGGGGTTTTGATTAAACAAGTACCGGATATGGAAAAAGTTAAGTTTAATAGCGAGAGGGGATTAATCGATAGAAAATCTGCTGGTACAGAAATTAATCCCTTTGACTTAAATGCATTAGAGGCTGCTATACAATTAAGAGAAATGACAGATGGAAAGGTAACTGCCATAAGTATGGGACCTCCTAGTGCAGAAGAAGCTTTAAGAGAAGCGATTGCTCGAGGGGCAGATGAAGGATTTCTCATTTCTGATAAACACTTTGGTGGAGCTGATACAAAAGCTACTGCCCATACACTATCAGCAGCGATTAAAAAGCTAGGGGGTTTTACCCTCATTATTGCTGGAGAAAAAACTGTTGATGGTGATACGGGACAGGTGGGAGCTGAAACGGCAGATTATTTAAATATACCTCATGTATCCTATGTAAGTCATATTCAAGCGGTAAACTTAGACAATATTCAGGTAATATCTGATATATGGAGTGGAAGATATTTAAAGGAGATGGCTTTGCCAGGGTTGCTTACGGTAACGAAAAATATCAATACACCACGATTGCCCTCCTTCAAGAGAAAAATGGCAGCTAGAAAAGCAGAAATAAACAAATTAACCTTTGAAGATTTAAAGGAATACATAGCTTTGGAAGAATGTGGATTAAAGGGGTCACCTACTTGGGTGAATAAGATAGAAGTGCCACCAACAGCTACCAGGAAAGGGAAAATTATTCGTAATGACACGGAAACGGCAGTAAATCTACTGGTGGAGTTATTTAAGGAAATGAAAGTGATGGAGGGATAGAAGATGGGGGATGAAAAATATACAGGAATTTTAATTTTTGCTGAACAAAAAAATGGTATTATACATAAGGTTAGCTATGAGCTTTTAAACAAGGGGAGAGAATTGGCAAATCAGCTTATGGCACCTGTCTATTGTATTGTAGTGGGTCCTAAAAGTATGGACCTTCAAGAGCTAATTTATCGGGGCGCGGATGAAGTATATTATGTGGGAAACGATTTTTTGAATCTACCAGAGGAATTGATCTACACAGAGAATATTATTAATCTGATCAAAAGGATTAAACCAGAGATATGTCTCTTTGGAGCTACTAGCTTTGGACGGTCGTTGGCACCTCGTATAGCGGGAAACTTAAAAACTGGATTAACAGCAGATTGTACCGAGTTAAAAATAGATGAAGATGGAAAATTAATTCAAATTCGTCCTGCCTTTAGCGATAATATTCTAGCTCATATTAAGACGAAAACTTATCCACAAATGGCTACGATTAGATACAAAGAATTTTCCGAAGCTGAGAGAGATATAAATAGATCAGGAAAAATAATTAAAGTTGATCCTATATTGGTAGAGAAAACAGGTGTAAAGATATTACGGGAATTAGAATGTATGGAAAACGACATTTCAGAGGCAGAAGTAGTGGTGGCTGGGGGTAGAGGCATAAAAACGCCAGAGGATTTTAAAATACTATATGAACTAGCAGAGTTACTAGGTGGTGTTGTGGGTGCCAGCAGAGCAGTAGTGGAGGAAAATTATATTTCCAGCCAGCATCAAGTAGGCTATAGTGGCAACCGAGTTAAGCCCAAGCTTTATATAGCCTGTGGCATTTCTGGAGCACCTCAGCATTTAGCAGGTATGCGGGAGGCGGAAAGGATTGTTGCAATTAATTCTGATCCATCGGCCCCTATATTCAATATTGCTGACATTGGTATTGTAGGGGATTTGTATGAGGTAATACCTACATTGATAGAAAAATTAAAGAAAAAGGAAGTGGCGGTTTAATACAGCCTTTTCTTATACATAATGCACTTTAGTAATGTACATCTATAAAGGAGTAAAATGAATATTATCAAGTCAAGGAGTTAGCTAGCACATAATGAGATTTCTGAATTAAGTCTCATTGTAATTATATAATGGCTAAAAGAAAAGTAGTTAAGGGGGATGAAGATGAGAGCAGAAGTAATTGAGAGTTTAAAACAAATCGTTGGAGAGGATTGGGTGCTGACTAGTCTGGATCAAACAAAAGGGTATTTATACGATGAAACTGAAGAACTTATGCGGCCTGAAGCAGCGGAGGATTCTATTGTTGTAAAACCTGGTACCACTGAGGAAATAGCAGAAATAATGAAGTATGCTAACAAAGAATTAATCCCTGTGGTTCCAAGGGGTGGTGGTACCGGTCTTTGTGGAGGTGCGATTCCTACAGAGACTAGTATTATTCTTTCTGATGAAAGATTAAATAAAATTATAGAAATTGATGAAGAGAATTTGATGGCAACCTGTGAGGCAGGAGTAACCCTAGCTGACCTTCTAGAGAAGCTAAGGGAATATGACAATTTATTTTTCCCAATTCATCCAGGAGATGAAGGTGCCCATATTGGTGGTATGGTTGTAGAAAATGCTGGTGGAGCAAAGGCAGTAAGACATGGTATTATGAGAAATCATGTAAAAGGTTTAGAGGTGGTACTGCCTACCGGAGAGATTGTAAACCTAGGAGGAAAGTTGATTAAAAACAACAGTGGCTTAGATCTTTTACATTTAATGATCGGTAGCGAAGGAATATTAGGAATCGTAACAAAAGCAACACTAAAGCTTTATCCAGAGTCTAAATATAGTGGAACATTACTTATATCCTTTGATAATAGAAGGGATGCCATCGGTGTGGTACCGAAAATCCTACAATCAGGAATTATACCTTTAGCTATTGAATATATGGAGAGAGATATTGCATTAGAATCGGCAGCTCATATAGGAGAAAAGTGGCCGGCTGAAGAGGGAAGTGTTGATGTTATCGTTATGCTTTCAGAGAATAAAGAGGATGATCTTTATGAAAAAAGTGAAGTAATTGCAGAACTTTGCGAGGAACACAATGCAGTTTATACTATGATTGCAGAAACCACGAAGGAACAACGATCAATTTTAGCGGTGCGGAGCAATGTTTATACAGCCGTTGTCCATGATGCGGCAGATGCACTAGACATGGCGGTACCAGTTGCCTCTATTGCAGATTTCATGAATGATATCTTTGCCCTTGCAGAGAAATATGGGGCAAGAACTCCTTCAGTAGGCCATGCGGGGGACGGAAATATTCACAATTTTATTATGCGGGAAAATGGAGAAAGACCCTCTTATTTTGACGAGTTAAAGGAGGCTATGTATAAAACAGCTGTTAAATATGGCGGTACCATCACAGCGGAGCATGGTATCGGTAAAACCAGGGTATCAAACTTAGCTATACAGTTAAGTCAAAAAGAAATTGAATTAATAAAGGGTATTAAAAAGGTTTTTGATCCTAATGGCATTCTTAATCCTGGTACCATTGTAAATAAGAGATAAAAAAGGGGAAATGGAGAGTGAAATGATATGAAAAAAAGTCCCGTTAGTGGAATGCCAGCTTATTTTGCAGTGGCCTTTGTATGGTTTACAACTCACTTTGGAGGAGGATTTGCATCTGGCCGACAATTGGTACAGTTTTTTGTTCAATATGGATGGTATGCACTGTTTACACCAATTATTGCAATTCTTATCAATGCTTTAGTTTTTTACTACGCTTGGGAATTCAGCATTAAGCACAAAAAGTTTGAATATAGGAGCTGGGCGGATGCCTTTTACAGTCCCTATGAAAAGATTTTTTCTAATCTTTATGAATTTGCTTTTAATCTTACTTTAGTAACAGCTACAGCAGTGGCTTTTGCCACCGGCGGAGCTACAATGACAGGCGTATTTGGTACACCTTATATGTTAAATACTGCGGTTATAGCTGTAATTATGTTTTTTCTGACTATATATGGAGCAGATGTTATCCGAGCAGTGGCATCTTGGATTGCCATCATTGTTATAGTGGGACTTTTGATTATCTATGGCAGCAATTTTATTGCTATCATACCCAATCTTAAAAATGTTATTGGAGAGCTTCCCTCCCCTAATGGTTTTGGACCAGCACTATGGGAAGCATTAAAATACTCTAGTCTACAGGCGGCAGTAGTAGGTAGTTATATAGCAGTGGCGGATGTATTAAAGGATAAAAATGATGTAAAAAAAGCAGCGATTACAGGCTTTATTTTAAACGGATTTTTACTGGGATTGGCAGCAATGGTTATATTAAGCTATTATCCTAACATTTTGCCTGAGGCAGTTCCTGTGTTATATGTTATTAATAATGGTGTAGGAGGCAGGGCAGGAGAATTGCTGGTATCTCTTTTGATTTTCTTAGGTGTTATTTCTACTGGTGTTAACTTAATTTATGGGGGAGCTAAAAGAATCATAAATATTTCAGTAAAAGAGGGAGCACAGCGAAACAGTAGAAAAAAAGAAATTATTGCATCTGCTGTCTATGTTTTGTTTACCTGGGGAATTGCTTTGTTTGGATTAATTCCGTTAATTGCAAAGGGTTATGGTTATATTGGTTATGTAGCATTTCCAGTTGTTGTACTACCTATATTGTATAAAGGAATTTTCAAAAAAGATCGGACACAAAGAATTGATGCATAAATACTATAGAAGTATGAAATTGGTATTATTCATTACTAAAATTTAAATTACTTATTAATAAAAAAACAAACGACTTTTATAGTTGTTTGTTTTTTTATAACCAATAGGAAATTATAAACTTTACTTAATTGTGGATAAGTATAATTTCCGTTATTGGTTTCAAAAAAGTCGTCCTTTAAATCTTTCAAAGGAAGACTTTTTTATTTTAGTATTTCTTGTCAAGAGAACTATGCACCAAAACATGGCTTTATTCATAATATAAAATGAGACTTGATAAGAAATCATTGAGAGAGCGAGGTATCAAATAATGAGTGACACAGTAAAAGGAACAGGTATTTTTGGTGACTTTTTTGGAGGTACGAGAGGAGGAAATACTTCACTATTGTTCTTCTTTCTATTACTGGTGATTATATTCTGTAATTGTCCAGCATTTAAAGGAGCAGGAGACAGCTTATTATTCTTCTTGTTAATTCTGATAGTATTATTCACTGGTCGTGGAATTTGTGGTGGCATTTAATCTGATAGTGAATCAAAAAATGAGTGTTCTACAAATGGGTAGTTCACTACTGTCCATTTGTAGAACAAAAGTAACCATTTCTATCGTTTCAACATAATATATATTAAGACTAGAGATAGTCCTAATAAGAATATAAGGAGGGTGCTATAAATGAGTGATATAGCTAAAACTAATGTATTAGGTGGCTTGTTTGGTGGTCAAAGCAGCTTATTGTTTTTCTTCTTGTTGCTAGTTATCATCTTCTGCAACTGCGGTATCTTTAGAGCTGCAGGTGATAGCTTACTATTCTTCTTCCTATTGTTAGTTGTATTATTTGGTGGAAGACATTTCTTCGTTTGTTAATTTAATAGGTTTGCCATGAAAAGGGTGGAGGTTTCTACCCTTTTTATGGTTCTGAAAGGAGACGGTTGTGTAGTCTGAAAAAATTAAGACAAAGGAATAGGATTGATAATATTTATGTAATATCTTACGCATAATTATAAAAAATGTATAAATATCTATTGGTTATAGAAAATAATATTTGTTATAATAAATATCAATTACTTGGAGAAAAATTGAATAGATACTTAAGAAGATATCGAAGGGAGAATTACTCATGAAGCTTATACTTGATACTCATTGCCATACGATAGCAAGCGGACATGCCTACAGTACCATTCAAGAAATGGCTGCCTATGCTAAGGAGATAGGATTCAAACTAATTGCCATTACAGATCACGGACCTAAGATGCCTGGAAGTGCTCATATATTGCATTTTAAAAATTTAAGGGTGGTACCGAAGGAAATAGAGGGAGTAGAAATATTAAAGGGTGTAGAAGTAAATATTATGAATCATGAAGGTAGATTAGATATCCCTGAGGGTGTTTTGAGGGGATTGGATATTGTAATTGCCAGCCTTCATCAGCCCTGCATTAAGCCTGGTAAGATGGAAGAAAATACTAATGTTCTTATCAATTTAATGAAGCTTCCCTACATACATATTATAGGACATTCTGGAAATCCTGCATATCCTGTGGATATTGAAAGACTCATCAATGCAGCTAAGGAGCATAAAACCCTAATAGAAATTAATAACAGTTCATTAAAGCCAGAAACCTTTAGAGTTGGAAGTAAAGAGAACTGCTATAATATCCTTAAAGCCTGCAGAGATAAAGGGGTGGGGGTTGTAGTAGGCAGTGATGCTCATATGGCCCATAGTATCGGCAAATTTTCTGTAGCACTAGAAATGATTAAGGATTTAAATGTACCAGAGGAGCTAGTGATAAACACTTCGGTTGATAGATTGAAGACATATCTAAAAAAGTAAAGGGTTAAAAGAGGCACTAGTAGTACATGAAATGGTAAAAAGAGATGTAACATATGGTTAGCCACATTGTGCATTGGTGGGGGTATGGGTACTGCTGTAATAGTGAAAAGATAGAATAAGTGGTACAACATCATAAAAAATCCCTGGCTAAAGGGATTTTTGTTTTAACCAAACTTGTACTGTGTATAATAATACTTAAGGGGGGGTGGGAGTATGATAGATCAGTATAAAGAGTATTTTTCCTTAGAGGACAAAGAAGTATTATTAGAAATGTATAAAACCATTTTTGAAATTATTTATAATTGGATCGTTGTTGTAGATAAGGAAGGCTATATTAAAATGATGAATAAAGGCTACTGTGATTTTTTGGGAACAACAGAAGAAGAGGCTATAGGGAAGCATGTAACAGAGGTTATTGAAAATACAAGAATGCATATTGTTGTAAGAACTGGTAATAGGGAGATTGGAGATGTTCAACAGATCAGAGGAAATAAAATGATTGCAGATAGAATTCCTATTATTAAAAATAGAGAAGTAATAGGAGCAGTAGGTACAGTTTTATTTAAGGATCTTGTTGAGCTAGATACTTATGCTAAAAGAGTAAATGTGATGGAAAAAGAATTAGAATTCTATAAAAAGGAACTAAAAAAGGCATTAGGAAATGATAATACCTTTGATCATATTATAGGGATAAGCCAAAGTCTTAGAAAAGTAAAAGAATTAGCTAAGCAAGTAGCAAATACAAAATCCAATATCCTGTTATTAGGAGAAAGCGGAACTGGTAAGGGATTGTTTGCCTCGGCTATTCATAACTCAAGTCTAAGAGGAGAATACCCTCTGATCAAGATAAATTGTGCAGCGATTCCTAACGAACTATTAGAATCAGAACTGTTTGGCTATGAGCAAGGAGCCTTTACAGGGGCTCAAAAAGGTGGAAAACCGGGGAAGTTTGAACTAGCTAATAAAAGCACTATCTTTCTAGACGAAATAGCAGAATTGCCTTTGAACATGCAGGCAAAGCTTCTAAAGGTTATTCAAGAGAGGGAAATTGACAAAATTGGAGGAACAAAAACTCAGAAGATAGACATAAGAATCATAGCAGCAACAAACCAAAATCTAGAAGAAATGGTAAAAAAGAAATTGTTTAGAGAGGATCTCTATTATCGACTAAATGTTGTCAGCATAAAGATTCCTTCTTTAAGAGAACGAAAAGAAGATATTTCTCTTATTATTAAGCACCTGATTAAGAAGTTTTCCAAGGAAATGGATAAGTTTGTGACAGAGATTACGCCTGCTTCTTTGAGCGCCTTAATGAGATATGGATGGCCAGGCAATATTAGAGAGTTAGAAAATGTTATAGAGAGAGCCTTCAATTTAATTGATAAGGAAGCCATGATTATGCTTCAGCATTTGCCTCTCTATATCACAAATCCTTTGAATAGTGCTATCACAAAAAATAGTAAAACTTTAAAATTCATGCTGGAGGAAATTGAGAAGCATGCTATAGAAAAAAGCCTCATAGAAAACGATGGAAACAAACGAAAGACTGCAAAGGATTTAGGGATTAGCAGAACAAGCTTGTATGAAAAGATTGAAAGATATGATTTAGATATGTAAGAAAAATTGACATTGTAAAATTTTTGGACACTATAATTAGGACAAACCTGCAACAACAATAAACTACAACCCATGCTTAGTTAAGTGTATAATTATTATAATATTCAGAAAAACACCTTGTTTTAATGTAAAAAAAATGAACACAGCTTGCCTTTTCTTTACTCTTTTGCCGTAAACTATTTAATTCTTTCGCTTTAGCAGTTTTGAAAAATAGAAACAATATAGAGATCATAATTTGATGATTTGGAGGGCCTTATAGGGCCCTTTTTTTATTAAAAACATCGCATGAAAGTTAAGAAACTGATTTCTCTCTAAAAAAATATTTGTTTTGGCATGTGGCTTGCAAAATTAGTAATTAATTCTTAGTTAAGGGAGGAATCTGGATGAGGCTAAAATTTTTGACAGCAGAAGAAGCAGTAAAAATCATAAAATCTGGCAGTACTGTTGCTACGGGAGGATTTGTTGGTAATTGCGTTCCAGAAGAGCTGGAGATGGAGCTAGAGAAAAGATATCTACAAACTGAAGAACCTAAAAACTTGACGTTGGTTTATGTGGCAGGGCAGGGGGATGGAAAGGATAGGGGGATTAACCATTTTGGATATGAAGGTATGATCAAAAGAGTAATAGGTGGTCACTGGGGTTTGGCCCCTAAGGTACAAAAGCTAGCTTTAGAAAACAAAATAGAAGGATATACCTTTCCCCAAGGAGTTATAGCACACTTGTTTAGAGATATTGCGGCAGGTAAACCTGGTACGATTACTCATGTAGGATTAAAAACCTTTGTTGACCCCCGAATAGAAGGTGGAAAACTAAATAAAAAAACAAAAGAAGATTTAGTAGAAGTAATCGACTTATATGGAAAAGAGTACTTGTTTTACAAAGCTTTCCCCATAGACTTTGCCCTACTAAGAGGAACCTATGCAGATGAACGAGGCAATGTCACCATGGAAAAGGAAGTTGGATCACTAGAGGTTTTATCTATAGCACAGGCTTGTAAAAATTCGGGAGGAAAAGTGATTGTTCAGGTGGAAAAAGTAGTTAAAGCAGGTACATTAGATCCAAGACTAGTAAAAATACCTGGAATTTATGTAGATACGGTTGTTGAGGTTCAGGATATGAAAAATCATATGCAAACCTTCTCGGAGCAATACAATCCAGGATATACAGGAAATATAAAAGTGCCAGTATCCTCAGTAAAGCCAATGGAGCTGGACGAAAGAAAAATTATTGCCCGTAGAGCTGTTATGGAGCTAGTACCTAACGCTATTGTAAATTTAGGCATCGGTATGCCGGAGGGCGTGTCTATTGTAGCAAATGAAGAAGGTGTTAGTGATCAAATGATATTGACGGTGGAGCCTGGACCTATCGGAGGCATACCAGTTGGAGGTTTAAGCTTTGGGGCAACCATTAACCCAGAAGCCATCATTGATCAGCCAAATCAATTCGATTTTTATGATGGCGGTGGACTTGATGTTGCATTTCTTGGATTAGCAGAGTGTGATGAGTTTGGCAATATCAATGTTAGTAAGTTTGGTCCCAAGATTACTGGACCTGGCGGATTTATTAATATCACTCAAAATGCTAAAAAAGTTGTATTTTGTGGTACTTTTACAGCCGGAGGATTAAAAATAGAAGCAGCCAATGGAAAGCTTAGTATTCTTCAAGAGGGAAAGGTTGTGAAATTTATTGGAAAGGTTGAGCAAATTACCTTCAGTGGAAAATATGCTGAAGAAGTTGGTCAGACTGTAATATATATTACAGAAAGAGCAGTCTTTGAATTAGGGGAAGATGGTCTAGTTCTTACGGAAATAGCACCGGGAATTGAACTTGTAAAGGATGTATTAGAATATATGGATTTTAAGCCAGTGATTAGCAAAAATTTGAAGTTGATGGATGAAAGAATATTTAAATCTGAAAAAATGGGTGTACAAATAGAACAAAAATTTCCTTCAGAAGCTTTAGAAGTTAGTTTGGTTGAAGCACATTGAGGAGATTTAGATGGAGCCTATTATGAAAAAATAAAGGAACAAAAGAGTACATAATTTCCTATGGATTATAAAGAGAGGAGTGTGCAATTGATATGTTAGGAATTATTATTGGATTGGCTTTATTAATGTATTTGGCATATCGTGGTATGTCCATTATATGGATTGCCCCTATATGTGCTGCGATTGTTGCTTTAACAGGAGGCTTGAATTTAGTAGAGGCTTATAGAGAAGCTTACATGGGAGGATTTGTAGGATTTGCTAAATCGTGGTTCCCAGTATTTATGTTGGGAGCTATCTTTGGTAAGGTAATGGATGATTCAGGAGCAGCTAAATCTGTAGCCCATTGGGTTACTTCTAAAATAGGAACAAAAAGAGCGATTTTAGCCGTAGTGGTAGGATGTGCAGTACTAACCTATGGCGGGGTGTCATTATTTGTAGTTGTATTTGCTATGTATCCGTTAGCAGTAGCTCTATTTAGAGAAGCAAATATTTCTAGAAAGCTTATACCCGGAGCAATAGCATTAGGAGCCTTTACCTTCACGATGACGGCAATACCTGGAACACCTCAAATCCAAAATCTTATTCCTATAGATTATTTCGGTACAACTCCAACAGCAGCCCCTATCATGGGAACTGTAGGAGCCCTGATTATGTTTGGTGTAGGTATGCTTTGGATGACCTATAGAGAAAAGAAGCTTACGGCAGCGGGGGAAGTATTTAATGAGCCAACCGGTTCGGTGGCAAAAAAGGGAAAGGCTTCATCATCTAATGGTAAGGGTGGTGCTGTAGCAGGAGGAGAAGTAGCTGCTAAAGAGAAGGAGGAGGTTAAGGAGATAGATGAGGCTACATTACCCAATCCTATGTTATCCTCTTTACCACTAATAACAGTAATTCTTTTGCTAAATCTATTTGAATTGGACATTATCATTGCATTGACAGCGGGAATTGTTTTAGCATTGCTACTAAATGTCAGTAGGTTGAAAAACGTTGTGCAAAGCATTAACGCAGGAGCATCTGGCTCAGTTTTAGCTATCATTAATACCAGTGCAGCAGTAGGATTTGGTGCAGTTGTTAGAGCCGTGCCAGGATTTCAGACTTTAAGCAATCTCGTGATGGGAATAGAAGGAAATCCGCTGATTTCTGAAGCAGTCGCTGTAAATGTGTTAGCAGGTGCTACCGGGTCTGCCTCAGGAGGGATGGGTATTGCATTGGCGGCTTTAGGTGATAGATTTGTTGAACTGTCTGCTGCTTCAGGGGTTCCTCTAGAGGCCTTCCATAGGATTGCTTCCATGTCTAGTGGTGGTTTAGATACACTACCCCATAATGGTGCAGTTTTAACCTTATTAGCTGTAACAGCCATGACTCATAAGGATTCTTATAAAGATATATTTATGGTTGGAACAGCCATCCCAATCTTAGCTGTAATAGCAGGTATTATATTAGCTACCATAGGGTTAGTTTAGTCGATATTACAAATTGAATAGGTTTTGTGATTTTTAGTCCTTGATAAAAAAAGAGGTGAATCTCTGTGAAAAATGTAAGTATAGACCACATCCTTTGCTGAAAAAGATGGTAAGGGGAGGTCTATTGGGAAGGAAGACTGGTAAAGGCTTTTTTGACTATAAATAAAATAATTCAAGGAGGTAATCGTATGAGATTAAAGGACAAAGTTGCTATTATTACAGGAGCTGCTCAAGGTATAGGAAAGGCAACTGCGATAAAATTTGTTAATGAGGGGGCAAAGGTTGCCATAACTGATATAGGTGTTGATAATTTAAAAAGCACCGTAGCAGAGCTAAAGGCCTTAGGAGGAGAAGTATTATTTTATGAAGCAAACGTATTGAGAAGAGATGAAATTCAAACAGTAGCAGAAGATGTAATAAGTAAATGGGGTAAGATAGACATACTAGTAAATAATGCTGGAATCACGGCGGATAGCCAGTTGTTAAAAATGTCAGAAGAGAACTTTGATAAGGTAATTGCTGTAAATTTAAAAGGTGTCTATACTTGTACACAAATCTTAGCTAAAGTAATGGCAGAACAAGGTAGTGGCGTGATTTTGAGTGCATCTTCAGTAGTAGGTATTTACGGGAATTTTGGTCAAACCAATTATGCTGCTACAAAGTGGGGAGTTATAGGAATGACGAAAACCTGGGCAAAAGAATTGGGAAAAAAAGGAATTAGAGTCAACGCTGTAGCACCAGGGTTTATATTAACTCCTATGGTACAAAAGATGCCAGATAAGGTGCTGGATATGATGAGGGATAAATCGCCACTTAAAGACTTAGGTTTACCAGAAGATGTTGCAAATGCCTATGCATTTCTTGCATCGGAAGAAGCTAGATTTATTACAGGTACTGTGTTAAGCGTAGACGGTGGAGTAGTACTGTAACTAATAGAAAATGATAAGCCTATCAAAGCTCACTTAGATTCTTTAAGTGGGTTTTTTCTCGTCAAAGAGAATTAGATTTAGAAAAGAATAATAAATATGGATTTAATAAACAATAATAGGTGAACTATACCTATTTGAATTTAGAGAGGAAGGAGTTATATGCCAGAAGAACTTAGAGTGAAGGGAAAAAACAATAATGAAAAACCTATACCAAAGGAGCATTATGAGGAGCTGGAGAGATACATAGACAGTTTACCTTCTCTTGAGGGTAGACTGATACAGGTATTGCATCGGGCACAGGATATTTTTGGTTACCTACCAAGGGATGTTCAGCTTTTTATTGCTAGAAGATTAGGTCTGGCGGGTGCTAAAGTAAATGGTGTTGTTACGTTTTATACCTATTTTACGGAAGAGCCAAGGGGAGAATACGTCATTAATATCTGTACAGGCACTGCCTGCTTTGTAAAGGGAGGCAACAAATTGTTAGAGGAATTTGAAAATAAGCTAAAGGTTTCCGTAGGGGATACTACTGAGGATAGGAAGTTTACCCTAAAGGATGTACGGTGTGTAGGGGCCTGTGGACTAGCTCCCCTAGTGGTGATTAATGATAAGGTATACGGACGAGTAAAGCCAGAGGAAGTAGAAGGGATTCTATCTGAGTATCGACAGGAGGTGCTGCAATGAGACAAATTAAATCTCTAGAGGAACTAAAAAAAATTAGAGAAAATGCCAATGAAGGCTTAAACATAAGAAAGGTGGGGGAAGAAGAGAATATAAAATTGAAGGTGGGAATGGCTACCTGTGGAATTGCAGCAGGAGCTAGGGAAACTTTTAACACTCTTTTTCACGAAATTGAAGAAAAAAACCTAACAAATGTTTATTTGGTACAGGTGGGATGTATGGGTTATTGTCATGATGAACCTATTGTACAGGTGAATGTGCCAGGGCAAGCCCCTATTTTGTATGGCAAAGTTGATAAGGAAAAGGCAAAGGAAATTATTGAGAAGCATATAGAAAAGGGAGAACTATTGCAGGATTCAATTATTTCTAAATCCTTTCATAAAGAATAAGCGTTTGGAGGACAAGTATATGAAGCGATATCGATCACATATTCTGGTTTGCGGCGGCACCGCCTGTGAATCTCAAGAAAGTAGAGAAATGATAGGAAAATTTGAAGATGAATTGAAAAAAACTGGTTACTCTGAAGAAGTACAGGTTGTAAAAACCGGTTGTTTCGGTTTTTGTGAAAAGGGACCCATTGTTAAGATTCATCCAGACCATGTTTTTTATGTAGAAGTGAAGCCTGAAGATATTGAAGAAATAGTAAAAGAACACATCATTAAAGGAAGAATCGTTCAAAGATTGCTTTATGAAGAACCTACTCTTGAAAAAAAGATTGAGGAACAGGAGAAAATATCCTTTTATCATAAGCAGCTGCGAATCGCCCTTAGAAACTGTGGCTTCATTAACCCTGAAAACATAGAGGAATACATAGCTGAAAACGGATATTTAGCCCTTGGAAAAGTCTTAACAGAAATGACACCTGAAGAGGTTATTCAGACTGTTAAAGATAGTGGACTCCGAGGAAGAGGTGGAGGAGGTTTTCCTACAGGCTACAAATGGGAGTTGACTTATAGAAACAAAAATGATGTAAAGTTTATTATCTGTAATGCTGATGAAGGAGACCCCGGTGCCTTTATGGATAGAAGCATACTGGAGGGAGATCCCCATAGTGTATTGGAGGCTATGGCTATTGCTGGCTATGCTATTGGTGCAGAAAAAGGTTATATTTATATTCGAGCAGAATATCCTTTGGCTATACAACGGTTAAATATAGCAATAGAGCAGGCGAGGGAATATGGCTTTTTAGGAGAGAAGATATTTAATAGTGACTTCAATTTTGATATTGAGCTAAAGTATGGAGCTGGAGCCTTTGTATGTGGAGAAGAAACAGCCTTGATTAACTCAGTCGAGGGAGGTAGAGGGGAACCAAATGCCAAACCCCCCTTTCCTGCAGAAAGTGGATTGTGGGACAAACCAACCTCTGTCAACAATGTAGAAACCTTTGCTAATATACCTCAGATTATTTTGAAGGGTCCAGCATGGTTTAGTCGTGTTGGAACAGAAGGCAGTAAGGGTACCAAGGTATTTGCATTGGCAGGAAAAGTAAATAATGTAGGATTAGTAGAGGTACCTATGGGAATCACCCTCAGAGAGATTATTTATGATATCGGCGGAGGGATTCGAGATAATAAGAAATTTAAGGCAGTACAAACCGGGGGGCCATCAGGAGGATGTATTCCTGAGGAGTATTTAGACACCCATATTGATTATGAAACTTTAAAAGAAATAGGGTCTATGATGGGTTCAGGCGGCATGATTGTCATGGATGAAGATAACTGTATGGTAAACATATCAAAGTTTTATTTAGAATTCACAGAAGATGAATCCTGCGGTAAATGTACGCCTTGTAGAATTGGGAATAAACGACTACATGAAATTCTAACAAGGATTACCAATGGTAGAGGAACAGAGGAGGATTTGGAAAATCTAAAGAGCTTAGGGGAAATGGTAAAGGAAAGCTCTCTTTGCGGATTAGGACAAAGCTCTCCTAATCCTGTATTAAGCACAATGAAATACTTTGCAGAAGAGTATCATGAACACGTTGTCAATAAAAAATGTCCAGCGGGAGTATGCTCTATGGGTAAGAAAAAAGCAACAACTATTCCTAAAAAGTAAATAATTGAATAAAGGTGGTGTTAACTTGAAGGAAACTGTAAAAGTAACCATTAATGATAAGGAAGTAGAGGTTCCTAGAGAATATACAATTTTAAATGCAGCAGTAGAGGCAGGCATAAAAATTCCTACTCTATGCCATTTGGATTTACATGACTTAAAAATGGTAAATCGTACTGCCTCCTGTAGGGTATGCATGGTAGAGGTGGAGCAAAGACCGAATCTTGCACCGGCCTGTGCCACACCAGTCAATGATGGTATGGTAATTCGTACTGACTCATTAAGGGCTATACGAGCTAGAAGAATGGCAGTAGAGCTACTGCTTTCCAATCATCCAACCGACTGCCTTATATGTCAAAGAAACCTAAGGTGTGAGCTTCAGGCCCTTGCAAAGGAGCTAAATGTTAGGGAAATCAAATATACAGGAAAACGCAATAAATACCATTTAGATACATCTAGTCAGGCGGTAATCAAAAACCAAGATAAATGCATTCTATGTCGTCGCTGTGAAACTGCCTGTAATGAAATACAAACCTGTGGGATTTTATCCGCATTAAATAGAGGCTTTGATACAATCGTAGGACCTGCCTTCAATTTGCCTATGGCAGAAACCTCCTGCACCTATTGTGGACAATGTGTAGCCGTATGTCCAACGGCTGCCTTAACAGAAGTATTTCATACCCATAAAGTATGGGAGGAATTACATAAGCCTGATAAATATGTAGTAGTACAGGTTGCTCCAGCCATACGAGTGGCTTTAGGAGAGCTTTTTGGTATGGAGCCAGGAACCATAGTAACAGGAAAACTGGCTGCGGCATTGAGACGAATGGGATTTGACCAAGTTTATGATACAGAGTTTGGTGCCGATGTTACCATTATGGAGGAGGCAAAGGAACTCATTCACCGATTAGAAAATGGTGGAAGATTACCTATGCTCACCAGCTGTTGTCCTGCGTGGGTAAGCTTTATTGAACATCAATTTCCTGACATGGTCGACGTGCCTTCTACCTGCAAATCCCCTCATATTATGTTTGGTACAATAGCAAAAACCTATTTAGCTGAAAAAATGGGGATAGACCCTAAAAAAATGGTGGTGGTTTCTGTTATGCCCTGTGTTACTAAAAAAGCAGAGGCAGCTAGGACAGAGCTTAGTATTGATGATAATGACAATGTAGATATTGTTATTACCACAAGAGAATTGGGAGATATGTTGAAGGAAGCAGGAATAGATTTTGACAAGCTGCCAGATGAGGACTTTGACCATCCATTAGGAGAATCAACAGGAGCGGCTACCATTTTTGGTACCACTGGTGGTGTGATTGAAGCAGCTATGCGAACCGCTTATGAATGGATTACAGGAGAAACATTAGAAAAAGTAGATTTTAAACAATTAAGAGGTATGAAGGGCATTAGAGAAGCTACTGTAGATTTAAAGGGACAAGAAATAAAGATCGGTATTGCTCACGGTTTAGGCAATGCACGGCAGATGCTAGAGGATATCAGAAATGGCAAATCTGAATTCCATGCGATCGAAATTATGGCATGTCCAGGAGGTTGCATTGGTGGTGGTGGACAACCCTATCATTATGGCAATGATGAAATCGTAAAAAAACGGCAGGAGGCTATTTATAAAGAGGATGAAAGAAAATCCATCAGAAAGTCCCATGAGAACCCTGAGGTGATTAAGCTTTATGAAGAATATCTAGGAGAGCCTTATTATGGCGAAAGAGCCCATAATTTGCTCCATACAAAGTTTGAGGCAAAGGAAAGAATATAATATAAGAAACGATAAAAGGAGCTGTCTTTTTAAATGATTAATAAAATCATGTAGAGAAAGCTCCTTTTAATAAGTGCCCGTCTGTATATATATTAATTTAGGGTACAGACTTTAAGGTTTGCTTCAGTCTCATAATGGATTTTTTAAATCCATTATGCCACAGATGAGCGCATCTAACTCCCTGAAACCATTGTCTTCTTCATAAGTAATGGATTGTGTTTTCATGATACCCAGGATTGCTTGTATCTCAATAAACAAGTTAATAACGCTTTCTTTTTGAATCTCGTGGGATTTTAGAGTTAAGTCAAGATGATTCAAGTATTCAAGTAATCTCTTGATTGAAATTTTTAATTGATAAATATTTAGGGAATCAAGATTTTGTCTGTTTTTTACCATCTCATTTATTTTTTCTTTTTGGGCTTCAATTTCAAAAAGTATATTCATATTTGCGTTTTCCATTTCAAATACGCTTTCTTCTTTTTTAAATTCAAATAATTTCGTATTTTTATCTGATGAAAGAACTTTCTCCTCAGGAGGATCGATGGAGTTACTAAGTATTTGTATAGTAGATCCCATTTCTTTTGTCACAAATAATATACTTGCAATACCTATAAATGCCATTGCAATAACTCCGAAAAAAATAGTATCTGCCATATCTTTGACGCCTTTATTCAAATTGTTTTGTTCAATAACACCCACAATTTTCCATCCCGTAACCATATTGGTTGTAAAAGTAATGTAATAACTTCCAACTTTATTATCAATATAAAAGTTCCCTGATTTTTTCTCATACAAACTATTCTTAAGGTCATTGGTAAAAAGAGACTTTAAGTTTATATTTTCATGGGAATCTATCACGAAAAAATATTCACTGTTATCTCTTGAAATAATAAGCAAATGTCCTTCATTGAATTCTTGGAAATAGTTTATTTTTTTTGATACGTCGTCAAGATAAAGATCAATTGCCATAACGCCTTTAAAGTTGTTTTCCCGGTCTCTGACTTCCTTTGAAAACGTAATAATATTTTTTTTTGTAGTTGTATCAATATAAGGTTCTGTCCAAGCAATTGTTCCTTCTGATTTTATGGCGTTAATATACCACGGTCTTTCTTCAGCAATCCATCCGATATTTGATAATTCTTCTGAGGTATCTGGCCAAGAGACAAATTGGTTTGTCCTACCGATTTTTTTCTTTGGTGCAAAGTAAGCATAAGCAGTAGAGGCGTAGGACTCTTGAAAAGCCTTAAAAAGCTCTAGTGTAGATTCGTAATATTTCTCAGGATGATCTGATACATATTGTACCATTTCATTTTTTGAAAACATTTCGATAGCGTTTTCGAAGGAGGATAGAAACTCTGCAATGTATAAATTATGCTGCTCTACAGAATTGTCAAATGATTTTGCATATTGGTTTATAAATATTTTACTAGAGTTTGTTATATAGAAATTTATTAAAAAAATAATTATGACAAAAAAAAGAATAAATTTTGTTGTTAACCTGTTCATGAAAACACCTCTTGAAAGAATTTAATAACAATATTTTATCATATTCTAAAGTTTTTCACCTTCATAAATTTTCGAAAGATTATGGATTGTAGAAGCAATTTATCTAATCCGATAGGGCGTTGTATTTTGGTAGCCTATTGAAAATATTTATTTTTGACCGTAAAAAGTATATAATGAATCTATCAATTTTTAGCAAAGGGAGATATCCTATATGAAGCTCAAGCTTAAAAGAAAAATTGCAGTGCCTATACTAGTTTTGATGATCATGCCTACCATGATTTTGAGTATCCTATTTTTTAATAATATGCAAAAAAATTCTTATGAAAATGCGAATCAAAACATTGAAAATTCTTTTAATGCTATCTCTGTAGCAATATCTCAGACAAATGATGAATTCTATTCTAGACAGATTCTTTTTAGCTCTCTTTCTGCATTAAGCAACTTCGGAATTGTGGTATATGAAGGAAACGAAGTGGTCTATGAGAAAATAGAGGGATTGAATTTAGATGTTGATAAAATTCATAGCGATTACGTAGAAAGCAGAAGATATGAAATTAAGAGAAGGACCTATGAGAATTTAAATATCTCAGTTTATATAATTATTGACAAATTTCAACTCTTTTTGAAGGTTCTAAACGTCAATAAACCTTATCTCATATTAATAGCTGTTTCAATAATCATTTCCTTAAAAACTATACTTTTCATGATAGAAAATTTTTCAAAACCGATAGGAATATTTTTGGAAGGCTATAATAATATCATATCCGGTAATTTTCAACGTGATATAAACATAAAAAGGGAAGATGAGCTTGGACTTTTGGGGCAAGCTTTTAATGAAATGAAGAATCAGATCTCTATTCGCACCAATAGATTTCTTCAGATGAAAAGATTTAATGAAGATATATTAAGAAGTATATCAACGGGTATTATAACTGCGGACATGCACGGGAAAATAAAAAATTATAACGATGGGGCTGCACAGATTATCGATAGGGTAATGGGTTTAAACGAAAAAAACCCCCAGATCATAAAAAAACTTATGCTTCAACTTAATGAAACAACTAAAAGAGTGGAAACTATCAATCGAGTTCAACATTTTTATGAAAGTGACAAAAAAGAGTCAATCTATCTTGACATTACGACTTCTTTAATGAAAGACGTTTCGGGGGAATATATTGGTGTCCTATGTAGTTTAAGTGACATCACAAGCAGAAAAAAAATTGAAGAAAGTGTTGAAAGAATAAATCGACTGACATCACTGGGACAGCTAACAGCAGCTCTGGCCCATGAAATCAGAAATCCTCTTTCAGGAATTAAAATGAGTGCACAAATATTAAATAAAAGACTTATGGAGCATGTCAAACCACGGGAACAAAATCTTTTTCAAGCGATTATTGGAGAAATTGAGCGACTGGATATATTGATTACGGATCTTTTGAATTTCTCAAAGCCAAGAATTCCAAAGCTTCAAATTGTAAATGTAGTGAATATACTTGAAAAATCACTTCTTTTTTCTGATACAAAGGCAGAGGAAAAAGAAGCAGAGATTAGTGTTACGTATAACATAGAGGATAGAAGCGTTTATTTTGATAAAGGGCAGCTTTCACAGATTTTTCTTAACATCATTTCTAATGCATTAAATGCCATTGATGTGGGAGGGGCTTTGAAAATAACAGTGGATAGTTCAAAGGGGAAGGAAGATAAATTTATACTTGTCCTATTTGAAGATAACGGATGTGGAATCAAGAGAGAAAACTTAGATAAAATATTCGATCCTTTTTTTACAACAGGAGAAAGTGGAACGGGATTAGGACTTTCTGTGGTGCATAAATTGATTGTGTCAAATCATGGAGACATTGAAGTGCAAAGTAGGGAAGGCATCGGAACAATCATCAAAACTTATTTGCCAAAATATAGGGGGAATGTCAATGAAAACAAAAATTCTTGTGATTGATGATGAAGAAATCATGCGACTAACGCTTGAAGAAGGATTCCTTGACCTAGGGTATCATGTGGAGACTGCGCAGAATGGTATAGATGGAATAGAAAAATTGAAATCCTTCAGACCTGATGTGATTTTATTAGATATGAAGCTTAAAGGAGAAGACGGACTTCAAGTTGCCGAAAAAATTAAGGAAATAGATGAATATGTGGCAATCATTATTATGACAGCATATGGAGATATTAAGACTGCCATCAAAGCAATAAAGCTGGGAGCAATAGACTATATAAAAAAACCTCTGGATATTGAAGAAATTGAAGTTACCATCTCTAAGGCTATTGCCAGTCAGCATATGAAGAAAAAGCTTATGCTTTATGAAGAAAAGGAACTAAGAGAAGGGAATGTTTTTATAAGTAAAGATCCAATTATGGAAGAGACCATAAAAAAAATGAATATATTGGCTGAAAATGATTCTGTCACAGTACTTATTAGAGGAGAAACGGGAACCGGAAAAGAAGTTGTTGCCAACTATATACACAAAAACTGTTCTAGAAAAGATTCTGTTATGCTCAGTATTAACTGTGCAGCAATACCTGGACAGCTCCTTGAAAGTGAACTTTTTGGATTTGAAAAAAATGCTTTTAGTGGTGCAAATGCCAGAAAAAAAGGACTTTTAGAGCTGGCCCATGGTGGTACCCTGTTCCTTGATGAACTAGGGGAAATACCTCTTGACATACAGGCTAAGCTTTTGAGATTTCTTGAAACCAGGAAATTCAAGCGGATAGGAGGACTTGAAGAGATTGAAGTAGATATAAGAATCATAGCTGCTACCAACAATAATCTTGAAGAAGCCGTAGATAAAAAAGAGTTTAGGGAAGATTTCTATTATAGGCTCAATGTAGTTCCCATATGTATTCCTTCTTTGAAGGAAAGAAAGCTTGATATTGAAGAACTCTCAGAATATTTTCTTCATGTTTATTGCACAAAATTCAAAAAGAAATTCAGAGGATTTACAAAAGAAGCCATAGAGAAAATGATAGACTACGATTGGCCTGGAAATGTTAGAGAACTTAAAAATATTATGGAGAGAATCGTTATCTTAAATGATGGAGATCTCATTGAGGTAGAGTACCTTCCCAACGAGATGCAGAAACGAGGTTGTAAGCCCAAAAATATTGAAGCATTGTCCCAAAAAGAAGGCGGTATAGAAGAAGGTTTTTCGTTGGAAAAGGCAGTAAGGGAGTTAGAAAAGCTTTGGATTTTAAAGGCTCTCAACCAGTCAAAGGGCAATTTTAGTCATGCGGCAAAACTACTTGGCATTTCAAGACATGCATTAAACAGAAGAATGGAAAAGTATATGAAAGACTACTAGAGGATGTTCTATGAAGATTAAAAATTGATGTATATTGATGTATTATGTAGAAAAAAAGTGCTCGATGTCGAACTGTGCGTTTGAAATCGAGCACTTTTAATGCTCGATTTCGAACATATCTATAGGATAGGTGGATAAACCCCTCTATTTTGCCAGTGTGTTTCAAAAATTTAAGTTGGCATTAGTTTTGCTATATATTTATATGCTTATAAAATCAAAATAGAGGAGAGGTGTTATGTAATGGAATCTATACTAAAAAATGCCATCGAAAACAATAAAAAATGGACAGAGTTTGGACAAGTAGCATCCTACATTCCAGAGCTTGCTAAAGGAAACAGCGAGGCTCTCGGTGCGTGTATTTTTGATACCAATTGCAATATGATATTGGGAGGTGATTATGATACAAGATTCACCATTCAAAGTGTATCTAAAGTAGCAATTCTCATATGTGCCCTTATTGATAAGGGAAAGAAAACGGTTTTCTCAAAGGTTGGTATGGAACCTTCCACAGATCCCTTTAATTCCTTAGCAAAGTTGGAAACCAGAGAATCGCATAAACCATTGAATCCTTTTATCAACGCAGGGGCAATCGTTTGCACATCTTTAGCGTCGGGAGATAATGGCATTGAAAAGTTTAATAGAATTCACAATATGATAAAAAGGATGACAAATAATGATGAAATTGAAGTAAATCATTCAGTTTATCGTTCTGAAAAGCTTACTGGAAATACCAACAGGGCAATTGCGTACTATCTTAAGGGAGCAAATATTATTGAAAAGGACGTTGAAGATGTATTGGATACCTATTTCAAGTTATGTTCAATAGAGATGGTGGTGGAGGATGTAGCAAAGATGGCATGTGTAATCGCAAATGATGGTATAGCACCGTGGTCTAATGAACAAATCATACCTAAAGAAGTGAATGGAATTGTCAAAGCGATCATGATAACTTGTGGATTATACGATTCATCTGGGGAATTTTCTGTTAATGTGGGTACTCCAGCAAAGAGCGGTGTAGGAGGATGTATTATGGCTGTTGCACCAAATAATATGGGGATAGCAGTTGTGGGTCCTGCCCTTGACATGCATGGAAACAGCATTGCAGGAAAAAAAGTTTTGGAAGAACTTTCTCAACAGCTTAATTTAAGCATGTTTTAATTATATCTGGACAGTCAAAAGTGCTATAGTAAAATATTGATATTTCAATGTTTTTTTATGATGTAATTCCCAACAAAGCAAAGTATATTAAACTTTAAAAAGGAGTGTTGAAAACATGTATGAAATTTTTATTAACAATTTAAACAATTGGCTGTATACCTATATTTTGATAGTATTATTAATAGGAACTGGTATATATTTTACAGTTAAGACAAAATTTGTTCAATTTAGATTACTGAAAGAATCTCTAAAAGTAGTAACGGAAGAAAAAGAAGACGAGGGTTCTATTTCTTCCTTTGAAGCATTAATGGTTTCTACAGCATCACGTGTAGGTGTAGGTAATATAGCTGGAGTATCAACTGCCATAACAATGGGAGGTCCAGGAGCAGTATTTTGGATGTGGGTTATAGCTTTATTAGGAAGTGCAACTGCTTTCATAGAAAGTACACTTGCTCAAGTGTATAAAGTTAGAGATAAAGATGGTAGTTCATTTGGTGGACCTGCATACTATATAGAAACTGCTTTAAAAAGTAGAACATTAGGGGTTTTATTTGCTACTATGTTGATACTAACTTATATGGGTGGATTTAACATGGTTGCATCCTTTAATATAGCTTCAGCATTTGAGGGGTATAATTTTTATACAGATTCTACACCGATGATAGTGGGGATTATATTGGCAATTGTTGTAGCATTATGTATATTTGGTGGAGGAAAAAGAGTAAGTAAAATTACTGGGATAATAGTTCCTATTATGGCTATATCTTATATATTAGTATCTTTAGTAATAGTATTTTCAAACTTAAACTTAGTACCAAAGATGTTTTCAGATATATTTAGTAATGCATTTGATTTAAAAGCTGCTTTTGGTGGTTTTACAGGTTCGGCTATAATGTACGGAATTAAACGTGGTCTATATTCTAATGAAGCTGGTGTAGGTTCAGCCCCTAATGCAGCTGCAGCTGCAAGCGTTTCTCATCCGGTAAAACAAGGTCTTGTTCAAATGTTATCTGTTTTCATAGATACTATGGTATTATGTAGTGCAACAGCATTTATGCTTTTAGCTTCAGGCATAGCACCAGATCCATCCCTTAGAGGAGTTCCATATGTACAATTGGCAATAGCTACAAAATTTGGAGATTTTGGTATATGGTTTATTACATTTGCACTATTTTGTTTTGCATTTACTTCTATCTTAGGTAATTTTTATTATGCAGAAGCAAATCTTAAATATTTAAACAAAACAACACCAGAAAAAAACACGCTTTTAATATTTAGAATAATAGCAGTTATAATAGTATTTTTTGGAGCACAACTTAATTTTGCAGTAGCTTGGGATACAGCAGATGTACTAATGGGAGCTATGGCTCTTATAAATATTCCTATAATAGTAGTTTTAGGAAATATTTCTATTAAATGTCTTGATGATTATACAAAACAAAAATCAGAAGGAAAAAACCCTGTATTTAAAGTTGAAACTATAGGAATTAAAGAAAAAGTAGATTTTTGGAACGAATTATATAAGGAAAATAAAGTTTAAATTTAAAACTTTATTTCTTTACATAAAATGACTATAAATTATGGTTCAATGATAAATCTTGTGGTATCAAGCACACCTATCCTATAAATGAATAATTTACAGGAAAAATTTTCACATGCTTGGGAACCTTCATTTTCTTATCTTGTATAAGTTTTTCTAATAATGATTTTGTTGATGCAAAGACTAATTAGTTTAACCTGATAAAAGATATTTGCGCTTCAACAGCATACGAAATATTGATGTTGTTGCGTGGGTTTACCACTTTATATAGTAGTACTTGCTAAGGTCAAGGGATTTTATCAGGTCAATCTAATTATAGAAATCTAAATACTTAGACTTTCTCTATGCACCTTAAAAACCTGAAAGGAAGTCAGGCTTTAAGAACATAAAAATTTGTACTTAACCCTAACTTCCCAATTTCTACTATTGCGATAGCCATAGGCTCTACGTTTAATATTCTTAACCTTATGGTTATTGCGTTCGGTAGTGCCGTTGGATATAGGATAATCGTAATAATGTAAGATGTACTCCATCCCATTATCCAGAGTCTTTACATGAAAATAAATTATCGCTATTCCTTGAAATCCAATTAAATTTTGGATAATACTATAATTGATATTCATCCTATACACTTCCTGATTTGATTGTGTTGGCGCATTTAATAATACAGGGTGGATCGGATTTTTTGCACCCTTTTTGTCATTAATATGGCAATGAAATTTATGGGAATATTATTGTTTTACATAATTCATGGTTGAACCTAAATTATTTTATCAAAAGGGGAGAGGATTTTATATGTATCCAAAGGTAAAGATAGATGCTAAAAAGTTAAAAAATAATATAAATACATTAAAGACTTTATGTAAAGAAAGAAATATAGAAATTACAGGGGTAACAAAGGTATTTTCAGGAGATAATAATATAGCTAAAATATTAGTTGATGGGGGTTTAAATAAATTAGCCGACTCAAGGATTGAAAACTTAAAAAATCTAAAGGATCTAAAGTCGGAGAAATGGTTAATAAGACCTCCGATGAAGACAGAAATAGATGAACTAATAGAATATGCAGATGCATCCTTGAATTCAGAATTAGAAACAATAGAGGAAATAGATAAAAAAGCTAGAAAAGAAGATAAAGTCCACAAGATAATATTAATGGCGGATTTAGGTGATATAAGGGAAGGGTATGTAGACTATGAGGAACTAATAGAAGTGGCTATAAAAGTTGAAGAGATGAAAAATGTACATCTATATGGAATAGGTGTAAATCTAACTTGTTTTTCCTTTATTCAATACAGTAGTGAGAAATTAGAGAAGCTAGTTAATATAGCTGAAAAAATAGAAAAAAGGATCAATAGAAAACTCGAGATAATAAGCGGTGGAAACTCAGCTGCCATAGATTTAATGTTAAGAAATGAAATACCTAATAGGATAAATAATTTAAGACTAGGGGAATCTATATTATTTGGAAAGGAAAGATCTAAATATAAATACCTAGAAAATACCAATAAAGACGTATTCATATTAGAAGCTGAAATAATAGAGATTAAAAATAAACCTTCTATGCCTTGGGGAGAAATTGGAGTAGATTCCTACGGAAACAAACCTGAATTTAGTGATATTGGAATCAGAAAAAAGGCTATTTGCGCCTTGGGAAAACAAGATTTTGACGTGGAAACATCTAGACTAATAGATGAAGACATAAAAATACTAGGAGCCAGTTCGGATCATTTTATTTTAGACATAACTGATAGTAATAAAAAATATGAATTAGGAGATATAATAGAAATAGAATTAGGTTATTTCTCCACAATGAGAGCATTTACATCTAAATATGTGAAAAAACATAATCAATTATAAAGTCTTTTGAAGGAAGAAGTTCCTTTGGGAGACTTTTTCTTTATTCAAAAGTGGATTCTTGCCATTGTTAATTGAAAAACACACCCTATTTATGAATGTAATGTCAAAGGGACGGAGTTGGTGACAACCTTTGATCATAGATGTGAGGAAAGATAAGTGTCAAAGGATAAAAGGGAGGAACTGTTGACAACCCATTATTTAAGCAACTTAGCTCATTGATGATAAATCTCCTTGTTATGGGCCGAAACAGTCGGCTACAATTATACAACAGCAAGAGAGCCAACGAAAGCAACATTGCTGGAGGTCAAAGAAATACAATATCTGCATAATGCCCGGGAGAAAGACAGGCAGGAAAGAAAACAGAGTAACAACAGAGAACTACCTATGGGAAGAATTAAGGCTGCTGGCGGTATATGACAACAATGACAATCTAAAAATCCGCTTTACATATGCCGATACACCAAATCCCATAAACATGGAAGAGGAGGGAAAGCATTGATATAGGAGCAGTGGTTTTTCTCTTTGCTATTTAGTTTTTTGACTATTTGATTATCTAATAGCTTTTGGACTGATGATAGTTTTTTTCTATTGGAATCTATGGTTTCCTATCCTATATACTATAGGGGAAGATGATTAAAAAATTAACAGGAGGAATTAAGAACATGGAAAAAAGTGTATCTGTAGAGTCTATTCGTCAACAAGCGGAGGGTTATTTTCAAAGAGGAGAGTTCTTCTGTTCTGAGGCGGTTGTCCATACAATCAATGAATTACTAGGCTGGCCATATCCAGAGGAGGTTGTGAAACTGGCTTCTGCTTTTCCTATTGGGTTAGGTAAATCTGGATGTCTTTGCGGAGCCGTCAGTGGTGGTGCTATGGCATTAGGTATGGCTTATGGGAGAAAGCATGGAGACCCTATGAATGAAAAAATGTTTCCGGTTTCTGCAGCATTGCATAATCATATAAAAGAGATGTATAAAAGCACCTGTTGTCGTGTTCTTGTAAAGGGATATGACTTTACCAGTACTGAAAGAAAAGCCCATTGTGTACAAATAACAGGTGAAGTAGCTGCGTGGGTTGCTGAAAGATTGCTGGAAGACCCAGAGATTGCAGAAAAAATTGAAATGGCTGAAAAGTAGAGAGGTGGATTATGAATAGCATAATAAAAAAAGTACCTATACCTATGGCAGGGTTAATGTTAGCTCTAGCAGCAGCAGGGAATCTAGTGCTATCCTATGGAAGTTTATATAGAAATATCTTTGGAATTGTATCTGCTGCTTTAATGGGTTTACTTGTCATGAAAGTGGTAACAATGCCCAAATCATTAGGGGAAGGATTTGAAAATCCTGTTATAGCAAGCGTGATGCCTACATTTTCTATGGGATTAATGATTTTGGCCACTTATGTAAAACCATATATACCAGCAGTAGCTTATGGGGTATGGCTTTTAGGTTTAATTATGCATGTGATCTTGATAATTTATTTCACTAAGAAATATATATTGAATTTTAATATGAAAAAGGTTTTTCCAAGCTACTTTGTCGTCTACGTTGGAATTGTTTCTGGAAGCGTAACTGCACCAGCGTTTGATTTAGCCCACTGGGGTCAGTATATCTTCTGGTTTGGATTTATTGGTTATCTAATACTATTACCCATAATAATGTATAGGGTTTTTGTTATAAAAGAAATGCAGGAACAAACAATACCAACACTTACAATCTTTGCAGCACCAGCTAGTCTATGTTTAGCTGGATATTTAAATTCCTTCCAAGAAAAAAACATAACGATTGTAGGTTTTCTGGGTGCACTATCATTAATTATGTTTATTGCGGTGATGGTGTGTATTCCTAAAATGTTAAAGTTGAAATTTTATCCTAGCTATTCAGCTTTTACCTTCCCCTTTGTAATTACTGCTATTGCAATAAAAGGAACTAATGCTTTTTTAGCTAACATAGGAAGCGGAATACCTTCCTTAGTATATTTTGTAAAGTTTCTAGAATTGTGGGGAGTTGGGATGGCGCTTTATGTATTAATCAGATATATAAACTTTATTATTTCAAGTCCAGAAACTGGTGTTACAACAAACAAAAAACCTACCTTTTCCAACTAATTTGCTCATGATAAAAGCTATAACCTCTCCTATTGCAGAGAAGCTATAGCTTTTATCATGTGAATTCACATTACTCATCAACTAATCATTTCTTCAATCTCATAAGTAGTTAACTTATCAGCTACAATGAAATTACATTTCTGAATTTTTGCTTTTGTAGAAGCTAAACTTGCAAGATTTATGAGATCTCTTACGATGGTTGTGTTTATATTACGGGGACGCTCAAGTAATCTTCTACCGCCTGAAATGCCAGCAGCTAATGTTATTTTTAGTCCGTTGGTAAATGTATGATTACCTACAGCATGAATTAATTTTTCTGCAAGTAAAATACAGTCATCCAAAAAATAAGGGGTAAGTATTAAAAATTCATCACCAGCATAACGGCATAAGTAGGTATCCTTTGGTATTTCTTTTAGTAACAGGCTGGAAAGCTCCTGCAATATATTGTCGCCTATTATATGTCCATGGTCTTTATCGATCAAGCCAAACTTGTTGATATCTAGGAAAATAAAAGATATTTCTTTGCTTTGGCGAATTAATTTATTTGATAAATAATATATGTAATTACTTTTATATAAACCTGTTAAGGCATCAATGTGTTTACTTAATGTTATATCTACTTGAGATTCAGTTAGAATCCCTGTAATTTTGTCACCTTCTGTAACAAATAATGCTTCTACATCTGTATTGACGAACTTTTCCTTTGCAGTCCAAATAAAATCATCATAAGAAATAGTAGAGAATTCACTTGACATGACATCAGCGACAATTCTATTCGGGTGTGCAACCATTAGATGTTTATGGGTTAGAACTCCAACTAAATTATTATCTTCAATGACAGGAAAATAATATTGGTTTTTCTTTAACGCTATATCTTTTACCTTAAGAACACCATCTAAAGGATGAAGAAATATTGGATTATTTGTTGAAATTTCAATAACTTTTTCTATCATAAATCTATTGATTTGCTAACTTGAAGGGTGATACCTATTTGAGCCTTGACAATCATAGTTTCGTTAGCAATACATCCTCCTTCTTCTAAAATTAATGAAACTAATTTCTCTTGAGGAAGCATAGTCAACAATGGTTTTCTAATGACAATAGCCTCAATAATTGGATGGTCTACTCTAATAATCACATATTGATCCGGTGAAAGAATATCAACCATTCTACGGGCTGCTTCTGGTCCAATCGGTGCTTGCTTTCCAATAATTAATGCATCTTGCATTGGAGGCATTTCAAATTCAGAAATTTTCATAACTATTTCAGCTTTCTTTCTATCGCCAATTGTTCTGTTTATCAAGCAAATCTCCTCCCTTAAAAAACATTTTATCATAGCATTTGTGATACTGTCTATTTGTATTAGCGAAATTTGTGGAAAAAAGTTGTAATAATTGAAAAATAATGAAAAAAATCAATCATCTACTTTTTTTTATCTCATAGATAATTTTTTCTATCTTATCTATAAGGATATTTATAAGAAAGACACCAGTCTTAGTGAACAATATAAAATAGACTTAGAGGACGCTAGGTCTTCTAAGTCTGTTTTTCATTATCGGCATGAGTAAAATTCGATGATCAAAAAAAGAATGAGTTTCTATTAAATTGCAGCAATTTTTTCTATAGACCGCATTAATTGTGCAAACTTCTCAGGCTTAAGGGATTGAGCACCATCTGATAGAGCACATTCCGGTTGATGATGTACTTCGATGATGAGCCCATCGGCACCCACAGCAATGGAGGCTTTAGATAGAGGTTCCACCATAGACCATTTCCCAGTGGCATGACTAGGATCAATAATAATCGGTAAATGACTTAGTTCTTTGATTACAGGAACAGCACTGAGGTCTAATGTATTTCTTGTGTAGGTTTCGAAGGTACGAATCCCTCTTTCACAAAGAATGACATTTGGATTACCATTAGCCATAATGTATTCCGCTGACATTAAGAGTTCTTCGATGGTGGCGGATAAACCTCTTTTCAACAAAATCGGTCGTGTGCTTTTGCCGCATCGTTTTAGTAAAGAGAAATTTTGCATGTTCCTAGCACCAATTTGAAGCATATCAGTATATTCTTCAACTACATCAAAGGTATCTTGCCCCATCACCTCTGTTACGATAGGCATGCCAGTGATTTCTTTGGCTTTTTTTAATAACTTCAAGCCTTCCTCCTGCATTCCTTGAAAGCTGTAGGGGGAGGTTCGAGGTTTGTAAGCACCACCCCTTAGCATATGGGCTCCTTCCTTTTTAACCGCATAGGCAATTGTCATCAATTGTTCTTCACTTTCTACAGAGCAAGGCCCTGCCATGATGGTAATATTTCCTCCCCCGATTTTCACACCATCTACTTCAATGACGGTATCCTCAGGGTGAAACAACTTACTGGCAAGCTTGAAGGGATGCTGTACTTTTAAAAGCTTTTCAACATAGGGATTGGCTTCAATTTGACTTGGGTTAATTTTACTGGTATCCCCCACTAAGCCTAATATGCAGTAATTTTCTCCTTGGGTCATATGAACCTCACATCCTAAACTAATCATTTTCTTTTCAATTTTTTCAATGATCTCCTGCGGTGCGCCGGGTTTCATAACAATAACCATAATAACTTCCTCCTTAAATTTTTAAATGTAAATCATTTTTGTTGAAATTTAAATTAAATTAAAAAAGTGGATTCCGTCTAAGAGTCCACTTTATGTACTAAAGTTAGAAGTATAGTTTTTATCCTATACCAGTATGAATGATTGATTCATGCTGTTTCTTAGAAAGATTTCTTTATATTTATTATTTTTCCATGTAAAATAGCTGACGCTAAAAAAGTAGAAGCCCCAGAACCAGAAAAAGTTAAAAGAATAGATATAAAATTGTATATGTTTTCTAGTTTTATCTAACATGGCAAACATCCTTTACATAATGATATAATTATAAAGATAGACGATTCTATGGATATATGATTGGAAATGCTAACATTTTTAAGAACGGATATAAACCGTTCCCTACTACAAAAATTTAGTTGAGTAGGGAATGGTCTGTGACCATTCCTAGATTAGGTTTCTCAGTCACATATCTATATAAAAGCTAATAGGAGTATAGCTTGAGTTATCTATCTCTATTTAATTGCAGCAATTTTTTCTATAGACCGCATCAATCGTGCAAACTTCTCAGGCTTAAGGGATTGAGCACCATCTGATAAAGCACATTCCGGTTGATGATGTACTTCGATGATGAGTCCATCGGCACCCACAGCAATGGAAGCTTTAGATAGAGGTTCCACCATAGACCATTTCCCAGTGGCATGACTAGGATCAATAATAATCGGTAAATGACTTAGTTCTTTGATTACAGGAACAGCACTGAGGTCTAGTGTATTTCTTGTGTAGGTTTCGAAGGTACGAATCCCTCTTTCACAAAGAATGACATTTGGATTACCATTAGCCATAATGTACTCCGCTGACATTAAGAGCTCTTCGATGGTGGCGGATAACCCTCTCTTCAACAAAATCGGTCGTGTGCTTTTGCCGCATCGTTTTAGTAAAGAGAAATTTTGCATGTTTCTAGCACCAATTTGAAGAATATCAGCATATTCCTCTACTACATCAAAGGTGTCTTGACCCATAACCTCTGTTACGATAGGCATGCCAGTGCCTTCTTTGGCTTTTTTCAATAATTTTAAGCCTTCTTCCTGCATTCCTTGGAAGCTATAGGGTGAGGTTCTGGGCTTGTAAGCGCCACCCCTTAGCATGTGAGCGCCTTCTTTTTTAACCGCATAGGCAATTGTCATTAATTGATCTTCGCTTTCTACAGAGCAGGGCCCTGCCATGATGGTAATATTTCCTCCCCCAATTTTCACACCGTCCACTTCAATGATGCTATCCTCAGGGTGAAATAACTTACTGGCAAGCTTGAAGGGATGCTGTACTCTTAAAAGCTTTTCAACATAGGGATTGGCTTCAATTTGACTTGGGTTAATCTTTCTGGTATCCCCCACTAATCCTAATAAACAGTAATTTTCTCCTTGAGATTTATGAACCTCACATCCTAAACTAATCATTTTCTTTTCAATTTTTTCAATGATCTCTTGTGGTGCACCGGGCTTCATAACAATAACCATAATAACTTCCTCCTTAAATTTTAAAATGTAAAATATTTTTGTTGAAATTTAAATTAAATTAAAAAAGTGAACTCCGTCTAAGAGTCCACTTTATCTACTAAAGTTAGAAATATAGTTTTTATCCTATACCAGTATGAATGATTGATTCATGCTGTTTCTTAGAAAGATTTCTTTATATCTATTATTTTTCCATGCAAAATAGCTGGCGCTAAAAAAGTAAAAGCCCCAGTAAAAGTTAAAATAATAGATGTAAAGTTGTGTGTACTTTCTAGTAATGTCTAGCATTAGAATCATCCTTCATAAAGTTGTTTTTTGTTTTATATTAATTATAGTGTATGATTTTCTAAAAATAATGCACACTTTTTCTAAAATTTAATTAATTTTAAATTAAGTTAAATTATAATTATATTATCTTACTCTGTCAATAAGAATTTTTTTTAACTCACCCTAAAAAATTTTAAAAAGAATAATCTGAATATTTTTCTTGACAAAAGTTAGAGAAGGTAATAAAATTTAAAAAAATGAATGATAACAAATTCTAAGATTGGAAAGAGTAAATAAGCTCTAGAGCTACAGCGAGTCAGGGGGGGTGGAAGCCTGATGTGTATAGACTTATTGAATGGTTCCATGAGAAGCAGTGGGAAATCATGAGAGAGTATCACTGGCCGTGGGTTTCACGTTACAGAGACAGGGTATCGAAATAAGCAGTAGCGTTGTTTCCGTACCTGAAAAGAGTGAGATGGTAAATACCATCTAAGATAGGTGGCAACACGGAGTGATAACATTTCGTCCTAAAGAGGGATTGGAGTGTTTTTTTTATTCCTCTTTATCTATTAAGTCATCTATTATGGTATTTCATCTAATTTGGGTGGCAACACGGAATGTAAAGCATTTCGTCCCTGGTTTTAGGGATGAAGTGCTTTTTTTTATCAATTCACGAGGAGGAAGAATTATGATTTATCCATCGTTACAGCAGTTTCAAGAGTTAAGCAATAGCTATAGAATGATTCCAGTTTCAATGGAGATAGAAGGGGATACGGAAACCCCTATTACCCTTTTTAAAAAACTTTGCCAAAGAGGCAACTGCTACTTACTGGAAAGTGTAGAGGGTGGGGAAAAACGAGGACGCTATTCTTATATTGGCAGAAATCCACTAATTACGATAAAGGGTTATGACAATAGAGCCCTCATCCAACAAGGAGGACATAGCTACACTGAAAAGGGGGATGTATTAGAGATTACTAAAAAAATTATGAAGACTTTTGAAGCGCCTTATATGGAGAAGCTGCCAAATTTTACGGGAGGCGCTGTTGGTTATATAGCCTATGATGTGATTAGAAAATATGAAAGACTACCCCATATCAATGAAGATGATCTTCAGGTTCCGGATATTCATCTTCTGATTACACAGGAGGTCATTGTCTATGATCATGTAACACAAAAAGTAATCATCATCGTCAATACTTTGGCAGAAAAAGAAGGAAAAGGAGGTTATGAAACAGCATTAGAAAAATTGAAGTCCATCCAGAAGGAAATATATAAGAACACTTATCGTCTTTACAAAGAAGAAATAGTAAATCTTTCCCCCATAAAATATCTCAGCAATGAAACAAAGGAAAGCTTCATGGAGAAGGTAGTAAAAGCAAAGGAGTACATTAGAAATGGAGACGTTTTTCAGGTTGTTTTATCTCAACGATTACAGGTAGATACGGATTTAAGCCCTTTTCAAATTTATAGAAACTTGAGAAGCATCAGTCCCTCTCCCTATTTGTTTTATATAGACTTTGGAGAATATCAGGTGGCAGGTTCTTCACCAGAGCTTTTAATCAAGGTACAGGGTGATCGATTAGAAACCTGTCCTATAGCAGGCACTAGAGCCAGGGGAAAGACAGTGGAGGAGGATGAAAAACTGGCAAAGGAGCTGATACAGGACGAAAAAGAACTGGCGGAGCATTTGATGCTGGTAGACCTAGCCAGAAATGATATTGGAAAAATTGCAGAGTTTGGCAGTGTTGAGGTAAGTCAGTATATGGAAATATGTAAGTACTCTCATGTGATGCATATCGTATCCAACGTAATAGGGGAAATGAAGAAAAGATTTGACATGTATGATGCGTTGATTTCCTGTTTGCCAGCAGGAACCCTCTCGGGGGCGCCTAAAGTAAGAGCCATGGAAATCATCGATGAACTAGAGAACAAAAAGAGAAGCATCTATGGAGGAGCTGCAGGATACTTCGGGTTTAATGGAAATATGGATATGTGTATTACTATTCGAAGCATTTTGTTTAAGGATCAAAAAGCTTATTTACAAGCAGGAGCAGGTATTGTAGCTGATTCTAATCCAGAGGAAGAATACAAGGAAACTCTTAGAAAGTTAAAAGGGTTGATGGAAACCATAGAAATATCTAAGGAAGTAGCAAAGGAGGGAGTAAGTTGATTGTTATTATTGATAATTATGATTCATTTACCTATAACTTGTACCAATATATAGGAGAAATTAATCCTGATGTGGCGGTCTTTAGAAATGATGCAGTAACGATTGAGGATTTAAAAGAGATGGAGATATCCCATATTATTATCTCTCCAGGTCCAGGATTTCCAAAGGAAGCGGGGATATCTCTAGAGGTTATTCAGCAGTTAGGAAAAGAGATTCCTGTTTTAGGAATTTGCCTAGGGCACCAGGGGATAGGAGAAGTCTTTGGAGGGAAAGTTCTACATGCTAAGGAAATGGTACATGGGAAAACCTCTCTAATCCAACACAATGGAAAAAATATATTTCAAGGAGTTACAACGCCTCTAAAGGCAGCAAGATACCATTCTTTAGTGGTAGACAGGGATACGATACCAGAGGAACTAATGATTACGGCGGAAGGACCAGAAGGAGAAATTATGGGACTCAAGCACAAGGTTTATCCTGTTTTCGGTGTACAGTTTCACCCAGAGTCCATAGCCACAGAGGAAGGAAAGAAGATATTAGAAAATTTTCTATTAATTGGTGGAGGTGAAAAGCATGATTCAATATGCGATTGATAAAGTCATTAGAAAACAACACTTAACAGAAGGTGAAATGATAGAGGTGATGTCTGGCATTATGGAGGGTAAGGCTACCCCTTCTCAAATAGGAGGGTTTTTAACGGCTTTGAGAATGAAGGGGGAAACGGTAGAGGAGATTACAGGGAGTGCCAAGGTGATGAGAGATAAGGCACTAAGGGTAGATATCGATAGAACCTATGCCATTGACACCTGCGGCACCGGTGGAGACCAGGCTAATACCTTTAATATTTCTACAGCAGTTGCCTTTGTGGCAGCAGCAGCAGGAGTGGCGGTGGTAAAGCACGGAAACCGGTCTGTATCCAGCAAATGCGGCAGCGCAGATTTACTAGAGCATTTAGGGGTGAATATAGATTTAACTCCAGATAAGGTACAAGAATCCGTTGAAAAATTAAATATTGGCTTCATGTTTGCTCCAAACTTTCATCAGGCTATGAAATATGCAGTGGCCCCCAGACGAGAACTGGGAGTAAGGACAATTTTCAACATATTAGGACCTTTAACAAATCCTGCTAGAGTACAGGGGCAGGTATTAGGGGTATATGACGAAGCCCTAACGGAAGTAATGGCACAGGTTTTAAAGGGCTTAGGAGCAGATAGAGCAATGGTGGTTCATGGCTTAGATGGTTTAGATGAACTCACCATCACAACAAAAACAAAGGTGAGTGAACTGAAGGATGGAGAGATAAGCACCTACTATGTAGACCCTCGAAGGTTTCATCTACCACTAGCTTCTAAGGAAGAAATACTAGGAGGAGGTCCTGAGGAAAATGCCAGAATTATTCTTAGTATTCTGAGGGGAGAAAGGGGAGCCAAGAGAAATATGGTATTGGTGAACGCGGGGGCCGCCATTTATGTAGGAAAACAAGCGAATTCTTTGGAGGAAGGCATTGATAAGGCACGAGAAGTAATTGACATGGGATTGGCTCTAGAGAAACTAAATCAATTTATTCAGTTAAGTCAGGGGATGAAGCAATGATTTTGGATGAAATTACAGCCTATAAAAGAAAAAAGGTAGAAGAAGAAAAGCAACAGCTGCCTATGAGTTTGCTACTAAAGCAGCTGGAGGATATTGAAGCTCCTAAGGATTTTAAAAAGGCTTTAAAAAGGGAAAAGGGATTAAGTATCATTGCAGAGGTAAAAAAGGCTTCTCCTTCAAAGGGGATCATCAGGGAGGACTTTCACCCTTTGGAGATTGCAGACCTCTATGAAGAAAACAAAGTGGAGGCCATATCGGTACTAACGGAGGATAAGTTTTTTCAAGGGTCACCCCAGTACCTGAAGGAGATAAGACGCAGCACCTCTTTACCACTATTAAGAAAGGACTTCATCATCGATCCTTATCAAATCTATCAATCAAAGTTTTTAGGGGCAGATGCTATTCTATTAATCGCAGCCATTTTAACGGGGAACCAGTTAATAGATTTTCAAAAAATTGCAATGAAGATGGGACTTTACTGTTTAGTGGAGGTTCATACCCAGGAGGAGCTAGAAAAAGTACTGGAAACAGAGGCAGACATCATTGGCATTAATAATAGAAATCTAAAGACCTTTGAAACCACCCTCGACACAACAAAGGAATTAATGGCTATGATTCCAAAGGAAAAAATTATTGTTAGTGAAAGTGGAATCCATGGAAGAAGGGATATGGAGTTTTTAGAAGAGTTTGGAGTAGATGGGGTACTGATAGGTGAAGGTTTGATGAGGGCTTCTTCTATAGGAGAAAAGCTTCGAGAGCTAAGGGGTGAAGCAGTATGACAAGGATAAAGATATGTGGTTTAACAAGGGAAGAGGACATAGCCTATGTCAATGAGCTTAAGCCGGACTATGTAGGATTTGTGTTTGCAACCAGTAAAAGACAGATTACTCCTAAAAAAGCTATAAAACTAATAGAAAAACTAGATAGGAGAATAAAAAAGGTTGGGGTCTTTGTAAATCCTTCCATGGAGGAGGCTAGAAGAATAGCAGAGGCCTGTGATTTAGATGTGTTGCAATTCCATGGAGAGGAAAAGCCTGAAGACATTATAGGCCTTCCACGGGAAACATGGAAATCCTTTAGGATAAAGAATCAGGAGAGCTTCCAGGAATTAGAGGCATATTCAGTAGGAGGTTATTTGTTGGACACTTATGTGAAGGGACAGCAGGGAGGAACTGGAAAAGCCTTTGATTGGAATATAGATTCTGACATAAATAAAAATAAAATGATCATATTGGCTGGAGGACTAAGTTCAGAAAATGTTGAAGAGGCAGTGGAAAAAATGAAGCCCCATGTAGTGGATGTTAGTAGCGGGGTAGAAACCGATGGATGTAAGGATTTTGAAAAGATAAAGAAATTTATAGAAAAGGTGAGGGGATCACATGATAGCTAAAGAATTACCAAAAAGATTTGGAAAGTTTGGTGGACAGTTTGTCCCAGAGACATTGATGAATGCATTAACAGAATTAGAAAGGGAGTTTATTAAGACAAAGGAAGATGCCGAATTTCAAGAAGCTTATAAATATTATGTTAAGGAATACTCAGGAAGACCTACACCTCTATACTATGCTGAAAATCTTACAAAGAAGCTAGGCGGAGGAAAGATCTACCTGAAAAGAGAGGATTTAAACCATACTGGAGCCCATAAAATCAACAATGTAATTGGGCAAGTGCTATTGGCCAGAAGAATGGGAAAAAAACGAATTGTCGCTGAGACAGGAGCGGGACAGCATGGGGTAGCCACCGCCACCATATGTGCCATGTTTGACTTGCAGTGTGAAGTATATATGGGACAGGAGGATATAGAAAGACAGGCATTAAATGTATTTAAAATGGAATTGCTGGGGGCAAAGGTGAATTCTGTTACATCCGGCACAGGAACCCTAAAGGATGCTACCAATGAAGCCATAAGAGATTGGGTAGCAAATGTGGAAGATACCTTTTATGTGATTGGTTCTGTAGTAGGGCCCCATCCTTATCCCACTATGGTAAGAGACTTCCAGAGAATCATTGGAGACGAGGTAAAGGAACAAATTTTAGCAGTAGAAGGAAGATTGCCAGATTATTTAGTGGCTTGTGTTGGGGGAGGCAGCAATGCTATGGGATTATTCTATCCCTTTATTGAGGATAAAGAAGTAGCTATCTATGGCGTAGAGGCAGCAGGTTTAGGGGTAGATACTGATAAGCATGCAGCAACCATTACCAAGGGCACCATGGGGGTAATCCATGGGATGATGACCTATCTACTGCAGGATGATAATGGGCAAATTACGCCGGTACACTCTATATCCGCTGGTTTAGACTATCCTGGTATAGGACCAGAACACGCATATTTCCATGAAATCGGCAGAGTCCATTATGAGGGTGTTACAGATCAAGAGGCGGTAGAAGCATTTCAGTACCTAACGAAGGTAGAGGGAATCATACCAGCATTAGAAAGCTCCCATGCTATCGCCTATTTAATGAAAATGGCGGCTAATACCAGCAAAGAAGATATCATCGTAGTCAATCTATCTGGTAGAGGAGATAAGGATATTCATACAATACGAAAAGTGTTAGGAGGAAAAGAAGATGAAGAGTAGAATAACAAAAAAGTTTGAAATACTAAAAGAGAAGAAACAAAAGGCATTGATTACCTATATAACCGCTGGAGATCCTGATTTAGGAAGTACCCAGCAATTGGTGTTGGAAATGGAGCGGGCGGGGGCAGATATTATTGAACTAGGCATTCCCTATTCTGATCCTTTAGCTGATGGGCCAGTGGTACAAAGAGCTTCTCAACGGGCTTTAGCGGCAGGAGCAGATATTGATGCCATTTTTCAATTGGTTGAAGACATAAGAAAAGAAACAGAGATTCCTCTAGTATTTTTAGTATATTTTAATTGTGTGTTTAAATATGGCTTTGAGAAATTTCTAAATCTCTGCCAAGATAAAGGAATAGATGGTCTGATTATACCAGACTTACCCCTAGAGGAGAGGAGAGAGTTAAAAGAAATGATGAAAAACTATCCGGTTGATTTGATACCTCTAGTAGCTCCAACCTCTGAGGAAAGAATCAAAGAAATTGTAGCGGATGCCAGCGGATTTATATACTGTGTTTCCTCTATGGGGGTTACGGGAAAAAGAGATAAATTTGAAGTAGACTTAGGAAAATTTATTAACCAGGTAAAAACTTATACAGATGTACCAGCAGCTCTAGGCTTTGGTATATCCTCTCCTGAAATGATAGGGAAACTGAAAAATCTTTGTGATGGACTGATTGTAGGAAGCGCAATTATTGAAAAAATTGAAGAGGGTTTAGAGGATCAGACATCGAAGGATAAAGTATTTAACTTTGTTAAAAAATTAGATGAGGCAAAAAATATTGCTTGACAGGTGACATAATATTCAGTAAAGTAATTAATTAAAAACACAGATAACTATATAGATCTAAGCTTCTATACGTTAATAATAATTTACAAGTATATATCTATAACACAAAGGAGAGAAGAAAAATGCAGCAATTTCAGGAAATACTCATAATTGGTATGGGCTTGATAGGAGGTTCTTTATCATTAGCTTTAAAAAAGTCAGGCTATCAGGGTAAGATCATTGGATGTGACTTATCAAAAGAAGCATTGATAGAAGCTAAGGCTATGGGAGCCATTGATGTTGCCTGCGAAGTCCCTCAGGAAGCTGTGAAAAATGCGGACTTGATTGTAATAGCGGTGCCAGTAGGATACTATGATGAAGTATTTAAGGAAATTGCAGCTTATCTCCCTAAAGGTGTTGTGATTACAGACGTAGGCAGTATAAAGGGCTATGTGGAAACAGCTGTTGCTAGGCATTTGCCAAAGGATATTCAGTTTTTAGGGGGACATCCAATGGCAGGCTCAGAAAAAGGAGGCATCAAGGCTGCCACACCTTTTCTTTATGAAAATGCGTACTATTTTTTAACACCAAATGGCAATACCAGAAGAGATACTATTGAAAAGCTAGAGAGTCTGGTGAAAGGCATAGGGGCTTATCCCGTAATTGTGGAGGCCCGTGAGCATGATAAAATTGTAGCACAAATCAGTCACATTCCTCACTTAGCTGCTGTATTGCTGGCTAGTTTATTAGAAAAAAGAAATAGCACCTCCTATATTCCCTTTGTGGGGGGAGGCTTTAGAGATACGACTAGAATTGCTGCAGGAAACCCAAACATGTGGAAGGACATCTTTTTCTTAAATAAAGGGGAAGTGCTAGAAGGAATAAAAACCTTAGAGGGATTGCTTCAAGACTTTAAAAGCAAGTTATTAGAAGGAAAGCAAGAAGAAGTATTAGAAGCCTTAGAAAAAGCCAAGAGTATTCGTGATGGCATTCCCCATACCGCCAGAGATTATATTCCTCCTCTTTATGATCTGATTATCGATGTTCAAGATCGACCAGGGGTACTAGGGGAGCTTACTCAAGTGATTGGTACAAACCATATTAATATTAAAGAGATAGAGATACTACATGCTCGAGAAGGAGAGTTGGGAGCAGTACGAATTGGCTTTTCCTCTAAAGATGAACAGGAAAAAGCACTTATGATATTAAAAAAAGGGAGTTTCCCCTTAACCTATCGTAAAGGAGAGAATGAAGATGTTTGCAACCCACAAAATTCATAAACTAGAAGGAAAAATCACAATACCAGGAGACAAATCTATTTCTCATAGAGCCGTTATGCTCTCAAGTATCAGTAAAGGTACTAGTAGGGTAAGCGGATTTTTGAGAGGAGAGGATTGCTTAAGTACAATTGCTTGCTTTCAAGGATTAGGAATCGAAATTGAAGATAAAGGTGAAGAGATCGTTATAGATGGTAAAGGCTTGAATGGACTGAAGGAGCCGGAGAACGTTTTGGATGCTGGAAATTCTGGAACCACGATGCGACTTCTTTCTGGCATATTGGCGGGACAAGAATTTTTAACCATTGTTACAGGAGACGGCTCCTTGAGAAAAAGACCTATGGCGAGAATTGCCACACCCCTAAGACAAATGGGGGCCACCATAGAAGGTAGAGATAAAGGAAACTTAGCTCCCTTAGTCATTAGGGGAGGCAACCTAAAGGCGATTGACTACGCATCACCTGTTTCCAGCGCTCAGGTGAAGTCGGCCATCCTATTGGCAGGACTTTATAGTGAAGGAAATACTATAGTACGGGAAGAAATTGTTTCCCGAGACCATACAGAAAATATGCTGACCTCCTTAGGCGCCAATATTAAAAGAGAAAATGGTGTAGTAACCTTGGAAAAATCAGAGCTTTTTGGGCAAGACATACAGGTGCCAGGGGATATTTCATCAGCAGCCTTCTTTATGGCAGCGGCTGCTGCAATCCCAGGTTCTCACTTAATCATTGAAAGGGTAGGATTAAATCCTACTCGAACAGGGATTATTGATGTTTTAAAGGCTATGGGGGCGGATATTGAAATAGATAATCTATTTACAAGCGGCGGAGAAGAAATCGGGGACATTATTGTAAAGGGCAAAAAGCTAAAGGCTACAAGCTTAACAAAAGAAATTATGCCTAGACTAATCGATGAAATTCCTGTGATTGCGGTGATAGCAGCAGTGGCAGAGGGTAAAACCACCATTACTGGAGCAGAGGAATTAAAGGTAAAAGAATCCAATCGTATTACTTCCATGGTGACAGAAATGAAAAAACTAGGTATACAGGCGACAGAGCTATCTGATGGCATGGAAATAGAAGGACCTAATGAAATCGGTGGAGGACAGATAGAAAGCTACGGAGATCATCGTATAGCCATGGCAATGGCGATTGCAGGGTTGTTTGCTAATGCCCCTGTAGAAATTCAAAATAGTGAATGCATTGCAGTGTCCTTTCCAGGATTTGAAGAGACATTGAAAGAGATTGCAAAATAGGAAGGAAGGGGTAAGATGGAGTTAGGGTATTTGGGGCCGGAGGGCTCCTATAGTTATATAGCTGCAAAACACTATCTGCCTAAGGGAAATATCATAGCAATGAAGACCTTTCGACAGATTATCACAGCAGTAGAGGAGGGAAGTATTGAAGCTGGAATTCTGCCGATAGAAAACTCTACAGAAGGAGCTGTTACCCAAGTAATGGATGGGTTAATGAATACAGTTGTTTCTAGAATCCAAGGAGAAATGATCCTTCAAGTGAGACTAAATCTATTGAGTATAGGAGAAAATATAAAGGAGCTGCGCTATGTATTATCTCATCCTCAACCATTGGAACAGTGCAGAGAATTTATGGTGAATCATTTTCCACAGGTAGTCCTAAGGCCCTGTGGAAGCACCTCTGAGGCTTGTAAAATAGCAAGGGAAAAAGGTAAGGAATATGGGGCTATCGCCAACAGTTGGGCGGCAGAAAACAATGGTTTAAAAATACTATATAGAGATATACAGGACAATGTTAATAATCAAACTCGATTTGTAATTATTGGTAGAAAAGATACGATACCTACTGGAAGGGATAAAACCTCTATTGCTTTTTCCTTTCATGATGATTTTCCAGGTAGCTTATATAATGTATTGAGGGAATTTGCAGAAGAAAGAATCAATTTAACTCGAGTAGAATCACGACCAGCTAAAACAGAGTTAGGAAAATATATTTTTTACGTTGATTTTGAAGGCCATAAAGAGGCCATAAAGGCTAAGAAGGTATTAAGCAATATTGAAAAGATGACAAATAAGTTAAAGATTTTTGGGTCCTATCCCATAGGAAGGGTCTTTTAAGGAGTGATGTAGGTATGTTTCGATTAATTACCGCTGGAGAGTCTCATGGTAAAGGATTAGTAGGGGTTGTAGAGGGATTCCCAGCCAATGTGAAGATAGACATAGAAGAAATCAATAAAGACTTGGCTAGAAGACAAAAAGGCTATGGTCGAGGTGGAAGAATGAAAATTGAGAAGGATCGGGTGGAAATCCTTTCTGGTATAAGGGGAGGTAAAACCTTAGGAAGTCCCATTTCCTTCCTTATCGAGAATAAAGATTATGAAAACTGGAAACCCTATATGAATCCTGTAGATGTAGATGGAGAAACACGAAAAGTAACAGAACCTAGACCTGGGCATGCGGATTTAACTGGAGCAATGAAATATGGATTTGAAGATGTTCGAAACGTATTAGAAAGAAGCAGTGCTAGAGAAACTGCTGTGCGGGTGGCAATAGGAAGTATAGCCCGACAGCTGTTACAGAACTTTAACATAAAAGTAGTCAGTCATGTAACTGCAATCGGAGAAGCATTCCTTCAAGAAAAAGTTGAAGATATAGAGAAGATAGAGCTGGCGGAAGCTTCGGAGGTACGATGCTGTGATGAGGCAGTAGAATTAGCTATGATAGAAGAAATAAAAAGGGCAAAGGAAGAGGGAAATTCCTTAGGTGGAGTTTTTGAGATTCATGTAACTGGTGTGCCGGCAGGATTAGGAAGCTATGTACAATGGGATAGAAAATTGGATGCAAAACTAGCCTATGCTCTAATGGGAATTCAGGCCATCAAGGGAGTAGAAACTGGTTATGGATTTCAAAATGCTGAAAAGAGAGGTTCTCTTGTTCATGATGAAATCTTTCATAGCCCTGATAAAGGCTATTATAGAGAAAGTAATCATGCGGGAGGTATAGAAGGGGGTATGTCTAATGGAGAAAACATCATGATTCGATGTGCTATGAAGCCGATACCTACTTTGTACACCCCTCTTAGAACTGTGGATATTGAAACAAAGGAAGCTGTTTTGGCAACGGTGGAAAGAAGTGATACCTGTGCGGTACCAGCGGCCTCTGTTGTGGGGGAAATGGTAGCGATTACTGTAATTGCTCAGGAGTTTTTAAACAAATATGGTTCAGATTCTTTGGAGGAGATTACAAAGCGATGGAAAGATTGTTTATAGATTTAAATGATAATAGCTATATGATAAGTATAGATAGAGGCTTACTTGGAAACCTTCAGGATTTCTTAGGAGAAGGGGATAGGTGGGTTATTGTCACTGACGAGAATGTGGATGTTCTATATGGTCAAAAGCTGATGCAACTGCTGAAAGATAGAAAAGTAGAGAAAATTGTTATTCCATCAGGAGAAGGCAGTAAAAACCTGCAGACAGTGGAGTATCTTCTAAAAACTATGCTGGAATACGGTTTAACTAGAAGATCGAAGGTGATCGCATTAGGTGGTGGGGTAGTAGGTGATATAGCAGGATTTTGCGCTTCAATTTATATGCGTGGTATTCCCTTTATTCAAGTGCCAACAACACTATTGGCACAGGTGGATAGCAGTGTAGGGGGAAAGACGGGGGTAAATATGCCACAAGGAAAAAATATCGTGGGAAGTTTTTATCAGCCTCAGACAGTTGTAATCGATGTAGAAACCTTAAGTACTCTTTCGAAAAGGGAGCTAATCAGCGGAATTGGAGAAGTAATCAAATACGGTATTATTTATGACTATAATTTTTTAGAATATATTAATAAAAATCTTTCTAAACTCTTCGCATTAGAAGAGGAAGTGATCATAAAAGTGATAAAAAGATGCTGTGAAATCAAGGCTGAAGTTGTTTCAAAGGATGAAAAGGAGGAAGGGCTCCGTAAAATTCTGAACTATGGACATACCATAGGCCATGCCCTAGAGACAGCCACTCATTATAAAAACTACACCCATGGAGAGGCAGTACTAATTGGAATGTATTATGAAGCCCTTATGGCAAAGAAATTGGGGTACATTGATGAATCCTATTATAAGCAAATCAGTGAAACTATTAGAAAAACAGGGATTTCATTAGAGATATATAGAACCCCTTTGCCTGTATTGATTGATTGTATGATGAAGGATAAGAAAAATAAAGACGGAAAGATATCCTTTATTTTGCCAGAGGGAAAAGGAAAAGTAACAGAAGTGCTATTGACTAGAGAAGAAATAATTAGTATTGCTTAAAAAATTTAATTATGACAAAAAGTTACCTTGACACATTTATAAATATTACGTATAATTTTATTAATATTTTAAAAAATATAAATAATATAGCTTGAAAAGAGGATTACCATGTTAGAGAAAATTAGAAAAGGCTGTCAAAACTACATCTATTATTTTAACTTTTACTGGGGCTTTTATTTTTATAGCGCTGGTTACTTTACATTGAAACTTAATAGATATAGTAAGCTCTTTCTAAGAGATAATTTGGAATATAGATTAGCATGAACATAGTGTAGAAAAATACTAACACTTTTCTATAAACAAAAGGAGATTCTTAGAGGAATCTTCTTTTTTATTTTGGGTAGATAAAGTACTAAATAATTTACAACATAAAATCAAAAAGCTTCAAGGATAATAAATAGGTTCATATATAAATTTATAAAAATGGAGGTTATATTATGGTAATACCGGCAAAACATCAATTAGAAGAGGAAGAAATGGAAAATAAAGAAAGAATAATTAGTAACTTTATTAGAAAACCTTATTTACATGAAGATAATACAGTGAACTATTCCTATCTTATTAAAAAGCTATCTTTAGAGGAAAACAGTGATATGAATAAGAAAAGGACGGTGAGTCCTCTGGACCAAATAGACGTATTAAGAAAAGAGATTGATGAATGTGACAAAGCCTTGGTACAAATTTTTCAACGACGAATGGAACTAGTTATGGAGGTTTTAGATAATAAAAGGAAAAATAACCTACCTATTCTTCATGCACAAAGGGAACAACAAATTTTAGAAAAAGCTCTATCAAATTTAAATGAGAGTCATTTTGCTGATGAAGTAGAGCATTTACTGAGGGAAATATTGAAGATAAGTAGAGGTTTACAATCTAAGAAGCTTTTCCCCTATAATATTGTATTGGTTGGATTCATGGGAACTGGTAAATCTACTGTAGGAAGAGATTTATCCCGAAAGCTAGAGATGGGATGTAGAGATACAGATGCCATGATCCAAGAAAAAGCGGGGATGTCAATAAAGGAGATATTTAAAAAATTTGGTGAAGCCCACTTTAGAAAACTTGAGAAGGAAGTTGTAGCAGAAGTCAGTCAACTTAAAAACACTATTATTTTCTGTGGTGGAGGTGTAGTGTTAAAGGAAGAAAATGTTGAAAACCTAAGACAAAATGGCAAAATCATACTACTTACAGCTCAGCCTGAGACTCTTTATGAAAGAATTAGTCAGGATGATACAAGACCTGTGCTAAAGGGACAAATGAGCCTAGAGGGGATACGGAGTCTGTTAAAACAGAGAAATCAGGCCTACAATGATTCAGCTGATGTGGCTATACAAACTGATGATAAAAGTGTAGATGAAATTAGTACTCAAATCATTACGAAGTTGTATGCTATGGATCAGCATCATGAGAATAGAAATAATTAGAAGTATGCTAAATAAATAGCTTTCAGCAAGTCTTTTGCAGGTATACCTGCAAAAGACTTATTGAAAAAATGAATGAATTTTCAGAAAGAAATTGGCGTAATTAGAATATGAATGATAAACTGAATATAATTCAAAAGTAAGAAAAAAGGTTCTGATTTGTGGGACTATGGGAATGAAGTTAGAGACAAAATGAGACTAAATTCAGTGGGAAGGTGATGAATAGGTTATGATAAAAGAAATAACTCCAGTAGTAATCAAAGGAAGAAGTATCGGTGGGGAAAAGCCTCAAGTATGTGTTCCCTTGGTAGGAAAGACAGAGGAAGAATTACTAAGAGAAGCAGAAGTAATAGCAGATATTAAACCAGATTTAGTAGAGTGGAGAATAGACTTTTTTGACGATGTAGAGGATATTGAAAAAGTTATAAAAGTCCTTGAAAAAATACATAATATACTCTCAAGCTATCCAATGATTTTCACTTGCAGAGCTATAGAAGAGGGTGGCTATAAAGAAATTGACCAGTCAAAAAGAATAAATTTGATTCAAGCTGTTATAGCAACAAAGCTTGTAGATTTGGTAGATATAGAACTTATCAATGGTGCAGACTTAATTAAAGAAGTGCTTCAGCAGGCCCATGAAAATCATGTGAAAGTGATTGTTTCCAATCATGATTTTAGGAAAACTCCCAGCAAAGAAACTATTGTTGAAAGATTAGTAAAGGCCCAGGAATATGGTGCTGATATTGCAAAAATCGCTGTAATGCCAACCAATGAGAGGGATGTTTTAACATTGTTAGAAGCAACGCTGGAGGTTAAAGAGAAGGCTGCTAACATTCCGCTGATTACTATGTCTATGAGTGGAAAGGGTGTCATTAGCAGGATTGCTGGTGGAATATTTGGATCTGCTGTTACTTTCGCCGCTGGCAAGGAGGCATCTGCCCCAGGGCAAATAGCTATCTCTAGGTTAAGGCAAGCTATCGATATATTATATGCTTCTCTGTAGAAAGCTTTTAAAGCAGAGAAAAACTAAAAAGGCAATAGCTCTTCATCTAAAAAGTGAGTGTTGTCAAAAAACCAATAACGGAAATTATACTTATCTACAATTAAGTAAAGTTTGTAACGCTAGTTTTATCAATTTTTTCTTTTTAATTTTTATTTGAAAAATTGATTTAATTTCCTATCGGTTATAAAAAAATGAAAAAAAGTAGGTTAATTACAAAACTATCTTGCATGCTGTTGGTGATGGTATTGGTAATGGCTACAGTTGTAGGCTGTGATACTCAAACAACTGAACCAGCTTCCAGTGGAGAGAAAGAAGTTGAGGGACAGATTAGTTTCCCAGAAAGAGATTTAAATGGAATCATTATGTGGGGAGCTGGAGGAGCAACTGACAACGTAGCTAGAACGATTACACCTTTAGTAGAAAAGCACTTAGGCAAATACATTGTACTTCAAAATAGAACAGGTGCAACTGGGGCCATTGCAACCCAATATGTTTTTGATCAAAAGGCTGACGGATATAACATATTATACGGTGCAGAAAATCCTCAATTGTATGGAGTTCTTGATATATCTAAGCTAAGTTATGATGAGTTTGAAGCCATTAACATATTTGGTAGAGGTGTAGCCATTGTTGTTGTAGCAACTGATTCAAAGTGGGGTACATTGGAAGATGTGTTAACAGAAGCTAAGGCAAAGCCAGGACAAATATTACTAGGTTCAATCGGACCTGGAGGACTTCCCTTTGTAGTATCCTCTCTATTTAAAACTGTAGACGATGTAGAGTTTAACCTAGTGCCATTTGATGGAGAGGGACCTGCTATGACAGCAATGCTTGGAGGGCATGTTGATATTACTATAGCTGGCTTAACAGCAGCGAGAGAAATGTATCGTGCTGGTAGAGTAAAGCCCTTAGCGGTTATTTCTAATGAACCTGTGGTAGGGCTAGAAGAGATACCACCTATCGGTGAGATGATGCCACAGTATCAGCCATATTTACCATGGGGACCTTTCTATGGTGTATTTGTAAAAAAAGAAACTCCTGAAGAAATTAAAGAAGTCTTAAGAGAAGCTTATAGAAAAGGATTTGAAGATCCTAAATTCCAAGAATTCATTGTCGATTTTAGAGCGGTACCAATGGGTATTTCAGGAGAAGAAGCAGCAGAATTTTTGGATAACTGGAGAAGAATTTCCGCATGGTTATTATATGATGCAGAGGGAGCAGATATTTCACCAGAAACCCTAGGAATTGAGCGTGTTAATTAATAGCAAGATAGGGGGATTATTAGTGGAAACAAAAAAATTGAAGGTTGGAGAAAAAGTACTGTGCTATGGTATAGGGCTATTAAGTGTATTTATACTATACCAAGCTTCCAAAATATCGGGGTTTGTTCCTAAACCATCATCTCCAGGAGCTTTTCCACTAATGGTATCTATCGCCTTATGTATATTTAGTCTAGGTATTTGGGGAGAAAGTAGAAAATTCTCCCCAAATCACTTTACTACATTAGGTGAATATTTCAAAGCTATTGGAGAGTTGGTTTTTACTAAAGATATCATTATTATGATTATGTTCTTAATATTATATAGTGTGCTACTGCCACGTTTAGGATTTAATATTGCTACAGTATTATTTCTATGGAGTGGTATAAGCTATTTGACATCAGGAAACTGGGTAAGAAATCTGTTGATTGCTTTTTTGAACTTAGGGGTTATTTTATTAACCTTTAAATTTATCTTTAAAGTGATTCTGCCCTAAGGAGGTTTAAAGATGGATGATGTTATTATGAATATATTTGTACCCCTGCTAAATATAAAATTACTGCTTTTGGTGGCAACTGGTACCTTTGCAGGGATTTATATAGGTGCAATACCAGGACTATCTGTTACGATGGCGGTATCTCTATTGATTTCCTTTACCTTTTCATGGAGTACGCACGAGGCGTTGGCATTGATGATAGGTATTTACTGTGGTGGGGTTTATGGAGGTTCCAGATCTGCCATATTATTAAATATCCCAGGAGCTCCAGCAGCCATAGCAACCGGTTTTGATGGACATCCATTGGCAAAGATGGGGGAAGCAGGAAAGGCTATAGGTGTATCGACAGTACAATCTACACTAGGAGGACTGATTGGTGTTATTGTTTTAGCCGTTGCGGCACCAGCAGTATCCGAGTTTGCGTTAAAGTTTGCACCAAGGGACTACTTTCTTCTTGCAGTTATGGGATTGATGTTGGTAGGTAGCTTAGGTACCAAGTCTACAGCTAAGGGTTTGTTTATGGCAACATTAGGAATTCTCTTAGGTTTAGTAGGAATGGATCCTTTAACAGGACAAGGAAGATTTACCTTCGGCAGTGTCGGACTTATGGGGGCATTAACTATGTTACTGCAATGATAGGTTTGTTTGGATTATCAGAGGCATTGGTACAGGTGAAATCAAGAAATCTCCCTGTTGTAAAACAAAAAATTGAAAAAATTATTCCCTCATGGAGCAGTGTTGTTCAATTCTTACCTCTTTCTATTCGGACGTCTATATTAGGGGTAATTGTAGGAGCATTAATTTTATCTAACATTTTTATGTTGGTTTTTGGATTGACGGGAGTTAAAATATTTACCAAAATTGTTGAAGTACCAAAGGGTATCCTTATACCAGTCATTACTATTCTTTCGGTTATAGGCTCTTATACAATCAATAATAATATTAACGATATTTACTGGATGATTGGCTTTGGTATATTTGGATACATTTTAAAGACCTATGACTATCCTGTAGGGCCGTTGGTTTTAGGAATTATACTAGGACCACTTTTAGATGTGTCTTATAGAAGAGCAGTTATGACAGCTCAGGGAACTATAACTGGGTTTCTGTTAGATATATTGAAAAATCCTATATCTTTAACCCTATTAACAGCAATTATTGTTATGATTTTAGCACAAAATAATATTTTTACGCTTTTGAAAGATAAATTGAAGAGCAAAAATAAAGAATCAGATAGAGAAAATAAAGAAAAATTTATTTAGTAACTAATTAATAAATTGATAAATAATTTTGACTGGTGGTGTTTTGATGAGTTATGCAATTACAGATGAAACAAGATTGACAGGAATCATAGGTACTCCTATAAAGCAAAGTTTTTCTCCAAAAATTCATAACAAAGCTTTTGGACATTTAAATTTGAATTATTTGTACATTCCTTTTGATGTACAGCAACAGTCTTTGGGAAAAACAGTGGAGGCCATGAAAACCCTAAATTTTAGAGGGTTCAATGTCACCATGCCCCATAAACAAGAGATTATGAAGCATTTAGATGGTATTTCTGAAGAAGCAAAAATCATTGGCGCGGTAAACACTGTGGTAAATCAGCAGGGAAACTTGATTGGGTACAATACTGATGGGAAAGGCTATACTAGATCTTTAAAGGAGGAAGGCGTTGCCATCAACAACAAAACCTTTGTGATTGCAGGGGCAGGGGGTGCTGCAAGAAGTGTAGCTATTCAATTGGCTCTAGACGGGGCAAAGAAAATTATTCTTTTAAATAGGACACTTCAAAAGGCCCATGATATTGCTGAACTAATTACAAAAAATATTTCTGATGCCATTATCGAGGTAAATACATTAGAAAACAAAAACTTAGTGAAGGCTCTTGAAGAGGCAGATGTATTAGTGAATAGTACTCCCTTAGGGATGTACTCAGCGAAAGATCAAAGTATCATAGAGGATGAGGAGATAATTCCTGCCGGCTTGGTGGTTTCTGATTTGATTTATAATCCAGCCAAGACCAAATTATTACAACAGGCAGAAAATAGAAAATGTCAAACCGTTAATGGACTTGGAATGTTGATTTGGCAGGCGGCTATAGCTTTTGAGCTATGGACACAAGTACCTATGCCAGTTGATTATGTAAAAAATGCAATATTAAGGGATTAAATATATATAGGCTAAGAGAAAGAAAAGATTAGGTCATCTAGATTTGTATTTGGATGACCTAATTATAAGCATGGACGTATCATAAGACAATCCTCCTACTTAGTAGAGTGGGGAAGGATTTCTTTTTTGTAAGAACATGAGTCCCTAATAATAAGCTCGGGTTGGACAATAATAGACTGGGGATTCATAGTAAGCCCTTCCATTCGTTCGTTTAAAAGTTTAGCAGCACGGGCACCTCTAATCTGTGGAAATGAGGAAACGGTTGTGAGCTTTGGAGTAAATATAGATGCCTCAGGGATATCATCGACACCTACTATTGCCATATCATGACCCGGAGTGAATCCCCTTTCTTTCAGCTTCATCATAGCACCGATAGCAATAATATCATTATAGCAAAAAGCAGCACTAGGAGGATTTGGCAGATTTAGAATTTGATCCATTAACTCATAGCCGCTTTCGCGGGTAGCATGGCCTTCAACAATCAAAGAGCTGTCAATCTCCAGCCCAGCCTTATGATGAGCATCTTTATATCCTTGTTTTCGCTCCTGCCAGGAAGAAAGTTGGTTAAAACCACCAATAAAAGCAATTCGGTGGTGGCCTTTTTTAATGAGATGGTTGGTAGCCAATGTTCCAGCCACTACATTGTCGATTCCAATGTAATCATAAGAAAGATCTGTAAAATTTCTATTAATTAAAACCACAGGAATACCTAAATGCTTAATTCGAGAGATAAGCTCTTCTGGAGTATCTGGTACTGCAAATAAGATAATTCCACCAACCCTATATTCAAGCATCGTGGAAATAAGACGATCCTGAGCACTTAGAGACTCAAAGGTAGTACCTAAAATAACTGTTTTGTTATATTTATTTAACTCTTGATTGATACCTGCCAATAATGCAGTATAGAATGGGTTATTCACATCAGGGAAGACTAACCCGACAGTTGAAGAAGATTTTGAACGCAGGTTTGCTGCACTGCGATTATAAACATAGCCCAGCTGGCGGATTGACTCAAGAACTTTTTTACGGGTTGAATCAGAAACATGAGGACCTCCACTAAGGACATATGAAGCTGTAGACCGAGATACACCAGCGTGTTTTGCCACCTGAAGTAAGGTTACGGGAGTAGATTTATTTTGTTTCATGGGTAACCTCCTCGTATTGTGCTAAGTGACTGAAGGAATCAAAGCTTTAACTCCTTTACTTAGCTTAAATCTATATCAGAATTATACTACCCTTAACATCCAACTATTGAGGCTATAAGGAACAAATCCTTATTAAATATTGGATGAAAAATTGATTTTTATTATATCATAGATAATTATTTACTGTCAATTAAAGTACTAATTTCCAAACATCATTACTAACCAAGCAAGTTATTTGTTATTTAAGCCATGAATCCATCATATTAGAGAAAAAAACTACTTTATTAGATAAAAGCTTTAGATAGGTATATATCTACCTATTTTTTCCCATCTTAAGTATTATTTAAATAATTATTTAAATAAATATTCAGAAAATCATTGACGAGTATTAATATTTAGAATTATAATGAGTTATACGAAGTAAATCGAATCGATACGAATATTGAAAATTCATACTTCGGATATCAATATATATGAAGAATCATGCTAGAGGGTAAGAATAGCAAAGAAATACTTATCAAGAATTAAGTATTAAAAATACTTTTACAATAAATTCGGATCGATACGAATTGAAAAATATAAACAGGTATGAAATTAGCAGCAGGTCTTTAGAGAATCCTAAAATTCTAAGCTATTTAAGACAGAAGAGATTAAGGGCGGTAAAGGGAAAATATCAGTTGCTTTAAAAAGTTCTGAATACAAGTTGGATTGTAGTATCCTCTGAAGAAGTACTTAAGAAAAATGATGTAAATATTTTAGACTTATTTATAAGGAGTGGTAGGATGAAAAAATCATTACGAAAGGGAAATCAAGTGTCAGTTCTTGAGGCTGATGAGGCTGTAAGACTGATTCTAAGTAATGCTACAGTTGGGTTTGTAGGGGCTGGAGGAGGATTGACTGAAGCAACAGTTCTGATTGAAGCCTTAGCTCAAAGATATAGAAAGTCACAAGAACCTCGAGATTTAACGCTTTATCATTGTTCAGGTCTTGGAGATCGTGGAGATCGAGGAATATCACCTCTTGCTCAGGAAGGATTATGCCGCAAAATTATTGGGGGTCATTGGGGGCAATCTCCAAGACTGGCAGAAATGGCAGAAAAAAATAAAATTGAGGCTTATAATTTTCCACAAGGTGTAATGGCCCAGCTACTTCGAACAGCAGCCGCAAAGCAACCTGGAATCCTTACCCATGTGGGACTGGGTACCTTCATTGACCCTCGTCAAGGGGGGGGTAAATTAAATGAAAAAACTAAGGAAGATTTAGTAAAGTTAATGGAAGTGAATGGTCAGGAATGGCTTTTTTATCCAGCTATACCGATTGATGTAGCAATTATTCGCGGAACAACAGCTGACACAGAGGGTTATATCAGTATGGAGGATGAGATTGCCTATTTAGATGCATTGGCTATGGCACAAGCTGCCCACAACAACGGTGGAATTGTTATAGCCCAAGTGCAGAGATTAGTAAAGGCTCGTACCTTACATCCAAAATCTGTTAGAATTCCTGGATATATAGTTGACGCTGTGGTAGTAGTTCCAGAACAGCCGCAACTTTATGCTGGCTCAGTAAATCGCTTTATGTCTGGTGATTTTATAATGGAAACTGGATCGATAGTACATGCTCCTTTAAATGAGCGCAAGGTTATTGCTAGGCGCGCTCTTTTAGAGGTAGCCCCCGGAAATGTTGGTAACGTAGGAGTAGGTATCTCAGATGGTATAGGCATCGTTGCAAGGGAAGAAGGGGTTGAAGAGGAGTTTACACTAACGGTAGAACTAGGTCCTATTGGAGGGGTTTCCGCTCAGGGAATTTTTTTTGGGGCTACCGTCAATATGCAAGCCATGTTGGATATGCCGGCGCAATTTGATTTTTATCATGGTGGAGGCTTGGATGTATGTTTTCTTAGCTTTGCGGAGGTAGATCAGGCAGGAAATGTCAATGTACATCGATTTAATGGAAAAATTATGGGGACTGGTGGATTTATTGATATCTGCCAAAATAGTAAAAAAGTTATATTTAGTGGAACCTTAACAGCTGGTGGGTTAAAGACAGAGGTTGAGAATGGAAGGATTAAAATTGAGCAGGAGGGCAAATTTAAAAAGTTGATTTCCAAGGTTCCAGAAATAACCTTTAATGGTAGGGATGCTCTAACAAGAGGGCAAGAGGTAATCTACATCACTGAACGAGCTGTTTTTCGTCTGACTTCAGAGGGATTAGAATTGAGTGAAGTTGCACCAGGCATAGATATTCAGAAGGATATTATTGACAAAATGGGTTTTGAACCAAAGATTACAGAAGATTTAAGGGAAATGGACCATCGGCTTTTCCTACCGGAACCCATGGGAATAAATAAGGAATGGATTAAGTAAGGATATAAAAATATTTTATCTATATGCAAGGGTATATATCTTCATATAAAGCCTAGAAGGAAAATAACAATAAAGTTAATTTGAAGGAGGAGCAAATATGAGTAATAAAGTACCATTTCAGGTTGGAGATACTATCTCATATACCAAAACCATAAGTGAGTCAGATGTATATCTGTTTGCAGGAATTACGGGAGATTTTAGTCAAATGCATATGAATGAAGAATTTATGAAAACTACACCCTATAAAACACGAATCGTACACGGAGTTCTTACTTTTGCTTTAGCTTCCACTGCTTCAACCCTTATTCAAGTACAAGCACGAGCTGAGATTCCAAGTGTTTCCTATGGCTATGACAGACTACGATTTATTAAACCAGTATTTTTTGGAGATACAGTAACAGCCGTATATACTATTAGTGAAATTGATGAAGAAAATCTAAAATCCTTTGCTAAAGTAGAAGTTTATAATCAAAAAAATGAACTATGTACTGTTGCCCAGCATATTTTGAAATTTATTCCTATTTAAAAACAGAGATTGTTCAATAATGTGCATTATAATATAAATATCTGCATTTAAAAGCAAACTGAGGATAAGGTCAATAGTTGAAATGGATTTATGGTTTTGTAGGCATCAGTTTATTTTATTATTTATAAAAAACTTATATGAAAGGGGGATACATCTTGAAAACTGTTAAGTAGCTTTAGTAGGGGCGGGCTACGGAGCATTTTTGCATGCCAATGGATATGCCAAAGTACATGGTGTAAAGGTCAGATATGGGACATATAGAAAAATACCTTACTGAATATGATAAAAGGCATTTAACCAGCAATCCAATTGATGTGGAGGACTTTTCAAATGTTACGCTAACTTTTTCTGACAATACAAAAGCAATTATTATTGCAAGTGACAATGTATTAGGTGGTGTGAAAAACTATGTTGAAATTTATGGAAACGATGGAACAATTGTGTGCAATATAACACCAGCAGATAATTTGAAGGCTTACTTCTTAGATTAGAAGGGCTTGGAAGATGTTTATTTTTCAGAAATGCTGTCAGAAAAAACAGGATGGAATAATGTATTTATTTGTGATGAGATTCTTAGGGGCTATGTTTATGAGCTTCAAGATTTTGTTGAATGTATTGCTTATGGAAGAAAACCTGTTTCAGATATTGATTTAGCATATGAGACTACAAAAATCATGTATGCAGCATATCTCTCTGGCAGTGAAGGAAGAAAAGTTAATTTATAAGATATATGGAGCATTCATGAACTTGCAATTTCACAAAGCGTAAAGAAAATAGTTTTATTTTTTTAGGAAATTGTATGCTTTCATAAATTGGGGCTAGGAAAGGGTGATAAAAAATGAAAATTTGCGTATTGGGCTCTGGTGCATTGGGTAGTTCTATCGGGGGTGCACTGGCAGAAGCTGGCTCTGAGGTTTATTTAATAGATCAGTGGGTAGATCACATTAATGAAATAAACAAGCATGGGTTGAAGATTAAGGAAGGCGATACAAAGAGAAGGGTAAAGGTACAGGGGAAAACAGATTGTACAGGGATTGGAGCAGCTGACCTTATTATTGTTCTAGTAAAGTCTTTTCATACTAAGGAAGCTATCCAAAAGGCTTCTTCCATCATTGGAGAAAAAACCATAGTGATGTCTTTACAAAATGGCCTTGGCAATGAAGAGACCCTCATCAAAGTTGTTGGAAAAGACCGAGTAATTGGAGGAAAAACCTATGTAGGTGGTGTTCTGGTTGGTCCAGGGAATATAGTCTCTGGTATTAAAGGAAAATATACCTATATTGGAGAACTAGATGGTACAATTACTGAAAGGATTAACCAGGTAGCAGAAGAATTTAATCGAGCTGGTCTGTTGACTGCCATCAGTGACAATATCGGTGGCATGATATGGGATAAGCTGCTGATTAATGTTGCAACCGGTGCACTGTGTGGTATCACTAAGCTGCCCTATGGCGGATTATATAAAGTGCCAGAAATAAGAGATTGCGCCTTTGACGCAATATCAGAGGGTATTGCCGTAGCTAAGGCAAATGGAGTGATGTTATCGGTTGAGAATCCTGAAAGGATATGGCTAATGGCGGCAGTAGGTTTGCCAGATGAGTTTAAAACCTCTATGCTGCAAAGTTTAGAAAAAGGTTCTAAAACCGAGATTGATTATATTAATGGGGCAGTAGTAAGATTGGGTGAGAAGTGGAATATCCCAACGCCTGTAAATAAAGCACTAGTAGCTAATGTTAAAGGAATAGAATATTGGCTAGAGCACTATAATACAAAGGCATAGCCTCTGGAATTTATCTCTATTGAAGTTTTTTTAGGGATAAGGGGATCTTTAAAGAAAGGAGAAGTTTTTATGGCTTATCAGAAAAAATCCTACGTAGAACATATGGCAGTTCGAGTAAAGGATATCCAATGGCATATTTCTTTCTTTCAAGAGGTGTTAGGTATGACCATTAAGAGTGTTGATGGTTCGCAGGATAACCCAAAGCAGATATGGACCATCGGTGGTCTCCAGCTTATTTCAGATCCTACCTTTGAAGGACCTGAAGGACGGGCAGCACACCTTGGTATCATGACGGAGGATTTAGAAGCAGCTTTAGAAGAAGCATATGAAAGGGGTGTTATAGAACTGCCTCAAGGGCGGAATTGGTTTGTCTTGCCTGATGGGCTATGTATAGAGTTGATGCAAGCAAAGAACAATGCAGTAGAAAAGGCATTGATTATTGAGCCTAGAGACTAAGGTCTTTTATGAAGAAAACTAGGGAAAGAGAAGAGATTAAATCCATTCAAACATAATAAAATTAGTATTTTGAAGGATTTTAGAGGTAGATTCTTACTTCTGTTATCTATAAATTATATTGTCTAAGGAGGAAATAGTAATGAAAAAAGTATTAATGCTACACGGAATAAATCACAATATGTTTGGTAAAAGAGACCCTGTACAATATGGAAGGATTACTCTTGATGAAATCGATGAAAAAATGCGAGAATTAGGGAAAGAGCTTGAAGTTGAAGTAATAAGCTTTCAAACCAATCATGAAGGTGCCATGGTTGAAAGAATACATCAAGCGTTTCTAGAAAATGTAGATGCCGTAGTCATCAACGCTGGTGCATGGACTCATTACAGTTATGGCTTAAGGGATGCTCTTGCTATTCTTACAGTACCCATTGTGGAGGTACATATGTCCAATATTCATGCAAGGGAAGAGTTTAGACATTATTCTGTATTTGCTGAAATTGCTAAAGGACAAATCAGCGGATTTGGTTTAGATAGTTATCTTATCGGTTTAAGAGCTGCTGTTGGGGCTATAGAGTAGATTAGAAAGCCTCTAAGCAGTAAAGCTATAGATAAATTTATAATTATTAATCGTGAAATACTGTTCTAAAAGTAACGGAGAACAGTATTTTTTGTTTTTGTATGCAGAAAAAGAATCCTTTTATCATCTAATTTAATCTTCATTATTAATAGAGATGGGAAAACGTAGAAATTTTTTATATAAAATATAAACCAAAATAAAAGATTATTGATAATTCTTAAAAAGGATAAAAAATAAGGCTAATAAGTCACATTTTTTAAATGTGACAAATTCAGAAAATGATATTGACAAGTATTGATGGGCAATGATAAACTAAACCTAAATCAAGTTCCACATAAAGAGAATGAGTTCCATCAGATGGTGCCACTTTTGAAAAAGCACGAAAGGCTCTTGCCATTATTGAAACCTATGATCAAGAAAAGGTAGACCGACTATGTCAAGCTGTAGCTTGGGCGGTATCTAACAAAAAGACTTTTCTTAGATTGGTTGACATGGGTATTGAGGAAAGTGGTCTTGGCGATCCTATCAGTAGACAAGGAAAACGTTTTAAAATCAGAGGAGTTTTAAGGGATGCCTTACGTCAAAAAAGTATTGGAATGTTAATTTGGCAAGCCGCCATAGCTTTTGAACTGTGGACAGGGGTACCTATGCCAGTTCATTATATTAAAAATACAGTTTTTAACCAATAGTTAGTAGCAATATGACTTTACTAAAGGGAGGAGATATGTAAGAATGAAGGTTGCAAGGGCAAAAGAGTCTATCAAGATTAGACCAGAGGCCTTTGAAAAATCTGAACATACATCCATTGCATGGCTGGCGGGGGCAGGATTTTTCATAAACTCCAGAGGTACGATCATTCTGATTGATCCAGTTTTAATGACTAAATCTGAGGAAAAAAATATAAGCGAGTGTGGTCTTAAACTGCTGGTTCCTTATCCCATACATGCCGTAGACATACGTAAAGTTGATGCTGTGCTATATACTCATCCAGATAATGATCACCTTAGCCAAGATACAGCGTTAATCTTGGCACAATTAAGTCCAAGATTTATTGGGCCGAATACAGTATTTAAAAAGCTTGCACAAATAGGAGTGGATCCTAATATTATTGAGACATGTCGTGTTGGTGATAGCATTAAAATAAATGATGTTATCATTGAAGTAACCCCTGCAGATCATCCGTGGCAGCTTCAAGATCCAAAACGTTGTGGTAAGCCTTTTCGAATAGGTGATTGTTGTGGTTTTATTGTGACAACGGCTGATGGAAGATGCTTTTTTCCTGGAGATACAAGGCTTATGGAAGACCATTTAGCAATCCAGAATATAGATGTTTTAGCACTTGATGTTTCTCTTGATCCTTACCATCTTAACCATTTAGGTGCAACAGTGCTGGCTAATTTAATGTCTGAAGCTTTCTTAATCCCCATTCACTATGGAACCTATGATGTACCTGATAAACCTGCCCATTGTGGAGATCCCAATGACGTTATTGAAAAGATAGAAAATGGAAAAAAGAGAGCAAGAATACTAGCACCAGGAGAATTACTTATTTTGAAGAAGGGAATGGAAATATGATTAGTCATTTATAAAATTTAACTATCTATAACTTCTGACAAATACTGATTAGTGGATTTGGCTTGGATAGCTATCTTATCGGTTTAAGAGCTGCTGTAGGGGCAATGTAGTAAGCTAGAAATTATCTAAGGATAAGATTAAGCTGTAGATAAATTTTCAAATAATAATCACAAAAAACACTGTTCTGTAATTAATAAAGAACAGTGTTTTTTTGTATATAAAATCTTTTTTTACCATTTAATTTAACTTTACACCTCAAGAAATGGACTTAAGCTGCATGAAAATAGAAAGATAATTATACATCTTAAGGTACTGTCACACGGGTAAGAAAGGAATAAAGACAGTAATTACAATATAGAAATAAAAAGAATCTTTCGTGGTATGATTCCATGAAAGATTTTATATTTTCTTTAAAAATGTAAAATTCTGAAAAAATCATTGACAAATATCGAAACACAATGATAAACTAAAAGTAATTCCACACCGAGAGAATCAGTACCACCAGATGGAACTATCCGAATTAAATGATACATATAATCTAGAATAATTAGTTAGTTTTTCTACTAGAAGCATTTAAGGATGCAGAAAAAATTAGATAAAGTACTTCAGAGTAATTGCTAAAAATTGCTTATTAAATAATCATTAATGTATCACTTGTTGAACATAAACTGTTAAAAATTCTAAAGGAGGTAATATTTTATGGAAAAGGTGCTAACACAAGAACAACAATTGGAGCTAGAAACTGCTTTCGAGAAAGCACAAAAAGCTCTTGCCATCATTGAGACTTATGATCAAGAAAAGGTAGACCGACTATGTCAAGCTGTAGCCTGGGCTGTATCAAACAAAAAGACTTTTCTCCAATTGGTGGACATGGGTATTGAGGAAAGCGGGCTTGGCGACCCTATCAGTAGACAAGGAAAACGTTTTAAAATCAGAGGTGTTCTAAGGGATGCCTTACGCCAAAAAAGTATTGGAATGATTGAAGAAATACCAGAAAAAGGTATTGCAAAATATGCAAAACCAGTGGGAATTATAGGTTCCATAGTACCTACTACAAATCCTGACCTTACACCAGCTGGAACAGCTATCTATGCAATCAAGGCAAGAGACGTTGTTATTTTCTCTCCCCATCCTCGTTCAAAGAAGACAACTTTCGAGACAGTAAGATTAATGAGGGAAGCTCTTGCAAAAGAAGGAGCACCTGCAGATATTCTTCAATGTCTACAAAATGTAAATATTCCTATGACCAAAGCTCTTATGGCTAAGTCAGACCTAGTACTTGCCACTGGTGGACCAGCACTGGTGGAATCCGCCTATAGTTCAGGAACACCTGCTTATGGAGTTGGAGCTGGAAACTCTACTATGATCATTGATGAAACAGCTAATATAGAAGAAGCAGCCCATAATACCATGTTAAGTAAAACTTCTGATTTTGGTTCTGGATGTTCTGCTGATGGTAACTTGATTATTGAAGAAAGCATCTTTGATAAAATGGCAGAGCAGCTTATAGCAGAGGGTGGATACCTTGCAAACGAAGAAGAAAAAGCTAAGTTGAAGGCAGCTATGTGGGATGAAGAAGGTCATAGATTAGTTGACACCGTTGCAGTTGCACCACAAAAGCTTGCTGAAATAGCTGGATTTACTATACCAAACGATAGAAAATTCATTATGGTTCATGGAGATGGTATTGGTAAAGAACATTTCTTCTCTAGTGAAAAATTAACTACACTTTTAGCATTATACAAGTATAAAGGTTTTGACAATGCATTAAAAATGATGCAAGGAATATACAACGTTAAAGGAAAAGGACACTCCTGCGGCATCTACTCCTTCAACGATGATCATATCCACAGTCTTGCTTTAGAGGCTCCGGTAAGCAGAATCATGGTTAGACAGCCTCAATCAAAAGCAAATGCTGGAGCTTTTAATAATGGAATGCCTATGACCTCTAGTTTAGGGTGCGGTACATGGGGTGGCAATATTGTTTCTGAAAATGTTAATTTAAAGCACTATATGAATGTTACCTGGGTATCTCGACCTATTCCTGAAGATAGGCCATCAGATGAAGAGCTATTTGGAGATTTTTATGATCCAGAGTTTGAAAAGTAGAGAAAACCAAGATTGTATAGCTGGGATGTAAATATATAATTTGGAAGGAGTAGAAGCTTTGAAAAAATTAGTTTCACATCAATTAGTTGACTATCTAGAAAGAAGAGGGGTTGAACATGTATTTGGCTTATGTGGGCATACAGTGATAGCAATGCTTGACCCATTAAAATATGCCAAATTAAAATTCATATCTGTAAGACATGAACAGTTAGCCGCTCACGCTGCTGATGCATATGCAAGAGTAACAAAAAAAGCCAGTGTAGTACTTTGTCACTTAGGACCAGGACTTACTAATGCTGCTACAGGGGTTGCCAATGCTTCGTTAGATTCAGTTCCAATGGTTGTAATCGCCGGGGATGTTCCTAGCTTCTACTATGGAAAACACCCACATCAAGAAGTGAACATGCATGCAGATGGCGCACAATATGAAATATATAGACCTTTTGTTAAGAGGGCTTGGAGAGTAGATCGAGCTGAACTATTCCCAGAAATTCTTGACAAAGCATTTAGACTTGCTGAATCTGGAAGACCAGGACCGGTGTTAATCTCTGTTCCTATGGATATGTTTTCAAGAGAAATTGAGACAAGTCATTTTGAGAGAACTTACCATGATTCACATACAACAGTAAAACCTGCTTTACCTAAAGAAACAGCAGTGGAAATTGCTAAAATACTTATTGAAGCCAAAAAACCAGTCATTCATGCTGGAGGGCAATTAGTTCCAACTGGAGCTTCAGAAGAGCTTACAGCGCTAGTTGATTTTTTAGATATCCCTGTTACAAGAACCCTTATGGCGCAAGGAGCTATAGCCGATACACATCCTCTACATGTAGGAATGACTGGATTCTGGGGAACAAACTTTGTAAATGGAATATCATCAAATGTAGATGTCATCCTTGGAGTAGGAACTAGATTCGCTGAAGCTGATAGTAGTTCCTGGTATAACAATGTAACCTTTAGCATGAAAACAAAGTTTTTACAAATAGATTTAGATCCTGCTGAAATCGGTAGAAACTATCCTGTAGCTATAGGAGCCGTAGCAGATCCTAAGCAAGCGCTAAAAGCTATCCTAGAGGCAGCAAAAGAATTAAAGCCAGAGGGAATAGATAGACCTGAGCTTAGAAAAGAAATCGCTGAGTACAAAGCTGTATTTAAAGCATCTAATAAGGAGATTTCTGAAGACAATAGATTCCCAATGACACCACAAAGAATCCTTAAAGATGTAAGAGAAGTATTCCCTGAAGATGGAATCATCGCCACAGATGTAGGCTGGAATAAAAATGGAATGGGACAACAGTTTGATATAACACAGCCTGGAACAATACTTCACCCAGGTGGACTGGCTACTATGGGATTTGGACCAGCAGCTGTATTAGGAGCGAAATTAGCAGCGCCAGATAAAAAAGTAATCACCTTAGTGGGAGATGGTGGTTTCGGTACAAACCCTTCAGTAATGGCAACTGCCGTAGAGTACAACATTCCTGTGGTATGGGTAGTAATGAATAACTATGCCTTTGGCACAATAGCTGGCTTAGAAGCATCTCACTATCATCATTCCTTTGGAACGCTATTTAAGAAGCCAGACGGATCTCCTTACAATCCAGAATGGGCAGAAGTTGCAAAGGCCTACGGTATCAAGAGCAAAAGAATAGCCTCTGCTGAAGAATTCAAAGCTGCTTTCCAGGAAGCATTAGATGCAAATGAACCTTACTTGTTAGATGTTCCTATGGAGAACATCCCAGTTCCCACAGATGGGATTTGGAACATCAACGATATTTATACACCAAAAGAAAATGTTGTTGAAGGTAAACTAATGTATGGAGAAGCTACTAAATCTAAACATGTATCTACAAAGTAGATAAATACAATTAATTGTTATGCTGGGAGGCTGTGTTTAAAGAAAAAATGAAACCTCCTCCCACATATCCCCCTGGTAATCTGCAATATGCTATGATTTCTTAGGGACTAAGAGGAAAAAGAAAGTTTGAGGATGCTCTTATAAATATATATTTTAAAATTGGAGGTGATTAATATGGCTGTATTAAAATGGTTAGATGAAAATTTTGAAGAGGTTATTTTAATGATTTTTTTAGTTTTAATGGCTTGTATCATGGGAATTCAGGTTATTATGAGATATGCTTTTAATGCCTCTTTGACGTGGTCAGAAGAGATTACCCGATACTTCTTTATTTGGTCTGCTTTTATCAGTACTAGCTATTGTATAAAAAAAGGTACATCTATTAAAATTGACCAGTTTACTAACATGCTGCCAGATAAAGCAAAAAAAGTTATTGAGTTTGTGGTAAAAATAGTGGTGCTATTATTCTTTGCCTACCTCCTTAGATACTCAATAGACGTTGTTAGAGCTGCATATCAAAGTGGACAGAAGAGCCCAGCTCTTGGTATACCAATGTACTTAGTTCAAGTGTCTACAGTAGTAGGTTTTTCTTTATCTGTTGTACGAATCATCCAAAGCCTATTGGGAGGATTTAAGCGACCGCCAGCTGGTTATGAGCCTATAGAATAAAAGAATACGCGATATTAAGAAGTTTATGACTTTATAATATAACTAGTAGAAGAAAAACAGAAAGGGGGAAATCTTTTGTCAGTAGGTATTTTGTTTTTGATTTTTATCGTCCTTATAGCAATATCTGTTCCAGTAGGAATGACATTAGGTATTTCAGCACTTTTGCCTAGTTTGTTTAATCCATCTTTTGCAGCTACACCTCAGTTTATTATACGGAGTATGCTTGGAGGGGTAGATAGTTTTCCTATTCTAGCCATCCCAATGTTTGTTTTCTCCGGCATTATTATGGCTCATGGAGGGGTATCAAAAAAACTTTTTGAAGTATTTTCTTACTTTTTAGGGAATAAAACAGCAGGTATGCCCTGTGCTGTTATTGTAACCTGTTTGTTTTATGGTGCCATATCAGGATCTGCTCCTGCAACCGCAGCAGCTGTTGGATCCATGACCATTCCTTTACTAGTAAGCCTCGGCTATGACAAAGTATTTGCAACAGCTTTAGTTGCTGTAGCTGGTGGCCTAGGTGTAATCATACCACCGAGTATTCCTTTTATCTTATACGGCATGGCATCAGGAGCTTCGGTAGGTAAATTGTTTATTGCTGGAATTATTCCAGGGTTACTAATCGGATTTTGTCTAATGGCTTACTCCTACTATTATTGTCGTACGAAAGGTGAGGACAAAGAAAAGCTGAACGAGCACTACCAAGCTTTAAAAAGTCGAGGTTTTGTAAACGTATTCAAAGAAAGCTTTTGGGCATTATTAGCCCCTATAATTATTTTGGGAAGTATTTATAGTGGTATTGCATCTCCCACAGAAGCTGCTACGATTTCCGTGTTTTATGCACTAATTGTAAGCTTGTTTATTTACAAGTCCTTAAAGCCAAAAGATATTATAAATATGATGAGGGAAAGTATTCGAACCTATTCGACCCTGCTCTTCATCTTAGCAGCAGCGATTGCCTTTGCAAGAGTATTAACATTGATGCAGGTTCCTCAAATTGTTGCAGGAGCGATTACATCTGTATTTACTACAAAGATCTCTATATTAATTATTATGAATATATTACTTCTCTTTGTTGGTATGGTGATGGATGGTGGTCCAGCAATATTGATTTTGACACCAATTTTATTACCTATTGTGACAGCAGTTGGGGTTGATCCAATACATTTTGGTATCATTATGGTTGTAAACTTAGCAATAGGCTTTGTTACACCACCTATCGGAATCAACTTGTTTGTTGCGAGCTCTCTGACTGGTATCGAGGTAGATAAGATTGCAAGAAAAGCAGCGCCTTTTATTGTTGGTTTTTTAGTAGCTTTGGTGCTAATTACTTTTATTCCACAAATTAGTTTATTACTTGTAAGATAATAGCTTTGAAGAAGGATCGTATCATAGGATAGTAGGCTTTGTAAAAGTTATTTGGAAATCATAAGTGTGAGCCTATTTAAGTCTTATAATAAATGAATAGTTTTATTAGTAAGAAGACGAAATCATAGAATAGTCTTTAAGTAGATGATCTATAAAGAGGGTAGGCTTTCACTTGTTTTTAAAAAAATTAATTAATGAGAGGAATGGTGGGGAGTGAAAAATTTCAAAAGAATAATCAGCTTAGGATTGGTAAGTTTATTGGTGTTACTAATGGTTGCATGTAGTGGTGGAAGTGGTACTGGTACTGAAACAGGAGGCAATACTGATGGAGAAGAGAAACCTAGCTTTACCTTCAGCTTGGGTATGGACAGCCCAGAGGACACTGTAACTTATCTTTTTGCTCAAAAATTTGGTGAATTGCTTTCAGAAAAGACAGAGGGCAAAATTACAGTACAGCTGTACCCTAATGGTCAATTAGGATCAGATAGAGAAATGGTAGAAAGTGCGATGTCGGGAGAAATTGATTTTGTTGTACAAACCACAGCACCTCAAGTAAACTTTATTCCTGAGCTTGCAGTATTTGATATGGCCAATGTTTTCCCTAATGTAGATGTAGCGAGAGTTGTACTAGATGGACCTTTCTTTAATGATATCGCTGTAAAATATGATAGTGCAGGACTTAAATTATTGGGTTATGCTGATCAAGGCTTCAGAACCTTAACAGCAAATAGAAAGGTTGAAAGTTTAGCAGACTTAAGGGGATTGAAGGTAAGAACTATGGAAAATCCTAATCACTTAGCATATTGGAATGCATTAGGAGCTAACCCTACTCCAATGGCTTGGGGTGAAGTATATATTGGCTTACAACAGGGCATTATTGATGCACAGGAAAATCCTTATGAGGTTATTGTATCTTCTAAAATGTATGAGCAACAAAAATATGTAATTAACACGAACCATATTTTACACACCCTTTCTCTAATCTCAAGTGGAAACACTTATAGTAGTATACCAGCTGAATACCAAAAAGCTATTAATGAAGCAGCAGAAGAAGCAAAGATATATGCTCGTCAACAAGCCGATGCACGTGTAGCAGACAGAGTTAAAATTATGGAAGATAACGGAGTAGAAATCCTTGATATAGCCCCAGCAGTGTTATCTGAGATGCAGGAAAAAGCTGAGGCACAGTACGAATTAATTCGTAGTAATATCGGCGCAGATTTAGTAGACAGCCTTCTTAATGCATCTAAAGCAGCTCAATAAGAAATTTTCTTAATACTGTTGAAAATTTAAAAATCAATGATAGGTGAGATTACACGCTGATAGAAGTCTAATAAAGAAAGAGACTCTGTCAAATACGAAATCTCACCTATTAATTAATGTAAGTAGGGTGACATAAAATCAGAGGATAATACAATAAATTAAATAGAATTTTTATCAAGATTCAAGATTATTAAGGAAGGCAAACTAAGTGGTTTATGGGCTAAGTTGGTCAGAATACGAGGATAGAGGAACTGAATAGCAAGGAATCTAAGCACTAGAGAGAAGGTAACATATTGAATAGAAAGACATTATTTTGCATAATCACAGGGTTTTTCTGGTTTTCATTATATGCATATGTTCCTCAAATAGCTAATTATGCAAAAGAGATGGGTGCTTCATATAAAATGATTGGACTTATTGCTGGTGCTTATGGATTAAGTCAAACAGTTTTAAGAATACCACTGGGAGTTACCTCTGATATGCTAAATAGAAGAAAAATATTTATTACAGTAGGCTCTTTGGTAACAATTCTTAGTGCCCTATCAGTTTTTTTTCTCCCTAATGCCTATACTCTGTTAATAGCACGGTTTTTGGCAGGTATAGCTGCTGCAACGTGGGTTACTTTTACCGTGATGTTTTCCAGCTATTATGAAGATTCTCAATCGACAAAAGCTGTTGGAATTCTTAATTCAGTAAATAAAGCTGGTCAATTTGTAGCAATGCTTGCAGGTGGAATTATTTCTTTATATATAGGTGTACGATATATATTTATGCTTAGTGTCATCACAGGTATTATTGCTTTTGTTTTGAGTATATCAATTGAGGAAGAAAAAAGTCCGATGCCTAGAAGAGCTTTTGAAATCTCTGATATAGCTATATTTATTAAAAACAAAGAAATAATGTACATCTCCTTTTTAGGAGCATTGTCTCAACTAATAACCTATGGAACAACCTTTGGATTTACGCCATTGGTGGCCTCAAATATAGGAGCTAACAATCTTCAACTTGGATATTTAACAATGATTTTTACTTTACCACAGATATTGTTTGCAGCTTTATCTGGGACAGTATTTATAAAATATTTTGGTGAAAAAAAGACATTATTGATGGGTTTCGGATTAAATACAATTTTATCCATTTTTATTCCCTTTGTACCTACTCTTACAATGCTTTATGTAGTGCAGATGATTAACGGAATTGGTAATGCCATATCTTTTCCACTATTAACTGGTTTGGTTATAAGAAATGTTGAATCTAATCTACGAAATACAGCGATGGGTTTTTATCAAGCTCTATATGGGGTAGGTATGATTGTAGGACCGATTCTATTAGGAAATATTGGAGATCGTTTTGGATTAGTATCGGGATTTATTGTTACAGGCTTACTAGGAATAATTGCGATAGCATCTATATTACTATATGAAGTAGATAAACAAACTGTAGAAGTACTCTAATTAGGAGGGATAGCATGACTGAAAAAAGCAAAGATAGTGGAGTAAGATCTATACAAAGAGCTCTTCATATCCTACTTTGCTTCAATTGGAATGAAAGAGAGCTTACCATGACAGAAATTACTGAAAAAATAGGTTTAGCTAAATCTACTACATCCAGATTGCTTATGACTTTAGAAATAGAAGGTTTTATAAAAAGGGATTCTTCTACTAACAAATACTCTTTGGGACATAACATCTACTATTTAGGAAGAGTGGCAAAAGAAAGTATGGCTATAAACGATGTTGCTAGACCTATCATGGAAGAAATTAATAAAGCTACACAGGAAACCATTAATCTTTACCTATTAGATAACATGGAGTCCGTATGTTCTTTTCAAATTGAAAGTCAACTACCGATAAGACAGGCGGCAAAGATAGGAGAAAGGTCTCCCCTTTGGGCAGGTGCCAGCGGTCGAGCTATACTATCGGGTTTAGAAGAAAAGACATGGTATCAACTGGCAAAGGAACTAAAGGCATATACGCCTAATACGGTTACGGATCCAGATATATTTATTGATATTATGAAAAGTATTAAGGAAAAGGGATATGTCATTAGCTTAGGAGAAAAAAATGATCAGGTAGGCTGTATCGCCTCACCAATTTTTGATGTCCATGGGAAAGTGATTGGAAGTGTAGCCATATCTGGACCTGTATTCCGTTTTCCTGAGGATACCGATTTGTTTTCCACCCTGATTGTTGATGGAGCAAAGAGGATTTCACGTCAGCTAGGGTACTATGAAGAAAACTCTAAAAGTAATAATAATGAAAAAGGAGTTGGATAAGATGAAATACACAATAAGCGGGTACACAAGATTAGTAGGGTTATTAGGTTATCCAATAAGACATAGTCGGTCTCCCCATATGCATAATATGGCTTTTCAACATTTGGGATTAGACTATGCATATCTTGTTTTTGAAGTAAATGAAGATAACTTAAAAGAAGCTGTAGTTGCTATGAGAACTTTAGATGTGGCTGGCTTTAATGTAACTATGCCTAATAAGAAAAATATTATGCCTTTATTAGATGAGGTATCAGAAGAAGCGCAATTGATAGGTTCGGTAAACACTGTGGTGAACAAAAAAGGGCGATTAATAGGATATAATACTGATGGTAAAGGATACGTAATGGCTTTAAATGAGGAAGGAATTGCAGTTGAAGGGAAAAGAATTGTAATCGCCGGTGCAGGCGGTGCCTCAAGAAGTGTTGCGATTCAACTGGCTCTAGATGGGGCAAAAGAAATAACAATTCTAAATCGTACTTTAAATTCGGCAGAAGAAATTTGTGACATTATTAAAAACAACATACCTACTTGTAAAACCTTAGCTTCAGGCTATGATGATGATCAGTTAAAACAACAACTAAAAGAAACAGATTTGTTTATTAACTGTACAAACTTAGGTATGGGTTCCCATGAAGAGAAAAGCATTATTCCAAGCACTAATATGCTGCATCCAGACTTAATCGTATCAGATGTAGTCTATTCTCCACCTAAGACAAAACTGCTACAAATGGCAGAAAAGGTAGGTTGCAAAACACTAAATGGGCTGGGAATGATGATTGGACAGGGAGCTTTAGCCTTTAAGATATGGACAGGAGAAGATATGCCTACGGATTATATTAAAGAAATAATTTTTGGAGAAAAGTAGAAAAGGGATTTGCCTCATTTTCTTCAAGGATTATCTTTGGATATCAGAAAAATACAATAAAACCGAGAAGGGGAGGAGAGAACATGCTTTTTAATGGGTTGAAGGATAAAATAGAATGGCCTTCTAGTGTTTTAATTTGTGAAGTAGGTCCTAGAGATGGATTACAGAATGAGAAAAAGCTGTTAACTGTTGAGCAAAAAGTACGACTGATTGAAGACTCTGTAGAAGCTGGGGCTAAGATCATTGAAGTGGGTTCTTTTGTTCACCCAAAGGCGGTTCCACCAATGGCAGATACCGATGAGGTGGTTCGAAGAATAAAAAAAGTAGAGGGTGTAGAATATCGAGCATTGGTTTTGAATTTGAAAGGTCTGCAACGAGCAGAGGCTGTTGGTTTACGAAAAGCCAAATTAACCGTGTCTGCAAGCCGAGCTCATTCTATGAGCAATTTAAATAAAACTCCTGAGGAGGCAGTACGAGGATTTGAGGAATCTGCTGAATATGCGGCTAAGCAAGGTATGACCCTTTCTGGAGCAATTTCTACAGCCTTTGGATGTCCCTTTGAAGGAAAAGTACCTTTAGAACAGGTTATTTCAGTGATTAAATGCTTCCGTGAAATTGGGGTTAAGGAATTATCTTTATCAGATACTACTGGTATGGCCAATCCTCAGCAGGTTTATGAATATAGCCTTCAGGTGAAGGAGCAGTTTCCTGATATTACTTGGAATCTTCACTTCCACAACACTAGAGGAATGGGGCTTGCTAATGTAATAGCTGGTATAATGGCTGGCATTGACCGCTATGATGCTTGTTTCGCTGGTATAGGTGGATGTCCGTTTGCTCCGGGTGCATCAGGAAATATAGCTACAGAGGATTTGATTCATATGTGTCATGAAATGAATATCAAAACAGGCTATGACCTAGACAAAATGATATCCATAGGTAAAAATCTTCAGCAGATGATTGGGCGGGATACATCTAGCTTTATTCTCAAGGCTGGTAAATGTAGCGATATAGTTTGTTAAATTCTGATTTTATTCTAATATCTAGAAAGAAATATTAAGAAAAACATTTAAGTCTTATAATCGGTAATTTTTTTTAACTCTCTTTCCAAATAATTGGTTGAGAAGAGCTATTAATGAAGAAAAATAAAACATAATTCCATTTTATGGAACTTGAGAGGAGTTAGCAAATGAATATACAGTTTTCTTTAGCACATCTGACTGTACTAGGATGTCCACCGCCTGAGATGACTTATATAGCCGCTATGGCTGGATATGATTATGTCAGCATACGTCCTATTTATATGGGTTTACCTGGAGAGCCTAATTATGATTTAGCAGTGAACAAACAGATGATGAAACAAACGAAAAGAGCCCTTGCCGATACTGGAGTGAAGCTTCTTGACATTGAATTAGCTCGAGTTTATGATGATCTGGATCCCAAAAGATATCTACCGGCAATGGAAGTTGCTGCCGAATTAGGCGGTAAACACGTTTTAAGCAGTATATGGACCTCTGATCGCAATTTTTATATAGAAAAATTTGGTGAAATCTGTGATCTAGCTAAACAATTCGACTTAACAGTGGATCTAGAATTTGTCCCCATTGCCGAAGTATTTGATCTTGCAGGAACAGTGGATGTTCTTCGTACTGTTAACCGTGAAAATGCCGGTATTATGATAGATACTCATCATTTCCAGCGTTCGAGAGACAAGGTTGAAGATTTGAGGGCATTACCCCAGGAATGGTTTCACTTTGCACATCTTTGCGATGCCCCTGGAGAAATCCCTAATGAAAGAGATGAGATGACTCGTATCCTTCGTGAGGCACGTTCTTATGTGGGTGAGGGCGGCATTGATGTTGCTAGTATCATAAATCAAATGCCTAATATTCCATACTCAATAGAGTTACCAAACCTTGAGAGAGTTAAGGAATTTGGTTATGCAGAACATGCACGTCGTTGTTTACAAACTGCCAAAGATTATATAGATGCTCATCCACGGGGATAGTAAAATTGAGTTGAGGCAAGTGACTCTTATTTGAGGTCTGAATTATTAGATTATTATTGAATTTTTAAAAAGCCTTCTGATAGGAAGTAAAGCGTTTAGAAAGAACAAAGCATCAGGAGGTAATACTATGCAAAAAAATGAAAAATTAAAGCCAGTTAACTTTCTAAATATCATCCCTAAAAGTGAGGAGTAAATGTAGTGATATTGTTTATAACTAGACAGGAAAAAGCTCATAAGGTAGGTGGCGATAATTGGAGATTTCAAGTAGAACTCTGTAATCATATTTACAGAGTTTTATTTTATGTAATTTTTCTGGAAATAGAAGGATTCTAATGGAAAAAAAAGAAAATATTTAATATAAGTAAATCGAATTTTACTAGTAGTAACAAAATTAATTTTTTTTAGTTATTAAAGGTTGATTTTGTTGAAACATATAACGGAAATTATAACTTTGTTCATAAATCGTAGAAGTTTATAATTTCCTATGACCAACTCCAATTGTTCGTTCTATTCAAGAGCAAATGGGAAAGGAAGTAGTAGCCTTTGGGGATCCTAATTTTATTAAAGCTTTAAAGGGCTAGTAGATGATTTAAAGACCCTATGGAAAACAGAAGGGGAGGTTTTTGTAGTAGCAGGTACAGGAACTATGGCAATGGAAATAGCTATTGCCAATACCCTTAAATCAAGAGACAATATATTGATTGTATCCCATGGTTTCTTTGGAGACAGATTTGCTTTTTAAGTATAATAAATAAAAGATATCTTCAACTAGTTTATTAGAAAATTGGATTTTTTTATAAATATATTGGATTACAGTATAATAAATTTAGAATAAAAATTCCAAAGAGGGGGCCTATTATGATCAGCATTAAAAACCAAGGCAATGATCCACATTTCAATCTTGCGTTGGAGGAATATGCATTAAAGTATTTAAACCCTGAAGAAAACTATGTTATACTATGGCAAAATGAGCCTTCCATTATTATAGGAAGAAATCAAAACACGATAGAGGAAATTAATACTACCTATGTTAAAGAAAATAACATCAATGTTGTTAGACGTTTGTCCGGGGGTGGGGCAGTTTATCATGATTTTGGAAATCTAAACTTTACTTTTATCGTAACGATTAAGGATGACAGCGACGTAAATAACTTTAAAAAGTTTACAGAGCCTGTTATTAAGGCATTAGATAAGTTTGGTATCAAGGCAGAGTTATCGGGGCGAAATGATATTACTATTGATGGAAAAAAATTTTCAGGGAATGCCCAGTATTTTTATAAAAATAGATTGTTACATCATGGAACCATTCTTTTTAATTCTAATCTTGCAGTTGTACAGGAGACGTTAAATGTAAAACAAGATAAGATAGAATCTAAAGGAGTCAAGTCGGTAAAAAGCAGAGTGACCAATGTACATCCTTATTTAGAAGAAAAAATTGATGTAAAGGAATTCAAAGAAGCTCTTTTAGGCTACCTTATGGAGGATGAAAACAATAAGCAACAATACATATTAAACGAGGAAGATTTAAAGAAAATTAGAGAATTGATGGAAGAAAGATATCTAAAGTGGCAATGGAACTATGGGGCATCTCCTAAATATAGTATACAAAAGACAAAACGATTTCCGTGGGGAGGAGTAGAAATAAGGCTGAAAGTAGTTGAAGGAATGATTGAAGACTGTGTTATTTTTGGAGATTTTTTCAGTTCTGAGGATTTAGATAGTTTAACAGAAAAGCTGAAGGGGCTGAAATATAAAGAGGAAGAAGTAGCGGAAACTTTAGGAAGCATTGATCTACCAACTTATTTTAGAGGGATTGAAGAAGGCGATTTTCTAAAATGTATGTTTGAATAAGGATGAAAGTATGCTAATGTATCATTCTAATCAAGGAGAAATCCTTGATTTTTTTTGCAACATAAACTGAATGAAAGACGGATTGTACAATGAGTGAATGGAAAAAAATTATAATTGAGAAGGAAATGCTGTCGAAAAGAAGAATATTATAATCATGAACGTTTTACCAAAATTAGGAAGCAAGTGCGTGGTTTATATATAATTTTTTTAGAAAAAAATATTTAAAAGATTCAATGAGAAATAAATATTACCGAACCAAAGTTCGTGAATACCACTAAATATTATATATAAAGCGAACTTCGTGTCGGAAACACAACGTTAGTTGACACCACAATATCGGGGTAGGGCATTGGGGCCAATTGGTTTGTTTGATGCTACTAAACATTAGATGAAAATTGTGAAACAAATC
>NZ_FZOJ01000089.1 GCF_900188145.1 Anaerovirgula multivorans | reverse complement strand
TTTTACTGTTTCTTTTGTTCTTCTATCCTGCCGCCCCTACTAGCGGCGACTCGTACTACTTTATCAGAATCTCTTTTGCTTGTCAACTCTTTTTTAAAGTCTTTTTGTTTTTGTGTTTCAATGGTTGCGGGGACAGGATTTGAACCTGCGACCTCCGGGTTATGAGCCCGACGAGCTGCCAACTGCTCCACCCCGCGTCATTATTTAAAGTTGACGTTGCCTTTTACTTTTCACCCGTCGCTCCTTACTGGCGGCGACTTTTACTACTATATCAAATCTTTTCTTCCCTGTCAAGAGCTTTTAAGAGAAAAAAATTGCCATTTTATGGTAAAATGGCGACCCGGAAGGGACTCGAACCCTCGACCTCCAGCGTGACAGGCTGGCATTCTAACCAACTGAACTACCGGGCCACTTCTAAGGTTATGGTAGCGGCAACAGGAGTCGAACCTGTGACCTTTCGGGTATGAACCGAACGCTCTAGCCAACTAAGCTATGCCGCCATATTAATGTATTAAATTGAGCATTAAAAAACAATAACTCCTAAAATAAAATGGTGCCCAGAGGCGGAATCGAACCACCGACACGGGGATTTTCAGTCCCCTGCTCTACCGACTGAGCTATCTGGGCATAAAATGGTGGGCTCAAGTGGACTCGAACCACCGACCTCACGCTTATCAGGCGTGCGCTCTAACCTGCTGAGCTATGAGCCCTTATTGAATTTAGATTAAATGGTCCGGGTGGAGAGATTCGAACTCCCGACCCCATGGTCCCAAACCATGTGCGCTACCAAACTGCGCTACACCCGGAGGTGGCAGGGGCGGCAGGATTTGAACCCACGACATTCGGTTTTGGAGACCGACGTTCTACCAACTGAACTACACCCCTACTACGTTTTTTATCGTATTATTAATTTTAAACAGAAATGGTGGGCCTTCAGGGACTCGAACCCCGGACCTGCCGGTTATGAGCCGGACGCTCTGACCAACTGAGCTAAAGGCCCTTGATTGTTTAAGTTTAGTGGTCCGGGTGGAGAGATTCGAACTCCCGACCCCATGGTCCCAAACCATGTGCGCTACCAAACTGCGCTACACCCGGATAATGGCGGAGAAGGCGGGATTCGAACCCGCGCGCCGCTTACACGACCTAACGGTTTAGCAAACCGTCCTCTTCAGCCTACTTGAGTACTTCTCCATAACCCCATAAACTTAATTGGCGGAGAGGGTGGGATTCGAACCCACGGCCCCTTTCGGAGTCACTGGTTTTCAAGACCAGCTCCTTAAACCGCTCGGACACCTCTCCATAAATGGTGACCCATCCGCGACTCGAACGCGGGACACCCTGATTAAAAGTCAGGTGCTCTACCGACTGAGCTAATGGGTCTTAGTATATTAATGGCTGGGATAGCAGGACTCGAACCTGCGGATGACGGAGTCAAAGTCCGTTGCCTTACCGACTTGGCTATATCCCAAAATCAAAGTGGCGTACCCACAGGGATTCGAACCCCGGACACTCGCCTTAGAAGGGCGATGCTCTATCCAGCTGAGCTATGGGTACATGTCATTTTGAGTTTGAAATGGAGCGGGTGAAGGGAATCGAACCCTCGCGGTCAGCTTGGAAGGCTGAAGTTCTACCATTGAACTACACCCGCATGTGTGTTTTTATGGTGGAGGGAGAAGGATTCGAACCTTCGAAGTCGTCGACAACAGATTTACAGTCTGCCCCCTTTGGCCACTCGGGAACCCCTCCATATTATTTGTGTTTTTTAGTGGAGCTGGTGATGGGACTCGAACCCGCGACCTGCTGATTACAAATCAGCTGCTCTACCAATTGAGCTACACCAGCATATATATGGCGACCTGGAAGGGGCTCGAACCCTCGACCTCCAGCGTGACAGGCTGGCATTCTAACCAACTGAACTACCAGGCCGCATGATTAATTGGTGGGAACAACAGGGTTCGAACCTGTGACCCCCTGCTTGTAAGGCAGGTGCTCTCCCAGCTGAGCTATGCTCCCTAATATTGGTGACCCCTAGGGGAATCGAACCCCTGTTACCGCCGTGAAAGGGCGGTGTCTTGACCGCTTGACCAAGGGGCCATTTTATGGTTGCGGGGACAGGATTTGAACCTGCGACCTCCGGGTTATGAGCCCGACGAGCTGCCAACTGCTCCACCCCGCGTTAGTTATTGGTGCCGAAGACCGGAATCGAACCGGTACGATCTTGAAGGACCGCAGGATTTTAAGTCCTGTGCGTCTGCCAGTTCCGCCACTTCGGCACTTAT
>NZ_FZOJ01000077.1 GCF_900188145.1 Anaerovirgula multivorans | reverse complement strand
TAAAACTCGTGGTCACGGGGCTATAAGCCCCGAAACTACGGTATTTTTTGTTCGAGTATATGTACTCGAACAGCTTACTTTGTGTTGTATAGCAGTCCCCTGAGAACTTCAAGCTCGTGCTTAAGCTTTCGATTTTCCTCCTCCAGCTTTGCTATACGTTTTTCTTTTGCTTGTATAATCACATCCTTGGATTGGGACGTTTTATCATATTTCACTTTCCTGACAACTAACCTGCTTTTTTCTTGTTGCCGGCATTCTTCAATGCTTTTTCGGATTTCAGGCTCATTATAGAGATAATTCTTGGATACTCCGCTACGGTTGTGTACGCTGTTGAAATTTACTGGTTCATCTTTCATCTGCATCTCCCGTATTGCATCCAGTGCCTTTTTCCTGGCTTCCGCTTTGCGCTTTGACCAGCTCCCTTCAAGATTACTCGTCATATCAGCCATCGCATTCCTCCCGGTGGCTTCCATTCTTATGGATCAGCCCTTCCTTCTGGATTCGTGCCAGCATCCTTTTAAGGATTTCAAGATAATTCCGGTTCTTTTCTTCCCATTCGCCTCTCCCGAGCATTTTGCTAATTTCCAACTGCTCTCTGACCCTTTCGATCTCTTTCTCATACTCCGTGATATTGTCCCGGCTGGTACAGAAGTTAGCACAGTCAAGGCAGTGGCTTATCTGTTGGCGGCAGGGTAGCTTTGAGGGTTTAAAGCACACCCCGAAAGGTATTCTTACAGCATCTAGGTTTTTACGGATAAATTCATACCGGATTTCTTCGCCATTTCCCTTATACGCATTAGGTGGCATACTTTCAAGGTGCAGGAGGTTCAGCTTCTCCGTCTCCTTCCATTTCTTGTACAGCGCATTTTCAGAGACCTTCGCATAGTGCAGTGTCATCTGGAGACTGCAATGCCCCAAAATCTGCTGGATAATTCCTATCGGCATTCCTTGCTCCGTATATTCTAATGCCCTCGTATGTCTTAAGGCATGAGCTTTGAAATGGTATAGCTTTCCATCCCCATCAAGGATGCCTTTCCTGTCTATCAATTCCTGTACAGCTGCTGAGAATGCCGGTTTGCTTAACGGAAACCCTTCGTAGCGCCCCTCGTAGGTATTGAAAAGATATTTATCCGGATTGTTATCATCCGTGCTGCGCTCCACCGCCTCTTTTGCAAGTTTTTTCACCATATCTGCCACTTCTTTACGGATGGGAATTTTCAAAAGCGGAATCCCCGTCTTGGTAATTTCCCCACACAGATAGGGGATGTACTCCTTTTCATAGCCGTTCCAGAGATATTCCAGACAGCTGTTATATCTTAAATTCAGCACATCTGTTCCACGCCAGCCGCTTTCCCGAAGTAGGATGTATACCGACATCATCTCCATGGGTTCAATCTCACTTATACAGGCATCTAGTTGCACTCTGACCGGTTCAGGTACATATTTCACCTTTCCCATGGTGTCTGCCGGCCGCTCACGCTTTGGTATGTCATCTTCAAAAATCAGGCGGTTTACATCCTTCTGCGGTGCCTGTGGGTACTCTGCAAGCTGGATATAGTCGATATACTGACGGATAAACGAAACTGCTTTGCTGCGGAAAGTAGCATTTTTGCCTTCATAGTCACCGGCAACCCAACTCAGGTATTTTTCAATATCTTGTCTCGCAAGCCTCTCAAGGAAGCCGTCCGTATATCCGTGAGCATAAAAAGTCTCAGAAAAGTACCGGATATACATCATCATCTCTACGCAGTATGACCAGCTCCGTTTGACGACAAGGCGGCTCATAAAGCGTTTCACCATTTCACGATAATAGGTTGGTATCCTCTCGAAGCTTATGCTGACCTTCTCGCGTTTTCCTGCCGCCGATACCTTTGTACCCGGAATGCGGGAAGCACGCCATATATCATTCTCCATTTCATCACGGTCACCATAGTAATCCGTAATCAGTCTGGTAACGCTATGCTTCAAGCACAGATACGAGAGTCTTTCCGTGCTGTTCAGTCCTGCATCTTTCAGCTCCCTGTCACAGGTGTCCAGTCCATTAAAACTTTCTACATTTCTTATTGAAGACAGCAGTCTTCCGATATTTGATATCGCCTGCCGGTAGTTTCGATAGACACTGACGGCTTCGATAATCCCATCCTTCATGGAGTGGAGAAGGAAGTATTTCATTTCTTCTTTTAATCGCCCCTTCTTGTATGAACCGAAGTCTGCAAGAAGCCAGTGGCCTGGATTTGGCACAGGTATTCCTGCTTTCATAAAGCTGTCGGCATCCAGATACCATCTGTCGTTATCTTTCCAGTAACCTCCTTCCGATGACAGGTATTTCGTCATTCGGCTGTATTTATCATCAAATGCCCCGTATTGGGCGATGGCTGCTGTTCTCATTACTGGCCAGCCTCCCTTCCCATGGAAGGCATTTTCAGGCTTTCTGATGCTTTCCTGAATGCTTTTGCCACTTCCTCCTCTGATGGATGGACATAGGTATCCAGTGTCGTATAAATGTTTTTGTGGCCTGCACGCTGCTTAAGCATCTCCGGCTCCCATCCCGCCGAATAAAGCAGACTGAGCGATGTATGGCGGAACATATGCGGTGTCACTTTGATGCCGGTCTTTTTGCGCAGAGTTCGGAAGAGATTATCCACATCCCTGTAATCCATTGCCTTGCCAGCCATGCCTCCTCTGAGTTTCAGAAATACATGGTTGGTATGAATTTCAGCGGTATGGTGCTCACAGATATACCCTGTGAATAGATCCATCAACTCTTGCGTACAATCAAGCCTCCGGGGGCTTGATACGGTCTTGATCTCCGCTAAGTTCTCCATTTCTCCCCGGTCATGCAGGGTGATGCTCAGTCCTGCCATATCGAAATCTTCAATCCAGAGGGAAAGGGCTTCCCCGATCCGCATTCCGGTTTCGAATAGGAGATAAAGCAGGAGGTAATCCCTCAAATTTGTGCAGGAATCAAGAAGCTTTACGGCATCTTCTTTGCTGATAGTGCGGATCTGCATCCTTGGTACCGGCAGCTTCAGTATATGGCTCTTTACCATCCTGTTCTCTGCAATCCCATGAAGGAAACTCCTGTAATTTCTGCCTGGATTCCTGACAAACTTCACCAGCTTTTCTGACAGCTGATTTTCCATGCCTTCATGCCGGAGAAGATAGTCGTAAAACATGACTACAGTGTCTATCATTGCATTGATTGTCTGAGGCTGATGCTCCGGCTCAAACCTGAGCAGTACTACCTTTTTTAGAATGTCTGAATTCTTCAGCCATGCCAGAAATCCCGCAAGGTCATCAATGTTTACCTGCCCATAATCCTTTCCGACTTCTCCAAGGTATGTGAAGAAGTGTTTCAGGTGGATGCAATGCATTCTGAGCGTGTTTCTGGCATATCCGGCATTGTCCTTGAACCTCAGGTATTTCAATACTGGCGGTACCGGTGCTCCTGTGTCATCAGCCAAATAATATCTGACCTTTCCTTCTACTGTCTTTAGTTCAATTACTTTCATTGTTCATGCTCCTTTCTTTAGTTGCATGAACAATCATATCATCTTCTTTCTGTTGGAGTACTTCGAGTACTATGAGTACAGACCACGAGTTTTGTATATACTCAAACAAAGAATTACATCTGTTCGAGTACTATAAGTACTATATTTTACTATCACGAGTTATC
>NZ_FZOJ01000070.1 GCF_900188145.1 Anaerovirgula multivorans | reverse complement strand
TTTATCCTTCGGTGTATTGCTAAGACTCCCGCTTCTTCTAGATAAACAAACTAAGCGACTAACACAAAATCAAAGATTTTGGTTATCTGCTTATAGATAAACAAACTAAGTGACCAACACGAAAGTTAGAAACCAAACTTTCGGTTGTCTACTTAAAGCGGGAGATCAAGCACTACATCCTCGAAGTAAATTCGGCTACAATTCAGTGGGAGTAAAAACTCCCTCTGAATTAAGTCTCATTTTATCTAAGGGTATGTTGGATTGGAAAGATCTCTATTGTAATAAACATAGTAGAAACCTAAGGCACTCATTAAAGCTAAGTAATAGGCTACTAAAGAGTATAGTGCTCCCCATTTTTCTGAATGATATTCCAGAAAGCCCAACTTTGTAGCAATTAATTCTATTGCTGTTGCTAGTGTTGCAAATACTAAGATGGCAAGATGTTTCTTCCAACGACCCTTAGGCAAAAATCTTATTAATAATAATCCTATAGAAAAAAACGGACCAATTATAACAAATAAGTCTAATTCACCAAGGTGAACCAAAATGAAGCGCTCAATCCAAAATTTCTTATCAATAAAAAAACTCTCTAAGATACCACCAATTAGCATAGTCCAAAAAGCAACAGGCAATGCATGGAAGAATTGCTGTAAAGAACAAGAGAAATAAATTATCAACCAAGTTATAGCTGCTAAAATTAGCCATGGTAAGTTGTGAGTATCTAAAAATTTCATAACCAGTTCAATAATCAATACCATCACTCCTAGATATATGTATAGTGTATTATGGCATTAATTTATCAATTTAATAACAAGTTTAATAAAATTTTATTTTATAGATAACCAATTTTAAACTTTAATTTTGATACACACAGCCTACGGTTTCGCCCTTGACAAAAAACGTAGTCAAAGACTGCAAATATAGCTCTTAGGAAGAAGGACAAAAAACTTTTATAGCAGTATTAGCTATGGATACTAGGTAGTTCAACAGTAAAAGTTGTACTTTCATTTAAAACACTTTTAGTATAGATTCTTCCTCCATGCTGCTTTACGATTGTTTTGGCAATAGCTAAACCAAGACCATAGCCTCCGCTTTTTCTTGATCGAGACTGATCGATACGATAGAATCTATGAAAGATTTTATCTATATCCTCTTGAGGTATTCCTTCACTGGTATTGGTTACAGATAAAAGAAGAGTACTATAATGTTTCTTTAAGGAAATAGTTACAATTCCCTTGTTATCTGTATATTTTACAGCATTATCCAGAAGTATCATTACCACTTGTTGAAGCTGCTCACTATTGCCATGAGTAATTAAGTTTGGTTCAATGCTATAATCAAGGGAAATATTATTTTCAAAGATAACAGCTTCCATTGTTAAAATAATATTTTCAACTGCTTCACTTAAATCAAAGTTGGTAAAGATCATTTTTATGTCTGAATAATCTACTTGTGTTAAATACAAAAGATCTTTGATCAGTTTTGTCATTCTCTCGGTTTCGGATTTAATGTAATAAAGCCACTTTGACTGATTCTTTATGCTCTCTTCCTCATTAGATAAAAGCACGTCAAGATTTGTATTGATAACAGCCAGTGGGGTTTTCAATTCATGGGAGGCATCTGCAATAAATTGTTTTTGTTTATTAAAGGCTTCTTTAATAGGCTTTATAGACTTATTTGCAAAAAATCTACTTATAAAGAAAATAACAATCAGCATAATGCATGCAACGATGAAGAATGTATAAATAAGGTTGGTAAGAAAATCTTGCTGTGGGGTTATGTCTAAAAATACTATCCTATAGCCATCAAAATAAGGGTTTATCATAAATCCCCAATACTTATCCTCAAGCTTGAGATTTCCTGTACTGGTATTTTGGGATAGGACACTGTTTTTTGCCGCTTCATAAAATGCTTCTTCCATGGTAAATATAGATGAAATGCTTAATATGTTTCCTTCATCGTCAGTGGTTAAAGCAAAAGAAACCGAAGGCTCTGGCGGAAGTTCCCTATGTTCAAAGTCAGGCGGCGGCGTTCCTCCATTATAAAAATCACGGGACGGTTGATTTACTTTTTCATTTACTCTACGGCTAAATTCTGATAGCCTACGAAGCTCCATTTGAATGTTTTTATGAACATTATTATAGGTTATTAAATAGATAGAGGTAAAAGCAATAAGCATCATAACAGAAATAATAACTAAATTCAGAATAAGAAATTTGTTTCTAAGCTGTTTAAACATTTAGTTTTTCACCTCCAGCATATAACCTACACCACGAAGCGTGCTGATCACTACTTCTGAGTTTAGAAACAGAAGTTTTTTCCTTAAAAAAGAAACATAAACCTCTACATGATTATGTTCAACTTCAGAATCAAACCCCCAGAGTTTTTCTATAATTGATTCCTTAGAGGAAACTAGATTTTTTCGTAAAATAAAAAATTCTAATAGGTCACTTTCTTTTAATGTAAGCTTCACTTCTTTGCTATCTTTGGACAACTTAAGGGTTCCAGTATTTAATTCAATATCACCGTATTTTAAAGTGTTATCTGAGATAATTTCTCTTTTTCGTCTTGACATAGCTCTTATTCTTGCCAACAACTCATCTGTAGCAAAGGGCTTCGCTAAATAGTCATCAGCACCACTGTCTAGTCCAACCACTTTATCAGAAATTTCTCCTTTTGCTGTAAGAAGAATGACTGGTGTTGCAATTCCTTCTTTCCGGATATTTTTAAGTATGCTTATGCCATCCATTCTAGGCAGCATGATATCCAGGAGGATTAAATCATAAATATCACTTAAAGCGTGATCCAATCCAGACTCTCCTTCATGAACAAGATCGACGGTATAATTATTTTTTCTTAATATTTGTGCTAAAGCTTCTGCCAAATGAATCTCATCTTCTATGATTAATATTCGCATAGCATACCCTCCACTTTCTTTCCTTTATAGTATTATAGCATACCAATCCTTAAATCAACCTTAAATCAAAATACTTTATGAATTATTAAATTCATGTAAATTTTTAAGGTTCTTTTAAGGTTCAGTTTGTAAAATGTAATTAACCCAAGAAAAAACAATATAATCAATGAAGGAGAGGAGTGATGGAATGGCAAAAGAGGTCTTCAATAGACATGAAAATAAATTTTTAATCAATCATGGCACATATCACAGATTTCAAGAGCAGCTGCTATACTATATGGACATGGATGAGTACAATAAGACCCAAGAGTTTTATACCATATGCAATATATACTATGATACAAAAGATGACTATCTAATAAGAAATTCTTTATCTAAACCAAATTATAAAGAAAAACTTCGGCTTAGAACATATGGCGTTCCTAAAGAAAATGATGAGATCTATTTGGAGATTAAAAAGAAGGTTTATGGTTTGGTGAATAAAAGAAGAACAAAAATGAAACTAAAGGAAGCTTATAATTTTGCAGCCACAGGTATGAAGCCTGAAGTAAAGGCGTATATGAATAGACAGGTAATGAATGAACTGGAGTATATGTTTAAAATATACAATCTGGAGCCAAAGCTTTACTTGGCTTATGACAGAAAAGCCTTCTTTAGCAAAACAAATAAGGACTTAAGAATTACTTTTGATACAAACATAAGAACACGCAGATATGATTTAAAGCTGGAAAGTGGGGATTATGGAGAGAAACTACTAGAAGATAATCAATGGCTTATGGAGGTTAAAGCAGAAAAGAGTATCCCAGTATGGTTGTCTAAACTACTTTCTGAAAACAAAATATATAAAACAAGTTTTTCAAAGTATGGAGTAGAATATCAAAAGATGTTATTAAGAAATCAACAACGGAAAGGAGAAACAAAATTATGTTTGAATCACTATTTAATACAACCTCAGTTCATACCTCGATACCTTTAATAACAGCAATGTTAACAATTGTTGTAGCCTTTCTCTTAGGAGGGATCATCAGTTTGACCTATATGAGAACATGTGAAAAAAATGGTTATTCTCAAAACTTTTCACTTACACTAGTGCTTATACCTATGGTGATTGCCATTATTATTCTTCTAATAGGAAGCAATGTTGCAAGGGCCTTTAGCTTAGCGGGTGCATTTTCCATCATTAGATTTAGAAGTGCACCAGGAGATCCAAAGGATATTGCCTATGTGCTCTTTGCAATGGCGGCAGGACTCGCTTGTGGTGTAGAATTTTATGGATATGCTGTTCTGTTTACAACAATTCTTTGTCTAATTATGCTGATTCTGAATTTCTTTAACTTTGGTAGAAAGAACTTTTCTCAGAGGCTGATAAAAATAACAGTTCCTGAGGATTTAGATTTTGAGGGGGCCTTTGATGAAGTGTTTGAAAAGTTCACAGACAGTTATCAGCTTATAAAAGTTAAAACCATTGATTTGGGTAGCCTCTATCAATTAGTTTACACAATAACAATGGATTATAAAACAAATCAAAAAGAACTGCTGGACGCACTGCGTTGTAGAAACGGAAACTTAAATATTACATTAGCTCTGTCTGGTGACGAGAAAGAATAATAATATAAATGGAGGAAGCTATAATGGGTAAAGGAAACATTATAAAAACAATTGTGGCTGTTGGGCTTACAGGTATACTATTATTTGTGTCCATCAATGTTTTTGAAACACATGCTACAGATCTATCAAGGTTATCCAATCTATTAAATACGCCAGAGGCAGAAAATAGGGTCGCTTACGAAGAAATATTCAAAAAAGACGTAGTGGATATTCATGTAGAAATTACAGAAGAAGATTGGCAAAGTATTCTTGCAGAACCGATGGAGGAGGAATACAAAAGTGTAACAATTACAGTTGATGGCATCACTTTAGAAGATGTAGGTTTTCGAACAAAGGGAAATTCTTCTCTAAAATCTGTTGCAAGGAGTGATTCTGAGCGTTATAGTTTTAAAATCAATATAAATAAATATATAAAGGATCAATATCTTCTTGACTTGGACGAATTTGTTGTAAACAATAATTTTTCGGACCCTTCCTACCTGCGGGAATATTTAAGCTATGAAGCTTTTAGGGAAATTGGTGTAGATGTGCCCCTCACCACCTTTGCAAATGTTTATATCAATGGTGAACTCTATGGTTTCTACCTTATGGTGGAATCAATTGATGACAGCTTTTTAAAGAGAAATTTTGATGACGACAGTGGTAGTTTGTATAAAGCAGATCAAGGCAGTTCACTTCAATATGTAGAAGGCAGCAACTATGATACTTTAGAACTAAAATCAGGAAAAGACAAAACAAAAACAGACCTTAAAAACTTCATAAAAGTTCTAAATGAAATGCCAGCAGGAGAAAAAGGTAATATTGAAAGTGTGTTGGATGTAGACAGTGCATTAAAATATTTTGCAGTCAATACAGTTTTAGGTAGTTACGACAGTTACCATGGAAATAAGTCACATAACTATTATTTATATGGTCAAGATGGTAAATTTACTGTAATCCCATGGGATTATAATATGTCTATTGCAGGATTCGGTGGTGGAGATCTTACAACTATTCCCATTGATGAACCTGTGCTGAGAGAAAACATAGAAAATTTTCCTCTTATCAATAATCTATTGGCAGTGGAGGAGTATAAAGAAAGATATTATGAATATATAAAAGAACTCCTTGATTATCTGGAGAACTTTGAAGAAAATGTTACAGGTCTGGTGGACAAAATAAGACCTTATGTAGAGGCAGATCCTACGAAGTTTTATACAATGGAGCAGTTTGAGGCAAGTATAACCTATTCGGAGACAGATGAAGACGTAACAACAAACCCTACACAAAATCAAAGGATGCAACTAGGAGAGGAAATGCAAAGACAGATGCTAGAGAATATGCCAGAAGGGTATGAAAATCTAGACCGACAAGATAGAATACAAGGTGCGCCAGAAGGATTTGAAAATGTTGATCGTCAAAATAGAAGGCAGGAAATGTCACGAGAATTTATGGATGGCGATCGACCTGGAATGCCACAGGGAGATATGGGTGGAGATATGAGGGGTGGACCAAATGGTGGTGGTATGGGTATGATGGGAAATGCAACCTCTATTCTAAATTTTGTAAGAGATAGAGTAGAGAATATCAAACAGCAGCTAGCTGGTGAGCTCCCTACTATAGGAAATACAACCATGAATGATATGCGAGATGGGAATAGAGACAATAATGAGAAAGTAAATTAATGTATACTAGCATGTAATATTTTACTCTTTTCCTCTGATTTTTTTATCAGAATACAGAACTTTTACAATTACTTTGTAACAAGTGGATAAGATGATTCTTGATTACCTCAATTGACAGAAGAAAGCACATAGAATAAGATGGGGTTAAAGGGATTTAGGTTAAACAAAATTAATCTTGGAAATACTGTATTTAAAAATACTCTGTTTTATATAAAACAGGGTATTTTTTAAAAATATCCTAGGGAAGGAAGTGGAAATAGTCTATGAAAATAGCTGTTTTAGGATCAGGTAACGGAGGGTGTGCAGTAGCGGCAGATTTTGCCTTGAAGGGGCATGATGTATATTTATTTGATTTTGAAGAATTTAATGAAAATATTAATGCTATAATGAAAAATGGCGGTATCTTTGTAGATGGCGATTTTGTTGGATTTGCGGAAATAAAGTATGCTGGTCACGACATTGAAAAAGTTATAACAGGAGCAGACTTAATTATGGTGGTTAGACCTGCTTTTGGTACGAAACTGTTTGCAGAAGCAGCTAAAGGTTATATTCAAAAAGGTCAAAAAATAGTGATTTGTCCTGGTTCCTGTGGAGGTAGCTTGATATTTAAGAAAGGACTAGGATTGGAGCTAGAAGACGAGTCCATCATTGTATCAGAAACATCTACATTGCCATATGCTTGTAGGGTTATTGCAGCAGGAAAAGTTCATATTTATATTAAATTGCTAGGAGGTATTTATCTAGCGGCAATTCCATCAAGACTGACTGAGAACGTTCTCATAGACCTGAAAGAAGTGTACCCTGGAATAGTTCCAGCTAAAAATGTACTTCAAACAACATTGCAGAATGGTAATCCTGTTATTCATCCAGCGGTAACCTTGCTAAATGCTGCATTAGTAGAAAGAGAAAAAGGAGATTTCTACTTTTATGAGGAAGGAGTTACGCCTAGTGTTGGTAGGTTAATGGAAGCAGTAGATAAAGAGAGGATCGAAATTGGGAAAAAATTAGAAATAGAAATAATTCCCAATCCGGTTTTAGGATTAATACAAGGATATATGCAAGAAAGCAATTATGATACAGGCTACAGCAAGGGGAGAGGGTTTAAAGGAATCAAAGCACAGAGTAAACTGGATAACAGATATATGAATGAAGATGTGGGTTATGGTCTTGTTTTCATGTCTGAATTAGGTAAGCAGATTGAAGTAGAGACCCCAATCATGGATTCAATTATCAATATAGCTTCAGTAATAATGGGAAAGGAATACAGAGAAATGAAAAGCAGAACACCAGAAACCTTAGGGTTAAGCAGTTATACAGTAGATGAGTTGATAAATGTATTGTAGTTTAAACAAAAACTGAAGAATACTCAAACGTTGGTATCTAACAAAAGAAGAAGCGAAAATTATTAGAGTTAAAAGCTAAAAATTGCTATCATCAGCTAAGAGTATGTTTCATCTGTTATTTAAAGGAGTCTATACCCTATATAAAAATCAATACTATAGATAACTAATTTTAAACTTTAATTGCACTCTGTGAAAGTGACTGACAGCAAATCAAAGATTTGGGTCATCTACTTTTGATATACACGGTCTACGGTTTCGCCCAAAACCATGGGCTGCAAATGTAGCCCTTAGTATATCAAAATTTCACCTTGTATAAGCGACTGACATGAAATCATAGATTTCAGTCATCTGCTTAAGTTCTGTAGTTGGTTATCTATA
>NZ_FZOJ01000013.1 GCF_900188145.1 Anaerovirgula multivorans | reverse complement strand
AAAAATATGTTTGAGAATTAAAAGATAGGATAGTAAATATAATAATCAAAAATTAACGATATGTTAAGGAGTGATATTAGGTGGAAATTGGAATCATTGGATTGGGGAAAATGGGATATAATCTTGCACTAAATATAAAGGATCATCATTATAGAGTTGTAGCCTATAATAGGTCACATGAAAAAATAAAAGAAGCGGAGGCTGAAGGGCTAATAGGGGCCTATAGCATTGAAGAGTTGGTTAGCAAACTTAGTATGCCTAGAATTATTTGGCTAATGGTACCAGCTGGTGATCCAGTAGATGAAATGATAGAAAATCTAATTCCTTTGCTAGATAAGGGAGATATCATTATTGATGGGGGCAATTCTAACTATAAGGATACCTTAAGAAGATACAAAATGTTGAAGGAAAAAGGCCTTCATTTTGTAGATGTTGGTACAAGTGGCGGAGTAGAAGGAGCAAGAAATGGAGCATGTATGATGATTGGAGCTGAGGAGCATGTTTTTAAGGTGATTGAACCTATTATTAAGGATATCTGCTTAGAAAAGGGATATTTACACACCGGTAAAAGTGGGTCAGGACATTTTGTAAAGATGATTCATAATGGGATCGAATATGGTATGCTGCAGGCAATGGGAGAGGGTTTTGAAATTTTAGAAAAAAGTCAGTTTGATCTAGATTATAAAGAGGTTGCTAAAGTATGGAACCATGGTTCTGTTATCCGTGGTTGGCTTATGGAGTTGATGGAAAGAGCTTTTGAAAAGGACCCACAGCTTGAAAGCATTAAAGGAATAGTACATTCCTCAGGAGAAGGTTTATGGACTGTGCAGGAGGCCTTAGAGCTTCAAGTACCAGCCCCTGCTATTACCGACTCATTATTTGTAAGGTATAGATCGCAACAGGAGGATACATTTACAGGAAAAGTAATAGCAGCTTTAAGAAATGAGTTTGGAGGTCACAGCGTAGAAAAGAAATAGCATATTTAGGAAGTAGGTGAGCAGAATGGATAGCAGTTTAGATTTGTCTTGTGCCCTTGTAATATTTGGGGCTACCGGTGATTTAACCCATAGAAAACTATTACCTGCCATTTATAACTTGTATCAACAAAAAGTTCTTTCCGACAATTTTGCACTTATAGCTATTGGTAGAAGAGATAAAACCAATGAAGAATATAGGGTAGAAGTATATAAATCTATAAAACAATTTTCAAGATTTTCTATAGAAGAAGAAGTATGGGATGGCATAAAAAATAGAATATATTATAAAAGTATGGACTTTCTACAAAAGGAAAAATATGTTGAATTAAATGATTTTCTTACCGAGATGGATAGAAAACATAATACAAAAGGGAACAGAATCTATTATATGGCTGTGGCACCGGAATACTTTGAAGGAATTGTAGATAAATTAAGCAGCTGTTGTATGAATAAAGTTGAAAAAGCCTGGAAAAGAGTAGTTATTGAAAAACCTTTTGGTAGGGATCTACAATCAGCTAAGTACTTGAATAGCAAAATCGTAGATGTATTTCAAGAGGAGAATACCTATAGGATTGATCATTATCTAGGAAAAGAAATGCTACAAAACATCATGGTTTTACGCTTTGCTAATATGTTATTCGAACCCCTTTGGAACAATAAGTACATTGACAATATACAAATATCCTCTAGTGAAACGGTAGGAGTAGAAAATCGTGGAGGATACTATGAAAGGGCTGGTGCAATGCGGGATATGGTGCAGAGCCATATGCTTCAGTTAATTAGTCTCATAGGGATGGAGCCGCCAAATGATTTAGATCCTGAGTCTATAAGAAATGAAAAGGTAAAGGTGCTTAAGGCACTAAAAAGAATTAATTTGGAGGACATAGAAGAAAATGTTGTCAGAGGACAATATAGTTCTGGCCAATCAGACAAAGAAACAATAATAGGATATAGAGAAGAGAAAAGGGTTGCGTCCAGCTCTAATACGGAAACATTTGTAGCATTGAAGGTATATATAGAGAACTTTCGATGGGCAAGAATTCCTTTTTATATAAGGACAGGAAAAAGGATGCCGAAAAAATCAACAGAGATCATCATACAATTTAAATCAATAGAAGACATACTGTATTTCAAAGAAAAACAATTACAGCCCAACATGTTAGTAATAAGGATACAACCTAGGGAAGGCGTGTTTTTTCAGTTTAATGCAAAGGAACCAGGGACCGAGCAAAATATTATTCCAGTACAAATGGACTTTTGTCAAAATTGTCAAATTGGAATTAACTCACCGGAAGCCTACGAAAGACTCTTATATGATGTCATGAGGGGGGACGCAACCCTTTTCGCAAGATGGGATGAAGTGGAATACTCGTGGAAATTTGTAGATAGTATTCTTGAAGCATGGAAAAATCAAAATCCGACCTTCCCAAACTATGAAGCAGGCACTTGGGGACCAAAGGAAGCAGAGTTGTTGCTTCAAAAAGACAAGAAAAGGTGGATGAATATATAAGGAGACGATAGGAATGAAGATTTATGATATTTCAATGGACATTCATGAAGATATGATGGTTTATAAAAATAAACAAGAAAAGAAACCAAAAATAAAAGTAGCGAAAGATCATACCACTGGCAACTCCTATGAATCCGTTATTACAATGGAGCTGCATACAGGAACTCATATAGATGCTCCTCTACACATGATAGAAGGAGGAACTACTATGGAGAGTTATGACTTAGAGAGCTTTATAAGAAAATGCAAGGTATTGGATTTAACTGATATAGAAAATAGAATCACGAAAGCTGCATTACAGGAAAAAAATATAGTTAAAGGAGATTTTGTTTTATTCAAAACAAAAAATTCTTTTGCCGCGGAGTTTGATTTTCAATTTGTGTTCTTAGAAAAAAGTGGCGCAATTTATTTAAAAGAAATAGGAATTGAAGGGGTGGGGATTGACGCCCTAGGGATTGAAAGAGATCAACCCCAGCATGAGACTCATAAGACATTGTTAAATCATGGGATCATGATTATTGAAGGATTGCAGTTAAAGGATGTAGAAGAGGGAGAATATACCTTGATTGCTCCACCACTAAAAATCAGAAATGTTGAAGCAGCGCCCACAAGAGCATTGTTGATAAAATGAGACTTAATTCATAAGTAGATAACCGAAAGTTTGGTTTGCAACTTTCGAGTTGGTCACTTAGTTTGTTTATCTATAAGTAGACAACCGAAAGTTTGGTTTGTAACTTTCGAGTTGGTCACTTAGTTTGTTTATCTAGAGAGATTATTTTTTCAATTAAGAATGGCAATGTTATATGATACAAATGAAACTGGCAATCTGTTAGTTACTGCTACCGATCATAATAAAAACCACCCAACATTATCAAAATTTTGGGTGGTTTTGTTGTTGAAAGGAAAAAAATGTTTTTAGGAGAATATATTAATAGATACATAGAAAAAACAAACGAAAATAGATGGATAGGAAAGGAAGCGGAACAAATGAAGAATGATATAACCTTAAGAGAAATGCAGCAGCAAGTAGATGATTACATTGCGCAGTTTAAGGAGGGTTACTTTAGTCCCTTGGCCTTGATGGCTAGATTAACAGAAGAAGTGGGAGAACTGGCGAGAGAGGTCAATCACTACTATGGAGAAAAGCCAAAGAGATCTGATGAAGAGGAAAACACCATTGATATGGAGCTTGCCGATTGTCTGTTCATTTTGTTATGCTTTGCTAATTCTCTGGACATTGATTTAAAAAAGTCCTTTAGTGATATGATGCACAAATTTAACACACGGGATGCTGATCGATGGACGCGAAAGGATGAGTAGAGAAATGAAAATATTAGTTGACGCTGACGGTTGCCCTGTAAAGGATATAGTACTTAGGGTGGCGAAGGAGCATGGCATAGAGCTTATTATGGTTAAAAATATTTGTCATGAACTGTATGATGATTATGCAACGATTATGACTGCTGATCAAGGAAGAGATATGGCAGATATTATGTTGATTAATCATACAAAAGAAGGCGACATCATAGTGACCCAAGACTATGGTGTAGCGGCATTGGCTCTCGGGAAAAAGGCTGTAGTCATTAATCAAAATGGATGGCTCTATACGGATGACAACATAGATGAACTATTGATGCAAAGGCATTTAAAGCAAGAAATGAGAAGAAAACATAAAAAATATACCAAAATACCTAAGAGAAGTAGAGAAGATAATCTTATGTTTGAAAAGAAATTCAGAGAATTAGTTCTTTCAAGGTTATGAAAGAATAAAATTTAAAACATGGAGATGTCTCCAGTATAGGAAGAAAACTAAGGAAAAAACCAATATTACAAATTAAAAAGAAGGAATTGTTTGAAAAGTGTCGAAAATTATTATCAATAATGGAAAAATTGTTAGGATTTAGAAGAAAAGACACTAATGACTAAAAGAGGGATAACTGTGAAGATATCTATAAGAAATAAAATAACAATTATAATCTTAGTTTTAATATTAACTGCAGTTACAACATTAGGACTGATGATATATGGAAATGCCAAAGAAATACTAATTGAAGATATGAAATTTAAAAATTATAATACTTTAAGCAATATTGATGATTACTTTTTGAAAAACTTTATGGAAAGTATGGAATATGTAATTCAGTATTGGTCACAAGATGAAAATATTATTAATTATAAAAATAAACCAAATCAGCCTAAAATGGTTACTGATATACCAGATCACTTTTACCCCGTTGCCAGCCAATGGAAGGGCTTTATTGCTGCAAATCCAGATGTAGCATGGATATATCTGGGTGTAGAGGAGGATGGATCCCTTCTTTTAAGTCCAATAGACCCAAAGATGCCAGAGGAATATGATTGTAGAGAAAGAGATTGGTATATAAGTGCAGTAGAAAATGATGGAAAGATTGTTTGGACAGAACCCTATCTAGATGCTGGTGATTCTGGAGAAGTAGTGGTTACAGTTGCAAAGGCTATTAAAAAAGGGGAAGATCTGGTAGGTGTAGTAGCAATAGATATTAAGCTTAATAAATTTTCAGAAATAATAAAAAATTTAATTTTGGGAGACGATGGATACTTAATGCTGATGAGTAATGATGGAGATATCTATGCTCATCCTGATAAGAACATGCTGTTAAATAACATAGGGGAAGAAGGATGGCTTCAAGAAGTCTTATTAAATGATAGTGGAACTGATTTATATGCATCTACAGAGGAGAAGGATATTATTATATCCTATTTAACAGTGCCTGAGACTGGATGGAAGTTTGTGGGAATGGCAAAGATAGATATCGAAGAGATGCTGACTCCTATTAGAAATCAAGTAGTTATAATAGCTTTCATTAGCACTGTTATTACCCTTATTTTAGGTCTAATACTTTCTGGTGTTATAACAAAGCCAGTTGAACAGATGATGCAAGTTATTAATAAAATCTCTAAAGGTAAAATGGGGGTTAGAACAGATATTAGAACAAGAGATGAGTTTAGAGTATTGGGTACTAAGTTTAATGAAATGCTGCAGGAAATAGAAGGATTGTTGGAGGAAAGGAACATGCATGTACAAGAGCTAACAAAGAAGAATCAGGAAATTATGGTTCAAAATGAAGAAATTATGGCTTTCTCAGAGGAAACAGAAGCAATGAATGAAGAATTAGCCAGCCTTTTAGACGAGGTTAGAAGGAACTATTTATCTACTGTAAAAGCTCTGGCTAATTCAATAGAGGCAAATGATGAATATACTCGGGGCCATTGTGAAAGAGTAAGAGACATTGCTATGTCTATAGCAAGAATTATGAACTTTCCTCAGTTTGACATAGATAATTTAGAGTTTGCTAGTCTTCTTCATGACATAGGAAAAATTGGCATACCCTCTGAGATTTTGAATAAAGTAGGGAAACTTTCTGTTGAAGAATATGAGATTGTAAAAAAACATCCTGGAATAGCTTTTCGTATTCTAGAGGATATAGAATTCTTAAAGGAAAGTAGAGAAATCATTTACCAGCATCACGAAAGGGTGGATGGAAAAGGATATCCCCACCATTTAACTGAGAAAGACATAAGCTTATCAGCTAAAATTTTAGCAGTGGCTGATGCTTATGATGCTATGACCAGTGTAAGGCCCTATAGAGAAGTTCCCTTCACGAAGGAGGAAGCAATGGAAGAATTGCAGAAAAGGAAAGGAACCCAATTTGATTCTAAAGTGGTGGATACCTTTGTAAGTATATTAACCCAAGAGGAAATATTAATAAACACCTCGATGAATGAGTATAGCAGCTAAAAATTTTATCCTTTGGTGATTGCTAAGACTCTCACTAGATAAACAAACTAAGTGACCAACACGAAAGTTACAAACCAAACTTTCGGTTGTCTACTTATGGATATCTATTTATGAATAAAGTCTCCTTTTATTTTGTTTAATAGTTGACAAAGCCAGGTTTTTGATAGTATAATGAGAACAATTTTCAGATGGTTTTGAAACGTATAAAGGGAGGATGTAGTGATGAAAAAGTTGTTAAGAAAATCTTTAATGTTATTATTGATTATGGCGTTATTAACTACCTTTGTAGCTTGTAGCAAAGAAACGGTGAGCCCTCAAACAGAAGCGCCCGCGGAAAGCCCTGCTGAGTCTGTAGAAAAAACAGAAATGAGAGTTGCAGCATTAAATGGACCTACAGGTATGGGTATGGTAGAATTGATGGAGAGAAATGAAAACGGAGATGCGGCTTTAGATTATGATTTTACTTTGATGGGTAGTCCAGATGATCTAGCAGGTAAAATCATTAGTGGAGAAGTAGATGTGGCAGCAGTACCAACAAACTTAGCACTAGTTTTACATAATCGTACTGAAGGAAAGGTACAGCTGGCGGCGGTTAATACACTAGGGGTACTATATGTTGTGGAAAATGGGGATAGTATTCATTCAGTTACGGATCTAAAAGGAAAAACTATAAATATTAGTGGGAAAGGTGCTACGCCTGACTTTATATTTCAATATATTTTGCAAGAAAATCAACTAGAGGCTGATAAGGATGTTATGTTAGATTTCAAACTGCAGCATGCAGAGCTTGCAGCATTTTTGGCAGCTGGAGACGTGGATATTGCTCTATTGCCTCAACCACATGTTACTACTGCTATGATGAAAAACGAAAATCTTAGAATTGCCTTAGACATAACCGAGGAATGGAGAAAGGTAATGGGTAGCGAAGGACAATTAGCTATGGGGGCTATTGTTGTTCAGAAAGAATTTGCCGAAGAGAATAAAGAAGCGTTAGATACCTTCTTAGAGGAGTATGAGCGGTCAGTAAATTTTGTTAACCAACAGATGGAAGAAGCAGCTATGTTGATTGAAAAGTATGAAATACTTCCAAATGTAGCTATTGCAAGAAAAGCTATTCCTTATTCTAATATTGTATATATAGATGCTCAAGAGGCGAAGCCGTTTCTAGAGGATTTTTATCAAGTACTATTTAACTTTGAGCCTAAGTCTATTGGGGGAAAATTAGGAGATGAAGGATTTTACTATAAAAAATAAAAGAAAGCCTTTAAACAAGGTAGTGATTTTCATATTTTGGATCGTCGTATGGCAAATGATTTACTTTATGATTCAAAGGGACATTTATGTCCCTTCTCCTTTTAGTGTCTTTATTCGTTTAAAGGAGCTCATTATGCTATCAGTATTCTGGAAATCTGTGGCTTACTCTATATATCGAGTGATGGCAGGTTTAATTTTATCCATACTGCTGGGGGTTGGCATTGGTATTGTCTCCAGTATGAATGACTATGTTTATGATTTAATCAATCCTCTAATGACAGCAATTAAATCTACTCCAGTTTTATCCTTTATTATTATAGCATTAATTTGGTTTTCTTCTTCAAATGTGCCAATTTTTATTTGCTTTCTCATGTGTTTTCCTGTCATTTGGCTCAATGTGGTAACGGGGATTAGAAATGTAGATGAGAAGCTTTTGGAAATGGCCAAGGTGTATCGGGTTAGAAAATCAACAGTATTAAGAAAAATATATTTACCTTCTATTATGCCCTATTTTTCAGCAGCTAGTATAACTTGTTTGGGATTAGGATGGAAGGTTAGTGTGGCAGCAGAAGTTCTGAGTCATCCTAAAAATGCTATAGGAAGTCATCTTTACAGTGCTAAGGTATATCTAGACTCCAGTGATTTATTTGCTTGGACAGTGGTGGTAATTTTACTTAGTCTCCTGTTTGAAAGTATTTTTGCCCAGCTTATTCGAAAGATTACAATAAAAAAAATTCCATCTTAAACTGTCGTCAGAAAAGGAAGTGACAAGATTGAAGATACAGGTAAAAGAACTTTTTAAGAAATATAAAGACCTACAGGTGATTTCAAATCTTAACATGGACTTTTCCTCAGATAGGATTCACTGTATTTTTGGGCCATCGGGATGTGGCAAGACTATTTTTGTAAATATTCTTACAGGTCTAGTGGATGCTGATGAAGGGTGGGTTGAAGGGCTAGAAGGTAAATCCTTTTCCTACATCTTTCAGGAGGATCGTTTAATACCATGGGCAACAGTGGAAGAAAATATGCTATTTGTTTTGGAAAGTCATTATAGTAAAAGTGAGGCTCGACAACTGGCGGGTGAATATTTGTCATTGGTAAATTTGTTAAAATTTAAAAACAGTTATCCTGAGCAATTAAGTGGAGGTATGAAACAACGGGCAGCAATTGCCAGGGCCTTTGCCTACGGAGGGGACATTGTTGTGATGGACGAGCCCTTTAAAGGCTTAGATTTAGAGTTAAAAAAGGGATTGATGGATTATATTATCAATGATTGGAATCATAAAAATAGGTTTTTCTTCTTTATTACCCACGATGTTGATGAAGCTTTATATATAGCTGATGACATCCATGTTTTCCAAGGACTTCCTCTAACATTAAAAAAACAAATTACGATTGAGATTCCTTCCTGTGATAGAGGAAAATATAGAAATGAAATGGGTCGATATAAGGATTTACTTTTGGGGGATTTTTAAAAAACTTTATAATGATTTTACTACTAAAAAATCTATCAGATGGTACAACCAGAAAAGGAGTAGACCTATAATCTACTCCTTTAGTATATCCTACAAAGGAGCCATGTTGCTGTTAATTATTTTTGCACCTTCTTGCTTTAACGGAATAAAATAGAAAAAAAGCATATGCGTGAAGGGCGGCGAAAAGTATGACAATAGAGAAGAAATTACCAGTCCAAATTTTTTCAATGCATTATAACAAGCCCACAGTAGATTTTTATTATCCTAAAGTATATGGGTTAAGTGATGTATATGTTCAACAGAGAATAAACTCAGAGTTATATAACCTAATGATCAAAGTAACAAAAGCTGTTATCCAACCAGAACTTGTTACTTATGTAACAGGATTTTATGAAATAAAAAATAATCAACGACAGGTATTAAGCATAACAGGAAATGCTATGGGAGATTTCCACGGAGCTCATCCAGTTACTGTTGTGAAATCTGCTAATATTGATGTGAAAACAGGAAAAAACTATGAATTACACCAGTTATTTAAACCGGATAGTGGATATATAAAGAAACTTTCTGATATGATTTATGCCCAGATCAAAGAAAGAGATATACCATTATTAGATGGGTTCAAAGGAATACGACCAGATCAAGATTATTATATTGCTGATAAAAGTCTTGTCATTTATTTTCAGCAGTATGAAATTTCTCCCTATGTGGCAGGCCTACCCTACTTTGTAATTCCAATTTATGATATTAGTGATATGATTGTGCCTAATAGTATTTTAGATAGAATGTTGATGTGGCTTTAGTGAAAAATCTATTATAAATATGCACCACTATACTTTGTTAATGTGTAACAGAACAAGGAGATATTTCCTTGTTCTGCTATTGCATTATTCTTACGATTTTTGTCAAAAAAACACCAAATTTGACTTGTAGACCCATTGATGTAGGTGGAATCAAATGGTATACTTAATTATCAAGAAGAATTGGAATATTTAGAAACATGCAGATGACAAAAAGGAGGTGCTCTCTATATAATTTATGGGTAATTATATATTATATTTCACTATCTTATGCTTTTCCTTTCTCATTTTTGTGTTTACAATTACTTTTTATCATAGGCAGCCAAAATTTCAAGCATTAGGCTACACATTCTTAATTTCATTTTATCTTAGCATTTATTCTTTTATATATTTACAGGAAATTCCATCTGTCACAGTTATTAATTTTATTGAACTAATGTTAGTAATGGCGCTTTTTCTTATACTTTTGATTAAAGGATTTCAAAGGACTATTTTAGCTGCTAGCATTATGATTCTGGTTATATTAATACCGTTATCTTTAACCCTGCCCAGATACGGATTTAACAAAATAATTGAAAAACCTCAACTAATACAAATCTTATTAAATATGACTCTTTTAATAAATATCCTACTTTTGTCTAGGCGAAAGAGTAAGGATAGAAATCTAAAATATTGTTTTATTTGGTTTCTTGTTGGAACGGTGCTGCAACTTAATGGAATGGAGGGTGTTGTAGGTCTTACAGCAGTTTTTATTAAAATTGCAGCATACTATGGATTCTATCATTACTTTTACAGAAGAACCTATATTGCATGGGAAAGTAAAATGAAAGAGGCTGAAAAACTTAAGACATCTCTAAAACAATCCTATGATGAGGAAGTAAAAAAGCAACTATTTTATATGGAATTGCAACAGGAACGTTTAGTAAGTGCAGCCCATACTGATGGTATGACTCAAGCCTACAATAAAAACACTATTATAGCTATTTTAGAGGAACTAATTTCTATAGGGAAGAAACCTATTTCCTTGGCTATGGTAGATATTGATCATTTTAAAAAGATAAATGATTATCATGGGCATATCGTTGGAGACAATTGTATTAAGGAAATCGTAAACATCATCCAAAGAAATATAAGGAAAGCTGATTATATAGGGAGGTACGGAGGAGATGAATTTATTGTAATTCTTCCAGAAGCCAATATAAATGAAGCAAAAAATGTTGCTGAAGAGATCTGTAAAAAGATTAGCTCTTGTAGTAAACCAAATGTTACAGTTTCCATAGGAATTTCTTCCTATCCCCAGGATGGGAAAACTGCAGTAGAAATTATTTCAAAGGCTGACGAAGGATTATACCGTTCAAAGAGAAAAGGTAGAAATATTGTTTCTCATCCAACCTTATTTTAGAAGGCGTAATCAATATCATTAATAAAAACAAGGCTATCAAGAGATACACCTTTTGATAGCCTTGTTTTTATTAATAATCTAAAATGAGATTATACTATTTTGGTTGTCCAGGTTTCGCAGTCCCATACATCTGTTGTCACTTCTCTGTAGAATTCTGGCTCATGGCAGATGAGAAGAATGCTACCTTTATAGTTCTTTAAAGCTCGTTTCAGCTCTTCCTTTGCATCTACATCCAAGTGGTTGGTAGGTTCATCTAGGATCAATATATTGGTTTCTTTGTTGATTAATTTACACAGTCGAACCTTTGCTTGTTCTCCACCACTTAATACAACTACTTTGCTTTCAATATGTTTGGTAGTTAATCCACACTTTGCGAGGGCAGCTCGAACCTCATATTGACTGTAAGCAGGGAAGTCTTGCCATACTTCTTCAATACAGGTCTTATAGTTTGCCTCTTTAATTTCCTGTTCAAAATAACCAATGTTGAGATAGTCTCCCAATTCTACAGAACCGGCTACAGATTTAATTTCTCCTAAAATACTTCTCAACAAGGTAGTTTTTCCAAGGCCATTTGCTCCCACGAGGGCAATTTTTTGACCTCTCTCCATTCGAAGATTTAGAGGCTTAGAGAGAGGCTCATTATAGCCTATAACTAAATCCTTGGTTTCAAAGATTAATTTTCCTGAAACCCTTGATTCTTTAAAATAAAATTCTGGCTTTGGTTTTTCTCTTGCAAGCTCAATGACATCCATTTTATCTAGCTTTTTTTGACGGGACATAGCCATGTTTCTAGTAGAGACTCGTGCTTTATTCCTAGCAACAAAATCCTTCAACTCATCAATTTCCTGCTGTTGTTTTCTATAGGCTGATTCTAGCTGTTGCTTTTTTACATCATAAACCTGTAGGAAATTATCATAGTCACCAACATAACGGTTTAACTCTTGATTTTCCATGTGATAAATTAAGTTGATGACACTGTTGAGAAAGGGAATATCATGAGAAATCAAGATAAAAGCATTTTCATACTCTTGAAGATAACGTTTCAACCATTCAATATGCTGTTCATCTAGATAGTTAGTAGGTTCATCTAATAAAAGAATATCAGGTTTCTCTAATAGAAGCTTTGCTAGTAGCACCTTAGTTCTTTGTCCACCGCTGAGATCGTGTACATCCTTATCTAAACCAATATCCTCTAAGCCCAAACCTCGGCCAATCTCTTCGACCTTAGCATCAATAATATAAAAATCATTATTGGTCAAAGCATCCTGAATCGTACCCATATCCTCTAATAATTGCTCTAATTCTTCTGGAGTAGCATTCGCCATTTTTTCACATATCTCATTCATTTTTGTTTCCATATCAAAGAGATATTGAAACGCGCCCTTTAATACATCACGGATAGTCATGCCCTTTTCCAATGCTGTATGCTGATCTAAATAACCAACTCGAACGCCCTTTGCCCATTCGACTTGTCCATCATCAGACTCCAGCTTACCGGTGATAATGTTCATAAAACTAGATTTACCTTCTCCATTTGCACCAATGAGACCAATATGCTCTCCCTTTAAAAGTCGGAAGGAGACACTATTGAAGATGGCACGATCTCCGAATTCATGGCTCAAATTTTTAACTGTTAAAATACTCATTTTATGCTCCTTTCTATAATAGCAAAGTATGATTATCATTAAATATAATTATTTTTGTTTTGTGTCAAGATACTCATAGTTTCTAATTATATAGATGTTGGTTTCTATACTTTAACTTTAATATACACGGTCTACGGTTTCGCCCTCGGCTAAAAATCATAGCCGAGGACTGCAAATGTAGCCCTTAGTATATTAAAATTTAGGGGCATATGCCTATCTAAGAAAATACACATAAACATACATAATAAATTATATACGACAGGACAATCATTTGAAAGAAAAATTTTAAAAATATAGAAGGAAACTTTAGGATAATATAGATAAAAGTCTCTAAGATGGTTTTGAAGACATTGATCCTTCGATATATTGCTAAGTCCCCCACTTGTAAGACTTATTTTTGACTCGCTTTTTATGGTATGATATATTATTCCTATGAGAAGTCGGAGAACAAAAGACTGATTCGAAGTGAGGAAAAACATGGATATTTATAAAGAACTGAAAGCGTATTTTGGCTATGGTACCTTTAAAAAAGGGCAAGAAAAACTGATAAAAGGAATATTGGCTGGAACTGATGTATTAGGGATCATGCCTACAGGAGGAGGTAAATCTCTTTGTTATCAATTGCCAGCTTTGATGTTAGAAGGTGTCACTATAGTGATTTCACCATTGATATCGCTAATGAAGGATCAAGTGGATGCACTAGATGAGATGGGAATAAAAGCTACTTGTATCAATAGCACGCTACAGCAGGTAGAGTTCATGGAGAGAGTTAAAGAAATAAAAGAAAATAAATACAAGATAGTATTTGTAGCACCAGAACGGTTAAATACTAGTGTATTTATGGACATTATTAGAGCGATAAAGATTTCCTTCATTGCTATTGACGAAGCCCATTGTATCAGCCAGTGGGGTCATGATTTTCGCCCAAGCTATCTTGAAATTCCTAAATTTATTAAATTATTTAAAAATAGACCTGTAGTGGCAGCATTTACAGCTACGGCCACAAAGGAAATTATTATAGAAATAAAGAAATTAATAGATTTGCAACATCCCCTTGAAGTAACCACAGGATTTGATCGGCCTAACTTATTCTATCAAGTGGTGAAGACAGGTAATAAGTTTGAGTACTTAATAGATTATTTAAATAATCATTTTCAGAAGGAATCAGGAATTATCTACTGTGCCACAAGAAAGACGGTAGAAGGATTAGTAAAGAAGCTGATGGAACAAGGATTTTCGGTTGGTGGATATCATGGTGGGATGGCGGCAGATTTTCGCCAAAAAAACCAAGAGAGCTTTATGTTTAATAAAACTAGGATAATTATAGCAACCAATGCATTTGGAATGGGTATAGATAAGCCTGACGTTAGATTTGTTATTCATTATAATATGCCTAAAAATATGGAAGCCTATTATCAAGAGGCAGGTAGAGGGGGAAGAGATGGAGACAAAAGCCATTGTATCCTAATGTATTCCCCAGCAGACGTTATAAAACAAAAGCTTATCATGGAGAATGAGTATAATACACCTGAACGTGAGGCACTGCAATATAAAAACCTGCAATATCTTATAGATTTCTGTCATACAAATGATTGTCTTAGAAATAAAATTTTGACCTACTTCGGAGAAGATGTAATAGAGGATAACTGTAGTAATTGCAGCAACTGTTTAGATAAGTCAGAGATGATAGATATTACAGTGGAAGCCCAAAAAATATTATCCTGTATTTATAGAGTAGAACAAAGGTATGGGGTAAACATCGTTATACAGGTTTTGAGGGGTTCAAAGAACAAAAAAGTAGTAGAATTAGGTTTAAATCAAGTATCCACTTATAATATAATGAAAGATTATAGTGAGAAGGCAATAAGAGAAATCATTATGACATTGGCTGCTAGAGGATATATTCATATTACAACAGACAAATTTCCTGTGTTAAAGTTAACCACCAAATGTCGTGAAGTGCTGCAGGGAGAAGTGAAGGTCTATCATAAAAAAGAACTGATGGAAATAGCTTCAACCCAAGGAGATAAAAAAGAGAAGGCTAAGAAAGAAGCTATCGACAATTTTGATGAAGATTTATTTAACCAATTGAAGGAATTAAGATATACAATAGCCCAAGAAAAACACTTAGCTCCCTTTATGATCTTTCATGATAGAACCTTAAGAGAAATGGCAGCCTATTTTCCACGGAATAAAGAAGATCTTCTTGCAATAAGTGGTGTGGGGATGCAAAAATATGAAAATTATGGCGAGAGATTTGTTCATCTTATTAAAGATTATTGTATTGAGAATAAAATAAATGTTTCTCAGTATCAAAAACCAGAGATGATGGATAGAGATAAAAATCGATTAGAAGAAGGACTACAACTCAATAGATATCAATTAACCTTCAATTGCTACTTAGAGGGATTATCTCTAGAGGAGATAGCGTTCACAAGAAATCTAAAACCGATTACAATCATAGAGCACTTAAAAAGATGTGAAAAAGAAGGAGAAACGATTCATTGGGAAAGATTTATTGATGATCCAAGAAAAGAAGCAGCTATATTGGAGGTTATAAAAAAAGTAGGAATAGAAAGGCTAAAGCCCATCAAAGAAGCTTTACCTGAAGAGATTAGTTATGAGGATATTCGCATAGTAATCGTGAAAAATGCCATTTGATATTGCTTATCCATAGACTAAAATTCTTCATAATTTCCAATTGTTTATTTTTAAAAAAATTTGATATAATGACTATGTAAAACTATAAATAATAGGAGGGTAATCTTATGATGAATTATAAAATGCTACATACCTGCATAAGAGTAATGGATTTAGAGAAATCTTTGAAATTTTATCAAGAAGCATTAGGATTGCTAGAAAAAAGAAGAAAGGATTTTCCTGAGCATAAATTTACCTTGGTTTTTTTAAGCGATGCATCAGGCAGATACGAGTTGGAGTTGACCTACAACTACAATCCAGAAAAACCCTATGAGATTGGCAATGGCTTTAGCCATATAGCAGTTACAGTAAATGATTTAGAGGGTTCTCGAGAAAAGCATAAAGAGATGGGATATAAAGTTACAGAATTGATGGGACTTCCAGGTAGTCCGCCTAGATATTATTTTGTAACTGATCCAGACGGATATGATGTAGAGGTTATAAGGGCAGATTCATAAAAATTTCATCTTTAAAGTTTTTAATAAAAGAATACAGATAAAAACCTTCAATCAATAAGCGATTGGAGGTTTTTATCATTAAGGAATAATTTTCTAATCAAATTCTAATCTTGCCCTAAGAATCTTCTAATATTTATTTTCTATAATAATATTACAAAGATGATGATGGAGGGATAGAATATGAGTGTTAGTTTAGAAACCATTGATTTATTAAGAAAGAGAGCAAATGTCAGTTATGAGGAAGCGAAGTTAGCATTAGAAAAGAATAATGGCGATCCAGTGGAGGCTTTGATTTTCCTTGAAAAAGAAAACAAAACAAAATCAGAAAAAGAAGAAAAGAAAACCTCAGGCACCATTCTTAACAGTATTACAGGCACTATAAAGGGTTTGATAGAAAAGGGCAACAACAGCAGACTGGTTATCGGAAAACAGGATAACAATATTTTCAATTTATCTATGACATTAACAGTAATCGGTAGTATTGCCGCTCCAGTAATTCCATTGGTGGGAATCCCATTGGCCTTTTTAACAAATCACAAAATAAGGATAGAAAAGAAAAATGGTGAGGATATCAAGGTAAATGAAGTACTTGATAAAGTATCCTCCACTGTAAGCTCTATGGTGAATCAGACGGATCAAGAACCACATAAAGAATCAAAAGAATAATAACGTGCTTTTAAAAAAGTCATCCTTTCACCTTTAAAGGAAGACTTTTTTATTGCATTCTATGTAGATAAATATGTGACTGCATACTTTGATTGCATTCTGTGAAAGTGACTGACAGCAAATCAAAGATTTGGGTCATCTACTTTTAATATCCAACAACTAGGATCTTCTCCTGGTCTGAAAGCTGTAGCTAAGATTTGGAAGTATAGTATATAATGGATATATAACCGTTGATTTATTCCTTCAAAGGAGAGATGGAAGCATATGCAAAGAATATTGATTATTGAAGATGAGGTAAAAATTGCCCGTTTTCTTGAATTAGAATTAAAGCACGAAGGCTATGAGGTAATTCAAGCTCATGATGGAAGAGCAGGGTTAGAAAAAGCCTTAAAGGAAAAGATAGATTTGATTTTGTTAGATATTATGCTGCCAGGGCTGAATGGGATGGAGGTTTGTCGACGAATCCGCATGTCATCAGATGTTCCGCTTATTATGTTGACGGCTAAAGACCAAACGATGGATAAAGTAATGGGGCTTGATTTTGGGGCGGACGATTATATTACAAAACCCTTTGCCATTGAAGAATTGCTGGCAAGAATCCGAACAGCATTAAAAAGGAAAAGAGGGACTTTTGAAACTCACCATATTTTAAGGGTAGGAAATCTTAAGCTAGATGAGGAGCAGCACTTAGTTACCTATAATGAGCATACTATTGAGCTAACGAAAAGGGAATTTGATTTGCTCTTCTATTTAATGGAGAATCAGAGCATTGTTTTATCAAGAGATAAAATTTTAGAGAAGGTTTGGGGTTACGACTATATGGGAGATACCAATGTAGTAGATGTTTATGTTCGATATCTCAGGGGAAAAATTGATGAAAAATATAATGACAAGCTTATCCATACCATTAGAGGGGTGGGTTATCTTTTAAAAAATGAATAAATTTCAAGTAGTTTCTACAACGATTAAGAGGCTTTTTTCTCTTCTGCTTCAATTAATAAAGCTGTTATTTAAGGGAGCAGGCTATATCATTAAACGGATTAAGAAATTATTTAGGTTTTCTATTACCTTTAAGATTACCGTAGTATATGCTTTTATTTTTTCTTTGCTTCTTTTCATTATTAGTGCTAGTGTTTTAGGGGTTTCGGGCTACTTTCTAAAACAGCAAGCAGAGAGGAATTTAAAGAGGAATTTAATACAGACGACAGAAATGATGACAGAGGAGTTTCAGTCCTATGAAAATTATTTAAAGGAAATAGCTGAGAAGGAAGATGTTATTTTTGCAGTTTCAGATAATAGAAGGAGACTGTTGTTTTCTACTGGAGATAATACGATAACAGAAACCATTGGCTTTTTCCATCAACCGATAATAATCCAAGAAACAATAACAATAGAGGAGCAACAATATATTTTACAGGCAACTAAGTATCTAAGAACAGAAGATACTTATATGACGGTGTTATTTATAACCCTTCTTATATTAAATAGTATTGCTATTCTCATTACGCTTATTTTTGGATCAAAGACCAGTAGAAAGATGCTAAGGCCCATTGAGAAGATGACAAAGACAGTAAAGCATATTTCTATTCATCAATTAAATACCAGATTGGATGTTGGAAGCTCCCAGGATGAATTGAAGGATTTAGCAGAAACCTTCAATGCAATGCTAGATCGGATCGAAGCCTCCTATCAGCAGCAGAATCAATTTGTTTCTGATGCCTCCCATGAACTAAGAACACCTATTTCAGTACTGCAGGGGTATGCCAATTTGCTGGATAGATGGGGAAAAGAGGATAAAGAGGTGTTGGAGGAATCTATTGAAGCTATAAAAAGTGAATCGGAAAACATGAAGGACCTAATTGAGAAGCTTCTATTTCTAGCAAGAGCAGATAAAAATCTTCAAAAACTAGAGCTTACGGAATTTTCCATGGGGGAATTAATGAATGAATTAGTGAAGGAGGCGAAACTAATAGATAAAACCCATGAATTTGGTTGTGATGTAAAGGAAGATTATATTTTTTATGGAGATAGAAAATCTATTAAGCAACTACTGCGAATATTGCTAGATAACAGCGTAAAATTCACACCAGAGAGCGGCAAAATTTCAATTCATCAAAGGGTCTGGAAAAATCATATAGTGATAGAGGTAGAGGATACAGGAATAGGTATAGCCAAAGAAGAGCTTCCCCATATATTTGAACGATTCTATTGTGCTGATAAATCTAGAACAAAATCTCAGGGAGGACAGGGCTTAGGCTTATCCATTGCAAAATGGATTGTAGAGAGCCATCATGGTAAGATTGAAGTAAGAAGCACGTTGAGAGTTGGAACGAAATTTGTTATTATGCTACCTGTAAAGAAAGTAAATAATTGATAAATGGTGAAGATCATAAATTATAGAGATGTGATAACGGACAAAGGCAAAAAACAAAATGATTATTATATAGTAGTAGAGGGGAGAGGTGCATATGGAAAAAAATACTATAAAGATTGTAAGGAAAGAACAGCATCAAATCAGCCAGTGGGCTGGCGGAACTACGACACAGCTTATGATTTATCCTGAGGATGCTGATTATGGTAACAGAGATTTTAAATGGAGAGTAAGCTCTGCTAAGGTGGAGCTGGTGGAATCAGAATTCACACACTTACCAAGATTTTCACGAATACTGATGGTTGTCGAAGGAGAATTAGCTTTAGAACATGAGGGAAGGTATAAGGTGATGTTAAGTCCTTATCAACAGGACAGCTTTATGGGGGATTGGACAACGAAAAGCTATGGAAAAGTAACAGACTTTAACTTGATGATGGCAGAAGGGGTCACTGGAACATTAGAGGCTTTGAAGATAGTAAGAGAGAAGTGTGTTGAAATCTTAAAAAGTGATGAGGATAATAAAGTAAAACAAATAACAGAGGCATTTTATATTGTTAAGGGTAGTCCCTGTATAGCTGTGGGAAATGATGAAATAAGCTTAGGTGAAGGAGATTTTTTCTCTATAACGGGATTATCCAAAGATGAACACAATATTAATTTTTATAATAGAAGAGAAGAGGAAATGATGATAATCAGAGTGACTATTTACTACAATGATTAGTATAACGAAATTTCATACCGAAAAAGAAAACAAATCCATCTAAGGTCTTTGGTTAGATGGATTTGTTTTTGTAATCGATACTTTATAAGGATAAACCCATATAAGTTTAAAAATAAAAACACATAGGAAAGAAATATAATTACAAAAAAATAAAAAAATATTGTAATATAATTTCAAATGCATTATAATTAAATTACAGAAAATTTATAAAACATATGATTTTTACGGAAAAAAAGAAGTAACTTATAAGAATTGGGGGATACTGATGCAGATCAATTTAAACGGAATGACAACAGAGGAAAGAAATGAAAATAGTAAAAATATCGACAGTATGTCTACTTTAGAAATGATGCAGATTATTAACAATGAGGACAGACAAGTTGCATTGGCTGTTGAAGAAGAACTTATTAACATAGCGACAGCAGTAGACCTTATAGCAGAGCAGTTGCAAAAAGGGGGTAGATTGATATATATTGGGGCAGGTACTAGTGGAAGAATTGGTATATTGGATGCTTCTGAATGCCCTCCTACCTACGGAACAGACCCTTCCCTGGTACAAGGATTAATCGCTGGAGGTACGGAGGCAATCTTCAAAGCAATAGAAGGTGTTGAAGATAACGAAGATGAAGGAAGATTAGACCTTGAAAGAATTAGCTTCAATCATAAGGATGTTTTGGTAGGTATAGCAGCCAGTGGACGAACACCTTATGTAATCGGAGCAATGAAGTATGCAAATACTCTTAGGGCTCAAACAATTTCTGTCACATGCAACATTGGAAGTGACATGTCAAAGCTTGCAACTATCGCTATCAATCCAATTGTTGGGCCAGAGGTGGTTACTGGTTCTACCAGAATGAAGGCAGGAACTGCACAAAAGATGGTTCTAAATATGCTTTCAACAGGAGCCATGATTAAGCTAGGAAAGGTTTATGAAAATTTGATGGTGGATGTGGAGGCAACCAATCTAAAGCTAATTGAGCGATGCAAACGAATTGTGATGGAAGCTACGGGAGTATCTAGAGAGACGACAGAAAAATACTTGAAAGAAACTGATTACGATGTTAAGCTTGCAATCTTCTTGATTTTATCAAAGATACCGCTTATAGAGGAAGCAAGAGAAATACTAGAAAAGAATCATGGCTATGTAAGAAAAGCACTGGAGTCTGTAAGAAAGTCTTCTTTTGGAAGCTTTAAAGGATAACTTTGTTGAAACCAATTACGGAAATTATAGCTTATCTATAATTATGAAAGGTATATAATTTCCTATTGATTATAAAAAAAGGGGTGTTTTTTATGGCTAATGTGTCTATAGCTAATAAAGAATTAGCTAGCAAAATTGTTGAATTAGTAGGTGGCAAAGGTAATATCATAACCGCTGCTAATTGTATGACGAGGGTGCGAATCCAAGTAAAAGACCAGTCGAAAGTGAACATCAAAGAATTAAAAGAAGTAGAGGGTGTATTGGGAGTAGTTGAAGCAGAGACACTTCAAGTTGTAGTGGGTCCAGGGAAAGCCAAAAAGGTGGCAGACCTTCTTGCGGATGAATTTGGAATAACTCAAGCTTCGACGGTAACTGAAGATTGGCAAAGCAATAAAGCGGCTATTAAAAAGAACCAAAAACAGAACAAATTAAAAACAGCGTTAGAAGCAATTGCAGGTATATTTATACCTCTTATTCCAGCAATTATTGCTGCGGGTATATTTAATGGATTTAGCAGTTTAATTGGTACAATGATGCAGCAGGGGGCGTTACCAGAAGGTAGCCAAATGTGGGAAGTAATCCGGCTTGTTTTTGCACTTATCGGTACCAGTTTCTTAGGTTATTTTGCTATATTTACCGGGGTAAATGCTGCTAAAAGATTTGGTGCTACTGAAGCACTTGGAGGGATGGTAGGAGCCATGTCAATTGCGGCTCAAATTGTAAATATCGCTCAACTCTTCGGGCTGTACGACGCTGAAGTACCATTGAATTCTATTTTAACAACAGGTAAAGGCGGCATTATAGGTGTTATTATCGGTGTATATCTTCTGGCAAAGATTGAAAGAGCTGTTAGAAGAAGGGTTCCTGATGTACTGGACTTAATTATTACTCCTATTGTTGCTCTTCTTGTTACGGCAGTGATTTTTGTATTTATTATCATGCCGGTATCAGGTGTAGTATCCGATTGGCTAGTAAAGGGATTGAGTGTAATCATTGGTTCAGATAATACTATTATTAGTATCATTTCAGGATATATATTATCAGCTGTATTTCTGCCAATGGTATTGTTAGGGTTACATCATGGTCTAATACCAATTTATGCCATACAATTGGAGACCTTTGGGGGAGTATCTTTATTTCCCGTGTTGGCGATGGCAGGTGCTGGTCAAGTAGGAGCTGCAATTGCCATCTATATGATTAGTAAAAAAGTTAACAATCATAGAATGAAACAAGTCATTGCTGGAGCGCTGCCGGCAGGCATTCTAGGGATAGGGGAGCCACTAATTTATGGTGTTACTTTGCCTTTAGGAAAACCTTTTATTACTGCAGGATTAGGTGCGGGCTTTGGGGGCGCTTATGTTATGGCTACTAAGGTTATGGCGACAGCCTGGGGACCTTCTGGTCTGGTAGCAGTACCTCTTATGCAGCCAAGTTCAATGATACATTATATAATTGGTATACTCATATCCTATACTGGTGGTTTTATTATTACTCGGTTGTTTATTAAAGATACTGATGTAGCAAATGTTTAAAAGGAATATCTTTAAAAAGCATCTTGGAAATCTAGAAGTATAGAGGAACAATGGAGAGGAGAAGGATATAAATGCTCGGAATTTCAGTTTATACAGGTATGGATTATAATCTGGAGGACAACTTAAACTACTTGGAAATGGCCCATAGACATGGTATAAATACTGTGTTTACCTCTCTACACATCCCAGAAGCTAATGAAAAGGTTTATTTAGAAGCAAAAGAAATTCTGCGAAAAACCAGAGAACTAGATATGCAAGTTATCGCAGATGTTTCAAAAGGTTTTATGGATAAAGTCAACCTTAAAGCATATAACATCTATGCTTTAAGGTTGGACTTTGGCTTTACCATAGAAGAAGTAGCCGCCTTTACAAGAAATTATCCCTTTAAAATTCAAATAAACGGCAGTACCATAGACAAAGGCTATCTGCAAAAACTAGTAGAAGCAGGGGCTTTGATGGAAAAGATGGAGGTTGGTCATAATTATTATCCTAGACGGGACACGGGTATAGCCTATGATTTGCTTATGGAGAGAAATCAGGCTTTCAAGGAGTATGGTTTGAAGATTATGGCCTTTATACCTTCAAGGGGAGGAAAAAGAGGACCCATTTATGAAGGCCTACCTACACTGGAATGTCACAGAGACATCCATCCTATTGTAGCTGCCCAGCACTTATTAGCCTCTGATATAGATTTAATTGTTTTGGGAGATGCTTTTGCTCTAGAGAAGGAAATAGAGGATTTAAGTAAAATTAAAAGGAAGATTTATACCCTTCCTTTAAAAATAGCAAGTCTCAGTAAAGGAGAAAGACAGATTATTTCTAACATCCATACTAATCGCATGGATCCAGGAGAATTTGTTATTCGCTCTGAAGAAGCAAGAGGCAAAAAAACTCTTCCTATTATAAAAAAGAATACCATTGAAAGGAAAAAATATTCTTTGACCATAGATAATGAAGGATATTTGAGATATGAAGGTGAATTACAAATAGTAAAAAAGGATTTTAAGGCTGACGACAGGGTCAATGTAGTAGGTGATGTCTCTGAGGCTGCTCTGCTGATTGACAGGATAAGACCTGGAGATGCTTTCAAATTTATATTGGAGGAATAAAAGCAAAATAGGAGGAGAGCTGGTTGAGTTGTATTTTAAAAATAAGAGAAGTTTATCAAGAGTTTACACCGACAGAAAAAAAAATAGCTAATTATGTTATGGAAAATGGAGACGAAATTGTTAGTTTGTCAGCAGCGGAACTAGGGGAACAAGTGGGAACTAGTGCGCCAAGTGTAGTTCGATTTGCTAGAAAACTGGGCTACACTGGTTTCCAAGAGATGAAATTAGGGTTAGCAAAGGATGCTGTTTTACAAGATAGACAGCAGGATAAGGTATACGAGGCTGTTAGCATCCATGACTCTACTAAAGAAATCATCTATAAAATTGGACAGGAGAACATGAATGCAATTGAAGAAACCAGTAGTCTATTAGATGAAGATGCAGTAACAGAGGCTATTGATGCTATGACAAAAGCTAGGCATATTAATATTTATGGTGTTGCTGCTTCTGGATTGGTGGGACTTGATTTTCAGTATAAGCTAATGCGTATTAATAAGAGATCCAGTATGTATATGGATAGTCATACCCAGCTAGCTTCTGCCATTCATATGGGCAAAGAAGATGTAGCAGTTGGAATCTCTCACAGTGGGAGAACGTTGGAGATATTTAAAGCAATGGGGACAGCTAAAAAGCGAGGTGCTACCACCATATCTATTACAAAGTACGGTAAAAATCCATTAAGTGATTTGGCGGATATCAATCTATTTACAGCTAGTGTAGAAAAAAATTTGCGTACTGGTGCTATTGCCTCAAGGATTGCACAATTAACCATCATTGATATTCTATTTGTTGGAATAGCCAGAAACAATTTTAATGAAATATCTAAATATATTCAAGATACAAGGGAGATTGTAGAAGATTTTAAAGTGTGATGAAGATAAATAAGGGGTGACAACAACCAATGAGAATATATATAGAAGAGAATTACGAAACGATGAGTAAGAAAGCAGCTTTGATGGTCGCTAGTCAGATAATATTAAATCCTAAAAGTGTTTTAGGCTTAGCTACAGGCAGCACGCCTGTTGGAATGTATCATGAATTGGTGGCAATGTTTAAAAGAGGAGAAGTTGATTTCTCAGAGGTTATTACCTTTAATCTTGATGAATATTATGGGCTACCAAAAGAACATGAAAGCAGCTACTATAGATATATGATGGATAATTTCTTTTCTTATGTTAATGTACCAGAGCATCACATGCACATCCCAAATGGAATGGGAGAAAATGTGGTGAAGGAATGTTTGGAATATGAAGAAAAGATACGGATTGCAGGAGGTATTGATCTGCAAATATTGGGAATCGGAAGCAATGGGCATATCGGGTTTAATGAGCCTGCAGATAAGCTGAATGTAACTACACATTTGGTGAGATTAACAGAAAAGACAATTAATGATAATAGCCGTTTTTTTGAAAGGGAAGAAGATGTTCCAAAAGAAGCCTTATCAGTGGGCATAGCCACTATTATGAAGGCAAAGAAGATAGTATTATTAGCCAGCGGCAGAAATAAGGCAGAAGCTATAAGGGAAATGACCAGTGGATATGTAAATACTCAGGTGCCAGCTTCGATTCTTCAAACTCATTCAGAGATTACATTAATCGTGGATAAAGAAGCAGGAGCGCTGATAGAAGCCATATAGTTATTTAATAAAGGTAAGGATGATAAAGATGAAGGCGCTAATTAATGGAAAAATTCTCTTAAAGGATGGTATATGGGAGGATAAAGGTTTATTGATAGATGAGAAAATTAGAGGAATTTGTGATAAAAAAGATCTTTACAAAGAAAATGCAGAAGAAATTATTGATGTAAAGGGCTGCTATATTTCTCCAGGATTTATAGATATCCATATTCATGGTTCCGGCGGCAGTGATACGATGGATGGAACGGTAGAAGCTCTAAAAATGATAAGTAATACTATTTTGGTCAATGGAACTACTGGATTTTTACCTACTACCATGACGATGGATATGCCAGTTATCCATAAGGCTTTAGAAGCCGTTAAAAAAGCTACGACAATGGAATGGTCAGGAGCTAAGATATTAGGGGTTCATATGGAGGGCCCCTTTATTAATAAAAAATTTAAAGGTGCTCAAAGGGAAGACTATATCATTAAGCCAAATTATGAATTTATTAAAGATTACGTGGATATCATTAAGATTATTACAATGGCCCCTGAGATAGAAGGGAGCAGAGCTTTTATTGAATCTGTCAAAAAGAGGTCGAATGCTGTGCTATCTATTGGGCATAGTAATGCTACTTATGAGGAGGCGATGGAAGCTATAGAAGCCGGTATTTCCCATAGCACGCACCTTTTTAATGCCATGACACCCTTACAACATAGGAATCCAGGGGTTGTTGGAGCCGTTTTCAATAGCAATATCACTTGTGAACTTATTGCTGACAAAATTCATGTTCATCCAGAACTTTTCAAATTCATTTTAAAGGTAAAAGGGCAGGATAGATTGGCTTTGATTACTGATGCTATGCGAGCAGGTTGTATGAAGGAGGGAATGTATGAGCTGGGAGGACAGCCGGTATTAGTAAAGGAAGGAAAAGCTCAACTAGAGGATGGAAGCCTAGCAGGAAGTATTCTAACCTTGAATCAAGCCGTCAAGAATTTTGTGGAGATTACAAAAGCTCCCTTATACGAAGTAATAAACTTAGTTTCCCTTAATCCTGCGAGGATCATTGGCATAGAAGGGGAAAAAGGTAGTATCGAGGTTGGAAAAGATGCAGATATTATTGTTTTTGATGAAAATATTGAAATGAAGATGGTATTTGTTGAAGGATGCAGACGATTAGGAGACAAATAATAGAAAAGTTAGATGGACGAGAAGAATGGGTTATAAAGGTAACAATATAGGAAATAGAAAGCAGAGGAAATAAAAAATATATGTTGAATACAGTATCTTATAATGAATAATATCCTAGTGCTATGGTTTAAAAGAGAGCCTGCGGAGGTACTAAATGTAGTAAAGTATTATATTGAACACAGCAAAACCGTCTAAATTAAAAATTAAGGTGGTTTTGCTATGTTTTAAGGGAGAAAAGCTATTAGAGATAAATAAATTCAAAGTTTTCTTCCTGTTGAAATGCCTTTTCAAACAGTTGAAATCTCTGGTGATCCCATGAAGTATCAAATACACCTAAGATTGTTATATTGGTGTTTTGACATTTTCTTGATAGAAAAGAAAGGAAGTCAAAGATTTTCTCATCATAAAAATGAAGATGATGTATATTGATAATAATCCTATCTAAACTAATACGCTGTAACATACTACATAGCTGTTGAAAGAGAAAGTATTCATTGGAAGAATTAATTTCTTTAAAGTTATCCAATTCTAGCAATGTTTCTTTGAGATAAGAGCTATCATCTTGATTTTTCAATAGTTTAATGTATTCTTCTATGATTTCATAGATTCCTTCATAAAGAATTCGCTTACCAGGAAGCTTACCAATCTCAATCGTGACTTCTCTATGATTTAATGTAACTTCTTTAAGTTTTTTCTGAGATTCTCCTAATTTTGATTTTGAAGAAACCATTAGAAACTTCATATGAATACCTGCCTTTTCATATGGAACCAACTGATTATATACATTTTTTGTCATCATCGTTGGCAAAGTTACAGGAATTTTTAATTCTCTTCCGGTAGATATTGACTTAAATAATGTTTGAGTCTCCTTCATAGGACTAATATTCAACTCTTCTCGAAGGGTTTTCTTCAACTGTTGATAAACTTCGATAGCGGCAATCCTATGGCCTGATAATGCATAAAGCTTTATTAAACGGTAATACAATTCTTCATGTAAAGGATCAATTTTAATGAGTTTCTTTAAGGGGAGAATAGCTTGATTATATTGCCTTAAATTAACATACTCTTCTGATAATTTAAATTGTACTTGGAAATAGAGCCTTTGTAAATCTTCCCTTTCATAAAAAACCCAATCATTGAAGATAGGAGCATCTTGAATATAAAAATCTTCTAAAAAGCCTCCTCGATAGAGCTCAGCAGCTTTTTTTAATAGTATAATTCTATCTGTTTCGCTGCTTTTATGGGTATTTGCTTTCTTAATAAAATCTTTAAATTGAAATACATCTAAACCACATATATGTTCTTCAGAAAATTTAATTGTACTTTTATTAGGACTAAGAATATATTGATTTTTCTTCCCATTAGAATCTAAATTTTTTCTAATGATCCATAGAATATATCTTAAATTACTGCTGGCAGAGTTTTTATCAGATTTTTCCCAAAACATTCCTGCTACATGCTCTCGGTAGTGGAACTTGGGGGAACTCATCATAAGATAACATAATACACCACAGGCTTTTTCAGATAGAGAGGTAGTAATGGATTTTTCATCGATAGAAAAATCCAACTGTCCCATAAATTTTGCGTTTAGCATCATACTATTTCACCCAAATCTTTTTCAAATAATATTTGACCTTTCTTTATTGTACACATTACTTTTATATCCTTAATACAAGTAGGTTCTATAGTAAGAGGATTGTGATCTAGAATTACAATATCAGCTAGTTTGTTTTTTTCAATTGTTCCTTTTGTATCCTCTTCAAATATACCTATAGCAGCATTAACCGTAAACATTTTGAGGGCTTCATAGGGGGAAATTCTATAATTATGATTGGGATGATTTACAGCTGCATGAATACCTAATATAGGGTCTACTGGCATGACATCACCATCTGAACCACCAGCAATAAGGATACCAGCATCTACTATTTTTTTAAAAGGATTTGTTTGCCGTGAACGTTCTTTTCCTAATCGAATTTCATACATACCATGGGGTTCTCTAAAAAAATATTCATAGGTAGGCTGCATGGATAATATAACGCCTAAGTCCTTTGCTCTTTTTATTTGGTGGGCAGTGGGCAATTCAAAGTGCTCTATTCGATGGCGATGGTTAACTTTAGGATGTTGACCCAAAACCCTTTCGTAAGCATTTAAAAGATACTCGATAGCTCTTCCGCCAACAGCATGAATTGCAATTTGTAGATCCTTCCGATGGGCATGGAGTATAAATTCATCTATTTCTTCTTGAGAGAAATATAAGACACCTCTATTTCCAGGTGAATCACTATAAGGTTCAAATAGAGCAGCATTTCTAGAACGAAAGGACCCATCAAGAAAAATATCTCCGCCTATTCTTGGAAGCTGGTGAGAGAGAACTTTTTCCACATCAGTGGTTTGGTAGAAAATAGCAATATCTATAGGCAGTTTATCTTTTTCATTCAATATAAAGTCTGCATGTCTATCATGAAACAAAGATCCACCCTCCATTGCAACCAGAGAAGTAACACCTTTTTTTATGATCTTTTCTATCGTAGTTTTAAGGCCTTGAACCTGAGCTTCATTAGAGATCATTTCAAACATTTTTTTTCTAGCTATAAAACTAGCATGATGGTATATCCTTCCGGTAGAGAATCCTTTGCTATCTTTCTCAATACTATTAATAGTAAAAGGGAGATTCATTTTATGCAGTGCATAAGAATTAACTGTTACTGTGTGGAATTCAATACTACTGATAAAAACAGGTTGATCTGGTGCAACTTTATCTAAATCGTTTTTCGTAGGAAGTATTCTTTCCTTTAGCTGAAACTCATCCAGCCTTATGCCCCAAATAATACTTTTAGGTGGCAATTGTTTTCTCTTTGCTTCAATCAAATCCAATACATCCTGAATCGAAGAAGCCTTTTCAAAATTAATAGCTAATTCGTTTATGCTAGTGGGCATAAGGTGCATATGAGAATCAAAAAATCCAGGAACGACTGTTTTTCCCTTCAGATCTATAGTTAAGGTATTATCTCCAATGTATTTTTTGATATCTTCATTACTGCCAACATCTAGAATCAACCCATCTTTTATTGCTATAGATTTATGTATGGATTCATCTTTATTCATTTGTATAATAATGCCATTATATAAAACAAGATCTACATTCAAGATATGACCTCCATTAAATTTTTTAAAACTATTCTTTAGGCTTTATTGCTCTAAAGCCGGAGCCAATATGTACACTACATATATTCTTCAAAAAAAAGAGCAGACCTTTTTCTTTGCAACAATTTAATAAAAAAACATGAGTACAACGGAAGATAAACGGAAATAAAACGATGGGCAAACTTACTACAAACAGTAATGAAATATAATTAATAATAAAAGGTTTCAGAAAATTAAAAAAATTTAAGAGGTGATGCAATATGAAGAAATCAGATAGTAGTAATCTGGCAACAAGAATTGAAAAAATATTTATGGAGCTGTTAGCAATTAAAAGTCATACAGGAACAACTGGGGAAAGGGATATTGAAGCATATCTGTACCAAGAGCTTAGAAAATCAGACTATTTTCGTGCAAATCCAGAAAAATTAGGAATGTACCCACTAAAAAGAGATTCTCTTAAAAGGTCAATTATTTGGGGTTTAGTAAAAGGAAAAGGGAAAAAAACCATTGTTCTTTTACATCATCACGATGTTGTAGATACCTTTGATTATGGCATCCTTAAGGATCATGCTTATAACCCCATTAAACTGGCAAATAAATTGAAACATATTGAAATAGCTGATGAAGTAAAAAAAGATCTGGAAGCCGGAGAATGGGTTTTTGCAAGAGGAGCAGCTGATATGAAAGCGGGAGCAGCTATTCAGATAGCTTTAGTAGAGGAATATGCAAAGCAACAGGGGCTAGAAGGAAATATCTTGATTGTATCTGTTCCAGATGAAGAATCTTTATCTACAGGGATGAGAGAAGGCGTAAAACTTCTGAAAGACATTAAGAAAAAATTCGATTTGGAATATGTTCTTTTAGTAAATTCAGAAGCGCATCAACGGGATGAAGAGGATAAAGGCATTTTTTATGAAGGTTCAGTTGGAAAGCTGATGCCTGTTATCTATGTAAGAGGAAAGAAAACCCATATAGGAGATATTTTCCACGGATTTAATCCTATAGTTTTGTTGTCTCAGATCGTGGCTAATACAGAATTAAATACAGCGTTTTCAGATGTAGAGGGAGATGAAGTGTCTCCACCTCCCTCTTGGAGTTTCTGCAGAGATACTAAGAAATGCTATGATGCTTCTATTCCAGAAGCATCAGGGGGATACTTCAGCATTCTAACACTTACCAGGACACCTAAGGAGATATTAGCACAGCTTCAAAAGGTTTGTGATGAATCCTTTGAAGAAGTCATTGATAAAATGAATGAAAATTACAGCAAGTTTCTTAGTAAAAGTAGGGAGTCAGTTAAGAAGCTACCTTGGAGCATAAATGTGAAAACTTTCTCTGAAATTTACGAGGAAGCAATCCAGTATTCAGGAGACGCATTTCTTAAAGATTTTGAAGATACTACTAATGAACTCATAGTGGAAATTCAAAAAAATAAGATCAATATTCCAGAAAGCAACTTTGTTCTAATTGAGAAAGTGTTGGAATATGTTGCAGATCGCAGACCTATAGTAGTAATTGCTATTTCTCCACCCTATTATCCGCATATTGCTAATAAGGATTTTAAAAAACTATCAAAAACTGTGAAAGAAATAGGCAAAAGAATTAATGATATTGCTCAAAAAGAATGGAAGGAAACCTACAATAAGAAAAATTATTTTATGGGAATTTCAGATATGAGTTATGTGGCATTACATCACAGTGATGAGGTGATTCCTTATATAGGACCTAACATGCCTTTATGGGAAAAGATGTATGATATTCCCTTCGAAGCTATGAGGGATCTATCCATTCCTGTTATTAATGTAGGTCCATGGGGTAAAGATTTACACAAATTTACTGAGAGAGTTCATATGAAAGATGTGTTAGAAAAGACTCCGGTGCTATTAGATACTGCTATTAAATGGGCTTTGTCGGAAACACAATTATCTGAACAATAGAATTTAAAAACCAATTTATAGAAAAGGAGTTGTATGGTATGCAAGAAGCAATTTTACATTTTATTAACACAGCTACAGGGATTTTGTGGGGACCGGCAATGCTAGTGCTGCTTGTAGGAGGTGGATTGTTTATATCCTTCAGGATCGAGTTCATTCAATTTAAGCACTTTGGATATATGTGGTCTCAGACAATAGGTTCTCTATTTACTAAAGATGGTAAGGAAGGCGACGGAACAATTACACCTTTTCAGGCAGTTACTGCTGAATTGGGATCTACCGCAGGAGCATCCAATATTGTTGGTGTACCGGTAGCTATCTTTTTCGGAGGACCCGGTGCAATATTTTGGATGTGGGTGACAGCACTAGTAGGTATGGCTTCAAAGTATGCTGAAGTCGTGTTAGGTGTAATGTATAGAGAAAAAAATGAAGTGGGAGAATATGTTGGCGGTCCCATGTATTATTTAAAGAATGGTTTGAAATCTCCTGCTTTAGGAACTGCTTATGCCTTCATATTCATGCTGACAATTGTTTCAGGGATTATGGTTCAAGCAAACTCAGCGGCAGGTTCTGCCAGTACCTTAGGAATTAGCCCTGTTGTTTCAGGAATGATTATAACAGTTTTAGTTGGACTGATTGTTGTTGGAGGTGTAAAAAGGGTCGGAAAAGTATCAGAAAAATTTGTTCCAGTGATGGCAAGTCTGTATTTATTGGGATGTATTATTATCATTATAAGCAATATTACTGTAATCCCGTCTGTAATAGGAATGATTTTTAGAGATGCCTTTACAGGACGTGCGGCTGTAGGTGGATTTACTGGCAGCACGATAGCAATGGCCTTACGCTGGGGAATGGCTAGGGGAGCGTACTCTAATGAAGCAGGAATGGGGAGTGCACCTATTGCTCATGCAGCAGCCCAAACAGATCATCCTGTTAGACAGGGATTATGGGGAATGTTTAGTGTATTTGTTGATACGATATTGATTTGTTCTATGACGGCATTTGTGATATTAAGCACAGGCATTTGGCAAGAGGCTGGGTTAGAAGCATCTGCAATGACAGCGGTAGCTTTTAGCAATTTTTATGGATCAATTGGTGGAGTTATTGTTAGTTTTTCAATATTATTATTCGTTGTGTCTACTATATTTGTTATTCTTTTTTATGGTGAAAAACTGGCAGAATATCTATTTGGATATCGTTTTTCAATATTAATGAGATGGGTTTATTTAGCAGCTTGCTTCATTGGTGCTGTTGGAGGTTTACAATTTGTATGGATGTTTTTAGATTTCCTATTTGGATTAGCAGTTATACCAAACATGATAGGAGTGCTAGGATTGTCAGGTGTTGTTGCTGCTAAAACAAAAGAATATTTTACATCCAAAGATTATTATCTAAAAGACATAAAAATGAAAGGACAGAGAAAAGGCAAAAATATGGTTTAGGTGTCATAAGAATTACCGTTCCTAACCGATGGAACTGGAAGAACTTATGTTATATAGAATAATCTTTCCTTTAGAGTCAAATCTCAATAGATTTGACTCTAAATATTTGTTCAAGCTCTCTTAAGCTTAAGCCAGTTAAAAACTAAATATTAAAATAATATTGCTAAAAAAAAGACTTTTTAGCTTTCTAGATAAAATGAGACTTAATTCAGAGGGAGTTTTTACTCCCACTGAATTGTAGCCGAATTTACTTCGAGGATGTAGTGCTTGATCTCCCGCTTTAAGTAGACAACCGAAAGTTTGGTTTCTAACTTTCGTGTTGGTCACTTAGTTTGTTTATCTATAAGCAGATAACCAAAATCTTTGATTTTGTGTTAGTCGCTTAGTTTGTTTATCTAGAAGAAGCGGGAGTCTTAGCAATACACCGAAGGATAAAATAGCAAATATAGATGTTTATAACTGGAACTATATATTAGAAAAAATTGGTTTACATAAATTGATTGAAATTCATAGAAAATCCACTGCATTTATCGTATTATTAAATGTAATACATAAAATACAAGGCATCTTAGGGGGCTTTACTATGAAGAACAGTAAGTGGCAAACCTTTCTGCATATTGGACAGTTTTTGCTTTTCTATATTACGATTTTTCACTTTTTCTCTTCAGATAAACAAATCTTCTTTATAGGACAATACATAATTTTCATAATACTATTTAAAATTTTATCTAAAAGAAGTGGATTTATTCTACTGATAGCCTATAACTTGCTAATAGCACTAGGTTATCTTTTTATTGGATTTATAGAGATGTGGGAAGCCCTTAGACAGCTTGAGGGAATCGTGAATCACCTTGTATTAATACTCAATATAGCAGTACTCTATGGATTTACCTACATAGCCAAATCGGTAGAAGAAGAGAATGTTGAATTGAAAGAAAGAGTAGAGGAGTTGACTCAATATATAGGTTCTTCAGAGATGTTAACGAAACAAGAATATAAGAGAAGAAGCAGTTTAATTAAGAAAGCTATGGAAAGACGGGGAGAGTTAGGGTATGAGATACAATTTTCAGTTAAAGAGAAAAACCTCCATGTACAAAAAGCAGTTTTTAATACCTTAACGAATTTAGCCCTGGCGACCTTTCGAAATCAATATGATCTAGTAGGAAAATGGAGTAAAGATTCTTTTGTAGTCTTGTTACAAAATACGGATGAAGCTGGAATGGAGATTGCCCTTAATCGTTACTATACAAGGATCAATGAGAAGTTAAATATTAAAGAAGAAGAATTAATAATGGACATCCAAGTAATAGGTAAGGATGAGAGGCAGGTGAATACTGCATGAAATATTTATTGTTGATTACCTCCTTAGTTTTTAGCACGGTGATTATCTATTATTGCGTATTAACAGTCTTTGGATTATACTATCGAATTAATAAGAAAAAAAGTCCCGTTTTACAACATTATCCCAGTGTAGATGTGCTCATTCCTGCTCATAATGAGGGAAAGGTTATTAAGAAAACTTTAGAGGCAATGGTAAAGTTGGAATACCCCGGAGAAAAAAGGGTTTATTTATTAAATGATAATTCACAGGATCAGACAGAAGAAATTGCAGAAACCTTTTGTAAAAAATTTAAAGATGTATATCATATTAAAGTTCCTCTAGGAGAGCCAAGGGGAAAGTCCAGGGTATTGAACTATGGGCTGCAAATCTCACAATCAAAATATTTTATCGTATATGATGCTGACAATCAACCAGAGCCTCAAGCGCTTAAGCTGCTGGTGGAAGCAGCAGAAGCTATACCCAATGCAGTAGGAGCTGTAGGCTATGTAAAAACCATTAACGAAAATAAAAACTGGCTAACTCGAATGATCTCACTAGAGTTTCAAATATTTCAATTGTTAATGCAATCGGGAAGATGGATTTTATTTAAGATGGGTTCTTTAACCGGCACAAATATGCTTCTTAAGCGTTCAATCATTGAGGAAGTGGGAGAATATGATGTTTACGCATTAGCAGAGGATGCTGAATTAACATTAAGGATTACAAGAGCAGGTGGATTGCTACCTATCATTCCAGAGGCTGTTACTTGGGAGCAGGAGCCACAACAGTTAAAGGTCTTGATAAAACAAAGAACCAGATGGCTACAGGGGAATCTTTACTTGCTAGAAAAAATGTTTACCTCTTTTGAATACTATAGGGGGAAAATGCTAGTACATACTTTACAACAGGTTTTGGTTTATGTTATTTTCTTAATTTTTCTATTAGTCTCTGATGGCTGGTTCATAGCAGGCATTTTGGGCTTTACCACAATTACATTGCCTATTCCTATGCTGTTAATTTGGTATGTTTCATACATCCTATATACATGCCAACTGTTTAGTGCTCAGGTGGCCGAAAAAACTATATCACCGCTGAATATGCTAATCGGGTTTATTATGTATTTCACTTATGCTCAGCTATTTATCATTCTCTTTATTAGAAGTCTATACTACTATTTAAAGGCCAGAAAAAAAAGAGAAACCATATCATGGGATAAGACGATACGTTTTTAATAGGAAAATTCTTTGTTAAGAGTTTTCTTTTTTTTAGACTACTTTTCTTATTTAATGCAAACGATAAATAGGTTCAATATTTAACAAAAAAATGCTAGTCAAAAGAAAGAAAGAAGTGTACAATATTTAGTGTAAACAACTAAAAATTCGATCATACACGAACTATATACTCTTGGATAAAGATGAATATTCGAAAATTCTATTATTAATAGGAGTTGATGGTAATGAAATATGACGTTATTATTGTAGGAGCTGGACCATCGGGTATTTTTACTGCCTTAGAGCTGGTGAGGGGAAATTCTCAGAAACGTATTTTGATTATTGAAAAGGGAAGACGCATTGATAAAAGACATTGCCCTAAAGAGGAAACTAGAAAATGTGTTAATTGCAAGCCCTATTGTCACATTACTACAGGTTTTTCAGGGGCTGGGGCCTTTTCTGATGGAAAGCTTTCCTTAAGCTATGAGGTTGGGGGGGACTTGCCAAATTTAATAGGCAGCAGTAAAGCCCAGGAATGTATTAACTATACAGATCAAATATACCTAGAATATGGGGCAGATACAAGAATAGAAGGTGTAGATTGTAGTGAAGAGGTTAAGCATATAAGAAGAAAAGCAATAGAAGCAGGACTTAAGCTGGTGGATTGTCCTATTAGGCATTTAGGCACAGAAAAGGCTCAAGAGATCTATTTGAAAATACAGGAGAGCCTTTTAGATGCAAATGTTGAAATTCACTTTGATACAGTAGTCAAGGATTTGGTTATAGAAGAAGGAATAGCTAAGGGCGTAATCACAGCAAATGCCAAAACAAAGGAAGAGGAAAAAATAATCCTAGGAGAGACAATCGTTGTGGCTTCTGGCAGGAAAGGTGCCGATTGGCTTCAGGAAATATGCTTAAAGCACGACATTGAGCATAATGCTGGAACGGTGGATATAGGTGTTCGGGTAGAAGTGAGAAATGAAATTATGGAAAAGGTAAATGAAGTACTTTATGAATCAAAGCTAATTGGTTATCCAGTTCCATTTAAAAATAAGGTGAGAACCTTTTGTCAAAACCCTGGAGGTTTTGTAAGTCAAGAAAACTATGATAACGATCTGGCGATTGTTAATGGACATTCCTACAAAGATAAAAAATCTGAAAACACCAACCTAGCCATATTGAGTTCTCATAATTTTTCACAGCCATTTAATCAACCGATTGAATATGGGAAAAAGGTAGCAGAACTAGTAAACATGCTGGGAAATGGTAAGATTTTGGTACAGAGATATGGAGATATTTTAGACGGAAAGCGAACTTGGCCTCGTGAACTAGATCAAACCAACGTAAAACCTACACTACCAGATGCAGTAGCTGGAGATTTAGGATCCGCCATTCCTTATAGACCATTATTAAATATCTTAAACTTTATTAAAGCAATGGACACGGTTGTACCAGGCTTTGCCAGCAGAGAAACTTTGTTGTATGGGCCTGAAATAAAGTTTTACAGCAACAAAATTACTTTAGATGAAAACTTTGAAACCAACATCAAAGGACTACACTGTTTAGGAGATTCTAGTGGATGGACAAGAGGACTAATGATGGCGTCTGTGATGGGGGTATTGATGGCACATAAGATTAAATGAGACTTAATTTAGAGGGAGTCAGAGCACTACACCGAAGGGGAAAGAATAAAAAAAGACACTTTTCAGGCTTAATTAAAAGCTTGAAAAGTGTTTGTTTTGTGAAAAACAAATTGGTTTGATATTTAAAAGGAGAAAAGAAACTAAATAATATTAAAATTGGTACATAAATATATTATATCAGAAATTTTCCAAGAATGGTAGCTTATTCTTATAAGCTTATCTATTATAATAATATAATTTTAAAAAATTGTCTATAGTCTACTATGCTGATTTTATGGATATTCACTTCGATGCTTTAATTTCAATACAAACACAAGCCTATAACAAAAGATGTTGTTCAAATAGAAAAAGCCTGCCACAATATATTGTGGCAGGCCTACCCTATTGAGATATTTATTCATTCTACGCTTACTTTACTTTTACAATCCATCCCTCAGGTGCTTCTACATCACCAAACTGAATGCCATAAAGGGTATTATAAAGCTTCTTCGTAACAGGTCCAACCTCTGCTTCGCTATAGAATACGTGTAGGTTATCTTTATATTCGATACCACCGATAGGTGTAATTACTGCAGCAGTTCCACAAGCCCCTGCTTCCTTAAACTCATCTAAGTTATTAACAAGTACATCTCTTTCTTCCACTTCCATACCTAAATATTCTTTTGCTAAGTACATTAGAGAATATTTTGTGATACTAGGAAGGATAGATGGTGACTTTGGTGTTATAAACTTATCATCCTTTGTAATACCAAAAAAGTTAGCAGCTCCAACTTCTTCTATTTTTGTATGGGTCATTGGATCAAGATAAATACAATCTGCAAAACCTTTTTTTACGGCCAGCTCATGAGGATAAAGGCTACCGGCATAATTGCCACCAACCTTCGCTGCACCTGTTCCATATGGTGCTGCTCTATCGTATTCAGAAATTGTAAAGTTTACAGGAGCCATTCCTCCTTTAAAATAAGGACCTACTGGTAAGCAGAAGACACAGAATATGTACTCTGGTGCAGGCTTAACACCAATATTGTCTCCAACACCTATTACAAAAGGTCTTAAATAAAGAGTGGCACCAGTTCCATATGGAGGTACATAAGCTTCATTTGCTTTAACAACCTGGATACAGGCATCAATAAACTTTTCTACTGAAACCTCGGGCATCATCACACGTCTACAGCTATCCTGCATACGCTTAGCATTTTCATCTGGCCTAAATAACTGAATAGCACTTTCGCTAGTGCGATAAGCCTTCAAACCTTCAAAACATTGTTGTCCATAGTGAAGGGCGGTTGACGATTCGCTAATAGTTAAGTGATTATCTTCTACTAATTCTCCTTCATCCCATTGACCATCCTTCCATTTAGAAACATAACGAAGGTCAGTCTTCATATAGCTAAAGCCAAGTTTACTCCAATCGATATTCACATTTTTACTCATGAAATCCCTCCATTTTTATAAAATATTTTGATTGATTTTGTTGTATAAGTAGTATATATATAATTATAACATATTACTACAAACCTTAAATAATATTATTGACAATCTTCATTTTAGAATAAAAAATTTTTAAAACAGTAACGCTTAAATTCTTATCAAGAAATAAAAATGTTATAATATAGAATAGTATGCTAAAATTATGAATTAAAGCAAAATCCCCAAAATATATAATTTGCTATTACTCATAAAAAAAGGAGTTTTGTTGAACCCTATTACGGTAACTAATAGATTAGTAATCTAATATACTAAGAAGTGTAGAGTATAGGATTTGTAAATATAATGAAACTTATATAAACTGAAGAGGAAATAAAATAAGATGAATCAAAGAGAAAAGATACTATGTCTAATATCATAATACATAAAATATGGAGTTGAAATTTATGAAAAAGTGTTCTATATGCAATAAAAATACAGCAGTTGTGTTTGCAACAAAATTTGAAAATGGAAAATCAGAAATGAAGGGCATCTGTATACCCTGCGCAAAAAAAATGGGCCTTCCAGTTATTGATCAGATTATGCAACAGACAGGCATGACAGAGGAGGAAATAGAAAGCTTAACAGAAGAGATGGATATTAATCCTGCTGAGGGAGAGGAAGAATTTAATCTAGACGGTTTGGAGAGTCAGCAATCATTAATGAGTTTATTTAATAATAAAGCAGAAGATAAAGAAGAAAATCTTCATCTCTTTGATGAAGAAAGGGATTCTTTTGCTGACACAAAAGAAGAAACTAGGAAGCAGGCAAAAAATAAAAAATCTAAAAGGAAGAAAAAACATTTAGATACCTATGGCAGCAATCTTACAGAAAGAGCTATAAACAAGGAAGTAGACAAAATTATTGGAAGACATAGGGAAATTGATAGGGTAATACAGATTTTAAATAGAAGAACAAAGAACAATCCAATCTTGATTGGTGAGCCAGGAGTTGGTAAAACAGCTATTGCAGAGGGCTTAGCTGTGAGAATTGTTGAAAAACAGGTGCCAGCAAAGCTTTTTGGTGCGGAGGTCTATCTATTAGATCTAACTGCTATCGTAGCAGGAACACAGTTTAGAGGTCAATTTGAAGGCCGTATGAAGTCAATTATTAAAGAGGCACAGGACTTGGGGAATATCATACTGGTTATTGATGAAGTCCACAATATTATGGGAGCTGGTGAAGTACATGGTGGTGTTATGAATGCTGCAAATATTCTAAAGCCCGCCCTTGCTAAGGGAGAAATACAAATCATAGGTGCTACTACCTTAGAAGAATATAGAAAGCATATTGAGAAGGACGCTGCTTTAGAAAGAAGATTTCAACCAGTGTTAATTGAAGAACCAACCCTTGAGGAAACGATAGAAATATTGAAGGGAATTAAAGAATATTATGAAACTTATCATAAGGTTACAATATCGGATGAAGTATTGGAAACAGCAGCGAAGCTATCTGAAAGGTATATTACTGACAGATACCTGCCAGATAAAGCTATCGACGTAATTGATGAAGCAGGTTCTAGAGCAAATCTAAAAAATCAAGGTTTAATTGAAGTGGAGGCTTTAAAAGAGGAATTAAATGTCCTACAAGAAAATAGAGAAGCCTTAGCTCGAGAAAATGACTTTGAAAAAGCTGCTCAATACAAAGTAGAAGAATGCATATTAATTGATAAAATAAAAGATATCGAAGAAGAATGCAGCAAAGTGTATATTACTGTTGAAGATATTGCAGCCGTTATTGAAGCTTGGACAAAAATCCCTGTACAAAAGATTACTGAGAAAGAAGCTCAAAGGCTATTACAATTAGAGGAAAAACTGCATGAAAGAATCATAGGACAAAATGAGGCTGTTAAAAGTCTTGCTAGAACGATACGCCGTAATCGTTCAGGATTTAAGAAAAAGAAAAAACCTTCTTCTTTTATTTTCGTTGGGCCAACAGGGGTAGGCAAAACAGAATTGGTTAAGGCTTTAGCATCAGAGCTTTTTGGAAATGAAGAAGCTATGATTCGAATGGACATGTCTGAGTATATGGAAAAACATACGGTTTCTAAACTCATCGGAGCTCCCCCGGGATATATTGGTTATGACCAAGGCGGGCAATTGACAGAAAAGGTTAGAAGAAGACCTTATTCAGTTATTTTACTAGATGAGATGGAAAAAGCACATCCGGATGTATTTAACCTCTTATTGCAAATTTTAGAGGATGGAAGACTAACCGATAATCAAGGTAGAACTGTTTTTTTCGAAAATACAGTGATCGTCATGACATCTAACATAGGAACTCAGTTGAAATCTAGCGGCATAGGTTTTGGTAAAAATGGATATGAAGCAATGGAATCAAAGGTAAGAGATGCTCTAAAGGAAACCTTTCGACCAGAGTTTTTAAATCGTATTGATGAGATTATTGTTTTTGATCGACTTAACCGGGAAGAACTATATGAAATTGTAGACTTAATGCTAAAGGAAGTTGTGGAGGAAGTTAAAGAAAAAGGTATGACACTAGAGATTAGTGATGAGGTGAAGGCCTTTATTTTAGAAAAAGGATATGACGAAAAGTATGGGGCGAGACCTTTAAGGAGAACTATTCAAAAGTATATTGAAGATGAGATTGCTGAGAATTATCTTCAAAATAAATTTCATGAAGGAGCGCATATAAAGGTAGAACTAATTAATAATAAGATTTTTCTTACACAGGAAAACATAAAGTACTAAATTTTTATAAAGGACTACCAGCCCTACAAACGGAATGGTAGTCCTTTATTTTTTAGTTTTTGAAACTATGAACTGGAGCAGGAATTTTTCCTCCACGGCTGATGTTATTAGAAAGTGATATACTATAAGTTTCATAGAAAAGGCACCATTAGCGCCAAGCTAACCCAGTATTTGGTATAATTTGCTTGTATTAATGTTTAAAAAAACAATTTCTTGATTCGTTTCAGTTTATTTAAGGTTCATGTTATTGATAAGTAGTGATATTCTAAACTCTAAATGAGTCAAGAATTTCAATTGTTTTTATTAAAATACAATGAAATTTTCCATTATTAGGTTAGCTTGGCGCATATGGAAAGGATACTATAAATATAAGACTTTATAAAATACAATAAATTTAAAAAATACAAAAAAATGAAAAAAATAGAAGGAATTTACATTTGAGGCATTGAATCTAGAAAATATAGTGAATTTTCAAATTTATACCCAAATATGAATGGAGGAAACTATATGGAGAAGCAATGCAGGCATATCTCGGTTATTTTAATAGTGGCATTTTTTATTCAAATTCTGTTTTCATCAGGGATATTTTTTATTGCTAATCATGTTTTTGCAGAACAAACCAGTGTGGATGTCAAAGCAGCAAATAGGTCCGACAATTGGATAAGTTCCTTGTACACAGATACAGCAGCAGAGTTTGTGGAAGACCTTCCTTCACAGCTACAGGACATTTTCAAAAGTCATCCTAGGCTGTTGAAGTCACCACTAGAAAGATTGAGCCTAAATGCTGAACGGAGGAATATTCTTTCTAAAACATACCCAATGGAAGCAGAAAAACCAGATGAGGATCAACTGACTTTATTGGAAGAAAAAGTAATGAATAAAATCGCAGTATATATGGGCGAGGGTATTCCCGAAAATCCATACCAAATATGGAACGCTGAAGATTTAAATAATATACGGCATGATTTATCAGCCCATTATATACAGATGGCGAATATTGATTTAAGCGAGTATAGTAATTGGCAACCAATAGAAAATTTTACTGGCGTTTTTGATGGTAATAATAAACGTATTTCCTCTTTGTTTATTAATAGGCCAATGGAGAACAGTATTGGCTTGTTTGGAAGAATTATAAGACCGGCAGAGTTAAAAAATATTAAATTAGAAAATATAAATGTAACAGGAAACTATTTTGTAGGTGGTTTGGTGGGAGAAAATGGACTTTATGATGTTTCCCCAGGTGGTAATATTGATAATGTACATGTATCAGGTAGTGTCACAGGATTTGTATTTGAAGATGAATATGGATGGTTAGTCAGCGGACCAACTGGTGGATTAATTGGTGTTAATCTAGGCGGAATTATTAGCAGGGCGCATTCAGCAGTAAATGTAAATGCTGCTGAAACTTGCGGTGGTTTGGTAGGTTTAAATGTTCCAGTTTTTCCAAGTTCTTTGTATCCTGCACTTATTAGTGATTCGTATGCAACGGGTAACATAACATTAATTGATGATCCTAGAACATTTGGTGACTACTTTGGTGGACTGGTAGGGTGGAATTCAGGCGAAATTCAAAGGTCATATGCAGCAGGTAATGTTTACGGGAAAAGTACAATTGGGGGTCTTGTTGGAGATAATGAGGGTGCTATAAGTAATTCATATGCAACAGGCAATGTAACAGCTATTCGCTACACTGCAGGTGGATTAATAGGGTTTAATATAGGATATATAGATAAATGCTATAGTATAGGATGGACAGATGCAGAGCTTTATGCAGGTGGCTTAGTTGGATATAGTACTGAAATTATCTATAATTCCTACTACGACGCCGAAACTTCAGGTCAATCCAATACAAATGGTGGAGAGCCTCGTACAACAGTACAAATGAAGGACATAAACACGTTTATTGGCTGGGATTTTGAAAATGTGTGGGATATTGATGCTTATATCCATGACGGATATCCTTTTCTCAGAGCAATTCCTGGAACACCTACAATAAAAGATATTACAGGTCTGAATGCAGCAGAGGAAATAGCCAAAAGAGACCCAGCCCAGATTTCTCTGCGATCTTTAATAAGTGACCCAATAGATACTTCAACCGGGGCTCAGATAATTGACCTTCACTTACTAACAATAAAAGGAGCACAGCCTATTGTATTTTCTATCAATTACAACTCCCTCCTGCTGAAAGCAGGTTCATTGGGAAAAGCTTGGAGTCATCCTTTTGAAGTAAAATTAGAATTTCTTTCCGATGATAATATTAACGTTTTATGGAATCAAAACCGAAAAAATCTATTTTTAAAAGAAAATGAAAATAAGTATTTTCCCGAAGATTATTCCGTTCGCTTTGATACCCTCACAAAAAAAGAGGATGAAGGTTATGAATTAGTACGGAAGGATAAAACTAGTTATTTGTTTGACTCAACAGGGAAATTAATTGAAATTATAAATTCTAACCAATTTTCAATTATGTTCTATTATGATGAGTTTAATCGCTTAAAGGAGATTATTGAACCTATATCAAACAAAAAATTAATCCTTTCCTATGATGATAATAATCTAATTGAAAAACTTACAGCCCCCCTGAATAGAGAAGTGCTATTCCAGTATGATGCAAATAAGAATCTAACGACTATAACAGAAAGCATAGGTGCAACCATTACCTATACCCATAACCACGAAGGTCAGATTCTGTCCGCTACAGACTCAGAAGAAAAACAGATTTTTGAGAACACATTTGATGAATATGGAAGAATCATATCTCAAAAAGATGGACTGGAAGATAATTATCCTACTATTTTTGCTTATGATGAATTGACAGAGCCCGGAAAAATAATTACAATCGTAACAGACCGTAACGGAAATCAAAAAGTATTGGTTCATGACAGCAGCTATCGCTTAATTCAGTTTGGAGATGAACTGAACTTTACAACAGATTTTGAATTTGATGACGATGGAAATCTTATTAGAGAAACAGATGCCAAAGGCAACACTACAGCTTATACATATGATGAAAGAGGAAATCTTTTAACCATTACCAATGCTCTAAGGAACATAACGAGAATGACCTATGATGAAAATGATAATCTTTTGTCTGTTAAAAATGAAGCAGGAGATATAACAAGCTTTACGTATGACGATAACCAACGGTTAATCCGCATACAAGCGGTTAATCCGCATACAAGATGCATTAGGGAATATTACCAGCTATACCTATGATGAAAATGGTTTGCTTCTTACAGAAACAAGCCCCAGAGGAGCAGTAACGAGCTATACCTACACAGAAGGACTTCTGCATACCCGGATGAATCCTGCTGGAGATGTTCTGACCTATAATTATGATGCAGGAGGAAGACTCACTTCCATATCCGATGTAGCAGGTACTGTTTCCATGACTTATGATAATGGAGATAAGATAAATAGTATTACAAATCCATTAAGCAATACCATACAATATACCTATGATTTAAGAGGCAATAAACTAACAGAAAAGGATTCTAAAGGAAACATTACTGCTTATACGTATAATGATAATGATCTCTTAATCAGCATAAAAAATTCTCTAAATCATACTGTCTACTATGAATATGACGGAGAGAACAGGCTGAAGAAAATTACCGATGCAAAAGGAAAAGAAACTACTTTTACCTATGATGAGAAAGGACAGATGACAGGCATAACAGATCCTATCGGAAATACCTTTACAACAGAATACGATGAAATAGGCAATGTAAAAAAACAAAAAGATGCATCAGGCAACATTGTAAGTGAATTATACTATGATGCTGTATATAACTTGATTGCTAAAAAAGATGCTTTAGGAAGTTTACAGACCTTTGAATACGACCAGGTGAATAATCTGATTAAAGCTATAGATCCGTTAAACAGAATAACTGAATTTCACTATGATGCTTTGGGCACAATGACATCTGCAGTAGATGCCTTAAATGGAATCAGTGCACAACAGTTTGACGAAGATGGAAACAGAATTACCCTGACAGATCCAAACCAAAACACTCTGACCTTGAATTACAATCAGGCAGGCCAATTAATATCAGCAGTATCCGAAACAGGCGATATGATTCAGTACGAATACAATGAACGGAATTTGTTAGAAAAGACAACCAACGGCAGAGGACAGGAAGCTAATTATACTTATAACGCAGCAGAACAGCTAACAAGCTTGACAGATAATATTGGTATAGTAAACTACACTTATGATGCCAATGGAAATCTTCTTACCATTACAGATGACTTTGGAACCATAATGTGTGAATATGACGCTTTAGACAGGCTGATAAAATATACGGATGTATATGGAAATATCATTCGTTATGCTTATGATGCCAATAATAATTTAACATCCCTTACCTATCCTGACAACCGTATAGTAAGCTATAGCTATGACGATGCAAACAGATTAATAGAAGTAATAGACTGGAACCAGAGGAAAACTACCTACAGCTATAACGAGAATAACCAATTACTGACCACAACTCGGCCCGATGGCTCCGTAGAAACAAGAACTTACAACACTGAAGGAAGACTAACAGCTTTACTGGATATTGAAGAAGACGGTACAGTAATCAATCATTACATTTTTGATTACGATGCTGTTGGAAACATTACCGAAGAAGTCAGTAGTCAAGAACAAGAACTGCCTCTACCGGGAAAACTTATTCAAATGACTTATAATGAGGCAAACCGGCTGGCAGCCTATAACGGAGAAACTGTCCTTTACGATAAAGACAACAACATGATCTGGGGGCCTTTAGATAATGAAATGACAGTATTTCATTATGACTCCAGAAATAGGTTGACAGAAGCAGGAGCAACCACCTATGCATATGATGCAAATAACAATCGGATAGCCATTACAGAAGATAATGTTACAAAGCAATATGTGGTCAATCCCAATACGATACTGAGTCAAGTTCTTATGGAAAGAGATCAGGAGGGTAATGTAACTGTCGCTTATGTGTATGGGTTAGGACTTATCAGTAAAGAAAATGCAAACGGAGAAATAAATATCTATCACTATGACTTAAGGGGCAGTACCGTAGCTTTAACAGACATGGCTGGAAATCTGACAGATCGATATGTTTACGATTCCTTTGGAGAAGTGGTATACAAGGATGGGATTACAGAAAACCCGTTTCTTTACAATGGACGAGATGGGGTTATCACAGACAACAACGGACTGTACTACATGCGGGCACGATACTATAATCCAGAAATTCGAAGATTTATGAATGAAGATATCATCCTTGGATTTGTTAATGATAGCCAAAGTTTAAATCGTTTTGCCTATGTTCAAGGTAATCCAATCAATTACATTGATCCAGAAGGGTTATTCGTTGTGACTATTAGTGGGGGTGGTTCAGGATCATATGTTGTAACCGGAGGAGCTAACATTGGAGTAGGATTTGATGATAAGGGAAAAATTCTTATTTACAACTATATAGGAGGTGGAGTAAAAACCAATATTGACCTGGGATTGGGGGCAAATGTTGGAATATATCCTTGGATGGAATCTGTAGATGATCTTAAAGGTTGGTCATTAAATGCAGGGGCATCTTGGGACTGGATTATCAACGTCGGAGGGGATTTTAATATAATGGATGCAAAAAGTGGGACTAGTATAAGTGGAGGGAATATAAATGCTGGAGCTCTACCAGGTAGTGTTAAGCTTGAACTTGGTAAAACAACAAAGCTTCAAGAAATAAATGTATTCAACCTGATGAATGGATCTGAAACAGAATTAGAAGACGGATTGATAAAAATCAATAGATATGATAATAGAATAGAATTACATGCTGGTAATAATAAAATCATTTACTATAAGAATGGAAAAATGCAAATGTATTCTGGAAAAATACAGGTTTTTAGTAATAAATGAGAAGGGTAGTATAGCTTGAGAAAAGAAAAGTAATTGTTTTATGACAGATATATATTATGAAATTTACTTTTTTAGGGTTTAGGAATTAGAATTTTAGGCAGTAAAAAATTGTTCTGCCCACTAAAAAATGAAAATCTCCAGCATATTACAAATCAGCTTTAATTATTTTCACTATCCTAAGGCATAAAACAACATATGCTGGAGTTTAATTAAAAAAATTTTGTTGTAGAAGTCGGAAACTTGTGTCTTTAGGACAATGAAAGGAACGATAGCTAATATGCAAGTATACAAAAAAGATATTTCTAAGAGAGTTGATATGATGTCCAAGTATATAGCTTTACAGAAATTCGGAGTAATTACATTAATGTTAATTATAGTAATACTATTAGTAAACAATATTAGTACGCTTCATTTATTTTTTATTGTATTATTCATATTTTTAATAATATATTTAATTAGAAAAGCAAACTATTTACTAAATTACCATGTAGTAAATAGTATTTCTTTAATGAATGATTCAACATTGCATATTAAAACTAAAAAGAAAATATATGAAATTAAAATGAAAGATATTCATTTAATCGAGGATGGTTATCACAATATAATTCTTAATGTAGATATTAAGAATAGAAATATTGAATTCTATTTCCCTAAAAAGCTTGAATTAAAAAAGAATATAAATGACTCTTATTTTTTTGAACTATTTACAAAATGTAGAATCAAAAAGACCAGTAGAGATATGATAAAAAAATTTATTTAATGAATAAAAGTGCAGAAAGGTCTAATTACATTATTTATAGTATTGTCATTAATCATAGTAGTGGATATTTTGGAAAAAACAAAGAGGAGTGAAAAAATGAAATTTAACAGAACTATTAAGACTTTTATATTAACAATACTCATTTTAATATTATCTTGTTATAGTGTTTTTGCTGCAACCTACACCTATGATAGTTTAAATAGGTTAATATCCGTGATTCACAACAATGGGCAAGTTATGAACTATTCTTATGATGCGGCAGGCAATATTGCTCAAATAGCTAGAACATCTTTTAATGGAGATGATAATGCTGACCTAAAAGAAATTAGAATTGACGACGAGCTACTGGAAGAGTTTGATGCTAATATTTTAGATTATACAGTCCAACTACCTTTTGGAGCAACAGAGACCCCAACAGTAACTGCATCTGTTTATAGTACAGGAAGAGCTACAGCGATAATAACACCTGCAGAAAGATTACCTGGTATAACTACCATAACAGTTACTGCAGAAGATAGTATAACAACAAAAATATACACAGTTAGCTTTTTCGTAGTAAATGAACTTAGCCATGATATAAGATTAAGTGATTTGAAAGTTGATGATATCACAATAGATAGATTTGATCCGAAAATAGAAATTTATAATATGGAACTGCCTTTTGGAACAACACAAGTACCAACAGTCACAGCATCTGTTTACGATGAAGGAAAGGCTACGGCGGTAATAACACCCGCAAAAACCCTTCCTGGAATAACTACAGTAACAATAATGACAGAGGATAAAATGTTCATTAAGATTTATGCGGTTAAATTTATAATAGAACAACAGCAAGTCCCAAAATTAACAACAATAGACATTGCTAAAAATGTCCGGAAGAAGCCTTGGCATATAAATTAGGAAAGAAGGACTACAACCTTTTAAAAGGCTTGTAGTCCATTCATTAGTTTTTGAAGCTATGGACAGGTGCAGGAATTCTTCCACCTCGGCTGATAAAATCAGCACTTGAAAATTTACTAACCGCCATGAGAGGAGCCATTCCCAGTAATCCACCAAATTCAGCGGAATCCCCTAAGATCTTACCATAAACAGGAATAATCCTTACACCAGTAGTTTTATTGTTGATCACACCAATAGCTGCTTCATCTGCAATGATGGCAGCGATCGTAGATTCAGGAGTATCCCCCGGTATAGCTACCATATCTAGCCCTACAGAGCAAACACAGGTCATGGCTTCTAATTTATCTAAGCTTAAGGAGCCCTTTTGTACTGCATCGATCATTCCTTCATCCTCGCTGACGGGAATAAAGGCACCGCTTAAACCTCCTACATGGGAAGAGGCCATGATGCCTCCTTTTTTCACGGCATCATTTAATAGCGCTAAGGCGGCAGTTGTACCGTGACAACCACAGCTTTCTAGACCCATTTCCTCTAAAATTCTTCCAACACTGTCACCGATAGCAGGAGTAGGGGCAAGCGATAAATCTACAATACCAAAGGGTATTCCAAGTCTAGAGGAGGCTTCATGAGCCACTAACTGACCAGCCCTTGTTATCTTAAAGGCGGTTTTCTTAATGGTTTCCGCCATCACATCAAAGCTTTCTCCTTTAACATTTTCCAAAGCACACTTTACTACCCCAGGACCACTAATGCCTACATTGATAATGGATTCGGCTTCACCTACTCCATGGAAGGCACCTGCCATAAAGGGGTTATCTTCAACTGCATTGGCAAAGACCACCAGTTTAGCACAGCCTATACTATCTCTTTCTCTTGTAAGATAAGCGGTTTGTTTGATAATCCTTCCCATATCTCTAACAGCATCCATATTGATCCCAGTTTTTGTGCAACCAACATTGATGGAGGAGCAGACCTTTTCTGTTACAGTCAAGGCTTCAGGAATGGATTCTATAAGGATTCTATCTCCCTTAGAGTAACCCTTCTGAACAAGAGCAGAAAAGCCGCCAATAAAATTGATGCCAACAGTGGCTGCAGCCTCATCTAAGGTTTTAGCAAACTCTACATAGCTTTTGTCTTCACTGGCTTGGGCCACAAGGGCTATAGGGGTAACAGAAATTCTTTTGTTAATAATGGGAATACCATACTCCGTTTCGATTTCTTCCCCAACCTTTACTAGGTTTTCTGCTAGTCTCGTGATTTTATCATAGATTTTTTTCCTAGCATTTTTTCCAGAGGAATCACAGCAGTCTAGAAGGGAAATTCCCATAGTAATGGTTCTTATATCCAGCTTTTCCTTTTCAATCATCTTTATAGTTTCCATGATATTTTGAAAGTTAATCATTGTCCTCATCTCCCAACTGTATTAGATACTATGCATTGTATTAAATAGGTCTTCATGTTGAATTTTTATGGAAACGCCTATTTCTTTACCAGCAACAACAAGCTCTTCTTTTAATTGTTTAAAATCTATTGTCATCTCCTTAAGATCTACCAGCATCACCATGGCAAAGTAATCCTGTAGCAACGTTTGATTGATGTCCAAAACATTTACCTTGTTCTTTTTTAGTACTGTAGTCACCCCATGAATGATGCCAATTTTGTCATCACCTATTACACTAATAAATGCCTTCATTTCTTCATCTCTCCTTTTGTAAGAATAATATATACCTGGGACATTCAAAAAAGGAAAAGAGACTAAATTAGAAATCTAGTCTCTGGAAATCAAGATTTTACAATGCAAGAAAACGCTACTCTGTTAACCATACAAATGACAGCTAAAGGTTATAGCATTATAAGTACATAGAAAATCCCCTGTCCTTTTACCTGAGAGTTTCACCTGAAAAACAGGCTTTCCCCTTCGGTGCTCTTTTGAGTCTCTCCAGAGGCTCGTCCAATAACGGTTTACCATATGTATTCCGCTATCTTCATTCGATTTTATATAATTTTTAAAATTTAATATTCATTGTAACACAATTAATTCTAAAAAATCAAGAAGAGTTTAAGAAAATTACAAAAAAAATTAAAGCGTGAAGGCTTTAATATGCTTTACAAGAAAATGGTAGTGATTTATAATGAAATAAATAGAATAGTTTAGCTAGGGGCGCCTTAGGCTGAGAAGGAGATATCCTAACCCTTGAACCTGACGTAGTTAGTACTACCGTAGGAAAGCTGAATCATAAGATGATAAAGTTTAATTATCTTTAAATTATTAAACATAGTCATAAAAGCTTACCTAATTTAGGTAAGCTTTTTTTGTCACATGGGAATTCATGAAATTATGGTTTCGTAAGATATAAGGAAAACGAGTTTTATTACATAGGAAATTGAGAAAGTTATATTTCTTCTGTTTTTAATAACTTTATTTTTCGCTAAATATAGAAAGCAATTTTTCAGGTCTTCTATTCTGTTTTTTAAAAGCTTAGATATAATCAAAATAATACGATTATGAAAACTTCATTATCATAAGGGGAGCCTATGGGGATAGGCTGAGAAAGAGATGGGATCTCTGACCCTCATAACCTGATTTGGGTAATGCCAACGTAGGGATCATTGTATTCATTTTCAATGCAAATTCTCTATGGATTTGCATTTTTAAATGTCCAGAAAAGTATAGTAGGCATTCATTTATTTCTAAAGAAACTACATAACAAATTATCTTTAGTAGAGGGAGGTGAAAAATAATGATAATTAATGGTAAAGAGGGAAGCTTTGAAACCGGGATTACGATTAAGGAACTATTGATGAAGCTGGAGTTAAATGAAAAAATAGTTGTCATTGAAATTAATCATAAAATTGTTCCCAAAAAACAGTATAGTAGTTTCGTTTTAAATGAAGGCGATAAAGTAGAAATTGTAAGCTTTATGGCAGGGGGCTAGGTTATGAATATTTTTTAGAAAAAAGAATCTTAATTAGGAGAGGATAAAATGGATTGTTTAACAATTGGAGGGGTTGTCTTAAAGAGTAGACTGTTGATTGGAACAGGGAAATTTTCCAGCAACAAAACAATGACAGAGGCCATAAAAGCCGCTGATGCACAGGTAGTAACCATGGCATTGAGAAGAGTAGATCTAAATGGAAGGGAAGAAAATATTCTTCAGCATATTCCTGAAAACTGTATTCTCCTTCCCAATACATCTGGTGCAAGAAATGCTGAAGAAGCTATTAGAATAGCTAGATTAGCCAGGGCTATGGGATGCGGAAATTGGGTAAAAATCGAAGTGATCTCTGATAATAAATATTTGCTGCCAGACAACTACGAAACCATAAAAGCAACAGAGGCTTTAGTAAAGGAAGGTTTCATTGTACTGCCCTATATGAGTCCTGATTTAATGGTGGCAAAAATATTGGCAGAAGTAGGGGCAGTAGCTGTAATGCCCTTAGGAGCTCCTATCGGAAGCAACAGGGGAATCAAGACAAAGGAACTAATACAAATTCTAATAGAAGAAATCAATGTGCCTATTATTGTAGATGCAGGGATCGGGAAGCCTTCTGAAGCGGCAGAGGCAATGGAGATGGGAGCAGAGGCAGTTTTAGTGAACACTGCCATTGCTACTGCACAAGATTCTATCAAAATGGCACAGGCTTTTTCCTTAGCAGTAAAGGCTGGTAGACTTGCTTATCTTGCTAAAGTGGGATTAGAAAAGAAATTAGCAGAAGCCTCCTCGCCTCTCACAGGATTCTTATATGAAGGTGAAGAAAAATGACATTTTATAATGAGTACCTTCGATATAAGGATTTTGACTTCGACAATTTTTTTCAAAAGGTTACAAGAGCCGATATAATGGATATTCTGCAAAAACAGAAGATTACAGAAGTTGAATTTTTAGCATTATTGTCTCCCACTGCCGCCAGTTGTTTGGAGAAAATGGCACAAAGAGCACATCAAGCTTCTCTAAGACATTTCGGCAAGGCAATACTGCTGTATACCCCTATGTACCTATCCAATTATTGTGTAAATCGTTGCAGCTATTGCAGCTTCAATAGCGATAGCGGCATTAAGAGATCGAAATTAAATTTACAGGAAATTGAAGAAGAAGCCAAAGCCATTGCTGCCACTGGATTAAGACATATCCTTATCTTAACGGGGGAGGATAGAGGGAGAACGCCAGTAGCCTATATAATAGAGGCTGTCAAGGTGCTAAAAAGATACTTTGATTCTATATCTATAGAAATCTATCCCTTATCTGAAGAGGAATACAGCCAGCTAATGGAGGTAGGGGTAGATGGACTTACAATTTACCAAGAGGTATATGATGAAGAAGTCTATGATTGTGTTCACGAAGCAGGGCCTAAAAGGAATTATAGATTTAGACTAGATGCACCAGAAAGGGCTTGCAGAGCTAAAATGCGAAATGTCAATATCGGTGCTTTGCTGGGTTTGAATAATTGGAGAAAAGAGGCTTTTATAACAGCATTACATGGAAATTATCTTCAAAACAAGTATGGGGATGTGGAGGTTAGTATATCCCTGCCCCGTATACGTCCACATATAGGGAGTTTTCAGAATGTTGTTTTTGTGGAGGATAGAGACTTAGTACAGGCAATGCTCGCCTTGAAAAATTTCCTTCCTTACATAGGCATTACTATCTCCACTAGAGAAAAGAAGGAATTTAGGGATCACTTGATTCCCCTTGGAGTTGTAAAAATGTCGGCAGGAGTTTCTACTGAGGTGGGAGGTCATACCCACTCCAACGGAAATAGTCAATTTGAAATAAGTGACACAAGAAGTGTAGGTGAGATAAAAAAAGCTATTTTAGCCAAAGGCTATCAGCCTATATTGAAAAATTGGATGCACCTGTAAAGGCATAAAAGAAGCTAAATAAAATAATGAGAAGGAGCTGGAAGTCATGAATTATACAACCCAAATGGATGCAGCTAGAAAAGGAATAATAACAAGAGAAATGGAAATTGTAGCAAGCAAGGAAAAGACAGATGTAGAAACCTTAAGGAAGCTTGTAGCAGAAGGTAAAGTTGCTATACCTGCCAATAAAAATCATGGATCTTTAGACCCGGAGGGAATCGGTGAGGGGCTTAGAACCAAGATTAATGTAAATTTAGGGATATCTAAGGATTGTCCCAATATCGATGTTGAGATGGAAAAGGTAAGAACTGCTCTTGATATGAAGGTGGAGGCCATCATGGATCTAAGCTCCTTTGGAAAAACCAAAGAATTCCGAAGAAGATTGATAGACGTGTCACCAGCCATGATAGGAACTGTACCTATATATGATGCTGTTGGTTTCTATGATAAAGAATTAAAGGATATTACTTCGGAAGAGTTCTTAGAAGTAGTAGAGAAGCATGCCAGGGATGGAGTAGATTTTGTTACCATCCATGCGGGTATCAATCAAGAGACGGCAGAAGTCTTTAAGAGAAACAAAAGACTGACCAACATTGTTTCAAGAGGAGGATCCTTATTATACGCATGGATGGAACTAAATGATAAGGAAAACCCTTTTTATGAACATTATGATAAGCTTTTAGACATTTGTGAGAAATATGATTTGACCTTAAGTCTTGGAGATGCTTGTAGACCTGGAAGCATCCATGATGCTACAGATGCCAGCCAAATTAAAGAATTAATGATTCTTGGGGAATTAACCCTAAAGGCATGGGATAGAAATGTACAAGTAATGATTGAAGGGCCAGGACACATGGCTATTAACGAAATAGCCGCCAATATGTTAATTGAGAAAAAACTCTGCCATGGAGCACCTTTCTATGTGTTAGGACCAATTGTTACGGATGTGGCACCAGGCTATGATCATATTACCAGTGCCATCGGTGGTGCTATCGCAGCTAGTCATGGAGCTGATTTTCTTTGTTATGTTACTCCAGCAGAGCATCTTAGACTTCCTAACCTGGAGGATATGAAGGAAGGAATTATTGCTTCGAAAATTGCAGCCCATGCAGGAGATATTGCTAAAAATGTTAAAGGTGCTAGGGATTGGGATAATGAAATGAGCAAAGCAAGACAACAGCTAAACTGGGAAAAAATGTTTCAATTAGCTATTGATCCTGAGAAAGCAAGAAGATATAGAAAAGAATCTATGCCCGAGCATGAGGATAGCTGTACGATGTGCGGTAAAATGTGTTCCATGAGAAACATGAACAAAATTATGGAGGGAAAGAATATTAATATTTTGAGAGAGGATGAATAAATGCTTTATCTCATAACCAACAGAAGAATGGCTAAAGACAAAAACCTAATCAAAGTGATAGAGGCTGCCGTTAGGGGTGGGGTAGATGGAATCATCCTTAGAGAAAAGGATTTATCCTATGAGGAATTACTACCCTTAGCAATAGAAATTAAAAAACTTACAGAAGGTACTGAAACATTACTTATGATAAATGGTAATTTGCAAGCAGCAAGAAAAGTTCAAGCAGATGGATACCATACAGGCTTTCGGGAATTTATAGATAGAAAACCAGTCTTCGATGGAATGCTAGGGGTCTCCATTCATAGTCTTGAGGAAGCAGTATTAGCAGAAAAGCAAGGAGCCACCTACTTACTGGCAGGTCATGTGTTCGACACCCAGTGTAAAGAAGGCCTGGCAGGTAGGGGGATTCCTTTTATCAAGGATATAAAGGAACAAGTTGAAATTCCAGTGATTGCACTGGGAGGGATCACACCAGAGAAGGCTGTAGAGGTGCTAAAAGCTGGAGCCAACGGCATCGCTGTGATGTCCTCTATTATGATGGCAGATGATCCTTATGGCTTAACTAGAAGGCTCAAAAATATATAGGATACTGAAAAGTCCTAAAGCACTTCTTATCTAGCTTACACCAGTCTTCAAAGTACTTTGAACATCAGGATTTAGGTTCTTCTTTTTAATAAATTTGTGAACTTTACGGTTTTTGTTCCATAATAAAAATAAGGTAATGGGAACTGCATCATGCGGTTCCCATTACCTTGTTCATTTATTGCAGTTTTTTTAAAGGCTTTAAGGCAGGCCCCTCTATGATGTCTCCTTTGGAGAGTCCCCCTCTTTTATATCAACAACCTTTGTGTTTTCAAAAATAGCACAACCATCTCCAGGTATTTTTTCAGCAAGAGAAAGCAAGTATTTTCTAGGGTGGAATTGAGCCTGTCCATCAAAACGCATTAAATTTTCCATATTTGGCTCACCCTGTTCTATCAATTACGAAGAACTGAAGTATTGTACTTAAGAAATTTCCCAGCAATCCATAGAAAAAAAACAAATTTTATGATATATTTATTTCAATATAGAGATACTACATAACAAATGTAGAAAAGAGAGGAGAATAAAATGGAAACGAAGCCTAGCAGTTCAAATTTTATTAAAAATATTGTTATTCAAGACCTAGAATCAGGAAAACATAAAGAAATCATCACCCGGTTCCCACCTGAGCCTAATGGTTACTTACATATAGGACATGCTAAGTCTATCGTATTAAACTTTGAATTAGCGGATGAATTTAAGGGAAAAACTAACCTTCGATTTGATGATACAAACCCAACAAAGGAAGATACGGAATATGTGGAATCTATAAAAGAAGATGTAAAATGGTTAGGTTTTGATTGGGACGAACTGTATTTTGCCTCTGATTACTTTGAAGAAATGTACAATTGGGCGGTGCATCTAATAAAAAAAGGAAAAGCTTATGTGTGTGACCTATCTGCTGAAGAAATAAGAGAATATAGAGGGACTTTAACAAGGCCTGGCAAAGAAAGTCCCTATAGAAATAGACCTGTAGAAGAAAACTTGCAGCTATTTGAAGAAATGAGAGCGGGCAAACACAAAGATGGAGAAAAGGTTTTAAGAGCCAAAATTGATATGGCTTCTCCTAATCTAAATATGAGAGATCCAGTGCTTTATCGTATTGTTCATGCAAGTCATCATAATACTGGGGACAAGTGGTGTATTTATCCTATGTATGATTATGCCCATCCCCTAGAGGACGCTATTGAAGGTGTTACCCATTCCATCTGCACCTTGGAATTTGAAGACCATCGGCCATTATATGATTGGATAATCCAAGAATGTGAAACAGAAAGCCAGCCTAAACAAATTGAGTTCGCTAGATTAAATCTAACCAATACTGTTATGAGCAAGAGAAAGCTAAAACAGCTGGTGGATGAAAATGTAGTAGATGGATGGGATGATCCCCGTATGCCTACTATTGCTGGATTAAGAAGAAAAGGGTGTACTCCAGAAGCTATAAGAAATTTCTGTAGAGAAATTGGTGTTGCTAAGAGCTATAGTGTTGTAGATGCTCAAATGCTGGAGCATTTTATTAGAGAAGATTTAAATGCAAAGGCTCCTAGAACCATGGCTATTTTGAAGCCCTTAAAAGTAGTAATTACCAACTACCCGGAAGATCAACTAGAAATGCTGGAGGCAGAAAACAATCCAGATGATGAAGCGATGGGAACAAGACAAATTTCCTTCTCTAGAGAAATATACATTGAAGAGGAGGACTTCATGGAGAATCCTCCTAAGAAATACTTTAGATTATTCCCTGGAAATGAAGTACGTCTAAAACATGCTTATTTTATTACATGTAACGAGGTCATCAAGGATGAAAATGATAATGTAGTAGAACTTCATTGCACCTATGACCCTGAGACCAAGAGTGGGACAGGTTTTACAGGAAGAAAGGTAAAGGGAACCCTCCATTGGGTAGATGCAAAAAATGCAATACCAGCAGAATTCAGATTATATGAGCCTCTAATTTTAGATGAGGACAGTGAGGGTGAACACTTCCTAGAGCAAATCAACCCAAACTCCCTAGAGGTTCTTAAAGGCTATGTTGAGCCTAATATGAAGGAGGCAAAGCCACAGGATAAATTTCAATTTTTTAGACATGGATACTTTAATGTCGATACAAAATATACAATGAAGGATCAATTGGTTTTTAATAGAATTGTATCCTTAAAAAGCTCTTTCAAAATTGGAAAATAATTATAGGTATGCGCGTTTAGACTTGAATTTTGACAATATATCTATATCCTATTGATTCTATACAAGATAAGACTACCCTAAACAGGAGAACCTGTGACGGGTAGTCTTATGTTTTCCACATTTTTCTTATATCCAGTATTTTGAATCTTTAGTATAATATTGCCAACGGCAAATATAAGAAATTATTAGATATTTCTACTAAAGATAAGGGGGCAGCATATGGGAAAGTACAAGATGAAAATAGCTTTAGGTTTGTTGGCTTTATTGATTCAAGTGAGTATTATTTATTCCGCCTATGCAGTTTTGGATGCAACGCCTACATATTTAGCAATAGAATCAGATATATATTTATCACCAACAAGTGATATCACCTATATACAAGAAAGCCTTTTTTTACCAGAAAAACTTATGGGAGAAGAAGACGTTAAGGTAATAGAAGGGAATGAAAACAAATCATCATTAGAAAATGAAGAAAACGGAGCTACAATAGATGAGGGAAGTTCTCAGGAAGGGCAGCATAAACCAGAGAAAGAGATTATAGAAAAGCCTATTGAGGGTCCAACAAAGCAAACGGATAACAGCTTAAGTCAGCATTTAAATCCTTATGTTTTAGAAATCATAAAGACTTATAAAATTGGTAATGGGAGATACCCTTATTTGCTGAACGACGATTATGATAACTATAATGGTGTCACCACAACCCTGTATTACCAAAATCAAGTACTACTTAAGGCACATCCTAGCGGTAATAGAGCCAGTCATTGTTCAGGAATAACCTTTGAAGTTTTTTATAAAGCAATGCAGGCTAGAAATAAACACTTTGGTATAGCTTCTGACGATTTTAACGGAATGACTTGGGATGAGCTATTTGACTTTGTATTACATTGGTATGCTTCATTGGGACCCAAGTCCCAAAGCAATATTGCTGTTGCTGTTGAAAAGTATGGAGTAGGCAAAAAAATAGCCAGACTTGAGGATGCAAGGGCGGGGGATTTTATAGATATTAGCAGGGAAAATAATACTGGTCATACGGCGGTATTTTTAGAATGGATAAAAGAAGGAGACAAGATCATTGGTCTAAAATACTGGTCTAGTCAAGGATCTACAAAGGGCATTGATTATCATCAAGAATATTTTAACATTCCTTCTCCCAGCGGGAAGAAGTATGGTAATGTTATGATAGATAAGGTATATATTGCTCGAGTAGCACCCATAAACCAGTATAAACCCTTTAGATAAGAATTTTTGAGACATTTTTAGCATTAGAAAATAGAGTTGTGATATTGAGGATCCAAAGGGTCCTTATTTTTTTTAGAAAATAGCAGGATTGTTGATACATATTGTATAATAAATATATGTTAAAGAAATATAAAGCAGAGAAAATAAGAGCATCTGTACAGATAAGTGAGATTACAAAAAAATAATTAATGGAGGGAAACTATTATCTATCAAAACCCTAGAATCCAATGGTTATACAGCAGAACTATAAAACTCGTAAATTAATAAAGCAAAGAAAATGAGGGATAAGATATGAAGATAGACTTTATTGTATGTGAAGATAATCCTAAAACTAGAAAAACCATTTGTGACTGGCTTGGCAGTTATATTGATAATATGAACATCCGACTTTTGGCAGCCACCTCCCAGCCACAGGAGGTACTAGATTGTTTAGCAAATGATGAAGACATCAAAATTTGTTTGCTGGATATCAATCTTAATAAAGAGATCAATGGGGTGGCATTGGCGGAGAAAATTAAAAATATCAATGTCAATACTAAAATCATATTCATAACAGCCTATGCAGAATGGGCAGTAGAAAGTCTTAACAGAAATATAGAGCCCTTTGCCTACCTTACAAAACCATTAGATAGACAAACCTTTGATTGGCATATAAATAGACTGTTAAAAAAGATAAAGGAATTAAGTGACTCCAAAAAATATCCTGAAAAAGGACAGTATATCAAGCTAGAGGCCTATGGTAGAGTCCATTATAAAAAAATAGAGGCTATAACTCATATGGAAACCTATCATAAGGAGGGATACTTAATAGTATATACCCTCCAGGGGGAGAAAATTATCCATAGAAGAAGATTAAGCGATATGCTAGAATACCTTGACAATCTATACCCCAATACTTTTCTTCAGTGCTACAAATCCATTATAGTAAATCCTTATCAAATAGAGATGATTGATAAAAAGCAGGGAGAAATCATTTTGAGGAATGGTGCTAGATTGTTTTTGTCGAGGAACAAAGAAGTTCAAGAGGAAATCGAAAGAAGATTGGTGGGGATGGTGCGGTGATAGATATTGATAAGCTTTGCAGTGCCATGGCGATTGCCATAGATGCCTTGGTATATATCAATGTATTAAGACTGTTTATCAAGATACCTAGAGATAAAATGATTAAGCTCTACCTTCTAACGTTTATCTCTGCAACCATTATAGTAACGATTCATGATGAGATGCAATACTTATACTATCTGAAGTCAGCTCTTCTGTTTACAGTCCTTGGTATAATTAATAGACTTTTATTAAATATTCGGCTGAATAAAAATGCTTTTGTATTATTTATTTACGGTGCTATAACATTAGTAGGAAATCTTGTTGCTATATCCATCATACAGCTTGGTTTAGGCGCAACAGTAATAGAAATGCAAAATGATATAAAGCTATTTTTTACTGCAAATCTGATCGTTCTTTTTACTAGCATATTGTTGATGTATATTATAAAATATATACTGCTGTACAAAACCTATGGGAAAGAAATACAGATTAAGGGGAAAAAAATGATCCTGTATATTGCCACCTTATTTTCCATGCTGTTTGTCAATCTGTATACTTTTCTCTATCATGTAGGGGAGATGAGGATAGCTGTTTCCATTGCCCATATCATTTTAATCCTTATTTATATTGTGATTTCTCTTAATTTCACCTTTTTAGAGAATGAATTCTACTATCAGAAGACCCTCTATAAAAATCAACAGGAGTACTTGATGATGATAGAAAAATTACTAAATGGTCATCGAGAGCTGAAGCACGGGTGGAGGAACTATCTCACTGGGTTCTCCGGCTTCCTCTATACCGAGGAGAAGGACTGGGATGGTATGGTGAAATATTATGAATCAGTGGTAAAGGCTACCAGCCACTTATCCAATGACGCTTTAATAGAGACTATTGATAAGAAGCAGAGAGAAATTACCCTGAAAAATGGTACTAGATTATCTGTGTCAGAAAATGAAGAGATGAAGAGAAAACCAAAAGAAGATTGGCGGGGAGAGTAAGATGATAGATATTGATAAGCTTCGAAGTGTTATAGCTATTGCAGTGGATGCCTTGATATATATAAATGTTTTAAGATTATTTATAAAGATACCCAGGAACAAATATATAAAGCTCTACCTTTTATTTTTTATCTTTTCAACAACTATTCATAACCAAATGCAATATTTATATTATCTAAAGGCAGCTATTGTGTTTGTAGTTTATGGTATAATTAATAGATTTTTATTAAACGTTTCTTTTCTGAAGAATGTTTTCTTGGTATTCATTTTTGCTGTAATAACTTTGTTAGGAGATGTTGTTGGGGTGTTTAGCCTAATGGCTACGTTAGGTGTAACAATGATGGAGATACAAAATGATACAAGGTTATTTTTTGCTTTAAAGCTATTATCCTTTGTCACAATTACATTATTGTTATATATAATGAAATACATATTATTATATAAAACCTATGGAAAAGAAATACAAATCAGAAGTAAAAACATGCTTCTATATATGGTCACGGTATTTTCCATGCTGTTTATCAACCTATATACTTTTCTCTATCATGTAGGTCAGATGAAGGTGTTTATTTCTATGATACATATTGTTTTGGTAGTGGCCTATATTACCATTTCCTTTAATTATACCTTTTTAGAAAATGATTTTTACTACCAAAAAATCCTCTTCAAAAACCAACAGGAGTATTTGCTGGTGATAGAAAATCTGCTAAATGGCTATCGGGAGCTGAAGCATGGGTGGAAGAACTATCTGACGGGTTTTTCAGGCTTCATCTATGCAGAGGAGAAGGACTGGGATGCACTGGTGGAATACTATGAGTCGGTGGTGAAGACTACCAAGCATTTAACCAATGACTCCTTATCGGTTTTGGTCAGGCTAAAGAATCACAGCCTGCTGGGGATGTTTGTGGAAAAAATCAATGAGGCAGAGACTCAGGGGATCCATGTTAATATCAATGTCATAGGAGAGGAAATTAAGCTGCAGGAGGATTACGATTTTTTAATGGACTTGAATTTTATACTGGGAAATTTTCTGGACAACGCCATAAGACATGCTGTCTTTGGGGATATGCCTATGCTATGGATTACTATTGATTATAGGGAGGAGTATATCAATTTTATTATAAAAAATACCTTTAAGGATACAGATGAGGGAGATAACCAGCGGTTTGACAGCGGTCATGGCTTAAGGCTGGTGACAGAGAAGATAAAAAAATATCCCTTCATGATTCACAATACGGTTATTGATGAGGATATCTTTATTCAGGAGTTAATTATGGAATGCAAAGATATTAAAAGCTATAGAGACTTTGAAGCAAAAAAGGAGGCAGCCCTTTAGGGCACCTCCTTTTTCATCTTCATTTTGTCTATTCCTCGGCTTCCAGCATGGATTCTGGCATTTTGGCTTCTCTGGATAGCCATGGTACACAGCCTGATTGAATAGTGAAGAAAAATGCAAGGCTGCTTAGCATGCTAGCTAGTAAAGTAAGGATTTGATTTTTTTTCATTGAATTGTCCCTCCTTTTAATTTAAATAGTTTGTACATAAAGGGGGTAGTATATAAACTCTCCCCAAAAACCCCTAATGTAATCAATGTGCTGTAAGCATTGTGGATGTTTACTAAGGTCATGATAAACAAAAGAGACACAACCACCAATAGCTTCCTTCTCAGCTTTTTTCGCAGTCTTTGACTTCTTAGGGGGCGAGCCTCTGTATCAGCGGGAGCATATAGATACAGAAGCCTAAAGCTCACACCCCAGAGCAGCAGTAGAAGATAGGGGGGGAGGGGATAAAAAAGCCCTATAGAGGCAATACCAAATAGCAACAAAAGACCATTGATAAAACAGAACAAATCTGTCCTGCAATGTAATCCCCAGGCATAGGACCGCACCAGACTATAGCTCACGTGAGTTGCCAGATAATAGAGAAAAAAATTATCTATAAACTGGTTTATAAAGACAGCCAAAGCAATCAAGCCAAGGAGTTTTGGAAATGTAATAAAGAATGATGCCAATCCATACTCAATTCTTTCCAATTCCTTTTGGTTCTTGTCAGGCAAAGCTTCCTTTATAAAGGAATAGGTTAAATGTCCAGCTGCTCTTTCAGGAAATGCCATTTTCATCTTCATCAACCTTTCGACAATTTATTTCAAAACTTGCTATATTTTATCATAATTCTACAACATCTATAAAATTATGATAAAAGAAAAATACTATTCAATAAAGTATTATTAGGGGAAAGTGAATATTTGTCGGTGTATTTATTATATTTACTGTTCGTCGATGTATTTTGCAGATTAACGATGCACTATGATTTAGGAAAGGGTATTTAGATTATAATAAGTGTAACGAAGTAAAAAAATAATCGTAAAGGCTATAGTGAAGCTCTGTTAAATTATAAGATTATGCGGGGATACCTTTTCTTTGCCTTAATAGAAAGATTCTTAAAATCAAGGGGTGTCTATATATGAACAAAAAAATTAAGATAGAAGAAAAGAGAAAGTTTAGCGATAAATTATTAATGAGAAAAGAGATGCACAAAGATATTTCTGAAAAAAAATATGAAAAAAAGAAGTTAAATGAATCTAAGAATCGAATTCCTAATGTAATCTTACCTGATCCAGAGTAATAAACTGATTATGAGACAGGGGGGGAATGTATTTGATATTAACAAGAGATAAACACAATCATAGTACGGAGATATATAAAGATATAATAAATAACAGTAATGAAGGTGTTATTGCTTTTTTGAATGCCATGGAGGAATTTGTGATTCTTATAGATCCTGATTCAAATAAGATTCTATTTGCTAACACGTATGCAAAAAAACAAATCCTTAATTTAGAAGATAGATGTTGTTGGGAGGCGTTGGGATACCAGGAACCCTGCTGTCATAAAAATAATTGTTTTTATAGAAAATCCCTTCAGGTAAAGAAGGAAGAGGGTATGTGGAAGGAACATAGAATTACAAAAATCAATCTATCTAATAAGATATTGATTATGGAGAGTATAATAGATATAGCTCCAAAAAAGTTGAAAAATTCAGAAAAGAATATAAAAAACAACTTGATTTCTATGGTGTCTCATGAACTGAGAACACCTCTAAATATTATTGTATCTACCATTCAACTACTGGAGAAGTATAATGAAGCTTGGAACACTCCCGAAAATTTAAAACATACGAAACGTATAAAAAAAGCTACTATACAAATTAATAAACTTTTACGAGATATATTACTAGTGGAAAAGGTAGAAGCAGATAGGGTAGGGTTCAACCCGCAGCCTATCGATGTTGTAAGACTAACTAAATCTGTGGTTGAAGGAATCGTAGAAAGTATATCTCAATCACAAAATGTTCTTTTTCTTAGTAGAAAGGAATCTTTTGTTGCTAATGTTGATGAATTTTTATTAACTACTATTTTAACGAATCTCTTAAGTAATGCAACAAAGTATTCTAAGGATAATGAGGAAGTGAGATTGAAGCTTGAATTTGATAATAAAAATATTGTTTTCAAAATTATAGATAAGGGAATAGGGATACCAGAAGTGGAACAAAAAAACCTATTTAAAAGCTTCTATCGTGCTTCTAATGTTGGAAAGGTTTCAGGAACGGGATTGGGTTTGGCTATTGTAAAGGACTTTATAGATATACATAAGGGAAGCATTGACTTTATAAGCAGGGAAGATGAAGGTACTACATTCACAGTTATCATACCTATTATTTAATAAGTTCTTTATAAGGAAAATTTAATAAGTTCTTTATAAGGAAAGGAAAATAGAATAGAAGTTCGCTGTATTTACGGAGAAGCTTGCTGCTTCTCTTTTTTTGTATAGTAAATTTGAAACAGTCATTTGCACAAAAAAAATTATGGCAAAATAGTAGATGCACCTCTCCAATTCAATTCCCCAGATATGGAGAGGTACAATATAAATATAAAAACAATTTAAAATAAGTTCATTAAAACATAAGGTCTTTACTCATAAAACCTGCTCCCCAATAATTTAAGTTGCAATCATCATTGTATAATTGATAATCTGGATTGAGGGAAGTAGTTTTTTCGGGGGTGGCCTTAACAACAGTTGGTTTTTTATTAGCGTTCAAGGCTGTATTCATTGAACCTTTATTTTTTTCAGCAGTTTTCATTTTTTTAGATAGCATCTGTCTCACCTCCTAATTTCTAATAAAAGATAAAAAAAACTCGCCTATGAAAGAATATACTTTTCAAGGACGAGATTGTAATCCGCGGTACCACCTTGTTTGCATCAGAATTGATGCCACTTCTTTCGGTTCTAACAAACCTAAGCCGTTATCGAGGCTAGTCGGTATCTACTACTAAGCATTTCATAGATACTACTCGGGAGTGATCTATACTTTATTTACAGTATCGGTTTTCAGCTAATACCGACTCTCTACAACTGTAGCCATAAAATACCCTTCTCCGTCTTCGCTTTAACTAAAGTTTAATTTTTTTAATATTCAATTAAAATATTGATTAATATGTATTATAACAAGGATCATATTTAATGTCAACAGAATTTTCTAAAAATTCCATAATAAATTTAATTATTTGTTGAATTGATTAAGTACCCTGTTTTAAACTGACACTTAAAAAAATTTATAGCTATTATATGCGCATAACTCCTAATTAGAATTATTTATATGTATTTGCAGATTTAGAAAATATTCAAGTCAAGTCTATTCGACAAATCTTCCAAGACCTTGACACCACCAATACTATTACCTCTTTGATCTAATGCAGGGCCTATAACCCCTATGCCCATCTTTTTGGGCGACACAGCAACAATGCCTCCACTAACACCACTTTTTGCAGGCAAACCAACATTTATTGCGAATTCACCTGAAGCGTCATACATTCCACAAGTAGCCATAACTGCCTTTACTGTCTTAGCAATTTCTTTAGTAAGTACTCTTTTTCCACTACATGGTAGCATTCCATCGTTAGTAAGCATGGCCCCCATATAAGCTATATCCTTGCAAGTTACCTCAATGGAACAAAGTTTAAAATACGCGTCTAATATTTCTTCCACATCATCGTCAATAATCCTAGTGCTTTTCATATAATAGGTAAGTGCTCTATTCCTGTCCCCTGTACTCTTTTCAGAATGATAAACATCATCATTAACCTTTATATCTGGGTTGTTTGTAATTTCTTTCATAAAATTATAGATTCTATTGAACTTATCCTCAGAAGTAATACCTTTTACCATAGAAACAGTAGCAATAGCACCAGAATTAATCATAGGATTCAAGGGTTTATGTGCGTTCTTGGTTTCAAGATTCACAATGGAATTGAAACCCTCTGCCGTAGGTGATACACTAATCTTTCTAAATAGCTTTTCTGAGGTATTATCTATAAGTGCACACATAAAAGAAACAATCTTTGAGATGCTTTGCATGGTGAACTTTATATCGTAATCACCAGCAAAGTACTCATTTCCCATCATATCACAAACAGAAATACCCAGCACATCAGGATTTCCTTTAGAGAGTTCAGGTATATATGTAGCAACATTTCCATATTGTGTCCAGTATCTATTTTTCTCAATAACTGCTCCTAATAAATCTTTCATAATGATTCCATCATCCTTCCATTTCAATTTTCAAATCATAGGCGTTAACTTAAGCTATATTTTGGTAATTTATTTTGGGCAAACAATATCCCTGTAATATTTCTAGAGTTGTTTTTCTTTTTCGTTTAAGAAAACCTGTATTAATAGCGATTTCCATAATTTTAGCATTACTAAAAAAGCGAATAAAAGGTATAATAAGTGATGAAGATATCTTCATGGGAATCTCTCCTTTGTGATTGGTAGTCACTTTGAGATTCCCATTTTTTATGCTTTTTTGCAAATGTAATTTTTACCTTGGAATAACATGGGTTAAGTTAACGCCTATGATTGATTAATATAAAGATTATAGTATATCTATTTAACCTATAAAGCGCAGAGCAGTTACTCTCCATATTGGCATGTTGACAGCCTATACATATCTAGTTGCGAAAAACGCTAGAAATAAAATAATATTAGTGATATTATTTATATATAAATATAACAAGAAGAAAAAATATAAATTCAATGAGGAGAGTCTTATAAAAAAGCTATATTTTAAATTTAATAGGAATAGAAAAATTCAGTAAGGATAAAGAGGAAATAGTTTTTGATAATAAAGTAGCAATATATATATAGATAGATACGGCCTTCAACTTACTAATTAAAAGACCAAGAGATGCAGAAATCTGTTTTCTTGGTCTTTTTTATTAGCAATGTATATGTAGTGTATGTGAATTTGTAATTCTGGTATGAAAGGGGGTGCTCATTATTGTCTCGAAAAACAAAACCCATCGCCGATTACATAATAGAATATATCACAGTATTAGCAGCTCTAATTACAGCCATAGCTACTCTAATCAAGGCCACGCGCTAGAAGAAGCAGGTGCTGCCACACCTGCTTCCTCCCTAGTGCACATTATTGTCTCAGGCAATATTCTATTGAATATTGCACTCATTTAATAATATATCATATTATTCATGAATATGTTCAAAAATTTTGATTTTATTTTTGAAAATTTTAATTCCATTAATCAATGGTGTATAAGAGAAATGAAGTAGTACAAATTTACTAAAGTTATATTGAAGGATAGTATTGACACAATAGAACAAATTTTTCGAAAACTATATGTTATGATAATATAAAGGTTTCTAAAGATAAAAATGAATGGACTAATAGAAAATAGCAATTTGAAACCAACTTAAACTCTAGAATCCTCTAAGGAGTGCTTACTATGTTAAATCATATCCCCTGGTATATAGCACTATTTATAAGCTTACCTGAAACTTTTTTAATAATAAAGGTAGGACTAAATCTTTTTAAAGAAGATATAAGCATAAAAGATAATTTATTAATATCATTAATTGTGGCAGTGTTCTCATATTCAATCAGGATATATTTGAATGTATATGGTCTACATACAATAGCTACTGCAGTTTTAATTGTAATATTAGTTAATTTTATTATGAGAAAAGCTTTAGTACATTCGGTTATCTGTGTTTTTGCTGGATTGTTAATCATGGGAGTGTCACAGAGTGTTACGGTTCCTTTTTTACTAGTACTGCTCAGAAGGTCAATGACGGACTTGAATTTCTATCCATGGCTGAATATATTTCTTTTTTTACCTAGTGCAACCATCGTATCAGGAGCAATTATACTGATGAAAAAGAAAAAAATTTATCTGCTAGATTTAAAAAAATATATAGAGGGTTGATTATTTTGTTTAAAAACAAAGATGTTTTCATCATATTAACCATTCTGGCTCAATCAGTTTCTATTGTCATTTTAAACCAAGTTATTTATGCTTCTGATGATCTAAACTATTTTAAGAAATTTTTACCTTATGTTAATTTGTTAATATTAGTTTTAACTGCTTTTGTATTGATTTCTATTAGGCAAATAGGAGATAACATGCGAAAAAAAGTAGAGGCAAATTTGTTGAAGTCTTATTTGAATCAAATCGGTGAATTAATGACCACTTTGCAAGTACAAAAGCATGAACATACAAGACATATTCAGACCATCCAAGCTATGCTCTATTTAGACGAGGTAGGTAGTGCAAAAGAATATATTGGAGGTGTTTCTGAAAAGTATCGTTATGCAAATGAAATTATTTATGTTGGAAATCCTGTTCTTACAGCACTATTAAATGGTAAGAGGAAAGTAGCAGAGAGCAAATCTATTGATTTTGATTTTGCAATAAAATGCAATGTAAGTAAAATAAAAATCGCGCCATGGGATTTATCCAGTATTTTAGGAAACCTATTGGATAATGCTTTTGAAGCGGTAATTGAAAATAACGGCAACAAAAAAGTTGGATTAGAGATGAAACTGGAGGATAACAAACTTGCAATATATGTCTATAACAATGGTCCTAAAATATCTTCTAAAGAACAAAGGCTATTATTTAAATCTGGTTATACCACCAAGGGATCCATGGCCAGAGGATATGGATTATTTCTTGTCAAGAAATTAGTAGATCAATATAATGGCACAGTCAAGATAGGATCTGAAAAAAGAACGGTTTTTATCATATATTTTCCTATAGAAGAGGTGCTAGAAAATGATTAAAGATATCTCCAAAAGTATAGGTAATGCATTAGGAAGAGAAATTCAGGCAGATAAGGATCAAGTTGAAATCTTTATTTATGCATTGGAGATTATTCTAGGAGCTTTGGTTAAATCGCTTGCACTGGTGTTATTTTCTTGCATATTCGGTATTTTTAGAACAACCATAGGCTGTGTACTAAGCTTTGTTATCATTCGTTATTTTGGTGGAGGCGTTCATTTAAGTACTTATAATCGATGCTTTGCCGTGGGAGTGATGATGTTTTTGGTTCTTGGCAAAGTAGCCACTAAACAGTTAAGCACTAGTATATTAGTTACATTTCTAGCTATAAGCATAATTTTAGGTATAATTATTATTTGCAAATGGGTTCCTGCTGGGACAGAGAAGAAGAAAATAACTGAATTTAAACAAAAAATCCAACAAAAAAAGAAAACTGCTCTTACATTAACTGTATTAAGTATAACTAGTTTATATTTTATTAAGATTAAACTTTTAAATGATTCTTTTAGTTTATTGTTAGGGACATTATCTAGTTTATTTCTTATAACGCCTTGGGGTTATAAGGTTATGTATGCTCTTGACAATAAATTAAATAAATTATGGAAAGGAGGTGTTTTTAGATGAATAAAATTTTGAAAAATTATATTCTTACCAGTATGGCATCTCTTTTAAGCTTAATTGCATTAACAGGAATTAGCACAAACAGTATATTTTACTTATATGAGCCTAACATACCAAAATCTCTAAAAAAATAAGAGCTGATGAAAATGGGAAAAATTTTATTGTTGGAAGATGAGCACTATACAAGGAGATTTATTAAAAAGATACTTCTTGAAAACCCTCTAGTTTCTGAAGTGTTTGATACTGAAAAAGGGAATGAGGCGATTCGGTTTGCCAAGAAATATCAACCGGATATTGCGTTATTAGATATCGAGTTAGATGAAAATGAAAAATTAAGTGGGCTAGAGGTTGCCAAGGTGATAAAGCATGTAAGTCTTGAGACAGAATTTGTATTTATCACAGGCTATTCAAAGTACGCTCTAGAGTCCTTTAGTGTCCATCCTTATGATTACATCTTGAAGCCAATTAATATTGGACATATGATGGAAGTAATTAGTTTTCTAGTAAACAAAGTAGAACAAAGTAATGGTATTAACAAAAATACTAAGAACACTAATAAAATCGTAGTAAAAAACAAAAATGAAAGATTTTTTATTCCTACAGAAGAAATCATATTCATTGAAGCACAGAATAAAAATATATCTTTTCATTGTGCAGATGCAATTTATACTACCCAGGGCATTACACTAGCAGAACTAGAAAAGCAGCTAGGTGACAATTTTGCTAGGGTTCATAAATCCTTTATCGTTAACAAGAATAAAATTCGGAAGATTAAAGAAGTGGGCAACAGATCTTATTATGAAATCAGATTCTTAGAAACAAATAAACTTGCTTTTATGAGTAGAAATAAGTTTGAAACACTTAAAGATAATCTGATTTCGATTTAAAGAGAAGCATGTTACTGACGATTTTAAATAAGAAGGAATGAGTTAGATTAAAAACCACCAAATAAAATGTATTTGGTGGTTTTTTCTATTAAATTTAGTGGTAAATCTGGTAATAGAAAGATGGTTTCTTTGTGGTTAGTATAGTAATCGTTTAGAATTTTGAGTTTTGCTTCCCTGCTGCTTCCTTAAGCTTAGCTAATAATTCTTCTGGTGAATTAAAGTTGTTTTGCAAAACTCCCTTAATCACGTTATTTGTATTATATCTATTGAATGAAGCATTCACATTGGCTTTTTCTATAGCTTTAGAATTTGGACTTGCATTGCCGGTACGAGCTTCTAAAATATTAACTGCTAAAGGCCAGCTGTCACTCAGTGCCTTATCTATATTTGCAACATATGATTGGAAGGATGCTTCATCCTCTAAAAGTAAATCCCTCATACCTTTAGATACTGCTATCTGTACCCCTCCTATTTTATGTGTATCAAATAACAGTTTGTTTTGGTTAACGATATTACTGCTAAGAACTCCTGCTATATTCGTTGGAACATAAGGAGCATCTTGAACGTTAAAGCCAGCCGCCTGTAGATGTAATTTTACTAATCTGGCCAACAGCTTGTTTTGACCTCCAACATATGTTATCCTTGCATTTTCTTCTTTTATTCCAATAAAAGAAACAGTGTCTTTCGAGTTTTTAACCATATTTATGGCTGTTGGCTCATCAAATCGTGTGGAAGTTAAGTGTAGAGTTAGATTATCAGTTGGTTTTATACCTTCAAATAGATAAAGATTAAACCCTCCTCTGTTAGCTAATGCAGTAGCCAATTCAGATGTACCTTTTGCAATAGCACCACCGTGTATGGTAAATACTGTCATGTCACTGCCATTGTTCTTATTTATTATCCTATAGTCAACATCTATCGTTTCGTTTTCACTCAGTTCTGCAAAATCACGATAAATTCCTAGTGAGAATGAAGCATAAGCAAAGCTCCCCGCTAAAGCTAAACAAACTAAACAAATGGTTAAAAGAATACAAGTTTTTTTCTTCATTTTTTCTTCCTCCTTTTAATAAAATCGTTATAAAGGTTTTTCTAGTACACTACATTTCATTTTTGAACCACCTCCTATCAATCTTATAAAGTTCTTATATTTACTAAATAAACTTTAATAGCATAAGAGCTATGCAGAATGAAAAAGTGACAACTACTTGAGAGTTTGTATTCTTCTTACTAACTTTAACAAAATATAAGTATTTTTCTTTTAGCGTCAAAGCTTCCATGTTCTTCACCTCCTTAACCTATAAATCCTATTGATAGTGTCGCTACGTAAGTTAAAATAGTCAGTAGTCCCGTACTTGTAATAGTGGGGATAAATCCTTGTCTTTGAATTGTATTGGCTATTAAACCTGGAATAACAGCACCCATGGCTGCTAGCCCTATTAAACCTATATATGCATCTGGAATTATAAGACTAAGTACATATTTAATAATTATTGCTATAGTTATCATTGCTGTAAATTTTCTTTTCCCATATAAAATTGTAATTCTTGCAATACCGTGTGTAACTATTAAGTAAGTTACTAAACTTATCAGAAATATTAATAATAATGTCTGTGGTTGTTTCATAATTAATGATAAGTATCCTGGCACTACCAAGCCTGCTGGCAGAACTCCAGTCAGTTCGGTGAATAGTAGACTTAAAATAATCCCTATGATTATTGCTATGTATATATCTGTTGTAATCAAATCCCATACCTCCTTAAATTTATTAGCTTAAGCGCTTTTATAAAGAATAACTGAATCTTCAATTATTAATTCAACAATTTCATCACCACCGCCATGTATATTCCCAACTCCATATACCACGCGGTTAGAAAAATATTTTTCTATTTCTTGGAAAATTTCAATAGGAGATAACCCTTCTAAGTTCATATACTGTCTTGCACTTATTTTTTTCTTATTCAAGGCTTCAGTTATTGGCTTAGTGCTCTCGCCCATAACCGCCAATATGTCTATATCCATATGGGGTAATACATCTTCTGCAAATTGTATTGTTCTATCAACCCTATCAGGGCGACAATTTAGAAGAATTAAATTTTTGTCTGTTGGATAGCCTATACTTTGAATATGATTCCATATAAATAAAGTAGAATTTGGATCATTTGCCGCAAAGCCATTAACAAAATAGCCTTTGTTCTCTTCTCCAATTGTATATATCCTTAATGCACCAGGATCTGGGTTAGCTTTTAACATACCCTTTAGAGCAATATCCCTGTCAATATTTAATGCTTCAGCTACGGCCAATGGAATGGAAACATTTTCGGGGAAAATAATATATCCGAATTTATCCAAATAACCATCCGGGATTTTAGACTCATCTGCAATAATTGTCTTGCAATTCCGTTTTTCTGCTATTTTTGTAAAAAAGTCATTATACTCACTATCTGTAATAATTAAATAACCGTCTTGCGGAATTGTGGAAGTGAAGGATTCAGCTATAAAATCTAATGTTGGACCACATAAGTCTAAATGATCCTCTCGTACATTCACTATTACACCAATATTAGCTTTTACTAAACTTTTTTGAAAAGCAATTTGATAATCTGGGTTTACTGCCATACATTCAGTAACAAAGGCTTCTGCCTCCAACTTTGCAGCCTCTCTAACAACTGATTTTTGCTCAATAATGTTTGGACCCAAAGGACCACGGGTTATTGGTTTTTCCTCATCTTTATCCCAATATATTATTCTTGCACTTGTTCCTGTGGTTTTACCCACAACTTTAATGCCCGCTTCTTTTAATACTCCAGTTATTAGCCTTGTAACTGTAGATTTGCCTCGTGTCCCATTTACATTAACACGAGTATTTATCTTAGATAAGTTTTTATTATGATTTACTCGTTCAATTATCCCGAGTAATAGTACAACAAGAAGTAAAAAGATTACTACACCCAAATTGACCCCTCCTACTTTGCCTCAGTTTATAAAGATCTGTAAATATCATTTTTAATTTTCAATATTATTGAATTTATTGATTTTTTTTCCAGTATACGATATGGCAAAATAACTCTTTAGTTTATTAGGTAAAAAATTGACCCCTCCTCTTGCGTTTCCATGTTTTAGTTTACACTAAGGAGCTGTTATCTCTTCTTTTAAGTTCTCTAAACTCTTTTTAGACGATCACATACGAATTTACCAATCTGACTTGTCCAATTTCGAAATAACGCAAAAAATCTCTAGATTATCAAAAAAAAATTTAAAAACCAAAATACTCTTTAGGAAGCTTTAAAAGTTGATTTTGTTAAAACCCATTTAAGAAATCATAGGCGTTAGCTTAATCCATGATATTCCAAAGTGAAAATTACATTTGAAATGCCTCTTACTTTAAAACTCGTCTATGGAAATCCAAAAATAAGTTGTTTATTCAGCATTTTCCCATCTCCTATTCAGCATTTCGCTCTATAAGTCTTGAGGCACCCTTACCCTATCAGTGGACCTCTGTAAGTAATTATAGTAGAATATTATTTCCTAGATTTTACAAAACCTTTAACAATTGTTTCCAAATTATTACAATTTGTTACCAAAATTTATATTTATACATTATTCATCTTCTATTACTTCACATAATATTCTTTTTATAACTTTGAATTACAAACAAAATCACGTAAATGCTCATATGAAACTATAGTCTTTAAAATTAATAAATATTCATTGTGCCCAAAATAATTGAGGACCATCGTACTAGTATAATGCTAATACCAATGATATAATTAAAATGCATTTTCAACTTATGTTAGCATCTCGAGCTATAAGTAAATAAGGAAGCTTTTGAAATCTTAGCAAATCCTATACTGGATATTTTTTAGTATAGTAACGGAGGTGATAGTATTGCACTATCAAGGTAAGGTCTTGGTTGTAGATGATGATCCAAACATATTGGAATTAGTAAGATTATATAGTGAAAAGGAAGGATTTGAAGTTGTAGGAGCAAACAATGGAGACCTTGTATTGTCTGCTTTTAAAAGAGAAAATCCTGATGTAATTATTCTAGATATAATGCTTCCCGGAAAAGATGGACTTACCCTATGTCATGATTTAAGGAAGATACGTATGATTCCCATAATCATGCTTACTGCTAAAGGCGAGGAAGCAGACCGCGTCTTGGGACTGGAAATGGGAGCTGATGACTATGTAGCAAAACCTTTTAGCCCTAGAGAATTGGTGGCTAGAATCAAAGCTGTTCTACGTCGAACTAAGACACCCGATACATTGGGAAACATGGATTTAAAATACCCAGGGCTAGAGATTATGCCTGATATCAGAAAAGTGCTTATTAATGATAAACAAATAGAGGTCACACCTAAAGAGTTCGATCTGCTATATTATCTTGCACAGAATCCTCTACGTGTCTTTTCTAGGGAAAATCTTTTGTCCGTTGTTTGGGGATATGACTATTTTGGGGATCAGCGTACAGTAGATGTCCATGTGCGAAGATTAAGAAAAAAGTTAACTCCTTTGGAGCATGAATATTTAACAACAATTTGGGGTGTAGGCTATCAATTTACCTCTCCTTCTAAAATAAAGGAAGTAGCTTATGAATAGGTACATACCACAAGTGCAGAAGTTGCTAAAGAAGCTTTTCCAAATCCTTAGTAAATTATGGTTGACTTTTAAGCAATTCTTATTAGAGCAGTTTAACAAGAATATTTATACTAGAGTATTGTTTACGAATGTAATATGCTTTGTTATCTGTCTTACTGCGGTAATAGTATTTTTCGACTTTTCAGTAAAACAGGTAACCCACAACCAGATTCAACAAGAATTATTTCGAAAGGCTAAACGAGTAAACTTTGCCTTGCTTCAACAAGATAATTTAGAATGGATGATTCCGTTTGCAGACAAAGATACCAACGTTGCCCAAAATCAACAGGAACAACTCAAATTTTTATCCGATATTTTCGATGCAAAGATTACAGTATTTGATAACAACGGTAATATAGTAGCTACATCTGCAAAACAAGAAATAGTACCAGGCGCCCAAGTAGATAAAAAATTTATTGAAACCATCTCCAGTGGTGACACAATTACAGCAAAGATTATTAATCAAGAGACTGAAGAGCTAGAATTTATTGCGGCTATTCCCATGGGAGATAGTAAGGATACCATTGTAAATGGTATTTTATTAGAAGCAAAACAATCTAATATTGACCTTAATAGAATCAAAATGCGTTCATATCTAATATTGGGAGGAATATTCTTACTCCTTATCATTATTTTTGTTTCTGTCTACCAAGCCATACACATTTCTAGACCTATTTCTCGATTAACTACTTCTATAGCTGAACTAAACAGCGGAAACTATGTTATTCAAGAGGACGATTCTGCTCTCGATGAAGTTAGAATACTAACAAATCAATTTAATAAATTAGCTGAAAAAATGCAGAGAATACAGAAGGAAAATCAGAGTGTAGAAGAAGAAAGAACAAGGCTTTTCGCTGAAATATCTCATGAACTTCGTACTCCTTTGACTGCTGTCCAAGGCTTTGTAGAGGCTATTCAGGATGGCATAGTTGAAGACCAAGATTTACTTAAAAAATATCTAAAAATTATTTATACGCAAACCATACATATAAACAGATTGGTTGATGATATGTTACAACTAAGCCGCTTAGAAAGTGGCAGCATAAGTCTCGATAAACTTCCTTTTGATTTAATAACTCTAGCACAGAAGGTTGTTGAATCCATGGAAGCAATGGCTCAATCTAGGGATTCAACTATTGTATTTGAGAAAAATACCGACCGGGCGATGATTATGGGGGATATCGATCGAATCGAACAAGTGATTAAGAACTTGCTGCAAAACGCCATCAATGCCACAGCAAATGGAGAGATTAAAGTTAAAGTTAAAATTTTACAGTGTGAGGTTATTCTCAGTATTAAAGATAATGGTATAGGTATATCCAGTGAAGATTTACCACACATTTGGGATAGATTCTATCGAAATAAGACTCAGAAAAGCAATAATAAGCTACAGCAGGGTAGTGGCTTAGGTTTAGTTATAGTAAAACAACTTGTTCAGCTGCACAATGGGAAAATCGATGTGGAAAGTCAACCTGGGACAGGAACTATTTTCTATATACGTTTCCCAGCTTTCTAGTATCACTTATTCATATTTTATACTTTCTTTTCCAAAGCTATATTAAAAACGAAGAAAGCAACAAGAGCTTAATTGTGGTAATTACTGAAAATTAACATAAGTTGATATCAGTATAATTTTATATTTTTAAGGAGTATCATCGAATTGTAATTTCCTATTTATTCTTATTGTAGATAAATAGGAGGTTTTTATGAAATAATGAATACAGGGATGACTTGCTATAAAAGCCATCCCTGTATCTAGTATATTTTATTTATGAAATTCTGATGCAATATCATTAAGGTTATAGGGTGTCTCTTGATAAACATAATAGTTAAGCCAATTGGAGAATAGTAGGTTCGCGTGGCTTCTCCAATTTACCATTGGCGGCTTTGCTGGATCATCATTAGGAAAATAATTTTTAGGCATTTCTATTTCTTTTCCAGCACTTACATCTCGATCGTATTCTGATTTTAAAGTTGTAGGGTCATATTCAGAATGTCCTGTTACAAAAATTTGTCTTCCATCCTTTGCAGCCACGATATAAATACCACTTTCCTCTGATTCTGATAATATTTCTAGCTCCGATACTTTTTCAATATCTTCTCTTTTTACCTCCGTGTGTCTTGAATGGGGAGCAAGGAAAATATCATCAAATCCTCTTAACAGTTTTACATTTCTTGTATTTACCCTATGAGGAAAGATACCAAACATTTTACCCGGCAGTGGATACTTGGGAATATCAAAATGATGATAAAGTGCTGCTTGGGCTCCCCAACAGATATAAAGTGTAGAGGTAACATTTTCTAGAGCCCAGTCCATAATTTCCTTTAGTTCTTCCCAATAAGCTACCTCTTCAAAGGGTAAGTGCTCCACAGGTGCTCCGGTAATAATAAAACCATCGAATTTTTCGTCTTTTATATCATCAAAGGTTTTATAGAAGTTAGCTAGATGATCTAGTGGCGTATTTTTAGGCTGGTAGCTTTTAGGGTGTAAAAGAACAATATCTACCTGTAGGGGAGAGTTTCCCAGTAATCTCAAAATTTGAATCTCTGTTGTAATTTTTGTCGGCATCAAATTTAAAATGCCAATTTTTAAGGCACGAATATCTTGACTTAAGGCACGACTTTCCTTCATAAAAAAAATATTTTCTTTGTTTAAAACCTCTGCTGCTGGTAGACTATCAGGTATTTTTACAGGCATTAAAACTTTCCTCCTTTAATAAACAATACTTAATGATTACTTAGCTGATTGCTGAAGGGCTTGATCTAAATCTTCGATTAAATCCTCAACATCTTCTATGCCAATAGAAACCCTAATCATGTCTGGTGCAACACCAGCCGCCAATTGTTCCTTTTCATTTAATTGGGCATGGGTAGTGCTGGCGGGATGGATCACAAGGGATTTAGCATCTGCAACATTAGCTAATAAAGAGAATATCTCTAAAGCTTCTATAAACTTTTTACCCGCTTCTAATCCTCCTTTGATACCAAAGGTAAAGATAGAGCCTGCTCCCTTAGGCAAATATTTTTGTGCCAATTCATGGTATTTGTTTCCCTTTAAGCTTGGATAGTTTACCCAAGAAATTAGAGGGTGATTATCTAAAAATGCTACGATTTTTTTCGTATTTGCCACATGGCGCTCAACTCGAAGAGATAGGGTTTCCAATCCTTGTAAAAACAAGAAGGAATTAAAAGGACTAACAGCGGCACCAGTATCTCTTAAAAGCTGAACTCTAGCTTTGAGAATATAAGCCAGAGGACCAAAGGCTTCAGTATAGCTAACGTCGTTATAGGTAGGATCAGGTTCTGTTAGACCTGGGAATTTGCCACTTTGTGACCAATCGAAGTTTCCTGAATCAACAATGATCCCACCTATAGAAGTTCCATGACCTCCAATGAATTTTGTGGCGGAATGGACGACAATGTCTGCCTTAAACTCGATGGGACGAATCAAGTAGGGCGTACCAAAGGTATTATCAACAATAAGAGGTATACCATTTGCGTGAGCGATGCTTGCCACTGCCTCGATGTCTACTAAATTAATGCCAGGATTTCCAATTGTTTCGATATAAACAGCCTTTGTTTTCTCTGTAATTGCCTTTGCGAAATTCTCAGGATGATCTGGATTAACAAATTTTACGTTTATTCCTAACCTTGGTAGGGTAGTAGCAAAAAGATTATAGGTTCCTCCATATAAAGTACTGGCAGAAACAATCTCATCCCCAGCTTCTGCAATGTTTAATACTGCATAAGTAATGGCAGCAGAGCCTGAAGCAACAGCTAAGGCACCAACTCCACCTTCTAAAGCGGCGATTCTTTGTTCAAAAACATCGGTGGTAGGATTCATGATTCTAGTATAGATATTACCGAATTCCTTTAAACCAAACAAATTTGCTGCATGATCAACATCATTGAAAACATAAGAGGTAGTTTGATAAATTGGAACAGCTCTGGAACCTGTAGTTGGATCAGGCTTTTGTCCTGCATGTACCTGTAGGGTATCAAATCTTAGTTTTTTCTCGCTCATTTTTACATCTCTCCTTCTAAATTTATAGTATTTTGATATGTTTACTTGGCATTGATGACGAATAATAACTTCTATGAGCAAGTGGGGTACTGCAAGTCCGTGTAGGTATTGAGTAAAATAAAAAAGCGTCTCCAAGATGAAGGAGAAGCTTATAAGTACATAGAATAATCACTTATCCTCTCATCTCTTAGGTATAACAACACCTACAGGATTTAGCACCATGCACCTTATGTGCTGGTTGCCGGGCTTCACAGGGCCAGTCCCTCCGCCACTCTTTATAAGAGTTATTTATGAAGTTTTAAGTATTACTTTAATATATAATGTATCACCCTAAAAAAAGAATGTCAAGAAAAAAATTCTAAATTTATAAATTTCTGATTATTTAAATTTTTGAGAATTTCGCCTTAAAAGGAAGGACCTCCTAGGAATTTTTATGAAAAGCATGCTGATGACATGAGATAAGGCTTTAGGATAGCTAGCAGCGCCTAAGGCTATATAGCTCATTTTGAAAATCTTAGAAAAAATGGTATAATAATAGAATCTAGTTGAATAAATAATTACTCGTCTTGTTACATCATAGGATAGTACCAAAAAACTAATTTCTTAATAAACAAATAAAATTCCGCTTTTATTCTGGTAATATGGAATAATTCATAAAAAAATCCTCAAAAACATAAAAATTATATTATTAATCATCAAAAAACATATAAAAATATAATGAAAATCTATAAAAAACTGGAATGCTCAGATGATATTTAAGTGAAAGTATAATTAATTGTGCAAAAAAATAAAAAAAGTGGAAAAAAATAAAAAAATGAATATATGATAATAAGGACTTGTTAATTCCAAAATATAGAGGGTAAATATATACTGTTTATAAATATACTTTTACACTTGTATTCATAATTCTTACTATTAAAAATAGGGGGTGTGGTAGGCTTCATCTGACGAGATAGAAGTAAGAAAGAAGAGAAGGACTATAATTGAGAAAGATAAAGGGAGGATAACATGAATATCAATAAGGCTTATGTCCAAGCAGTTAAGCCCGATAAGGTGGAGGACCTGGAGGTGTCGAGGGCGACAATAGAAGACATTGAGGGGATATTGGCAGTTGCATCTTCAGTAGGTACTAATAGCAAAGATCATAGAAAAGGATTTTTAATGGATAATTACCTGAAGGACAAAGAAAAGTATGTAGAAAAATTTAAGAAGGATATAAAAAATTCTAAACTTTTCTATGTAATCAAACGAGGAGAAAAAGTATTGGGGTTTCTTCTAGCCTATACTAGGGAACAGTGGTTAGATATGGAACCAAATTGGATTTTCAGCACAATGTGGAAAGGGGATTTTGATAAAAAATCCTTAAAAAACTTTGTAATACTGGAGAAAATAGCCGTTCGGTCTAATCTAACAGGATTAGGAATAGGAAGCAAGCTATATAAAAGGTTCAAAGAAGATTCAAGGGCTATGGGTATTAGAGATATGTTTTCAGAAACTATTATTTCTCCAAAGCCAAACTTTGCTTCAATGGAGTTTGCTCTAAAGCAGCAATACAATTTGGCAGGAATAAGATACGAAAAATTCGAGAGTAAGGTTCTTACTGATATCGTTTATCATAGAAAACTATAATGAAATATTTTTTTATGACAAACTTATGAGGCGACCAATTGGTCGCCTCATAAGTTTGTCATAAAAACCATAACTAGTATAAATTTATCCTTTGGTGTATTGCTACTAGAAGAAATTGGAATTATACTATAATAAGATTAGCAGTTTATTTAAGTTTTTAAAATAAGCTTGGAACTAGAAAGCATAGAATTAAGACATAGAAAGTTCATATCATGAATTTTGAATGTAATTCCAATGGATCTCGAAAGGATAGGTGGGCATAGATGTATAAAATATTCATTGTTGAGGACGATAATACCATATCCTCCATTATTGAGGAAAAGTTAAATAAATGGGGGTATAAGACATTAAGAGTTTCGAATTTTAATGATATACTCTCAAATTATACTTCTTTTGAACCTCATCTTATATTAATGGACATCAATTTGCCCTATTATGATGGTTTTTATTGGTGCGGAAAGATTCGACAGCTGTCCAATGTCCCTATTATTTTTATATCTTCGAGAGATACTGATGGTGATAAGATAAGGGCCATAACACAAGGTGGAGATGATTATATAGAAAAGCCATTTTCCATGGATCTACTAATTGCCAAAGTACAAGCTATACTGCGAAGAGCTTATTCCTACAGCGATCAAACATTAAATATACTGCAGCATAAGGACATGATATTAGATATAGAGCATCTAAAAGTTTTTTGCGGTGAGAAGGAAATAGAGCTTACACGAAATGAGTGTAGGATCTTATCTATGTTGATTAGAAATCATGATAGGCTTGTAAAGCGTACACGGCTGATGAAGGCATTATGGGATGATGAGAGCTTTGTGGATGATAATACCCTCACTGTCAATGTAAATCGTCTACGTAGGAAATTGGAAATGATTGGGCTAAAAGAGTATATCAAAACAATCAAAGGTGAAGGATATAGGCTAATATGAAACTTGTTAAATATTTAAAAGAAAAATGGATAACTTACACATTTGTCATAGCTGCCTTCATGTTTTTTGCTGTGATTTATAAATTAGATAAAAGTTTTAATATGACTGCATCAAATGCCAATTATATTATAATGGGATGGCTGCTGCTATTTGTTATTTTTATAGCTGTTGACTATGGGGTTTTCTATTATCGTGTGGAGAAATTTAAAAAATATTGTAGTTTAAATGCTTCTTCGGAAGATTTGGATGAGTTTGTTTATCCTGTAGATAAAGAATATGCCCAGCTGGTATATAATTTAGTAGTAGAATATGAAAAATATAAGTCAGATATATATACTAAGTCATCTGGAGAATTAGAATTTATCACAAAATGGGTGCATGATGTTAAGGTGCCAATTTCTGCTGTAAAACTAATATTAGAAAATCATGAAAATGATATTCCCAGTAAACTTTATCAAAGCATCGATAAAGAACTATTTTCAATAGAAGAGTCGGTGCAAAGGGTTTTTTATGAGCTTAAATCCAATAGTCTTCATGATGATTACAAAATAGCAAAGATTAGCACTAAAAAGCTAATTGCTCAAACTCTCAAAGGCTATTCAAACTTCTTTAGCTATAAGAAAATCAATATTTCCTTTGATGGTGAGGACGGCCATGTTTTAACCGATGAAAAGTGGAGTGGATATATATTGTCTCAAATCATATCCAATGCCGTAAAGCATACGCCTGTTGAAGGGACCATCGGTATAAGCACCAAAAAAAATGGCAATGAAACTACGATATCCATTAAAAATAGTGGGAAGGGGATCTTGGAAAAGGATCTTGGACAAATATTTAAGAAAGGTTACACGTCATCCGAGGATAGAAACGGTATGAAGGCCACAGGCTATGGGTTATATCTCTCAAAAAAATTGAGCAATATGTTGGGACATAAATTGACAGTAGAATCTAAATACGGGGAATACGCTGTCTTTAGTTTAACTTTTATTGAAAACCAAACGATGCACCATATGTGACAAAAATGTAAGCTAAAAATACAAAATGTAAGCTAATTCGATTTCCCCAAATCTGTGATTACAATATAATTATCTGAGAATAATTATATGGAGGGAAAACCAATGCAGATACTAAAAGTAGAAAATATTAGCAAAACCTATGGAATCAAAAAAAGCTCCAAGCAGTACATGGCCCTTAAGAGTATTAGCTTTGAAGTAAAAGAAGGGGAATTTATCGGTGTGATGGGCGCATCGGGGTCAGGAAAAACGACACTTTTGAATATATTAGGTAGTATCGATAAACCTACAACAGGTAGATATATTATGGATGGGAAGGACGTTGCAACACTAAGCAAGAATCAGCTTGCCGAACATAGAATCAACAATATAGGTTTCATTTTCCAGGATTATAATCTTCTAGAAACAATGACATTAAAGGAAAACATTCTACTGCCTTTGGCCTTGAAGGGTTATAAGGTAAAGACTATGGAGGAGAAGCTTTTTAATATTGTAAAGGATTTAGGAATCCTAAAAGTTCTTGATAAATATCCCTATGAAGTCTCTGGAGGTGAACAGCAACGGGCTGCTGCATGTCGAGCTTTAATTACTAATCCCAAAATGATTCTTGCAGATGAACCTACTGGTAACCTTGATTCTAAATCAGGAAAGGATCTACTTGATCTTTTAACCTTTATCAACAAACAGTATAAAGCTACGATTTTAATGGTAACTCACGATGTATTTGCTGCAAGCTATTGTCAGAAAATCCTTTTTATTCGTGACGGAGAGATCTATAACGAATTGTATGCAGGAGATAGTAAAAAGAAGTTTTTTGACGCCATCATAGAGGTCATGAGTGTCCTTGGGGGTGAGGAGAAATGAAACTTACCACATTAGCTCTTCGTAACATAAAGCGAAATTTCTCAAAATACATCATGTATTTTTTCTCCCTAAGCTTCAGTGTTTTTACAGTATATTCCTTTCTTGCCCTTATGCAGAATGAGCAGGTAGTCATGGCCTTTACCTATGATAGTAGATATAGATCTATGTTGATGAGTTTTGGTATTATCATCATGGTTTTTGTAATGTTCTTTCTCATAAGCTCCAATAACAGTTTTATCAAGGCAAGAAAAAAGGAGATTTCTACCTATGCCCTATTTGGTATGACAAATGGGAAAATAGGCAAGCTACTTTTCCTAGAAACCATGATGGTGGGCTTTGCGGCTCTTGTTATGGGAATAGGTGCAGGTATATTTTTCTCAAAGCTAACAGCAATGGTTTTGTTGGAAATCTCTCTAGTAGCTTTTACTGGTGATATTGCCTTTAGCATCGATTTAAAGGCCATTTATATCACGACAATAGGATTCTTAGCTATATTCTCCTTTATGGGCTTATCAGGTCTGGGGGTTATCAGCAGATTTCAATTAGTGGACTTATTTAAGGGGGATAAGCTATCTGAAGGAAAGTCAGAAGGCTCTATTATTCTATTAATTATATCCCTTCTTCTAATAGGAGCAGGCTATTATCTAGCTGCCAGCAATGATCCCCAGCGGGTGGTGATGGCAGCTATACCTATTCTAGTTCTTGTTATTGTAGGAACCTATCTCTTTTTTTGGGGTGGACTTCCTAAAGTTTTACATTTGATAAGAAGGAACAAAAATAACTATTATAAAGGGACAAATCTCATAGCAACATCAGCATTTTCTCATAGGATGAAATCTATTGCTTCTGTTATGGCTACCATTGCAGTATTATCGGCTGTTGCTACAACCGCTATTGCAACGGGATTTACTCTTTATCGAAATATAGAGAAAAATACCTATGATATCATTGGCTACGATATGTATTTTTACGGAGGACAGGAGGACGTATTAGAAGAGGTTTATGATGCCTTTGAGAGACATAATATTGACCTCATAGAAAGCTACACCACCGACAGATATCAGACTACTCCCCAGATGGAAACTTTGATGGTGGAGGGGCATGAATATCTATCCAGTCACAAGGATTACTTCCGGGTATATTCTCAATCTGTTTATAATAAACTAATTTTCTTATCAAGAAGTGATTCAGAAGCTATTCAAATTCATCCTGGTGAAGGGGTGTATATATATTCCTTCTACGGTCCGTCTAACATTAGCAAAAGTATCGAAGATGCGGTTGTTGGGCAACAGCTTATATTTTCAAATAAAGAAATAAAGATAACCTCTGTATTAAATTCCAGCACTTTATCCTTTGGGGCATTGCATATTTTAGTTTTAAATGATAGCGATTTTGCTGCGCTTCTTCAAGAGGGAGATATCTCAAATGTTGGAGAAAGTGGTGAACCCTATGGGCAAGCAACTGTCTTTCAGTATAAAAATCCTTTACAAGCCCATGATTTAAATCGTGAATTGGATCAAATCCTACGGGGTAGGGTAGGAAGCTATAGAATTGCCTACAATCATTACATTGAATCAATGGAGACCTTTGGTTTAGTATGCTTTATTGGCTTTTTTATGAGCGGGGTATTTATGCTGATGACAGCAAGTCTTTTATACTTCAAACAGGTAATGGCAGCAGAGGAGGAGCGACATCAATATAAGATGCTTAGAAAAATTGGTATGGATAGTGCAACAGAGAAAAGGGTAATCGTAAAAAGACTACTTCCAGTTTTTTTGATACCTCTTTTATTAGGAATTACTCATAGTATGTTTGCCATGAAGGCAGCTGATACCATGGTGTTTTCCAATATGATACCTGTGGACAATTCCTATTTTACTGTTCTTGCCTTTTCTGCTGTTATGTATAGTGTATATGGAATCGTATATGGAATCTTCTATTTTATTACGAAAGGTCAATACACAAGAATTCTTCGATAGAAAATTTCATAAATACTCTAAGGATTTTTAATGGATAATTATTCGAAGGATAAAAAAAGTATTTCTTCAGAAGCCTAAAAGAAACGACCCAGTGGGTCGTTTTAGTTTTTTTGAGAAGTATTAGAGTGATGAATCACTTAAATAATCAGGCTATTCACTGGATTGTGTTATATTGTATTTGTAGAAATAAAGGGATTATTTATATAAATGTCGAAATAAATAGAAATATGAAACCTGTGGAAAAGAAATTAACTTACGGGGGTGGCATCATTGAATGTTAAAAAAACAACGTTTGTTTGGATTCTTTTAGTACTAATAATTTATAGTTTCCACATAAAGGTAGATGCCCTTCCGATTCAAACAATACGGATAGCAGGAGATAATAACTATCCACCCTATGAATATGTGGATAAAAATGAAATATATAAAGGTTTTAATGTGGATATCATGAGGGCAATTGCTATTGAACTGGGAATAGAAATTGAAATTATACCAATGAATTGGTACCAAGCAATTGGGGCATTGGAGAAGGGAGAGGTAGATGCCATTCAAGGCATGACCTACAGCCAGCAAAGGGGAGAAAGCTTTGCCTTTAGTGATGTATTGGTGGTGAACTCTCAAGCGATATTTGTGTTGAAGGAAACCAACTATATAGCAGAACTCCAAGACTTAAGAGGTGTGGCGGTAGGTTTTCAAGCTAAAGACATTAGTGAGGAAATTGTTTCTTCTATAGAAGGAATTATTCCAGTGGCGAAAAATAACCAAGAAGAGTCTATGGAGGCCTTACTAAGAGGTGAAGTAGAAGCTGTTATTGGCAATAGGCTTACCGGTTTATATATTTCACAAAGAGAAAAACAATTTGACGAGATAAAAATTGTAGGGGAGCCCCTATATGCTACAGAATATATGGCAGCAACACTCAAGGGAAATACGGAGGTTTTAAAGCTTTTAAATATGGGGATAGAAATCATTAAAAAGAACGGTACCTATGATAAAATCTATCAAAAATGGTTTGGAGAAATTTTTCAAGATAAAACAGGTCTATGGAAAAAATTACTGGCTATTACCATGCTTATTTTACTGATAACGATCATTGGGGCAGTATTTACTATAAACTGGAATCGCCAGCTTAAAAAAGAGGTTTTTAAAAGAACCTATGAACTAGATAAAATAAACAGAGTATTAAAGAAAAGAAAATATCAGCTAGAGCACAGCAATCGTCTACGGGGAAAAATATTGGAAAATATTATTATTGGAATTATTACCTTTAACCCGAATCAAAGAGTTTCAGCTTTCAATAAGGCTGCTGAAAAAATATTGGCAAAAAAGGTTGAAATCAATAAAGATTGGAAGGATCTAGAGTTAGATAAAATATTGTCTCCTACTGCCTTGAAAAAGGTAATGAAGGGAGAGATATGGCGGGAAAACCTTGAGTGGGATAGGGTGGGGAGTATAAAGGTTTATGTTGAATGCAATCTTATCCCCATCAGAGATAAGAATGATGAAGTGGAAGGGTTTATTTTATTACTAAGAGACTACTCTGAAGAAAAACATCTGAGAGATATTATTTATCACGCTGATAAAATGCAGTCATTAGGGAGACTGGCAGCGGGTTTAGCTCATGAAATCAGAAATCCTCTGACGGCTATCAAGACCTTTGTTGATTTACTGCCTAATAAGTTTGAAAGCCTAGACTATCGAAAAAAGGTTATAGAAGTTGTTCCAAAGGAAATTCAGAGAATTGATCATTTAGTTACCCTTCTGTTAGACTATGCTAGACCTAAACCTAGAACTTGTAAATTCACTGGTTTAAGAAGTTTATTAAATGAAATAACAAATCTATTATCTATTCATTTAAAACAAAAAAATATTGAATTTATTTATGAGATCGATGACATTACCCTATGGTGTGATGAACAACAAATACAACAAGTTTTGGTGAACTTAATTCTTAACAGCATTGAAGCTATCGGGGAGAAGGGGAAAATCGTCGTATCTGCTATGGAAGAAAATGACGAAGCCATCATTAAGGTGATAGATAATGGTTGTGGTATACCATCAGAGGCTTTAAATAAAATTTTTGATCCCTTTTTTACATTAAAACCAAAAGGTTATGGACTAGGATTAGCCATAAGCTTTCAATTGATAGAGGATAATAAGGGGAGAATAGAATTTTCTAGTAAGGTTGGGGAAGGAACAATAGCAACCCTGTATTTATCTATAGCTAAGGGGGGAGAAAACAATGAATCACAATATACTTATTATTGACGATGAAATTAATATTCTAACATCCTTAAAGTTTGCATTAGAGGACCAATATACGGTCTACACAACTACAGATCCTCTTGAAAGTTATGAAATTCTTAGCAATAACCCTATTAATTTAGTTCTTTTAGACCAGAGGTTAGGGAATTACAACGGTTTAGAAGTTTTACAGAATATTAAACAGAATTATCCTGGGGTTATTGTCATTGCCATGACCGCCTATGGTACCATACAATCCTCTGTAGAGGCTATTCAAAGAGGTGCTTATTACTATGTAACAAAACCATTAAATCTACCAGAACTATTTATATTGATTACAAAAGCACTTGATTATCAAAACTTATCCAAACATGTAGATGTCTTGACGAAACAGCTAAACAGTAAGCAGGATATTGAGTTGATTATGGGCTCAAGTAAAGCAATATCAAATATTTATGAAATAGTGGACCGGATAAAGGATTTAGATATTAATGTATTAATTACAGGAGAAAGCGGTACTGGTAAGGAATTAATAGCAAGGGCTATTCACTATTGGGGGAAAAGGAAGTTAGGCCCCCTACAGACTGTTAATTGCGCAGCTATTCCTTATAACCTCTTGGAAAGTGAACTCTTTGGCTATGAAAAAGGAGCTTTTACGGGAGCTTTTCAAAAATACAACGGGAAATTTCAATTGGCGGAAGGAGGCACCTTGTTTTTCGATGAGTTAGGGGATTTGGATTTAGCTCTTCAAGGCAAACTCTTGAGAGTCATACAGGAAAGAGTAGTAACACCTCTAGGGTCGGAAAAAAATATCCCTGTAGATGTAAGGTTTATTGCTGCAACCAACCGTTCTTTAGCAGAGGATGTAAAGAATGGAAGTTTTAGAGAGGACTTGTTTTTTCGGCTAAACGTTATAACGATAGAGATGCCGTCTCTAAGGGAACGTAGGGAGGACATTCCTGCCTTGGCAAGATACTTTATAGAGAAGTATAATAAAAGCTTTAATAAAAAGGTAGAAGGTATTGCCCCCAGTGCTATAGAGGTTTTAGAGGGTTATCATTATCCAGGTAATATAAGGGAGTTGCGAAATATTATAGAAAGAGCAGTAGCACTAACAGATGGCTATACCATTCAAATCAAGGACTTTCCCAAGGAATTAACAAAAAATATGATAACAAATCCTTCGGTAACCAAGCAATGGATTCCGTGACACATAGGAGAATCTCTGGCAGAGATTGAGAAAAAGGTTATTCTAGCTACATTGGATCATGTAGAAGGCAATAAGACCAAAGCCGCCAAAATTTTGGGTATTAGTGATAGACATTTAAGGACAAAGACAAAACAGTTTGCAGAAAAAAATAATATTTAGAATAATCGGAATTTATTTCCTAGTAAGAAATTATTTCCTACTTAAAAAAGAAATAATATTATGACTATTTCAATAAAAACCCTGAAACATAAGGGTTTTTATATTTTTTGAGAACTGGCAAGGATATTGCTTATCTAAAGGACAAGCGTGTTTCTTCGATAAAATTGTTAATAATTTGACGGATAATAACAAGTTTTATTGGAGGGGTGCTAAAAATAACAAAGGAGGTTGTATAGGATGTCAAAGGATAAACAATATATACTAGCTGTACCAAACTTTAGTGAAGGCAGAAGAAAAGAGGTTATCGAAGCAGTAGTAGATCAAGTGAGAAATGTAGAAGGAGTAAAGCTGGTAAGCTACGAACCAGAAGAAGACTTTAATAGGACGGTCATAACCGTTATCGGTGAGCCGGCTCCTTTAAAAGAAGCTTTACTAAATATGGCAGGAAAAAGCTATGAGTTAATCAACATGGAGGAGCAAAGGGGTACTCATCCAAGAATTGGTGCTCAAGATACTATACCATTATTTCCTTTTAAAAATACTACTGTAGAAGATTGCAGAAAGCTAGCAGAAGAAATAGGAGAAGAAGTCTATAAAAGATTTGAGGTGCCTGTATATTTTTCTGGTGCAAATGCAAGATGCGAGGAAAGAAAGGCTCTTGCTTTTATCCGTAAGGGGCAATATGAAGGTTTAAAGGAAGTAGTACATACTGATGAAAGAAAACCAGATATTGGACCAGCTGCATTACATTCAACAGCAGGAGCTACGATTGTAAGCGCTGATGTGGAAGGCTTGACTGCCTATAATGTTTTTTTAGGTACGGAGGATGTAAACATCGCTAAAGCAATTGCTAAAGGTGTAAGGGGTCCTAGTGGTGGTTTTTCTACCGTTAGAGCAGTAGGTATTAAATTCCCCGAGAGACATGGTGTAGTCGTATCTATGAACATGTTAGATTGTAGCATTACACCCCTATATAGAACATTTAAGTTTGTTCAACAAGAGGCAGCTAGATATGGTGTTGCTGTGACAGGCTCAGAGATAGTAGGACCTGTTCAATTAGAGCATTTATTAAATTCTTTAGAGTATTACTTAGGACTTGAGAACTTTAGAAGAGAACAAATCTTAGAAACACATTTGATGAAGTAATTTATCTTACGGGAGGAGGAGAAAAGAACAAATAAGTTTTGTCGTTTAAAATCTTTAAAACTTTTAAATGAGGAGGAAAAAAATGAAAAAAATAATGTGGTTACTTGTTATTGTAATGGTGATAAGTTTGTTGGCAGGTTGTAGCAGTAATACAGCTACAGGTGGAGGGGGTGCTGAAGAAATCTATATTGCCAGTGCCAACCCAATGACTGGAGATTCAGCACAATTTGGTGATATGAAGGTAAAAGCTATTCAATTGGCATTAGATGAAGTAAATGAAGCTGGTGGTATTAACGGTGCTAAAGTAAGCCTTTTAGTAGGAGACGATACAGGAAATCCTAAAGAAGCACCTAACGTTGCTCAAAGATTTGCTGATGATAAAAAGGTACTAGCTGTAATAGGACATTGGAATAGTTCTTGTACCCTTGCAGCACGAGGAATTTATAATGATGCTGGAATGCCAGTAATAACAGATTCAGTGAACAAGGATATCACAGATGGCTCAACTCCTTATCTGTATCGTATTTCCTTAACAGATACAACTCAGGCGGAATACTTAGCGGAATATGCTTATGAAGTAATGGGTAAGCGTAAAGTTGGCATTATGTATACATCTAATGATTTTGGAGCTGGTATAACAGCAGATTTTTCCAGAGTATTTGAAGAAAAAGGTGGAGTAGTTGTAGCTACTGAGACCTATCACGAAGGACAGTCTATTGACTTCACACCACAACTTACAAAGCTAAGAAATGAAGATCCAGATCTTATGTTTATTGCAGGATATTATGTAGAGACTGCATTAATAGCACAACAAGCCCAGTCAGTAGGTTTAGACGTTCCAATGCTTGGAACTGATGGAATTAGCTCAGAAGAATTGATTAGGCTTGGAGGAACCGCAGTAGAAGGTATATTATTTACAGGCTTCTTCCATCCACAAGTAAAATATCCAGGAACAGAAGAATTTGTAACAAGCTTTAGAGAAAAGTACAATAGAGAGCCTGACACCTATGCAGCATTAGCCTATGACTCTGCTAAAATTATATTAAAAGCTATAGAAGAAAAGGGTGCAACTAGGGAAGGTATAAAAAGCTATTTAAGTGAAGTAAAGGATTTCCCTGGTGTAGCTGGCCCAATCTCTTTCGATGACAAGAATGATGTTACTAGAGGAATTATCATTTTAGAAGTTAAAAATTTAGAAATAGTTCCTGCAGAAGTTCAACCTTAAAGGAAAAAAGGGACAGTTTTGTCCCTTTTTCTAACCAAATACGATAAGGGGTGAGACCATGTTTTTAGACCAACTAAGTAACGGACTGGCCCTAGGTAGCATTTATGCCTTGACGGCTATTGGGTTTACGATGGTTTACGGTATTATAAGATTGATTAACTTTGTACATGGTGATATTTATATGATGGGAGCCTTTTTTGCATTAACAGCATTAACTGTTTTAGGGCTGCCAATTGTCGTATCTTTTATTATAGGTATGATAGGTTCTGTTGTAGTAGGGCTTATGATAGCAAAGTTTGCCTACAAACCAGTTTTTGAAGCTCCTCGGATTAATTTATTTCTATGTGCTATTGGAGCAGCAATTTTTTTAGAGAATTATGCAATGTTAGTTTGGGGTCCTCAAACCCAATCCTTTCCAGATATTATTCAAAATCAATCTTATAACTTTTTAGGATTAAAATTCACCACTCTACAATTAATTATATTAGGGACTGCAGTGGTATTAATGGTAATTCTAACTTATATTGTTAAATATACAAAAATGGGTCGTGCAATGCGGTGCACCTCACAGGATGTAGATGCAGCAAAATTGATGGGAATTAACACAAATCATGTAATTTATTTTACTTTTGCTATAGGATCTTCCTTAGGGGCAGCCGCGGGCATACTAGTAGGAATGTATTATAAAGCTGTATATCCTATGATGGGTTTTACCTCTGGATTGAAAGCTTTTGTGGCTGCTGTTATTGGAGGAATTGGCAGTATACCTGGTGCAATGATAGGTGGAATTATTATGGGGATAGCAGAAACCCTAGGAGCTGCTTACATTTCTTCAGGCTATCGTGATGCTATTGCTTTCATCATTTTAATTTTTATTCTGTTGGTAAGACCATCGGGAATATTAGGCAACTCTGCAAAAGAAAAGGTTTAAGGGAGGTGAAGAAAAATGGCGAATTTTATAAAGGTATCTGCGAATTTAGGTTTTGCAGTTTTTGTGCTTTTCATTGCTATTAAAATTCTATCAAGGGTTTTTGATGCGATTACCATAAAGTATAGCGCAATAGATAAAAAGAAACAAAGAGTTATTTTAGCAGTTTTTGGAGCAATGATTATTTTCTGGCCTTTTCTAGCAAAGGGATCTCCCTATATATTTAGGACAAGTATCATGGCATTGATTTATGTTGTATTGGCTTTAAGCTTAAATATGGTCATCGGATTTGCTGGTCAGCTTTCTATGGGACATTCAGCCTTTTTTGGAATCGGAGCCTATGTGGTAGCATTATTAACCGTCAATTTTGGCATATCCTTTTGGATCGCTATGATTATGGCAGGAATAGTGACAGCTATATTTGGATTTATATTAGGCATTCCTACCCTGAGATTAAAAGGAGATTACTTAGCTATTACTACCATTGGATTCGCAGAAATTGTCCGTCTAATACTGGTGAATTGGACAAAGGTAACAAAGGGACCAGCAGGAATTCCAGGGATACCTTCTCCTCAAATATTTGGATGGGTACTAAGGAGTAATGTAGCTTACTATTATATTGTTCTTGCCTTAGTCATCTTAACAATTTTTATTTCCTATCGATTACTACACTCTAGACTGGGTTTAGGGCTTATTGCAGTAAAGGATGATGAAATAGCAGCAGAAGCAATGGGTGTTAATTCAACCAATTTGAAAATTCTTGCTTTTGTTCTAGCAGGGGCTATTGCAGGTATGACGGGAGGATTCTTTGCTTCCTTCATTCATTATGTAAATCCTGATAATTTCACCTATATGGAATCTGTTTTAATCTTATGTATGGTGGTATTAGGGGGTGTAGGAAGTATTTCGGGAGTAATCATAGGTGCAGTAGTATTAACCATATTGCCAGAAGCCTTAAGAGATATTTCAACTTATCGATATGCAGTTTATGGATTATTGTTAATCGTTATGATGATTATTCGACCTCAGGGTATGATAAGTAAAGAAAATTTAAAGGGGGTTACAACAAATGCTGATAATGGAGGCAAAAGAGGCTACAAAGGCCTTCGGTGGTTTAGTAGCAGTAAACAAGGTTAATATGCACATTAATGAAGGTGAAGTTGTAGGATTAATAGGCCCCAATGGTGCAGGTAAAACGACTTTTTTCAATTTGATTACAGGTATTTATGAAACTACTTCAGGAGAAATTAATTTTTTAGGTCAGCCAATTAAGAAGAGTAAACCTTATGAAATTGCAAAGTTAGGTATCGGAAGGACCTTTCAAAATATAAGATTATTTAAAAGTATGACAGCTTTAGAAAATGTTATGGTAGGACAATATTGTAGGACACAGGCCAACCTATTAGGTGCTATATTAAGGACAAAAACAGTTCAAGAGGAACAAAAGCAAATGAAGGAGAAGACCATAGAGCTTCTGAAATTTGTTGGATTGGAGGATAAAAAAGACGAAATTGCCACTAGCTTACCCTATGGCGACCAAAGAAAAGTGGAAGTAGCTAGAGCCTTAGCAACAGAACCTAGATTATTATTATTGGATGAACCAGCTGCTGGAATGAATTCTAAAGAGAAGGTAGAAATGCAACAGCTTATAAAAAAAATACAGGGAAAAGGCTACACAGTCTTATTAATCGAACATGATATGAAATTAGTCATGGGAATCTGTGATAGGATACTTGTACTAGACTATGGTAATAAAATAGCAGAAGGATTACCAGAGGAAATCCAAAAAGATGAAAAGGTTATAGCAGCTTATCTAGGAAAAGGAGGTGTCGCTTAATGTTGCAGGTGAAGGACTTGAATGTTTACTACGGAGGAATCCATGCTCTAAAGGGAATATCCTTTCATATCAATGCAGGAGAAATTGTAACTTTGGTAGGAAGCAACGGAGCTGGGAAGTCTACAACTTTAAGGGCCATCTCAGGGCTTATTCAAAGCAGAACAGGAAGCATTGCTTTGGAGGATAAGGAAATACTGGGAATGCCTTCGGAAAAAATTGTGGAATTAGGTATTAGCCAGGTTCCTGAAGGAAGACGTATTTTTACGGGATTAGATGTAGAAGAAAACCTATTGATGGGAGCCTACTTAAGAAATGATAAAAAGGAAATTCAAGAAGATCTAGAGTATGCTTTTAAGATATTTCCTAGACTGAAGGAACGAAGGAAGCAAGCAGGAGGAACTCTGAGTGGTGGAGAGCAGCAAATGTTGGCAATTGCTAGGGCTTTGATGGCTAGACCTAAAGTACTGATGCTGGATGAACCATCTATGGGATTAGCCCCCATTGTTGTAGAAGAGATTTTTGAATGTATCACAGAATTAAATCAAAAGGGATTAACTGTACTACTGGTTGAACAAAATGCCAATATTGCATTACAGGTGGCCCACACAGGCTATGTAGTAGAAACTGGGAATATTGCTTTCTCAGGTAAAGCACCAGATCTTCTTAAAGATGATAGGGTGAGAAAAGCCTATCTAGGGGAGGATTAACTAATAGAAATTATAACTATTTTTTTGATAAACTTAAGACGACCCCATGAGGTCGTCTTAATCTTTATAGATTTACTTTTACTTCATAGTTATTTTTCAGTTCATTTACTTTATCAAGGTAAAGACTATGTTGTTTTTGGGCCAACATCTGTTGAGCTAATTGACCCTTCACCTCTTCAAAAGATTTTGTTTCTTCATTTTTATGCTCAAAAGTTTGAATGATGTGATAGCCAAACTGAGTTTTAACAGGAGCACTTATTTCATCCTTTTCCATGTTAAAAACAGCTTCTTCAAATTCTGGAACCATTTGGCCTCTTGAGAAACTTCCTAAATTTCCTCCCTGAGCTTTAGATGGACATTTAGAATATTTTTCAGCTGCCTCCTGGAAGGAAAGGCCCTCTTGAATTTCCGCTATAATGTTCTCAGCTTCTTCTTGACTATCTACAAGAATATGGCTGGCTTTTGCTGTAGCAGGATTCATAAAATGATCTTTGTTTGCCTCATAATAATCTGCTAGTTCTTTTTCATCGATAGCAGCTGTCTTAACCAAATGATTAATAGCATATTGTTTTAAAAAGCTTTCTTGAACTTTCTTTAGCTCTTGCTTGTAAGCTTCGTCTTGATCTAACCCATGATCAATGGCATCCAGATAAAACAATTCTTGATTCACTAATTCTTCTAAAAGTCTTTTTTGACCTTCTTCTGATTGGAACTGTGCAGCCCTTTGAGGATCAAGGCTTCTTATAAGTAATTGAAGATCTTCATTAGTAATTTCACGGCTACCTACTACTGCCAATACTTGTTTGTTATTCATGAGTTTAACACTCCTTTATTATTGTATTCTAAATCATCTTATCAAAAAAAGAGGGATATGTCTAATTTGTGCTAAATTTTCAAAAAAAATCCCTTGAAATTGATAAGGAGTATTAAGTCAAAGACAATTTACTAAAAAAGTCTTTCGGTGGGGGACGAATAGGAAAAAATTTGTTATAATAAATAGTGAAGCTTATCAATGTTTAAGATTTATAAAATTAGTAAATTTATATGTGTTAAAAGATGTGTTTTAAACAATAATAAGTGTATGCAATAGTGTATAGCAATTATTATTAAGGAGGCGAATATAATGAAAAAAATTTTAGTAACAGGAGCATTGGGACAAATAGGTTCTGAACTAGTAATGCATATGAGGGGAATCTACGGTGCAGATAATGTTATAGCCAGCAGTAGAAGAAAAGGAGATAACCCTATTGTTGATGCAGGTCCTTTTGAATTGGTGGATGTTACCAAGTCACAAGAAATTGTTGATGCAGTAAAGAAGCATAAGGTAGATACAATTATCAATCTGGCGGCGATACTATCAGCTACTGGGGAAAGTAATCCAGCAGCAGCATGGGACATCAACATGAATGGACTTTACAATGTATTAGAAGTGGCAAGAGAAAACCAATGCACTGTTTGTACTCCTAGTTCCATTGCTGTCTTCGGACCTTCTACCCCTAAAGACAATACACCTCAAGATACCTTGATGAGACCAACGACTATGTATGGGGTAACAAAAGTATCAGGAGAACTTTTATGTGACTATTATTTTCAAAAGTTCAATGTTGATACAAGGGGGATGCGTTTTCCAGGCTTAATCTCTAATGTAGCATTACCCGGTGGAGGAACAACTGATTATGCAGTACATATCTATTATGAGGCTCTTAAAAATAAGAAATATAATTGTTTCTTACAAAAGGGAACCTTTATGGACATGATGTATATGCCAGATGCATTAAATGCTATTGTAGAATTGATGGAGGCAGATCCATCCAAATTAACACATAGAAACGCATTTAACGTAACTGCCATGAGCTTTGACCCAGAGGGAATTGCAACAGCTATCAAAAAGTATATTCCAGAATTCCAAATGGAATATGATGTAAACCCTGACATCCAAAAAATTGCTGATTCATGGCCTAACTCACTAGATGATAGTGAGGCAAGAAAACAATGGGGCTGGAATCCAAAATATGATTTGGATGGCATGACAAAGGATATGCTAGAGAAGTTAAGCAAAAAAATGAACATTCAATATTAAAACATAAATAGAACTGGTTTCAGCGAGCTGAAACCAGTTCTATTTATGTTTTTTATGAAATCCTTTGAGATGAGGTAATGTATTTATTAAATACATTATACAATGTACTACATCATGGCACGGCCCATTGGGGTAGAAGTATCGAATTGCTCTTTAACGGAGACAAAAGCTATATTGTTTTTCTGCAGTAATTCGAGTATATTAGAAAAGTCCGATACATTACGGCTAATACGGTCTAGTCTATAGCAGATTAAAACATCATATTTTTTCTTTTCTACATCTTTTTAATTTAATTGTAATTTTATCTGGTTTAAGAAAGTGCTGATACTTTTTTTGTATCACTTGTCGAATTAAAGTTTATATAAAATTGGTACAAATTCTTAATGGATTGTACCAAAATAAAGAAACGGAATATAAAACAGGACTTTTTTACCATTCCATAAAATCCTCCAAATTAATTTTTAAAAGAACTGTAATTTTCAACAATTACAGTTCTTCTTTTTTAAAAATGAAAGCTACAAAGCTCTGAATGTCGATGCATGTCGGTTGAAAAACGTAGAAGTATGGAAAAATTTGCAATAAACTTAAGGAATAATAGCGGCAATAGTGATTGTAATTACAGGAAGGAGAAAATGACCATGTCCCAAACCCTCTACAATATCAAAGAAGGTGCAACATTAAGATGTTCCCTTGGTACAGGCACTAGTCAATTAAAAGTTCCCCAGAGTCATGGAGCGACTTTACAAGGAAAAAACCAAGCAACGATTGAAGACCATGTTGCAAATGTAAATATTATGCCATTTTCCATGTGTACAAGGGTGAATCCACCAGTTCCCTGTACCCCCTCCATTCTCCTGAAATGGATTAACGGAAAAAAAGATCATAAGGTTAGAGAAGAATTAGCTCTTCTAAATATATGCATTGTCCCCTGTGTCCATGGGGGAATCATAAAAATCGAAGAATCAGGTCAGCAAAAATAAAGAAAGTGAAAGAGGTGAACCTATGACTGCAATAACTTATTTTCAGTTAAAAACCAATATAGAATATATCCAGCAGATAAAAAACATAAAAATGACACAGCAAATCAACCACCATGCCTATCTATACCTGACAGCAATAATATCAGAGCAGTATAAAGATGATTATGTAAAAGAAAACCTTAGAGAAGAACAAATAACCCTGTACATAGAGGATGATAAACCCAAGACTTTGTTTCAAGGAATGATCCAGCACATACAAGTACAAGTCATAGAAGATGTTTATTATCTAGAAATAAAAGCAGTATCCAATTCCTTTAAAATCGACATAAAAAAAGAATGTCGTTCCTTTCAGGATAAAAACATGAGTTATAGAGACATGATTAAGGGTATAGTAAGGAACTACCCAGGTGGAGATATGATGGACAAAGCTTCTCAAGGCAAAGCCATTGAAAAATTTATTATGCAATACCAAGAAACAGACTGGGAATTTTTAAAACGGATGGCATCCCATTTTCATATGGGGATACTCCCTTCAGTTATACATGAAGGCCCTAAAATTCTATTCGGAACAGCAGAAGGTAACGACATAGGAGAAATAGAGAGCTACAACTACTATATAACAAAAAATATAGGACAGTACATGAAATCTTCCCAAAATACAAATCCAAACCTAAAGGAACTGGACACCATAGAATTTCATATCGAGACAGAAAAAGAGTATGAAATAGGAGACAAAGTTACCTATCAAAATATCCCTCTATATATAAAAAGCAAAGAAGGAGAGCTTGTTAACGGCACTTTGCTTTTTAAGTATGCCCTTTCCACTAAAAATGGATTGAGTCAAGACCAATTATACAATGAACAAATCACTGGAATCTCCTTAAAAGGAAGAGTCCTAGAAGTAGTGCGGGATAAGATCAAAGTACATCTAGAAATAGACAAAAGCCAGAACAAAGCCCAGGCATGGGAGTTTCCCTACACCACAATATATACCGCAGAAGGAAACAGTGGCTGGTACTGCATGCCAGAACTAAATGACACAGTTCTTATATACTTCCCCACTAGACAAGAGCATAAAGGCGTAGGGATGAATGCTATAAGAGTAGAGAACAAGAGTACAGATAAGATACAAAACCCTGATATAAAATATTTTAGAACCAAAAACGGAAAAGAATTAAAATTCAGCCCAGACGAGATTCAGATAACCTGCATTAATGGAACAGATAAAGAAACAGGAGAATCCAGAATCATATATATTCGGCTCAACCAAGACACAGGTATCGAAATCATCAGCACAGAACCGATTCATTTCAAAACAGAAAAAGGAATCAAGCTAGAAGCAGAAGATACAATAAAAATATTAGCCAGCGAGCAGATCAAACTAAAATGCAAAACTAGCGAAATAAAAATTGACAGCCAAATAGATATATGCGGAGAAGATGTAAAAATCAATTAAGATACAACAAAACAACAATACAAATGATCATAAGGAGATTATATGGAATACTTTGTAATAAAACAAGATAATCGGGTTACCTCCCCCCTTAAAATCGATTCATCCACGATAGATATAGATACAGAAGAACCCTTTGTTGTCTATGCTGATTTTCATCCCACAACAACCTTTGTAGATTATTTTTGCAAAAAAAAATTATTTAATCATTACTTTTGCGTATCAGATGCTCTAAAAGAAATGTTAGAGATATATGCAGACAATATGACAGCTATCCCCTTCTTTGTCACCGATAAAGAACAAAAGGGACAAAAAATATATTGGAAAATAGACTTAGAATTGCAGGATTGCCTAGAAATCCATTCCCAAATGAGATATGACAACCTAGCCATCATAAAAGAAAAAATAAAAAGCAAATATATATTTAAAGTTGCCTTCCAAAAACAAGAATATCTCATAGTATCCCTACATTTAGCCGAGAACATATTACGAAAAAACCTGTGTGGGATACAGTTTATTCCAGTAAGCTTAAAATAGAGGTGAAAAACCATGAAAAAAGACGGATTAACCTATAGAGATTTGACAATAGATATGCCAGTGAAACTGCAGAGAATAACAGAACTAAAAATAGAACAAAGCCTAAACAACCATGCAGTTGCCCATATAACAGGCATTTTAAAAGAAGAAAATCATGATGCAATACACAGTTTAACAGACCAAACCAATATAAAGATCAAGGCACAACTAGAAGATAAAGAAGAAATAATATTTTCAGGAATTCCTGTAAAAGTCACGATAAAGAAAATAGATGGAGTATACCATATCCACATGATACTAAACAGCACCTCCATCTATCTGGATATCCAACAAAAAAGCAGAAGCTTTCAAAATCCCAATAACCCCTATGAAAACCTATTAAAAACAATTCTTCGAGAATACAGAGGAGATATATTTGATAGCGCTACAAAAGGTGCTCTGCAAAACTGTTGCTTTATACAATACCAAGAAACCGACTGGGAATTTATAAAAAGAGTAGCTTCCCATACACAAGCACCTATATTTCCAGAAATCGCCTCAGAGGAGCCACGAATATATATTGGAATCAACATTGGAAACAACTATGAAGAAAAAAATCCAGACTATACGATAGAAAAAAATCTAAAAAACTATCTACATTACACAAAAAACCATGGAGATCGCTATGAACAAGAAGACATTTCCTATTGGATTGAAAGTATGGGAGACTATCAACTAGGAGATAAGATAACCTATCAAAAAATCCCTTTTACAGTAGCTCAAAAAGTAACAGAAATAAAAAAAGGAATTCTAATTCACAAATATAGACTTCAAAAAGAAACAGGCTTAAAACAAAGTATCCTATACAACAAAAAACTTAAAGGAACCTCTATACAAGGGAAAGCTCTTGCGGTAGAAAAAGACAAACTAAAACTCCATCTATCCATAGACGCTAGCCAAGACACATCCACAGCAAATTGGTATCCCTTCGATACAGTCTATACCACAGAAGGAACAACCGGCTGGTACAGTATGCCCCAGATAGGAGATACAGTACAGCTATATATGCCTACAGAAAACGAAAAAGAAGCCTATGTAAAAAAAGTGATGCGACTAGATGGAGAAACAAATCCTAAAGTTCAAGATCCATCCATCAAATATTATGGAACAGTACATCAAAAAGAAATGAAATTAGCGCCCAAAGAGCTTACCCTCAGTGCAGTAGAAAACCAACTCTATCTGAAAATGAATAACGAGACAGGAATAGAAGTAAACAGCCATCAGGATATACATATAAAAACACAAAAACAGTTGATTGGAGAGTGCGAAACCATAGAAATAGAATCAAAAGATAAAATCCTGCTGGCTACCAAAACCTGCAGTATCATTGTTGATGACATAGTACATATCAAAGGATAAGGATGACGCCCTTAACAAAGATGGGAGAGAAAACAGATGGAAAACAAAATAACCTATGCAGAAGAAATCATACAAAAAATCAAACAAATTAACCAGAAAGAAGAAGACATCTACAACATAGAAAACGACATAAACAACGGATTTGTCGTTGTAAAATACAAGAAACTCGATATAGAAGAAAAAGAACTGCTAGACGGAGCAATCACAATGCTAATGCCCAAAGAATTTCAAATCATGGAAGAAGAACTGGCAGAGATCAAATATCCAGGAGAAGACAAACCCGACTATATCTATACCAATGAAGATACAACCGTAAACATAACATTTACCATAGAAGATAGTGGCGAGATAGACAACGAAGAGATAGAAGAAGTAAAAGACATCCTAGCCAAACAAATGCAGCGACTGCATCCTGCATCCAAAATAGAAGACAGTCAGACCATCCAGACAGGAGAAAAAAACATTAGTTTCTTTTCCTACGACCTGCCATTAATAGATGGAGACATATACAATCTTATGTTTTTTATGGAATTAAAAGGACAACTACTCATGGGAACATTCAACTGCAGCATTTATCAGAAAAAACAATACAAGCCCATTATCCAACAAATCCTCATGACCATAAAAGAACCCTCAAACCACTTAGAAGAAAAGACAGAAGAAAAAGGTCAAAAAGACAGGTGATGATATGGCAGAAACAGCATTAGAAAAATTCAACCTAAAGGAAGTAAAACCATCCCTAGAGCAGGCATTAAAAAACCTGGAAGAAGATTTCCAGCAAAATAAACAGCAGTTTAAAAAAACATTCATCGACTCCTTTAAACAAATCTGTACCAATACAAAACAAATTCAACAAAGTACCCAGCCCAAAACAGGATTTATCATATACCACCTGCTGCGAACAAAAATATTGCAGCACAAATATACATACACCGCCATGGCATATGACAAAGACTGGTATCTAAAGGATGGTATCCCAGTAGGAGAACTAGATGTTACCTTTATTTACAAACACTATGAAGACATGAGACAGCAGCTTATGAAAGTATTTAGAAAATATGTATTGAAAATCAGCGAACCAGATGTAGAGAGAATCATGCTGGAACAGCTGGATTACTTTCACAAATACGTAGTAGAAGTCATACGCCATAGCCTCATAGAAGCCTTAGAAACAGAAGAATATATGTCCATAGATAAAGAAGACATATTCGAAATACAAGCAGGAGAATACTATGAGCCCTGTGATATCATACATATGGAAGAAAAAGAAAAAAACCTGCTAAAAATTAAAAACTGGCTGAAGCAAAACCAAGAACAAGCCTACAGGTTTCAAGATTTTAGAGAACTAGACCTAAGCAACCTTACTTATACAAATATGGACTTATTCAATACAGATTTTCGAAACAGTCTATTAAACCAAACAGACATCGTCAATAGCCTATTAATTGGAACCAAATTCAAAAACTGCACCATGAAGGGTGCCAACCTGATGGGAGCTATGATCAACGATGCCAACTTTGAAAAAGCTGATATGACAGCAGCCAATCTGCAACACACTGTAGCCTTTACAGGAGTCAACTTCAAAGACAGCAATCTAACAAAGGCTGATTTCACCAGAGCAATCATCATAGGAGGAGACTTTGAAGGAGCAGATTTAGAAGAAGCGATATTTACAGAAGCCAAATTACATAAGAGCAGATTTACAAAGAAACAGCTGGAAAAATGCAGCCTTACTCAAGAACAGCTTGAAGAAATAGAAATTATACAATAACATGGAAGGAGAAAAAACATGGAAGGAGAAAAAACGTGTTATACTTAGGAAAAGAAATCGAAAAAGCCAAAGCAGCCGTGCCTAAAGTAGTAAATGCAAGAAAACAAACTGGCAAAAAAGCAGCAGGAAAAATAGCAAAGAACATACAGACAAAAGCTGTTTCAGCAATACCAAAGAGGTTGAAAGCAACGACAGGTACAGCCAAACAAATCACCCAAAAAGCAGCGGCAGCAATCCCTAAAGTTATAAACCCTAGAAATATAAACCCTGCAAAGAAAGCCATAGACAGAGGGAAAAATACAGCAAAAGAAAAAGGAAAACAAATAAAAAAAATCATAGATAAAAAAGTAAAAGATGGGAAAGAGAGAAAAGAAAGGATACTAGATAAGCTAAAAAAAGAATGGGAAGATGCCTGTACAACAGTAAAAAGAGGGACACTAACAATAGGAGCAGTTACAGCAGAAACAGTTGCAACAGGAAAGAAAAATTGGTCAGAGTTCCAAGACAGGTTTTTAGGTAGAGGAAAATACGCAAGAGTTGATGCAATAACAGGAGCAGTCCCTTGGATTAGAAAAGATGATGCAACCACTGAAGCAGCGAGGGGTAAAGTGAATATTAAACCTGAAGTGGAAAGCGAAATGATTAAGAAAGTGGGGGATGATAAGGGGACGGGTGATGATGATATCAAAGAAGCAATATATGTATCTAGCGTGAATATGTGGATTAAAACTCAACTAGAGATTAATTCAGATAATAAAAAGCTTATTAATGCTCATACTCTCACCTTGTATGATGCAGAAATTAATAAAGAGATTACAAGATTTACAGTGCCCTATAAAGAAGATTATAAATTTGATATTAAAATGACACAACTGACAAAGAAGCACCCACAAACATGGTCTGAGCCTATTGACAATGGCTTAGATGCAGCATCAGACTTGGCAGGCTCGATATCAGTAGCAAGCCAAGGGAATATTTCTGCCGATTATGTCACTGTAGCGGCTTTTGCAGCAGGAGTTACTAAATCAATGATAGATCTTAACATACCAGCGAAACCAGACGATATTAGAATTGCTGTAAGCGTAGTGGACCCGAATAGAAAGGTCAATGAAACCAGCCAAATAGCCGATTATAAAGTTATTAATTATGTTAGGTATGTTGAAAGTGAAGATGAATATAGAACCTATGATACATCTGATAAGGGCTGGTATTATCCATTGTTTGATGGATTTGCTAGGGATAAATATTATCCATCTGATTATGAGAAGTTAAATAAATATAATTTTAAGTAAGTGATAGGGAGGCTAGTATGCAAAAAAGAAAAAAGTGGTTAATTGTTATTGGTTTTATTATACTGCTACAGTATAGAGGATATTATATAAGAAATTTAAAGGTGGATGATCCATTTCTTGATGTTATTGTAGAAAAGGTACTATTATTGGAAGAAAAGCGAGTAGAAAATCTTCCCCATACTTGGGAAGATCGTAGTCAACTACACGGGGAGCTAAATACAGGCCATATGGCAAAAAATTCAAACTTGGAAATCGAAATAGCAGCTCCAGTACAAGGCATGTCAAGTTCTTTATATGAATATTATGAAGCTTATGTAGCTGGTGATTATGAAAAAGCAGAGAAGTTTTTACAGAAATATGTTAACAGTTTAAATAGACTCCAAAATGTACTAATAAAGTTGCGACAACAGCGGCAACAAATAGAGATTCTATGGGAAAAAGGGATTTTCCAAGAAGAGTAATAAATATCCATAGACAAGGGTCCATGTGGAGCCAAGGGGACGGCAGGTCAATGCTGTCAACTTAAGAGAGAGTACTAACATGCATATCTAATTCCACAATGAGATAAAAATATAAGAACACTTGAATTTCCAAGATTTCTACGCAATTATTGTTTTTTAATCAATACAGACCAGAACAAGTAATATAATACTATATATGATAAATAATGGTAACATAACAATTGACAAGCTATAAAATAATATATAGAAACAAACATACAAAAAGGACATTAGAAATATGAAATCAAATGATAGAATAAACTTAACTTTGTCTAAATTAGGGAGTCAACGTATACACAAAACAGACAAAGGGACAGGGATTTGTCTGATAGAAAAAATTTGATATAATTCTGATGAGATGGTGAAATATACCAATCAAAGCGCGAGAAAAGAGGAAAACAGGAATATATCATATCATAATTAGGAGAATTAATCGTCAAAATATATTTGAAGATGATAGAGATTGTGTTAAATTTATTGATGCAATACAGAAGAGCAAAAAAAGTAAATTTGAGCTTTATGGACACTGCTTAATGGGAAATCATGTACATTTATTATTGCGAGAAGGAATAGAATCATTATCCCTGATAATGCAGAGAATATGCTCTGGTTTCGTATATTGGTACAATCACAAATGTGGATCGTTTTGAACATTTGTTTCAAGAATGATATAAAAGTAAAGTCGTAGAAAATGAAGCACATCTGTTGACAGTATTAAGATATATTTATCAAAACCCCATGAAGGCTGAAATAACAAATTCAGCAGCAAAATATAGATGGAGCAGTTATCATGAATATAAAAAGGATAAGGTACTGAGAGATTTAAAGGCTACCAATGGTATTACAATAAGACAACTTGCGAAAGTAACAGGGGTAAGTAAGTATACGGTTGAAAAGGTATAGCGGACAAGTCCCTGTCCCTTTGTCTATGAGGTAATGTATTTATTAAATACATTATACAATGTACTACTCATAGGAAATAAGTTATGATATAATTATAACATAAAAGGATAACGTTTACCTAAATGAGATCCTTTGTGAGTTATGCCTTTAATCATGTAAAATGAAACCTTCATAATTAGTACCTCTTTATGGGATTTATGCTAATTTATCCTTCAGTGTATTGCTAAGATTCCCACTTATAGATAAACAAACTAAGTGACTAACACGAAATCAAGGAATTTGGTTATCTACTTGCAAAAAAAATTTAATGTTTACAAAAAATTCTACTGTTATTCATTATTAATTTTATATATAATGGAGTTGTATACAGAATACATTATTCTGTACATATATATAACATAATTTAATTATCAATTAATATAAAAAAAGGAGGCTATCAAATGGCTAGAAAGATGAAAACAATGGATGGTAATGCTGCTGCAGCACATGTATCCTATGCATTCACTGATGTAGCAGCAATTTATCCTATTACTCCTTCCTCTAACATGGCTGAAAATGTTGATGAGTGGAGTGCCCATGGCCTAAAGAACATCTTTGGTCAAACAGTAAAGGTTGTAGAGATGCAATCAGAGGCAGGAGCTGCAGGAGCTGTTCATGGTTCTTTAGCTGCAGGAGCTTTAACAACTACATTCACCGCTTCACAAGGGTTACTTTTAATGATTCCTAATATGTATAAAATTGCTGGAGAATTGTTACCAGGGGTATTTCACGTAAGTGCTAGAGCATTAGCTGGACATGCACTTTCTATTTTCGGAGATCATTCAGATGTTATGGCCACAAGACAAACTGGATGTGCTATGCTTGCTTCTGGTAGTGTTCAAGAGGTTATGGACTTAGGAGGGGTTGCGCATTTAACTGCTATCAAAGGAAGAGTGCCATTTGTACATTTCTTTGATGGTTTTAGAACATCCCATGAAATGCAAAAAATTGAAGTGCTCGAATTCGAGGAGCTTGCTAAGTTAGCAGACTGGAATGCTATTAAAGCTTTCAGAGATAATGCTTTAAGCCCAGAACATCCTGTACTCAGAGGAACTGCTCAAAACCCTGATATTTTCTTCCAAGCAAAAGAAGCTGCTAACAAGTTCTATGATGCTATTCCTGATATGGTAGCTGATTATATGAAGGAAATTTCAAAGCTTACAGGAAGACAGTATGCACCATTCAATTATTATGGAGCAGAAGATGCAGAAAATATTATCATTGCTATGGGTTCTGTAACCGATACGATTGAAGAAACTATCGATTACTTAGCAGCAAAAGGAGAAAAGGTAGGGGTATTAAAAGTACACTTATACAGACCTTTCTCAGAAAAATACTTCTTTGATGCGTTGCCAAAAACAGTAAAAAGAATTGCTGTGTTAGATAGAACAAAAGAGCCAGGTTCTCTTGGAGAACCATTATATCAAGATATCAGAACCATGTTCTTCGACAAGAAAGATGCACCCATGGTTATTGGTGGTAGATATGGTCTTGGTTCAAAAGACACGGTACCTGCTCAAATTTTAGCGGTATATGATAACCTAAAGGCAGATACCCCTAAAAATGCTTTCACCATTGGTATTGTAGATGATGTAACCAATACATCTTTAGAAATAAAGGAAAATATTTCAGCGGCTCCAGCGGGAACTATTCGATGTAAGTTCTGGGGATTAGGATCTGATGGTACAGTAGGTGCAAATAAAGAAGCTATCAAAATCATTGGAGACGATACAGATATGTATGCACAAGCATATTTCTCCTATGACTCTAAGAAATCTGGTGGTGTTACTATATCCCACTTACGTTTTGGTAAGCAGCCTATTAAGTCTCCTTACTTAATTGACGAAGCAGACTTCATTGCCTGTCATAACCAAGCCTATGTGAATCAATATGATTTGTTAAAGGGTTTGAAAAAGGGCGGTACCTTTTTATTAAACTGCATGTGGTCATCAGAGGAACTAGAAGAAAAGCTACCAGCGGCTATGAAAAAGTATATCGCTGAAAATGGTATCAACTTCTATACACTTAATGGTACAGAAATTGCTAGAGAAATAGGTTTAGGTGGAAGGATTAACATGATTATGCAATCTGCCTTCTTTGAACTAGCAAAAGTTATTCCTGTGGATGAGGCATTAAAACACTTAAAACAAGCTGTTGTTAAAGCTTATGGTAAAAAAGGTGAAAAAATTGTTGCTATGAACCATAAAGCAATAGATCGTGGTGTAGATGCTCTTGTAAAGATAGATGTACCTGAAAGCTGGAAGGGTGTTGCAGAAGAAGTAGCGGCAGCAGTAGAAGTAGAAGAACCAGCCTTCATCAAAAACATCTTAAGACCTATAAACGCTCAAGCTGGTGATGATCTACCTGTAAGTGCTTTTGTAGGTGCAGAGGATGGAACCTTCCCATTAGGAACCAGTGCTTTTGAAAAGCGTGGTATTGCTGTAACCATTCCTGAGTGGATTCCAGAAAACTGTATTCAATGTAATCAATGTTCCTTTGTATGTCCTCATGCCGCTATTAGACCTTTCCTATTAAATGAAGAGGAAATGAAAAATGCACCAGAAGGATACAAAACATTGAAGGCAATGGGTAAAGAATTTGAAGGATTACAATATCGTATGCAGGTAGCTCCATTAGACTGTACAGGTTGTGGAAACTGTGCTGATATCTGTCCTTCTAAGAACAAGGCTTTAGAAATGAAACCTGTTGAGCCACAAATCGTTGAACAAAAAGAAAATTGGGATTATTCTATTACTGTTACAGATAAGTCTCACTTAACAAATATTGAAACATTAAAGGGTAGTCAATTCTCTCAACCATTATTTGAGTTCTCAGGGGCTTGTGCTGGTTGTGGTGAAACACCATATGTTAAGTTAGTTACTCAATTATTCGGGGATAGAATGATGGTTGCTAACGCTACTGGATGTTCTTCTATCTATGGAGGAAGTGCACCGTCTGTACCATACTGCAAAAACGCTGAAGGCAAAGGACCAGCTTGGGCAAACTCTTTATTTGAAGACAATGCTGAGTATGGCTATGGTATGATGTTAGCATCTACACAAATTAGAGATAGAGTTGCAGATTTAATGAAGGAAGCTTTAACATTAGATATCAATGCTGAATTAAAAGCGGCCTTCCAAGAGTGGCTTGATGGCAAGGATGAAGGTAAAGCTTCTAAGGCTGCAACCTATAAAATTCTTCCATTAATCGAAGCTGAAAAAGACAATGCTGTAATCGCTGAAATCATTGAGAAAAAGGATTATCTAATCAAGCAGTCTCAATGGATCTTTGGTGGAGACGGTTGGGCTTATGACATCGGATATGGTGGATTAGACCATGTACTTGCTTCTGGTGAAGATGTAAATGTTCTTGTAATGGATACAGAGGTATACTCCAATACAGGAGGACAATCTTCTAAGGCATCTCCAACAGCAGCTATCGCTAAATTTGCAGCTGCCGGTAAAAGAACTAAGAAGAAGGACTTAGGTATGATGGCTATGAGCTATGGTTATGTATATGTGGCTCAAGTAGCTATGGGTGCAGACAAGAATCAATTAATGAAGGCTATGAAGGAAGCAGAAGCTTACAATGGACCATCCTTAGTAATTGCTTATTCACCATGTATTGCTCATGGAATCGGGGCAGGTATGGGTAAAACTCAAGAACAAGCCAAGCGAGCAGTAGAGGCTGGATACTGGCATCTATACAGATTCAACCCAGAATTAAAGAAAGAAGGAAAGAATTCATTTACATTAGATTCTAAAGAACCAAAGACTTCTTTCAGAGAGTTCTTAATGAGTGAAGTTCGTTATGCTTCTTTATCAAAATCCTTCCCAGAAGTAGCAGAAGCTCTGTTTGAAAAATCAGAGGAAGATGCAAAGGAAAGATATGAAGGCTACAAGAAGTTAGCACAATAAACAGGCTTTATTCACTCTCCAATATAAGTAAAGGTCAAGGGATTTAATCCCTTGGCCTTTGCTAAATTTATAGGAAATTATTTAAAGTTTTCAGCAAAATGGCATGCAACAAATCTTTCCTGGCCCATATCCCTTAACTCAGGGGTTTGTTCTTTACAGATGCCTTGACGATATCTACATCTTCCATAGAATCTACAACCTTCTGGGGGATTAATTGGACTTGGCACATCTCCCTCAAGAATGATTCTCTCTCTTCGTACATTGATTTGTGGTATGGGAATAGCAGATAATAAAGCCTGTGTATAAGGATGAAGAGGCGTCTTAAACATAGACTTATAATCAGACAATTCCATGATTTTTCCAAGATACATTACTGCAATTCTATCACTAACGTGTTTCACAACACTTAGATCATGAGAAATGAATAAATAAGTTAAATGAAATTCTTTTTGTAACTGACTCATCAGGTTTAGAATCTGAGCCTGTATAGATACATCTAGGGCTGACACTGGCTCATCCTGAACGATAAACTTAGGATTTAAGGCAAGTGCTCTAGCAATACCGATTCTTTGACGCCGTCCACCATCTAGCTCATGGGGATAGGTGTTTACCAATCTTTCAGCTAATCCAACTGTCTCCATTAGTTCTTTAACCTTCCTATTTATTTCAGTTTTTGTTTTATAGACTTTGTTAATTTCTAAGGGTTCTGCAATGATTTGTGAAATACTCATTCTGGGATTTAAGGAGGCAAAAGGGTCTTGAAATACGATTTGCATTTTCTTTGTCATTTGTCGCATTTGTTGTTTATTATATTCTAGAATATTTTCTCCTTCAAATATAATTTCTCCATCAGTGGCTTCTAAAAGGCGAAGTACTGCTCGACCAGTGGTAGATTTACCACAGCCTGACTCCCCAACTAGCCCTAAGGTTTCTCCTTCATTAATATAAAAATTGACACCATCTACTGCGTGCAATAATCCTTTTTTTGTTTTGAAATATTTCTTTAAGTTTTTTGCTTCAATCAATCTTTTGGTCATCTAAAATACCCCCTAACTGAAGCTGGTGTTCATACAAAAGACAAAATACAAAATGGCCTTCAGCTACCTCGATAGATTTTGGCTGCCTTTCAGAGCAGGCTGCCGTCGCCCTTGGACATCTAGGATGAAAGGAACAGCCATTAGGGAGATTCGTTGGATCAGGCATTAATCCTTTGATAGGCTCTAAGGCTTCCACGTCTTCCTCTATATTAGGAATAGAATTAAACAGACCAATAGTGTAAGGGTGCTTTGGACTAAGAAATAAAGATTCTGCATCGGTATATTCCACAACATTTCCTGCATACATGATAGCAACTTTATCACAGATTTCTGCAACAATACCTAAGTCATGGGTAATCATAATCATAGAGGTTTCATACTCTTCCTTAAGCTTTTTCATTAGATTCAGCACCTGTGCTTGGATTGTCACGTCCAATGCTGTAGTAGGTTCATCTGCAATTAATAGCTTGGGGTTACATGCCAAAGCAATGGCAATAACTACCCTTTGCCTCATGCCGCCACTGAATTGATGGGGATATTCCTTATATCTTTCCATAGGTATTCCCACGGTATCTAACATTTCCTGTGCTTTGATAACAGCTTCCCCTCCACTAACCTTTTGATGAAGCTTGATTACCTCTGCAATTTGGTCGCCCACTGTCATAACAGGGTTTAAAGAGGTCATAGGATCTTGGAAAATCATAGATATTTTATTGCCACGAATCTTTCTAAGTTCAGCAGGAGATTTTCCAATTAGATTTTCTCCCTCAAAAATAATCTCTCCACTTATAATTTTTCCAGGGGGATTTGGCACTAGCTGCATAATGCCTAAGGCAGTTGTAGTTTTTCCAGCTCCTGTTTCCCCAACTAGCCCTAAGGTTTCGCCTTTGCCAATGGTGATGCTCATATCTTCAACAGCTCGAACTCTTCCATCTTCAGTAACATAATGAATAGTCAAATCTTTTATTTTTAATAAACTTTCATTTTTGATCATTTTTTATCCCTCCCAATTAGTCTTTTAACCTAGGATCTAGTGCATCTCTTAAACCATCTCCAAAAAGATTAAGACTAAATATTGTTAGCATGATGGCTAAGCCAGGGAAAGTAGCAATATGCCAATAATCTCGAATATAATGCCTACCTGCTGACAGCATGGCTCCCCACTCAGGGTTTGGCGGCTGGATACCTAGACCAATAAAGCTGAGTCCAGCAGCTGAAAGTATGGCATTAGCTACTCCAAGAGTCGCTTGTACAATAATTGGTGCCATAGCATTGGGGAGAATATGTTTTGTTATAATTCTAAAATCATTAGCTCCGATTGCCTTTGCCGCTTCAATAAATTCCTGATCCTTGATGGTTAATACAGAGGCTCTAACAATTCGGGCATAGGAGGGAATAGAAGCAATACCGACAGCAATCATAACATTGACTAAACCAGGTCCCAATGCCGCTACGATGGAAATAGCCAATAGGATACTGGGGATAGCCAGTAGAATATCCATAAGACGCATAATGGTGTTGTCTAATTTTCCGCCATAGTATCCAGCAATAGCGCCTAACGTTCCCCCTGTGACAGCAGCAATACCTACCGCGATGAAGCCTACCTGCAGTGAAATTCTTGATCCATAAATGATTCTACTAAATATATCTCTACCTAAATGATCTGTGCCTAAAAAATGGTTGCTGCCAGGGGGTATAAATCTCCTATATAAGTCTTGATCATCAAAACCTTCTGGGGCAATGAAGTCCGCAAAGATAGCAGCAAATACTAAAAGAGAAATAATAAATAACCCAACCATTGAAGCTTTATTTTTCTTTAATCTTCTCCATACTTCTAGCCATTGGCTTCTTCTTTTTTTATTAATTGATACTGCTTGTTTATCAATTAAGGTTTTTGTTTGGGACATAGAATAACCTCCTCCTTTACAATATTAGAGTTTTATTTATACTGGGATTTGATTCGAGGATCTAGGAAAGCATATAGTATGTCTACCAATAGATTTACGATACTAAAGGTGAGAGCGATAAATAAAACGCCTCCTTGTACTACAGGAAAGTTTCTTGCACTAATGGATTCCACCATGAGTCTTCCAACACCAGAGATACTAAAGATAGATTCTGTTAATACTGCGCCTCCTAATAAATACCCGAATTGCAGGCCAATAACTGTTACAATAGGAATGAGGGCATTTTTTAAGGCATGCCTATTGACAACAACAGATTCAACTTGTCCCTTAGCCCTAGCTGTTCTTATATAATCCTGTCTTATTACTTCCAGCATACTGGAACGGGTCATACGAGTGATAATAGCAGCGGAGCTGGTACCTAAGGTTAAAGCCGGAAGAATCATTTCCTTCCATGAAGAAAATCCAGAAGAAGGAAGCCATCCTAGCTTAACAGAAAATAGTAAAATTAGCATGAGGCCTTGCCAGAAGTTGGGCATGGATACCCCCAATAGAGCTGCTACCATAGAAGTATTATCGAATATAGAATATTGCCTAGTGGCAGAAATGATTCCTGCAGGAATTCCCAACAGTACTGCAACAACTATGCCTAATGTGGCTAGTTTTAATGTAGTAGGAAAACGGATTAATATTTCCTCGATAACGGGACGTTTAGAGGTATAGGATCGACCCATATCCTGATGAATAACTAAATTTTTAACAAATCGACCGTACTGTATCAAGAATGGATCATTCAAACCCAATTCCTCGCGAAATTTCTCAACTTCTTCTAATGGTGCAGATTCTCCTAGCATAATTCTTGCGGGGTCTCCTGGTGTAATATGCATCATGGTAAAAACGATGAAGGATACTCCAAGCATTACTGGCATCAACATAAGCAGTCGACGAAGTATATATTTATGCATAAATTGCCTCCTTCTATTTTAATTTATTTACAATCATAGTATAGGCATTTTAGTGGATATAGTGCCATAAAAATATGACACTATATCCACTCATAACATAGTTATAAGGGTTCTGCCAGAAAGCAGATTACCTTGTATAGCAGGATATATGCTATATAGCAAACTTTCTTTTTCTTATGGGATCTTATGAAATAGGATTTATCGATTGCTACTCAAAGTAAACAGTCCATAATTTATGATGTCCTGCAGGATGATTTTGGAATCCCTTCACATTATTTCTGATACCGGTTAATTCTTCTCCTGTCCATGTAAAAATCCAAGGTGCTTCATCTCGAACAATTTCCTGAACCTCTTTGTAAGAAGCTTCCCTTACCGCAGGATCAGCATTTACTCTTGCTAAATCCAATAATTCATTTACCTGTTCATTGGTATAAAAGGTCCTATTACCACCATCTCCATGGGTACTTGAATGAAATAATGGATATAAACCATAGTCAGGGTCACCAGTAACTGTTACCCATCCAAGAATGAACATATCATGTTCGCCAGCAGCTGTACCTGTCAGATAAGCGCCCCATTCCATTACACTGACTTCTGCGTCGATGTTAATTTGCTTCAATTGATTTTGTAAAATTTCAGCGATATCTATCCTCTGTTGGTTTTGGTTAGTCCATATTGTTGTTTTAAAGCCGTTTTCTAAGCCTGCTTCCTTCATTAACTCTTTAGCTTTCTCAACGTCATGACCATAAGGCTGTAAATTTCGATTAGAAGCCCAAACGTTTGGACCTAAAGGTCCTTTGGAGGGCTCTCCAGTACCTAAGTATACAGCATCTACGATAAGGTCCATATCTGCAACATAGTTGATGGCTTGACGTACCCGTATATCGTCAAAAGGCTCTTTCCCTACATTGAATCCTACATAGGTAGTAGATAAGTTCATATCTCTTACCATATTTAAGTCAGGGGCATTTGTTATTCTATCTACATCTGGTCCAATAATATCATAAGCGATATCTATGCCTCCGGTTTCTAGCTCAATGGTTCTATTACCATCTTCAGAAATAGCTTTGAAAATTATCTTTTCAATCTTAGGCATTTTGGCTTCATCATGGTACTCTTCAAACTTTACTAACTCAACAGTTTCCCCAACAACCCAGTTCAATAGTTTATAAGGACCAGTTCCTACAGGAGTCTGACTGTAGTCATCACCAGCTTCAGTAACAGCCTTTTCATTTAGGATACCAGTAGCTGTATGGGCTAAGTGTGCTAACAGCGGCGCGAAAGGCTCGGTTGTCGCTATTCTAATTGTGTAAGGATCAACAACCTCAATACCATTTGGGTTGATAGCTTCTACAATATGGGCTACATGAGAAGAATCAAGAGCTCTTTTAATAGTAAAGGCAACATCGCTGGCAGTTAATTCTTCACCATTATGGAATTTAACGCCTTGCTTTAACTTAAACTTATAGGTTAACTCATCCAGTTGTTCCCAACTTTCAGCTAAGCCTGGTAACAATTCCATTTTTTCATTTTGATTTACTAGGTTTTCATAGATTTGTCTCATAACTCTAGATGAAGCCTGATCATTGTTGGCATGAGGGTCCAATACGACTGCATCAGAACGCTGCGCTACAATTAATGGTTTTGAATCAGTTGGTGCATCAGCAGTTTGATTGCTACAGCCGACGGCTACCAGTGAAAAGATTAGTAAAAAGATTGTTAAGATAATAATTTTTTTGCTTTTTAACATAAAATTTCCCCCTTTAAATATATGTATTATTGTATTGTTATATTTTTGCTAAAGGCAAAAATATAATAATTTTATTAATATTTGCATATAATTATTAAAAATTTTGAATAAAATGTGTATTTTATTTTTACACACCGATGTATCTAGTATCAGAGTGACCATATAAAAAAAGAAATTTGTCGAAAAATATAAATAAAGCTTTTTAGGAAACCGCTCGCACAAAAAGATGTGAATAATTTAAGTCAGAGGATTTGTGGACTGTTTTTTTATTTCTGAACAAAATTTACTGAAAAGACGACTTTGTTTTAAGCATGTACATTATAAATCTAAAAATCTATATTATAGTTTATTACTAATTTTTAGAAATATTATTGATTTATACGATTATAATATAAAATTATGAGCTTTAGAATATAATAAAAATAAAATCATAAAGCAAAACTCGGAGACAATTTTAAATGGCTCATACTGAGAAGATGCTTACAACTTGATTTAAGCAGGTGTGTTAATTTTTAGAGCTCTTGCAATCTTCTCTTTATATTTATAGCCGGGCATTACGCCATAAATGACTTCGCAGAACCTAGTTTCTCTTATACCATATTGCTTACAGAATTCTTTCTGTGTCAGGCCCAGCTCTAAAAGTTGTTTTTTTACATCTAGTCCAAAAGGAGTCAAGGCTCTTTTTGTCATGATTTCACCTCCTTAACAGGTTTAATTAGTAGTAGAAGGTTGCGCTAGTGTATGGTACAATCTCAATAATGATAATAATAATAAATAAAAGGGACACTTTAAATTATATTCGTAATATTACGCGCAGTCAAGAAAATATGCGTAATATTACGAATATAATTGTTGTTTTACGTATATAATTCTAATATTATGTCATAAGGAGGAGTAAATTTGAACACGATTGGAAAACGTATTAAATATTTAAGGGAGAAAAAGAAACTTACTCAGAAGCAACTAGCTGACGCAACGGGAGTTCAGCGTGGGAATTTAAGCCATTATGAAAAAGACAAGATAAAGCCTTCTTCTGATGCAATAATCTCTTTGTCGCAGTTTTTTAACGTTAGTTGTGACTGGTTTTTGATCGGCAAAACTGAAAAGAAAGGGAGGAAAGGTAAAAGTGATGAAGAGCCTTTGATTTTGAGAAAGCTGACTGATGAAGAGAAAAAAGACGTAGCAAAATATGCTGATTATTTGGTGTGGCGAAGAACCCAAGAAGAAAAGGAAAGAGAGCAGTTGGATATAATTGCCGAGGAAAGCGACACCTATGAGGAGAAGAAAAGAAGAGACTCGTAATGTTTTAAGATATCAAATAAAGATGATACGCAAGAATTGATTTTTTTTTAGACTATAAATCGTAATTTATTACAATTTTGTTCTTATTTCTTAAAATTCCTCATATAAAAACGATTTCTATGTAACACAAAAAGTCAAATTTTCGAGTATAATGGAAATAAGATATTAAAATATTATCAATAGATTGTTAATCAAGCTATAGGGAAGTGATAAGTATATGCTGGGTTTAACATTAGAAGGTGGAGGAGCTAAAGGGGCTTATCAGATAGGGGCATGGCAGGCTTTTAGAGAATTGAACTTTGAGTTTCAAGGGATTACAGGAACATCTGTGGGGGCATTAAATGGTGCATTGATGGTACAAGAGGACTTTGATAAAGCCTATGAGATATGGCATAATATTACCCCCCATATGGTCATGGATATAGATGACAGAATCTATGAGATGCTTTCAGGAAATCAATTGAATACAGCAAATATACATATTATATTTGAAGAAATAGGGAAATTTGTGAAGGGCTTTGGCTTTGATACAAAGCCATTGGAAAGTTTAATTAAGCAGACTTTGGATGAAGAAAAAATTAGAAGGTCAAAGGTTGATTTTGGCTTTGTAACCGTATCCTTAACAGATTTTAAACCAATGGAAATTTTTAAAGAAGATATACCCATGATGAAGATGGCTGATTATCTAATGGCTTCTTCTTATTTACCAATTTTCAAATCTAAAAAACTAGATGGCAAGAATTTTTTAGATGGCAGCTTTTATAATAATCTTCCTATCGATATGTTATATCATAAAGGATATAAGAACATTATTGCCGTTCGACTGTTAAGTAAAGGGCGCATTAAAAAATTAAGCTATCCTGATCTTAATATAACTTATGTTCAGCCCTATCGAGATCTGGGTAGCATTATAGATTTTACTAAAAAAAGAGCACAATATAACATGAGGTTAGGATATTTTGATACTTTAAAGGCATTTAGAGGATTAAAAGGTAGAAGGTATTATATTAAGACAAATATCAAAGAGGAAAAGGCATTGAGAATCATTATGTCGATAAGAGAAGGAGCCATTAAAGAGTTAGGTGAGCTTTATTATCTTTCTCCTGTAAAGGCCTCTAATAGACTACTTTTAGAAGATATCATTCCCAAATGGATAGCATTAATGGATTTAGAGGAAAACTGTAGCTATGTTGATGTTTTAATAGGTTTGGTAGAAGCTTTAGCAGATTATAATCATGTAGATTGCTTTTATATTTATAGCTTATCAAATTTGCTGAAGAGAAGTATGAAAAGCTATAATAGTAGTGTGGGAAGGATTGAAAATAAAAATATAGGACTTTTATTGAAAACAGAGTTCTTACTTAAATTGAATAGAGAAAAGCTTATACAGGAAACTGTAAGAATTATAATAAAGCATCATGAAGATTTATTATTATAGTTTGTAGCGATATTACGACAGGAGGGAAAATTTTTGGACATTTTCAGGCTATTTACAGCTTTATTTACCATAACAACAATTTTGGTAAGTATATTAATTATACTAGACAATAGAAATCCCTCGAGAACAGTGGCTTGGCTTTTATCTTTAATCTTCCTACCGGTGATAGGTATGTTTTTATATCTATATATTGGACAAAACCATAGGAAGAAGAAAACCTTTATTAAGAAAAGAAAACAGGATTATAAAGTAGTGCATAATTTGTTATATCATCAAATTGATTTTACTGATTATGGAGAGTTTTTAAAGAAAAACTTTTTCGATACTCGAGGAAAGGTAGCACCCCTCCTTCTTAACAATTCTGAAGCGCCTATTACCGTTAACAATGAGGCGATTGTTTTGATCAATGGGTATGAAACTTTTAGAGAGATGCTGAAGTCTATCAATGAAGCCAAACATCACATCCATATGGAATACTTTATTATTAAAGATAGTGACATAGGTAGAAGATTTCAAAGGGCATTAATCAAGAAGGCAAAAGAAGGACTAGAAGTACGAATCATTTATGATGCAGTGGGGTGTTGGCGGCTAAAGGAAGATTTTTTTGATCCTCTTAAGGCGGCAGGTGTAAAGCTAAAGCCATTTTTGCCAGTAACTTTACCTTTTTTTGGGAATAGGTTAAACTATAGAAACCATAGAAAGATATTGGTGGTAGATGGAAAGGTAGGTTTTGTTGGAGGTATTAACATTGGGGACGAATATTTGGGAAAAAATAAGAAAATGGGGTTTTGGAGGGACACACATCTAAGGCTAAGGGGAGAAGCTGTATATTTACTACAGGTTATTTTCTTAAGAGACTGGTTCTTTGTTAGCAAAGAGGAGCTAGAGGAAGGAGCTTATTTTCCTAAGCAAGGTTCTTGTGGACAGCAAATGATACAAATCACCTCCAGTGGTCCCGACTCCTATTGGGAATCTATACATCAAGCTTATTTTTCCGCTATAACTACCGCAAATAAAAGTGTTTTTATTACAACTCCCTACTTAGTACCAGATGAGAGTGTATTGATGGCATTAAAAACCGCCGCCATAAGAGGAGTAGATGTGCGAATACTTCTTCCAGGTAGACCAGATCATCGAACAGTATTTTGGGCATCAAAATCACATTTTATGGAGCTGTTGGAGGCAGGTGTAAAGATCTATCAATATCAAAAAGGCTTCGTCCACAGCAAGGTGTTTATTGTAGATGAAAACTTTTCTTCTGTAGGAACCGCCAACTTAGACATTAGAAGTTTTCATTTGAACTTCGAAGTAAATGCCTTTATTTATGATGAAGGAGTTACAAAAAAATTGAAGAAAAGCTTTTATCAAGATCTTCAAGAAAGCAAACAGATCATATTGAAGGATTATAGCCAGAGACCTCTGCACCATAGGTTCATAGAGTCTGTCGCTAGATTGTTTTCTCCTATACTCTAAAAGAATATTGAAATGAGGTGTAGCTTATGAGTGTAATTTTAATTATAGAAGATGAAGAGCCTATTAGAGAGTTAATTAAGTTAAACTTATCTATGGTAGGGTATAAAACATTAGAAGCTTGTGATGGGGAAGAGGGTCTCCATTATATAAACAATGAAGAAATAGATCTGGTGCTTTTAGACATCATGCTTCCAAAGCAGGACGGCTATGAGTTATTGCCCCAAATTTTGAAAAGAAATATTCCGACAATTATTCTAACAGCTAAAGATAGATTGAAGGACAAAGTGAAAGGTTTAGATATGGGTGCGGATGACTATATGACAAAACCATTTGAAGCTGTAGAATTGTTGGCTCGAATTAAATCTGTTCTAAGAAGAGCAGGAAAAGAAAAAACAAAAATAGTAATAGATGATATCGAAATTTGTTTAGAGCAATGGAAAGTTCTAAAGGACGGTGAGGAAGTAGACCTGACTTATAAAGAATTTGACTTGTTACGCTTATTAGTTGAAAACAAAGGTAACGTTATGTCACGAAATAAATTACTAGAACTAGTCTGGGGTTATGAATTTGAGGGAAACACAAGAACTGTTGATATGCATATCCAGCGGCTTAGGAATAAACTGGGAATAGATAATATTAAAACCGTCTACAAGGTTGGCTATCGAATGGAGGATTAGAGGATGAAATTCAGTTGGAAAATTTTTCTCCTTTGTATGGGGATTTATGTGATTTCTCTGACTGCAACAGGGATGGTGGTTACAGAAAATACATATAAGAGTTTATTGAAGGAGGAAATAGAGCGGAGCTTGGAAGAAGAGAGTAACCTTCACTCTACATTAGCTTTGTACTTACTAAACAATCAACGGCTTGCTCAGGAAAAGATTGAATTAAAAAATTACAGTAAGAGCATGGTTGATATAGTCAAGACGGATAGAAATTATTTAGAGATATTTGACGAGAAGCTTAACCTTTTAGCCACAAATGCTCCAAGGGCTTGGTTTTTCTCTCGAGATGAACTAGATGTAGCCTTAAAGGGTCAAAAAAACTTTGTGCTGAGAAGAGATGAGGAGCAACTTTATTTATTCGTCTCAAATGTCTTAGAGATTGATGAGGAAAAAATTCTTCTATCTCTGATAAAAGACATCACCCATGTAGAGAAGCACCGGCAGCAGCAATACTTACTTTTCATGAGAACTGGACTTATAGGACTAGTTTTTGTGGCGCTAATTACCTGGGGATTAAGTAGATTTCTTCTAAAACCTTTCAGAGAGCTAAATTTAACTGCTCAAAACATTGCATCTGGCAACTATCATGTCAGAGCCAAGGTGAACAGAAAGGATGAAGTAGGACTTTTAGCGGAGCAGTTTAACATCATGGCTGATAAGATTGAGCAGAAGATGAAGGAATTGAAAGCAGAAGGACAGCGACAGCAGCACTTTATTGACAACCTAACTCATGAGCTTCGTACCCCTCTTACATCAATTATGGGTTATGCGGAGTATCTCCTAAAGGCAAAATATGATCCCGAAATATTTAAAAAGAGTCTAAATTATATTTACTCTGAGGGGAACCGCATGTTGAAGATTTCTAAAACCCTGATGCATATGATTTTAGTTCGGGAAAACCCATTAAACCTAAAAGAAGAGCAAGTTATGCCATTGTTAGCAGAGGTGCAGAACATCATGCGAGTAAAGGGAGAGAAGAAAGGAATAATATTAGAAATAGAAGGAGAAGACGCCCTGATTCCACTAGACAAGGATTTATTCAAAGTGATCATTACGAATCTAGTGGATAATGCTATAAAGGCTAGTCGTAGGGGGAAAAAGGTCACTATAGGAGTAGAGAAAATGCCAGAGAATACTTGTATTTTTGTGGCGGACGAAGGAAAGGGTATGGAAGAGTGGGAAACAAAAAAGGTAACAGAGCCCTTTTATCGTATCGATAAATCTCGTTCTAGAAAAGAAGGAGGTGTTGGTTTAGGGTTGGCTATTTGCCATCAAATTGTGGAGGAACATGGTGCTACACTTGAGATAGAAAGTAAGGTTGGAATAGGTACAAAAATAAAAATTAATTTTCCTCATAGATTTTACAAAAATTTTACAAGTCGGAGTCAAGTTGGATAAAATGACCTGTTACAATAAGACTTGTAAGTTAAGATCTTCCTTTGGAATCTTCAAAGGTTGATTTTCTTGGAACACATTACGGAAATATGAATTAACTGTGAATTTTCAACTTACATAATTTCCTATGTGTTATAAATAATATGAGGAAGGAGAATTTAAAAATGAAAAAAATACTTGCATTGTTATTAGTACTTGTAATGGGATTGACCTTAATGGTAGGTTGTACAAAGGAAGAGCCTTCAAATGTTGAACCAGTTGGAGATCAAATTGAGGATCAAGTAGACCAACCAGATGTAGACGTAGATGCAGATGTAGATGTAGATGCAGATGTAGATGCAGATGTAGATGCTGATGTAGATGCAGATGTAGATGCAGATGCGGATGAAGAAGATGCTGAGCTAACAGAAGACGTTGAAGACGAAACTGAAAAGAAGTAAATTTAATAGGATAAGTGAAATGGAGACCTTCTTAAACAAAGGTCTCTTTTCTTTATATACTAAAAAATGTATAATTAGGAATAGATAAGCGAAAGGAATGGTGAGATGAAGAGAATAGCTTTTTTCCTTTTTTTTATATTCATCCTAGTAGGTTGTACTCAACAAGAGATAAAGGAAAGTCAAGTTTATGTGGTACAAGATGATAATTATACTGAAGAACAGTTAAGTGATATTTTAAATGTTGAAGGAAGAATTCCTTTCCAAGAATATGTAAACCAAAGTTTTCTAGAAATACAGGATCTAGGTCTAGTATTATTGACTATCTCTCCAAATGGAAAAGAAATATATTTGATGGAGAGAATTGAAACAGATAATCTCCCACAAGTAATCATGGGAGAAACAGGAGAACAGGTCAGAATTATTAGGGAAGATAGAATTACCAAAGAACAGGAAATTATTGTGGAAAACATCCCTTTTGTTTCCAAAGTACTATGGAATACAGAGGAAAGCAAGGTAGCCTTTAACGGTGGGGGGAGATTGACAATTTATGATGTAGATAATAGAAGGACTATTATGGAAGAACAGTTGACACGAGATACGATCACTAGCTTTTTTTGGTCGCCTATCGATGAAAACAAGCTTTACTCAGAGGAAGCTGACTTAGCCAATGGGAGTATCTACTATCTAGCTTCTCAAAAAAAAGTAGAAGCCTATGAAACTAGAGAAGAAACCTATTATAAGGGAAAATTAGATAGTAACTACTACTATGGAACAAAGTGGGACTTGGTTAGTGGTGATATCAAAACAGTTATTTTAGATAAACAGGGAAAAACAATCAAAGTTTTAACCACAGGAAGGTTTAGAGACGCATATCAGAAATCCTTAGTAGCAGTTGGTGAAAGAGGTTTTGGCTTATATTACATAAGAGATATCAATAATGCTGAAAAGGTGATAACTTTAACGAAAGAGTATATCTATGATGTTAAATTTATTGCTGATGGAAAGGTTGCCTATACTACAATGGCAGAAGGTGTAGAAGATAATTTGTTCTATTTACATATCATTAGCAACGATGGAAGTGAATTGAAAAAAGTTAAGGTCCATGGTGGTAGTATTGCTGTTTTACCTGATGGGAATTCTGGGTATATTAGCGGATCAGAATGGCAGAAGGTGGACTTTATTCAAAATAAGCTGGAGCAGGATAGCCTCGTAGAAAATGAAGAAGATGAAGAAGCTGGAGAATTGCAGGCAATATATACAACAATCAGGGGCGCTATGACTACACTTTACGACTTTGAGCTGATGGGAGAACAAAACTGGAGTCAGATAAAAAAACATTTTAAAAACACTCACCTATCTCAGCAGTGGGCCTACTTTGATGTGGAAAAGATTTTTCAAGAAAGAGTCAACAGGTCATCCAAAGGGGGTTATGCCATGAAGATTGACCTAAAGACTTATGATATCAACGCTACTGGTGATGGGGCATCTGTAACGATAGGAATAAAGGCAAAAAACCCCTACGGCAGAGATGTCATCATGGATTACGCTTTGGAATTGATAAAAAGCGAAGACAAATGGTATGTAGCAGGTTTCAGCACTTTCCCCTACTCAACAGAGCGTCAGGAAATAGAGGACATTCTTCAGGAAATGGTAACTAAGATCCAAATGGGCCAGCTCTTTTCAGGAGAGCTTGAGGATAGCGAGATTGTCATTGGACAAATTCAATTTTGGTTAAATGGTATACCCCACCTGGCACCTAGTGTGGAAACTGCCAATGCAGTGAAAGTTTTTTTACAGGTAAAGCATCAAGGAAAAGAAGAGATATATAAGTTGGTGCTGGAAAAAATAAATCAAAGGGATTGGAAACCAGTTAAGCTGACAAAAGAGGGTTTGAGTACCCTTTAAGCCTAAAGAATCTTATGAAAAATATTCTAAAAAATACATAAAGGAGAAAGAATCTTTTTAGTGAATAAATAGTAATGGAAAATTTTTAACAAAAAATACAGATAAGGTGACTTAAATTAGATGAATAAGAACAGCTTGAAATTTAAAATCCCGTTTTTCATTATGATATTTGCAGTAGCATGTGTAGTGATCACTGGATACTTATTTCAATACATTGCTATTCAAAATATTGAAATAAATATATTCAATAAAAACCTCAGCATGGCACGAATGATAAGTAATCAAATAGATATTTATGTGGAGGATGCAAAAAATACCGTTGTTACTGCTGCAAATTTTTCTTCCCAAAGCCATGGAGATATGGAAAAGATCGAGGAAGAAATATTTAGGATATATGATAATTTTCCCTACTTTGATTTGATGTTTTTTATGAACAAAGAAGGACAAATGGTATTTTCCAAACCCTCTAACGACCATGTGAAGAATAGAATGTATATAGATAGAAGTTATTATTGGGATATCATGGAGGGGAAGGCGTCTACCGTAAGCCCCCTCCTTATAAGTAGTGTACTGAAGGAAGCACATTTTATTATTGCAGCTCCTGTATATAATGATAGGAAAGAAATTATAGGTTTAATAGGTGCTGGATTACCGTTGCATAACATACAGAGAGTGGTAGAAAAAAATCAAGAACATTTTAGCGGGACTATATGGGTAACGGATGAAAATGGCATTATGGCTGTGCACCCAGATATAGGGAAGTTGAAAAGCTTAACACATTTGGATGAAAAACAAATTATTCCCAATAGGGAGGAATTACAGTTCTCGAGGATTTTGGAAGAGAGAAAAGAAATTGTTGTAGATTATAGAATTCAAGAAGAAGAATATTATGGAGCCGTAAGTTTTGTGCCGAATCTTGATTGGATGGTGGTGGTAGAACAAAAAACTGATGCAGTTTTTTTAGAAATCACCCAGTTAAAAGTACAATTAAAAAATGTAATTATAATGGTAATTTTTACTGCCCTTATTTTCGGGGGAATATTGGCCCATAAAATCACAAAACCCATATCTATATTAGTAAAAAAAGTTAGGAAATTAGGGTATGGTTTAAGGGAGATACAACCTATCAATATTCAGGTGGATATGAAGGATGAGATAGGAGAATTAAACGAAGCTTTTCATGACATGACAATGCAGTTAAAGGAAAGCTTGAAGGAACTACATGAATCCTATGTAAGAGAAAGTCAACTACAACAATATTTGAATAATATATTAGAAAATGCAGGAAGTGGTATATTTGTTGTTGATAAAACAGGAGTCATTACCATTTTTAATAAAAAGGCAGAAGAAATATCGGGATTTGATGCTATCTTTTTTATCAATAAAAGACAAGAGGAATTTTTTGAAAGAACAAAATTAAATCTGGAAGACATCTTAAAAGATGTAATAGAAAAAGATAAGGCTTTTCAAGACATAGAAGTCACTATGAAGAATAGCTTAGGAGAAGAAGTTGTTGTAAGCTTAACAGTATCAAGAGCTTTAGATAAAGAAAAAAATATCATTGGAGTTATTTTTCTTTTTAGAGATATTTCAAAGATTAAAATGATAGAAGCAGAATTAAAAAGAGAAGATCGAATAAAGACACTAGGAGAATTATCAGCATCCATTATACATGATTTAGGGAATCCTTTAGCTGGTATAAGCAATTTGGTTGAAATTTTAAAACAGGATAACTATGATGAAGAAAGTAAACAAGAAGTATTGAATGTATTGGAAGAGGAAATAAAAGATCTAAATAGACTGGTTTTAGATTTTCTAAAATACACCCATAATACGCAACATGAGCAAGAGAAAACAAATGTTAATGAACTAATGGAAGGTGTTATCTATCTATTAAAATCTGAAATGATTAATAAGACAATCATTATCAAGAAAAACTATCATCAGGACCCTCTTTTTATAAAGGTAGATAGAAGGGGAATAAAACAAGCATTAATTAATATATTGAAAAATTCCATACAGGCGGTTGAAGTGGATGGAAAAATTGATATTACAATAAAAAAAGAAGAAGAAAGTGTTATCATTTGTATTGGGGATAATGGGATGGGTATGGAGGAGAAGGAGCTTGAAAAGATTTTTTACCCCTTTTATACCACAAAAAAGGAAGGTACGGGTCTAGGACTATGGATAGCATATAAGATGATAAAAGAGCAAGAAGGCTATATAAATGTAAAGAGCAAAAAACAGGCGGGGACAGAAATTTATATTACATTGCCTTGCATGGAATGATACTGTAGGAACATAGGCGATTTCTAATAGAAGAGGTGAGGCTGACGATGAAGATATTGGTAATAGATGATGAAAAGAGCATACGATTATCTTTGAAAATAGGTCTTGAAAAACTGGGCATAAAAGTTATAACTGCTGAGACAGGAGAAGAAGGCTTAAAAATGTTAAGCTTGGAAAATCCAGAAATGGTAATATTGGATATCAAACTGCCAGGGATAGATGGAATAGAGGTTTTAAAACATATGAAGCGTATAAAACCCTCTTGTATCATCATTATGATCACATACTTAAGTGAAGTGAAATTAGCAGTGAAGGCAATAAAAATGGGAGCATATGACTATTTTACAAAACCTTTTTCCATTTCAGATATACAAAACTCTATAGAAAAGACAAAAGAATATATAAAAATGAAAAATCAGTTGGAAAGTATCAATCCTTATGGGAAGATGGTGTTAATAGGCAATTCCCAAGGTATCAAGAAGATAACGGAAATTGTTATAGAAATAGGTAGAACAGAACATGATACCTGTATTCTTTTAGAAGGAGAGAGTGGAACAGGCAAAGAAGTCATTGCTAGATTGATACATGATAAAAAATCAGATGGGAAAAAAGTTTTTATGGCTATCAATTGTGCTGCTATTCCTAAAACCCTGCAAGAAAGTGAATTGTTTGGACATGAAAAAGGAGCCTTTTCAGAGGCCAAAAACATGAAACAGGGGCTTATAGAAAGAGCTAACGGAGGAATACTTTTTCTAGATGAAATTGCAGATATGGACATAGAATTACAAGCTAAAATGTTAAGGGTACTACAGGAAAAAAAATTTCGAAGGATAGGCGGACTAAAAGAAATAGAATTTAATGCTACGATTGTTGCCGCCACAAATAAGGATTTGCAAGAAGAAATAAAATATGGTAATTTTAGACAGGACTTATATTATAGACTCAACATTATTCCAATTCATATACCCTCATTGCGACAACGAAGGGAAGATATTCCTCTGCTAATAAATTATTTTATGAATGAATATAATGAAAAACTTAACAAAAGCGTATATTCTATTTCAGGTGAAGCAGTACAGATGCTACAAAAATATGATTGGCCTGGAAACGTAAGGGAACTGAAAAATATCGTTGAGAGAATTATGTTTTTTAAACAAGGAAACGAAATTCAGTTAGAAGACCTACCTAAAGAAATACTCTTTGCTGCGCCCTCTCAATATGAAGCAATGGAACATTCAAATCTAGAAATGGTTGAAGCAGAAACCATTTACAAATCTTTGATAACAAACAAATGGAACATAAGTAAAACAGCTAATGAATTAGGGATAGCTAGATTAACCCTTAGAAGAAAAATAAAAAAATATAGTCTTAAATAGATAACTAATAACATCTTTTAAGTGGTAACGTTTTTACCGGTGGCGGTAAAAACGTTACCACTTTTTTGTTGAGCTACAGGACTATGAATTTCTTTTTGAAATCATGTAGTGATATTTTTCCCTCTTTTTCTACGGCGAAACGATTGCCAATTCTTGAAGAAAAATTTTTTCAGTTATTTTTTTGAAAATGTTTTCAAAATGGCATATTATTTGCAAAATATATTTTTAACAAGCAATAACCTTTAAAATTCAAAGAAAAGAGGGAGGAATTTATATGAAAAAAGCATTAGCAGGTATAAAAGTTCTTGATTTAAGCAGGGTTCTAGCAGGACCCTTTGCCACCATGATTCTAGCGGATTTAGGAGCAGATGTCATAAAAATAGAAATGCCCCACGGAGGTGACGACTCCCGACAGTTTGGTCCCTATGTCAACAAAGAAAGTGCATATTTCATGAGTATTAATAGAAATAAAAAGAGTATGACTTTGAATCTAAAAAAATCAGAAGGCAAAAAACTATTTATAGATATGGTAAAAAAAGCAGATGTAGTGGTGGAAAATTATAGACCTGGTACCATGGAAAAACTTGGATTAGGCTATGAAACATTAAAAGAAATAAATCCTAAAATCATCTATGCATCAGCATCTGGATTTGGACACACAGGTCCCTATAGCAAACGGCCTGCCTATGACGGAGTAGTTCAAGCGATGGGGGGGATCATGAGCATAACAGGTCAAAAGGGAGGAAAACCCACTAGAGTAGGACCTTCTATCGGTGACGTCACTGCTGGATTATATACTGCTATAGGTGTATTAGCAGCTTTAAACTATAGAAATGAAAGTGGTAATGGACAAAAAGTTGATGTTGCCATGTTGGATTGTCAAGTATCTATACTTGAAAATGCTTTAGCAAGATACTTTGTAACAGGCATATCCCCTAAACCTGAAGGCAACCGTCATTCTTCTATTATTCCTTTCGAGCCTTTTGAAACCTCTGATGGAGAAATTATGATTGCAGCTGGAAATGATATGCTATGGAAAAAACTTTGTATCGTTATGGGAAAAGAAGATTTGGCAGAGGATGAAAGGTTTAATACCAATCCCCTTAGAGCTGAAAATTATGATATTTTACGTCCTCTTATTGCTCAAGAAATTACAAAAAAGTCAACCGATGCATGGCAAACAATTCTAGATGAAGCGGGCGTACCAAATGGACCAATAAATGATATTGAGAGGGTTGTTAAGGATCCACAGGTATTACATCGAGAAATGTTAGTGGAGGTGGATCATCCAGTAGCGGGGAAAATGATGATTCCAGGAATACCAATAAAAATGAGTGAAACACAGGGAACAATAGAAAATCCTGCACCTCTATTAGGACAGCATACGGAAGAAATTTTAAAAGAGTTTGCTGGACTAGGGGAGGAAGAAATAGAGCTATTAAAAAGAGGAGAGGCAATCTAAAATGAGGTTTTATAAAAACTAGCTGAAAGAAAATTAGAAGATTATATAAGGCCACAAAAGGAGGGAAAAACGTGGAAATATATGGATTCGGATTAGTTGCGCTATGCATGTTTATCGGTTCCTTTATAGGAAGATTTATTGGAGATATTATAGGAGTGCAAGGAGATGTGGGAGGCGTAGGCTTTGCAATGCTATTATTGGTATTAGTCACAAATTATTTTGAAAAAAAGGGAAAGCATTTCGATGAAAAAACATCAAAAGGCATTGTATTTTTAAGTGCTCTTTACATTCCAGTGGTTGTGGCAATGGCATCTATACAAAATGTAGTGGCTGCCTTTGCAGGAGGATTAGTAGCCTTCGCTGCTGGAGGGCTTGCCACCATAGGAGGCTTGCTATTAGTGCCAATAATTTCTAAGTTGACGGTGAAGGAAGACATGAAAATGGAAGACAAAAAATAATGAGATCTTGTTTAATAAAAGAAAGGGGGATTAGGTACAATGGCAATTGATATTTTAAAGAGTTTATTCCTTTCATATGGGTTGGTAGGTGCCTTTGGGTTGATTGCTTTAATCATGTTGATTTCCTATGGGCTGACAGGAGCCATAAAACAAAAAAGAATGGGCTCTGCTGTTGCGATTATCGTAGGGCTTGTCTTGGCATATATTGCAGGAAAAATTACTGGAGGCTCTAAAGGTTTAGCAGACATAGAAATATTTGCGGGGGTAGGATTGTTGGGAGGAAGTATGCTAAGAGATTTTACCATCATCTCCACCGCTTATGGTGTGAAAATTGAAAACTTAAAAAAGGCAGGTTTACCAGGGATAGTTTCTTTGATTGCAGGGATTTTTTCTTCTTTCCTGATAGGGGCTGTGGTAGCAGTTCTGCTGGGTTATAGGGATGCCGCAGAAATTACTACTATTGCTGGAGGAGCAGTAACCTTTATTGTTGGTCCTGTTACGGGGACAGCTCTGGGGGTAAGTTCAGAAGTAATAGCCCTTTCCATCGCTGCAGGGGTGGTAAAATCAGTTTTAACTATGATAGTCACTCCCTTTATTGCACCAATCATAAAATTGGATAATCCAACAGCAGCAATGGTCTATGGAGGCCTTATTGGAACAACAAGCGGTGTTGCAGGAGGATTAGCAGCTACTGATACTAAACTTGTACCCTATGGCGCTATGACCGCCACTTTTGTTACAGGCTTGGGGAGTCTCCTCGTACCTTCAATAGGTTTTCTTATCATAAGAGGAATATTTAATTAAGCTTTTATTGTAGGAAGGATCCTTAGAATTTTTATAAAAAACGGAAAAATAGATAAGTGCTGTGGCCAGTAAAAAGGTCAATCACATTGGGAGGGTGAATTATGACTGTGAACAAACTAGGAGATCTTCGCCAACGGAAGGAAAAAATCCAGCTAGGCGGGGGAACAAAAAGAATTGCTGATCAACATGAAAAAGGCAAGCTGACAGCAAGAGAGA
>NZ_FZOJ01000032.1 GCF_900188145.1 Anaerovirgula multivorans | reverse complement strand
TATCGAGGTCTAGAGTTATTATAAACTCTAAATTCGATAGGCTTGATTATTTTTTGAGGATTTCAACTGAAATTTTCAATTTCCCGATATCCCCTTTTATTTGTTACAAAGAAGTAGATTTCCTCTGGTATAAACCCTTCCATAAAGGTAAATCACCATGTCCTTTTAATACAGCAATTGCAATTTCTCCTACAACTGCCAAATCTTCAGCATCAAAATAGTAAGTAGTATTTAAGTCAAACAAGATATTTGCAGAAGAAGGGAGTTCTTCATCCCCTTGCCAAATAATGAAGGTTAAATAAACATTGTTTAAAAACTGTATTTTATATGCTGCATCACCTATCTTCGTTTTCACACCCCTTACTTTCTCCGCAGCTCTACGAAAATCTTCTATATTATTTCCGTAGATTTTTGCTAACTTTAGTATGGTTCTGTTATAGAAATTGCTGTAATAAACATGCCCACCGGGAATCTCTTTATAGGTGATGCTTTTACCAGTTGGCGGAATCCCTTTTGCATTAACAAGATAACGTAAAAAAATGGTTTTTATAGCGTAAGCCTCAACTTCTATGTTTTCACTTTTTAGAAAAACCCTCCCTTCAGGATAGCTCACAATATATTCCTTACTCATAAATGTTACAACAAAAACTTGACTTTTTTTATCATATGTAACTCCTGAAAGCTCTGCCATTTTTAAAGGTTCACATTCTTTATAAGTACTTCTAATAAACTCAAAGGGAACCTTTCCTTGACGGTCTTCTCTTACTGCTTGTAAATTCATCTTACCCCCCCTAATAATAATAGATATTTACAATTTTCCCAAGTTTTCTTAAGGTATTAATTATTTCCCCCACTACTCTAAATTTTGTTCCTAGTTTATATGCAGTATCAGCCTTTTTATGAGCTGAGTTCAAGGAATGTCCAAGAAAAAAGTTAATATGAGTTCCTTCATTAAGTAGTTTGTTTGCCAACATACTTGCACCATTTCTTTTCTTCAATTGATTGATGCTTTCTCTAGATAATGGTTGGTTCAAATAATCCTTTAAATAGCTTAACGCGTGTTTCATGGTTATAGCACCTTCGGTTATTAGTGCAAAGCCTTGCATAATAGAAGTAGGCGGTATCCCTTCGGTTATTGTACTTACATCAATTGTTAATTCTCTTTGAAGCTCTCTAGATACAATATTAGCAGCCGTTCCACCACAGATAATTCTTTTCCCAGGACTACTAGTGAATTTCTTTACCATCAATTTGTCTTTTTCTCTAAGAAGCGGAGGGCCTGTGAATACATTGATGATTTGTGGTAATTTCATCTTAATGACTAGTGCTGTAGCATCATCTGAAGGCTGTCCATTGTATAAATCATTACAAGTAGTCATTAAGGATTTTGAAATCATCATAGCATTATTTTGGTTGTTAGTGCAGGTACCCTCTAAATATTTAGCTACATGGTTCCATTCCCATCCATAATTTAATATTTCTCCTACTCCCGCATGAATTACTCCATCTGAAGCTGCAATAATACAGTCTCCATCTTCTAGCCGACATTGCATTTCTATTATTTTTTTATCGTTTATGATAGATTCATTCCCTATCATTTTTATAATTCTCTTTTGTTTTTTTCTGTAATAGAAAACTGTGGGGTTATCATATTCTGCAATATAGACATCACCATTATACTGTGCATATATAATAGTGAATGTTGAATAAGCAATATTTCGCACTTTACATATAGGCAAGGTATTCGCTATTGTATCTAATACATCTGACAAACTAGCACCATTTTTTAGCATGGTAGCCGCTATTTTTGCTGTAAGTGTAGCTAGAATATTTGCTTTTATCCCACTTCCTAGCCCGTCTGACATAACAGCGATGACCCCGTTATCCATTCTCACAATCTCTACTTGATCGCCACATAATTCTTCATCTTTCTTATTTAATTGATCATGACCTACTTCTATAAAATAACGCATTTAACGATCACCTGACTTTTCTAAAGTAACATCGAGGAATTTTGTTAGTGCGACTTTTGTTTCTGCTGTTGTTTCTCCAAGAACACTGCATATCTCTTGGACAACCATCATTTGCTTTGTAATCACTTTTTGAAGCATATCGGCTGTATTCTTTTTAACCTCCATCAATTCCATTTCCTTTTGTTCTTCTTTTGTTATATCATTTAGTATTGCTAACACAGTATCCTGTTCTTCTATATATAGTAAATTTTGTATTACAGTTAAATTTTGCTCCTCTAGTCTTACGATCTTTCCACAAATACTTTTCTTCGTCTCAAAAACCTTCATATAATCACTAAAATCTAAAATTGTAGATAAGTGTAGATCTCCATCAAATTGTTTATCTAAATATAAATGACCTACTGCAGCTGGATTAATGCTTATTATCTTTAAATCTCTATTTACAAGAAAAATATGGTTGGGAGAATGCTCAAATATTAAACTAGAAATTGTTTCACTTTTATTTCTTATATAGGGCAAACACATTTCTGTTTTATCCATATGATTGTAAACTGCTATAGCTTTGTCTCGACAAGTATCGTAACCACAGGTGCCACAGTTTAATTCATCACTTGTTTTGAACTTTCCCATTTCTTTCAAAATTTTTCTTAACTCTGCTATATTAGGCTTAGCATTTTCTACTTTTTTATTTACAAATTCTCTATCAAATTCAGTTGTAGAATGAGTAGATTCTATTTTGTCAATTTTTCCTGAAATTTCTTTATATTGCTGAACTAATTTTTTTCTAGAATAAAGACTTTTTTTAAAATTATGGAAAACAGGACCATTAATACATCCATTTAAACAATAATTCATTTCAATGTAAGATGGATCTACTTCATCTTTCATTAAACTATGCAAGATTTCTTTAACATTTTCTAACCCTGAAACTTTAATCATGTTTTTATCAGAGGGCAGCTTTTCTTGAGTTATTGGAAAACCTTCTAAAGGAAATGCTTTAGCATCTTTTGAACCTTCCTCATCAAAAAAACCATCTTCTAATTCATTGATAGCAATATTTTTTGTCTTTATCCAATCCTCTACTTCTTGAAAGCTTAAAACGCCATCGATCAATGGCATATCATCTAACAGAGAATCACTGCATTCTATTTTTGCTGCTATACAAGGTCCAATAAAAACTACTTTACTTTCGTTACCATACTTTTCTTTCAAAAGTTTACCATGCACCATCATAGGGGAAAGTATAGGTATCATATACTCATTCAACTCTGGATAGTACTTCTGTATCAAAAGGTTCGCTGTAGGACATGCAGAAGTAATATAATGCTTCTTGCTATCATTTAGATATATCTTCTCGTAATGTTGATTTAATGCGTCTATTGCCACTGCTGTTTCTCCTATGTAGTGAAATCCTAATAGCCTTAGGGCAGTCAGTAGTTTTTTGTAATTATCTCCAAAATAGGCAACGAAGGTAGGATCAATGGAAGCTATCATTTTTCTATTATTATCAATAAAATCACTTATTCTTGTTAAACCATTAGGCATATTTTTATTTTTTTGAGGACATATATTGAAGCATTTTCCACAAGCAATACATCTAGTAGATGAGATCTCCGTAAGGTTTTTGTTAAAGTATATTGCTTTTACAGGGCAGTTTCTTATGCATTTATAACAATTCTTACAGCCATTATCTGATAGGGTTAAGGCATAATTATTTTCCATAACTTATTCTCCTTCTTTAACCATTATAGATATATTTATGTTATCATAATTATAAATATTTAAAAAGACTTCTTTCAAGCAATTCCATAGCTTTCAAGAAATCTTTAATCGTCATTTTTAATTTTTAAAATAGCTTAATTGCTTCCATCCTGATGCTGTAATTTTTTTTCAACTGTTGGAAAGCGCTCTATATCAGTATGAGGTAAAAAGCAAGCTGATATAAACTCATCCATATAACTTGGATAGGTACTTAATTCTATATAGGTCATTTGACCTGCTACCTCTTCCATTTTTCTTCTAGCATCTTCACTCATTAGAGTAAGGTAACAACCCATTAAAGAACTATTTCCTATATACATGAACTTTTCTTTTTCTATATCTGGAAACAAACCAATTTCAATCGCTCTATCTATAGATAAGCTATTCCCAATTCCTCCCGCTATATAAACTTTGTCTATGATGCTTAGATCCATGCCTAAACTGTTTATTAGGGTGGACACTCCAGAATAAACCGCTCCCTTTGCTTTAATAAAGTTATCAATATCAATCTCTGTAATGGTTATATCTTCATGAATATCCCAATCATCTTTAAAAGCCAACACATACTCTCCTATATTATACTCATCAAACCTTATTCTATTGGAAGGAAGATTCCTATTGATTTTTCCTTTTCTATCTATTATACCCGCTTTTAACATTTCTGCAATAAGATCTATGATCCCAGAGCCACATATTCCTTTAGGCTCTTCATTATTTATTATTTTTATCTTAGGTTGAAAACTATTTTTATCAATCTCTACTCTTTCTATAGCGCCTCCAGCAGCCCTCATTCCAGAGCTTATTTCTCCGCCTTCAAAGGCTGGTCCAGCTGAACAAGCGCAAGTCACCAAATAGTCTTTATTGCCAAATACAATTTCACCATTTGTGCCTAAATCAATAAAGATCACATTTTCTTCAGAAGTCCAGATGCCTGAAGCCAACACCCCAGCTGTAATATCTCCTCCTACATAGCTTGCTATGGATGGTAAAATATATAAAAAGGTTTCAGGATTTGCTTCTAACTCTAATTCAGAGGCTTTAATAAAGGGTGCTCTTGAAAAAGCAGGAATATATGGCTCTAGCCTCAAATTATCAGGATAAACCCCAAGTAACAAGTGACACATCGTAGTATTTCCTGCTGCAACAAAGGCAGTTACTTCATTTTTATCTATCCCCGCATCAGAATACATCTTTCTTAACAAAGGATTAATCGTTTCGTGGATTACAGCATAAGTAAGTTTTTCTAATCCATTTTTTTTCGTTGAATACATGATTCTATGGATAACATCTCCACCATATTTCATTTGCGCATTACCAGCTGAAGCCTTTGCTAAAAGTTTACCGCCATAAAGGTCAACAAGAAAAGCTGCTACAGAGGTAGTTCCAATATCTAAAGCTACACCATAAAGTCGGTTAGTTGTATCGCCTATTTCCATATTTACAATAGTGGTTCTGCTATCACCTCTTGGTATATGTGTAATCGTTACTTTGAATCCACTTTCTCTTAATATAGATGGTATTCTTCTTAACATTGGTAATCTACAGAAAACCTTGCTATAGCCTAAGTTATTTCTAAGATGTCTCTTTATTCTATCCCAGTCAGAAATATTATCATTCAATGTTGGTATATCTATTTCTATATAATCCTTTTTAATATAGGAACAAAACCGCATACCATTGTTTAATACTTGGGCTCTTGCTCTTTCAAAAATTGCCTGATCTTTTGGCCCAGATAAATCCTCAATTTTCATTCCTACCAAATAATCAGATTGATTAGCAGAGGTCTCTATGATTATATCTTCTATTACCTTGGTGTCACATGCTAAAACATACCCTTCCTTCATTTCTACTTCTTTTATATGATGGCTACCATTAGTATCTACATTACCTTCTATAACCTTCACTTTGCATTTACCACAGGCTGCAGTCCCATTACAGGGTGCATCTATAAATACATTTCCTCTTCTGGCAACCTCCAGCAAGTTTTCTCCTTTTTCTGCTTTTATTTCAATCGCTGCTGGTAGAAATTTAACGTTAATCATTTAGATATCCCTCCATATTATTTGCCAGGATAAGGTGTGAACCCATCTTCTTATAGAACTATTATTCTATAGATATACGCCCTAAATTTCAATATACTAAGGGCTACATTTGCAGTCCTTAGCTATGCTTTTTTAGCCAAGGGTGAAACCGTAGACCGTGTATATTAAAATTTAATTCTAAAGACGTATATCTATAATATTTCTGCAAGATAAAACTCTACCTTTCAATAAATAATATCGTTGGTACTTGGAGTCCTATCTTGCAGACAAAAATTTTAAAATATATATTTTTACCCCAATTATCCCAACAATTCTTGGTAAGCCGAAGTGTTTAATAGATTTTGCACTTCATCAGTATCAGTTATTTTAACCTTTACAATCCATGCATCATAAGGCGCTTCGTTAACAAATTCAGGTTCATCATCTAACTTTTCGTTAATTTCCAGCACTTCTCCTGAAATAGGAGCTATTAAATCCGATGCAACCTTAGAAGATTCCACTACACCAAATTCCTCACCTAGTTCTATTTTATCCCCTACCTCGGGCATTTCTACAAATAAAACTTCACCTAATTGTTCCTGAGCATAGTTGCTTATCCCAATAGTAGCAATATTGCCTTCAATTTTTACCCAAGTATGTTCTTTATGATATTTTAAATTTTCTGGATACATCTTTTTCTCCCCCATTCCTTTTGATTTGATAACATACTCCCACTAAAAAAGTAGGAGTATGCTTAATGATGAATATATTACATTAATGGTTCCATCGTTAGCGCTGGATGGCCTTTTTCTGTTAAAAAGTTTAATACTTCTTCAGATTCAATTGCAATGGTTTCATCACAAATCATGTCTGTGAAATTGTCAATATTGTACATTTCTTTAGCTGTTTGATTCAATTTATCTTGTACATAATCCTTTAATTCCTTCGGCATCCATACGATTCTTGCTAGACCACCCTCAGCGGAGATAAACTTTTTAGAGGAAATAAAGAATCTACCATGACCCATGAATCCTGGTGTTTGTACTCCTCCTCCAGTCATTGAAGCCAATTCTCCAAAGGTCATGCCAACAGGTGTTGTTGCAGCATGTTCTCTATTTACTATAACAATACCATTAGCCTCTGGCATAATTCCTGCAATACATTCGAAGCAGCCACAGGAAGTCATCGGATCTTCCATTAAGCTGTAAAGAGTTATTCTATCTACAGCGCCTTGAGATTTTTCGGCTACATGCTCATTAACAGCACTCCAAATACCCTTCACCTCATCTTCTACACCTTCTTTAGCAACTGGTTGACAAGGTCCAGCAGGATCAAGTTCTTTTGTTGCTTTTGCATCTAACCAACTCACGGCACCGCAAAGTCCTAATCTTTCAGGTGTTACGATACAAACATGGGCTGGTGCAAAAGATTGACATAATAGACATGAATAGAAAGTATCTACACTTTCATCTGTTAAAGATGCAAGTCTTTCATCTCTAGCATTATATTTAGGATATGCTTCTGTTTGTTTCATAGCAGCTACTTTTTCTGGATCAGTTATAATAGTAACTTGGCATTTGTCTACAACCGAGTCGAATTCATCCCTCATTTTTGCATATAAAACCTCACCAAAATGTTTTAATCTAAAGCCACTATTATAGGTATCATGATTAATTCTAATCCAAGTAGTATCTCTTTGTCCTACATGCATAACCCCTTCTGTATAGTTCATAAAGTAGTGGATACGTCTTTCAAGAACAGGTTCAAAATCCTCCTGCATATTCTTTCCAGCAACCTCCACTAAAATTGTCATCGGAAGTCTTTTAGGTGCTCCTTCAACTTCATCTATATCAGGACCTATAATCTCAATCTTATGATCTTCTATCTCACTTAATTCTCTGCTTCTAACCAATTCCCAACACTCAGTTTTAGACCCTCCAAATTCTACGCTTAGATCATCTTTTCTAACTCTTTCACCTTCAAAGGCAGCAGCAAAGCTTACTGGAATAGGAATTTCAGTTACTTTAATTTTAATACCCCTTGCCTCTAATGAAGTAGCTGTAACTTTATCATAATCTTTTTGTGTTAATAATAGGGTAGGAACTTCTAGTACATCTTGATCCGTAATAACAGGGAATCCAAGAGCAATAGCACCTGCTCCTGCAGAAACTACTAATTCACTTAATGGTCCAAAAGCATTAACGAAAGCTGGAACTCTGTTTTTGGTGTATTCCATATGTTCAGCTAATTTACCAGGCTCAACGCCACCAAAAATAAGACTGGCTCTAATCGCAACAGATACAACATGAATTACTGAAGTAACATCATAACCTAGTGGTATAACCCTTAGCTCTAAGCCCATCTTTACATTTGCTTCTATGGCTTGATCAATGACTTTTCCAACTAAGAAGGTAAGTAATCCTTTAGATTGATAATCTTTGATAACCTTAGCAGCAGTTTCACTATCAGGACATTCTCCCAAAACAACAGCTACTCCAGGTATATCGCCAGTTACAAGGGGTACACCTAGTGAACGAATCGTTGCATCGCTAATATGTCCTGCACAAGGCGCTTCATAGGGTGTATCATTTAAAGCATATTTGATGGCTTCAATGATCTCTGCTGACACTGCTGTAGCAAGGCCTGCATTTAAAGCTGGCTCTAATCGAGGTTCTTCAGTAATTAAACTTTTCACTACCCCAATAGCGCCTTCTAAGTCTCCTAGTGAGTTCATTTTTAAGCCTGTTGCTGCATAAATAACAGGTAGAGAATAGGCTGTTTCAGGGAAAGCTACTTTATGAGCTTTTCCTTTTTGGTCAATTGCCTGCTTCAACAAACCTTCAGCCGCTGCTAAAGCTTGGTTGGATCCAGTATAAATGATTTCAAATAAATTCATACATCATTACCCCCTTTTATTATTTTTATAAATCTAAGTAAGAGTCAGCATATAATATATTGTTTTTGATTACATCACAGGTTTTAATGGTATCCATTAATTCCTTATCACAAGGATTAATGATCGCTGAAGAAAGTCCACATTGTATCGCCATTGCAGCAAATACTGCATCCATAATTGGTCTTACATGCTTTGGCGCCCCATTAGAGATATTGCTTAATCCTCCAGTTGTTTTTAATCCCATTTCAGTAATTTGTCTAATAGCTTCTAATACTTCAGATTGTTTCTCCTGCATCCCCTTTACTACTAAGAAAAGTGGATCAAATAGTATATCAGAAGGATCCATACCAACTTCCATAGCTTTTTCAAGCATTTCTGTACAATAAGCTATACGTTCTTCGCAATCTCTTGGTATTCCTTCTTTAGCACATAAACCTATGATTTTCGCATCATATTGTGCAGCTAAATCGAATAAATCAATTCTAGGACCTGCATCAGCAGAGTTAATAATTGCCTTACCCTTTTCATTATTGTAAACCTTTAATCCCGCTTCGATTGCTTTTCTGTTTACAGTATCTAATGCTAAAGGCACATTGTCAAATTCTGATTGAATCAACTGAACAGCCCATGTCATTAATTCTTCTCCATTTTTTTCAGCTGGCCCTATATTTACATCTACATAATCAGCTCCAGCTTCAATTTGTTCTTTTGCTCTCTTTAAAATTGGCTCTGGATTTTTCTCTGCTAACGCCTGTCTAATCACTGGCGAAATACAATGAATTCTTTCTCCGATCACTAGGAATTTTTCCATGTAAATTACCCCCATTTTCTTTTTATTTTAAGGAAAGGCTCAAGCCTTTCCTTAGTTTATATACTGGTAGCACCCAAAAGAGATTTATGCATTGACAGCTGCAGTGCTTATTTGTAGTTCCTTTAAAAACTTAGGAAGATGCATTGCCTCTTCTGGTCCAACAATAATTTCCCAGCCTGGTAGCTCATCCTCAATTTCTCCCTTAAGAACAGCGACTAATCCTGGAATAATTAATTTTCTAGACTTTGTTTTATCTGCTATGCCGCTTTCTTTAATAAACTTTGTAATGCTAGAACCCCCAAATTTTCCTGCAGCCCAAGCAGTAAGTACAGAATATCCACCAGCATCTGGTATAGCTAACCATACAGGTGCTTTAGAACGTTCGACCTCTCCTGCTACGATGAAATAAGTTAATGCAAAGTCAACTGTTACTAACACAGGTGCATTGTCATCGGCACCATTAACTCCATAAACATCAGGTTCTACCCTCATTGGTCTTTGTGGATCTGTATAAACATTTTGTCTTAATGCAAACAAAGGTAATGCTTTTGCAAAATCAATATCTTCTAATACTACTATTGATCCATATTTCAATGTAAATAGTGATGCTAAAGCAATCTCCATAAACTTGTCATTCCCTGACAGTTCGTTTACAAATACCACTGATGGATAACCAAATTTTCTATCTTGTTCTTTTAATGCTGTCCTGCGCATCTGCACTACATTTTTAAACGTCTCTTTGATCGAAGCACCTTCTACTGCTAACAACAATTCTTTATACTCTAAATCCTGTACTTTTTCTACTAGCTCATATAATTCTTGTAAATTTCCAGCTTTTAAACCTAGTGGAAGCTTAGTGCCCTTTACTATGCTAACCATTGCCTCATAGTTATCTTTTGTAGCACCATAAACAATAGGATGATCTTCTTTTACTAATTCTAATGCATCTTTAAGTATGGCAGCATCTTCACAAATTAGCATATAAGTTAATGCTACACCACTTTCTTTAACCCTTTTAATCAAGTTTAGATAAGCTTCTTTATTTCCAGTACATTTTAATGCAGCAATTTCAACCTGCATTTTTTCGCCAATTCGTATATAGTTTACCTTTCTAATGTTTTCTAGTTTTGAAGCTATTACTTCCTCTCCCATAGAATCTGAGAAAATAACTGCAAATCTATTTCTATTTACAAAGGTTTTTTCATGACGGAAAAGGACAGTTTCACCGCCAAGAGCATATTCATTGTCGCCTTTACCAATTTTTATCGTCTTCATCAGTGGTGCTGTCGCTTCGGATAGTTTTTCTAAAGCTGCTTCACTCATATGTGGACATTTTTCTATTTCCATAGCTCCTGCAGCAACCTTCATAGAAAAAGCTAAACATGTTGGAAATCCGCAGTCCTTACAGTTCTTTTTTGGAGTTAACTTAAATATATCTAATCCTGTTAAAGCCATTTTCACTTTCCCCCTTAGAAAATCGTTTAATTACTTTATTATTCATTGCTTAGAGTTAGTTAGATAAGTTGTTATGCAATCGCTTCAGTAAAGTTTTTGATCGTTGCTAAGCTTTTCGGATGACGTACGATTACTGCATCTGAGCCTACTGCAATAATACTGGCAGCAGTGGATACCTCCATAGCAATGCCTCGCTCTTCTTTATCTCCCCACTCTGGCGCGTCCTCTTCCTCAGCAACAGTTTCCTTTACATTCCAAGTTTCAAAAGATACTGGTGTCATGATAGGCATTTGTAAAGTTTTATCATTTTGTCCAAGCGCAGCTAATCGGATTCTATCTACAGTAGAAATTAAATATTCAAAACCATATCCTACAGCTGAACATCCAATGTTCATAGCAATATCTTCATATTTAACACCTAATTGACCCATAAGTACATTTAGCTGTTTTGCAAGATTAATATCAACAGAAGACTCAGCTCCAACTTTATGTCCATAAGCTAAACCAGCAGCCGCACCTATTGTCTTATAGTTGTCTTCTGTAGCTGCTAAGAAAAGACAATTATGTCCTTCTACAGCTGCTGCAACCTTTTCAAATAGTTTAGCATCTTTATCATGGTTTCCTGTTCCTGCGATAACTAATGGAAGATGAATTGCTTCCACTACAGCCTTTGCTATCTCTCCACATTCCTCTGGTGACTTATCTAATCCATTTGGGTCTGCCCCTAAAAATCTTAAACAAATAAAGTCTGGCCCTAATTCTTTTTCTACAAATTTTGCCCACTCAACAGGACTATGTGCAACATCCTTGTATAAATCCTTAAGGGAAGTTATCCATTCCTCAGGAAAAACATCTAGGATTTCCATTCCAACCTTAGGCGAATTGCCTGTTTCTCCATCAAAGTCATAAAAAGCCATCGTGGCTTGCCCACCGATTTTAAAAGCTTTATCGCCCTTACCTATTTCTACTTCATTGATTTTACCTTTATAATCCTGCACTGACATTTTAAATGCCACTTCAATCGCCCCCTCAAATTAATTACTTGTTAAAGTTCACTTTAGAAAGAATATTTTTTAAAGCTTGTTTTGACACAGAATCCTCTGGTAAATTCACTAATGGTATACCTTGTGCATCATACTCATAAACTTGTTGATCCATAGGTACTACCCCTATTAGGTTTAACCCTTGCTTTTTTATTTCTTCAATTGTATCTTCCTTCAAGAGACCATTTGGCACTCTATTTACTATAAGGTAAATATTAGCTACATTCAGCTCTAGCTCTTTTACCAGTTCATTAATTCTGCCAACTGCTTGAATACCTCTTTTTGATGAATCACTAACTAACAACAGGGTGTCAATATGCTTTGTTGTTTTTCTGCTTAAATGCTCCATACCAGCTTCATTATCAATCACTAAATACTTATAACTATCAGACAGGGAATCAATTTGTTCTCTCAGCATACCATTTACATAACAGTAGCATCCTTGCCCCTCTGATCTGCCCATTACTAAAAGATCATATCCTCTTCCTTCAACGAGTGCCGTATTCAACCGATACTTCAAATACTGTGCTTTCGTCATACCTCCAGGAAAACTATTCCCACTATTTTCTCTTTTACTAACTTCTTCTCTTATCTCACCTATAGTAAAATCCACTTCTTCACCTAATACCTCATTTAAGTTTGCATTGGCATCAGCATCTACAGCTAAGATAGGCTTTTCTCCACCTTTCACTAAATAGTCTATTAAAAGCCCTGTCAATGATGTTTTTCCAGTTCCACCTTTACCTGCTACAGCTATTGTATATCCCATAGTATCTACCTCCTGTTTATTGTTGACAAAAGCTTCTCCTAATGGGTCAGGGCTTTTTAATAGAACCCTATCCCTTATACAGAGTGAATACAGGCTTTATGTACATCGTGTAATGCTTCCATAATGCCTTCTGATAATGTTGGATGTGGGTGAATAACATCGCCAACTTGTTCAGCTGTTAATCCTAGTTCAACTGCTAAACTTAGTTCTGCCAAAAGATCAGTAGCGTGGGGTCCTACAATAGATGCACCAATAATCTTATCATCATTGTCAGCCAATACTTTAATAAATCCTTGGAAATGACCAATTGCTTGGGCTTTTCCAAGTCCCCTAAAGTCAAACTTACCAACATGATAAACCATACCTTTAGCTTCTGCTTCCTTTTCAGTAATACCGACAGCAGCTACTTCAGGAGCGGTATAAATACATCTAGGTACCGCTCGATAGCTAACCTTTTTATCTTTTCCTAAAGCGTTCTCTGCTGCTACTATACCTTCTTTTGAGGCTACATGTGCAAGAAATGGTGTGTCGACAATATCTCCGATAGCATAAATTCCCTCAATGTTGGTTTCCATCTTTTGATTGACAACTACTTTGCCTTTTTCCAAGTTAACAGCAACTTGATCAAGACCTAAATTATCTAAGTATGGTTTTCTACCAACCGAAACCAGCATAATGTCTGCTTCTAATGTTTTATCCCCTTCTAGATAGGCAATAACTTTATCATTATTCAATTCACACTTGTTAATCTTTTGTCCTGTCATCATTTTTATTTTATCTTTTTTGAAGGATCTTTCCAACTGTTTTGCTACATCTTTATCTTCTAAAGGCAGCAACTGTTCTGCCATTTCTACAATTGTAACCTTCGTACCTATTTTACTAAAAAATTGACCAAATTCACAGCCTATTACTCCTCCGCCTACGATAATCATAGATTTTGGAACCTCTTTTAGAAAAAGAGCTTCGTCACTTGTAATGATCTTCACGCCATCATAAGGAAAAATAGGTGGAACAATTGGTACTGAACCAGTAGCTAGAATAATCTTATCTGCTTCTATGATTTCTTTGCTTCCGTCTTCTTTAGAAACTTCAATTTTGTTATTATTAAGTAAGCTTCCAAATCCATTAACAAGCTTTACACCTTTTTTATCGAAGAGAAACTCTATTCCCTTAACCAATTGATCTACTATTTTATCTTTTCTTTTCATAATCAGAGAAAAATCCGCTTCAATATCTCCCTGAATATTTATTCCATAATCCTTTGCTTCTCTTACTGCTTCAAGTACATCTGAGGAAGCTAGCAAGGATTTCGTCGGTATACAGCCTACATTAAGGCAGGTTCCGCCAACTCTTCTTTTTTCAACTAATGTAACATCTGCCCCCAGCATAGCTGCCTTTAAAGCTGCTACATATCCCCCAGGGCCCCCTCCAATTACTGCTACCTTCACCTTTAGATACCCCCTTCACTTATTTCGCCTTACATAAGCAACTGACACCAAATCAAAGATGCATTCTGTAAAAGTGACTGATTCAAAAGTTATAAATCAAACTTTCGGCCATCTGCTTATAATTCAGCTGCATCTAATATGGCAGGTACATTTTCTTCTGCACCAATGGCCATAATATGAACTCCATCACATAAGTTTTCTTCTCTTAGCTGTTTAATAAATTCACCAGCAATTTTAATACCCTCTTGTACTCTCAAATCTTTTTCTGTATTTTTCATTCTTTCAATAAGTTCATCTGGCACAAAAATTCCAGGAACATTATTGTTCATGAATTTTGCCATTGCAGCAGATTTTAATGGAATAATCCCTGCTAATACTTTAGCATCTAGATGTTTTGTCTTTTCTCTGAATTCCCTCATGGTATCTAAATCAAATACAGCTTGGGTTTGGAAAAATTTCGCACCTGCTTTGATTTTCTTTTCCATTTTTAAAATTTGTGCTTCTACAGGGTCAAATCTAGGTGTTACGCATGCTCCCAGGAAGAATTCGGGAGTTCCCTGCAAATCATTACCTGACATATCTTTTCCACTCATTAAAGTGGTTGCTGCCTGCAATATACCAACGCTATCTAAATCATAAACTGGTTTAGCCTTTGGGTGATCCCCTACTACCGTATGATCACCAGTTAAGGCCAATGCATTTTGTATTCCAAAAACTCCCGCGGCTAGAAATTCACCCTGAATGGCAATTCTATTTCTATCTCTTCCTGTCATCTGTAGAACAGGCTCTAACCCTTCATCCTTTAAAAGCTTACAGGTTACTAAGGATGTTGCTCTCATAACAGCTGATTGGAAATCTGTCACGTTTACCCCATGAACTCTACCCTTTATAGCTCTTGCACATTCCATAAGATGATGTAAATCTATTCCCTTAGGCGGAGCCATTTCTGCAGTAACAGCAAATTCTCCTCTTTCTAATACCTCCATTAATAAACTCATTTCAGTACCCCCTTTTCATACTAAGCTTCAGCAGTTTCCTTTTTTTGTTCTTTTAAGTTGATTCTTCTTGGACTATTGGACTTTTGGAAATCTTTTGGCTCTCTTAGCTCCATCATATTTTGTAATTGTCCAGTTTCCTTTAGCTTTTCATAAATCATAATCCATGCACAATCATTTTCATTGCTTACCTCACACTTTTTGTTTTTAGCTCCACCACAAGGTCCGTTAATCAGTCCTTTTGCACACCTGGTTATTGGACAAATAGATGCTGTCCACCCAAGCTCGCATTCACCGCAGGCCCTACAGGCTTCTTCAAACTGTCCCATTCTTTCGATTTCCCCAATAAACATAGTATCTGTTCCAGGAAAAACAGGGACCTTAACAGTCTTCGCTATGGTCTGTGTTCCATCACCACAGGCTAGAGAAAGAACCGCATCGGCTTTGCTAAGCTCTTCTTTCAATTTTTTTAAATCTTTTTTAGTATTTAAAAGATTACACGCAGGACTTAAGACAATTGTGCCTAATACCGCTTTCCCTTCTCCTTCTAAAAAGTCCTTCATTTCCTTTAATTCTTCTTCCCCACCGACTTTACAGACAGTAGCACATTCAGAACATCCAGTGATGACAACATTTTTTCCATTTTCAAGAAACTTAAGAATATCCTCAACAGATTTTTTTTGTGAAATAATCATTTATTAATCCCCCTTTGCACAATGTATCCTAATGAATCTGCTATACCAGCAAAAAACAATTTTTGTCTCTTTGCTGGCCCTTTAGCAGATTCAATATTATTATAAATTATTTTGTTGTTTACAAGCCTTAACTACGTGTTTTGCTAAAATTGATGTAGTAACAGAGCCTACACCTCCTGGTACTGGTGTAATCATAGAAACTTTGTCTTTGACTCCATCAAAATCTACATCTCCACATAAGTTACCTTCATTATCTACATTAATTCCAACATCAATAACTATCGCACCTTCTGCAATCCAGTTTTCCTTAACTAGCCTTGGTACCCCTACACCAACTACAACCACTTCTGCTTGTCTAGCAACTTTAGCAGAATCCTTTGTAAAAATATGACATACAGATATGGTTGCATTCTCATTTAATAATAATATAGCTGTAGGTTTACCAACCACCATAGAAGCCCCAATAATTGCACAGTCTTTTCCTTGCAACTCTACACCGTAGAATTTTAGTATTTCCATTACAGCAGTCGGTGTACATGGAGGAAACCCTGTTTTATCTCCTTCTGTCATCTTTCCAACGTTTACTGGGCTTAAACAGTCTATATCCTTTTCTGGTGCAATAACATACTTAATAACACTTTCGTCTAATTGTTCTGGCAACGGCCTGAAAATGAGTATTCCGTTAACAGCTTTATCTTCATTTAGATTTTGTAATTCTTTAATAAAATCATCTTGAGTAATATCTTCTGGTAGTTCCTTTACTTCTGTCTCCACGCCTACCTTTTTACATCTACCTAGTGCTCCCTTTTCATATGCTAAATCATCCGGTCTAGCTCCTACCCGTACAATTGTCAATTTAGGCTGAATTACTTTCTCTTTTAGAGCTTCAATCTCTAGTACCAGTTCTTCACTAATCTTATCTGCAACTGGTTTTCCTTTAATAACTTGGCTCATTATTTTCCCCCCATTTAGTTAATTTATTTATAATATACACTTTGCTATTTGTGAATAGCCATACCTTAGGAATCTATATCAATAGGTTCTAAACCTTTTATGTATTGTCTTCTAATTATTTTAAAAGAACTGCCTCCACCTGTTTATAAACTTTGTCAGCTATTTTTGTTCCATCTTCAACCAATTGATCTACTTCATCTTTAACTCTAGCAACATAATCTTGATCCTGAATCATACTAATGTTAATAATCACATTCAATTGTCCACTTATTAAAGCTGTTCTCAAACATTGAACCCCAACACCTACATCGCTTATAGCCAGTTTAGAACCCCTATCAACCAACGCCTCATGTAATTTGATTGCTTCATAAGAGGTCCTTACAATTTCAATTGGTACACTGCATGCATTTTTTAACGCCTCTTGTAATACTTTATCTTTTTCTGCTTTTTCTTCTTCTGTATTTGATGGCATCCCATAAGCTCTTGATAATGGTAAAAATTCCTCAGCATCGTCATCTACCATTTTTAAGAAGCACTTTTGGACTTTTTCCGTTTTGTCTAATATTTGTTTTACTTCCTCTTCATATTGCGCATACTTCTTCTTTCCAATAGTTAAGTTACATACCATACCACCTAGAGCAGTTCCCAATGCCCCTACTAAAGCTGCTGCGCCCCCACCTCCGGGGACAGCAGCTTTAGAGGCAAGGACATTAGTAAATTCAACACAGCTTTTATCTACTAACTTCATTGTCCTTCCTCCTACTATGTATTGTTAGAACAACCCAGTGATTACACCTGATTCATCTACATCAATTTTTTCAGCTGATGGCACTTTCGGTAATCCTGGCATTGTCATGATTTCTCCAGTAAGAGCTACGAGGAATCCAGCGCCTGCTGATACTTTTACTTGTCTTACAGTAATGTTAAATCCTTGTGGTCTTCCTAATACATTTTGGTTATCAGTTAAAGAATATTGTGTCTTTGCCATACAAATTGGTAATTTATCAAAACCAAGCTTTGTTAATCTTTCTATTTCCTTTAAAGCCACTGGTGTGAAATCTGCATTATCGGCGCCATAAATTTTCTGTGCTATAGCCTTGATTTTGTCTGCTATTGGCATATCTAAGTCATATGCATATTCTAATTTACTATCTTCTGCAGTTAGTCTTAATACTTCTTTGGCTAATTCTTCTCCGCCTTCTCCACCTTTTGCCCATACTTCAGATAAAGCTACGTTTACACCCAATTCTTGACACTTGCTTTTTACAAGTGCTAATTCTGCTTCAGTATCAAGTGGGAATTTGTTGATTGCTACTACTGCTGGCAATTTAAATACCTTTGTAATGTTTTCTACGTGTTTTAGTAGGTTTGGTAGTCCTTTTTCTAACGCTTCAAGATTCTCTTGATTTAAATCTTGCTTTGCTACACCACCATTGTATTTTAATGCCCTTACAGTCGCAACGATGATTACAGCATCAGGCTTAAGATCTGCCATTCTACATTTGATATCTAGGAACTTTTCTGCACCTAAGTCTGCACCAAATCCAGCTTCCGTTACTACATAGTCCGCAAAATGCATTGCCATCTTTGTAGCAATTACCGAGTTGCAGCCATGAGCGATATTGGCAAATGGTCCACCATGTACAAAAGCTGGTGTTCCTTCTAATGTTTGTACTAAGTTAGGCTTTAGAGCATCCTTCAATAGCGCTGCCATAGCACCATGAGCATTTAATTCACCAGCGGTAACTGGCTTGTCGTCTCTGGTATAGGCTACAATAATTCTACTTAATCTTTCCTTTAAGTCTACGATATCACTAGCCAGACAAAAAGCTGCCATTACTTCAGATGCAACAGTAATATCAAAGCCATCTTCTCTTGGGATACCATTGCCTTTACCACCTAAACCATTTACCATGTTTCTAAGCTGTCGATCATTCATGTCTACAGCTCTACGCCATGTTATTTTTCTACTGTCGATTCCAAGTACATTCCCATGGTTGATATGGTTGTCAAGCATAGCTGCTAATAGGTTGTTCGCTGCACCTATAGCATGAAAGTCACCTGTGAAATGTAGGTTGATATCTTCCATTGGTACTACTTGTGCATAGCCGCCACCAGCTGCTCCTCCCTTTACACCAAATACTGGTCCTAAGGATGGTTCTCTTAAAGCTACGATGGTTTTATTACCAAGTCTAGCTAAAGCATCTGACACGCCTATTGTCGTTGTGGTTTTTCCTTCTCCTGCAGGAGTTGGATTAATAGCAGTAGTCAAAATTAATTTTGCTTTCTTACCGCCATTGCCTTCCTTTAGTAGATTGTAGTCTACTTTAGCTTTGTACTTGCCATAGAGCTCAATGTTTTCCTCAGTCAGATTTAGTTTTTTTGCTATTTCTCTTACGTCCTGTAGTTTCGCCTCTTGAGCGATTTCTATGTCGCTTTTAAAACTCATTATATAACCCCCTTCAATTTATTAGAAATGTTTTTTACTTCCTCTTTTATTTGATGATTAACATCATAGGGCGACAGGTTACTTCTGTCGGAATCTACTATATTGGGGTTGTAATGTATAAAGCCTAAACATTCATCTTCTTCTATATGATTGAGTATAAAACTTTCATCTTTCCGATCTCTTATCTTATTTCCGACAACAAGTATTTTTTTTACCCCTATATCCTCTGCCAGCTTTTTGACCTTTCTATAGGTCTGTAGACTTCTCTCTCCTGGTTCCACTACAACAATAAAGGCATCTACATTTTTTGCTGTTCCTCTACCTAAATGTTCTATTCCTGCCTCCATATCCATAACAATAACATCTTTATTTCCTAATATAAGGTGAGATGTTAAAGTCTTCAACAACACATGTTCTGGACATACACATCCTGAACCACCAGTATCGACTGTACCCATAGTTAAAACCTTTACCCCATTATACTCTTTACAGTATCTTTCAGGGATATCACTAACCTTTGGGTTCATTTTAAACATAGTCCCAAAACTACCGGGTGTAGAAGCGGTTCTTTCTGCAACAAGGCTCTTCATTTCAGAAATTGGAACGATTTCATCTATCAATTCCTTTGGAAACCCCAATGCCAACGCTAAGTTGGCATCAGGATCTGCATCCACTCCTAAAACACTATAACCTTCCTCTGCAAATAGCCTACTAATCATTGCTGCAAATGTTGTTTTACCTACTCCACCTTTACCTGTTATAGCAATTTTCATATCTATCACCTATATTCTTAATTTTTGACTATTTTCTATCTTGTTTAGTTTCTATCGTGTTAGAGGTTTTGTAATTTTTCTTTCAGTTGTATTTTCCTAAAAGCTACTTTAATTATACAATTTCGCTTAATGCAGTTGTTGAAGCATCATCCTCTTGTGCAGTATTCATTGTTGCTAATCCTAATTTTTCTAGATTTTTTCTCTTTTCTTCAATTCTTACTAGCATCATATCTGCTAATTTCAATGAATCTTCATCCATAAAGAATTTAGCTCCAGTCATTTCTTCCACTCTATTCGTTAGTAAATCAACAACTTCAGGAGAACCTGTTACTGGAGGTAATACTCCTAAAAATACATCGATACCGCTTGCCATTACATAATTCCCTATTGCAACAGCTTTTTCTGACATCCATTCTGGCGCAACACCTACTACAGGCAAATCACAGTTATCTACTCCCATAAATTTAGCTGTTTCACTAACTAGTGTTATAATACGACTGATATCAACACAAGATCCCATATGCAGTACTGGTGGAATATCTACAAGCTCACATACTGCCTGTAATCCTTTTCCTGCCAATTTAGCAGCATCTTTACTTGTTAGACCTGCTTTTGCAGCAGCTTGAGCAGCACAACCAGTAGTTACAACAATAACATCATTGGCAATTAATTTCTTCATGACTTCTATGTGTCCATAATCATGTTGGGTCTTAGGATTATTACATCCAACAATTCCTGCTGCTCCTCTTAAGACACCTGCTTTAATAACGTCTGCCAATGGCTTAACTGTTCCCAATGGATCTATTTGAGAGTTTACTACTCTGTCTAATTGTTTAATCACAGCCTCTACTGAGTAACCTACAGTTGCTTGTGCTTTTGTTTTAGGTATAAATATTTTATCCTGCTTTCTGTTTTTAAAATTTTCTATTGCTTCTCTCACGATACCTTTAGCTGATTCTAAAGCTTTTTCTTCATTAAATTCTATATGAGTAGCACCTGTGATCTTAGCTTTTGGCGATGTAGTAATAAATTTAGTATGATAACAATCTGTTATTGGTGTTAGTGATGGAAATATACATTGAACATCAACAATAACAGCTTCTACTACTCCTGTTAACACTGCCAATTCCTGTTGATAAAAGTTTCCAGCAATTTTCACCCCATGTCTCATAGTAACTTCGTTACCTGTACAACACATTCCTGCTAGGTTGATACCTTCCGCTCCTACTTCGTGCGCTAACTTAACCAATTCTGGATCCTGTGACGCCATGACAATCATCTCAGATAAACTTGGTTCATGTCCATGAAGTAATATGTTGATTTGTTTTTCCTCTAAAACACCTAAATTCGCTTCAGTTTCTCTTGGTACTGGTGTCCCAAATAAGATATCGCTAAATTCTGTACCAATCATTGAACCTCCCCACCCATCGGCAAGAGCTGTTCTCATACCCATGTGTATCAAAGATTCAGCATCACTTGTACATCCCATATGTGTAGAATGCATAATGGTTGCTATTTCTCTATCAATTGCTCTAGGTTTAATTTTTAATTTTTCCCATATTTTCTTTCTTGGTTCTGGAGCTCTTTCTAAAAACCTCAAAGTTCCAAAAGGTTTGCCAAATTCGTTTAATGCTATTTCTGCTACTTCATGAGCTATGTCATATATATCTTTACCTTCTGTTTTCACTTCCCATTCTTCTGCTAATCTTAATAACTTTTTCTCATCTTTGATCGTATAATTACCATCTTTACTAGCCAAGTGCATAACATGAGCTATCTCTCTAGCATGGTCAGAATGAGCTGCCGTTCCTGCTGCTATCATTCTTGCAAAATTTCTAGCTACAATTGTGTCGGCTGTAGCGCCACAAATACCTCTTTGAGCACCTTTACCTTCAACTGGACTTACTCTACAAGGACCCATAGCACAAATCCTGCAACATACCCCTTTTTCGCCAAAACCACAAGGTGCTTTCATCGTCACTTTTCTGTCCCACATCGTTTCTACGCCTTCTTGTTTTGCCTTTTGGATTAATTGCTCATCCATAGCATCAAGAGAAACCATTTTAGTATCACTCATTTTTAACTCCCCCTAATTTAAGATTATATTAGTGAACACATAAACTCTAATCAATAATTAGATCGTTATGTGTTTAGCAAATACAATTGTTACTTGATAATCGTTGTTTCTTAATAACGCTTTCGTTTTACTTAGGAATATCGTTATTTATTTAACTATAAATATACGTATTATTCTTATGTAGGAATCTTTATTGTTTTGGTGTCTCGCAGAATTTTTATGTATGTTTATGTGTTAATTACGTATATTTATTCAAGTAAATTATTAATACTATATCATTTATTTTTAAAAACAATATAGATTTTACCGCTACATGCGGCAGTTTTTACTAAAATAACACTAAAGTTTAGAAACATCTTGCGTTGAATAAATTTACGTATGCAAATTAAATACTTTCTACATTTTAACAAGTTTCGATCCCGTAAATCGCATTGATATTTGTTAGTATTTATTAGTATTAGATAATAATTACTAATTACTTGTAAATCCGAGGTCATTTTTGTTAATTTAATATCAATCACATTCAAAAAAAATACAACTGCTATTTTTTAATGCTTTAAATTGTTCTAATATTATGTTTTTCTACTTGTTTTTAGTTTAGCATAGTTTGCTTTTGTTTGCAATTAATATTTTGATTTTTTTCAAAAAAGGCATGGGGAAAAAAGCTGGTTTTTCGAATTGATTCCAACTTTATTGAGATGGGTAATTTCATGGGTTTTGTGTTCATAAAAAAAGCCACAAAGATTTATCCTAACTCTTCAAAGTTAGTTATAACCTTCATGGCTAATATTTCTATTTATTTTTATGACATTTCTATAATATTTTATCAAATATATATCAATAAGTCAATAACTTTGTTTAGCATTTGTTAATATTTCTCCTTGATTTTTCCTTTCAGCTTACGACTTTATTTGTCATAATTTATGCAAATTTGATTTTTTGTCATTTTAATCGATATACAACATATTGCTGCTATAAATCTATATGTCATTTCAAAATAATTGAATTGTTAAAATATTTATGTTGTTTTAATATTGACCAACATATTATTTTGATATATTATTTTGATATAATAAATTTCATCATTTGCTATCCATAACCAGATGACCATAAGTAGACAACCGAAAGTTTGGTTTGTAACTTTCGTGTCAGTCGCTTATACAGGGTGAAATAAAGCAATGATTTATTAGGAGGAAAAAATATATGAGTAAACTGGAGTTCAGGTATCCTATTATGATTTTTGCAAAATGTTCCTGTTTAAATCAAATACCTATTAATGAAATAGATGTATCTGATAAATCAAAAAATCCTCTATCAATACGCTATTCCCTTAAATGTCCTATTTGTGATGCGAAAATTAAACAAACCTTTATTCTGTCGTCTAAGGAAATAGATTTCACCAATTTAATCAACGTATTTAAAGTAATACCTTCTATTAAAGATGAACTGGCAATTATTAAATTTGATACAGTAAAAGGTAAGCTTAAAAATGATGAAATAACATTCTATGGTGAATATTCTCATCTAAGATTTTGGGACAAAGTTATTCAAAAAGATATCATCCAAATACCTTATGTACTTAAGTAGCAAAATATTTCTTTAGTAGATACAATAATAAAAGCTTATTTCGCTTTTATTATTGTACCAACTTACGACCCCTGTGTATTTAAATTTAGATATTGCGCCGTATGTTTACATGAAAATATTACTTAAATACATTTACTAAGTGTTCAAAAACCTCTTTATTACTCTTGATTTTTCCTTCATTTCCTAATACGCATAAGTAGTTTTGGTTCATAACATCTTTTATCAAACTAGATAGTGATTTTATATCTTCTGGTTTCGTCTTTAACACTTCATCTCTTTCATTTTGTAGATCCTCATATTCTATTTTACTAATATAATTTGCTGTAGCTTCTTGACCCTTCATAAAGGGAGTTAGAGGAGCATCCATCTTGCTTATGGTTCCTATAATGTACTTTGTCATTTCTCTTTCATCAGCTGAAAATTGTTGAATATACTGATATGCTTCATCATAAACTTTTAATGTTCTCTCTAAATTAGGATCTCTGTAGGAGGTAAAATATAAATTACCATTTCTACTAAAACCTGCCATGGCACCATAGGCTCCACCTGTAACCCTTACTTTGTTCCATAGATAATTTAAACCGACGATTGTCTTGAGGACCTGTAAATGTCCAGTATAGTTATGTCCTAATTTATTGAAGTTATAAGCTTTAGCTACATATTGAACTTTACTAGAAGTCAATAACCCTTCATTCTTAATAGAATAATCAAATAGATATTGATGTTTTTCAAAAGTTTCATCTTTTATGTACTCCATTAGACTATTAAAAGATTGTTTATATACTTCATAATCCTTCTCTTCTATTGTAACACTGACTAATAAATTATTTTTATTGAAAATCATGCTAGCCACTTTTTGTAGATTGCTTTGTATTTCCTGTAGCTTATTATCAAAATTTCTTTCTAACTCTTCAATAAATTGATAGAACTCAATACCAGTGCATATCTCTTTGTAATGCCCTATTGGTGAGAAATATGAAGTTGCTCTACGAGCGGCAACAATGTGTCCATCTTGTAATATATTCATTTCTAATCTAGATTTTACTTCTCTTATGATTTCTTTTAGACGTTTCACTTCATCATATTTTGATTTCCCTATCATTTCACCAAGTAATTCAAATAACTTAGGTATCTGTTTCACTAATGCACTTGATCTTGCTATCATTTTCGGAAAATATGTTCCGTCATCATCCTTTAATGAATATGCATCTGCTCGAAAATCGATTCCACCAGTATATATATTCATTTCATTTGATAAATCCTCATAACTATACTTTTCTGTGCTGACTTTTCCTAGTGTAAAGCTTAGTAGACTTATATAGGGTATGAGGTTTTGTGGAACAACTGTTGTATCAAATAATAGATTTATATAAGCAATCTCATTGGTGAACATAGGATGATGTAACACAGGTACATTCTCCTCAGTTTTTTCTACTAATGGTATTGTTTCTGCCTTTGCCTCAATGTCCTCTAGAGATATTAGTGGGATTTTTATAAGGTCTTCTGGATCATTAGGGGCTTCTTGATATTTCTTTAGAGCCTCTGTATTCTCAATTAATTTCTGTAAATCTTCTTTAGACAACTTTTCTTTATAATCTGAAAGCTTTTGTTTTACTTCTTCTTCTTTTTCTTGTGCTAAACCTTTCTTAGGTTTAACGATCAATAGAGAACGATGTTGATTTTTTATTAAATGTTTTTCTATTAATTTTTCGAAATAGTTTGTGGTTAAAGCTGTCTTTATCTTTTCTAATGTAGCTGCATAGTTTAAATGAAGTAAAGGACTTTCATTGTAGAGCCAGCTTTCCATGCTCTTCATACAATACATTAATCCTTTAGGATATCTGCCATAATCAGCTTCCCTCAGCTTAAACTCATGAATGTTGATGGCTGCTTCAATTAGTTTTTTATCTATACCTTTCTTCACTAACTGTTGTAACGTATCAAAGACAATCCTTTCAAATCTTTCTTTTTCTTCTTCATTGGTATTTTTCACCACTACGCTTAAAACCGGCTGAAGAATGCTATGGTCATAGGCTCCAAATACATCCTTGCCTAAATCCGCTTCTAATAAAGCCTTCTTTAAAGGCGCTGCTGATGTATCAAGCAATAGATAAGTTAGAATATCAAAGGCTAAATGCAATTCAGGATTTGTAGCCTTACCAACAACAAAGTTTAAACTTAAAAATGTTTTGTTATCTTCACTTTCGTCAGCTGAAACAGAGTATTCCACGGTAGATGCTTTTGGTTCCTTATATGGCTCTTGCAGACTGATTTCTGAATCCACTTGAATTTTTCCAAAATTATCTAAGTACTCCTCATTCATAAGCCTTAAATGTTCCATTATGTCTCCATTACCGTATAGATAAATGTAGCTGTTAGATGGATGATATAATTTTTTATGAAAAGATAAAAATTGTTCCTGTGTTAAATCTGGGATGACTTCTGGATCCCCTCCTGAATCATATTTATAGGTAGTATCAGGAAATAAAGAATCTTGCATTTTTCTAAATAATACTTGTTCTGGAGAAGAAAATGCACCCTTCATTTCATTATACACAACACCTTTATAGGCTATTTCTTCCTCTAAGTTTTCTAACTCATAGTGCCATCCTTCCTGTGCTAATATTTGAGGTTTTTCATAAATATTCGGATAAAAAACCGCATCGAGATAAACATCCATTAAGTTAAGAAAATCTTTATCATTTCTACTAGCTATCGGGTACATCGTTTTATCTGAAAAAGTCATTGCATTTAGAAATGTATTTAAAGAACCTTTCGCCAGTTCTACAAAAGGATCTTTCGCCGGAAATTTTCTAGAACCACATAGAACAGAGTGCTCTAAAATGTGAGGTAAACCAGTACTATCTGTAGGTGGAGTTCTGAAGGTAATTGAAAAAACTTTGTTATCATCGTCATTCTGTATATACAGTAATCCTGCCCCACTTTTTTCATGTTCAAATATTCTTCCAATAGAATTCATTTCTTTAATTTCTTTCTCTTCTAATAATTTGAAACCATTATAGTTTTCCCCTACTTGAAATATCATGTAATTATTACTCCCTTCAATTATAGTAATACTGCTTTTATTGAATTTTTCCCAATTTTTATCATTTACATTCTAAACTTACTTGAATTTCATATGCCTTTATTTAGGTTAGAATTTTGTATCCTCTATGGAGAATGATTATATCCCTTAATATAGACGCCGCTGCAGGAATTACTCCCGAAGCACCTCCAATGATTGTTAAATCTCCTAAACTATCTGATGTATATTTGACACCTTTGTTTTTGCCATCTACGTTATATAAGGGATGATTTTTATCAAGTTTTTCTAATTTCACACCTATCTCTATCTTCTCCTCGGTTTTGACTGTTTTTCCAATAAGCTTATATTTTTTTCCCTCTATGTTGGCTTTCTTTATATCTTCGAGGGTTATCTGACTTATACCTTCAACCTTTATATCCTCTAGTTTTTCATCTGTTTTCATTAATACATTTGTAAGAATTAACAGCTTTGTCGCCGTATCCCATCCATCTACATCTAACGAGGGATCTGTCTCCGCTATGCCTTGCCTTTGTGCTATTTTTAAAGCTTCCTCATAAGATAGTTCTTTTTCTTCCATCTCCTTAAGTATAAAATTTGTTGTTCCATTTAAAAGCCCTTCTATCGAAGTAATTGTAGCTCCTGCTAAATCTATTAACCCTCCATTAATGGTGGGTAGTGCCCCTCCTGTAGTACATCCGATACATAGCTGAACACCTTTTTCCTCTGCTAACTCTGTTAGTTCATGGTATGCCAGTAGTATTGGTCCTTTATTCGCCGTGACCACATGTATTCCCTTGGCTAAGGCTATTTTCATATGAGTTAAAGCTGGCTCTCCAGTATGAATATTGGTTGGAGTCAATTCCACCAAAATATCAATATCACTATTGTCCAATAGATGATCGAGATTTACTCTATCAAATCCACCTACAGGATAAGAGGCTAAATCCGATTTTTCTTCAGAAAACTCTGCTAAATCTTTCAAATCAATTCCTTCTGGGTTATATACCCCACAATTACTCTTTAAAATAAATATTATTTTTAGAGTAATACCCTTTGATATCAAGTATTGTTCTTTTTCAATAAGTAATTTTAAGAATGCCTTCCCAACGCCGCCATAACCTATTATTCCCAAATCCATATTATTTCCTCCTAAAAATTAATCCTCCCACTTATAATTTGCAAAATAGTTTTTGATTATTTTATATTCTTTTTTTAAATCATTCACTAATTCATTCAGCCCGTTACTTTCTTGTTTTTTTCCTTTTTCCTCTAATTGATAAGCAATATGGTTTATGGAATTAATATTTAAGCAAGCTGCAGCGCCTTTCAATTTATGGGCTTTTTTGTAGAGGACAGTAAAATCTTTAGTGTCTGCTGCAATTTTAATATCCTTTAATAATACTATAGAATATTCTTCGTCAATAAAATCCTCTATTAACTCCTTTAATAATTCCTTATCTCCTTCCACATTATCTAATGCACCTTCTATATCTATACATGGTGACTTATACGTTTTTTCCCCTATGATTTCTTCAATAGCATCATAGAGTTTTTTTGTTTCAATTGGTTTTGTTATATAGCCATCCATTCCCATTTGAAAACATTTTTCCTTTTCTCTTTGTATATCACTGGCGGTCATCCCTATGATAGGCGTATGTTTTTTTTGCCATTTGTCTAGCACACGTATCCTTGTGGTAGCTTCCAGACCATCAATTTTAGGTAAATTTAAATCCATTAATATCATATCCAATGCTTGTTTGGTGCAGATTTCAATTGCTTCTTCACCATTAGAAGTTGAGATAACATTCCACCCTTGCTTTTTTAATAAAGCATCTATGATCTTCTGATTAATTTTATCATCCTCTACTAGTAATACAGTTTTAATTTTTTCTTTTGTTGTTTCTATCACTGTCGTCCCCCCTAATCTCTTGATTAAAATACAATCCTTTTGCTTCTATAAATACCAACTCAAATACTAAATAAAACCCTTTCCCAGTATATAGATATAACTTCCAACAAATGTAGATTTTGAATTCCCAAGAAGTTGGTATGCTTGAGCATAGCAACTTCATAAAATAAACATTTTTCATCATCCACTGTCCCATTAATTACTATTAATCTATATGATAAAAAGGCGTTGCATCAATCCTACATTGATGAATAGCGCCTTTTTATTATATAGTAGTATTTTCCCTTCTTATCCTACTGCTTGCATTTCCATCACTTTGACAAAAATCTCAACCAATTCAGGGTCAAATTGTGTACCAGCGCAACGTTTAATCTCTTCAATAGCATGATAGGCATTTCTAGGTTTTTGATATATGCGCCCACGAACCATCACATCGTATGCATCTACTATCGCTAACAATCTTGCAGTAATCGGTATTTCATCTTTTTGTATTCCCAGTGGATATCCCTTACCATTCCACCATTCGTGATGAAATAAAATAGCCTCAGCTATTGGCATAAGTCTGATGGAGGAAGATGCAATCCTATATCCAGTAACAGGATGTTGTTTAATTAATTCTCTTTCTTCTTCAGTTAACGGCAGTATCTTATTTGCTATTTTATTAGATATTGCTATTTTCCCTATATCATGGAACTCTGCTAATAATCTTAGTTCATGTATCACTGTTTCTGAAATATCTAAGTAACTTGCCATCAAAAGAGCTATTTTCTCTACATTTTCCATGTGCTCTTTTGTTTCATTGGTTTTATTAATTAAATTATTCTTCAAAGAGTTAATAATCATTTCATGGGCTTGTTTACTTTGTATTAGTTTATTTTTATACATTCGATTTTCTGCTTCGAATAATAATTTATGTATATTTTCATCTATTTTCTTTTTTGTTATTCTGCCCAAGGCTATGCTGGTATTAATTGAAGTTTCATTTTCTTCTATACATGCATCCATAATTCTAGAGCAAATTTCCTCAGTAGCCTTTTCATCGGTCTTAGGAAGCAAAATAACGAACTCGTCTCCTCCCCATCTAGCTATAATATCTTCAGAACGACAGCTATCCTTTAATTTTTCAGCAATACTAATTAGTAACTTATCACCTTCATTATGGCCAAATACATCGTTAGCTAACTTTAACCCATTTATGTCCCCCATTATTACACTTAATGGTAATTGCCTAGAAGTATCTAACCGTTTTAACTCTTCTTCAAAGTATGCACGGTTATATAGTCCTGTAAGCTTATCATAAAAAGTTAAATATTTGAGTTTTTCTTCTGATTTCTTTCTTTCAGTAATGTCTGTTAGAAGAGTAGATAAATAACCATTTTGTGGACAGCTAATTGTGATGGAAAACCATTTCTGAGCATATTCAAAAAAGTACTCTTTGATATGTATTTCTTTACCATCCACAGCAGCTTCACTAAATATTTCTATATCTGTAAAAAATTTGTTTTGTTTTTGTAAACAAAATACTTCTTTAATACTTTTATTAACAATCTTTTTTCTCTTTATCCCTATTAATTTTTCAAACGCATCGTTAACTTCTAAAAAGACATAATCAATAGGTCTACTTTCCTCATCAAAAATAATTCTATAGTATGCAAACCCATCAAACATATTTTCAAAAATATTTCGATACTTGATTTCATTTTCTTTTGCTTTCTTCTTCATTTGATGAGCATAAGTGATCATTTCAATATTTGCATATAGGTCTCTCTTTCTAAATGGCTTTATCAGATATGCAAATCCCCCTGTCACTTTAGCTTTGCTTAAAGTGTCTTCATCAGATAGTGCCGTTAAATAAATAATCGGTATATCAAAGGATACTCTTATCTTATCAGCAGTTTCAATGCCGTTCATTTCACCATCGATTTCGATATCCATTAGTATTAAATCAGGTTTATGTAAAAAGCAGGAATAGACAGCAGCTTCACCAGAAGCTACCATGTCAATAACATCATATCCTAAACTCATTAAACTCTTTTTTATTGTTTTTGCTGTTATTTGACAATCTTCAACAATAAGAATTCTTATTTTTTCCATATTATCACCTGCCTTTAGAGAATATCCGTAAAATGTCTTAATTAACACACTAATGTATAATTCATTATCATAATATTATCATAATTTTTCTATATATTTCAACAAAACAGTAAATATACCCTAATGAATATTATTATTTGATAACACTTTTATTCTTTAGCTGCATTCTCTTCTATAAATTGTAAATGTAGCCTCTTAGGTTACATTTATGAAAGATTATAACTTATATATATTCAGTTAAAGAGATCCCATAAAGTTAACTGTAACTCTATTGCAAAGTTTGAAGCCTCGTTATTTAAACGAGGCTATTTATGCCATATCAAACATTTAATCGTTTTCCACCGCTCTCCATTCTTTTAAATACCTTCTAAGATCCTTCACTTTTCCTAAAAAAATAAAAACCTTCATATCCATACCCCCATATAACGTTTAAAAAGTCATTAATGCTTGTTCGCTTTTTACTATTATATTCTCTTGTTCTGAAAATATGAACATTTTTAAAATTATAGTTTTGTTATATAGTAAGATAGATTTGCTTTAAAATTACAAATTGTTATTTATAACTATTTTCTCCTTCGGTGTAGTGCTAAGTCTCATTTTATGTTCCATCCTCCCTTAGTTTATCGGTGGTATAATCCTTTTTTCCACTCCATAACCATACCAAACCGAAACCTATAGAAAAAAGTATTATAATGGACGGTGTATAATAATAAGGTAAAAGTGCTCTAGAGGATCCTAAAATCAGTCCAGCAAAAAAATAAGAGATATTACTTTTATGTTTTTCATAAACTTTACTTAAAAGATTTACAAATAAAATAATTCCTAAAATGCTACCTATTCCAAAAATGATTAAATTCAATATTTCCAATTCCTTAATATAAAATAAAATACTATCATAAATCCCTAGAACAATCAACACTGAGCTACCAGGAATCCCTGGAATTATCATGGCTGCGCTAGATAAGGCTCCACCTATTAATAATAAAATCCAACTAACCTTTTCACTTTCCATCATAAGGCCAATTGGTTCTCCTCCCATATAAAATCCTATCAATAATCCCCCTAGTAAAAATAATAGTCTTTTCATATTTATAGTTGGACAACACTTTAAAACCGTCCTAATAGAAGCAATTAAGCATCCCATTAAAAAGGCAGCTGTCTGATCTCTAAAGGATTCAAAAAATAAAGCAAATACCATACCCCCGCCAAAAATACCTACAATGGTTCCTCCAAACAAAGGTAAATACGGCTTTATATTTAATTTCACCAAATCCTTTAACATATTTTCATAAATTCCAAAAATCAAAAATACTGTGCCCCCACTCATACCTGGCAGTACAATAATAAATCCTAGAATAATTCCTTGGATAATCGAATGCATAATTACCTCCATTTAGCTGTATGCTATTAGTTTTTCTCTGGTGTTTCCAGTAGTATATCAAAAATACTTCTCATTATCCTTCGAGTTGAGATATTATCAATATTGGCAAATATTCCAATAGATAGGTTTTTTTCAGGGATCATTCCAAAACTTGATCTAAACCCAATATCACTTCCATCATGACCCAACATAGAAAAATGATTATGCTTACTAATAAACCATCCTAATCCTATTTTTTCTTGTTCTCCCTTCATGCTTGCGACAGGAGTCCACATTTGTTGATAACTAGATTCTTGTAGAATTCTATTTCCGTTAAATATGCCTCTATTCAAATTCATGATTGCCCATTTACTCATATCTACAGCATTAGACGTTAAGGTAGAACTTGGAGCATGAGCACGATGATATGGATAAATCCTGGATTGAACAACTTTCTTTTCTTGATTTTTTGTATGAGGAGCAGCAATTTTTCCATAATGTTTGTCCCTGTATAGCAAAGTGCTGTCCTTCATATCTAACGGTCTTAATATATGTTCATCAACATAAGCCTCAAATTCTTTTTCACTGATAACCTCAATTAAATATCCTAATATTTCATAAGCAATATTACTATATTGAAACTTATTCCCTGGTTGGAATAGCAGACGTAAATCTTCTAAGTTATGGACATATCTGTTAAGAGCCTTCTGATCATATTCTGCTTCTTCCCAACCATAATCTGCACAATCTGGTATGCCAGAAGTATGACTTAATAAGTGTAATATAGTTATATCCTTATGTCTTTTGTCTTTTAAAACAAATCCCGGTATATAGTATATTAATCTCTCATTAATATTAATCTTTCCTTTTTCTACTAATTGCATCATGGCGGTCGCAACAAAAAGTTTTGTAATAGAAGCCATATGAAAAATAGTTCTTTCTGTTATAGGGTCTTTTCCAGCTATATTTATGAAACCAAAGCCTTGTGAATATATAGTTTCATTTTCATTGGTAATAATAATAGAGATCCCCGGTATATCCTGATAAAACATAGCTCTTTTTACATAATCATCTATAGTTTTCTCTAATTTATTCATAAATTTTTATCTCCTCATAATGTATATAGGTAACCAACTACAGAACTTAATTTTGATATGCTAAGGGCTACATTTGCAGCCCATGGGTTTTTGGGCAAAACCGTGTAAATCCGTGTAGGTTAAAATTTAATTATAAAGGCGTATATCTATATTGCTATATTATATTTTATCATATTTAATTTCCATATGATACTACATATAACAATGCATTAATCACGTATAACCTCCATTATACATGCTAAACTATTCTGGAGATTTAATAAATTTTTAAGCATTTGCGTAGATGGAACTTTTCAAAAACATTCTCCATCTGGTTTCCCCATGTTTTAGCTTGCTGAAGCGAATTTGCCATCCATATTTAGAGGAGTATTTTTATACTATCTTTCAAATTTTTTTAATTTTTCTTACATCCTTTTGTTTTTTAGGTTAATATTGCATAACAAAAATATAATAGAATTATAAAATACAGAAGATAATAGTATTAAGGAGGGGTTTCTATGGCAGAAAATAAATTTAAAGAAAAAAATATGGGGCGTACTATAGAAAATCATCAAACTGCAGCATGGACAAATATAGAGGCGTTGAAACCAATTTCTAGAGTACCTATACCAAATGAAAATCAAGTAAAAAATGCAAAGGAATACGTAGATACTAATCAAAAATAATAGAAAAGGGACACTTTAGTGTCCCTTTTCTATTATAGTTTACTCGTACTTCATTTCTGATAATCTTCTATAGGTGTCATACCTATCCTTAGCATTTCTTTCAGCCGCTTCAAACAGTTCTTCAGCTATGTCTGGAAATACATTCATAATTTGTGTGTATCTTATTTCACTTTCAAGAAATCCTTTAAAGGACTCTTTTGGTTCTTTTGAATCTAAAACAAATGGGTTCTTCCCTTGTTCTCTGAGGGTTGGATTAAAGCGATATAAATGCCAATAGCCTGTTTCTACTGCTTTTTTCTCCTGAGCTACGCTGGTACCCATACCAGATTTTATTCCATGGCTAACACAAGGAGCATAACAAATAACTAAGGAAGGTCCTTTGTAGGCTTCTGCCTCAGCAATTGCCTTAATTGTATGGTTCATATTTGCTCCCATTGATACCTGGGCAACATATACATAACCATAACTAGTAGCCATTAACCCTAAATCCTTTTTCCGTATCTTTTTACCCGAAGCTGCAAATTTAGCCACAGCAGCAGTAGGCGTTGCCTTGGAAGATTGTCCTCCTGTATTGGAATAAATTTCTGTATCCATTACAAGTAGATTCACATCTTCTCCAGTAGCGATAACATGATCTAGGCCTCCATAGCCTATATCATAAGCCCAGCCATCTCCACCAATAATCCATATGGATCTTTTAACTAGATAATCCTTCTTTTCTAATATTTCACTAATGATTGGATTATCTTGATGATTATGAGCACTCAGTAGACTCAGTAGTCTTTCAGAAGCTTCTTTTGATTTTTCTCCATTATCGATGGCCTCAAGCCACTGTTTACAGGCATTTTTGCAATCATTGTCCAAATCGCTATTTATAGCTTGGAGCATTAAATCAGCTAATCTTTCTCTAATTTGTTTTGATGCCAGGTACATCCCAAATCCATATTCAGCATTATCCTCAAACAAAGAGTTTGCCCATGAAGGTCCTCTACCATCAGCATTGGTGCTATAACCAATAGACGGAGCACTTGCACCCCATATAGAAGAACACCCTGTTGCGTTAGCAATCATCATTCTATCTCCATATAGTTGTGTAAGCAGTTTAACATAAGCAGTTTCACCACAGCCAGCGCAAGCCCCGTGAAACTCTAATAAGGGACGAGCAAATTGACTTCCTTTTACAGTTTTCTTGTCCATTAGAAAATCTTTTTCTGTAATACTTAAAGCAAATTCCCAATTCTCTTCTTGTCTTTGCGTTTCTTTTTCTGCATCTACCATCACCAATGCTTTTCCCGGTGCTGGACAAACATCAGCACAATTACTGCAACCGGTGCAGTCAAGAGGACTTACTTGGATACGATATTCTAATCCCTCTAATCCTTTTCCAATTGCTTTTTTGGTTTCAAAACTTTGTGGTTTCTTGTTCATTTCTTCTTCATTTAATAGAAAAGGTCGAACAACAGCATGGGGACAAATATAGGCACATTGATTACATTGAATGCATTTATCCGTCTGCCACTGAGGAATCATAACAGCAATCCCTCTTTTTTCATAAGCAGTTGTACCTAGCGGGAATGTACCATCCTCCATTCCTTTAAAAGCACTTACTGGCAGTTCATCTCCTTCATGCCTAGACATTGGTCTTTGAATATTTTTGACAAAGTCTGGTTCATCTTTAATAGGTAGTTTTTCCTCCTGCTGATTACTGCCCCAATTTTGTGGTACATTGACTTTTATTAATCCCTCTACACCTCGATCAACAGCTTCATGGTTCATTTTTACTATTTTATCGCCTTTTTTACCATAAATATTTTCAATAGCTTCTTTCAAATACTTAACAGCATCCTCTATTGGAACAACTTCTGCTAGTTTAAAGAAGGCGGCTTGCATAATCATATTAATTCGATTGCCAAGACCAATTTCCTGTGCAATCCTAACCGCGTCGATTATATAGAAATTAATGTTTTTCTCTGCAATATATTTTTTTACCGCTGAAGGAATTTTATCATCCAACTCCTTCTGGGACCATGGACAGTTTAATACAAAGGTTCCATTCTGTTTTAAGCCCTTTAACAAATCGTAATGATGTAAGTATGCTTTATTATGACATGCAACAAAGTCAGCGTCGTATACTAAATATGGAGACTTAATGGGTTTCTTCCCAAACCTTAAATGAGAAACCGTTGTTCCGCCAGACTTTTTACTGTCGTAGGAAAAGTATCCTTGCGCGTATAGATCCGTTTTATCTCCTATGATTTTGATAGCGGTCTTATTGGCTCCTACTGTTCCATCTGATCCTAATCCCCAGAACTTACATCTTATTGTGCCTTCTGGAGAGGTTTCAATGGTTTCCTCCTCTGGCAAAGAAGTATTGCTAACATCATCTACAATTCCTATTGTAAAATGGTCTTTAGGGTCCTGTTGTTTCAAATTATTGAATACTGCAAGTATCTGCGATGGCCTTGTATCCTTAGATCCTAACCCATATCTTCCACCAATAATAATTGGATTTTCTTTTTGATCATAAAATATATTTCTTACATCTTCATAAAGAGGCTCACCAAAAGCGCCGGGTTCCTTTGTTCTATCTAACACGGCTATTCTTTTAACTGTCTTTGGAAATACCTTGAAAAAGTATTTAGGCGAAAATGGTCTATAAAGCCGTACTTTAATAACCCCTACCTTCTCACCTTTATTCATTAAATAATCTACTGTTTCCTCAATAGTATCACAAACAGAACCCATAGCAATAATAATCCTGTCGGCATCTTCAGCACCATAATAATCGAATGGATGATACTCCCTTCCAGTTATTTTAGTAACTTGTTGCATATAATCTTCTACTATGTCTGATACTGCATCAATATAAGGGTTCGCAGCTTCCCTTCCTTGGAAATAGATATCAGGGTTTTGGGCTGTTCCTCTTGCCACTGGATGTTCTGGGCTTAATGCTCTGTTACGAAATTGTCTGACTGCATCATGATCTAATAATTTACTTAGATCATGATAATCAATGACTTCCACCTTTTGGTATTCATGGGATGTTCTGAAACCATCAAAAAAGTGCAAAAACGGCACTCTTGATTTTATAGCAGCTAGGTGGGCTATTCCGCCTAGGTCCATCACCTCTTGTACACTACTGGCAGCTAGGTGGGCAAAACCAGTTTGTCGAGTTGCCATAATATCTTGATGATCCCCAAATATAGATAATGCGTGGGCTGCTATAGCTCGAGCACTTACGTGGAATACCGCAGGCAGTAATTCACCCACCATTTTATACATATTTGGAATCATCAAAAGTAATCCTTGCGATGCTGTATAGGTTGTAGTCAATGCTCCTCCCTGCAACGAACCATGAACAGCTCCAGCTGCTCCTGCCTCTGATTGCATTTCTACTACCTTTACTGTTTGTCCAAATATATTTTTTTTCCCATGAGCTGCCCATTCATCTACTCCTTCTGCCATAGATGAAGAGGGTGTAATTGGATAAATAGCTGCAACTTCTGTAAAAGCATAGGATACATAAGCTGCTGCTTCGTTGCCATCCATTGTTTTCGTTTTTTTAGTCATAATCTTCCTCCTTTGTATCTATAAATACTTTTCATATCACTAAAAGCATTTCATTATTCAATCCTTAGTATTTTTCTTTTTCTGGAATATCATACACTAGTAGACAACCAAAATTTTAATTTAAATCATTGAACGAATTTCTTCTTTCAGTGATGAATTTATTATTTTTCAAAAAAAGAAAAGAACTCTCCTAATATATTCTAAAGTAATGTTACTTAGACTATTAAGGAGAGTTCTTTTCTTTTGTAAATTTATCCTTCGGTGTATTTGCTAAGACTCCCGCTTCTTCTAGATAAACAAACTAAGCGACTAACACAAAATCAAAGATTTTGGTTATCTGCTTATAGATAAACAAACTAAGTGACCAACACGAAAGTTGTAAGTCAAACTTTCGTGTTGGTCACTTATGAATTAAGTCTCATTTTATACTGTTTGTTTTCTATTTAATGCTGCATTTAATATTACTCCTACGATTGCTGCAAGGCTTAGACCTTCTATTTTAACGATATCTGTTACTGGAATTCCTATTGATATACCAAAGTTATTTTCAATATATCCAGATCCTAATCCTATTATCAATATAGTTGCCATAATTACTATGTTTTTTGCATCAAATTTCACATTGCTTGTCTTAATAGTTTTTACGCCTATTAATGCTATCATACTGAAGAGCATCACACTGATCCCCCCCATAACTGCTACAGGAATGCTGTTTAAAAAGCCTCCTACTTTAGCAACAAAGCTTAGAATAATTGCAAATACTGCCGCCATTCTTAATATCGCTGGATCATAGTTTTTGGTAATTGCTAATACTCCTGTATTTTCACCGTAGGTAGTATTAGCTGGTCCACCTATGAAACCGGCGAATAGAGTTGCTAATCCATCTCCTAAAAGTGTACGGTTTAAACCTGGATCTTCTATGAAATTTTTACCAACCACCTGTCCATTTGTAGTTATATCTCCTATATGCTCCATAAATACCGCCAGTACAACCGGTGCAATAATTGCTATAGCCCCAAGTTCAAATTTTGGCAAAGTAAAGTTTGGAATTGCAAATGCTTGCGCTTCCCTGATTACTTCAGTGTTAACTAGTCCCATGTTAAGAGAGATAACATATCCTACCACTACTGCTATCAGTATTGACAGCTGCTTCCCCAAACCCCTACCTTTTAAGGTAACGGCTATAGCAGTTACTAGCGTTATTGCTGCGACGACAAAATGATCTGATGCCATGCCATATGCTACAGGTACTAGATTTAATCCAATGACCATAATCATTGGTCCAACTACCTGGGCTGGTAGATATTGCTTTATCTTTTCTACTCCAATTCTACCGACAATAAAAGACATTAATATATAGATGAGTCCTGCTACTACAATACCACCTTGAGCATAAGCTAAATCTCCATTATATAAACTGCTAACCTTAATAATTACGGGTATAAAAGCAAAGGAAGAACCTAAGAAAACCGGTACTTTGCCATAGGTAACAAGATGAAACAGTAATGTTCCTACTCCTGCTGATAATAATGCAACTGAAGGATTTAATCCTGTTAACATTGGTACCAGCACTGTAGCTCCAAACATTGCTACTAAGTGTTGAATTGCTAATATTGATTTTTTTGCTGTATCTAAAGCATTTGTTTCTTTTTTAATTTCAATGCTTGTTTTTGTTAATGTGTTTTCTGTCATAATAAAGCCTCCTTTGATTTAGTCAAAAGGAGAAAAATTGTGTTTTTCTCCCTTTTCAACCTCACTGGGTTGATTTAAAGGTCTTACATTTGCATTTAAAAAAACTTCTTGCCAACTGGCAAGAAGTTACATGTATTAATAATTATACACATAGACATTATGTTATCTTGCCAGCCTCTCTGGACTGAATTAAAGACTATTCATCCTCATTAAAGATGATTATATCATCTTTAGTATTGAAAGACAAGCTTGGATAATATGTTTATATATTGTTACTTTTTTGAATGTTTATAATTGTACATTAACTACTATTGAAATATGTAATCCAATAATTGTAAGAAACAGGACTATACCTATAGTTAAGGCTGGTAATAGATTTATTAATTATTCTCTCTCTTTCAATATTCTTTCAACAATTTTTTGATGCTCTTGGGAACCTAATATCTTTCTCGGATCAAGATTATTCTCATTCTTAAATAAAATACCACGTTCATACTTTACCATTAAAATACGCCTAACAGATGCATCTAGCCTTTCTATAGATATCATTTCTTTCTCAACAGCTTTTAATAAACCTTCATATGCTTTCTCTAAGGATTGAGGCATTAATAAAATATCTGCTCCTGCTTTAAATGCTAAAATTGCAGCTTCATCAGGGGCCCAATATTTAGAAATAGCCAGCATTTCTAAAGCGTCTGTTATAATAAGCTTGTCATGTTTTAGCTCTTGTCTCAATAAATCCTTTACTATTTCTTCAGAGAAAGTAGCTGGTAAAGAACCTTTAGTGATATTAGGAACTTGAAGATGGGCTAGCATGACACCATCTACCTCTTCATCGATCCCTCTCTTAAAGGGAAGAAATTCTATAGTTTCCAATCTTTCTATGTTGTGTGGAACAGTAACAGCCCCATCGTGGGTGTCTAATAAAGTATCTCCATGTCCTGGAAAATGCTTAACTACAGCACTAACGCTTTCTTCCTGTAATCCTCGTACCATTTGTGCTACCATTTCCCCTACAATATGAGGTTCATCTCCGAAGGAGCGATCCCCTATAACAGGATTTTTAGGATTCGTATTTATATCTGCAACAGGTGCAAAATTCATGTTGACACCTAGTGAAGATAACTCACGACCCAACAATTTCCCTACTTCATATGCCAACTCTGGTTCTCTAGTTTCACCTAATTTTTTATTGCCCGGTAGCCTTGTAGCTGGTAGGTTTGTACCTCTATTTAATCTGCTAACCATTCCACCTTCTTCATCTATAGCAATGAATAAGGGGGTATTACTCATTGATTGCATGTCCTGGATTAGCTTCTGGGTTTGATCTATTGTATCAATATTCTCAGAAAAGAAGATTATACCACCTAAATGATACTCTTCTATAGCAAACCGAATCTCATCGTTTAACACAAGTATTGGTAATTGATTTTTATCATATCTAAATGCTGGCATAAATACTTGTCCTACTTTTTGCTGTAATGTCATTTTTTCCATAAGTTCATCTATGTATAAATCTCTTTCTATGATTTCATCATAAATTTCTTCTTCCTTTTCCTCAGGATACACCGCTTCATCTCTCTTTTGGTCTTCCGGTTTTACATTTTCATCAGTTAGGCTATTGCACCCTGCCAATATATATAAGCTCAGAATAAGAAGAATGGTCAAACATCTCTTCATCGTCATCATAACTCCTTATTGTATTGATCTCTTGAGAAAATCCTTCATATTCAATTAATGCCTGCTTTTGTGCGCTACTCCTAATGCTGTTAATCTCATCATAATTACTTTTTAATAGGGAAATAAGCTGATGATCAAGAGCATTGTTATTTGCCATCTTTTCCATCAATCCTAAAGCTTCCTCTTTGGGCATTCCCACCCTATATGGTCTGTCTTCAGTGATCGCAGTAAATACATCAGCTACTGCCATAATTCTTGAACCCTCATTTAAGCTTTTTTCATCATGGTGAAAAGGATAACCGCTGCCATCTAAACGTTCATGATGTAGAGATGCATATTCGTTTATTTCCCTTAACGCATCAATGCTATCTAGTAGATAATAACTATAATATGTATGGGCTTTCACTATATTATATTCCTCTAGGGTAAGCTTATCTTTTTTTTCTAAAATATTATTAGGTATTGCTAGTTTTCCTATATCATGCAAGTATCCTGCAATTCTAATTTTTCTACATTCTTCAGCTGTCCAATTACATCTTTGAGCTATACTTTCTGCCACGGCCGCCACACCACTACTATGAAGAGCGGTGAATCTACTTCTAAAGTCTACAACTTGGCCAATAATTTTAGCCATTTTTATTAAATCGTCTAAATCCAATAGGCTGCTGTTTCCTATCCACATTCTTCTTATTCTATAGTCAGTAAATGGAGAAACAATATCTAGCCAAAAGCTCTCTTTGAATTTTATCTTATTAAAAGCTTTTATTATTGTGGGATGGAACATTTTCTTATTTTGCGCTTCTAGTAGTCTACTGATTCTGTTTACTTGAGATAGTATTTCCTTATCTCTGTTGATTAATACTGCAATTCGATCAGCTAAATGAATAATATGACTTTCAAAAGGTACAATTTCATCTCCTACAGTTTGTCCTTCCCCGTTTTCCCATGGTAAGTGATGATATTTGATGATTGTAGCAACATCTTGAAGCGCATCATAATTCTTCAAGAGAAGATAAGCAGTAATTGCATGTTGGTATGGCTTTTCTACCTCAAATTGTAATGTTAACAATCTATCTTCAAGGGTTAAGCCCCCAATGTCATGTAACAAACTGGCTATCAATAAATCGTTGTGTTTCTTTTCCTCCAAGGCTACTTCTTTAGCTAAATGATAAGCAATATAAGCCACTTGCTTATGATGATTATGTAAAATTGGATTGATTAAATCAACAGCATTCGATAGAATTAAAGTTAAGTCTAAAAGCGACGCTTTTTGTTTTTGATTCGACATATTTTCACCTCGATGCAATAATTTGTCTAATGATTTTTTAAAATTGAGTTGGGATAATTAATTATATCATAAATTAAGCCCTATCCAAAATATGGTTAGGGCTTAATTATCAGCTATTATTCTATTTTTCTGATTTCCCCAATTTTGGGAAACCTATTTCAAACAAACCATTGTCGAAGTTTGTAGTAATTCTATTTTTAAAAATATTTTCAATATAGAAACCTCTATTGGTTTTTTCTATCTTTAGATGCAGGGATTTAAACTAGCTTAACTTGATGGTATATTTTTTTTCCTTTTTTTATAATAATTTTTTCATTTACAAAATCCTTTAGCAGAATAATTTCATTAACATCTTCTGCTTTCCGATCTTCAATGGATATTCCACCCTGTTGCACAAGACGTCTAGCTTCAGATTTTGAAGACACTAAGCCTGTATCTATCAGCAGCGTTAATATATCTACTCCTTCTTCAAATCTGGCCTTAGGAACTTCTGTAGAAGGCATAGCATCAGCTGCCATACCGCCACTGAATAAAGCTTTTGCAGCTTCCTGAGCTCTCTTTGCTTCTTCTTCTCCATGTACCAATTTTGTTACCTCAAAAGCTAACACACCTTTAGCATAATTAATTTCAGCTCCTTCTAAAGAGCCTAACCTCTTAACCTCCTCCATAGGTAAGAGGGTTAGTAAAGCTAATGTATTTTCTACATCCTTATCATCCACATTTCTTAGGTACTGATAGAAATCATAAGGCGATGTTTTTTCTGCATCTAACCATATGGTTCCTGATTCTGTTTTACCCATTTTTTTACCTTCGCTGGTGGTAAGAAGCTTGAAGGTCAAAGCAAAAACCGATTCTCCTTCCACTCTTCTTACTAATTCATACCCACCAAGAATGTTGGACCATTGGTCACTTCCTCCCATTTGTATTTTACAATTGTATCGACGGAATAATTCTAAGTAGTCATAGGATTGCATTAGCATATAATTAAATTCTAAAAAGGTTAATCCCTTCTCTAGTCTTGATTTGTAGCATTCTGCCGTTAACATACGATTTACAGAAAAATGTACACCTACTTCTCTAAGAAACTCAACATAGTTCAAATCTAAAAGCCAGTCTGCATTATTGGCGATTAAGGCTTTCTCATCAGAGAAATCTAAAAACCCAGCAAACTGTTCTCTAAACCTCTCAGCATTTTTATCTATACTTTCCTTCGTTAACATCTTTCTCATATCAGCCTTGCCAGAAGGATCACCAACCAAGGTAGTTCCCCCACCTAATAGTACAATTGGTCTATGTCCAGCTCTTTGCATATGCATCATTACCATAATCTGTACAAAATGTCCAAGAGTTAAGCTATCGGCGGTTGCATCAAATCCTATATAAAAGGTCACAGGCTCCTTTCCTAAAAGCTCCTTCAACTCTTCTTCATAGGTTACTTGCTCTATATAACCTCTTTCTTGTAAAATATCAAAAACATTTTTCATATGCTTCCCTCCAAATATATTTTTAGAAAATTAAAAAAGGGCCTTCTCATTCCTAAGCAAGGACGAGAAAGACCCGTGGTACCACCTTAATTTACATCCAAAAGGATGCCTCTAAGCCAATATATCGGTTGGCTACCGCAATGATCTCCCATTGAAACTCCAAAGTGTAATTTGCAGCTTTATGTACTGTAAACTTTTCACCTACCAGTCTACTCTCTGGATTGTAACCATAAAGTGCTACTATCTTTATCATCGTTATTGATTATACTATTCCAAATATAATATTATATTGCTCTATCTCTGTCAAGGGGTTAATAGAAAAATTTATTCAACACCTCGATAATAGTGTCCTCTTGTAAATCTATCAATTTTATTCTCATATGGCTTATGATTATTGGTATTCTCATCATAGTAATATTTCATATTATTCCAACAATCCGCCATAATCCGTCTTATTCCTGGAGGTTCTTCATCAGTAAAATCAAGTCTAAAGGAGGTAATATACAATTCTTTCAAATCATCCATTTTATCTATTATGTATAGTGGATGATTATTCACAATAATTGTTCTACCCCAATTATCCTTTGTAAAAGGAAAAACAGCTTTTTTTTCATCCTTCAATCCCCATAAATATTGAAAAGGGTTTTGAGAGCAACTGTTGCATTGATGATGACACTTATTTATGCTAGCTAATGGACATGTTTCGGTAATCATAACTGGTAATTTTCCATAAATAATTGCTTCGGTTTCTATCCCATCGCTGATCTCTAAAGTTTTTATATTTTTCAAATCTAATTCCGTTGAGATCGTAATTCCATCAATGCCTTTTTCTTGCAAAAAGGATATAGTTTTGCTATTCATTACATTTAAAGTAGTGTCTGCAATCACAGGAAGATCTACTATATTCTTTCCATAATCAATGATTCCCAGTTCACCTGCTAAAATACCGTCTAAACTGCAATGATGTAAAATTGTCCTTAACTTTTCTTGATCCTTATCCTTCAGAATTGAAGGACTTCTATAGTAGACTTCTACACCTTTTTCTTTACATATTTTCACTGCCTCTTGTAGATCTAAAATATTCCCATAATAGATTCTATCAATAGGAAACTCCAGTATATTTTTGAGTTGTTGGATTCCATCAACCTTTGCTGAAAGCTTAGGCAAGGTAGTATGTCTCTTTTTAGTATGTAAAGTTCGTTGATTTTCAAATATTTTTGATTGTTCAATAGGTTTTATCATTCTCTTAGATTTATTTATTCTAAGCTTAACTAATTCTTCTATTGCTTCTCTTCTAACTTGATTAATAATAGAGATAGGTAAAGCCACATTAGATTGCAATTCCACTTTCATATCCTCTAATTGAAAGGGGGTATTCCCAAGTTTCCGTAAGTTTTCAGTAAGTTTTTTTGCTGTTAATGGAACTTTTTCAGCTTCTTCTACAATTGTTTCAGTTTCTTTATGAACTGTATTGCCCTCCATATCCCAAACATGTAGCTTTAATGGCATTCCTCTTTCTACGTTTACTTCTCCATATATTTTTACCTTTCTATTTTCTATATCATGACTATAAGTCTTTTCTAAGTCCCTCATCAACTGTAAATCCAAGGTTTTATAGACTTCATCACCTTTATTGATGGTGCCAAATAATTGAATTTCTATAATATCACCTTTTTTAGCTTCATGTATTAGTTTGTTTTCCTTATACATCTTGTTAATGATACCACCAGGATTTTCTGATTTATTACTCCAGATTTCGATACCATCACCTTGTCGTATATCTTCTAGAATCTTGATCTTAAATTTTTTCCCCTTTCCATCGTAATTTTCTACCCTTCCCAGAAATATCCCTCTATTATTTGGCTTTTCTACATTTAGCATCTCTTCAGGAGAACTATTTAACAAATAACCTTTTGTAAACTTTCTATTAAAAATCTGCGTGATTTCCTTTACTGTTGCTTCTTGATTTAACTGTGTCTTGTTAAGCATATAATTATCAATAGATTTGCGATAAGATCTTACGATAGAAGCTACATATTGAGGTTTTTTCATTCGACCTTCTATTTTTAGAGACGTTACCCCACTTTCAATAATTTTTCCGATGTTTTCTATTGTTTTCAAATCTCGAGTACTCATATAATATGCCTTTTGTATCTTCGATGTTTTATCATCCTTTAGTGGGAGAATTTCGTAGGTTCTTCTACAGGGTTGAGCACATCTTCCTCTGTTACCGCTACGTCCTCCTATTAAACTACTCATAAGACATAGTCCAGAATAACAATAGCACAGGGCTCCGTGTACAAAAACTTCTATCTCTATCCCTGTATTCCTAGTAATTTCCCTTATGTCTTTTATAGATAACTCTCTAGCTAATACCACCCGCTTAGCTCCTGCCTTTTTTAACATCATAATGCCCTGACTATTGTGCAGAGCCATTTGAGTGCTACAATGAATTTCTAATCCTGAAAATAGCTCATTAATAAGCTTCATAACCCCTAAGTCCTGAACAATCACTGCATCTATTCCCATATTATATAATTTTGTAACATAATCTACTAATTCTACTATTTCACGGTCCTTTACTAAGGTATTTATTGTTACATACACCTTAACCCCTCTGACATGAGCATAATCTACAGCTTTTTCTAATGTTTCCAAATCAAAATTTGTAGCATAAGCTCTTGCGCCAAAGACCATGCCTCCTAGATATATAGCATCTGCACCATTTTGGATAGCAGCAACCAATGCTTCGTAGGAGCCTGCTGGAGCCAACAATTCTATTTCTTTCATAAACATGAACACCTTTCTTTTCCCATCTAAAACAAAAGTAGTAATATTATTATATCACCAATCGAAACATATTTTTCATCAAATTTTATAAAATGTTTTCAAATACAGGTTTTCTGGATTAATTTAATTTAGATATTCATCATACTTTTTCATATTTTATTGTTGAACCATTTTTATTATCCCCTACCCATATATAATTAGGCATAAGTATTTTAAACTCTTTTGGATATTCAACTTCACTAGGATCTTCACATTCTTGTATAATCATGATGTCACAATGAAACTTCACCAAATGTTTATACTTTTTTCTAAAAGCTCCATTGCAATTCCACGATACAATAACCATATATATCTTTCCTTTCAAAAACAATCTATGTAATAAAACCTTTTAGTAAGAAATAATAACTCATAACTATATCATGAAATAATTGACCCTAAAAACTAACCCTGCCATTAAGGTGTCGTGTCTACTAACGTCTTCAGTATTCCCGAAGTCTAGTTATTACGTTCATATATTCTCAGATTTTGGGAATACGCTGTTCTACGACGTATTGTGCCCCCAGACTCAGACAGCGTCACGGACGGCGCTGCCTTATATTTGTCGGCAATACCTCTAAGTCACAGAAAAAAGAAGAATCCGCACTAAATTGTTTCAAGTTCCTCTACTGTCCTTTCATTTCTTACCTCTCCAGTATTCAACGTTGTTTTTGCTTCAATTAACATTACATGTACTTCTTCTTTAGCAACGGGCATATGTTCAATTCCTTTCGGAATAATGAGAAATTCTCCTTCATTTAAAACGTAGTCCTTATCCCTAAACCTAATAATCAATAATCCTTTTAGAACATAAAACATTTCATCTTCATTTTCATGACTGTGCCATAGAAATTCGCCCTTGAGTTTGGCAACTTTAACATATGATTCGTTGACTTCGCCTAATATTTTCGGACTCCAATACTCATTAAAAAGATTTAATTTCTCGCAGATATTGATTTTATCCATTTTCATATCCCCCTCAAATAGTCTATTTATTGTAGATGAATAAAACAAATTTATATATCACTTTATTGTACAAAATCCTACTACTGTGAAAGATTACTATAGATTCTTCTCGTCTGCGCATTCAAGACGTTCCTCAGCCTTAGATAGCTCTTATCTTAGGCTGAGGAATGTGCTTTGGCTTCTTCAAAAATATTACCCCAAATCAGCCAAAGCCAACTTGAGTGCATTGTTAGGTGTAGTTGGTCGCCCCGTAATTCAGAGTCCCACAGGACGTGGGACCCTATATTTTTATAACTATCACTAGACCGTTAACTCTACCAATTATTCTAAAATTTATATTCCATAACAATATTAGCATTTATGTCATTTGCATAGTTTTTAATAATCTCAGAAAACTCTATCCATTCATTACTACTGAAATTAGCCGGTTTTTCATTATTACCCAATGATAATGTGTGTACATATAAGGTAGTTTTCTCTTCTAGGGACATTTTTCTTTTATTTATACAGTCAAGATATACTGCTACAAGAAGCTCTGTAATAATAATCTCCCTATCGATATTAGTACTTCTTCGAAAATCTTCTTCATAGGCTTCATAACTTCTTAAATCAACATCTTTTATTGCATTATGTGCCAGTTTTAATCTTGCACTCATTTGAGTTGATAGTTTTTCATGCCTTACTGGAGGGATCCTGGTAATCTTTGAAAAGTCTTTATTACTAATCATATATTGCCTAGAATCTTTCAATAATCGTTCAAAATATTGCATTCTGCTTATATTATCATAAATGTCAGGTCTAATAACTTTCAATATTTTAATTGTCAAATCATCAATATCAAATTCATTACTCAATCCAATAGCAAACTTATCGGCTAAAACCAAGCTATACTTACTTATTTCCTCTTTAGTAATACTTTAGCTTTATAAATCTCAGAAAGTTGTTTAGCTAACGGCCTTACAACAAGCTCCTTATCTTCTGAAGCATGAGAAATAAACACATCCCACATTACATTACCCCCTCTTCCTAAATTTAGTTTTATAATATACAACTTCAAAGACCGCGCTATCAAAATCCACCTCAGGACGAGGCGGCCTGCGACCAATTACACCTAACGTTTCGCATTTGCGACGCCTTCGAACTGGACCCTAAAGGAATACCCCTTGGAGGTGCTTGCACCCAGTGAGAAGGTGTGGTGCTCTGATCCTTCCCTAAAATCGTGCTTCCAGCACCCTTGTGCAAAAACATTGTTAGGCGATTGTGCATAGCGGCTAAGTCTCTTTACTAGTATTTACAATTGCATTTTTAAAAACAATTCCACGACTCATGAATAATTTTGGCTGATTGATAATTTCAAATCCTAATCTTTTTACTGCTTTCTTAGTTTCTTCGAATACTTCTTTTGAAACATGAAATTTAGGTTCAACTATGAAAGCCTTTCCATTTGGTTTTAATATAGATATTATTTCTCTTAGAAGTATTTCTTGATTAGGAACTTCATGAACCATATAGAAAGCTAAAATAAAATCTACTTTATCTGTAACACCTATTCTGTTCTCCTCACATCTATGTAACTTTATCCGTTTTTCGATCTTTGTTCCTTTAATTTTATTTTTTAATTTCTCAAGCATCTCTTCCTGTACATCAACAGCTATAACTTTGCCATTCTTGCCAACCATTTTAGCCATTTCAACAGAGAAAAAGCCTGGACCACAACCAAGATCCAACACTGTCATTCCATCTTTAATATAGGGTTTTAATATTTTAGATGGATTCTGAAAAAATCTTCTAAATCCATTATCGAGACTTCCAGCTTGTTCAGCAGGACATACTCGTTTCCTATCAACCACATTCATAGCCACCTTTCAATATTACAATATATCGGAATTTATTTAGCATGTCGCCTAACGTTTCGCATTTGCGACGCCTTCGAACTGGACCCCAAAGGAATACTCCATAGTGGAGCTGCGCTCCCAGTGAGAAGGTGTGGTGCTGACCCTGCTCGAAAAACGTGCTCCCAGCACCTTTATGCAAATGCATTGTTATAGGGAGTAGTGACGTCTTCTATAAAGGATGTGATTTAAATTACACCGCTTATACTCGTTTGGCAGAGTTGTTAAAAGAATAAATATATCGTATATCAGTAAATTGTTCTCCCATAATTTCACAAATGCATTCATCTTTGTTACATTGCAACTTATTCTTCTCGTAAAAATATCTTGCTCGTTGATTTTCTTTAAGTACCCATAAGTAAATATTTTGATAGCCCAATCGCTTTAAATCTAATAAGGCACTTTCTAAAAGCTTATTACCATATCCTCTGCCAAAATATTCGGGCAACAGATAAATGGAGACAATTTCGCCCCAATTTGGCAGATATTTATCTCTAGATTTTCCATAAGCAACACAACCGACTGAGTGCCCATTGTCTAAAATAAGCTGTACGGTTAAAACATTATCTTTTATCCAAGATGTAAAAGATGGTACCCAAAAATCTTCTTTAAGCTCATCTAAGTATGCTTGTGGAATAATTCCCTTATAGGCCGACTTCCAGCTTAAAGCATGAATACGACTGATGTCTTTAACTTCATCAAGGGTAGCTTTTCTAATTTCCATCTTCACTCCTCCATAACATATCTAATTATAATTAATAATAATTCTACACATTTTGCAACTATTATGTATCTCCTTACCTTTTAAAAAGACCACATAGAAAATCTCTGATATCACTATTTCCTATAACGTTTCGCATTTGCGACGTCTTCGAACTGGACCCTAAAGGAATACCCCTTAGAGGAGCTTCGCTCCAAGTGAGAAGATGTGGTGCTCTGACTGTTCCCTTGACACGTGCTGCCAGCACCTTTATGCAAATGCTTTGTTATAGGAAGTGGCGACAGCTTTTACCACTTAATTCTTTAGTTAAATATCACTATTATATCTTTTTTTCTTAAAACACATTAGATATTGATGTCATACTCCATTCTTTTTGCAGTATAACTCGCTACTTGTTCTCCCAAAAGTTTTTTGACAATATAAAATGACATGTTTATTCCTGCAGATATGCCTCCTGAAGTAATAATTGAACCGCCATCAACATATTTGACATTATGCTCAACTCTCACTTTAGGATATTCTTTTTCCAGTCTTTCAATGTCCATCCAATGCGTAGTTGCTTTCTTGCCATTTAATAAACCCGTTTTTGCTAATAAAAAAGCTCCGGTACATATAGATGCCATTAAATCAACAGTATTCATTCGTTCACTAATCCAATTTAAAACTTTCTGATTATGAATTTCAATTTCTTCTGCTCCATATCCACCAGGTATAATTAAGATATCAAAATGTGGAGCATCATAAAAATCGTAATCTGGCTGAACTTTGAGTCCGTTTCGAGCAGTTATTAACTCTTTTGTTTGAGCAACTGTTGTTACCTTAAATGGTCTTATATTTGACTCCGGATAAGTTGTAATAGAAAATACTTCAAATGGTCCAGCAAAATCTAAAACTTCCACCTCATTAAAGAGTAATATTCCGACATCCCATTGTTTAAACATTTTGCCATCACTACCTTTTATATTATATATTTTTGCAATATTAAACTTTCTCATATTAAAAAAGCTTCAAAGGGCAATCCCGATATCGCCATTTCCTATAACGGTCCCGCATTTGCGACACTTTCGAACTGGACCCTATAGGAATACCCCTTGGCGGTGCTTGCCACCCAGTGAGATGGTGTGGTGCTCTGACCTTTCCCTTGACACGTACTTCCAGCACCTTTATGCAAATGCATTGTTATAGGGAGTAGTGACGTCTTTTATCAAGAATGCGTATTAAACACAACTAATCAATATGCTTATTTTCGCAGTTTGCATAATTTGAGTAATCATTCCTCATCATCATCTTCGGTTGCACCATCTATGCTTTGTGTTGCTTTAGGAATAGCTCTGATAAGCCCCTCATCGGCGTTCCATATCAGTTTCTCTCTGTTTTTGTCTTTAAAATAAACATTTTCAATATCTGTATTATCTAATGTTATCGTTATATCAAAATCACCCCAACGATTTAAGAACCCTAATAGTGTATTATGCTTTACGCCTATGTAAAGATTGCTATCCTTTATTTCATAAATATGTCCTACATAAGCAGATGCACTACTTCCTATTCCTCCCTTAATACGGACTGAACCATTCTCAACAGAAACAGTCTCAGCATATAGCGAACTTGGAGAATTACACATTGAAAAACCAAGTATCCTCCACCCATACCTTGATAAAATAAATATGAATGTTATTGCCACAAAAACAATTGCAACAGTCTTACAAAATTTCTTCATTTAGTTTTTCCTCCCCTACCAAATATAAAATAATATGTAAATCATAGGCGTTAACTTAAGCTATATTTTGGTAATTTATTTTGGGCAAACAATATCCCTGTAATATTTCTAGAGTTGTTTTTCTTTTGCGTTTTTCATGTAAAGAGTGTTTAGATATTCTAGTAAGGATGTGGTAAATTTCTTGGATAGCTGTTAAGCTTAAATTGATATTTTCACTAATTGTTGATGCTTCATCAGCCCAAAGCTTTATAAACAGCAGCATACTTATCCCTCTTTGGTGTAAAGTATATATTTCGATGTAAAAAGCATTATACATTAAAAAGGCTATACAAATTGCTGTTAAACGTCCATAAATTAGACATTCTAGCTGATAAAGTCCACAATTTCCTAATTTGTCTATGTTTAAATAACTCTTACATGCTTTAAATACAAGCTCTATCTGCCACCTGGCACGGTATAGATCACATACTGCTTCAGAGGAGAGCATATCTCCATTTGCATTTGTAATTATGATATTAAATGCCAGTAACTCAATTTCTTTAGCACTTAGTTGTTTACCTTGGGATTTAGCCTTCTTTTTGGCTTTTCGTCTACGTTCATTGACAATTTCATCTGACAGACGAATAGCAACCAAACGACACTCCAACTGTTTTTTGTACCCTACGCCTATAAAGACAGTTGTATCAACAAGGTTGTGTCCCTTTAGTATCTCAGCTAAATCAACTTGTTTCATTTCACCTGCTTTGTCTAGATAAACAGCAGTATTGCTACGAATACAGCTTAAGTAAAAAGCATCTTTGTTTGAGAGTTTTTCAAAAAATGTTTTGCTAAAATAGCCTAAATCAACAATTAGCAATTCACCTTTATCAATCATAGAAAGCAATTTCTTTGTATAAGTAGTATCGTTTCCTGGAGCCTTAGTTGACTCAAGGCTTGAGAAAGAACTAGATATTAAGCTGTAAATACCTTGTATTTTTAATGCTGACTTTGCATTACGTCTACCTAACCCAGGCCAAAGGTCTGCTAGTTTATCAGGTAAAGAAATTTTCGTACTATCACATATTTTAACATCTTTGAATTGAAATAGAATTTTAGTTATTTTTGCTGGAACTGCTTTTTGTAAAGTGATTTTCATAGTATCGATGAATATATGTTGTACAAATTCAGATATAGCAGGTAATCGATTGTATATTGCGTTTTTAGTAATTCTAAGTCCTGGTTGTATTTTTTCACATTTTGATGCAATCTGTTTTAAAGAGGGATTAGGGGTACTAATTAACCCAAAGATAAAAGTTTTTACTATTGTATCAGGTAAGATATCTCTTTTTCGTTTAAGAAAACCTGTATTAATAGCGATTTCCATAATTTTAGCATTACTAAAAAAGCGAATAAAAGGTATAATAAGTGATGAAGATATCTTCATGGGAATCTCTCCTTTGTGATTTGATCGTCACTTTGAGATTCCCATTTTTTATGTTTTTATGCAAATGTAATTTTTACCTTGGAATAACATGGGTTAAGTTAACGCCTATGATATAGATTTAAACCTATTATGTAATATATTAATAACTCTACGAATATATATTTCCATGTGAATGGAGGGATTAATTATGAAAAAAATTAATGAAGTAAATAAGTTACGCTATCTAGGTTTATTGGGATTATTAGGTTTACTAGGGTTTTTTACTAATAATACGAAATTGTTTGGATTGTTTGGATTCTTTGGTTTTTTCGGTGGGTGGCACAAGAATAGTTATTAAATCACGCTTATGGTTGTTTCGCATTATTTGTCAACCACACCTTTAAAAGACTACCTGAAATACCATTATATTAGAGTCCATCTATATCTATAATAATCTTATTGCAACTCTTACATCTATAGCACTTAACCTTTGGATTCTCACTTATTATTTCGCCTCCGAACTCTGTATGCTTTGCAATAAAACTCATGTTTTCAGTATACCACTTAAATGTATACCTCCCTCCGCGTATGAAACCTTCTATCAATTCATTATTGCAATAAGGACAATTTAAATCCATAATTTATACCCTCCTTATGAGTTAATACATATAACCCATCTAATGTTAAGTAGCATCAGACAAAATAATTGGCCCCAACGCCCTCCTCTGATATTGTGTTGTCAACTAACGTCTCGCATTACCGAAGCCTTTGAGCTGGACCCCAAAGGAATGCTTCTTGGTGGAGCTTGTCTCCCAGCGAAAAGGTTTGGGTCGGAGCATAGCGGAGCCGGTAATGCACTGTTAGGCGTTCGTACCAAACTACTATCTGACTGCATTAATCTAAATCTCTCTCGCTAGTCAGTAACTTTTTTCTAAACAATAAAATTTTCCTTTTCTAAAATTTACAATTCCTACAGATTTATAGCCAAGCTTTTCATAAAAATTACATGCACGATGATTATCTGTGAATACATCAAGCCTAATTGATTTGTACCCTAACTCTTTTCCATGCTGTTCTGCATAAACCATTAGTAACCTTGCAATACCTTGCCCCTGATATTTAGGACTAACACATAGACGATGAATAACTAACTGTTTTCCTGATTTAAATTTCCATTCCAAACTGTTGTATTCTTTATCTTGATACTCATTTAAAACAACAATACCTTTTATAATTCCAGAATCTTCATATACATAAAGATGACCCTTACTTATGTCATTATTTATTATTTCAAAGCCTGGATAAATGTTGTCCCACTGATGAATATCTTTTGATTCCATATCTGCAATAGTATCTTTTATTATGTTCATGATTAATATTTGATCATCTATACAGCCTTTTCTAATCATTGTTTTTAATCCTCGCTTTTTTCTCTTGGTATGTCGCCTAACGATTAGGATTGCATCTGAAGTTGAAAGAATAATAAGTTAACCCTTCTATCATCACCTTTTTCAGGGTAATTACATCAATACTTAATTTATC
>NZ_FZOJ01000051.1 GCF_900188145.1 Anaerovirgula multivorans | reverse complement strand
TAGTTTCTTCTTTACTCATGATAATCATCCTCCTTTGGGAAAATTATCTCATGATCTTGAGCTGATTAAAATGTGGGTTGGAGTTGACGCTTACATTCATTCAAAGGATTTTAACACGGTGCAATTAAAATAACTATTTGTTTTCGTAGAAAAGTATCTATATACGCTACTAAACTTTATTGTATTTAATTTATGATTAAGAAACATATATTTAGAAAATATTACAGTACAAACTAAAGTGATGTGGCTCATAAGCCACATCACTTTAGTTTGTTTTAGATAACAATTTTTTCTAAATTATTATCTAAATTTATTTTAAACTACAGGGGGAGGTTTAACCCATTACTACCTCAATTTCGTGTGTCAAATTATCTTCAAATGCAGCGACATAATTACTATGCTGCTCTCTCCCATCCACAAAAACTTTTTTTACACCTTTGCAGATATGCTCTGGATTTTTAATCGTAATATGATAGGTTGCTTTTCTAAAAACTCTTTTAATCTTGATATTGTTCCATTCCTTTGGAATGCATGGATCGATGATTAATCCATCAAAGTCCGGCTTAATGCCTAATATCCATTTAGTAATTGCCTCATAATTCCATGCTGCTGTACCTGTAAGCCATGAATTTTTAGCTTCACCATGTCTTATAGCTTCTTTGCCAGCGATCATTTGAGCATATACATAGGGTTCTAGTTTGCGAATTTCGCTGATATCTTCTAAATATGCAGGTGCTATTTTCGAGTAATACTCATAGGCTTTATCTCCCCTACCTAGTCTTGTTTCGGCGATCATAATCCATGGGTTATTATGGCAAAATATGCCTCCATTTTCTTTATAACCCTCTGGATAAGAGGAAATCTCGCCTAAGTGAAGATGGTATTTACCGTAGGCAGGCCATAATAAAACCAACCCATATTTTGTATTCAGGTATTGATCCACTGCGTCTAATGCTTTTAGTGCCTTACCATTATCTATACCTATACCTGCCATGACACAAAATCCTTGAGGCTCAATAAATATCTTGCCTTCATTATTTTCTATACTTCCAACCTTCATTCCATAGTAATCATATGCTCTTAAAAACCATCCTTCATCATAACCATGGACTTCTATACATTGAACCATTTTGTCAACTTCAGATAGGACTTCTTGATTTTTCTTATCAAGGCCTAATCGTTCATATAATTGAGCTAATTCCTTTCCAATATATACAAACATACCACCTATAAATACAGATTCAGCAGTCCTACCCTTTTTATTGTCACATGTTTGAAAAGATTCATCAGGGTTTTCAGAAAAACAATTTAGATTTAAACAATCATTCCAATCTGCTCGTCCGATTAATGGAAGACCATGGGGCCCGAGATTGTTTAATGTAAATTGAAGTGATTTCTCTAAGTGCTCTAGCAATGTACCAGTGTTGTTAATATCACAATTATAGGGTATATCCTCCTTCAGAATTGAGAAGTCCCCTGTTTCTTTAATGTAAGCAACTGTTGATAAAATCAACCATAGTGGATCATCGTTAAACCCAGATCCGATTTCGTGATTTCCCTTTTTGGTTAAGGGCTGATATTGGTGGTAAGCTCCACCATCCTCCAACTGTGTAGAAGCTATATCTAAAATTCTTTCTCTAGCCTTTTCAGGTATTTGATGCACAAATCCTAAAATATCCTGATTAGAATCTCTAAAGCCCATACCCCTGCCAATACCTGTTTCAAAATAGGAGGCACTCCTCGACATATTGAATGTCACCATGCATTGATATGGGTTCCAGATATTTACCATTCTATTTAAATTATCATCATGGCTTTCTACTGTAAATTTACATAACAAGTTATTCCAATGGTTCTTTAGGTCTTCGTATGCCTCTTTCACCGAAGCTTCGTCATAAAATTTGTTAATCAAATGATGAGCTTTTACTTTATTCATCCTATTATCAGAATCCCACTTTTCCTCTTTATCATTCTCTACATAACCTAACACAAATACTAGCGTTTTTTCCTCCATTGGGGCGAGCTCTAACTTGATGCCATGGGATGCAATAGGATTCCATCCGCTGACTATAGAATTATTTGATTCACCTTTTGTAACAACCTCTGGTTCATTAAGTCCATTATATTGTCCTAAAAAAGCGTCTCTATCTGTATCAAAGCCATCGATAGGATAATTAACACTATAAAAAGAATAATGATTTCGCCTTTCTCTATAATCAGTCTTATGAAATATCGTGCTTCCTTCTACTTCTACGTCACCAATACTATACGTCCTTTGATAGTTAGTCATATCATCATAGGCATTCCATAGACAGAATTCTATAAATGAAAACAGTGTAAATTTCTTACTTTTTTCGTCAATATTTTTAATCTTTACTTTATGAATTTCCACATTATCTCCTAATGGAACAAAATATAATATTTCTGTTTTGAGATTGTTTTTCATTGTTTTTATTTTTGTATAACCCATACCATGTCTGCATTCATAGGAATCTAATTGACTTTTCACAGGCATCCAGGTAGGAGAATAATACTCTTTTTCATCCTTAATATAAAAATATCTTCCGCCATTGTCTAAAGGGATATTATTATACCTATATCTAGTAAGTCTTCTAAATCTAGCATCCTTATAAAAGGAATATCCACCAGCAGTATTAGAAATAAGACCGAAAAATTTGTCACTGCCTAAATAGTTAATCCATGGATATGGAGTTTTAGGAGTCTCAATTACATATTCTTTATTCTTATCATCAAAATGTCCATAGTTCATTCTTTGTGCTCCTTTCCGGTATCTTTTGTCCCATCAATACTTTTACTTCATGTTTCTTATCATCTTCTAAAATTGGTATAAGCTGACCATCTACGAAAACGTCATCTACAACGATTTGTTTGACACCTCTATTTATATTATTTGGATTCATCACTTCAATTTCATATGTAGCATTCCTAAAGATTTTAGTTATTTTAAAACCTTTCCAAGCTTTAGGAATACATGGATTAATCAAAAGACCTTCATAAGTAGGTTGTATCCCCAATATATATTTTATTGCTGCTTGATATATCCATGAGGCGGTACCTGACAGCCAAGTATTCCGACCTAAACCAAACTGTGGATGTTCATCTCCCAAAATATTTTGTGGATAACAATAGGGCTCACACTCGTATTGATCTATCATTTCATTCTTAAATACCGGATTAATTTGACTATAATACCCATGTGCTAAATCTCCATTGCCCACTAAAGCTTCCGCAATCATAACCCATGGATTACTATGAAGAAAAATTCCTCCATTTTCTTTAGCCCCAGGTGGATAAGTGGTTATACCTCCCTTTTCTGGAATGTATCCATTAAATCCAGGATAGCTAAGCTTAATACCATGCTCCGTATTCATCATATCTTTCACTGAGGCAAGAGCTTGTTTAGCCCTCTCATAGGGCGCAAATCCTGAAATAACACTCCATGATTGAGCGTTTGTATATATCTTTCCTTTATCGTTTTTCTTAGAACCTAAAGGATTGCCATGATTATCAAAATATCTTATATACCATTCTCCATCCCAACAATACTTATTTACGTTTTCCTTCATTGTTTCATAATATATTTCATATTGCTTAGCTGTTGTGTCATCTTCTAGATATCTAAACAAATCAATCATTTCCTTCAGTACCAATCCATATAAGTTTGCAGTAAAAACGGATTCGGCACCAGATGGTAGATTAACTGTATCATTCCAGTCTGCAAAGCCAAGTAATGGCAACCCATGATTTCCAACATCTTTTCTAGTAAATTCTATACTCCTTTTCAGATGTTCTAGTACATTTCCCGACTCTATAGGCTTATTGTTTTTATCTTTCTCATAAAAAGGTATTTGCTTCTTTAAAAAACTAACGTTTCCTGTTTCTTTAATATAAGCACAAACCGCCAATACAATCCATAAATGATCATCACTATAATGCTGAGGTCGATCTTCCATTTCTCTTGCGTCCCCAGCATTTGCTTCCATTGTAGCTGCATTAAACTGATGCATTGCTGACCCATCTCTTTTCTGGACATGCAGCAGCATTTCAATAAGCTCTCTCCCTTCCTCAGGTACATGCCCTAATATCCCCATAACATCCTGTGCGCTGTCTCGAAACCCAATTCCTCGTCCACCAAATCCAAGCTGATAAAGCGAAAGATCCCTTGACCAATTCTTTGTAATATAGCACTGTCTTGGATTATGGATGTTAAGCATCGTATTCATAGCATGATCAGGTGTATTTACTATAATTTTTTCTAGATAATCAGACCAGAAATTCTTCAAATCTTGGAATGCACTTTCAACATATTCTTCATGCCTATATTTCTTAATTTTTTTATGCTCTGCTTTCATATCAGCACACTGCCCCAATTGAGTAATAATCTTCTTGCTTTCCCCCGGCTGTAGCACGCCTATATGATGCATGAGGGCAGCAATATTATCTCCTCTTAAGGCTTCATAATTACTTAACTCCTCTTGGAAAAGGCTGTAGGGCTTTCTCCAAGTACTATAACCATTGTTACCTAAAAATCTTTTTCGATCTGATTCAAAGGAAGATATGGGATGGCTAGATGTAAAAAAGTTGATTTTAGAGGTTTTATTCATAAAAGCAAATTGTGTTAATACTTTATAATGATCTTCATCTTCAAACATCTTTGACTGCATTGTTTGTGGTACCCAATCTGCATTAGTAAGTTGTTTTAGCGCGTCAAAGTGTGTATATTCTACAACAGGAATAGCATCTATATTTACACTATCATCACTTATATTCGTGATCGTGATCGCTCTAACTACCCTGTGGTCATTCAATGGAACAAAGATTAATAATTCAGTTTTTATACCATAGAATTCAGAAACAATCTTTGTATATCCTAAACCTACATGACATTGATATCTATCATATTGATCTAGTGTTGGAACATATAATGGAGAAAAAACCTGGTATCCTTTGTCACCTTTAATTCTTAGATAAAGGGTCTCTCCTTTAAAATCTCCATTAGGTAATTGTGGTATATATTTAATCATCCTATTTAATGCAGGATCTCCCTTACATATTGCAGTGCCCCCGGTTTGATCTACAAATCCACCAAATTCCAAGCTTCCTATATAATTTATCCAGGTTACTGGTGTACATGGATTCGTGATAACATACTCTTTGTTTTCATTATCAAAGTATCCATACTTCATATTAAAACTCCTCGAAATTAGAAATTATTGCTTCACTGCACCAGCAGTAAGTCCACCGATAATATATTTTGAACAAAAAGCAAATACAATCATTATCGGAACCATTGATAAGGCAATGGCTACATAAACAGCACCGAAATCTGTTCGGTATACTCCTTTTGCCATTGCTGTCAAAATGGGTACTGTATATTTGCTGTCATCGTATAGAACTACAAGCGGTATCAAATAATTATTCCATGATGTAATAAAGGTAAATATTGACATAGTAGCTATAGAGGGAATAATCATTGGGATCACTATTTTATTAAAAATCATGAATTCACTGCATCCATCTATTCTTGCAGATTCAATAACTTCGTTAGGAACTGCAGCATCAATATATAGCTTTACAAAAAATACTATGTTCGCATTTGCTATCGCAGGTATTATTAGTGCCCATCTACTATCAATGAGATTGAAGACAGATGCTACTTTGAAAAATCCAATTAAGCCTAACTGTGCTGGAAACATCATTGATCCTAGCACTACCCAAAATAAGATCTTATTCCCCTTAAATTTATATTTTGAAAAGCCATAAGCTGTTAAAGTTCCAAAGTATGCAGCTAAAATAGTACTTGATGTTGAGATAATTAGACTATTTTTAAAGCCTTGCCACATATTTACAGCACTCATCATTCTTCTATAGTTACTCATTAACGCTTTACCTGGTAGAAAATTTAATTGTGTAGCTATTTCATTACTAGTGCGAGTTGCATTAATCATCATAATATAAAAGGGTAAAAAGGATAGTATAGCTAGTACTATCAGAAATATATACAATACAATGTTTGAAAGAATTGGTTTATCTTTCTTCGTTTTTTTAATCTTAAGTAATTTCTTGTCGGTAGCCAAACTGGAATCCATAATATCACTCCTAATCATGTGCTGAATTCTTATTAATGAGCCTAAAAGCAATCGCGACAAATATCATGACAATAACAAACAATCCCACGCCAATCGTTGCCCCATATCCAAAATTATAGTTAGCAAAGGTAGTATTGTATAAATACATAACCATCGTTAATGTAGTAGCTTGCGGGTTACCTCTGGCTTGTGTCAATACATATGGAACGTCAAACATTGTCAGTCCACCTATTACTGATGTTACAACCTGATATAAAATAATAGGTTTTAAGCAGGGAAGTGTTATATTCCAAAAAACTTGCCATTTGCTTGCACCATCCACCCTAGCAGCCTCAAAATATTCTTCCGGTATAGCTTTTATTCCTGCCATAAAGATAATCATACTATAGCCAAACCACATCCACCATAAGGTAATAGAAATAGTGGCCCTTGCTGCAAATACATTTTCTAAAAAATTATAGGGCTCATCTATGATCCCAAAGGTCATAAGCATTCTGTTCACTGATCCAGCTGGCCAATTCATTAGAAAAAAAACTAAAGCTCCCACTGAAGCCATGGTCACTAGATTGGGTAGATAGTATACCCATCTAAAAAAGCTCTTTCCTTTTAACTTCCTTTCACTTAGAAAAACTGCCAAGCCTAACCCAAATATCATTTGAGGGATAATACATCCAAGCCACATAATCCAAGTATTTCTAATACTTCGTCTAAAAAATGCGTCATTAACAAGTTTTTTGTAATTATTAATTCCATTAAATTCTGGTGGAATAATACTTCCATCCCATTTTGTAAAGCTGATTGCAATTGAGTAAAGAATAGGATATATAACAAAAATTGATAATATTATAAAAAAAGGTGTAATGAAGATATATCCGTTATGGTCTTTACGTATTTTTTTAGAAATCAAGGTTATCCCTCCTATAATGAATGTGCCTTATTAGCTTTTCAGCTAATAAGGCAATATTCATTTACTCTGCCAACCTTCTACTCAATGATTAAGTCTGTTATATCTGCTTGAATTTGATCTTTAAATTCTTGTAGGAATTCTTCCTTGTTTATATTACCAGCAAGATATGTCTGCATAATATTAAGGAAAGCTACTCTCATTTGATCATCGTATTGAGTAATAAGACCCCCATCAATCTTATCTACCATTGGCCCATATACTTGGTATGTATTTTGATCTACAGTCTTATTAACAAAATCAGAATCATTCATTAATTCATCAACAATATCTAAATGATTTACAAAGTCACCAGTTGCTTTAGCCCAATCTCTTAAATGATCAGCGTCTGTTGCAAGGAACTTAACGAATTCCCATGCAAGCTCTTTGTTTTGTGATTGTTCAGATACGCCTGCCCATGTTCCACCTTCATAATATGGGATTGGAGTTGCAATGCCCCATCTTCCAGCTTCAGCTTCATCTCCAGCGTTAACAGCAACAACCCATTGAATAGCCCAAGTTGGAATTGCATACGCCACATGCTCATCATCGGCAACTGCTGCTGACCATGCTGGCGTCCATTGTCTTATGCCACCTTCAAGTCCTTCTTCTCTTAAAGTTTTAGCTATGTCAACAAATTCCATCATCTTAGGATCAATCATAAGCTTATTATCCTTCACCCATGGCTGCGTACGTGAACCTACATAAATCTTATATAAGTCTTCTGTTCCTACAAATAGTTTAACTTTTCCATTACTTGCTTGCTTTAAGTTTCTAGCAGTTTCTAAGATTTTCTCTGGTGTTGACAGCATTGCTGCAATTTCATCAGGGTTGTCTGTACCTAAGTATTCCAATGCTAGATCTCTTTTGTAACCTACACCTCCGGGACATGCTTGCCATGATAACGCCTTAATATTTCCACTGTTGTCTTTTCCAATATCCACTGTGTATGGTATGTTTCTTCCTACTAATGTTTCAGCATGATAGGGGGCAGCTGATATGTTTGCATATCCCCCTGGTAAGTTTACAAATCTCTTAACAAATGCGTTTTCAGCGGCAAATACATCTGGCATCCCAGAACCAGCTCTTATAGCTGAAGTAATTTTATTTTGATACGCTAAGTCAGTATCTGCAGTTATTTGGGTCTCGACCACCACATTAGGATATTTTGCCATAAAGGCTTCTGCTAGTTTAGGACCTTCATCATTATTAAAATGCCAAAATGTAAGGGTTCCCGTAAAATCTTCCGGTGTCTTTTCTGTTGCCTCTTGTGGTTCTTCTTGTGGAGTTTCAGCAGGAGCTGGGCTTTCCACTGGCTTGCTACATGCTGTGAAAGATAACATAATTAAGATCGCACATAACAACAATGTAATCGTTCTCATTAAATGCATTCTTTTCATTTTATATCCCCCTTAAATTAAAATATTGATAATATATTAAACTATACAATTACTATCTATTTATAATAATTGTACAGTGCAATACCAATCATTAACAATTCTTGTCAAGAAAATCGTGAACGCGCGTTTATTGTTGAAAAAAAGTCATTATTCCACAAGTTTTCGACAAGTGTTTCTAATAACCAACTCAATGGACATCTTGTAATTAGCATAGAAATTTACGTTTTCTTCATTTGCATTAATCAAGTTACTTGTAGCTACTGATGCCATTTGTAGTAGAGGTACTCTGACGGTAGTAAGAGCAGGTTCTAGATATCTAGCAACCTCAATGTCATCAAAGCCTATTATGGAAATATCATCAGGTATTTTAAGATTTGATTCTTCTATAGCCTTCATTGCCCCAATAGCCATGCTATCATTAGCAAGAAAGATGGCTGTCGGTGTTTCTTTTTGCAAAAGCTTTTTAGTAGCTTTATAACCGCTGTCTTCTGTATAATTCCCTTTTATAATTAGATTGCTTTTTATAGAAATGCCTGTATCTACCATGGCTTTCTTATAACCTTCTAATCTAGAAATTGCCGTTAATTGTTCCATATCTCCAGATATATGAGCAATATTGACATGTCCTAACGTAATAAGATATTTTGTAGCCTCATAGGCACCACCAAAGCTATCACTATTTACTACAATACATTTGCTGAAGGGATCTTGTTCTCCAGCCACCTCCTGTTCAATTACTGCAATTTTGTAACCACTTTCTATAAGCTCCATAATTGCAGGCTCGTTGTTTTTACCACCAATAAAAATACCCGCTGATATTGTTTTATTAAGAAATAACTCTCTAACATTTGTAAAATCTGTGTTTTCATTAACAATAGAGTTTAAAACATTATACTGTTGTTTATTGGCTACATCTATCACCACACTTGAGAAGGGTGAAAAGTATGAACTAGTACACATTTTATTGAAACTGTTTTCATTTTTTCTATCAATAATAAAAAGGCCTAATATTTTGTTCTTTTTTCCTGCCAACATTTGAGCTGAAGCATGAGGTACATAATTATATTCCTTGATAACATGAAGAACTCTTTTTCGGGTTTCATCCGTTACATTTCCATAATTGTTGATCACCCTCGAAACAGTACTTCGTGATACCCCTGCAATCTTAGCGATTTCTGAAGCATTCATATCAACACCTCTTTTTTCTTTTGTGAACGCGTGTTTATGATTTAATTATAATAAATGTTGGTAAATTATTCAAGCATTTTTTATATTTATTTTTAATTTTTAGAATTATTTGATTTGTATTAAGAGATACTATAGGTTTAGAAGTGTATAATTAACATCTTAACGAAGCAAAAGGCCAAGTAAATTTAATTTTACCTAGCCTTTTGCTTTTATAGCCAAGGACATAACTGTAAACCTCTGTAAAGTATAAAGCGCTTTTTTTATATTTGATTGAGTATTAGGCTAAAACTTCAGCTTAGAAAGAGCATCTGCTAGGGCAGTATTAATAGGTTTGTCCGCTTCTTTCTTCTGTTCTTTAAGATATTTTGATACGTCCTTCTTCGAAGCCTTATCTCCTTCTTCTTTCTTTCTTTTATTAAAGGAAGAAAGCTTCTCTCTATGGCCACAACTACATACAAATAACTGATTTTCTCCTTCACCTCTAAGCTCCAGTTTTTTACGACAGTTTGGACATCTGGCATTGGTTATTTTAGAAACACCTTTTCGATGACCACATTCTCTATCTTGACATATGAGCATCTTGCCTTTTTTACCATTAACCTCCAGCATATGCTTCCCACAGTCAGGACATCTATTTGCAGTAAGATTATCATGCTTAAATATTTCTTTGCTATTTTTTATTTCATGAACTACTGTTTTTGCATAGTTTCTCATATCACGAACAAAGACATTTTTATTAAGTGAACCTTTAGCAATAAAGCCTAGTTTTTGTTCCCACTCAGCAGTCAGCGCAGGAGATTTCAAATCCTCTGGAACCAATTCAAGCAGTTGCTTTCCTTTAGAAGTAATAAAGATATCCTTGCCTTTTTTTTCAATTAGAAATGTATTAAAGAGTTTTTCAATAATATCTGCTCTTGTGGCTACTGTCCCAATCCCTCCAGTTTCTCCAATTGTTTTAATCAATTCTTTACTTTCATTTTCCATATATTTTGCTGGATTTTCCATGGCTGAAAGTAGCGTTCCTTCATTGAAGGGGGCTGGAGGTCTCGTCTCCCCAGTAGTTTGAGAAACAGAAGTAACCTTTAAGATATTTCCTTTACTTACATTAGGTAGTATTTGGTTTGAAATCCCATCCCCTGTATCTTCCTCTAGGAAGTTGTTTTGGTAAATCGCCTTCCATCCTTGGGAAATAACAATCTTCCCTTTAGCAACAAAACTTTCATTGGCTATTTTTGCTTTAATTGTTGTCTGCTCATATTCAAAAGGAGGATAAAGAACAGCAAAAAAACGTTTAATCACCAAATCATATATTTTTCTTTCCTTATCACCTAATGTCCCTAGATAAGCTGATTGTTCTGTTGGAATAATAGCATGGTGATCTGATACTTTATTATCATCTACAAAGGATTTATTTGCTTTTATAGAATTTTTTAAAATACTAGATGCTATTGGTGCATAGGTACCAACACCGCAGGCTTTAACCCTATCTTTTAATGTCTCTACTATATCCTTAGATATATACCTAGAGTCTGTCCTAGGGTAGGTTAATAGTTTATGGGTTTCATAGAGCTTTTGCATGATAGAAAGAGTTTCTTTTGCTGAATAATTAAAGATTCTATTTGCATCTCTTTGCAGCTCTGTTAAATCATATAACTGAGGAGAATAACTTTTCTTATACGCCTTCTCCACTTCTATAACCTCGGCATCTTTCTTTTGAACTGTCATCAGAATTTTGTCACTTTTATCCTTATCAAAGGTTTTAATATCCTTTGTTTGAGGATCCTGCCATATTAGCTTTAAGCCGTTGGCTACAGCAGTAATACCATAGAAGGTTCGTGATTTAAAATTTCTAATCTCTTCTTCTCTTTTTGCAATCATAGCAAGCGTTGGTGTTTGTACTCTTCCACATGAAAGCTGAGCATTATATTTACAGGTTAGAGCACGGGTAGCATTGATGCCTACAAGCCAGTCAGCTTCAGCTCTTGCAACAGCAGATGCATAAAGATTTTCATAGCTCCTGCCCTCTCTTAGATTATTAAAGCCTTCTCTTATAGCCTTATCCGTAACAGAAGAAATCCATAATCTTTTTATAGATTTCTTAATATGTGTTTTTTCTAAAATCCATCTAGCAACCAATTCTCCTTCTCGACCAGCATCAGTAGCTATAACGATTTCACCAACATCTTTTCTACTCATTTGCTGCTTAACAGTATTAAACTGTTTACTTGTTTGCTTTATAACAACAAGCTTTAGCTCAGCAGGCAGCATTGGCAAATCTTCAATTTTCCACGCTTTATACTTATCACCATAAGCCTCTGGATCTGCTAGTGTAACTAAATGACCTAAGGCCCAAGTAACTATATATTTATTCCCCTCTAAATACCCATTTCCTTTTTTATTGCAATTCAAGACTCTAGCTAAATCTCTTCCGACGGAAGGTTTTTCAGCTAATACTAATACTTTACTCATATTAATTAACAATCCTTTCAAAAACCATAGTATATTCAAACTCATTGTTCTTTAATTCTGCAGCTTGTTAAAAGCATTTGACTTAAAACTACGCTATTCTATACAATAGCATACTATTACTTATTTCATATTACCATAAAATAACTTTAATAATAAGGGTACTGCTTTAGAAATTATAAAATGATCTCTATTGTTTCTTTTAATTTTTCCATATCATTTATAGATATACGCCAATATAGATGTTCGCTTCTATAAATATATCACTAGGTTTTATTTAATAGGTGAAATAATTCTCTATTTATGATATAATACGCAGGTATTGTCAAAATTTATGTAGAGGAAGGTAATATCGTGATTACAGTTACTAATGTAAGCTTAAGATATGGAGATCAAAAACTCTTTGAGGATGTAAATATAAAGTTTACCCCTGGAAATTGCTATGGTGTAATTGGCGCAAATGGAGCCGGCAAGAGTACTTTTTTAAAGATTTTATCTGGTGAAATAGATGCTAATACAGGAGATATCAATATTGCAACAGGTGCTCGTATGTCTGTTTTAAAACAGGATCATTATCAATATGATCAGAGGCAAGTTTTAGAAACCGTCGTTATGGGTAATGAAAGACTTTATGAAATAATGAAGGAAAAGGATGAGATTTATGCAAAAACTGACTTTACTGATGAGGATGGAATAAAAGCCTCTGAATTAGAAGGAGAGTTTGCTGAATTGAATGGATGGGAAGCAGAATCGGAAGCATCCTCCCTACTGCAAGGTCTAGGCATAAAAACAGATTTGCATGATAAAAAGATGGCAGAGCTTTCAGGTGCCGAGAAGGTAAAGGTACTTTTAGCTCAGGCTCTATTCGGACAACCCGGTATACTGATTTTAGATGAGCCTACCAACCATTTAGACATCAAATCTATCAATTGGTTAGAGGAATTTTTAATAAACTTTGAAGGAACTGTCATTGTTGTATCCCATGATAGACACTTCTTAAATAAAGTGTGTACTCATATTACAGATGTGGACTATGGCCAAATTAAGTTGTATGTTGGTAACTACGATTTTTGGTATCAATCCAGTCAACTGGCCCTTCAAATGATGAAGGATCAGAATAAAAAGAAGGAAGAAAAGGTTAAAGAATTACAGGAATTCATTGCACGTTTCAGTGCGAATGCCTCTAAATCCAAACAGGCTACCTCTCGTAAAAAACTATTGGAGAAAATCTCCCTGGACGATATACAACCCTCCACTAGAAGGTACCCTTTTGTGGGCTTTACCCCTTCAAGAGAAGTAGGAAACGAGATACTGACGGTTGAAGGTTTATCAAAAACTATAGATGGTAAAAAGGTATTAGACAACATTAGTTTTAGAGTTTCTAAAGGTGATAAGATTGCATTTGTAGGAGACAATGAAATTATAAATACTACATTGTTTAAAATTCTGGCAGGAGAAATAGAGCCAGATAGTGGAACCTATAAGTGGGGTGTTACTATTACTAAAGCCTTTTTCCCTAAAGATAACTCAGAATTTTTTAATGATGTTGACTTAAATTTAATGGACTGGTTGAGACAGTTTTCTGAAGAAAAATCTGAAAGCTATTTACGAGGTTTCCTAGGTAGAATGCTTTTCTCTGGGGAAGAAGCTTTCAAGCAAGCAAAGGTTCTCTCAGGAGGAGAAAGGGTACGATGTATGTTATCTAAAATGATGTTAAGCAGCGGAAATGTCTTGGTTTTAGACCAACCTACGAATCACCTCGACCTAGAGTCTATTACTGCCTTAAACAATGGATTAATGGATTATAAAAGTAATATTCTATTCACATCCCATGACCATGAATTTATCCAAACTATAGCAAACAGAATTATTGAGATTACACCTTCAGGAATGATTGATAAAACTATGACCTATGACGAATATCTTGAAAGTATAGGCTAAACATAAAATTAAAGACCCTCAAATTAGGGTCTTTAATTTTATACTCTTTTTTGTCCACTTTCAATTTTTTCCGCTAAATCATTGAGGTAAACCCATCTCTCCATTTTTTCTTCCAACTGCTTCTGAAATTCTTCTTTTTCAGTTAAAAGCTGCTGTAAAAGTGTATAGTCACTGGCTGCACCTTCAATTAATAATTCCATTTTCAGTATCTTTTCTTCTAGCTTTGCAATTACATCATCTATTTCCTCATATTCCTTCTGTTCCTTAAAAGTAAATTTTAATGGTCTATCCTTTATTCTATCGATATTTTTCTTATCTTGTAGAGTTTTCTCTACCTCTTGTTTTCCTTTGTTGATGGCTTTTTTATCTCTCTCAATATTTCCACTATTGATGCTGTTTTCCTTAAAATGAGAATAATTTCCCGTATACTCCACTACTTTCCCATTACCTTCAAAAACAAATATTTTTTCTGCCATTCTATCTAAGAAATATCTATCATGGGAAACAGCAATGACTGCTCCGTTAAAATTATCTAGGTAGTCTTCTAGAATTGTTAAGGTTGTTATATCAAGATCATTGGTTGGTTCATCTAGCAGCAATACATTTGGTGCCTCGATTAAAACTCTAAGTAGATATAACCGCCTCTTTTCGCCTCCTGAAAGTTTAGCTATGGGGGTCCATTGTAATGAGGAGGGAAATAAAAACCTTTCTAGCATCTGTGAGGCTGTTATTTTGTCTCCTTCTGCTGTAGTAAGGTATTCACCGCCTTCTTTAATATACTCGATGACCCTTTGATCATTATCCATATGCTGTGTTTCCTGAGAATAGTATCCAACGTTTACCGTTTCTCCTACTTCTATCGTACCATAATCAGGTCTAATTCTAGCAGATATTATATTTAATAAGGTAGATTTTCCACTACCGTTAGGTCCTATGACGCCTACCCTGTCTCTTCTTAATAAAACATAACTGAAGTCCTTTATTAACATGTTTTCTTCAAAAGATTTACTGATATCTTCTAATTCAATAACCTTTTTTCCAAGCCGACTAGAGGCTACAGATATTTCTACCTTATCTTCGATCACTTGTGAAGTTTGTTCATTTAATTTTTCGAATCGATCTATTCGTGCTTTTTGTTTCGTAGTCCTTGCCTTTGCACCCCTTTTAATCCAAGCAAGTTCTTTTCTTAATAGGTTTTGTCTCTTGCTTTCATTAGCTACTTCCATCTCTTCTCTCTCTACTTTTTTTTCTAAGAAATTACTATAATTCCCTTTGTATAAGTAAAGATTTCCCCTATCTATTTCTATAATTTCATTTACCACCCTATCTAAAAAATATCTATCATGAGTGATCATAAGAAGGGCACCTTTTCTTTTATTCAAGTATTGTTCTAACCAATCAATAGTATCATTGTCAAGGTGGTTGGTAGGTTCATCTAGAATCAGTAGGTCTGAAGGATTTATCAAGGCTGCCGCTAGTGCTATTCTCTTTCTTTGGCCTCCAGACAAGGTCCCGACCTTTGCACTAAAGTCGGAAATACCTAATTTGGTCAAGATTGCCTTTGCTTCACTTTCGATACTCCAAGCGTCCATTATATCCATCTCATGGGTTAGCTTTATGATGATTTCACTTGCAATTTGTGGGTTATAGATAGCTTCCTCATACTTTCTTATCAAGTTCATAATAGGGGAATTCCCTCTAAATGTCTGTTGTAGTACAGAAGCTTCAGGATCAAAATATGGGTTTTGTGGCAGATATTCAATATGAACAGTATTGCCCTTCATTATTCTACCGACATCTGGTTCTTCTGCTCCTGCAATGATTTTTAATAGGGTTGTTTTTCCAGTACCATTTATTCCAATAACCCCTATTTTATCTCCTTCATTTATTCCAAGATTTATGTTATTTAATAATATTTTTTCACTGTAGCTTTTTGAGATATTTTCTGCGCTTAAAAGATTCATTTTGTTCCCCTTCTATTTTTGTCTAGTATTTTTTCCCCTTCAGTGTATTGCTAATACTCTCCCTTTAGGTGAAGAAACTAAGTGACCAACACGAAAGTTACAAACCAAACTTTCGCTTGTCTACTTATGAATTAAGTCTCATTTTATTTAAGTTATAACATATCCAAGAAAAAAGAGCAAACTCTATATCATATTGATAGCTTTTTAATTAAATTTTCAAGATAAATAGATTTCATTTGTTTGCTAGCCATTACCTGTTTTACAGGGGGGAGCTTTAATATTACCGCCAAAATAGCTGCCATTGCCCTATGGCTCCTAAAGGCTTGATCATCAAATATCAAATGCTGTAGTTTTCCCTTTTCAATAGCCATTAATACCGATCTATGTACAGAGTTAACAGGGGTGATAATTTGCTGTGGCCGTCTTTCTAGATAAATACTCTTGTTGTGGCACCCTCTTACACATATCCCACATCCAAGACATATATCTTCATTTATATGAAGCATCTTTTGCTGATCATGTGTATTTTCTTCAACTGATATCCATTCAATTGCTTGTATAGGACAGACTTTCACACATTTACCACATCCTGTACAAGTATCCCCGATCAATTTTGGCATATAATTTGTTGTTTCTACTGGATGCAGCATACCAAACTTTTTAGCTGCTATCATAGCTTCACAGCAGCATCCACAACAATTACATATAAAGGTTACATTTTCCCTAACATTTTCTCCACACTGCACTAGATTATTCTCATAAGCTTGATGCAATAATTCAATGCCTTCTGACACATCTACCTTGCGAGCATAATGATGCCTAATCAAAGAAGCGGCAGTATGATTGAATGTCATACATATATCCATAGGGGCATCACAGGCTTTACCAACATGCTGCATCTTGTGGCGACAGTAACAGGTACTTATACCAATATGGGAGGATGCCTCTATAATATGACTTGCCTTTTCAAAATCCAATATATGAACCATGTTCTCTTTTGAAAGCACTTCCTCCTGTACAAACACTCTTCCTAGCTTCGTTTCGCTACCTATAAATAAATCCTTAATAAAATCTTCTTCAACATTTAAGTACTGATATAATAACTCTCCAAGGAGTTTCTGATCAATATCTTCTCTTATTCTCATCATGGAAAACTCAAAAAAACCAGCCATAGGTGGTGGTAGCATATACTTCCTGATACCATGATGTTCTGAGTCCAATAATATAGCTCGACCAGCAAGCTTTTCTAACATTTCTTCAGCTGCAGCTTCTGACATATTCCATATTTTACTGGCCTTTTTTGCTGTAAATGGTTTGATGGGAAGCTGCGCAACTAATGCCGCCTCCTTTTCACTAAATAGAAGACTCAATATTTTATATAGTGTTTCAGAAGGAGGCGCTCCTTGAGGAAATCTATTTAACCTTTCTTCTAGTTGCTTATAAGCTGATTTGCCAACTATATGTGCCATTATTTCACCCCTATTCCTAATAGAATCTACCCTTCTTACAAGAGATTTATCCTTCGGTGTATTGCTAAGACTCCCGCTTCTTCTAGATAAACAAACTAAGCGACTAACACAAAATCAAAGATTTTGGTTATCTGCTTATAGATAAACAAACTAAGTGACCAACACGAAAGTTAGAAACCAAACTTTCGGTTGTCTACTTAAAGCGGGAGATCAAGCACTACATCCTCGAAGTAAATTCGGCTACAATTCAGTGGGAGTAAAAACTCCCTCTGAATTAAGTCTCATTTTATCATTAGTAGATTGGTTTACAATCTACTATAGAAACTTATGACCTACTTACATTGCCTTAAATACATAATTTTCCATATATAATGAAAATTATACCATATGAAAAAGCAATATAAAACTAAAACCCCATTCACTAGGTAATGAGGTTTTTTGATAAAAAGCTGTGGTTAGTAATATTAACGACCTTTTGAATATCTTTTTTTATCTCTAGCTCTTTTATCTTTTTCCTTTGACTTATTATAGTCTGATGATTTTTTTTCGCCTCCAGATCTTTCATTTTTATGTCTTCTTTTATCATCTTTTCTGGATTCCTTATGTCTATGGTCTTTGCTCTTATTAGACTTTTCAGAGAAATTTTTACTCCTATCCTCTATATAAGTTTTTTCTCCTAAAACTTTCTTTTTTTCTATAGGCATATTTATTTCTTTCTCAATAGTTACTAAGGTGTTTCTGTCCTTGGGGGTTACAAGGGTGATAGCCATACCAGTTTGTCCAGCTCGCCCTGTACGTCCTATACGGTGTATATAGCTCTCTGTATCTTGAGCTATATCATAGTTAAATATGTGGGTGATTCCTTCAACATCTAACCCACGGGCAGCCACATCTGTTGCAACCAAAAACTGTACTTTTGTTTCTCTAAAAGCTTTCATTACTCTTTCGCGCTTTGCCTGGCTTAAATCCCCATGCAGCTCATCTGAATTATATCCTCGACTTTGTAAAGCTTCATTGAGTGCACTTGCACGGCGCTTTGTACGACAAAAAATAATTGACATAAATGGATTATATTGATCAATCATTTCAAAGAGAGCATCTTGTTTACCTCTATCGGTGGTCTCTATAACAACCTGTTTGATTTCGTCTAAAGTTATTTTTTTGCTTTGTATTCGTATATGACTAGGCTTATGCATATATCGAGAAGCTATATTTGAAATTTCTTTAGGCATTGTTGCTGAAAACAACATGGTCTGCCGACTTTTTGGCGTGCGGCTTATGATCTCTTCAACTTCATGTAGAAAGCCCATCTGCAGCATTTGATCAGCTTCATCTAAAACAAGTATGGCCAATTGATTAAAGTTTATTGTTCTTCTTCTAATATGATCCAATAACCTTCCTGGAGTACCAATTACCATATGAATACTTTTTTTAAGTTTTCTAACTTGTCCCTCTACATCTTGCCCCCCATAGGCTGCCAATACTTTTATTCCTTTAGCTGTAACTAGCTTTTTCGCTTCATTTGTTATCTGTAAAGCTAATTCTCTAGTAGGGGTAATAATCAAAGCCTGCACAGAAGGATTGTCCATATCAATCCTTTGCATAATAGGCAGTAAAAAAGCAAGCGTTTTACCAGTACCAGTTTGTGCCTGTCCTATAATATCTCTTCCTGTTATTAACACAGGTATGGTTTGTTTTTGGATAGCAGTTGGTTCAACAATTCCATTTTTATTTAGTATTTTTTCCAGTTCTTTATCAATTCCTAGATTAACAAAATTATTCTTCATATTCATTACCTTTCCTGTTTTTAATTATTGTTTACATAGATTAACCAATTCATTCTATCATAATTTAAAAGAAATTGCTAAAGAATGGATGAAAGAAACAACTCTCTAGAGAGTTTTATTGATTTCTTCTAAGGGATTTCTTCCATCTTTCCATTGATATTTAAAGAAGCTTTCAACATCCTTTTCTTCTACTTTTTCAATAGTATCCGGATGCCAGTTTGGTGACTGGTCTTTATCCACCAGTACCGCTCGAACACCTTCAAAAAAGTCATGACTCTTCATAAAATTCATGCTTAAATCCAGCTCCATTTTAAAACAATCTACCAATGACTTTGTCTTGCCCTCCATTAGCTGACGTAAAGTTACCTTCAAAGAGGTAGGCGACTTAGTTAACAATATTTCTTTTGTTTTTTTTGCCCAAGAATCTCCCTCTTCTGCAGACTTTTCTAGTGAATTAAAGATTTCTTCCATACTATTAAATCCGAAATGTTTGTTAATAGTTGTCTCTAATGTAGCTAAAGTAGAGGTGTTTTCCATTGATTGATTAAATTTCAGAATTAGCTGATGTAATTCTTCTTTTACGGTTGTACCTAACCATTTATTTTGCATTATTACTCCCTTGAGGTTGTCCCACAAATCACTATTTAAATAATAATCGGCAGCCCCAATATATAAGACATCTGATGCAGTAATTGTCTTTGAAATTAAAGCTAAGTACCTTCCTATCTCACCTGGCATCTTATTTAGAAAATAGCTGCCTCCTACATCTGGGTATAACCCAATATTCATTTCCGGCATAGCCCATTTAGTTCCCTCTGTAACAATTCTATGACTGGCACCAACGGAAATTCCAACTCCTCCTCCCATAACAACACCGTTCATATAAACTAGAATAGGTTTTGGATAAGTAAACATCATCCTATTCATACGATATTCTGTTTCAAAAAAGTAATGGGCATGCTCCTCTACATTGGAGTTTCTCAGATCGTATAGAGCTCGTACATCTCCCCCAGCACAAAAAGCTCTTTGTCCTTCTCCTTCTAAACATATGAATGTAACTTGATCATCCTTTTCCCACTCTTGCAATATTTCATACAGAGTCTCTATCATATCCAAAGATAGAGCTGGATAGGTTACAATAAACTAGACAAGTAAATTAAGGTCATGTAAACTAGAAACAATATACTAAAAGGAGAATCGTTTATATGGCTAAAAGAGAT
>NZ_FZOJ01000016.1 GCF_900188145.1 Anaerovirgula multivorans | reverse complement strand
CTTTTAAAGATTTTGCACCGATCCATAACCCAAAATTCAACCCCGATGAAGATGCTTTGGCAGTAGGGGTGGAGTTAATGGTAGAAGCAGCTTTGAGTTTTTGTATGGATACGGAGGAGACCATGGTGTCGGTTACTTAGTTTATTGAAAATATAAAATCCTTTAGAGTGTGAACTGCTCCCTGTCAAATGGCTGTTAAACGCCCATAAATTAGACATTCCAGCTGATAAAGTCCACAATTTCCTAATTTATCTATGTTTAAATAACTCTTACATGCTTTAAATACAAGCTCTATCTGCCATCTGGCACGGTATAGATCACATACTGCTTCAGAGGAGGGCATATCTTCATTTGCATTTGTAATTATGATATTAAATGCCAGTAACTCAATTTCTTTAGCGGTTAGTTGTTTACCTTGGGATTTATCCTTCTTTTTGGCTTTTCGTCTATGTTCATTGACAATTTCATCTGATAGGCGAAGGGCAACCAAACGACATTTTATAGGTATTGATAATAGTTCCTTCGGAAATAATAGTAACTGAAGTACTTCAAGAGGAATATAAATGTACACAATTATCACCCCTTCACCGGGGTTATTGTGTCTATATATTCCTCTTTTATTTTGTAAATTATTACGTCAATCTTTGGTAGCTATTTTAAAAATGCAAAACTATAGTAATTAAGAAGAAAGATGTATTAATATCTATAATCCCTAATTATTCATCACAATTTATCTGATGGTACCTAGCATCACATAGCTACTATATTATCCGATTGAATTGCTTTCACCTAAAAAGTGAAACCGAAAAATAGAAAAAGGGATTCAACTTTGTTAAAATGAAGTTACCACACTATCACATAACAAAAGGAGAAACCCTTATGTCTAGTTTAAGTGCACTTCATTCAGAAAGCAATAGTAAGATTAAAATAAATTTTGAAAGTTAATATATAATGAAAAAATCAAAAGGAGGATTATATGAAATACAATTTTGACAAAGTAATAGATAGAAGCAATAATTATTCAGCAAAATATGATGAACTGGAATCCAAATTTGGAAGAAAAGATTTATGTTCTATGTGGGTTGCAGATATGGATTTTGAGTCTCCAAAGCCAGTGATAGATGCAATCAAAGCTAGAGCAGAGCAAGGAATTTTTGGCTACACTTCAAGAACAGATTCATATTATGATGCATTTACAGGTTGGTATAAAAGAAGGTATGACTGGGATATAAAAAGGGAGTTGATAGCAAATAGTCCAGGAGTAGTTACTTCCTTAAGTGTTCTAATGAAAGAATTTACTAAAGCGGGAGATAAAATTATAGTTCAAACACCAGTATATTATCCATTTTTAAATGTTGTAAAAGATAATGGAAGACAGCTAGTACTCAATCCTTTGAAAAACATAGATGGCGATTATGTTATGGACTATGAAGATTTAAAGAAAAAGATTGATAACAAGGTTAAGTACCTTATTCTTTGTAACCCACATAATCCTGTTGGTAGAGTATGGACAAAGAAAGAGCTTATAAAGCTGGGGAATATTTGTATAGAAAATAACATAACGGTTATATCCGATGAAATACATGGGGAATTAGTATACGGTGAAAATAAATATACACCTTTTGCATCAATATCTGAAGAATTTCGTAAAAATTCAATAATTTGCTTATCGGCAACTAAAACGTTTAATATCGCTGGGCTTCAAGATTCATTTGTAGTTTTTCCAAACAAAAAAACGTATGAACAATTTAAAGGATTTTTAGATATTTTAGGCATCAAAAGAAATAATTGTTTTAGCTTAGTTGCAGTTGAGACAGCTTTTAGACATGGAGAAGAGTGGTTGAAGCAGCTACTAGAGTATCTAGAAGGAAACTGCAGATTTATTATTGATTATTGTAAAAAGAATATCCCTAGCATTAAACCTAACAAACCTCAAGGCACTTATTTAGTTTGGCTAGATTGCAGGGATTTAGGATTAGATGATGAAAGCCTTAATGACTTTATGATAAACAAAGCAAAGATCGCATTAGATGAAGGAAGATGGTTTGGTGAAGAAGGAAAAGGATATACGCGAATCAATATTGCATGCCCTAGAACAACTTTAGAAGAAGGATTAACAAGAATTGGAAAAGCCGTTGAAGAATATTTATAATTGTGAAGAAAATAAAAGAAGGATAGCGTAGAATTTCTTAAGTTAACAAGGCAGTAAAGGAATATGTACAACCTTCAATCATAGAAAATATCTATAATTGAAACGTAAAGCATTTAATAACACAATGATTAATTGGTATTATTTCTGATATAATGACGTTATTGTGCTTCTTAAACAATAGACAAATCAATAAAAATAAATAGTCAAAAAATTTAATGTTTTAAAAAGGATAAGTATAGTTTTCCATAAATTACATAAGTTTCTAGAATTATGATTTTATAGACGGTTGCTTTCAATTATATGTAATGAAGAGTATAAATACTGACCGACTTTAGAGGTGAATAAAAGGCTAGGGGATATAGAAAAATGATTAAGATTGAACATTTAAAAGCGCAATTTGGAGAACAAATTATTTTAAAAGATATTAATATGCAAGTAAGCGAAGGTGAAGTTGTAGTAATAATCGGTCCGTCAGGTTCAGGGAAGTCTACATTTCTTCGTTGCTTTAATTTTTTGGTTAGACCTACAGAAGGTAACGTGACAATAGATGATTTTACTATAGATGTGAAGACAGCTTCAAAGAAAGATATTCATGTATTAAGGCAGAAAACAGCTATGGTTTTTCAAAATTATAATTTACTTAAAAATAAAACAGCTATTCAAAATATTATGGAACCTATGATAACGGTTCAAAAGAAAAGTAAAGAAGAAGCGGAAAAAATTGCTATTGATTTGCTTAAAAAAGTAACTCTTTTAGAAAAAAGAGATTCATATCCAAAAGAAATGTCAGGAGGTCAGCAACAAAGAATAGGGATTGCAAGAGCAATGGCTGTAAATGCAAATGTAATTTTGTTTGATGAGCCTACATCTTCCTTAGACCCTGAATTAGTTGGAGAGGTCCTAGCTGTAATTAAACAGTTAGCAGCAGAAACTAAAAAAACAATGTTGATTGTAACCCATGAAATGAAGTTTGCAAAAGAAGTTGCTGATAAAATGATTTTCTTAGAGAATGGACGTATTGCAGAGATGGGAACACCTAAAGAAATATTTGAAAATTGTACAAATGAACGAATTAGAAATTTTGTGAATAAAGTTGCTGTAAATAGCATGGAGGCCGAGTAAATGAATTTCGATTTTCAATGGTTTATTAATTTATTCCCAATTGTTTTACCTGCACTTAAGTTAACCATAGCCATATCTTTGGTGTCTTTGGCATTTACATTACTATTATCTATTATCATATCCATTGTGAGATATTATAAAATATTAGGATTATATCAATTTTTTGGAGTGTACATTACATTTTTTAGAGCTACTCCACTTGTTGCACAGCTATTTATATTATATTTTGGATTGCCTAGTGTAATCCCAGTACTAAGATCTATGACAGCATTTCAAGCAACTGTAATTGCCCTTACGTTAAATACAGCTTCTTTTATGGCAGAAGATTTAAGGGCGGCTTTAGAATCTGTGGATGTAGGACAACTTGAAGCTTGTTATTCAATGGGTATGACAAAGTATCAAACAATGAAACGTGTTGTCTTGCCCCAGGCATTGGTTATAGCATTGCCATCTCTTGTAAATAGATTTATTGGTATTATTAAAGGGTCTGCATTAGGATTTACAGTAGGGCTTGCTGATATAATGGCAAAAGCAAAAATAGAGGCTGCATTAAGTCTTCGTTTCTTTGAAGCATATTTATGTGTAACCGTGATTTATTTGGTACTTGTAATTTTTGTGGAAAAAACTCAAAAGTTATTCAAAATATAAATTTAATTTATATAGATTATATTTTTAAAAATAGGGAGGAAATAACATGAAAAAAACACTTTCCGTATTATTATTTATTTGTATGATTTTTAGTATAACAGCATGTGGAAGTGAAAAAAATGACGAACAAAAAGAAGTAAAAGCAGACACACCTACTAAAATTATTGTAGCATCAGGTTCTTCTTCCGTACCCAATTCCTATATAGAAAATGGAGAACATAAAGGACATGAGCTAGATATTTGGAATGCTATTTCTGAAAAAACTGGTCTTGAAGTTGAATTTATTACCGGTGAATTTAACACTTTATTTGGATACTTAGATTCTGGTAAAGCTGATACAGTAGGAAATACTATTACAATTAATGCTAAGAGACAGGATAAGTATGATTTTTCAGAACCATACGCATATATTCCAGAAAAATTAGTTGTACATTCTGATAGAACGGATCTTAAAAAATTAGAAGATATTTCTGATATGACTTGTGGATTTACGGCTGGTTCAAATGGTGGAAACTTATTTCAAAAACTTGCTGAGGAACAGGGAATCCATATTAATTTAGTTACATATGATAGCTCTGAGCTATTAAATGAAGCTTTCCGTCAAGGAAAAGTGGATGTGATGCTTTTATCAGCAGCTGAAACAGCATATAAGATTAAAAATGGTTTTTTAGATGCAAGAATGATTGAAGAAGATGTTACAATTGGAGCAAAAGCATATCCATTTGAAAAAGGAAATGCTAATTCAGAAAAATTAAATAAAATTATTACAGAAGCTATTCAGGAAATAAAAAAAGATGGTACTTTGTCAGAAATATATAATAAATGGTATGGTATGGATTTCAGCGAAAAGCCAGAAGATGCTCAAATTGCTAATTAATTCTTTATAAGATAAAATTAGGACAAGCTAACCTTATTTAAATTAGGCTTGTCTTTTTTTATGTCATAAAAATAAATCATATCTATATTTAATGATTTTAAGGGTTCAGTTAGACATAATTTAGGAGATATAAAAACACATCATATAATTACTAATTTTAAAAATTCTATTGTTTTTCAAAAGGAGGTAAAAAGATGAATTTTAAGGAAATAGTAGAAGCTATGAGAGGGGAGATTATAAAAAATACCCAAGAAATAGTAAGAATAAAAAGTGTAGAAAATGATGCAAAAGAAGGAATGCCGTTTGGCGAAGGGGTAAATGAAGCTTTAGAATATGCTTTAAATCTTTGTGATGATATAGGACTTAAGACAAAAAATTTTGATGGATATGCAGGACATGCAGATTTAGGGGAAGGAGAAGAGGTTGTTGGAATACTTGTTCACTTAGATGTGGTTCCAGAGGGAGATGTAAATACATGGAGCTATCCTCCATATGAAGCACATATTCATGATGGAAAAATATTTGGAAGAGGAACCATCGATGATAAAGGGCCTGCCATGGCGGCTATTTATGCTATGAAAGCTATTAAAGAAAGTAATATTTCTTTAAATAAAAAAATAAGAATTATATTTGGAACAAATGAAGAAAGTGGATGGGAATGTATGAAACATTATTTAAGCAAAGAAAAAGCACCAGATATGGCATTTACCCCTGATGCAGAATATCCTGTGATCTATGGAGAAAAAGGAATCATTACATTTGACTATGAGAAGAATTTTAAAGATGCTTGCAATTGCAGTGTGAAAATAAAAAGCATAAAAGGTGGAAATAGACCGAATATGGTTCCAGATTATTGTGAAGCATTGCTATACGCCAAAGATGAGAAGGTTTTATCTATAAAAAATGCATTTGATGAATTTATAAAAAAGAACAACTATAAAATAGAAATGATGGTAAAAGACCATAGGATAATAATAAAATCCTATGGAATTTCAGCCCATGGGTCTACTCCTGAAAATGGACAAAATGCTATTTCTCAATTAATGGAATTTTTAGGAGAAATGAATTTAAGCGGCTGTGATGTAGGCGATTTTATAAAGTTTTATAAAGATAAAATTGGAATGGCGTATTATGGAGAATCAGCAGGCTGCGAATTAGAAGATAGGGATTCAGGAAAATTAATATTTAATGTGGGAATAATCGATTTAAATGAAGAAAAGGTAAAATTAACAGTAAATATTCGCTATCCAATTACCTATACAATAGAGAAAGTGATGAATGGAATAAGAGAAACTTTAGAAGGATCCGCAATTACTACGAATATAATAAGACATAAAAAACCAATTTATTTACCAAAGGAGCATGAATTAGTTCAAAAGTTAATGGGTGTGTACAAGAAAATAACAGGAAATGATGCGCAGCCAATAACCATTGGAGGAGGAACTTATGCAAGAGTCATGAATAATGCAGTAGCTTTTGGACCTTTATTCCCAGGTCAAGAAAAAACGGCGCATCAAAAAGATGAATACATCAGTATAGAAGATTTAATCAAGAATACAGAAATATATGCCCATGCTTTATATGAACTTGCAAAATAAAAAAACTTACGTAGCAATAAAATCTTTCATTAATTAAGCCCCCTCAAACTATTTTAGCTAGAAAGCTTCAGGGACTATGAAAATCATAATAACTATTATTATTCACAGCTTCCCACCATTCATAGCTGTATGTGATTGTATATGAATTGTGAAGTTGTCATTATCGTCTTTAGGCGAGTCATGATTCTGGGGCATCCACAAGTTAAGATGTATCAGAATTTTCTTGATTGTTGCTTCATCTTCAATAAAGCAAAGACAAGGGGACAAGGACCTATCTGTGAAAAAAAATTTGATATAGTATTTCTGAGGTGGTAAAGTATACTGGGGCAAGTAGGAAAAAAGAATAAAATAGAAAGTTATCATACTCAATGTCATAAGGTGTTTAAAAATTTTTAAGAAACTAAAGTTAATTTATTAACAATATTACAAATGATAGGGTATAATATTAGTAAGAAATACTTATATTATCGGAGGAAAAGAAATGATTAAGTCAAAACAATATATAGCAATCATACAAGCGATACTGGCAGCTGCACTGTTTGGAATAAGCGCGCCAATTTCTAAACTTTTACTTGAAACGATCTCCCCCATGCTTATGGCAGCGTTACTATATCTTGGAGCAGGTATTGGAATGTTATTCATAAGCTTAGTAAAAAACACAAAGAAAAACAAACAAAAAGAAGCTAAAATTGGAAGAAAAGAGCTTCCATTTACTATAGGGATGATTGTTTTAGATATAGCTGCACCAATGTTTTTGATGATTGGGTTGACCATGACTACGGCTTCAAATGCTTCATTATTAAACAACTTTGAGATCGTAGTTACATCTCTTATTGCTTTATTTATATTTAAAGAAGCAATTGGCAAAAGATTGTGGCTAGCCATCTTCTTTATTACGATTTCAAGCATTATTTTATCAGTAGCTGATTTTAGTAGTTTTTCATTTTCAATAGGTTCCATATTTGTTTTACTAGCCTGCATCTGTTGGGGATTTGAGAACAATTGTACAAGAATGATGTCTCTAAAAGACCCTATGCAGATAGTCGTTGTTAAGGGATTAGGATCTGGATTGGGAGCACTCATCATAGCACTTTTAAATAAAGAATATGCAAGTAATGTATTGTATATATTTATAGCCCTAATCCTAGGCTTCTTTGCCTATGGGTTGAGTATATTCTTTTATGTGACTGCCCAAAGGGAATTAGGAGCTGCAAGGACTAGTGCATATTATGCTGTTGCACCTTTTATAGGTGTAGGATTATCACTTTTAATGTATAATGAAGCAATAACATGGAATTTTGTAATGGCAGCTATTTTAATGGTTTTTGGTACCTATTATGCTGCTGTAGAAAAACATAATCATAAGCATATCCACAAAATGATCATCCATGAACATAGGCATAACCATAGTGAAGGGCATCACAATCATACTCATGAAGGCTTTACAAGTGGGGAACATAGTCATGAGCATACCCATGAGGCAGTGGAACATGAACATGATCATACTCCAGATATACATCATGCCCATTCACATTGAATGTGATTTCAGAGCGCCTGTTAACTCAGTCGCTTTTCTTATGGGAACAAAGGGGCAAGTATATTGCCCCATGCATACATTATCCTACTGTTTGAGGGAAAGCATGGTGAGCGGAAGACTGCGTAAAAAGGATAGGTCTTTTGATGTGTTTTGTTTAGTATTAACCCGGCCGATAAATTAATTATGAATAATTTTGCCATAAACTATGGCGTTTTTTGCCTTTATTATATAGGATAGTTATCTCTGAAGTGGTGGAGAAAATCTTACTCTAGGAGTGTTTTATGGATAGTAGAAAGGTTTATTATAAGGAAAATGATAAGGAGTTTACTGTAAAAAATCATAGGTTATGGCTTGTTTTTCAAATTATGATGCCATTTGTGTTATTTATACTATATTTAGGAGGCTTTTTAATAGTTTTGCAATTACCAAGTATTATACCAAGATATTTCTCATTGGAAAAGTTTGGGGAAGCAGGCGCTGTTTTAAGGTTGACCTATTGGAGTAATCTAGCTATGCTGATGTGGCTAATACTTGGTACAACCATACTATGTACACGATTAATCATACATTGCTTCAAAGGTAATAATTATGGAAAAAATCTACAAGAGCAGGCGATGATGTTGAAGGGGAAAATGGGATTGTCTGTGATATTGATTGTTTTTGCAGGTTTTCTTTCTTTTGTATATTTGCGGGACGAAAAAGTACTGGACATAGTAGAGCGGTATCATTCTGATATTGCATTGTTGAAAAAAGAAGAAATAGAGATATACGAAGGAATGATAAAAAAAGGAGATAGAACAGAGATAGAAGGTGGGTATTATACTGATAAACCTACACCATTGCAAATACTTAATAATCATGACTTTGTTATATGGGAAGAAAGAAAGAGGTTTTTATGTCCTAATACCTTATTAAGGGATATGGATATTGAAAAAAATGAATATTATAGAATATCTTATCTTCCATATAGTAAAATTGTAGTTTCTATTGAAAAGTATATTCCCTAGGTGAATATTGAAGACCTAAGTTAAATCAAATAAGATAGAAACTAAAAATGTGTATATAGTTACATTTAAAAGAAAAGTTAGATAACAAAGCTATACCAGCGACAATCAAAAAAGATTCCACAAGAATCGAGAATGATAAAATTAAATTATTAAGTTGTTGCAAAAAGAAGATTTTGAGGATAATGCAAGTGGTCAGCAGATGAGAGATATAACCATGTCGATTCTAAAGGATAAGGACATTCTATATATATAGGTGTACGCCTCTATAGCCGAATTTTAATATACACGGTCTACATTTCGCCATTGACTTTAAAAGAATGGTCAAAGGCTGCAAATTTAGCCCTTAGTATATTAAAATTCATAGGCGTATTTTTATATTAAAAATAAATGAAAAGATATTTTAAAATACTTTTTTGGTTTATCACAAAGCAAAGAAGTATTTTTTTATTTTGTTATAGAAAAATATTGACACAATAGGATTACAGGTGTAAGCTATTAACATAAATAGATTACATATGTAATCTATTTATTCTATTTTATACAATGCAAGGAAGGAGGATTATGTCGTAGGTCCACTTAAAAATCCATCAAGGAGGCTTGGAAAATGAAAAATACAGTGATAATTGTGTTAATAGGAATATTTATGACGATGGGGGCCATAGGGTGTTCTTCAGGTATAAATATGACAACTCAAGAAGAGAAAAAACAGATAAATTCATCACCAATGGAGGAAGCGTTTCCTGTAGTTGAAATTGGAGGAAATTTGTATGTGGAAGAAATCCAGGAGGGTGTGTATGTTATAAATCATGAGTTTCCGTGGCCTGGGAATTCAATGGTTGTAGAAATGCAAAGTGGGGATATCGTTTTGGTGGATACACCTTATACACCAGAAGCTACGGAAGAATTACTAAATTGGATTAATAAGCATTTTGGAGAGAGGAAGCTGTTAGCAATTAATACAGGATTTCATTTTGATAACTTAGGGGGCAATCAAGTCTTAGTTCAAAAGGATGTACCTGTATATGGTTCTTCTATGACGGAGCAGCTGATTTATGAGGCCGGAGAAGCATCAAGAGAACTTATGTTGTCTTGGTTAAATACACCCGAATCAAAGGCCTTTTATGAGGCATATCAAAAAATACCTTATGTACCACCGACGGAACTTTTTGATTTAGCTGAAACAGATTTGCTATATTTCAAATTTGGCAGTGAAGAGATAGAAGTATATTATCCTGGCGAGAGTCACTCACCAGATAATTTAGTCGTGTATTTCCCTGAGAGGAGTATCCTCTTTGGAGGATGCATGATTAAAAGCTTGGAGTCAAAGGACTTAGGCAATGTAGCAGATGCAAACCTTCAAGAATGGCCAAATTCTGTAAAAAAGGTATTAGACCGATATAAGGATGCCAAAGCCGTCATTCCAGGTCATGGAAAATGGGGGAATATAGATTTAATAAAGTTTACGCTACAGCTATGTGAGGAAAAAAATTAGGCTCTATTGAAAACAGATGCTGAAAATGGATATCTTCCGCAAGAAGGAATAATAAGACTATAAAAAAGATGGTTATAGGGTTGTTTTGCATATGTCCACCTAATAGGGGTAATATTAAGATGACGGCGATTTTTTGAAAATAGAACTGATATTCTCAGTTCTATTTTTTATACACTAGGAAAGTTCTACTTTCCTAGTGTATAAAAAATAGGGGTTGTAGGGGATGAAATCCCCTGCCCGCCTTCAGGAAGGTGCTCAGACAGCTTTGCTGTCGTCGAAGGAAACCTAGGGTTTCCTAGCGAAAGCATCGAAGATGCTTTTTTTATGGTCAATAAGAGATTCTATCCATTCTATCATTATTAAAGAGTTCAAGAATAGAATTTGTGAAAGTTACGTTATAAAACGACTTTTTTCCTACAATAGATTCACATTAAATCGGCGAATTTCAAAAAAGACAGGTTAACGACATATATTGCAATTCATCGAAATATACATTAACTCAGTATATTTTTTGTTATCATACTATTATATTTAAATTTACAATAAATACTATATTGATCAATATATTGAAAAGTTTACAATAAAGAGCAAATTATTTTAAGTAATTGTAAAACTGAAAGAATAAAAATGGAGTATATTGAATGTTTGCATCCTTTTTACTAATGCAGAGAATATAATAAACGATTTTGAGAGTGTAAAGGAGAGTAACTAAAAACTAGAAAAACAGGGAAGCAAAGGGAACGACTACCTAGGTGTCCCTATGTTATGTGGCTTAGAGAAAACTAAGCAATGAAAAGAGGGTAGAGAATATAATGGAGAAAAAGGATAAATTAGATGATTTTATAGAAGAAATGGTTCGTACTTATTATGATGAACTTTTTAAAGTAGCTAAAAAGCGTATAGGTAATATTGAAGATGCCCAGGATATTCTAAACGAATTATGGTATATGGCTACCTATAAGGCGAAGGACCTATATGAACATCCTAATAAAATTGCTTGGCTATATACAGGGTTAAATTTTTGTATAAAAAGATATAGGACAAGAAGTATTTCAAGAATTCAAAAAAGAACAGAGAATGGACAAATGATTACTGAAATAGGGAGTATAGAAACGGTACCTATTAATACACATAATGAAAACAAATTACAATATCATGAGGAATTTTATAACGGTGAATTATTTGAAGAATTTCAAAAAATACTGAGCGAAAGTGAAATGAAATACTTATTAAGTAAATTTAGAGACGATCTTGATAACAAATCAATTGCCAAAAAAGAAGAGAAAAGTTATTCTGCAATCACTTCTCTTGGATATAGGGTAAAAGAAAAAATAAAAAAATATTTAATTGGAACGTGACAAAATCGAATATTTTGCTGTTATATCTTTAGTAGAGCAAAATATTAGGCTATTATGCTCAAATAGAAAAGAGGTGATTATTGTGAAAAACTTCGATGGTATTAACAAAAATACCTCTATCGAAGCTAATTGCTCTAGGAGATCAGAGTTAGACAGACTTGAGAAACTGCTTCAAGAACAAATGAAATTTATCAAAGATGAAAGAGATATTGATAAATTAAGAGAGACGATTGGTCAGATGGAAGAGATAGAACCAATTAAGGTGGAGATTTCAGCCAAGGATTTTTTGACAAAATTTAAAAAAGAGACATTACCAAAGGCAAAGAAAGCAAGGGAAGACTTTTTAGTTTTACAAAAAAACAAAGGAAATACAATAAAACCCATCTTATCAACGAAGTTCTATAGGGTGGTGTTTACATCTATGATGCTCCTCATCCTTTTAAATATGGGTACATTAGTATTTGCAGGGATTAATATATTTAAACCTTTTATTACTTGGACGGAGGAAACCTTTATAAAAAAGAGTGTACAAACTAAGCAAAATGATCAGAGAATTGATAACTCTGATATTAAAGTAGGGGAAATTACAGACGCGACACTAGCCGAGGGAGAATACATGGATTTTGAGAGTATTGAAAAAGAGTACAATATAAAAATTCTTAAACCCAGCTATCTGTTTGAAGCTTATGTTGTCAAAAGTATAGTTGTGTCTGAATTTGAGGAATCAACTGAAATTTTCGCCACATATATCAATGAGAATCATGAACTTTACTATAGGATTTCTGTTTTTAAGTCTGGGAATACTCCTTATAATACTGTAATAGAGAAATCAAATGAACCAGTTGAAGTTTATAGGTTAAATGGTATCGACTATTACATAATGAAAAATATTGATGTGTACGTGGCAACATGGAATGAGAATAATGCAGACTATTTAGCCATGGGGTTTGATAACTTAAGTACAGTGAAAATGTTCATCGAAAATTTAATCAAATAATAGATCGAAAAATGCAGGAAAAATTAAAAATAATAGGAGAATAAATATGAAAAAAATGTTTAAGTGTTTTGCTTTTGGATTAGTATTAATTACTTGTGTATTTTTAGTTCAAAATGTTTCTGCTTTAGCTAATGAAATAGAAGAAGTAGAAGAGGACAGAGAAATCAAAGAAAGTCTCTTTATTTATAGTTATAAAACAACATTAAATGTATCTGATGATAAGGCAACAGTGAGCTATCAGATGCAGGTGAAACAAGGTTCAACATGCTATGTTAGCTTGGAACTGCAATATTATGAAAATGGAGAATGGAAACGCTTAACATCATGGAGTGATTCCTCATCAAATGTTAATCTTTTTCGCTCTAAAAGTTGTAACATTTACAAAAATAAAACATACAGAGTAAAGGCTACATATAGAGCATTGTTTAATGGAGTATATGCTGATACTCGTTCAGAAATAATTTATTAAAAATAAAAAGTAATATGGTGAAAGCTATATTACTTTTTCATTGGGTAAATAAAAATATTTTATTGGTGACATTGATAAATTGACGTGAGAAAACAGTTGAAAAAATTATTTTTTTATAGTGAGAAATTAGTAAAATGAATTTTAAAGGAGGATTTCAATGAAAAAAGTAGTAGCGAAGTGTATGATAATGGTTTTATTTTGTTGTAGTTTAATGTTTAATTTTTCTGTTCAGGTATTTGCAGGAGAGTCAGATATACCATTTAAGATTTATGTAGATGGACTAAAGAATAATAATGAACCGAATGTAATAATCTCAGTAAATGAACCAATGCGTATATTCATATTCGATGAAGAAGCTAATCATAAATTAACTATTTATGATCATGAATTATCGGAAAAAGAATTACTTCCAGGAATTTTATTGAATCATACATATAGGATTACAGCAACCACCGCAAATGGAGATTTCTATACAGGATTATTCAGTATCTATGATAAACAAGGAAGTGATGTTGTAGGAGCACTATTAGATGTAAATAGAGTTGAACAGAGCATGCATACAAACGATGATACAGATTACGACAGAATGGTTAAAAGTACAAAAGTTTATGAAATGGAGAAAAACGATTCTTTTAAAACTGCAAATAAACTATTTGACTCGGTTATATATGGTCAAATCGGAACAAAGTCAGATAAGGATTTTTTTCAAACCATGTTTTATGAAGAAGGGGATGCAATCTTTGTTTTACAAGATATCCCTGCTGGTAAAGATTTTGATATTTATGTTTTTGATGCAAATAAGAAACAAATTGCATCCTCTTGTAGTACTAACAGCATTGAAACTATTACCATCAAGGAAGTAACTCCTAATCAATGGTACTATGTTCAAGTTATTGGATACAATGGGTCATTTGATAAGGACAACTATTATGCCCTTTCAGTAAAACATCAGCCAAAAAAGACTGTTGAGTATGGTCACTCCTTTGAAACTGCTAAAGTTGCAACACTATTAAATGAAATCCCCGGAGAAATATTGTTTAAGGGTGATAGCAATTTCTTTAAATTTACACCTCCAGAAGATGGGATCTATTCCATATATACCAAAGGGACAACGGATACCTACGGCTATCTCTATGACCAAAACAAAAACCAAATTGCTGCTAACGATGACAAGCCTAACGACCTTTATGGAAATTTTGAAATAAGAAATGAATTAAAAGCAAATACTTTGTATTTTATTGAAGTGCGACATTACGGCATTGGAACTGGTAAATTTTCTTTAAATATAAAGAAAGATGAAGAAGAGCCAATAGATACAACCTTTAATAATTATGATAACCCCACGGAGATAGTAGAAGGAAGGGAGTTAGAAATTTCTCTTCCAACTATCGATTCTCAATATTGGCTTGCCTTCACACCCGATACAACAGGAAGCTGTCTTATTACTACTACGGGAGATATAGATACCTATGGCGTCTTATTTGACGATACCAAAGAAAATATCATAATGGAGAACGATGGTGTCTTTGGAGAGAAACCTTTTGTTTTAGCAAATACCTTTATTAAAGAACAAACCTACTACATTAAGATAACTGGGAAAGAGTTTAAAGACACACAAAATATCTTCAATGCTGTTATAGAAAGATTAGATATGCCCAATGATCCTAGCTTTGCTGAACAGTGGGGACTATTAAATCCCTTAAACGGGTTAGATGCGAATGTTATTCCTGCATGGAAATATAGTCGAGGTGATGGGTTCAACATTGGCGTAGCTGACACAGGGGCAGATTACAACCATCCTGATCTAGTCAAACTTGATTTATCTTTAGCATATAATTTTACCCATAGTATGAAAGATGTATTTCCTACAAATGAAAAGACTTCTTCTGCTTCCGCTAGGGCGGGGCATGGCACCCATGTGGCCGGTATTATTGGAGCAGAAACAAACAATGGAGAAGGTATTTCCGGCGTAGCTCTAGAGGCCAATCTTGTACCCTTAAAGGTCTTGGGAAGCCGTCTAACCGATAGTGATGTGTATACTGGTTCAATTGCTGCATTTGTGAATGCTATTGAATATTGTAAAGAGAATAATATCCGCATATTAAACTGTAGCTTTGGTGGTTATAACCCAGCCGTTTCTGAGCAGGAAGCCATGCTTAATGCAACAGATATTTTATTTGTTATAGCTGCTGGAAACGATGGCAAGGATCTATCTATCAATCCGGAATATCCAGCTTGCTACTACCATGATAATTCCCTTGTGGTAGCTGCATTAAACCAATATGGTGAATTAGCATCGTTCTCAAACTATGGAGGTCCAACGGATATAGCAGCAGCTGGTGAGATGGTCTATAGTACATTTCCGAATAATCAGTACACATACAGTAGTGGTACTTCTATGGCTACACCTTATGTAACAGCAATTTCTTCTTTGATATGGGCTAATAACAAGGGATTAACAGCAACTGATATAAAAGCTATTGTAACTAACAAAGATAATGTTACGACACTAAATAGCCTGAATGGAAAAGTGTTGAGTGGAGGTTCTGTAAATGCATTTAAAGCTATTGTGTCAGATTATTCAAGTGTATCAAGTAGAAGAATAGCAAGTTTGCCAAGAGACATTTTTGGGCGTGATGTTAAAGCTACCATCAAATATTACAAAGATAATGCCGAAATAGATGAAAAAACAGATAAAATTATTGTGAAGTTTGAACAGAATGTGAATATCGATGAATTTATAAGAACACTTTCTCAAGAGCATAATTTTGATCAAATAGAGGAAGTTGATTATCTGAAACTGATTAATGCCTATGTGTATGCTTTTTCCAGTGTAGATGAAGCAGACAAGGCGGTTGATATATTTAATGCTTATACTGAAGTCATTTACGCAGAACCCAACTATGTGAGAGAAGTAAACTAAAACAGGGTATTACAAATTTTAGAAAAAAATTTTCCTCGGACGTGACAAATTAATAGATTTTGTTGTTATGTATTATATAAGGCAAAAACAGGAAAAAATTGAAGAACTTTTACCAGAAAGTTTTTAATGGATGTTTTTGCTTTAAATTGTTATGAGAGGAGAATTTTCTATGATGGATGTGATACCACCTATTTTATAAGGCTTTCAAGGTTCTATATCATAATTTCTGATTCATTCAGCAAATTTTGAACCTTGGAAGTCAGATGAAAAATGTATGGTAAGTTATTGTATTTTGGAAGTTATTTTTGAAGAAGAAAGTATGCCTGTAGAATTTCTAGTACTGCTTTTCACTAAATAGACTCTATTAACTACATGAACGAATAAAGACACAGCCTAGTTGCACCAAATATTTAATCAGTGATTAATACTGAGAAAGTTGTACTAAATATAACAAAAAATTTCCTCAAGTACTTTCATTACGATTTTGTACCTTGAGCTAAGAGAAAGGAAAGTGATTTTATATGAAAAAACTAATAGCAGGAGTTATTTGTTTTACAATGTTTTTCATGAGCTCATTTACGACGTTTGCTAATATAAATACTATTGATGATAATACAGTCCATGAGTTTTATGCTGATATTTACATTAATAGAGAGCCAAAAGTAGAGATGCCTAAAGGTATTGAAAAAGAGATTCTATTAACAAGGGAAGAAACCATGGCAATGACTGCAGAAGAACTTTCAACGGCTATAAAAGAAAAGACCGAGTTGTCAGATGAAGATGTTTCACAATTAGTTGATTACTACAAAAATGCGGATGAGAATGAACGAATGCCAAGAGGATTGTATGATACATATACTTGGCACAAGCATCCTTATTTAGCAAGCTCAAAAAGATATGTAGCCTATTCAAAAACATGGGTAGGAATTGATGCTTACAGATCAAGCGTTGGCATGACTAAAGGGTCCAGTGAAACTAAAAGTATTTCCTATACACTGGGTTTTGAGGGATCTGGGGACATCAAAAAAGTAAAAACTACTTTTAAATCCAGTTTTACAGCTACAAATTCGTATACTGTATCAGAAAGTGCAACCTGCCCTGCATGGACTACTATGGCATGGAGACCTTATACTACTTATGACCTTGAAACGTGGAAAGGTGTAATGAAAAGAACTACTATTATTCCATTACCTAATGGTGAGATATATCAATCTGTTGGATACGAAGATAGAGAAGGTACAAATAAAGTTGAAGTAAACAAAACACATGAAGTGTGGTCAAGAGTGAATACATCAAAGAATGTTAATGCAACTTCTCCTTCTCCACCAACAAGTGCACCAAACGTTAATTAAAAAAATAGAAAGAACAGTTTTAAAATTTCGCAGATGCTGTTAAAAATATTCAAATTCTATGTTGGTAGATTATATTATAATTAATGTTATAGTTAATGATTACATAGAATTTGAATATAATCTTTTTTGATACAAAATAGATGCAAGTTCTTTTCGTCTTAATTAACCTTTAACTGAAATGAGGAGAGGAAATTGAAAAAAGTTATAGCAGGTCTAAATTTTTTATTTTGTGGCACGATTATATATATTACTACGTTAATAATAATATCTGCAAATTTCAATAATATTACAGAATGGAGTAATAGCCTAGGGGCATATTGGCAAACTGTAGTTAATTTAAGACTTATCTTTCCGTATATTATTTCTATTGTTCTGTTGTTGAGTGGAATAGTATTTACAATTTGGGGAGTTTTTAGCAAAAATGATAGATCCTGAGAACAGTAGGTCTGCTGTCTCTATTGACTTACGGAAGTTATTTACGCAGAACCCAACTATGTGAAAGAAGCAAACTAAAACAGGGTATTACAAATTTTAGAAAAAAATTTTCCATGGACGTGACAAATTAATAGATTTTGCTGTTATGTATTATATAAGGCAAAAACAGGAAATAATTGTAGAAAGTTTTCAACGGGTGTTTTTGCTTTAAATTGTTATGAGAGGAGGATTTTCTATGATAGATGTGATACCACCTATTTTATAAGGCTTTCAAGGTTCTATATCATCGTTTCTGATTCATTCAGCGAATTTTGAACCTTGGAAGCCAGATGAAAAATGCATAGTAAGTTATTAATCAAATACGAGAGGAATTAAAATGAAAAGAATAACATTAACCCTATCATTACTTCTACTTTTATCTTTAGTAGGCTTTGTATTTGCAAGTACTAATCTAAAACCTATTGAAGGATCTATTGGAGAAGCAGTAATTGAAGGAAGTGAAGATGATTCTGATGTTAGTCTTGAAGAAGTAGCGATTGAAGCAAATGAAGATGATTTTGATGATAATGATAGAGTACCAAGGGATAGTTATCTAGTAATTAATAATGAATCCATTGGTTCTAGTGGCAGGCATTGGAATCAAACTGAAGGATATAATGCTTATCGTATGTATGTAACAAATCAGCCTCTATGTTGGTAAGTAAATGAGAATATTTAATTTGCCCATCCTTACCAAATTAGCAAATTGAATTAAAGAAACAAGCCAAGCAGAAGTATTTACCACTTTATTCTCATCTAGTTTAAATGATATACTTTTCATAGGTGAGATACCGCCTTTCTTAGGATTTTTTGTGGATAAAAAATACTTCTATGGGTGGGCTATTCTCACCTTTAGTTGTTTTTTAGTAATACTGCCATGGTAAACTTAGGAAAATGCTATGGTCTTGTTTATACAAAATCTAGGTAAATAATATGAATAAAAAGTAATATTATTAAAGAGAAAAGGAGAGTATAAAAAATGAAAAGAAATTTTTGTAAAAATTTAGCTTTAGCTACCGGCTCTTTTGTTTTAGCCTTAGGTGTTTTAGGTGGAGGAATAGTTTTTGCAACTGCTAGTGAAAGTAATCATAAAACTGCTACAGTAAATGGCAAAAGTTACGAATATTTTGCTGATATAAAAGATGGATATAAAAGCTTAAGAGCAGGAACATACGTAGGTCTTACTAGTGGAAGTGCTCAAGCTGGACTTATGGGTGCACTTCCTAGAGTATATGATTCAAATGATTATCTATATAGTTCAGCGAAAGAATGGAGCTATAGTGGTGAAAGAACAGTAGGAATGAATATACCTACATTTGCAGAACATAATGGATCTTACTATAGTTATGGAAAAGTTAAGTTATATAATGGAAATGGATATAACACGTATTATACATACAAGAGTCCTATTATGACTCTTGAAGATGGAAGTAAATCTACTTTATCATATACTTCTATGACTCCTGAGAATAACGAAGTTGTTAATATTAATGAGGCATCAACAAGTCTAGATAATTCAGAGTATAAAGTAAATAGCAATGGTGAAACATATGGTTCAGGATTGCAAGAAGCTACTTTGGGAGTGGCTCCAGACTTGATTAAAGCTCGTGGTTCAAATGGCGCTTTAGGATATGTTCGTTCTAAAGATCTTGAGCCTGAAGAAGCTAATAATCCTGAAGAAGCTATAAAGAAACAAAAAGAAAAACAAAAAAATAAAGATACAAAAAAAATACCTTTATATGAGCTTGATGGCAAAACAGTCATAGGTGAGTTCGTGCTTGAATCAGTAAACACTGAAGACATTGTAGAAACTGAAGAAACAGAAGAAACAGAAGAAACAGAAGAAACTGAAGAAAAATAAGTAATTGAATTAAGTTCGACAATTTAACGATTTTAATTTATATAAGGAGACGATAGTGACTTAGATTTACTATTGTCTCCTAAGAAAGACAAGGGGACAGGGGAGACCACTGAAAAACGATGTAAATAAATGTAAAATTAGAAAAACATAATAAAATAAGCAAAAAAATCCTCCTTAATTTGGTATAATGAAATTGACAAGAAACCATAACCAAAAGGAGGATTTTCAATGCTTAAAGACTCAAATAATCAATTAGCATCTACTCAATATTATACAATAAAATACCCCAAAATCATACGCTAAAATTAATAAATGCAGCTATTGATTTCAGCTTTGTAACAAAATTACTAGAGACCACCTACAACAAATATTATGGCAGACCAGCTAAAGATCCGGAACTTATGATAAGACTTCTTGTACTACAATACCTGTATAACCTATCAGATGAAAGAGTGATAGAAGAAGTCTCTTTAAATCTGACCTACATGTGGTTTCTTAAAATAAATCCAGATGAGGATTTACCAGATGCCAGTCTGCTTTCAAAATTTAGAGTACATAGATTAAGGGACATAACCTTAGACGAGATAATTATTGAAATCGTAAAGCAATGTGTTGATAAGGGGATTATAAAAGATAAAGGAATAAGCATAGATGCAACCCATACCCAAGCCAACACCTTTAAAGCCATACCAGAAAGAGTAATGAAGCGACTGGCAAAGAGAATTTTTAAAACTTACGAAAAAGAGATAGGAACACTCCCAGAAGATATAGAACAGAATATCCCAGATTACAAAGGGATAGAGGACAAGAAAGAAGCAAAGAAGGTTATGAAGAACTATCTGGAAGCAGAAATAAAAAAAGTTGAAAACACCATCAATCCTCAAGAACACTCCAAAACCCACAAAGTTGTAGAAAACGCTAAAGCAATACTACAAGACCCCAAATTCATAGAACAAAGAGGAGTCCGCTCAATAGTAGATCAGGATGCAAGAGTTGGGCATAAGAGTAAAACAGCAGACTTTTTTGGCTATAAAAACGAATACATTATTACAACCCACGAAAGGATAATTACAGCTATAACGGTGGCCAATGGAGCTTATGTAGATGGAACAAGATTTGAAGAATTAATAGAATTAACAAAGAAGACAGGATTGAAACCTAAAGAAGTATATGGAGATAAAGCCTATTTTAGAAAACCAATACTAGATACGATAAAAGAAATGCAAGCAAGGGCATACATCCCGGTAAGTGAAATGGCCTATAAAATAGATGAAGAAAGGTTCAGTTATAACAAAGATTCCGACGAATGGTTCTGTAGTCAAGGAAATAAAACAATAAATAAAAAACACAGAAAAGATAAAAGCGGAAAACAGACCTATAAATACTATTTTGAAAAAGAAAAATGTAGAGAGTGTACAAAGAGAGCAGGAAAAGACAAGGGGACAGGGACTTGTCTGAGGAAAAGAATTTGATATAGTATTTCTGAGATGGTAAAATATACCGAGGCAAGTAGAAAAAAAGAATAAAATAGAAATTTATCATACTCAATGTCATAAGGTGTTAAAAATTGTTAAGAAATTCAAGTTAATTTATTAACAATTTTACAGGTGGTAGGGGTATAATATTAGTAAGAGATACTTATATTATCGGAGGAAAAGAAATGATTAAGTCAAAACAATATGTAGCAGTAATCTAAGCGATACTGGCAGCTGCACTGTTTGGAATAAGCGCGCCAATTTCTAAGTTTTTACTTGAAACGATCCCTCCCATGCTTATGGCAGCGTTACTATATCTTGGAGCAGGTATTGGAATGTTATTCATAAGCTTGATAAAAAACACAAAGAAAAACAAACAGAAAGAAGCTAAAATTGGGAGAAAAGAGCTTCCATTTACTATAGGGATGATCGGTTTAGATATAGCTGCACCAATGTTTTTAATGATTGGGTTGACGATGACTACAGCTTCAAATGCTTCATTATTAAATAACTTTGAGATTGTAGTTACATCTCTTATTGCTTTATTTATATTTTAGGGACGGAATTGTTGTTTTCGATATAATTTGATGTTGATATAGGTTAATATAAACTCGAGGTGATAATGATGCCAAAGGGAGCAGGAAAGAAGAGTGAAAGTAAAAGAACCCCGTCCCCGTAATTGAAAATGTTTCCTTAGATTCAGACTTATGGTAATATCAATAGCAAAATGGTATAATAAAACTGATTTTTCAAATATATGAAACTGGTGTAGAGGAGATTATCGAATAATATGATGAGGAGGAGAAATATGAAACAGACAAAAAGAATGATTTCATTGCTTGTGGTTGCTATGATGGTATTTTCACTATCAATTACAGCCATAGCAACAGAGACCCATACTGAAGTAGTGGGGACTGTTGCAGAGGTACAAAAATATGGCAACCTTACAATGGATATTGAACCTAAGGCCCTCTATGAGGCGGGGTACGAATTAGGTGATATCCTTAAAGTTGTGGTGGGTGATAACGTACTTGAAATACCTTTCTGTACATCTTACAGTGATGTAGATACAGGAAGTCTTGTAGTACGTGATAACCAGGAAAGTAATTTACTCGTTGTTGCAATCAACATGGGTAACTTTTCCACTACATATAATGTGAACGTAGATGATAAGGTATCATTTTCGTTATTAGAAAAGGAAGGTTATCTTTCAGATTATCTGCTTCATCAGTTAACACGTACAGATATACGTTCTGATTATGCAACGGATTCTATATTTGCTAATTTCCGTAGTATTACAACTACTGGAATTAAGCCCGCTGTTTTATACAGAAGCAGCAGCCCTATAAATAATGAAATAGGTCGTGCAGCTTATTCTGATGCACTAGCTGAGGCTGTCGGAGTAGGTGCAGTACTTAATTTAGCTGATTCAGAGGAAGAAATTGAAGGTTATATCGCATCGGATAATTTTGATTCTGATTATTATAAGTCGCTTTATGATGAAGGTAAGGTTATACTGTTGAATATGGACGTTGATATTTCAGGAGAAGATTTCTCCAATAAATTAGTTGAGGGACTTCGTTTCTTAAGCCAAAATGAGGGACCTTATCTAATACACTGCACAGAGGGTAAAGATCGTGCAGGATTTGCAAGTGCTGTATTAGAATCCCTTATGGGTGCAACACTTGACGAAGTAGTTGCTGATTATATGACCACCTATGAGAACTATTATGGAGTTGAAGAAGGCAGCGAGCAGTATACATCCATAGCAAGCAGTAATATTGTGGCTTCCTTAACTACAATTGTTTGCGAATATGAAAAGGGAACCGACATCTCAGAGGTTGACCTTGCAGCAGCTGCAGAGAACTATCTTAAAAGAATTGGTATGACTTCAGATGAGATTACAGCTCTTAAGGCAAGACTTTCAGTTGATTCCATTTATGAAACCCCAAGTATATCAGCTACGGTTACAGAAATAGAAAAATATGGACATGCATCAACAGATATTCTCATTGAAGATTTCTATAATTTAGGATTTAGTGCAGGTGATATGGTAACAGTTATATTTAATAACGGTTTTGTACTTGAAGCACCATTTCTAGATGGTTACTATGTAGACAGTGGTAACCCACTAGTTCGTGCATATCCAGGGCATACCAACATAGGAGTATGTATCAACTATGGAAAGCTCGATGAGATCGCTGACATAAAGCTTGGTGATAAAGTAACTATTATGCTTACTGGTCCTGAGGAGTATCTTGTGCAGTATGAGATTCGTAAATTAGAGCGTACCAATAACCGAGCAGATTATTCATCTGATGAGGTATTCGCTAACTTCCGTAATATTACAATGGGTAATATTGCTCCAGCCGTGCTTTATCGTAGTTCAAGCCCAATAAATAATGAACTTGGACGTGCTGCTTATTCAAATCAACTTATTAGTGAAGCTAAGGTCAATACGGTTGTTAATCTTGCTGATTCACCTGAAAATATTAATGCTTATCTTGAAGCGGAAGATTTTGCATCTCCATACTATGCAGCGCTTTACAAGGATAATCAGGTATTACCTCTGAACATGGGACTTGCCTATACAAGCAATGAATTTAAAGCAAGTATCATTGAAGGTCTTGTGTTTATGTCAGAAAATAAAGGACCTTATCATTTCCATTGTACAGAAGGTAAGGATCGTGCAGGTTTTTTCTCAGCACTGCTTGGATCTTTAATGGGCGCATCTAAAGGTGAGATTGTTGAAGACTACATGCAAAGCTATATTAATTATTATGACGTTCAAAAAGACACCGATCAGTACAAACTGATTTCTGAGGATGTACTTGCAATGCTTAAGGTTATTGCAGGAAACGATGATTTAAGTGAAGCAGACCTTGCAGCAGATGCAAAGAACTATCTCCTTGCAGGTGGTATGACAAATGAGCAGATTGAGACATTAAAGGCTAAACTTTCTGCTAAAGCCTCAACTTCAAAATAGGCCAAAACTGACTAGGCAAGCAATATGAATAACGATGATAAAAAAAAGACTACAACGGCAGCTGATGATATTGCTGTTAAAGGTTATTTCTTATGGAATATAGCTAAGAAGTAGCTTGGAGACGGCACACGTTAGATAGAAATTTATAATCTTAATAAGGAGATCACTAAAGATCTTAGTATGATTAAGATTGGACAGAAGTTAAAAGTAGAATTGATGGGAAGACTACAAAAAATTTTAGAACAGGATTTTGCATAAAAAAGCAAGGTCCTGTTTTACTTTTAATGAGATATGGATTTCCGTTTGTATTATGTGAATCAAAAGCATATCATTTGTAGGCCAGGTAGCATCTTCCAGTGAATATCTGGCATAACATTTAAAAGATAAGGAGGAATTTTCTATAGCCTATGTAGAATATTTATGCAGAAGGATGTACTGCAAATTATTTATAAAAATAATATGCTGTTAGAAATAATCCTTGGAAGCAACAAGATTTATTTCGGAGAAAAATATAGCTGCTAATGTTCTACATTCAGGAATTACAATAGCATGGGGGAATGTTATGAAAAAATTAATTATCGTTAGTGGAGGAAAATGTACAGAGGAAGAAGTTGCTCGACAAATTAGAAGCTTACTAGGAGAAAATATTTATGTAGAGACGATCTTAATGACTGAGTTTTTTCAGAAAGACATAGAAGGAGATTTACTCTTATTTACAAGTGAACTTGTTGCAAAGTTAATATTAAAGCATTTGAATATTGAAATTCCTTATTTAATTGCAAGTCGGGTAATTAATCATAGGAACATAAGAGAGGTTATTTCCATCCCAGAGGGGACAGAAGTACTTCTTGTTAATGATAGTCAAAGCTCTGCACTAGAGGCAATAGAACAGCTTAATGAGATCGGACTTAATCATATAAAATACTATCCTTTTTACCCAGGGTGCGGGAGCTATTCAAAACAAGAGATCGTTATTACGCCTGGAGAGGTTGAACTAGCACCTTACACTGTAAACAATATCATCAATATTGGATCTAGGATATTAGATATCCGAACGATCCATGAGATTGTTTCGGAGCTCCAGATAGAAGAGTTATTAAAGGAAAGCTTTGTAACAGAATATATTAGAGATATTGTAGAAATATCTAGATCGATTGATGTAAGTAGAAGAAATGCTTTAGAGTCTGAGAAGATGCTGGAAACAATTTTAAATAGTGTCGAGCATGGGATCGCTTTTGTTGATGATTCGGGCATGATGATAAGCGTTAATTCAAAGCTGGAGTCAATTCTTGGGAAAAAGAAAAAAGATTTATTGACAAAGGAATTCCTACAATTCATGGAAAGTTCAGAGGCTATTCTAAAAGACCATAAATCATGGATTACTGAGTTGGAAGGTAGAGAGGTTTTAGTAGAGACGAGACAAGTAAACTTTGATAAGAGACTTGGATATCTTATTACTGTAAGCTATACTGATAAAATATCGAAGCTAGGTCACAAAATTCGTAGAAATTACGAAAAAAGAATCAATAGAAAGCTTTATACATTTGATGATTATCTGTCTATTAATAGTGAAGCAAAACAAGTGCTAAAAAGAGCCGAGAAGTTTTCGAAAACGGATGCAACCATTTTAATACAAGGAGAAAATGGAACCGGAAAGGAAATACTGGCCCAGGCTATACATATGAATTCCTATAGAAGAAAAAATCTGTTTATTCCAATTAATATTGCTGCTATTTCCCCTAGTCTTCTGGAAAGTGAGCTTTTTGGTTATGAAGAAGGAGCTTTTACTGGAGCTATAAAAGGAGGAAAGATGGGACTTTTCGAAATCGCCAATGGAGGAACCATTTTTATTGACGAAATAGGCGATGCACCCCTTGACTTTCAAGTGAAGCTATTGAGAGTGTTAGAGGAAAAAAGGATAAGAAGGGTGGGAGCTCTTGAAGAAATACCTGTAGATGTTCGTATTATTGCAGCTACCAATAAAAATTTACTTAAGCTTGTTGATGAGGAAAGCTTTAGAGAAGATCTCTTTTTTAGATTGAATATACTTCCACTAAAGACGGTTCCCCTCAGGAAAAGAAGGGATGATATCAAATATTTACTGATGCATTTCATCGATATTAATTTTGGTAAAGGGAAAATACAAAGTATAGAAGAGCTTTTTGAAAAAGAGGTTTTAGAATTTCTGGAAAATTATAAGTGGCGAGGTAATGTAAGAGAGTTGATTAATTTAGTGGAATATTTATCTCTTATTTATGAAGAAAAAAGATTCGATTCTTCTGCTTTACACTACTATATGTTAGACAATCATAAAGAAGAGGAAAGGGTTATTTTAGATACTGATGAACTATGGGTTTTAGGACAAATAGATAAGAATAGCGATGGAGGTATTGGTAGAACAACCCTTGCTTATATTGCAAAAAAACAGAATAAAGATATTGGAGAAGGGAAGATTCGACGAATTATCAAGAAAATTCACGAAATGAATTTAATAGAAGCTCAGGGTAATAAAAAGGGTTGCATTATTACGAAAAAAGGAAATAGAGTTCTTGAGTACTATAAATGATTGGATAAATTTAACCATGAATTGGATAAATATAGCCAGAAACAAATGCTTAGGGCTATATTTTTTTATTTATAAACCTAGTTAAAACGATTAATTATTATAAATATTAAGACAATAGTTTAACTAAGGAGTAGGTATAGTTTTTATATTTCATTTGTTACAAAATGGCATAAGAATTGCAAATAGATAAAATGGCAATAAAAATATATTTTATAGGAGGAAAGATGATATGAGTCAAAACCAAAACCTAAAGAAAACACCTTCTTTTGGGCAGGCAGTGACACCAATTTTATTTATGGTATTAGCTTTGACCTTTGGTGTTGGATACTTAAAATTTAGGACGGAACCCATACTAGTACTTTCTGCATTTGTTGCAGGAACAATAGCATGGAAACTAGGCTACACTTGGAGTGAAATGCAGGAAGGGGTTATTGAAAAAATTGCAAAGGCTCTTCCGGCTACACTGATTCTTTGGAGTGTAGGCTTCCTAATCGGTTCTTGGATGTTTTCGGGAACTGTACCAATGATTATCTATTATGGAGTACAAATTGTTAGCCCTAGATTCCTATTAGTAACAGCATTTATTATTTCTGCGATTTTATCAACTGTGACAGGTACTTCATGGGGATCCGCCGGAACCATTGGTGTTGCCTTGATGGGAATCGCAGGAGGACTTGGGGTTTCGCTACCAGCTACTGCAGGTGCAGTAGTGGCAGGTGCTTATTTTGGAGATAAGATATCACCTCTTTCTGATACAACAAATCTAGCACCAATCGCTGCAGGAAGTGAGCTTTATGAGCACATTAGACATATGCTTTATACAACAGTTCCAGCAGCACTTGTAGCCATGGGGGTCTATTTAGTTGTTGGTCTTGGGGCTTCGGGAAATGCCAATACCCCAGAGACAGTGATAGCATTGCAAAATCAATTAAGTAGTATGTTTAATTGGAATATTCTATTGCTTTTACCAGTTGTGCTTATTATTCTGGGTTCTTTAAAGAAATGGCCTACAATACCCACAATGTTAGGAACAAGTTTATTTTCTATAGCACTTGGAGTATTTGTTCAGGGTTTTACACTTAAAAATGGGTTTGCATCTTTGATACAAGGTTTCAATGTATCGATGACTGGTTTTGAAGGAGAAGTAGTCCCTAGTGTAATTACATTGATCAACAGAGGTGGGGTTGTTTCGGTAACAGGGACAACTGTTCTTATTTTCTGTGCTATGGGATTCGCAGGTATTATTAGTAGGTCAGGCATGTTAGATGTCGTGCTGAATGTTCTTATGTCAAAGGTAAAAACAACAAGTGGGATTATATTATCTACCATTGCTTCTTGTTTTACTGTGGCTTTTGTTACTGGAAGCTCATACCTTTCCATTTTAATTCCTGGTGAGCTTTTCAAGGATGTTTATGTGAAAAGAAATCTTCATCCTAAAAACCTCTCAAGAACTCTGGAGGATTCAGGAACTGTACTTGTGCCGCTAATTCCTTGGTCAGCAGCCGGGGCCTATATGACAGCTACCCTAGGAGTTTCGACAATTGAGTATTTACCATGGGCAATTCTAAACTACATGGGAATCGTATTTGCTATTATCTTTGCCTTTACAGGCTTCGGGATAGCGCCTCTTAATAAGACTCAGGAGAAGGAAGAAAAAGCCATATAAAAAGGGGTAGAATATTATGATATTAGTAAAAAATATAGAAATTTATGATCCAGGATACATAGGAATAAAAGATATTTTAATAAGTGGCAATAAAATTGCTTTGATAGATGATCATATCGAAGTCTTTAATGATAAAATTCAAATCATTGATGGAAGTGGAAAAAAGTTAATTCCTGGCTTTATTGATCAGCATGTTCACATCACTGGCGGTGGAGGAGAAGGCAGTTTCAAGACAAGAGCGCCAGAGATAACTTTATCTAAGTTGATTGAAGCTGGAATTACAACTGTAGTAGGACTTTTAGGAACGGATTCTACAACGAGAAGTATGGAAAACCTCGTGGCTAAAGCTAAAGCTCTAAAAGAAGAAGGTGTATCGGTTTATGTCCATACAGGCTCCTATGAGTTTCCTACAGTAACTTTAACTGACTCAGTAAAGAAGGATATTGTATTTATCGAGGAGATTATTGGAGCTAAAGTGGCTATTTCAGACCATAGATCATCTAGCTTGACCCATGACGAGCTAGCAAGATTGGCCTCGGATGCAAGAGTGGCTGGAATGCTTTCAGACAAAGCAGGAATTGTAGTAGTCCATATGGGTAATGGGAAAAAGGGTCTGCAGTTAATCAATGAAGTGCTTGAAGAAACAGACATTCCTATTAGGACGATTAGGCCTACCCATGTTAATCGGAAGGAAGAACTTCTGATGGCATCCTTCGAGTATGCGAAGAGAGGCGGTATCATTGATTTGACTTGTGGAATATATAAAGAGTTATCTCCGGGAAAGGTAATTCAAAGAGCGGAGGAATTGGATGTTCCACTAGAAAATATTACAATTAGCTCTGATGGTTATGGAAGTTGGTCTCGTTATGATGCTTATGGGAAAATGATTGAAATAGGTGTATCTCAAGTAACTAGTCTTTATGAAGAATTCAAAAATATGGTCTTAGAGATAGGTTTTGATCTAGAAAAAGCGCTGAAATTTATTACAACCAATGTATCAAGATCTTTAAGCCTTTATCCACAGAAGGGTACTATCCAAGAAGGCTCTGATGCTGATTTGCTAATTATTGATAACAATATTGAAATAAAAGGTGTCATTGCAAATGGTGAGTTAATGATGCATGAGGGCAAATTACTGAAAAGAGGGACATACGAATAGCAAAGAGGAACCATTATTGTATAAAGAAAGCCACTAGCTTAGCTGGTGGTTTTTTATATACTAGGAAAGTTCTACTTTCCTAGTATATAAAAAATAGGGGTTGTAGGGGATGAAATCCCCTGCCCGCCTTAAGGAAGGTGCTCAGACAGCTTTGCTGTCGTCGAAGGAAACCTAGGGTTTCCTATAAGCAGGCAGCCAATTTAGCTTGCTAAATTGTGCTGATCGCTTAGTTGTTTCACCCAGCGAAAGCATCGAAGATGCTTTTTTTATTATATTAATACTCATCTACCGTGAATAAAATCAATTACGAAAGAAATATTCTCTAGTAAAAATATTTTTTAAAACTCTTTAAACAACCTTTTGTTAATTAAGTAACAATATGATAGAATATTTATATAATGACATGTAAAAAAGCACATAAAGTTTTTAAAAAACAAAAAAGTGAATGAAAAGCAACTCAGCTAGATTATAAAAATGTAAGGGGGCATAAAAATGAATTTTAACTTATCAAAGGAGCATATCATGCTTCAACAAATGTATAAGGACTTTGCTGAGAAAGAAGTAAAACCACTGGCGGAGGAGACTGATGAAAAAGAACAATTTCCAGTGGAGACCTTAGAAAAATTGAAACGATACGGATTTATGGGAATTCCCTTTCCAAAGAAATATGGTGGAGAAGGGGGAGATATTTTAGCATATGCAATGGCTGTAGAAGCATTATCAAAGGTGTGCGCCAGCACAGGGGTAATTGTATCAGCCCATACTTCTTTATGTGCGGCACCTATCTATGAGTTTGGAACAGAACAACAAAAAGAAAAATATTTAATCCCCTTAGCTAAAGGAGAAAAACTAGGAGCTTTTGGATTAACAGAGGCAAACGCTGGAACCGATGCATCTGCACAGCAGACTACAGCTGAGCTACAGGGAGATTATTATCTTTTAAATGGAACGAAGATTTTTATTACCAATGCAGGCTATGCAGATATCTATGTGATCATGGCTATGACGGATAAAAGCAAAGGAACAAGGGGAATTTCTGCATTTATCGTTGAAGCAGATACAGAGGGCTTTACTATTGGAAAGAAAGAATTGAAGTTGGGAATTAAAGGCTCTGCCACCTGTGAATTAATCTTTGAAAATTGTAAAATTCCAAAGGAAAATCTTTTGGGCAGTGAAGGAAAAGGCTTTAAGATTGCAATGCAGACCTTAGATGGAGGACGTATTGGGATTGCTTCCCAAGCCCTTGGGATCGCTGAAGGGGCCTTAGAGGAAACCATAAATTATGTGAAAGAAAGAAAACAATTTGGCAAACCTATTGCAGCCTTTCAAAATACGCAGTTTCAATTAGCAGACATGTACACAAAGATAGAAGCTGCAAAAATGCTGGTTTATAAGGCGGCTTTTCATAAGGAAAACAAACTACCCTACTCAAAAGAAGCGGCTATGGCAAAGCTTTATGCGTCAGAAGTGGCGATGGAGGTCACCACTAAAGCGGTACAGCTCCATGGAGGATATGGCTACACACGAGAGTATCCTGTTGAAAGAATGATGAGAGATGCAAAGATTACAGAGATCTATGAAGGTACATCTGAAGTGCAAAAAATGGTAATTTCTGCACATTTGTTGAAATAGAGGAGGCTGAAACCTATGAAGATTATCGTTTGTATTAAACAAGTACCAGATACTACAGAAGTAAAACTTGATCCTAAGACGGGAACCTTGATAAGAGATGGTGTTCCAAGCATTATCAATCCCGATGACAAAAGTGGATTGGAAGCAGCTTTGCAATTGAAGGATGAAGTTGGAGCCCATGTTACTGTGTTATCCATGGGGCCACCACAGGCGGACTTGGCTTTAAGAGAGGCATTGGCTATGGGTGCAGATCGAGGGATTCTTTTGACAGATCGTGCTTTTGCAGGAGCGGATACCTGGGCAACCTCTTGTACACTGGCGGCAGCTATAAAAAATCTAGAATATGATTTGATTATTGCAGGAAGACAAGCAATTGATGGAGACACAGCTCAGGTAGGACCTCAGATTGCAGAACATTTAAATATTCCCCAAGTAACTTATGTGGAGGATCTAAAGTTGCAAGAGGATGGACTGCTTTTAAAGCGAAGCTTTGAAGATGGATATTATATGGTTAAAGTAAAAACACCTTGTTTGATTACCACATTAAAGGAAATGAATGAAGCACGATATATGAGGATAGGTGGAATATTTGATGCCTATAGAGAGAAGGAAGTAGATATTTGGAATCTGAAAGACATACAGATAGAAACATCAAATATTGGACTACAAGGTTCACCAACCAAAGTAAAAAAGGCTTTTACTAAAGGGGCGAAAACTGCAGGCAAGGTTTACGATGTGGCTCCAAAGGAAGCAGCGGAAAGAATCATTGAAAAATTAAAGGAAAAATTTATCATATAGTTAGGAGGGCTACCATTGAACAATAAAGACTATAAGGGTATTTGGGTTTTTGCAGAGCAGAGGGATGGAGAGATTCAAAAAGTTTCTCTAGAGCTTTTGGGAAAAGGAAGGGAACTGGCAGATATTTTAAAGACAAAATTGACTGCTGTACTGTTGGGGAATGATGTTAAGAAGGTTGCTAATGAGTTGATATACTATGGAGCAGACGAAGTTATTTTGGTGGAAGATAAACTTTTAAATCTATACGTAACAGAACCTTATACGAAGGTAATGACTGAAATTATTGAAGAAAAAAAGCCGGAAATCATTTTATTAGGAGCAACAGCAATCGGAAGAGATTTAGCACCAAGGGTATCAGCGAGAATCCATACAGGCTTAACAGCAGATTGCACTTCCCTTGAAATAGAGGAAGAGACAAATAACTTATTAATGACAAGACCTGCCTTTGGAGGAAATCTTTTAGCAACAATTATCTGTCCCGATCATAGACCGCAAATGTCCACCGTAAGACCAGGGGTAATGATTAAATTGGAGCGAGATGAAAAGCGTGGGGGAGAAATCGTTGAATATAGCTCTAAGTTAACACCAGAGGATTTCAATGTAGAGATTATAGAAGTGGTTAAAGAAACGAAGGAAAAGATTAAAATAGAAGAAGCAGAGATTTTGGTATCTGGTGGCAGAGGAATGGGAAATAAAGAAAACTTTTCTATACTGGAAGAGCTGGCGAAGGAACTGGGTGGTGTTGTTTCTGCTTCTCGTGCTGTAGTAGATGCAGGTTGGATAGAAAGAGATCGTCAAGTAGGACAAACCGGAAAAACAGTACGGCCAAACCTATACATTGCCTGCGGCATTTCAGGAGCTATTCAACATTTAGCCGGCATGGAGGAATCAGATTTGATTATAGCAGTTAATAAAAATGCTTCTGCACCAATTTTTGAAATAGCAGACTTAGGAATTGTGGGAGATATCAACAAAGTCATACCTGCTGTAACAGAAGAGATTAGACAGATAAAGGGGCAGGAAAAGTAGTTTATGTTCAAAACAATTTAATCGCTGACTCTATAAAGTAAAGAGTCAGCGATTTTTGATTGTATTCTGTGAAAGTGACTGACAGCAAATCAAAGATTTGGGTCATCTACTTTTATAAATGTTTAGAAAGGGCCATATCCTATTATTACTGATATTGCTACTAAGGTAACGCCAATTATTGACCAAACTAAAAGTAGTGGCAGCATCCATCTAGCCCATTTTTCCCATTTCACGCCACCTATTGCTAGGGCAGCCATAAAATACCCTGATGTTGGGTTGATAACATTTGAAAAACCATCTCCAAATTGGAAAGCTAGTACTGCTGTTTGTCTGGTGATACCAACTATATCAGCCATAGGCGCCATTATTGGCATTGAAGCAGCCGCCTGACCGCTGCCAGATGGTATTATGAAATTTATAAAACTTTGAACTATGAACATTCCTATACCACTTAGAACAGGTGGGAGGCCTTTCACTAGATTAGCTAAACTGTATATAATTGTATCCATTATTTTCCCTTCACTCATTACTACCATAATTGAAGTTGCTAGACCTATTACTAATGCTCCATACACTAATTCTTTTGCACCATTTACAAATTCTTCAGCTACCTGATTGATTGACAATCCACCAAAAACACCTGCAAGAACGCCTATGATTAAGAACATTGCTGTTAATTCAGTTATATAGAAACCTAATCTTACAACTCCATATGCTAAGATGGCTAGACCAATGCCTAGTAGGGCCATAACCATTTTATGTTTATTCGTGAATTGTGGTATTTCATCTAAGTTAAAATCTTCATGTTTGTTTCTATCTTCTTCATAAGTAATACTTAATTCTGGATTTTTTTGGATTTTACTTGCATATCTATATACATATATTATTGTAACTCCTAAGATTGACACATATGCTATAAGCCTATACCACATCCCTGAAAATAGTGGCAATCCTGCTATTCCTTGAGCTATTCCTATAGTAAATGGGTTGAGGAAAGCTCCCGCAAATCCTGCCCCTGCCCCTAATAAAACCATTGCAGTACCGGTAAGCGTATCAAATCCTAATGCTAGGGCAAGGGATATAACTATTGGATAGAATGGCAACATTTCTTCAGCGGAACCAAGTATAGCTCCTGCTAAAGAGAAAATAAACATGGTCACAGGTATAACCATTTTTTCTTTTCCTTTCATACGGTTTACTACTTCAACTATTCCAGCATCTATGGCTCCTGTTCCTTGAATTATCCCAAAGGCACCACCTATCATTAATACAAAGAAAATTATATAGCCTGACTGCTCCATTCCTTTTGGTATTGCTTTAAACAATCCAAAAGGCGATACCGGCATCCTTTCCACTTCATGAAAACTATCTGCAACAACAAAGATTCTACCTGTTTCAGTGTCTTGTGCTCTATCAAATTCACCTGCTGGAACTATGTAAGTTAACAAAGTTACTAAAATGATGACAATAAACAACAAAGCATAAGTATGTGGTATTTTAATTTTTTTTATATCTTTCGCCTTTTCCATCTCTCTCTCTCCTTATAAACAAAATTTTTTAATTAAATTGAAATAGATTTTAGAAGCTTTAATTATTTCATCTACATCGCAAAACTCATTATTAGAATGTGCATGATTAATACTTCCAGGACCTAGAATGATACACTTAGCATTTGTATGGTTAGATAGTAACCCTGCATCACTCCAAGCTGGAAAATCTTTTGGTACCTGTTTTTCTTCAGTTATTTCGGCCACAATTTCAAGGGCATTTTTAACTAATTCATGATCAGAGTCAATGCTATAGGGTCTATTAATCATTGAAGCTGTGAATTCACGCATTGCTCTAATTTCATAAATTCCTCCAAATTTTTCTGCTGCATCCTTGGCAACTTCTTCTATTTCTTTGTGTATAAATTCTAAAGTTTCATTGGGCAACCATCTTCTGTCAATTTGCACGCTACAACTATCAGGCACTATATTAGGGTCATTACCACCATGTATACATCCCAAATTAATGGTGCCACTACCTAATAGCTCGGATTTTCTAGCTTCTATTTCGAATTGCAACTTTTCATTGATTAATCTACAGAATTCAGATACTATATAAATAGCATTTATCCCCTCATGAGGCCTACTTCCATGGGCTGCTCTACCTTTAAATTTTACTTCTATCCATTCCATGCCTTTGTGAGCTATTCCTATCTTTAACTGAGTAGGTTCACCTATAACTACATTTTGTGGAATGATATTATCTTTAATAAGTTGTTCTGTTCCTTTTGAACGTTCTTCCTCATCTATTACGCCTGCAAACATAACTGTTTTATTTAATTTTATACCTCCTCTTTTTACTGCCAACATAGCAGCGAGCATGGCGGCGATTCCCCCTTTCATATCAGCAGAGCCTCTACCGTATATCTTCCCATCTTTTATATATGGTTTAAAAGGTTCATAATCCATGCTAAATCCTGGAATAGTATCTATATGTCCATTAAACATTAATTCAATTTTTTTATCCTGTCCTTCTATTTTTGCATAAACATTAGGTCTGTTTTTTTCTATTTCGTTAAGTTCTACTAAAATATTCTCACTCTCTAACAAATTCTTAATGTAATAGGCCACTTTTGATTCCTTATCCTCTATATCTTTATGACCTTCTATTGATATAAGATTTTTTGTTATGTCAATTATTTCTTCCTGACTTATTAATTTTGTCAATTCCATTTTATTAACCCCCTCTAGTTCGTGTAGAAATTTATAATATGATCTCATTGCTCTCAACTTTTCAAAATAAACACCTCCTTTAAATCCTCTAATTTCCTCGAAAGCTCCAAAGCCCAGATAATTAAGTCTCATTTTATCTCGGGTTGGCTGTAGAAACCTGATTTCGGATCTCAATACAAATTTCAGGTTTTTAAAAAAGTTTTCGAGGTTATATTCTTCACAAATGCGTCTACGTGTTTAAGTTCATAAACATGTTGTTCAAAAAAATATCCCTCCTTTATTTAAAAAATTATATGTTTAAACATATCAACTTGTTTTCTGCACAAATCCTTTCCATCTACTAATATTAATTAAATGTTCCAAAACTTACAAATCCTAACATAGATTCTGATAAGGACGTTAATGTATACATATTTACTGAATAATATATTTCCTTTCCTTCTTTTCTAGATTCAACTATTCTAGCTCTTTTTAATATTTGCAAATGATGTGATATAGTAGGCCGTGAAACTGTGCATTTTTCGGCAATTTCACTTACATTCAATTCGCCTTTTCCCAGTATTTCCAAAATTTGCAACCTAGTTTCATCTCCTAAAGCTTTAATAACTTCTAATTGTAAATTGTTTTCAATGATTCCCGACATAAGTACACCTACTATCTTAAGCTAATTTAAAAAGGACCGTAATTTATAAAGTATGAAATAACTATTAAAATCCATCCTAGTATACACCATATTATAAATAATGGCAGAACCCATTTTGTCCATTCTTTCCATTCTATTCTTCCAATAGCCAAAGCAGCTACAAAATATCCAGACGTAGGGCTAATAATATTAGAAAACCCATCACCAAATTGAAAAGCCAGTACTGCTGTTTGTCTTGTGATGCCAGACATATCTGCTAATGTTTTCATTATAGGCATTGTTGCCGCCGCTTGCCCGCTGCCAGATGAAATAAATATATTTATTATACTTTGAACTATAAACATTCCTGTAGCACTGATAGTTGGAGCAAAACCTTCTATTGGTTTTAATAGGTTATATATAATTGTATCCATAATATTTCCATAAATCATAATAACCGAAACAGCTTTAGCTATACCAATAATTAATGCACCATAGGTTAAACTAGAAGCACCTTTAACAAATTCAGATGAAATTCTTCCAGGATTAAGCCCACCAACTATTCCACAAGCTATGCCCATAATTAAAAATGTAGTGGATATTTCTAATATGTAAAATTCATAATTTGCGATACCTATTATCAAAAATATAAATGAAATAATAGTCACAACCATTACTTTTTTATGTTCAGATGATAATGTAGGTACTTTGTGTATATTAAAGTTTTTGATGTTTCCATTTAATTGAAGTTTATCACAATTATTATTAGCATGTCTATAGACATAGATTATACTTGTTGAAAGAAATACAAGATAGCAAATAATTCGCATGAAAATTCCTGAAAATATTGGTAATTCTGATATGCTTTGAGCTATTCCAGTAGTAAAAGGATTTAAAAATCCTGCCACAAATCCAGCACCAGTACCAAGTAAGATAATTGCTACTCCAGTTATTCTATCAAATCCAAGGGCTGTAGCAAGTGCTATTACCATAGGATATAAGGGCAGGGCCTCTTCAGCAGTTCCGAATACGGCTCCTGCCAAGGAAAAAATTATCATGAGTATAGGAATAAGCATTTTCTCTTTACCTATATATTTGCGAACTAAACTACCTATTATAGCATTTATAGTTCCAGTAGCTTGAATAATACCGAAACTTCCTCCTGTCAGCAAGACAAAGATTATGATATCACTTGCTTCCATCATTCCTTGAGGTATTGCTTTAAATAGTTGGAAAACAGAAACTGGAGTTTTTTCTATTTCTTGATAACTGTTTGGAATTACATAATTTATTCCTGTCTTGGTATCTATTTCTCTATCAAAACTTCCTGCTGGTACAATATATGTTGCTAATCCTAAAACAATAATAATATAAAATAATAAAACATAAGAACTAGGAATTTTTAATTTCATTGTCTGTTCCCCCAACAATACATTTTGTTATGTTTACACATATCGACGTTTCATTAAAATTTATTGTATCACAATCTTAAAATAATTAAAATAATTAAAATAATTCTATTTAAATCTATTTACCTAGATTTTGTACAAACAAAACCATAGCATTTTCCTAAGTTTACCATGGAAGCATTGCAAAAAAACAACTAAAGGTGAGAATAGTCCGCTTATTGCACTGCTTGTAAAGGAGGAGAGAATTATCGAATATATTCAGTCTGGCCTAAGCTTTTTCATAGTTTTAATTGTATTTACTACAATTATAGGAATTTATCCTTCGGTGTATTGCTAAGACTCCCGCTTCTTCTAGATAAACAAACTAAGCGACTAACACAAAATCAAAGATTTTGGTTATCTGCTTATAGATAAACAAACTAAGTGACCAACACGAAAGTTAGAAACCAAACTTTCGGTTGTCTACTTAAAGCGGGAGATCAAGCACTACATCCTCGAAGTAAATTCGGCTACAATTCAGAGGGAGTAAAAACTCCCTCTGAATTAAGTCTCATTTTATATGAGATTTGCAAATTATATTGGCGAAATTTTGGGGATAGGAAATTTTTTCATAAACTTATGGAGCAAAATAAGAAGAAACAAATAGCATGTAACTAAATATCTACTATGTATACTTTTCTCAAAAACTGTCAAGATTCAAACAATACGACAGAATGTTTCAAAATATCAAACTACTTGACTTTTAGATAAAAGTAAATGTATAATGTATTTTGAAGATTTAAAAAAGGTAGTTGTACTCTCAAAAAATTTTAAGAAGCAAATGCTATGAAGAGGACAGTAGTAAAGAGGAACCTTTCCAGAGAGATAATCGTTTGGTGAGAGATTATTAGGGGCTTTTTATGAAGATCACCTCAGAGCAGAAGATCTGAAGCATCAGTAGGATTTTCCGTAGACATACGTTATGATGTATTCGAGTGACAAGATAGTTATTATCTTGTAATGAGGGTGGTACCGCGGTTTATTCGTCCCTAAGTGATTTTAGGGACTTTTTATATTTTTTGATGAATTTAGTAATCTGTTTCTAGATGTGGGATTAAGAATTTTAATATACACGGTCTACGGTTTCGCCCAAAACCGTGGGCTGCAAATGTAGCCCTTAGTATATTAAAATTCAAGTATAGTGTCACCATTGATAGAAAGTTATCACATTAAATATATTAGAAAGGATGATAAAAAATGAAGGGATTCAAACCTTTATCCAATGTTCCTGTAGCTGAAAGAGAAAAAGCCGTCGCTGAATTATGGGATGAAAATAAAATTCTTGACAAAAGTATTGAAAATCGTGAGGGAAAAAAATCCTTTGTATTCTTTGAGGGGCCTCCTACAGCCAATGGTAAACCAGGAATACATCATGTACTTGCTAGAACTTTAAAAGATTCTGTGTGTAGATATCATACCATGTTGGGAGAACAGGTAAAGAGAAAAGCGGGGTGGGATACCCACGGCTTACCTGTAGAGATCGAAGTAGAAAAACAATTGAAGCTTTCCAGCAAAGGAGAAATAGAAGGCTATGGTATTGCTGCCTTCAACGAAAAGTGTAGAGAATCTGTTTTCTCTTATGAAAAGCAATGGAGAGAAATGACCAGAAGAATGGGGTATACTATAGACTTAGATAACCCATATATTACTTTGGACAATGATTATATTGAGTCTGTATGGTGGATTCTAGATAAGTTTTTTAAGGAAGGTTATATCTATGAGGGTCATAAGATTCTTCCCTACTGTCCTAGATGTGGAACTGGACTAGCTTCCCATGAGGTCTCACAGGGATATAAAGAAATCAAATCCAATACCGTAATCGTGCCCATGAAGAGAAAAGGTGCAGATGAATACTTCTTAGTGTGGACAACTACCCCTTGGACGTTAGCATCTAACGTTGGCCTAGCTGTACATCCTGAAGTAACCTACGTAAAAGTAAAGTACAATGATAAGGTATATGTTATAGCAAAGGCATTGGCACCAAAGGTTATAGGAGATGAATACGAAGTATTAGAGGAATTAAAGGGTCGAGATTTAGAATATGTAGAATATGAGCAATTGATGCCTTTCGTAAAGCCAGACAAAAAAGCCTTTTTTGTTACGCTGGCTGACTTTGTAACAACAGAGGACGGTACAGGTATTGTTCACATTGCTCCTGCCTTTGGGGAAGACGACTATCAAGTAGGTAGAAAATATGATCTACCAGTATTACAGCCTGTAAATGAAGAAGGTAAATACACAACTACCCCTTGGGAAGGACAATTTGTTATTGATGCAGATATAGATATTATTAAATGGCTTCATTCACAGGAAAAGCTATTTAAAAAGGAAAAAATGAATCATAATTATCCCCACTGCTGGCGTTGTAGTACACCGCTGTTATATTATGGAAAGCCTAGCTGGTACATTGAAATGACTAAGCTAAAGGATCAATTAATTGCAAATAACAATACGGTGAATTGGTACCCTGATTATGTAGGGGAAAAGCGCTTTGGCAACTGGTTAGAAAACCTAAATGATTGGGCAATTTCTAGAAATCGTTATTGGGGAACACCTTTAAACATCTGGCGTTGTGAATGTGGACATCAGGCCTCTATAGGCTCAAGAAAAGAGTTAATGGAAAGGGCTGTAGAAAAAATAGATGAAACAATAGAACTCCATAGACCCCATGTAGATGACATTCATTTGAAATGTGATGATTGTGGAGGCACTATGACAAGGGTAACAGAGGTTATTGATTGTTGGTTTGATAGTGGCGCTATGCCTTTTGCTCAGCATCATTATCCTTTTGAAAACAAAGAGAACTTCGAACAGTTATTCCCAGCGGACTTTATCTGTGAGGGTATCGATCAAACGAGGGGTTGGTTCTATTCTCTCATTGCAATTTCTACTTTTGTAATGGGGAAATCTCCTTACAAGAATGTGCTAGTAAATGACTTGATTTTAGATAAAAATGGTCAAAAGATGTCAAAATCTAAAGGAAATACTGTTGACCCATTTGAAATGTTTGATAAGTACGGGGCAGATGCCTTAAGATGGTATTTACTTCATGTGTCTCCAGCATGGACACCTACTAAATTTGATATTGAAGGCTTAAAGGAAATACAGAGCAAGTTCTTCTCAACCATTGAAAACGTATATGCCTTCTTTACCCTTTATGCAAATACAGATGAAATCAATCCAAAGGATTTCTTCATAGAATATAAGGATCGTCCTGAACTGGATCAGTGGATTTTATCAAAATACAACAGCTTAGTTGGAGAAGTAAGAAGTGATATGGAGGTTTATGAATTAACAAAGGCGGTAAGAAAGATTCAAGAGTTTGTTAATGAGGACCTGTCCAACTGGTATATTAGAAGAGCTAGAAGACGTTTTTGGGCTACTGAGTTAAACGATGATAAAAAAGCAGTATACAATACAACCTATGAAATCCTTGTAGGAGTATCTAAGCTAGTGGCACCCTTTTCACCCTTCTTAGCAGACGAAATGTATCAGAATTTGACAGGTGAGTTATCTGTACATCTTGCAGATTATCCTAAAGCAGATGCTGCTTTGGTTAATAAAGAAGTAGAGGAAAGAATGGACCTTGTAAGAGATTTAGTAGGATTAGGCAGAGCTGCAAGAGCTCAAGCGAAAATTAAGGTTCGTCAGCCATTGCAAAAAATCTTGGTGGACGGTAAATATGAGGCTTTAATCTCTGATCTAGTACCTTTGGTTCAAGAGGAGCTAAATGTAAAGGAAGTTCACTTTGAAAAGAATCTAAAGGATTTCATGGACTTTAACTTGAAGCCAAACTTTAGAGTAGCAGGACCTGAATTAGGCAGCAAAATAAAAGCCTTTGGAAATGCTTTAGCAACACTGGATGCTTCTGAGGTAGTACCTAAACTAGAAGCTGGAGAAGCTATCATGTTAGATATAGATGGTGATCAGGTAGAAGTTACAAAGGATTATGTGATGATTAACATTTCTGCTAAAGAAGGTTTTACAGTAGAGATGGAAAACAATCTATTTGTAATTTTAGATACTACATTAACTGAAGAATTAATTGATGAAGGTTTTGCTAGAGAGTTTGTATCTAAGGTTCAGCAGATGAGAAAGAACAATGACTTCGAAGTAATTGATAACATCAAGGTCTACTTTGATGGAGACGATGAAATTGCTAAAGCTTTAGAGTTATATAAGGATTATATTATGCAGGAAACTTTGGCTGTCAGTATAGAAAGAGTCAAAGATGATAGTTTTGAGAAGCAAAACTTAAATGACCATGATACAGGTATTAAAATTGAAAAAGTAAAAGCATAATATAATTAAAAATCTCCAGAGATCCTCTGGAGATTTTTTGTTGTTTATAAGAACTATACTGAATAATTAAAGGGAAAAAAGAAAATAACTATTAGAAATATGGGCATTTTAAATATAACTAAATTAAGATGTCCCCCGCCTCTATAGGCGGCGGGTTCCACTTAATTTTTTCAGTGGGAGTCTAATCTCCCACTGAAAACGTTGAATGACGGGCAAAGCCCTTATTGAAGAGGAGGTATGAAGATGAGAAAAATTAGTATGTTGATTATGAGCATATTTCTAATTATAGTTATGGTAGCCTGCCAACCTCAGGAACAGCCAGCACCACCACAGCAGAATGGAGATCCAACAGATGTAGGAGAGGAACTTCCAAATGAGCAGCATGAGATTAAAGAGGATCTACGAGACAGAATGAGGATCGTGGAGGAAGCTACAGTGCCAGAATCCATAAGGGAATGGTTTCAGCAGTTTGAGAATCAAGAGGGGGCTTACATACATCAGCATCCAGATGCAACCTATGTAAAAATCAATGCTGGTGAAAGACCTACTGGAGGCTATGGGATTCGGGTAGTGGATTATGATGAAGAAGAATACCCTAGAGTGATTTACATAGAGTATATGGTTCCCGATGACGAGGATGTAGTTACTCAGGCAATTGCTTATCCTTCTGTCATTTTACAAATTGATACAGATATGGCAGCCGAATATGAAGTGAGAACTACGGAGGGGGAAGAATTGCCTACTGAAAGCACTTTGGTTTTTGCAACATTAGAATTACCAGAGGAAAATCAAGAGATAGATAATCCAGTAGAAGTGAGGGGAAGAATTATTGCCTTTGAAGGTGCTTTTGTGGTAAGAATTATTGATGATGAAGATGAACTCATCCATGAAGAACATCTACAGGCAGATGCGGGTGGACCCTACTGGGGTAATTTCCAGGATGAGATTAGATATCCTGTTCCTGATGCAGAAGAAGGCAGACTAGAGGTTGGGGAATATAGTGCAAAGGACGGAGAATATATTATGAGGGAACAAGTTTCTGTTAGATTTAAAAATACTAGCCAATAATCTAAAATTTCAACATCTTTTCTTATTCAATTGAAAGGGAGAAGCTATCCGGCTTTCTCCCAATTTTTTATATAAATAGCTGCATGTCCGATGCTAAAGCGTCTTGTAAATAGGTTTTTGCATCTACTACCTCTAGCTCAGGAATAAACTCTTCCTTTTTTAATCCCATGATTTCCATAGATAGTTTACAGCCATAGAAGCGTACGCCTTTTTTAACAGCACCGTTTAAAAAGTCTATTAGCTTTGGTGCTTCATCCTCTTCCATCATTTCCAGCAACATTTGTTTTCCTAAACCACTGAAATTCATTTTAGATAAAGGTAATTCTTCTGGTCCCTTTGGGGTCATCATGCTGAACATTTTTTCATAGGTAGTCTTATCTTCTAATGTCATTTTTTCAGGATCTCTAATTAAAAATAACCCCCAAAAAGCAAAGAATATTGTTACTTCAGCTTCCATTTCTCTAGCTGTATTGGCGATGATTAAGGCTGCTAACGCTTTATCATATTCCCCGCTAAACATGAGAAGGTTTATCTTTTTGTTCTCCAAATCTGTAACCTCCTTAAATTTAATAGAATTTACCATCCTTCTTTACCATCAACGGTATAAGCTTTAGTCTAACCAAAGCTATATTTTTTATTATACGTAGGAGACGATGTGATTTATAAATATACGTCTTTATAATTTGGAGGCGTATGCTTATGTAAAAAACTAGATAAGCAAAAAAAGGCTACAGAAAATAGTAGCCATTTTACTTGTTGCACTCTGTGAAAGTGACTGACTCAAAAGTTATAAATCAAACTTGCACTCTGTATAAGTGACCAACACGAAAGTTGCAAGCCAAACTTTCTGTTGTCTACTTATGGTCATCTACTTTTATGCAGTTATACGTGAGGGTTGTTTTGATATTTTTCAATCAATGCCTTCTTATTATTAAGAATTTTGTGAAGGGTATTGATTAAGATGTCTATTTCCTGATAGGTATTATAGAAACCATAACTGACCCGCACTACTCCAGGGTGAGGAAGTGTAGGATCTTCAATTCGTTTCTGCATTTCATCCTGAGGCACATTTAATAACCGTTGAATATAGGGGTGAGCACAAAAACAACCACTTCTAACAGCAATACCGGCCTCTTGAGAAAGTATATTTGCTACTAAGTCATGAGGCATATCTTTTATATTAAAGGGTATGATGCTGACACGATCATGTACATGACGACGATCAACATATAACTGGAGGTGAGGTAGACGACTCAACTGCTTCAAGGTATAGGCTGTCAGTCCTCTTTCATAATCTTCTATTTCTTCCATGCCAATATCCTTTAAAATCTTTATAGCCTTTGACATGGCTACTACCCCCATTACATTTTGAGTACCAGCTTCTTCCTTTAAGGGAGGATCAAGCCATTGAATATGCTGATGGGTAACTAGCTGAACTGTGCCTCCACCAGTATAATCCGGTGCTCCCTTTTTAAAAGCTTTTTTAGAGCCAATTAAAACACCGGTGCCAAAGGGAGCATACATTTTATGGCCTGAAAATGCTAGATAATCAATATGTCTAGGATCATCAGGGGATTTCATATTTACAGGAGCATGAGGTACTAATTGTGCTCCATCCACTAGAATTTCAGCACCATATTCATGAACCAATTGAGCTATTTCGTGGATAGGATTTTTATAGCCAGTTACATTTGAAGCCCCAGTGATCGTAACAAGCTTTACTTTTCCTCTATATTGTCTAAGTTTTTCTTGTAAATCTTCTATAGAAAGCTTTCCCTCCTGATCTATATCAATGTAGTCAACTTGGTACTTATTTCTCCAGGGTAAATCATTGGAGTGGTGTTCCATACAAGTAGATAGAACCACAGCATCTCCGTAGCTGCTTAGTAATCTATTTGAAAGCTTGTTAATAGCTTCAGTAGTATTTTTTACGAATATTACCGTATGATGAGTTAGGTTGGCGCCTACATAATCAGCGACAATGCTCCGAGCATCCTCATATAATTGAGATGAATATTGAGATTTGTAGCCTGCACCTCGATGGACTGAAGCATACCAAGGAGAAAATTTAATGATTTCCTCTAGTACTGGGAGAAGGGGAGGGGTTGTAGCAGCATTATCAAAGTTAATGGCAGTAGAGTATCTACTATTGCTTAAAGGTACTTTTGTATCAATACCTGCAATCAATTTTCTATAGTTTGAAAATTGGTTTATGTATTGCACTTTTTTCACCCACCTTACATGATCTTTTTCTAATCATTCTATGTGTAAAAACAAAAAGGGTGATTAAAGAATAATACCATTAAGTTTGTTTATTTGAAGTGAGAGCCTTAGCAATACACTAAAGGATAAATTATGGGTTTGAAGTTTATTGATATATATAAGATAATAGGATTATGTTCTTAAATGAAAAGAACAATAGAGTCTCTAAAGAGTTTCTAAATTTACAATACAGAGAGTAGGTAATACAATGTTGATTGACGCCCATGTCCACGTTGCTTTTAATAACCTGTATAATAAAAAGCTGTGGGAAGCCGCCAGTATAGATAAGAAAATAAAATACATAAAAGAAATCCTAAGAAGATATAAAAAGTATAAAATCAGTATAGTAAGGGATGGAGGAGATGGCCTTGAAGTTTCTAAATTAGCTAGAGAAATAGCTGAAACAGAGGGTATGATCTACAAATCCCCTATATATGCTATTTATAAACAAGGACATTATGGCGCCTTTTTAGGTAAGTCAATTGTTGATGTGAACAGTTTTAAAAAAGAGTTTCAGATCCTTTTAAATAATAGATTAGACCATTTAAAAATTGTAATGACGGGGATGGTGAGCTTCAAAAAATATGGGGAGGTTGGAGAAACCGCTTTCTCGATAGATGAATTGAAATATATGGTTGAAACGGCAAAGTATCATAATATACCAGTGATGATTCACGCTAATGGTGAAGAGGGAGTAAAAAGAGCGATTGAAGCAGGTGTTGATACGATTGAACATGGATATTTAATCTCAGAGGCAGAACTTTATCATATGGCTGAAAAAAGTATTATATGGATCCCTACCCTTGCCCCTTTAGGTAATATTCTAGCTTCTGATGATATGAGATTTCAAAAGGAACGGGATGTTATTTATAGGGTATATGACGGACAGATTAAGAATATAGAAAAAGCTATGAAAATAGGTACAAAGATAGCTTTAGGTAGTGATGCTGGAGCTTATAAAGTAGGTCATGGAAGTGGTTTATTAGATGAAATAAAGCATTTTGAAAGAACTGGTTTAAGCAGACAAAAAATTGAGGAAATGTGCTTTGAAAATGGAGCTAAAGCATTGAAACTTTAAGTATATAAATTCTAGGAAAAACAATGAATCATAAGAAATTATTGCAGAATAGTTGACAATAAGATACAGAATTTGAACAGTAAATAGAGAATCATACAAAAATTATACTATTTACAAAAAATGTAAAAAAAAAAACTCGGTTCATCGACATGTATCTCGCGACTTCGACAATCATATTAAAGTATAGTTGAAAGAGATAATTATCAATGTATAATTATAAAACAAAATGGGGGTGAGGGGTGAAGGGTGAGGGTAAGATTTCTTGAGCATAAATTTAATACCATGGAGGGTAAACTAGGAAGGATTTTGGTTGGTGTGGTGATGATTCCTCTGGCTATCTATTTCTTTTTAAACAACCTGTCAATTCCTAACATATTGTTGCAGTTGGGAAAGTATAGTGCTGAAGAGCAATTATATTATGTAGAGGGACTCCTAAGAGAAACCGTCTATAAGAATGCCATAATAACCTCCCTAATATCACTTCTATTTATTGTAATTGTGGTAAAATATTTAAATAAGGTGATTATAAAACCATTTAATGTAATGAAATGTAATATTGATAAAATGAGTAAACAACAGAAACTTGATTTCATTGAACTAAAGGAACCACAAGAAGTAATGGAATTAGCCAGCTCCTTTAATGAAATAGTAAAAAGCATATTTATAGAAAAGCAAATTAATGAAGAATTACAATTGAGATTAGAATATGATCATTTAAAGACAGAATTTCTAGGGAACGTATCTCATGAGCTTAGAACCCCATTAAATGTTATTTTAGGAACACTGCAGCTTCTAGAGATGCAAAATGAAGGTATTCATCAGGACGTGAGAACTACCAAACATCTAAGAACCATGAAACAAAATTGTTATAGGCTGTTGAGGTTATCTAATAATATAATTGATTTAACAAATATTGATTCTGGCTTTTATGAAGTAAATATGGATAACTATGATATCGTAGATATTGTTCAAAATACCACATTATCTATAGCAGATTACGTCAAAAATCGTAACATTAAAATTAAATTTTTTACAAATACAAAGGAAAAAGCAATTTTATGTGATCATGATAAAATAGAAAGAATTCTCTTCAATTTATTATCTAATGCTATAAAATGCACAAATTCTGGGGGAGAAATAACGGTAACTATTAAAGAAATAAGTGATAAAATTCAAATTATTGTAAAAGACACTGGAAGAGGTATAACAGAAGAAAAGCAAAAAATCATTTTTGATAGATTTAGACAGGGGGAAGATCTTCTAACAAGAAGCCATGAGGGAAGTGGTTTGGGTCTATCTCTCACTAAAGCGTTAATAGAAATGCATGAAGGCACAATTTCTTTAAAAAGTAAACCAGGAGAAGGTAGTAAGTTCATTATAGAAATTCCTGTCAAGCCCCTTCTAGAGGATGGCAGAAATAAAAGAAATTATAGACCAATAAAAGTAGAAGTAAGTCAGCTTGAAAAAATCAATATAGAATTTTCTGACATAAACTGTAATTGATTATTTTTTTTACATGTTTTTTTCCATTCCATAACATGTTCTTAGCAGTAGCATCATATGATGTATTTGTGACAGTTGTGAGGAAAGGATTGAAGATGTATGAAAAAGTATGATTATAGTATATTTGTTTTTACTATGGTGATCATAGTAGGTTTTTTAGCACTAGGGATAGAATATCTCAACCACATGATTTTTTCTTTTTTAGCTTTGAGTATTACTGGTATCACAATAGTTATTGATCTCTTTCTAGCAATAAGAAAACTATAGAGGATATTTCTACCATAGGAAAAGCTTATGGTTTTTTTTCTGAATTTTAATATCTTTTTTGCAAGAAAATGAAATATTATGAACTATTAATTGACATTTATTCATGAAAAGTATAAAATTGGATAAAACTAAGTGAGAAACAATATGGAGAGGTGAGGAAACCTATGAAATTCAATATAAAGGATGTAGCCAGAAAAGCTGGTGTATCTATTTCTACTGTATCTAGGGTTGTAAATGACAGTAAAGCTGTCAGGCCTAAAACCAAGGAAAAAGTATTAAAGGCAATAGAGGAGCTAGGATACAAGCCAAATGCCATTGCGAGAAGTTTAAAAATCAAGAATACGAAGACAATAGGAATTATGATTCCTGATATTTCTAACCAGTTTTTTCCAGAGGTAGTGAGGGGTGTAGAAGATGTTGCTAATATGTACGAATACAATATTTTTCTATGCAATACTGATATGGATAAAGAAAAGGAAATACAATATTTTAATGTATTAGAAGAAAAGCAAGTAGATGGAATGATTTTTATGGGCAATATTATTCCTGAAGAATTAGAGAAAAAATTTCAAGCCTGCGATATACCTATTGTGTTGATTGGGACTGATTACGGAGATTTACCGTCAGTTACCATAAATAATGGACAGGCTAGTAAAGATGTTGTCAACTATTTAATCAAAAAGGGACATGAGAGAATAGCCATAATCACAGGTAAAGCCTACGATCCTATCGTTGGTATTACTAGAAGAGAAGGGTATGTAGAGGCATTGGAGAAAGCAGGAATAGTATATAGCGAAGAATTGGTTGTTGAAGGTGGATACCGTTTCAAGAGTGGTTATGAGGGAGCAAAAAAGCTACTGAGCTTAAACAATCCTCCCACAGCTATTTTCGTTGCTAGTGACGAAATGGCTATAGGAGCTATGCGGGCTGCATTAGAAAAGGGCATTACTATTCCAGATGAATTAGCTATAGTAGGTTTTGATAACATAGATATGGCAGGAAAAGTATATCCCTCTCTATCAACTGTTGCTCAGCCTATGTATGAAATGGGAGCAATAGGAATGAGGGTTTTAACGAAGATACTAAATGACGAAACATTAGAAAATAGAAAAGTAGTACTAAATTATAGCTTTGTTGAACGAGAAAGTAGTTAAAAGAGGTGGAAATCCTCGTTAGAGGTGTTTTTTATACCAAAAGATAAGAGTAGAGGAATATTCCTCTACTCTTAAAATATTATATTAATCCTATAGACTCTAAGAATTCTCTAGCTACAGCTTCTTCGGATCTTGCAGATTCGTCCACGGTGTAGTTCAATTGAGCCATCGTGTCATCATTAATTTTGCCTTCTAATTCATTTAGTATATTGATTAATTCAGGATACTGCTCTAAAAGATCTCCTCGAACTAGAGGTGCTGCGAAATATGGTGGAAAGAAATTTAGATCATCTTCCAATATGCCTAAATTAAAGGCAGGAATTCTTCCGTCGGTTGCAAAGGCTGTGATGACATCAACCTGTTCTTCTTTTACAGCTGTATACATTAAACCAGGATCTAAGTCGATTACATCACCAAATTCAAAGCCATAAGCCTGATTAAGTCCAGGAAGACCATCCTGTCTTTCTACAAATTCCATTGTAGCACCTAGCTTCAATTCTCCTGCTACATTTACCAAATCAGAAAATGTTTTTATACCAAGCTCTTCTATAGAATCCTGACGTAATGATAGGGTATAGGTGTTATTAAAACCTAACTCACTTAACCATTCGAAATTCCATTCTTCCCTAAACTCATTTTTTACTATTTCATAGGTTTCTTCAGGGGATAAAATTTCCTCATGTCCTAGGATTGTAATGTATCCAGTACCTGTGTATTCAGGATACATCTGGATATCATTATTTTTTAATGCTTCAAAGGCAATCATTGTGCCTCCAAGCTCTGTTACGGTTACGTTAATATCTGTCTTTTCCTCGATTAATACTTTGAAAATGTTTCCTAGCAAAATAGATTCTGTGAAGTTTTTTGCTCCAATGGTTATGTTTCCTCCGTTGGTATTGGCTGGTTCACCATTTTCTCCAGTAGAGATTTCGTCAGTAGTATTACCTCCTCCACAGCCAACGAGAGCCAAGCTAACCATCAACATGATAGAAATTACTAATAAAATCTTTTTGTTTCTTAATAAATACATAATCATCCTCCTTTTATTAATTTATAACCAATGGAAAATTATATTCTTTGTATAATTTTCTATTGGTTTCAACTAAAGTCATCCTATAAACTTTCTAAAGGAAGGCTTTGTTATTTTCTAATACCTTTAGGTGTAATTCGATATTCGACTATACCTAAAAGCCAATCCACAAACAACGCCAATAGGGCCGCTGGAACTGCTCCTAGAAGAATCAAGTTATTATTGTTCATAGAAATCCCTCTAAAGATAAAGCTTCCCAGTCCACCAGCACCAATTAATGCAGCTATCGTGGCGGTACCAATATTAATTACAGTAGAAATTCTAATACCTGCCATAATGATAGGAAGAGCTAATGGAATTTGTACCATCATTAATAGCTGTCCTGAGGTCATACCCATCCCTCTACCAGCTTCAATAATAGCTTCATCTACTCCGTTAATCCCAGTATAGGTGTTTTTTATAATAGGTAGTAAAGCATATAACAGTAATACAAAGGCAGCAAGCTTGATACCAATACCGAATAATGGAAGCAATAGGCCAAATAACGCTAAGCTTGGCAGCGTTTGAAATATATTTGCTACTCCTAGTATGTATTTAGCAGCATATTTACTTTTAGTAATATAGATACCTAGAGGAACACCAATAAGGATTGCGATAGCTACGGATATACCAGTTAACTGTAAATGCCGAATGGTTTGGGCGATAACGTCAGGGTACCTTTCAAGAAAAAATTCCCAAAATGTCATTTTTGGCATTAATATCCCTCCCTTTCATCATCAAAAACTGAAATAGCTTCTGTCAAGATGTTTAGTATGCTGGTGTGGGTGATTAATCCCTTTAATAAACCATCTTCTTCTCCAATGACAGGAAGGTTTTTAATTTTTTTATCCTTCATGATTTGCAGCACATGTACCATGTTGGTTTTCTCTGTTACTGTTGTCAACTCTCTTCGCATAATGTCCTTCATTTTATAAGAAGAAACTCCCTTGCCGCTTAGCTCCCTTGGAGTAATGACGCCAAAAAGTTTTTTTGGTTTATCACCAATTTCGTTAACCACCAGTAGGTATTCCACATTTTTTTCCTTCATAATTTCTACTGCATTAGCAGGGGTTCTATCCTGTAGGATTAAAGGGGGTTTTTTATTCATGATGTCTTTAGCAAAAAGCATTTCTGGAGATTTCCATAGTCTATCTTTGCCAACAAAGTATTCTACGAAATCGTCGATAGGATTTTTTAAGATGTTTTCAGGAGTATCATATTGAAGAATTTTACCATCCTTCATTACAGCAATTCTATCACCAAGCTTTAGGGCTTCGTCCATATCATGGGTCACAAATACAATTGTTTTTTTTACTTCATCCTGAAGCTTCGCCAGTTCCTCTTGAAGCTGATCTCGAGTAAGAGGATCTACGGCACTAAAGGGTTCGTCCATTAATATAATATCTGGATTTACAGCTAAGGCTCGAGCTACTCCCACCCTTTGCTGCTGACCACCACTTAATTCATTAGGATATCTGTCTATGAATTGAGAAGTTTCAAGATTTACTAGCTGCAGCAGTTCCTCTGCTCTAGCTCTGCGCTTTTTCTTATCCCATTTCTGAAGGTAAGGAACCAGTTCGATGTTTTCCCCAACTGTCATGTGAGGAAGAAGTCCAACTTTTTGGATAACATAACCTATATTTCTACGTAATTCTATAGGATTAAAGTCCATAATATTTTTTCCGTTGATCGATATTTCACCAGCAGTGGGCTCAATCAATCGATTAATCATTTTCATGGTGGTAGTTTTACCACAACCACTTTCACCGATGAGTACCACAAGTTCTCCCTTGTTGATTTTAAAATCTAAATCATTTACAATTTTCACTTTTTTATCATAAGATTTTACTACCTTTTTAAATTCTATCAAATTTGTTGTCCCCCTTTCGAATGTAAAGATATAGTAAATATTTCCAAGGATAGGGCTAGACCTAGGTTAGTTCCTTATTATATTCTGTGAGGAAGTAGATGTCAAATCAAGTAAATACATAAATACTATTAAATGATAAGGTGTAACGTAGATATATCAAAGAAATATAAAAATCAAAACTAGCATAAAAATAATTATAAAATCTACGAATAAAAAAAGATTAATGATGTTGACAATAATAATGAAATTAGATAGTATTAAAATGATAAGTAACATAGTATGTGTTAAACATCCAATGATTTTTTATGGATGTTTTTTTAACATGAGATACTATGAACTTGGAATACTTTGGGGATTAATTGTTAAAATTTAATAACATATATAGTATAATTAATGATATATATATATGATAATAAATGCAAAAATTAAATATGAGGAGGACCATGCATGAGTTCAGAGGTAATCAAAAGAGAAGACAATAAAATAACATTAAAGGTAGTAATAGGTGCAGAAAAGTTTGAAGAAGCTATTAACAAAGCTTATAACAAAACAAAAAGTAGATTTAATATTCCAGGTTTTAGAAAAGGTAAGGCACCAAGAAAAATTATTCAATTAAACTATGGACCAGAAATTTTCTATGAAGAAGCAATTAATTTAGCTTTTCCTGAAGCCTATGAAAAAGCTTTAGAAGAGCATGACATTAATCCTGTAGATCGTCCATCTATTGAGGATATGGAAGAAATAGTACAAGGAAAAGATGTAGTACTTACTGTTGGCACTGAGGTCATGCCAGAAGTGGTAATAGGTGATTATAAAGGTATAGAAGTAGAGAAAAAAGAGTATAATGTACAGGAAGAGGATGTTGAAAAAGAGGTAGATGCATTAGTACAAAAAAGTGCAAGAATGATTACTGTAGAAGATCGACCTGTAAAAGATGGTGATATGGTAACCATCGACTACAAAGGAATGCTTAATGGAGAGGCTTTTGAAGGTGGAACAGCAGAGAAACAAAGTCTAACCATTGGCTCAGGACAATTTATTCCAGGATTTGAAGAACAGCTGATTGGTGTAAGTATAGGAGATAAAACGGAAGTAAAAGTTACTTTCCCAGCAGAATACCATAGTGAAGAACTTGCAGGTAAAGAAGCCATTTTTGAAGTGAAGATTCATGAAATTAAGGAAAAAGAGCTACCTCAATTAGATGATGAGTTTGCTAAAGATGTATCTGAATTTGAGACTTTAGAAGAATTGAAAGCAGATATTAAAAGCAAACTAGAAGAGGAAGCAAAAAACAAATCAGAACAAGAATTAAGAAATAAGGTAGTGGAAGCAGTAGCTGATAAGGTAGAAATTAGTTTACCTAATGCAGTAGTTGAAAGACAAATTGACAACATGTTAAAAGATTTTGAATTCTCCTTGAGTTATCAAGGTTTAAACCTAGAATACTACTATAATATGACAGGTACAAAAGAAGAAGATTTAAGAAATCAAATGAGTGAAGATGCTAAAAAGAGGGTAAAAACACAAATAGTATTAGATAAAATTAGTGAACTAGAAGCCATCGAAGCTACTGAAGAAGAAATAAACCAAGAAATTGAAAAAATGGCAGAACAATATAAGCAAGAGGTTGATAAGTTGAAAACAACTTTAAGGGAAGAAGATATGTCTTATATTAAAGACAATATAGTTGTAAGAAAAACTATCGACTTCTTAGTAGAGAATGCTAAAATAGCATAAAGATAAATATTGGGAGGAGATGTATTATGGCATTAGTGCCAGTAGTTGTTGAACAAACTAATCGTGGAGAAAGATCTTATGATATTTACTCAAGACTTTTAAAGGATAGAATTATTCTTTTAAATGATGAAGTAAATGATGTAACAGCAGGTCTGATTGTTGCACAATTAATATTTTTAGAGGCAGAAGATCCTGATAAAGATATTCAATTATACATAAATAGTCCAGGAGGTTCCATTACTGCAGGAATGGCTATTTATGATACTATGAACTATATTAAACCTGACGTTTCTACCATCTGTATAGGTATGGCAGCTAGTATGGGAGCATTCCTATTGACAGCAGGTAAAAAAGGTAAAAGATATGCTCTACCTAATGCTGAAATTATGATTCATCAACCATTGGGAGGAACCCGTGGTCAGGCAGAGGATATTCGTATCCATGCAGAAAGAATCTTAAAAACAAGAGATACCATTAATGATATTTTAGCAGAAAGAACAGGGCAGCCATTAGATCGTATCAAAAAAGATACAGATAGAGATTTCTTTATGTCTGCTACAGAATCAAAGGAGTACGGTATTATTGACGAAGTGATTACCGCAAGAAAATAATTGCGGATTAAGCGAGGTGTAAAGATGTCTAGATTTGAGGATAAGAAGCAACTAAAATGCTCCTTTTGCGGTAAATCTCAGGATCAGGTGAGAAGACTTATTGCTGGTCCTAATGTATATATTTGTGATGAATGTATAGAGCTATGTCAAGAAATTATTCAAGAAGAGTTCGATGACAATCTTGATATTGATTTAGTAGATTTACCTAAACCAAAGGAAATCAAATCCATATTAGATCAGTACGTTGTAGGCCAAGAACCGGCAAAAAAAGCTTTAGCTGTTGCCGTTTATAATCACTACAAAAGAGTAAATATGGACATTAAGAGCGAAGACGTTGAACTACAAAAGAGTAATATAGTGATGTTAGGGCCGACAGGGTCTGGTAAGACTTTACTTGCACAAACCTTAGCAAAGCTATTAAATGTACCTTTCGCTATTGCGGATGCTACTTCTCTTACAGAAGCTGGATATGTAGGTGAGGATGTAGAAAATATTTTATTAAAGTTAATTCAAGCTGCAGACTATGATATAGAAAAAGCTGAAAAAGGCATTATTTATATTGATGAGGTAGATAAGATAGCTAAAAAGTCTGAAAATCCATCAATTACTCGAGATGTGAGTGGTGAGGGTGTACAACAAGCCCTATTAAAGATCCTTGAGGGAACCGTTGCAAGTGTTCCACCACAAGGTGGAAGAAAACATCCGCATCAAGAGTTTATACAAATTGATACAACTAATATTTTATTTATCTGTGGTGGAGCTTTTGATGGAATAGATAGTATTATTCAGAAACGAACAGGCAAGAAATCTATGGGTTTTGGTGCAGAGATTGCAAGTAAGCAAAAATTGGATATAGGAACCCTATTAAAGCAAATTCAACCTGAGGATTTATTAAAATATGGATTGATTCCAGAATTTGTAGGCAGATTGCCGGTAGTGGTAACTTTAGACCAATTAGATGAAGAATCATTAATCCAAATCTTAACAGAGCCTAAAAACGCACTGGTAAAACAATATAAAAAATTGTTTGAGATTGAAGATGTTGATTTAGACTTCGAAACACCAGCTCTTGAGCTTATAGCGAAAAAAGCAATAGAAAGAAAAACAGGTGCTAGGGGGCTTCGAGGTATTTTAGAAAGTCTTATGATGGATATTATGTATGATATTCCATCTAGAGATGATATTGAAAAGGTTCTTATCACTAAAGATACAGTTGATAAAGGCGATCATCCTACTGTGGTATTAAAAAGTGGGAACTCATCAAAAAATAAAAAAAAGCCAAAGGAATCGGCGTCGTAATATAAAAAAGTCTTAACGATATAAACGTTAAGGCTTTTTTTAGGTCAAAATCAAGGAAATAGAAAAAATCAAGGGAACAGCTTCATTGATTCCGAAATAAAGATACAATACAATGCTATAGGACTGTTGAAAGCTATCAAGAATAGCAAAAGAAAAGAGGAATTAGCTCATGAGTATAGAACAATGTTTAAGAGGCATTTGATTCTTAAAATATACTTAAGGGGGGAAGCCTGAGATTAAGGCGAAAAAATGTTAGACCTAGCCAATATGGAACCGAAAGAAGTAAGAGAATTAATAAGAAAGGGAGACTTGATGAAACCAACTTCCGGAATGTGTAGAGGACATATTCAAGCAAACTTGGCAATCGTGCCAAAAAACTTAGCTTTTGATTTTCTGTTATTTGCTCAAAGAAACCCAAAGGCATGTCCTATACTGGATGTAACAGATGTAGGCAATCCAGAACCAAAATTAATGGCAAAAGATGCAGATTTAAGATACGATATACCAAAATATAGAATCTATAAGCATGGGGTTTTAGTAGATGAAGTAACTGATATAGAAAAATACTGGAGGGACGATTTAGTAGGATTTTTAATAGGCTGTAGTTTCTCATTCGAATCAGCAATGCTAAATGCTTCTATTCCAATTAGACATATTGAAGATAACCATAATGTGCCTATGTATATTACAAATATTGAAACTAAACCAGCAGGAAACTTTCATGGCAAAATGGTAGTTAGTATGAGGCCTATACCCTATAATTTAATTCCAAGAGCTGTACAAGCTACATCTAGATTTCCACAAGTGCATGGTGCACCAGTACATATTGGAGACCCAAGTCAAATAGGCATAGTAGATATAAATAAACCAGATTTTGGTGATCCTTCGATCATAAAAGAAGGAGAGGTACCAGTATTTTGGGCATGCGGAGTGACCCCCCAATCTATAGCTATGACTAGCAAACCTGAATTAATGATAACTCATTCACCAGGTCATATGTTTATATGCGATCCTAAGGACGAAGATTTAGCAGTACTATAAAATGAGACTTAATTCAGAGGGAGTTTTTACTCCCACTGAATTGTAGCCGAATTTACTTCGAGGATGTAGTGCTTGATCTCCCGCTTTAAGTAGACAACCGAAAGTTTGGTTTCTAACTTTCGTGTTGGTCACTTAGTTTGTTTATCTATAAGCAGATAACCAAAATCTTTGATTTTGTGTTAGTCGCTTAGTTTGTTTATCTAGAAGAAGCGGGAGTCTTAGCAATACACCGAAGGATAAATCCTTAAATGAATATCATAGGCGTTAACTGAACCCATGTTATCCTAGAATCTGTCTCTTCGATTATTTGATTATATAGAATAAAGAATAATACCAAAGACTCCTGATAACATGATGATTCCAATAGGATGAAGCTTTGATTTATATAGTATGATTAGTACCAATATACTAATCAGTAAACTCTTAATATCTACAATCGAGGTTTGGAACAAGGATACACAAGCAGCTGCAATTAAACCGATAACAGAGGGACGAATGCCTGCAAATATTCCTTCCACAAAGAAGGATTTTTTATATTTAATAATGATCCTAGCAAATGTCATTACAAGAAAAAACGAAGCAAAAACCACACCAAAGGTGGCAATAATAGAGCCTAAGACACCGTAGTGTCTAAAACCTACAAAGGTAGCAGCATTGACTGCAATTGGACCAGGTGACATTTGAGATATGGCAATGATATCTACAAATTCTGTAGAAGTAAGCCATTGATAGTTATTTACTACTTCCTCCTCGATTAAGGGAAGCATGGCATAACCACCACCAAAGCTAAAGGCACCTATTTTTAAAAAAGCCCAAAATAATCTAATGAGTTCCATATTCACCCTCCTTTTTTCTATGTAACAATCCTGCTATTGCGCAAAGGATCACGATGAAAATAGGATGTATTTTCAAAAATACAATACCAATAAAGGCAAAGGACATCAATAGTATATTGAAACGATTTTTAGAAATTGACTTAGAAAGCTTAATCGCTGACATGAAAATTAATGCAACGATAGCTGGTCTTACCCCTTGGAAAAACAATTGTATAGAATGAACATCTTTGATTCTATCATAAAAAATTGCCAATATGATAATAACTACTAGAGAAGGAAGAATAGTCCCTAATAAGGTTGCTACTGCTCCTAAGAAACCCTTTAATTTATAACCAACAAAAACCGCTGTATTGACAGCAATAGGACCTGGTAAGCTTTGGGCAACAGCTATAATATCTAAAAATTCGCTTTCATCAATCAATTGATTGTTTTCAACAATTTCCTTTTGTATAATTGGAATCATCGCATAGCCGCCACCAAAAGTAAAGGCACCTACACGAAAAAAAATGTTGAACAGTTTCAAATAATCCTTCATATTTACCCCCCATAAATTATAGTAATATATGTTATAAGTCAATAATTTTAGTATAACATAAAATTCGGCTACAATTTACAGAAAGGTTTAATCCTATTGAATTGTAGCTGAATTTATTTGAAATAAATAACTATAGTTGCTTTTAATGACAGCTTTTGATGCAGGATAAATAGCCTCTCTATGTGCATACTAAAATTGTAAGACAATGAGAGGAGGTCACATTTTGCCGAACATTTTTTACTTAGTTCAGTTCTTTTTTGCAGTAGTTATTGGCCTTTATTTTTTAGGTCTATTAAAAAATCAACAGGGGAACAAGTCAGCAATAGAAAAGGAATCAAAAAAGGAAATGGAAAAGCTTAAACTTTTAAGAGAAAATGCTTTAACGATACCATTAGCAGAACATACAAGACCATCTTCCTTTAAGGACATTATAGGCCAAGAAGATGGTTTAAAGGCATTAAAGGCAGCTTTATGCAGCCCCAATCCACAGCATGTAATCATATATGGACCACCAGGGGTAGGAAAGACAGCGGCAGCAAGAGTAGTTTTAGAAGAAGCAAAAAAAAGTGATATATCTCCCTTTAATGAAAGGTCTAAGTTTATAGAGATGGATGCTACAACCTTAAGGTTTGATGATAGAGGCATTGCGGATCCCTTAATGGGATCAGTACATGATCCTATATATCAAGGGGCTGGGCCATTAGGACAAGCAGGGATTCCACAACCTAAACCTGGTGCTGTAACAAAAGCCCACGGTGGAATGTTATTTTTAGATGAAATTGGAGAATTACATCCTGTACAAATGAATAAGTTATTAAAGGTTTTAGAGGATAGAAAAGTGTTTTTAGAAAGTGCTTACTATAATTCAGAGGAGGAAAATATTCCTCAGCACATTCATGAAATTTTTAAAAATGGATTACCAGCAGATTTTAGACTAGTAGGTGCAACCACAAAGTCTCCAGGGGATCTTCCATCAGCCTTAAGATCTAGATGCGTTGAGATTTACTTTCGACCATTAACGCCAGAAGAAGTTGGTTGTATTAGCAAAAATGCCTGCGATAAAAGTAATTTTGAAATAGAAGAAAGAGCGATAGAAGAAATCAAGAAATATGCAACCAATGGTAGAGAAGCTGTAAACATTATACAAATTACCGGAGGGTTAGCTCTAACAGAAGGCAGAAAAAAAATTACCCTGCAGGATGTGCAATGGGTGATTGAAAGTGGTCATTATAGCCCAAGGCCTAGCAAAAAAATTGGAGAAGCTCCCGCGGTTGGATATGTTAATGGGTTAGCTGTCTTAGGGCCTAATATAGGTATGATGATAGAAATTGAAGTATCGACTATCAAGCTTCCTACAAAAGGGCGTGGTAGGATGATTGTTACAGGAATTATTGATAGAGAAGAAACCAATGCTTCAGGAAGAAGCTATCAAAGAAGAAGTACTGCCTCTGATTCTGTGGACAATGTATTAACTGTGATTAAAAAGTTTTTTAAGGTTGATCCTAAGGATTATGATATTCATGTGAACTTTCCTGGGGGTGTTCCTATAGATGGGCCCTCAGCTGGCATCACCATGGTGACCGCCATATATTCTGCTATAACGAATCAGCCGGTAGATCACCGATTAGCAATGACGGGAGAAATTTCAATTCGAGGGACGGTTAAACCAGTAGGAGGTATCATGGCTAAGATTGAAGCTGCCAAGGAAGCAGGATGTACACGGGTATTGATACCAAAGGATAATTATCAAGAACGATTTAAAGAGTTCAAAATTGAAGTTATTCCAGTGGAATATATTGAAGAGGTTATTGAACTGGCAATGGAAATTAAACCTGCTGAGACAAGAAATAATTATTCCAATGATACAATCGATTTTGCCGCTGCCCTAGGTAATAAAGAAAAAAAGTAGTCGTGAGGGCTACTTTTTTTCTTACAGTTGATAGAAAAATGGAAATTAGGGTAAAATATTGAAAAAAACAGTCTGAAAGGATATAATAGTAATCAACTGTGGAATATGATAAAAGGAGAAGATAGTATGAAAGAAAAGAAAGTAACTACCTCGACACGAACAATTCCTCTAATTCCATTGAGGGGTTTAACTGTTTTTCCATATATGGTGATACATTTTGATGTAGGTAGAGAGCGTTCTATTAATGCCCTTGAAGAGGCAATGGTAAATGATCAACTAGTTTTCTTGGTTGCTCAGAAAGAAGCAGAGATTAACGCCCCTACCCTTGAAGACATATATGAAGTTGGAACGATTGCTAAAATAAAACAAATGCTAAAGCTTCCTGGAGATACCATCAGAGTATTAGTGGAGGGTATTTCTAGAGGGAAAATAATGAACGTACTACAAGAAACTCCGTATTTTCAAGTAGAGATAGAAGAAAAAAATTATAAAAATGAAGTAATGATTGATAGCGAAGCAGAAGCTTTAATGCGAAGTGTTATTGATGCATTTGAGGAATACGTAGAAATTAGTAATAAAATCTCTCCAGAAATTTTGATCACCATTGCTGAAATCGAGATGCCGGGGCGATTGGCAGATACAATTGCTTCTAATGTGTTTATTAAGCCTCATCAAAAACAAGAAGTATTAGAGGCTTTTGATCCCTTAGACAGATTAGAAATCTTATATAAGATTTTATTAGAGGAGATCCAAATATTAGAGATCGAAAAGAAAATCAACAATCGAGTAAAAAAACAAATTAACAAGGTACAAAAAGAGTATTATTTAAGAGAACAGCTAAAGGCTATACAAAAAGAATTAGGTGAAGATGAGGGCATCGTTGAAGAAGTGGCAGAGTATAAGGAAAAGCTGAGGGCTCTAAAATTTCCAAAGGATGTTCATGAAAAAATTGATAGAGAAATTGATCGGCTGTTGAAATTGTCACCTGCTTCAGCTGAAACTGGAGTGATAAGAAATTATATAGATTGGGCATTAAGCCTACCTTGGAATAAGGAAACAAAGGACAGGCTAGACCTAAAGAAATCAGCTGCTATATTAGATGAAGACCATTACGGTCTTAAAAAGGTAAAGGAAAGGATATTGGAGTATTTAGCCATCAGACAGTTGGCAAAATCTATGAAGGGGCCTATTGTTTGTTTAGTAGGACCGCCTGGAGTTGGAAAAACTTCCATAGCAAAGTCTATTGCTCGATCCTTAAACCGTAAATTTGTTAGAATGTCTTTAGGTGGTGTGAGGGATGAAGCAGAAATAAGGGGACATAGAAGAACCTATGTAGGTGCCATACCCGGAAGGATTATTTCCTCCATTCGTCAGGCTGGCACACGAAATCCTCTTTTCTTATTAGATGAAATTGATAAGCTAGCCAGTGATTTTAGAGGAGACCCAGCTTCTGCCTTGCTAGAAGTATTAGATCCTGAGCAAAACCATGATTTTACAGATCACTTTATGGAGTTACCCTTTAATTTATCTAAAGTGCTGTTTATTACTACTGCAAATAGTTTAGACACGATACCAAGGCCTCTCTTAGATAGGATGGAGGTTATTCGTATCGCAGGTTATACGGAGGAAGAAAAATTAAATATTGCATCAAGATATCTTTTGCCTAAGCAAGTTAAGGAACATGGTTTGAAGGCTGTAAGTCTTCAAGTATCAGAAAAGGCCCTAAGGAATATCATTAATCATTACACTAGAGAAGCCGGGGTAAGAAATTTAGAAAGACAAATTGCCAACCTATGCCGTAAGGTGGCGAAAAGGGTGGTAGAGGAAAAACTGAAATCTATTCATATCACCCCTGCAAACTTGAAAAAATATTTAGGTAATCCTTACTATCGTTATGAAATGGCGAATCAAAAGGATGAAGTAGGCATAGCCCGTGGATTGGCTTGGACGATTGTAGGCGGAGATACACTATCTATTGAAGTAACACCAATGAAGGGGAATGGCAAACTAGTATTGACAGGACAATTGGGAGATGTTATGAAGGAATCAGCAAGGGCGGGTATAAGTTATATACGTTCAAGAGAAGAAGAATTAAAAATAGATCCAGAATTCCATAACAATCTTGATATTCATATCCATATACCTGAAGGAGCCACACCGAAGGATGGACCTTCAGCCGGGATTACTATGGCAACAGCAGTTATTTCTGCTTTAACCAAGATTCCTGTAAACAAGGATATCGCTATGACAGGAGAGATTACCTTAAGAGGTAGAGTATTACCGGTAGGAGGAATCAAGGAAAAGGTATTGGCTGCTAAAAGAGCAGGAATTCAGAAAGTACTTATGCCTATGGACAATAAAAGAGACTTAGATGAAGTGCCAGACAATGTAAAAAGGAAAATACAGTTTGTTTTTGTAGAGCATATGGATGAAGTATTAGAGCATGCATTAAAGAGGGGAGAAGAAAATGAAAATTAAAACCTCAGATTTTGTCACTAGTGCCGTAGTGCCTAGTCAATACCCCGAAGATATGCTGCCTGAAATAGCCTTTGTAGGAAGATCAAATGTTGGGAAATCTTCTACTTTAAATACAATACTGGGAAGAAAAAAGCTAGCAAAGGTAAGCGGTACTCCTGGAAAAACAAGAACGATCAACTTCTTTATTATCAATAAAGAGTTCTATTTGGTGGACTTACCAGGATACGGATACGCAAAGGTCTCTAAGTCAGAAAAGGCTAGTTGGGGAAAAACTATGGAGACCTATTTAAATAAAAGACCGAACCTACAGGAGATACTGCTGCTGGTGGATATTAGGCATGAACCTACTAATGATGATAAAATGATGTATGATTGGATCAGACACTTCGGATTTGGCAGCATTGTTATCGCCACCAAGTCCGATAAAATTACGAGGGGACAGATGCAAAAACATCTAAAAGTTATTCGTGAAAAGCTACAGATGGCTAAAGGTGATAAAATCGTACCAATATCCTCCTTGAAGAAGGAAGGTATTGAGGCTTTGTGGAGTAGTATTGAAGAATTGTTTATTGACAGACAACTACCTATTACAATAGAAGAAGCTCCAAAGTAACTAACTACTTTGGAGCTTCTTTTTTCTTGCAAAGATATTTTTCCAGTCTAATTCTGCTATCATCATTCCTAATAAGATCAGTATACCTCCAAAGATGCCACCCTTCGTTAGGATTTCTCCTGCTAAAATATAAGCAAATAATGCTGAAAATACAGGTTCACCGGTATAGATTAAGGCGGTATGTGTAGCAGAAGTAAACTTCTGCATCGCATTTTGCACAATAAAGGCTACTGAGGTGGCCAATACAGCTAGGATAAGAATGGAAGTCCATACCTCTACTCCTTTAGGTATTATTGGAGTTTCTATCGTAACAGTAAAGAGTAAACTTAATATGCCGACTACAGCAATTTGTACGATTCCTAAAGCAATAGAATCCACTGAGACTGTATACTTTCCTACTGTAATAATGTGAAGTGCAAACATAAGTGCTCCGATCAATGTCAAAAAGTCTCCAATATTTAAGGAAAGTGAAGAATCTAGTGTTAAAAAGCCCAAGCCTACTAGTGCTAAAATAACCCCTATGACAGCAGCCCTTTCAGGTTTTTGTTTCAATAATAGAGCCGAGAGGACTGGAACAATCACTACACAAAAGCCTGTGATAAAACCAGATTTAGATGCAGTTGTATAGTTGAGCCCCACTGTTTGAAAGGCGTATCCAGTAAATAATATGATACCTATGAAGATACCGTATTTTAAGGTATCTTTTTGTATATGAATCATATTTTTATAAAAAATAATGGAGGATAATAACGCAGATATTAAAAATCGAATAGCCAAAAAATTAAAAGTTTCTAAATGATCTAGAGAATTTTTAGATAAAATAAAAGAGGACCCCCAAATAATAGTAACTCCTAACAAAGCCAAATCTGCCTTTAATTGCTTAGACATCATCGTTGACTCCCTTCACATAATGTAATGATTTAATACCACATATTCCAACTACAGAACTTAATTTTGATATACTAAGGGCTACATTTGCAGCCCATGGTTTTGGGCGAAACCGTAGACCGTGTATATCAAAATTAAAGTTTAAAATTGGTTATCTATATAGCTATGTGCTTCTAAAGTAGGATATATTTTTTCTCGTAGGGATGGACGATGCTATCCATCCATTTAGCTATCTGAAATATTTTGAGGGACGATAGGGTCGTCGTCCTCTACATATATTTATATTAAGATTAAAGTATAGAATCACATACTTATATAATATAATATTTCCGTAGAAAACAAAATATTTTTCTATATAATAAAAAAAAGCCACAATCGTGGCTTTTGAGTTTCAATATATATTTTAGTCTGCTTATTCTTCAGGTTCGAACATATCCTTGCCAACACCGCAGACTGGACAAACCCAATCATCTGGAATATCTTCAAAGGATGTTCCGGGTGATACACCTGAATCTGGATCTCCTACCTCTGGGTCATAAACATAGCCACATGGTACATAACCTGCCGTCACCTTGACACTTGTAATGAACCTGTCCCTATGTCCCTTCCAAAACCCTCTTCTAGTTTAAGATTATTAATAAAAATTCTTAATTTTCTTTATTTACAGAACCACTGAATTATCAGATAATACTAAGAGATCGTTTGCACCATCTAAGATGAAAAATTTTTACTCATTTATCATCATCATGTTTTCGTTAATGTATACATATTAATTTAATAGGATGGTGAAACAACTTACATCATAATGGAAATAAAGCTTAAAGCTGTATTTCTCTTTCCGCATTATAGAAACTTTAATTTTTCTACTACTCTTTCAAATTTTTCCATAGGTTATCTAAGTTTTTAAATTTAATATTTTAATAAAGGGAGGTGATTTTTAGATATAAGAAGTATAAACAATAAGGCGGTTAGTGGTCTAATACTAAATTAATTTTGAAAATAGCTGGAGGTGTAATTATGTTCAAAAAACAAATAGCAAAAAGATGGTTTAAAACTCCGTTATCTGTTTTAATGGTAATGATACTTTTACTAGTAGGTTTACAGACACCGGTGTTTGCTCAGACCCAAATAACAACCTTTCCTGAATTAAACTACATGGGGTTAACAGAAATGCTTAATCCTCAAAATCCCTATGAACCTATGCTTAAAGGACTGTACCAGGATAAGGTAACTGTAAATGGTAAGGAACGTAGTTTTGTGACTTTTATTCCGGAAAGTGTTACTCAAGGAGACAACAGTATATACATTGCTGTACCTTCAGGAGTAGATACTGCTAAATTTTTAGAGACTAGTGGTTGGAAGAATATAGCACAAAAGCACAAATTATATCTATTTGCGTTTGAACCAGAAAACCAAAAATGGGATACATCTAAAGCTGTAGATGAAATTGATTATATTAGAGCTGTTTATGCTCGTGTCAACACCAGACCTTACTATAATATTATAATGGGTAACTATTATTTTGTAGGTTATGGTGAAGGAGGAACACTATTCCAACAATATATAATGGCAAACCCTAAGATTGCTGCAGGTTTAGCAGTATTTGATGGTAGTGATATTAGTCAATCCTATATGGAGGAAGTGGGAGCACGTACTTCTGATGATCCAAGGGTCCCGTTGTCTAAGGTGAAGGTTCCGATATGGATAATTACAGAAAATCTCAATGACACTACCCAAAATGTCATTAATTATTGGCTAAATGCAAACGATACCACTGAGGATGTTTACAGTACTGAATATGCTACGGTATATAAGCAATCATTAGTAACTACAAGAAGATTAGATAATGAGCAAAATGTTAGTAGTGTACAGGTAAGTGTTAGAAGTTCAAATTATAATGACCCTAAGTTTAATGAAGTCGTATGGAAAGATTTCTTAAGCAAAACCTGTCGTTATGGTACAGATGTATATAACAATGCCCTAAGAGCATACGCCTCTTTTGAAGAGTTAGGGGTTGAGAAGGTAGAAATAAATGTAGATGGTTACACACGTCACTGGTTCCAATATGTACCTACCAGTGTAAGGGAAAATCCAGAGAAAGAAGTGCCTTTGGTACTTGCACTACATGGTTCCGGACAAACTGGTGCTATATTTGTTTCCTATACTGAATGGTATAAAGTTGCAGAAGAAAGGGGCTTTATTGTAGTATTCCCTACAGGATATCCTGGAGCATTTGCTGATGGGACACCAAGACCTTATTGGAACATAACTAGAGATCCAGAACGACCTGATGATGTTAAATTTATTGATGAAATGATAAAGGCTATGAAAAACAACTATGCAATTGATGACAATAGAGTTTACGTAACAGGTCAATCGCTAGGTTCTATGATGACAAATACTTTAGTATTGACTATGCCAGAAATTTTTGCAGCAGCAGCTGGAACATCTGGATCTCTCCTGAGAATATCCAATCCAGATTATAAGTTCCCAGAGGGAGTCAATATAGACTATGAAATTCCTGTAGGGCTGATTTTTGGAGAAAAGGATTTGTGGGGGGGAGGTTCCCTAAACGCTAATTCTGATGCTAAAGCTACAATTGTCTACTGGATAGCAAGAAATAATGCTGGAAGTGTAGAGGAACCCTTAACCTATAAGTCAGGTATCTTCAATCACCAAGTATGGAATAATGAGGATGGCATTCCAATGGTACGCTATACAATTACCCAAGGACGAGGACATAATTGTATTGCAGCTGAAATGTGGCTTTTATGGGATGAATTCCTTTCTAAATTCTCGAGAAATGAAAATGGAAAAATCGAATATATGCAAGATGCTGATGTTATGAGATAGGTATAAGAATTATTTCTATTGAAAACTAACTCTATCTTCCCATATGTTGAAAGAACATATATTTACTTACAATAAGAACTAGATGAAATACTACATTCTGTAAAAATTTTGGCTACAGTCCTAAAGAGTTTTCACTTTTTATCAACTATAACCAAATTTTATATATACTACACTTTAGAAGCAATATAAATTCAAATTAAGTTGTGAAGTTAAAGGATATGTGTGATCTTAAGATTCTCAATATAAGATGCTTAACTTTGTTGATTTACAAACAATAAAAAACACTATATGATTTTTCAATGAATCATGCAAAAAATATTAATAACATTTTGATAAAAAGGGGAGGGAGATACCTAGTATTAGCTTTTACAGAGGGTAAAAAAACAAAGCTTAAGCCCACAGAAAAACGTTAAAATGTTAACAAAAATTAATACAAGGAGGAAGTAAAGAATGAATCATTTATTCAGATCCCAAAAAGGGATTTGTGCATTAATATGTATAATCCTAGTAATCTCTATGGTTGGTTGTCAATCCAAACCGACAGAAACAACAGAAACAGCTATATTTAATGCTGGAACATATGTAGCATCTGCGGCTGGACACAACGGGGACATAAAAGTTGAAATTACTGTTGATGAAAATCTAATTAATGATGTTAAAATTTTAGAACATAACGAAAGTGCTGGTATAGCGGATCCAGCAATAGAAAGAATACCTAGAGCAATTGTAGAGGGCCAAACCTTAGCAGTTGATGCTATATCGGGTGCTACAGTTACAAGTAATGCAATAATAGCTGCAGTTACAGAGGCCATCAAGTTAGCAGACGGAGATATTGAAGCACTAAGTGTTAAAAAAGATGCTGAACAGGCTCAAGGGGAAACCATTAAGTATACAACTGATGTTGTTGTTATAGGTGGCGGTGGAGCAGGGCTTGCAGCGGCAGTATCTGCCCATCAAAATGGTGCAGAGGTTATTCTTATTGAAAAAATGCCAAGACTTGGTGGAAATACAGTTCTTGCCGGGGGGGCATTTAATGCTGCTGGTTCTCCAAGACAGGTTGCACAAGGTATTGAAGATTCTCCAGAGAAACACTTTACTCAAACCTATGAAGGTGGAGATGAATTAGGAAATACTGATTTAATAAAAGTGTTAACAGACAATGCATATCCTACAGTAGAATGGCTTGAAAGTTTAGGAATGAAGTTTGAGGATGAGGTGTTTACTGTTTTAGGTGGTATGTGGCCAAGAGCCCATAGACCTTCATCGCCATTAGGAACTGGCTTCATTAATACTTACGAAGAGTACATCAAGGCAAATGAGGGTATTGAAATTCTTCTTGATACTGAAGCAGAGGAGCTTATTGTAGATGGTGATAGAGTAGTAGGAGTTAAGGCTAAAGGATTAAAAGGTGATGTTATTCTTCATGCAAACAATGGTGTAGTTATTGCTACTGGTGGATTTGGAGCTAGCGTTGAAATGAGAGACCAATTCAACACAAACTGGCCTGCACTTACAAATATTAAAACAACCAACCATCCAGGAGCTACTGGAGATGGTATTGCAATGGCTGAAGTTGTTGGAGCAAACCTTGTTGGTATGGAACATATTCAATTACTTCCAATGGGAGATACTAAAACAGGAAGCCTTAGTGGTAATATTGAGAAAAGTGTTGAAGATCGTATTTTTGTAAATAAATCAGGTGATCGTTTTGTAGATGAAGGTGCTAGAAGAGATGTTATGACAAATGCATTAATGGAGCAAGAGGATTCTTTTATGTGGGTAGTTCTTGATAGCAAAGATTATCCAACAGGAGATGAAAAGAATAACTTTAATGAGACCATGAATGAACTTATAGCTCAAGGAAGAGCTTTCAAAGGCGATACACTAGAAGAATTGGCAGAGGAAATTGGTGTTAATCCAGAGAATTTAGTTAAAGCAGTAGAGGAATTCAATAAGGCAGTAGAAGCCGGTGGATCAGACGCCTTTGGAAGAACTCTATTTAATGCTAAGATTGAAAAAGCACCTTTCTATGCAGGTCCACGTATACCGACAGTTCATCATACGATGGGTGGAATTGAAATCAATACAAGTGCCCAGGTTTTAGACGGTGCTGGTAATATAATCCCTGGTTTATATGCAGCTGGTGAAGTTACAGGTGGTATCCATGGAAGCAATCGTTTAGGTGGTAATGCATTAGCTGATATAGCAGTATTTGGTAGAATTGCCGGAGAAAGTGCAGCAACAAAAAAATAATAATACTAAGAACAAGCAGAGAGATTGACCATAAAGGTTTTCTCTCTGTTTGTTTTTTACTATAAAACTACTATAAACCTTAAGATTCTTAATATAAAGTCATTAACTTTGTTGATTTACAAAGAAACAGAATTATCAGATAATACTAATAAGCTATCAAGAAACCGTTTGCATTGGGAGGTGACATATTTTATCTTAACTTGATGAATTAGATGTTGGCAATCAATATGAAATGAGGAGGCAAGATTATGAACAAGTTTAAACGAATCTTAGGATTAACATTAATTACTGTACTTCTTTTAACGCAATTAACTTTTGCCCAGGGTAAAATGGAGTTGAATCTTGAACCCACTACCCTTTATCATGTTAAATTAATCAAGGATGTGAATTTTTCACAATCTGGAGATGGAAATCAGCCAAATTTATCTATGGATATTTTACGTCCAACCAGTAATGAGCCATTACCTGCTATAGTATACATAACAGGTAATGCATGGAGATACGCAGATCGTTCTGTAAATCTACCTATGTTTGCAGAGATAGCCCGTAGTGGTTATGTAATTGTATTCATTGACTGGAGAGCAAGTAGTAATGAGAAATTCCCAGCTCAAATAGAGGATGCTAAAACAGCAGTTCGATTCTTACGTGCTAATGCTGAAAAATATAACATCGATCCCGACAGAATTGGGACATGGGGTCATTCTTCAGGAGGACACTTAGCTTCTATGTTGGGAACAACTGGAGATGTAGAAGAGTTTGACAAAGGAGATTGGCAAGGATACTCAAGTAGAGTGCAGGCGGTTGCAGCATGGTCAGCTCCAATTGATTTGGGTACTATTAATCCTCCATCCAAAGCTAGTGAACTTCATACAGATAACTCTTCACTATTATTAGGAATAAATGTATATGACCCTGCCAATAAAGAAAAAGTAGCTGCTGCAGGTCCTACAAAATATATTACTGAAGATGATCCAGCTTTTCTATTGATATATGGTGATAAAGATCCTGTAATCCCAATTAAACAAGGAGAAGATTTCTACGATGCATTGATAGCAGGAGGCGTGGATGCTACCTTCTATAAGGTAATAAGCGGAGTTCATAGTTCAATACAATTCACCAACCAAGAAAAAATCATGAATATCACGAAAGATTTCTTTGATAAGGAACTTAAAGGAGAGTAATAATAAGTGCCCTGCCTCTGTGGTGGGGCTTTTTTATAATAAAGAGAAAGATAAATGAGATTACTGGATAACTTCTATTCTAAGGGGAGAAGAAAATTCTTCTTAAGGAATATACTGTGCTTTCTCCAAAAATGATATAATGACTGTAATAATCTAAGGACTAAACATAATAAATATACTTTAGTTTAATGCCTACAGATTCATCTGTATTATTTTGGGGACAGTAAGATGATACTTTGTCCACTTTAATTCCCTAGGAAAAAGGTGGTTAGATATGAACAAAAAAATTACAATGGTTGGAATCTTTATTATGTTTTTAGTTATTACGGGATGTAATAGACTTCAGAAGGAGAGTGGAATTATTAAAGAAGCCACTGATGAAAAAATCACAATTACCATGTGGGATTATCTTATTGAAGGAAGTGATACCACTGAATTAATAAAATCCTATGAAAATGTTTATCCCAATGTTAAGATAGACCGTAAATTTGTTCCCTTCTCAGATATTAAAAACAAGTTAATTTATGCTGCGGCTATAGGTGAAATGCCCGATGTATTGCTAATTGATGATCTCTTGCATCAAACCCTTGCAGCCATGGGGATTCTCTTAGATATTACTGATGAAGTGTTGGATTGGGGGCAATCAGAAGTGTTCTCTAAAGAACCTTGGGAAACTTGTATTTATGAGGAAAAAATATTCGGACTTCCAATGGGGGTGCATAACTTAGCTCTTTTTTACAACGAAGATATGTTAAAGATTGCTGGGGTTCTGCCACCTGAAAATTGGGATGAACTAGCAAATGCAGCTGAAAAACTAACAACAACTGATGTGGTTGGGTTTCAAGTAACTGCTGTAAAAAACCAACAATCTATATATACTTTTATGCCTTTTATATGGCAAAGTGACTCTGATATTAGAAGACTTAATAGTAAAGGCACTGTGGAGGCTATAGAGTTGTGGAAAAATATGTTGGAGAAAGGCTATATGCCAAAAGAAATTTTGATGGAAAATACACAAACTCTGTTAGAACGTTTTAACGATGGCAAGGTTGCCATGATGGTAAATGCCAGTTGGCAGGTAAAATTGCTTAATGAGAATGCAAAAATCAATTGGGGTGTTGTTAAACTTCCAAGGAATCAGGAAGAAGCAACGAGTCTTGGAGGAGAAAATTGGGCCATTACTTCAACTAGTTTAAATAAAGAAGCAGCATGGGACTTTATAAAATTTGCTCAAGAACCTCAAAACCTTAAACCTTTACTTTTACGAACAGGACGTCTGCCTGCTAGAAAGGATCTTATTCATGAAGCAGAATGGCAAAGCGACAAAAACATGAAGGTTTTTGTAGATAGCTTAGAAATTTCAAGATCCCATAATTATGGAGTAAATTATCCAGAAATCACCTTATACCTTCAAGATATGTTGCAGCAAACATTAAGCGGATATAAGTCGCCTGAAGAAGCTGTAGAAGAAGTCTATATAAAAATCAAGCCGCTCCTTTAAACAGAGGAATTGAAAAGGGGGTTGTGTACTTTGAAAATTTTAATTGTTGATGATGAATCAATTATAAGAAAAGGAATGGAAACTGTTATAAAAGAATGGAATGATTTTCAAGTGATAGGTATAGCGGATGATGGAGAAACTGCCCTTTCATGGCTTCATGAAGCTGTTGAATTGCCAGATTTACTTATAACAGATATTTTTATGCAGTATATGGATGGGATGGAATTAATAAAAAGAGTCAATAATCTTTATCCTCAAATAAAGTGTGCTATCCTGTCTGGCCATGAGGATTTTCAATTAGCTAGAAGGGCCATCGAACTGAAGGTGTGTCAATACATTACAAAACCCGTTGAATCGGAAGCGTTATTAGCGATTTTAGAAAAAATTAAAGCAGAAGTAATGTGTGAGAAGTCATGTAATAATTATCTTCTAAAAAAAGAACAAAATTTAACGAAGGATTTTTCCGTTAATTCAGAGGATGTAGTAGAAAAGGTAATTCAATACATATACGAAAATTATAAAAATTCATCACTCTCTTTACAGGAACTTGCTGAAGTAGTATCAGTACATCCAAATTACTTAACGCAACTATTCACTAAACGAAAGAGTATTCCCTGTATGCAATTTTTAACTCAAATTCGAATGGATAAGGCTAAAGAACTTTTGAGACAATCAGATATCAAGATTTCAGAGGTTGCTAAAATTGTTGGTTATGAAAATCCCTTGTACTTTAGCTCCTACTTCAAAAAGTGGGTAGGAATGAATCCTTCAAAATATAGGGAAGCGTTGTGAGGAAAAGATGTTAAACTGGATAAAACAAAGACTTACTGTTTGTTATCAAAAGTTAAGCAAGCGAATATCTTATAAATTAATGCTGATTATCATTATACCGAATATTATCTTTTTACTCATTATTAATCAACTTATGAATCAGCACCTGCAACAAAAATCTCTAGAAACAGATAACATATTATATGTTTTGAACCATGCTGTTTCCCGTGAAATGAGTGGTTTATTTAATAATATTGGCAGCTTGACAAATGAAATCATGGTAAATCCTAATGTGCAGCGTGTTTTAACTGGGAAATATCCTACATTAATGACTGGATATCCATACAACATCTGGGTTAAAGAAGAATTAAATCATGATATATATGTCAATCAACGCACAATGGAAGAAATTTTATCTCATTACAGAATTCTATGGGATGTTTTTTCCATTGCAGTAATTAGTAAGGAAAAAGAAATTTACTTAAGCAGGTCTACAACCTACAATTATGAAATTACTACCTCTGATCTAAAACATTCATTGATAATAAAGGAAATAGAGGAGTCTCAAAATTCTGGTTTTGCTTGGAGTGTTAATGACGTCTTAACCAAGAACCGAGATATGATTACCTTGGTACGAAAAATATATGGTATTAACCAGCCACAGGAAGTCATAGGGTATATTGTTGTAAATCTATCATTAGAGGCGGTTAGGGACTCTTTTAAAACCTATAATTACTATGACTCAATGATTTTTGGGCTTGTTAATGAAGCAGGTAATAGATGGATGATTTACGATGGAAAAGAAATTATAGGTGGAAATGGGCCCTTGTTTAACGATGTACAAGTGGGATTTGATTCAATAGATTGGAAAGGACGTCCATGGCATATAAATTTATCTCAAACAGAAGAAGGAAATTATGTAGTTTCTGGAGTAGATGAAGATTTTATTGTGCAACAATTCTCGGAATTCCGGCAAAAACTTTATTTAGGGTATGCCTTCTTTTTATTCCTAGCCTTCTTTATTTCTATTAAAGGAACAAGGTCTATTACAGAGCGTTTGAGAATGTTAGAAAAAGCCATTAGAAATTTGGGTTTAAAAGAATGGAAAACCCGTATTCCACTGAAGGGAAACGACGAAATTCAGATGATAGGAAGTACTTTCAATGATATGGCAAGTCATATAGAAGAATTGATAGAGGATGTAAAACAAGAACAACGACAAAAACGAGTCTTTGAGTTAAGAGTTCTGGATTATCAAATGAATCCACATTTTTTATACAATACGCTAGATTCCATTAATTGGTTAGCTTTGGAAAATAATCAAAGGGAGATAAGCCAAATGGTGAACGGTTTGGCTAAACTTTTTCGTATTATTCTTAGTAAAGGAAAGGAAGTTATCACTTTACAGGAAGAGTTTGAAATGGTCCGTAATTATTTAGATATTCAAAAAATAAGGTTTGAAGAGCGATTTGAGTATACGATTACCCTTGATCCAGAAATTACAGAGTATCCTATAGGAAAACTATTACTACAACCTCTTGTTGAAAATACAATTATTCATGGCATGAGAGGTTTACGTACAAAGGGAAGTATCAGCATTAGCGGTATCAAAGAAAATGAATTGGTAGTTTTGAAGATTGCCGATAATGGTGTTGGCATGTCCACCGAGGATGTTGAGGGTCAATTGAAATTGCTAAATAAAGATATCTGGCAGGATGATGTTGTATCAACCATGGGATATGGAATGAAAAATGTTGATTCTCGTTTAAAACTAATGTATGGAGAGAATTATTATATGACGATTTCTTCTAGTAAAGATATACCTTCAGGGACTACTATAGGTATTCATATTACTGAAAAGGCAATGCAGGAGAGATTATTGCCTGTCTATAGCTGATGATTAAATTTAAAAATGAATGTTCCAACAAAAGACAAAATCCAAAAGTTTTTACAAACGTTAGAACAATATAAAGATAAGAACGGATATGAGATATATGCATATTGTCTTATGGGAAATCACGTATATTAAAAAAGTATGTAACGTGAATAATGCAACCCAGCTGCAAACTTTTGATATTTCAATAAGAAATAGATATCTTAAAGAACTAAAAGAAAAATATAGTCTATCAATAAGATAGATTGAAAGATTAACAGGTATCAACAGGGGATTGTTTGACAACATTTTTATATAGAAAACAAAATATTTTTCTATATTCTATATAATAAAAAAGTCTTCTTTTGGAAGATTTAAAGGACGACTTTTTTGAAACCAATAACGGAAATTATACTTATCGACAATTAAGTAAAGTTTATAATTTCCTATTGGTTATAAAAAAAAAGCCACAATCGTGGCTTTTGAGTTTCAATATATATTTTAGTCTGCTTATTCTTCAGGTTCGAACATATCCTTGCCAACACCGCAGACTGGACAAACCCAATCATCTGGAATATCTTCAAAGGATGTTCCGGGTGCTACACCTGAATCTGGATCTCCTACCTCTGGATCATAAACATAGCCACATGGTACACATACGTACTTTTGCATATTTTCTTATCTCCTCTCAAAAAACAATTTTTAATAATATATTTTATGTAACTCCACTAAGATTATACCCCCTTAAAAACAAACATAAACACAAAAAATCATTACACTTTGTAATTTTTTAAAAATCTTATATAATGAAAGAAATAAATGAATTAATGGTTACTTTAGAAGGAGGGTGCTATGTTTTATAGTAGATTAGATAATTACACTGTATTAGATATTATGAATACTAATTTGTTGAAAATTCCTGGTGATATGAATATGAGGAATGCCATAAAACAAATGTTGGATAAAAATGTTGAGGACTTAATTATAGTAGATAAAGAAGAAAACATTGTTGGTATTATGAGTTTTATGGATATGATGAGAGCGATGAAGGACATACCTAAGGGCAATAGCTTTGACGATAAAATCACGAAATATGCTATGAAGGATGTTATTGTCATTGATGGAAATGCCAAGGCTATTGAGGCTAGAAACATTATGCAGCAGAAGGGTATAGGAAGATTGCCTGTAGTTGTAAACAATAGGCTAGTAGGCATTATTCGCGTAAGAGAGATTTTAAACGAGGTATACGGTAGAATTGATGACACCATGCAAACCTTCAGACATATTTTAGATAATCTCCATGAAGCAGTATGTGTTGTGAACAAGGATGGGGTTGTTGTTTTGTGGTGTGGTAAAGCAGAAAAACTTTACGGAGTGAAGGAAGAAGAGATCGTAGGGAAAAAGCTAGAGGAGCTATTTCCAACGGGACTTTTACTGAAGGTATTAGAGGGGAAAAAACCAATAGAAAATGTTCTTCACAGTCCTAGAGAGGGAAACTATGTAAATATCAGCGCTATGCCTCTTTTTAGCAATGGAGAACTGATAGGAGCTGTATCTACCGATAGAGATATTACTGAGGTAAGGAACTTATCTCTTGAATTAGAGGCTACGAAGGAAAAATTGGATTATCTTCAAATGGAGGTAAATAAAATAAGTGAAGACAAATATTCCTTTGGACAAGCCTTGGGAAAAAGTGATGCTATTAAAGAAAAAATTGATCGTGCTATGCAGGTGGCATCTACTACCAGCAGCGTATTAATTAGAGGAGAAAGTGGGACAGGGAAGGAAGTTTTTGCAAGGGCTATTCACCAAGCCAGTGGTAGAAAGGGGCCTTTTATAGCTATCAATTGCAGCGCCATACCGGAAAATCTTTTTGAAAGTGAAATGTTTGGATATGAAGGAGGAGCCTTTACAGGCGCCTTAAACAAGGGGAAAATAGGCAAAATAGAATTGGCCAATAAAGGTACCCTCTTTTTAGATGAAATCGGAGATATGCCCCTTTATATGCAGGCAAAGTTATTAAGAGTACTACAGGAACGCCAAGTAGTTAGGGTAGGAGGAGATAAAGCTATTGATATTGATGTAAGAATTATTTCTGCTACCCATAGAGATTTAAAAGCTATGGTAAAGGAAGGCAAGTTTCGAGAAGACTTATACTATAGATTAAATGTAGTAAGTCTGGAAATTCCTAACTTAAAGGATCGGAAAGAAGATATACCTATGTTTGTTAAACATTTTATGGAGGAATTCTGCAAAGAAAACAATATTTTCACACCACGGATCACTCCAGAGGTATTTCAAGTTCTAATGAATCACCACTGGCCAGGAAATGTTCGAGAGTTAAAAAACACTGTGGAGCATTTAGTGGTTTTTTCAAAAGAAGGAGAAATAAAGGTAGAAAGTCTCCCAGAGCATCTACTAGGAAGGCTGGCGCATCATGAAGAAATGGAAGTACCTTATGATTTGCAGGAGAATATAAAAAGGATTGAGATAGATACTATAAAAAGGGCAATGGAAACTGCTGAGGGGAATAAAGCTCAAGCTGCAAAACTCCTTAATATTCCCAGAAGTACTCTTTACTACAAAATAAAATTTTATGATTTAGTGGATTATCTATAGATAAATTTATTATTATAGATAACCAATTTTAAACCTTAAATTTTGATATACACGGTCTACGGTTTCGCCCAAAACCATGGGCTGCAAATGTAGCCCTTAGTATATCAAAATTTCACCTTGTATAAGCGACTGACATGAAATCATAGATTTCAGTCATCTGCTTAAGTTCTGTAGTTGGTTATCTATACAAACAACCGTCAGTGGGTTGACATGTGTCAGTCTGCTGACGGTTCGATTTTTTTTGTGATATTAGAGAATAAAAGCTATAAATATCAACGTTATTCTTTGGGAATAATGTTGATTAATATGTCGAAACAGAAGAAATGGTGTCGGTGTATTGACATTATTAGAAAAGAACAGATATTAGAAAAGAAAGTTTAGACAAAAGAATTCAAAGTTAAATAAATAACAAACAATAGGTAAATCAGTGGTTCTAGCTTTTTGCTATAGAAAAATTCTATATAAAAATAATAATTAATAGAAATTGGCACGCTACTTGCTCATATATATTGTCAGATTCAAGGAGGTGAAATAAGTTGAAAATTGTCATATCGTTGAAACAGCATGTGGGTGCTCCTTGTGAGGCGATTGTCAAAGCAGGAGAAGAAGTAAAAAAAGGACAGCTGATTGCTATCCCTCAAGGATTAGGTGCAAATCTACATGCCAGTATGCATGGTGTTGTAGAGGAAATCACTGAAGAAGCAATCATCATCCTACCTCATGATGAACAACCCCATGAATATATACAAATAAATGAAACAGATAATAAGCTGGAAGCAATCAGAGAAGCAGGGATTGTAGGAGCAGGAGGAGCAGGCTTTCCCACTCATGTAAAGTTAAAGGTAGACTTACAGGGAGGCTATGTCATTGCCAATGGGGCAGAATGCGAGCCAGTATTGGCCCACAACCTAAAGTTAATGGAGGAACAACCTGAAGTTATCGTTAGAGGGCTTAAGTATATAAAAGAAATTACCAATGCTTCAAAGGGTTACATCGCAATAAAAGAAAAACATAAAAAAGCAGTAGCAGCTCTTAAGAGAGCTTGCTCCATAGAGAAGGACATTGAAGTAAAGTTCTTACCAGATATGTATCCTTCAGGAGATGAAAGGGTAATTGTTAGGGAAATATTAGGCGTTGAATTGGAGCCAGGGAAGCTTCCGATGGAAGCTAAAGCGGTTATCCAAAATGTCGAAACCCTGAAGCATATTGTCAATGCAATAGAGTTGAGAAAACCTTATATTACAAAAGACCTAACAGTAGCTGGCCGTGTAAAGGATGCTAAAAAAGGAAGAGTGTTTTTGGATGTACCACTGGGAGAACCAGTAGGAAAGTATATTGATCTATGTGGGGGATATGTAAAGCCCTACGGTGATATCACATTAGGGGGACCCTTTACTGGAGGACCTGGAAGAGAAGATTCTCCTGTTACCAAGACCCTAGGTGGAATTCTAGTGGCTATGCCATTCCCACAAGAAACAAGAAAAATAGGAATTCTAGCCTGTGAATGTGGTGCTCAAGAGGAAAGATTAAGAGTCATTGCTAAAGCCATGGGAGCAGAAGTGGTAGCAGAGGAAAAATGCAAGAGAATGGTAGAGGTGAATGGCAGGTACCGTTGTGATAAACCAGGGGTATGTCCTGGACAAGCTGAAAAGGTTTTAAAGATGAAGAAAAAAGGGATACAAGTTCTTTTAACAGGCACCTGCGGAGACTGAACGAATACCGTCATGAACGTAGCTCCTAGGTTAGGAGTTCCAACTTATCACAGTACAGATCATGTGCTTAGGGCAGTAGGATCAAGGCTTGTTAGAAGAAGTGAAGATTAATAAAATACAAAATAACTAAATGAAAGAATCTAGATAGGAGGCGAATTAAATGGCAATAACTCCAGAAACTGCAAAAGAACATGCAAATGACTTAGCAGTAGTATGCTGTAGAACAGAAGCAGGAACAATTATTGAAGCGAGCAATCTTGAAGATCCAGCGATTTTCCCAGATTTGGAAGATTCAGGATTATTGCAAATACCTGAAAACTGTCTTAAAATAGGCGAGGTTTTAGGTGCAAAACTTACTAAAACAATCGATTCATTAGTACCATTAACACCAGATGTATTAGAGGGAGTACAGGCTATGAAGGAAGAAAAGCAAGTAGAAGCACAGGAAGAAGTTCAGGCTACAGTAGAAACACCAGCAGTACCAGTAGCTTCAGTAGTACAAGCCGCAGGTGGTGTAGTAAAAATCCACATTGGTGAAGGAAAAGATATCAATCTTGAAATCCCATTATCAGTAGCAGGTGCAATGGGAGCAGCTCCACAAGCAGCAGCAGTAGTTGGTGCACCGCAGGTAGTGGCGACAGAAGACAAAGCAGGAAAAGAAGTGGCTTTAGAAGCAAAAGCACTTAGAAAGCTTGTAAAAAAGCACTTCAAAATTGAAAAGGTAGTATTTGGATCAGAAACAAAGATCGAAGGAACTACTTTATATATAAGAGAAAACATTTGTGATGATGCTGTAAATGTAAGCAAGCTTGTTACATCAATAAAAGTAGAAATCATCACTCCTGAAGATTATAACAAATACAGTGAAACCATCATGGACGTTCAACCAATTGCTACAAAAGAAGGAGAAAGCAAACTAGGACAAGGTGTAACTAGAGTGCTGGATGGCGTAGTAGTTGTTGTAACAGGAACGGATGAAAAGGGAGTACAAATTGGTGAGTTTGGTTCATCAGAAGGGGTTCTAGAAACCAACATTATGTGGGGAAGACCTGGAGCACCTGATAAAGGTGAAATCTTCATCAAGACTGAAGTCGTGATCAAAGAAAACACTAACATGGAAAGACCAGGACCATTAGCGGCTCATAAGGCTACAGATTATATCACACAAGAAATTAGAGATGCTTTAAAGAAGGCAGAAGAAACTCTAGTTGCTGAAGAAGAAGAGCTAGTTCAATATAGAAGACCTGGTAAAAAGAAGGTAGTAATTATTAAAGAAATCATGGGTCAAGGAGCAATGCATGACAACTTAATCCTTCCTGTAGAGCCAGTAGGGGTTATTGGTGGTAAACCAAACGTAGACTTAGGAAACGTTCCAGTTGTTCTTTCTCCACTAGAAGTACTTGATGGTGGTATCCACGCATTAACATGTATCGGACCAGCATCTAAAGAAAATTCAAGACATTATTGGAGAGAGCCACTAGTAACAGAAGTAATGCATGACGAAGAACTAGACTTAGCAGGTGTTGTATTTGTTGGTTCTCCTCAGGTAAACAATGAGAAATTCTATGTTTCTGAAAGATTAGGAATGATTGTAGAAACAATGGACGTAGATGGTGCCTTCATCACAACGGAAGGTTTTGGAAATAACCACATCGACTTTGCTAGCCACCACGAGCAAGTAGGTATGAGGGGAATCCCAGTAGTAGGTATGTCCTTCTGTGCTGAGCAGGGAGCACTAGTTGTAGGAAACAAATACATGAAATACATGGTTGATCTAAACAAATCAGCTCAAGGTATAGAAAATGAGATTTTATCCAACAACACCTTATGTAAAGAAGATGCTATCAGAGCAGTTAATATGCTGAAGGCAGCTATCGCTGGAGAAGAAGTTAAGCCTGCTGAAAGAAAGTTTAATGCCAATGTAAAGGAAAACAACGTTGACATCATAAAAGAGCAAGCTGGTAGAGAGGTAGAATTAGTAGCAAATGAGCAATCTTTACCAAAGAGCAAGAAGAGAATGGAAATCTACGAAGCATAATTATTAAAACAATCTATTATAAAGAAATAAATAGAAAAGGTGATTCTATGAAATATGGAGACAAAATCATATATATCGAAGGTATCGTAGTAGAGGTTCACGATGGCTCCATATCTGTTGACCTTAAAGGTAGATTAGGATTTCTAAAGGTGCCTATGAGGATGATCATTAGTGATAATCCTATCAAGGTAGGACAAGAAGTAGCCTTAAGAATGAGTTTTTTAGAAATTATTAGCGAAGAAGTAAATGAAAAATATATTAGTAATATTGAAAAAAGGAATAGGGACAAGAAGGAGGTAGAATAATGGCTAATTTAACAGTAGTAAAAGGCCTACAATCAGAAATATTTGTACCAATTACTCCTCCCCCAGTATGGGCGCCTGTAACAAAAGAGCTTAAGGACATGACAGTAGCACTGGTTACAGCAGCAGGAGTACATTTAAAATCCGATAAAAAATTCAACTTAGCTGGAGACTTCACCTTTAGAGCAATTCCAGGAGCTGCTCCAGTAAGTGAAATGATGGTATCACACGGTGGATATGATAATGCAGATGTTAATAAAGATATCAATTGTATGTTTCCAATCGATCCGATAAGAGGATTGGTAGAAGATGGTTTTATCAAAGCGATCTCTCCTGTAAACTTCGGTTTCATGGGTGGTGGTGGAGACCAAGCAAAATTTAGAGAAGAAACAGGTCCAGAAATTGCTAGACAATTAAAAGAAGCTGGAGTAGATGCGGTTCTTCTAACCGCTGGCTGAGGTACCTGCCACCGCTCTGCTGTATTAGTACAGAGAGCGATAGAGGAATCGGGGATTCCTACAATCATTATTGCAGCTTTACCGCCAGTAGTTAGACAAAATGGCACACCAAGAGCAGTTGCTCCACTAGTTCCAATGGGTGCAAATGCTGGAGAACCAAACAATCCAGAAATGCAAAAAGCAATTTGTGTAGATACATTAAAACAACTAGTTGAAATACCTAGTGCCGGAAAAATTGTACCACTACCTTATGAATACGTTGCTAAGGTATAAACCATAAAAAACTTAGCCTATCTTTCCATTAGGGGAAAGATGGGCTAGGTATGTAAATAAAGGGTGGTTACAGTGAAGAAAGAGGAAAAACTACTAAGAAGGCTTGTTATTAAAACCTATCATATAGAGGATGTAGAGCTAGTAGATCAGGTGTCAATTGAAAATAACAGACTTCGAATTTCTATGCAATCATTTGACAAATTAATAACAAAATCCCAACAGATACAAAAAATAGAAGTAGAAATCATTCCTCCAAACGACCATAACCGATGGACAAACAGTATTATGGATATCATTCCTATATCTACAAAGGTATTAGGAAAACTAGGGGAAGGAATCACTCATACCTTAACAGGTGTCTATATCATGTTGACAGGAATAGACGAAGCAGGAAATCAAGTCGCTGAGTTCGGTTCATCAGAAGGCATATTGAAGGAACAGCTTTACTTAAATAGAGCAGGAACACCAGCTGATGAAGATTATATCATAGCTGTAAACGTTACTCTTAAGGAAGGTCAAGGTACCAATAGAGCAGCTATCATAGAAGCCCATAGGATCTGTGACTTATTTGTTCAAGAAATTAGGGACAAGCTTAAAAAAGCAGATGGCAGAAGTTTTACGGAAAAACATGAGTTTTATGATAAAATCCGACCAAACAAGAAAAAAGTAGCCATTATAAAACAAGTAGCTGGTCAAGGGGCAATGTATGATAATCAAATGTTACCCCTAGAGCCCAGTGGCTTTACTGGAGGACGTTCTATTATTGATTTAGGGAATGTACCAATCATATTGACTCCTAATGAATATAGGGATGGGGCCCTTCGGGCAATGACTTAAAGAAGGTGATTGAATGGGTATAGGACCATCAACGAAGGAAACAACATTACATCATTTTAGAGATCCACTCTTAAATGTAGTTGCTAATGATGATGATATTGATTTAGTAGGAATTATCATCGTAGGAACACCCCAACACAATGAAGAAAAAGACTTTGTGGGGAAACGTACTGCCACCTGGTTAGAAGCAATGAGGGTAGATGGTACGATTATATCAGTCGATGGCTGGGGAAACAGTCATGTTGATTATGCTAATACAATTGAAGAGATAGGCAGTAGAGGTATCCCTGTAGTTGGAATGAGCTTTGTAGGAACACAAGCCAACTTTGTAGTGAAAAATCAGTACATGGATACAATTGTAGATTTCAATAAAACTCCAGCGGGCATTGAAACAGAAGTAGTAGGAGAAAACACTCCTAATTATCTAGACGCAAAGAAGGCATTGGCATTTTTAAAACTCAAAATGAGGGAGGCAGATTAAATGAAATTTGTTAGAAGTATTCACACGATTGATTCCCATACAATGGGAGAGCCTACAAGAATTGTAGTAGGGGGAGTACCAAGAATACCTGGTAAGACAATGGCAGACAAAAAGAAATATTTAGAGGATAACCTAGATTATGTAAGAACCTCTTTAATGCATGAACCTAGAGGACACAATGATATGTTTGGTTCCATCATTACTAACTCCACCATTGATGAGGCAGATTTCGGTATCATCTTTATGGACGGCGGTGGATACCTAAATATGTGCGGCCACGGATCTATAGGGGCTGCCACAGTAGCGGTGGAATCTGGGATGGTAAAGGTTACAGAACCTTATACTGATATTATCATGGAAGCTCCTGCAGGAATTATCAAAGCTAGAGTTAAGGTAGAAAATGGTAAGGCAAAGGGAGTATCTATTACCAATGTACCATCCTTTCTATATAAGCAAGATGTAGTGATTGATATTCCTAATATAGGAAAAGCAACGCTTGATATCGCCTTCGGAGGAAGCTTCTTTGCTATTATAGATGCAAAGCAATTAGGTGTAAAGGTAGAAACCGCTCAATCTGATTTATTAATCAACCTAGGCCTACAAATAAGAGATATTGTAAATCATACTGTAAAAGTACAACATCCAGAAAAGCCATATATTAACAGCGTAGACTTAGTAGAAATCTTCGATGAAGCTAGCAACCCAGAAGCTCATTATAAAAATGCTGTTATCTTTGGACAGGGACAATTGGATCGTTCTCCTTGTGGAACCGGAACAAGTGCAAAATTAGCTACGCTATATACCAAAGGACATCTAAAGGATGACGAAGATTTTATTTATGAAAGTATTACAGGAACTATGTTTAAAGGTAGAGTTTTGGGTCATGAAAAGGTAGGAGAATTTGACGCAATCATACCGGAAATAACTGGAAGTGCATACATTACTGGATTCAACCATTTTGTAATTGACCCAGAAGATCCTTTAAAATATGGTTTCTGCTTATAGATATACGCCTCTATGTCTGAATTTTAATATACACGGCCTACGTTTCGTCCTTGGCAAAAAGTCGTAGCTAAGGACTGCAAATGTAGTCCTTAGCATATTAAAATTCACAGGCGTATCTCTATATAGTATCGCCTGACAAAAGAAAAAAATAAAAGGAGGAAAAAAAATGATAACAGGAGTTTTAGGAATTTTAGGGTTATTAACAGCATGGTTTGGTTTTGAATTTGCAAAGGACTTATCCAAGAATCAAGTTAATATGGAAAGCGAAACAAATTTTGTTACTTCTAGTGCAATTGGTTTTGCAACAAACTTTTTCGATACTTTAGGAATCGGAAGCTTTGCACCTACAACCGCATTATTAAGAGGATTTAAACAGATTCAAGACAAAGTGTTACCTGGAACACTAAATGTATCTTGTACTATTCCAGTTGTGGCGGAAGCATTTATTTTTATTACAGTTATCACAGTTGAACCCGTTACATTAATTGGTATGTTAGCGGCAGCCACTTTAGGTGCTTGGTTAGGAGCAGGATTTGTTTCAAATCTACCAGAAAAGAAAGTTCAATTAGGTATGGCAGTTGCATTATTGGTGACAGCTTTCTTAATGCTTGCAGGTATGATGGGATGGATGCCAGGTGGTGGAGATGCCATTGGTTTAACTGGAATGAAATTAATCATCGCTATCGGTGGTAACTTCATCTTGGGAGCATTAATGACACTTGGTATCGGATTATATGCACCGTGTATGGCGTTGATTTACTTTTTAGGAATGAGCCCCGCTGTTGCTTTCCCAATTATGATGGGTTCTTGTGCCTTCTTAATGCCTGTTGCTTCAGTGAAGTTTGTTAGAGAAGGATCCTACAACAGAAAAGCTTCACTTGCCATTGCTATCTTTGGTTTAGTGGGAGTATTTATTGCAGCTTACATTGTAAAATCCTTACCACTTGATATTCTTAGATGGTTAGTAATCGCAGTTGTAACTTATACATCTATTACTATGTTTAAATCTGCTACAAAACCAGCAGAAGCTATAGCGAAGTAATTACAAAGACAATCTATAATTAATTAATGAGACAGAAGAGTTTTAGAAGCCAAATATCACCTTGATAAATAGGGCCTCTAAAACTCTTTTTATTTAATGAATAATTATGGAATATTTTCCAAATATATGATAAAATAGAAAATGTGCCAAAAGACGACAGAAATGTCCAGAAAACGACAAAAAGGAGGATAAGCCAGTGAAGAATGTTAAAAAACAATCTTTAGCGAAAAAAATAATAACAGGAGTAATACTTTGCTTAATTATTACCGTTACTTCCACTACGATATTAGCTGTAAGGGTAGCGAAGGATAATCTATATAAGCAGATGGAGCTTCAGGGAAAAGATTTGGTAAAGTTGGTTTTATACCAAGCAAGAATGCTGGAAACAATGAATGAGGATATTGAGGAAATCTTAAATAACTATTTATATGATGCAGCTTTTAGTATTGCCAGTACGAATTCCTATGATAATGCCACCTTAGAAGCATTGTCTAATAAAACCGGATTGGCAGAGGTCAATATTATCGATGAGAATGGAGAAATTATCTACTCTAATATGACGGGCAATCTAGGATACATATATGGTGAAAGCCACCCAATGCAGCCAGTTATTAAAGGAAACCAGGAAAAGGTAGTAGAAAGCATTAGACAAAGTGAGGTTGATTCAAAGTTTTATAAATACGGAGGGGTAAGGCTTTTAAATGGCAAAGGGACAGTTCAAATTGGCATCTCTGCCGATGATATAGAGAAAATGAAGGATGGGTTCAGTATTCAGAGGTTACTGGAATCTATTGGACAAGAGGATAATGTTATCTATGCCTTGGTAGTAGACGAAAACCTAACCGCTATAGCCCATAATGAAAGAGACCGAGTAGGAATGGTTTTTGACTACGAGGGGGAAAGAATGGCGGTTGAAAATGGTGAAGAGCATACCGGGATCTTTCACTCCAGTGAAAGGGGTATGAATGTTTATGAGGTTATTCTACCATTACATAACCAAGCTGGAGAAATCGTTGGAGCTATCAACATGGGGTTATCTGTAGCTGGAGTAGAAGCAGCAGCAAAGGCGATGGTTTCCAGAAGTATTATAGTTGCTGTTATAACTTCTCTTATAGGGATATTACTAGTTTTCCTATTAATACAGAAGGTGATCAAGCCAGTGAAAAGCTTAGCTGCTGCTGCTGACCAAATTGCTCTTGGAGATTTAAGAGAAAAAATAGAAGTGACTTCTAAGGATGAAATTGGAAGCTTAGCTTATTCTTTTTCTACGATGGTAGATAGTGTCAAGGATATGATTAAGAAAATTATGGCGACATCCACAAGTATGAATACCTTTAGTGATGAACTGGTGGCTTCAGCACAACAGAATGCCACAGTATCGGATCAAATTGCTAAAGCAACAGAGGAGGTAGCCGCAGGGGCATCTGAACAGGTGCAGAAAACCAACTATGTGAAAGAAAATGTAGATGTTGTTTCAGATAGAATTAAGGAGATCGTTAATCATATTCATGAGTTAAAAGTGTCTACAGAGTCTATGGTACAATCAGCCAATGACAGTAGACAGGAAATGATGGAAATGAATCAACAAATAGGTATTATTAGGGAATCTTCTCATCTTTCCAGTGATACCATAAAGAATCTAAGTAACACGTCTCAAAAAATTGGTCAGATTGTAGATGTAATTAATCAAATCGCAAATCAGACAAATCTTTTGGCATTAAATGCTGCTATAGAAGCTGCAAGAGCAGGGGAAGCTGGGAAAGGTTTTACTGTAGTTGCAGAAGAAATAAGAAACCTTGCAGAGCAATCAGTAAAATCAGCAGAAGATATTACGAAGCTGATCCAAGAAACACAGCAGGAGAGTGCAGCTGCTATCGTTACAATAGACGACAGTGTAGCTGAAGTTGACAAAGGACAGCAAATGGTTGTTAAGGTAGGGGATTCTTTTGAATCCATTGTAACTACCATTAATGAAAATCAAAAATTATTTTTAAATTTAGAAGATGCTATGGTAAATCTTAACAATAAATTTAATGATACAACAAAATTAGTAAATGATATTGAATTTATTGCAGAAGAGACCGCAGCCAATACCCAAGAGGTGGCGGCATCAACTGAGGAACAAATGGCTTCTGTTCAGGAAATCACCTCCTCTATTGAGCAACTGGATGGTATGGTAGAAGAGTTAAATCATTTAATTGCACAGTTTAAAATATAGTTCACATAAAAAAATGCTTCTTGACAGTCATCTTATTTTTGTATATAATGATTTCCAAACATAAGATGGAAAGTGCGTTGAAGGAGAATAGTAAAAAAGCGACGTTTCACAGAGAGTAAGGTAATGGTGAGAGCCTTATAAACTAACTTTTCGAACCCGCTCTAGAGCATATGATGATAAAATGAGACTTAATTCAGAGGGAGTTTTTACTCCCACTGAATTGTAGCCGAATTTACTTCGAGGATGTAGTGCTTGAACTGTCGCTTGGAAAGCGAGAGTTTTAGCAATACACCGAAGGATAAAGTCATTACGGTGGTAATCCCGTTACGATTATAAGAAGTGAACCTTTTTGGTTAATTAGGGTGGTACCGCGGGTAACTCTCGTCCCTTTCTTGGGATGGGAGTTTTTTTATTACAAAAAAACTGATAAGGAGTGATGATGATGTCAACTTTGATAGAACAAGGTAAAATACTAAAAAAAGCAGCACAGGCTTTAGGGACAGTTGATACAAAGGTAAAGAATGCAGCTTTAAGGCAAGTGATATTAAGCTTAAAACAGCATGAAGAACATATTTTACGGGAGAATCAAAAGGACATCCAGAATGCTGAAAACAACAATATGAAGGAAAGTCTAATTGACAGATTAAGACTAACTGAGGAACGGATAGCAGGTATGATAGATAGTATTAACACAATCATTGACTTAAAGGATCCTGTTTGGAGAAGTAATGATGTATGGACATTAGAAAATGGTTTAACTGTTAGTAAAATGACGGTGCCTATCGGGGTAATCGGAATTATTTATGAGTCAAGACCTAATGTAACGGTAGACGCCTTTGCCCTAACCCTAAAGAGTGGCAATTGTGTTTTGCTAAGAGGTAGTTCCACATCACTACATTCCAATAGAGCATTGGTATTTGCCATTAAGGAAGGTTTGAAGAATAGTTCTATTTCGGAGGATGTAATTAGCTTGATTGATGATTCTGATAGGGCAGTTGTGAAGGAAATGTTAACCTTCAATCAATATATTGACTTAATCATCCCAAGAGGTGGTAAAGAATTAATCGATATGGTTGTTAAAAATGCCACTGTTCCTACGATTGAAACAGGGGTGGGGAATTGTCATATCTTTGTGGATGAAAGTGCTGACCTTGAAGGGGCTGTAGATATTATTGAAAATGCTAAGGTACAGCGACCAGGAGTTTGCAATGCATGTGAAACAATATTAGTACATGAAAAGGTTGCAAATGTACTATTACCTAAACTGCATGAACGTATTAGCAGCAAAGTAGAAATGAGGGGCTGTACTGTAGTACAGAAATTGATCAATGTGAAGGAAGCTGTAGAGGAAGATTGGGCTGAAGAGTATCTGGACTACATTTTAGCTGCCAAGGTTGTAAAAGATATGGATGAAGCTATCGAACATATTAACCAATATGGCACAAAACATTCAGAAGCCATCCTGACGGAAAGCTATGGAAATGCTAATCAGTTTTTAAGACAAGTAGATGCAGCTGCAGTTTATGTCAATGCCTCTACTAGATTTACTGATGGAGGAGAATTTGGTTTTGGTGGAGAAATGGGGATCAGTACCCAGAAGATGCATGCAAGAGGGCCTATGGGTGTAAATGAATTGGTGACAGTAAAATATACCATTGTTGGCAATGGTCAAATTAGAGGGTAGTGAAAATTATGATAGCTGAATTAATAAAAGATAGCAAAAAGATTGTCATTAAAATTGGCAGCAACACGTTAGCCAACGAAGATGGTACCATATGTAGAGATTTTTTACAGAATTTAAGTAAACAGATACAGTTTCTGATAGAAGAGGGAAAACAGATAGTGATTGTTTCCTCAGGTGCAAGAATTGCTGGAGTATCCACTCTAGGAAAATGGATGCGCAAGGAGGATATGCATTACAAACAAGCCCTTTGTGCTATTGGCCAAGTTGAATTAATGGATGCCTATAGAAGGGTCTTTGCAGTTCATGATTTACACATTGGGCAGATGCTTTTAACAAGGGAAGATTTTTCTGATACTAATAGAACATTGAATATACGAAATACATTATTTACATTGGTAGATGAAAGTGTGATTCCCATCATTAATGAAAACGACACAGTAAGTGTGGAGGAAATAAGAATTGGAGATAATGATACTTTAGCTGCTTTGACAGCAAATCTCTGGAATGCGGATCTGCTAATATTATGTAGTGATATTGACGGGATATATGATAAAAACCCTAAAGTTCATAAGGATGCTAAGTTGATTGAGGAAGTAACCAATATCAAGCAATTGATCAAGACCATAGAAATAGGAGAAGTAAATGACTTCGGTACAGGGGGTATTGCTACCAAGATTGGCGCTGCAAAAACAGTAAATGATTATGGTATACCAATGATTTTGGCAAATGGAAAAAAGGAAGACATTCTATTAAAACTATTAGAGGGCACAGAAAAAGCCACAGTTTTTTTAGCAAATAATGAATGAGGTGATGGATTTGGAAAAGAAAATAGGTTTTATCGGAGCTGGGAATATAGCCTATTCTATTGTAAAGGGCTTGATAGATCAGTTTTCTAATATACAAGAAAACATATACATTAGTAACAGAACTTTTGAAAAGGCTCAAGTCTTTCATGAGGACTTTGGCGTTCATCCTGAGAGAAGTAATGTAGACGTTATAAAAAAATGTGATATCATTTTATTAACCACAAAGCCTGATGTCTACAAGCATGTTTTAAAGGAGATAAAAGAGTATATAAGGGAGGACCAAATTATTGTTTCCATTGCAGCTGGTATCTCCATAGATTATATAGAAGATTTTTTTTCACAACCTAGGAAAATTGTTCGAACTATGACCAATACATCGGTTTTAGTGGGAGAAGGTATGACGGCTTTAACCCCAAACTCACAAGTAAGTAATGAAGAGCTGGAGGATGTATGCCAGATTTTCAAAAGTATAGGTAAAGTTGATGTTATTAAAGAAGAACATTTAGATGTAGTGGCCTCTATCAGTGCAAGTAGCCCGGCTTACGTATATATGTTTATTGAAGCCCTAGCTGACGGTGGGGTGCTGGAGGGAATGCCTAGGAAAAAAGCCTATCAATATGCTGCCCAGGCTGTACTAGGAGCTGCTAAAATGATATTGGAGACAGGAAAGCACCCAGGGGAATTGAAGGATATGATATGTTCTCCTGCAGGAATTACTATAGAAGCCGTCTATGCTTTAGAACGAAATCATTTTAGGGCTTCCATTATTGAAGCAATGGAAGTTTGTACAGCTAAGTCTAAGAAGCTTGTTAACAAATAAATATGAGAAGGTGACATAGGGGGCAATGTCCCCCTAAACTTAGCCTATAGCATTTTATATCGTTTCAATTTGTAATAAAGGGTAGTTCTTGGAATATTTAATAAAACTGCTGCTTTTGATTTATTGCCATTAGCTCCCTCTAAAGCCTTTCTAATCATCCTTAATTCCATATCCTTCAAATTATTTTCTAAGCCTTCTGAGGTTTTCTCCAGCTTTTTAGAAGAAGTTGAAATAGTAAGTTTTTCTAGAATATAAGGGGGAACTGAATCGATGGATATTTTTTCATTGCCGCTTAAGACCAAGATATATTCTACAGTGTTTTTTAGTTCTCGTATATTCCCCTGCCAGTCATAGCGTAAGAGAATATTATAAACCTCTTTATCTATAGGAGGAATTCGGATTTTATTTTTAGCACATATTTCTTTCAGGAAGCCTTCAAATAGTAAAATGATATCTTCTCTACGTTCTCTAAGGGGAGGAAGACTAATATTCACAACATTTAGACGATAAAAAAGATCCTTTCTAAATAACCCCTGCTTAATCATATCACCCAAATTTTTATTTGTAGCAGAAATAATGCGAACATCTACCAACATAGAACGACCCGAGCCAATACGGAGCACACTTCCCTCCTGAAGTATACGCAATAGCTTTCCCTGTAGAACTAAGGGCAAATCTCCAATTTCATCTAGAAACAATGTTCCATGATCAGCTAATTCATAGTAGCCAATCTTTCCATTTTTTAAGGCACCAGTAAAAGCACCACCTACATATCCAAAAAACTCACTTTCAAAAAGGTTCTCAGGTATTGCACTACAATTTACTGGTACAAAAGGACCTTTTCTTCCGCTGCGCTTATGAATCGCTCTTGCAAATACTTCTTTGCCGGTACCGCTTTCTCCAGTAATTAAAACACTGGCATTGGTTTTAGAAACATTCTTAGCAATCTGTATTTTGTTCTGAATGATTGAATTTTTTCCATGTATATGTCCAAGTGAAAAAAAATCTTTAGAAAACCTTTCGACCTCTTCCTTAAGGAGATTAATCTGAGAATTAGCATTTTCCAGCTTTGTAGATAGCTTTCTATATTCTGTAACATCTCTCTCAGTAGCCACAACGCCTAGAAAGTTGCCATCAACATAAATCGGTAACGCACTAATAATTACATGATAGTCAGGCTTAGGAGAATGATAAATATTTTCTATTGGAATTTTCTGTTCCAAGACGGATAAACTCAAAGCATTGGGGAAATAATCCTCCAACTTTTTATATAATATTTCCTTTGCTTTGATACCGTATATATTTTCAGCATTTTTGTTCCACAGTAGAACATGACCCAAGTGGTCTGTGACTGTGACGGCTTCATGCATGTTATCAATGATGTTCATGTACTGCTTGTTAATAGTTTGCAGCTTTCTGTAATAACTGTTAAGGATGTTGTCCATCCGTATAATACCCAATATTTTTTGATTCTCATAAATGGGTAATCTACTGATGTGATTATTAATCAATATTTCCCTTGCCTCCGATATTAATTTGTCGGAAGTAATGGTCAGCACATTTCTTGTCATACAAAGAGCAACAGGTAAGTTCATTGTTTTTCCCTGCTTTTTAAGCCTTGAGATATCGGATAAGGTAATAATTCCAAGCAGCTTATCTGCATCATAGTCGTTTTCTACAATCAGAGCATCCAGGATATTTTCCTCTAATATTTTATCGATAACCTTAGATAAATGCATATCAGGAGGAACCTTTAAAATATCGGAAGATAGTATCTCATTAACTTTATACTTAGACAGTTGATCTTCAAGCAAAAAAATCACCTCTTTAAACAAGTATAAATCAAGGAATATAGATAAAAGTGGTAGAGGATGAATAACGGCGGCTAGTTCTTTAAAATATGTTGGAGGGTAGTAGAAATGAGTAATTGAATAGTTATTAATAGTATATCCCCTATACTATTGAAAAACAAGAAAATTATTTGAATTATCTAATAATATTCTGACGAAAATTTGACATCTGTCCGAATTTAGACGGATAGATTTTAACAGCATAAAAACAGGATTTAAGAAGGAATATTTTCTTATACTAGGGTTTTTCGCCTCTTACAATGTCTAAATGTTGACACATTAGACATTGCTGTTGAGACAAATGCTTCATATGAAAGTTGTTCCTACACCAGGAAATAATATAAAAGAAAAAGAATACAATTTCCTATCATAGGACTTATAAGGATTTCAGCCATCAATACCAAATTCGAATTACCTGAAAATTTAATATAATTTGAATTTGGCATTAAAATTGCTTTGTTATAAAGTAGTTCTAATGATTTTGTAGGAAGGCTTTCTTTACATAAATATCTTTTATGAGGGAATTCAAATTATTAGGAAAGGAGGCAAGACAGCAAATCAATTTCATATTGAAAAAGTAAGGAGGTAGATTTATGAGTCAAAACAAAGAGCAATGGGGAAGTAGAATAGGATTTATTGCAGCAGCTATTGGTATGGCTATTGGAACAGGTAATATATGGAGGTTCCCAAGGGTAGCTGCTGCAAATGGAGGAGGACCCTTCGTTATTGCTTGGACCATCGCATTATTTGTATGGGCAATACCATTACTAATGGGAGAAATGGTAATGGGTAGGAGAACAGGGTTAGGTACTATTGGAGCCTTTAGAGATTTTGTAGGTAGAAAGTACACATGGATGGGAACTTGGATTGCAGTAGTTTGTTTAGGCATCATGTTTTATTATTCTGTAGTTATGGGATGGTGTGTCAAGTACTTTACACTAGCTGTCTCAGGAGCTTTTAAACCAGGTATAACCATTATTGAAACAGAGGCTATCTGGAATATGTTTACTACCACTCCTTCTCAAACCATACTGTTCCACTTTATATCTATGCTTATAGCAGGTTTTATTATTTACAGAGGGGTATCTGGAGGAATAGAAAAAGCTTCAAAAATTATGATTCCAACCTTATTCATATTATTAATCATTGCGGTAATAAGATCCCTTACTCTTCCAGGAGCGTTGAAGGGATTGGAGTATTTGTTTAGTCCTAACCTAAAAATGCTTGCAACACCTAAAATATGGCTAGAAGCCTTTACACAGGCTGCATGGTCAACGGGGGCAGGATGGGGTTTTATTATCACCTATGCCACTTATACCAAATACAAAGAGGACGTTGCAGGAAACTGTATGATTATGGGCTTTGGTGATAACCTAGGGGCTTTGATTGCTGGCATGACAGTATTACCTGCTATCTATGCTTTAGCACCTACAGCTGAATTTGCAGCGGATGCTTTATCTTCAGGCAATACTGGGCTTACTTTTATCTACTTAGCACAGCTTTTTACAAAAATGCCGGCAGGAGGCGTATTAGCAGCTATTTTCTTTCTAGCAATGGCTGTTGCTGCACTATCTTCATTACTACCTATGATTGAAGTAGGTGTTAGAAATCTAATGGATATGGGGCATAATCGAAATAAGGCAACGCTTTATATTGTTGTGTCAGGGTTTCTATTAGGAATCCCTTCAGCCTATAGTCTAAACTTCCTGGATAATCAAGACTGGGTTTGGGGAGTAGGATTACTGGTAAGTGGGTTATTTGTTTCCTTCGCTCTAATGAAATATGGTGTTGAAAAGGCTAGAAATAAAGATATTAATACAGAGTGGGCTGATTTTAAAGTGGGTAAATGGTGGTCTAGGTGTATAACCCTCTTTCCTGTATTCTTCGTTATTGTTACAGGCTGGTGGTTTATGCAGGCGATTTCATGGTATCCAGATGATTGGTGGAATCCATTTGAAGTCTTTAGTGCTGGAACCATCATAGTACAATGGGCAGTATTAATTGTTATTGCAGTACTAACAAACAACTGGTTTGCTGATAGGATTAGAGAGGGCAGAGATATTACAGCTGGTGATGTAAAGGCCTAGTGTGAGGGGGGAAAACAAATGTCAGAAACTTCTGTAGTAATGATGGTATTGGTTTTGGGTTTTTACGGAATTGGGTTTATTATGCTGCTAAATAAAGCCTTTAAATCAAAAGACACTAAGTAGTTTTTTTAGATTCTCTTCCTTCGGGAAGAGAATCTAAAAATCAAAATAAATGGAGGAATGCTTAATGAGAATTCAAGAACATCCGATACTATCCTTTGAAAGAGGGGAAAAAGTTTTCTTCACTTATAATGGCAAAAAGCTAGAGGGTTATGAGGGGGAAACAATAGCTGCCGCTCTTCATGCTGCTGGGATCAAAGTTTTAAGTCATAGTATTGAACATCTTAAACCAAGGGGCTTTTATTGTGCTATTGGCAATTGTTCCTCCTGTTTTATGGAGGTGAATGGGGAAGCAAATGTACGAGTATGTGTAGAGCCATTAAAGGAAGGAATGGTTGTAAATACCCAAATAGGAAAAGGTGATTTGCTATGAAAAATGTAGAACTGATGGTGATAGGAGGAGGACCTGCTGGACTTTGTGCAGCTATAAAGGCGGCAGAACTAGGTGTCAGTGTACTATTGGTTGAAAGAGATCGGTGGTTAGGAGGACAATTGGTTAAACAAACCCATATGTTTTTTGGATCAGAAAAGCAGCATGCAGCTACAAGAGGAATTGATATTGCAAAACTTCTGATAGATAAGATTGAAGCTATGGAAAATATAGAGGTTATAAAAAACGCCACGGTGCTTGGCATCTATGAAGATGGAATCATTACTATAGAAGGGGAAGGAAAATACCAAAAAATCAAACCAAAGGCGGTTATTGTTGCTACTGGTGCCAGTGAAAAGACATTAGCATTTCCCAAAAACGATTTACCCGGTATATATGGAGCTGGAGCAGTCCAAACCTTGATGAATGTCTATGGGGTTAAGCCTGGCCAGCGTGTGTTGATGGTAGGAGCAGGAAACATAGGTCTAATTGTAACCTATCAGCTGATGCAGGCGGGAGTACATGTGGAAGCCATTATAGAGGGGGCTCCCAAAATAGGAGGCTATCTAGTGCATGCATCTAAAATAAGAAGAATGGGGGTTCCTATTTATACAAGCTACACGGTAAAGGAGGCCGAAGGAGAAAATGATTTAGAGGAGGTAACCATCTGGAGATTAGATGAAGGCTGGAATCCCATACCTGGAACTGAGATAAGACTGGACGTTGATGTCATTTGTGTTTCAGTAGGATTAACACCTTTATCAGAGCTTTTATGGCAGGCAGGATGCAAAATGCAGTTTGTAACAGCTCTTGGGGGATTTGTACCTATTAGGGATGAAGAGATGCAAACCTCTGTAAAGGGAATTTTTGTTGCAGGAGATGTTGCTGGTGTAGAGGAGGCAAGTAGTGCCATGGTAGAAGGACAGCTGGCGGGATTATCAGCAGCTTCCTATCTAGGGTATACCGTATACAATATTAAGGAGATAAAGCAGGATTTATTACACCAACTTCAGGCATTGAGATCAGGACCTGTTGGTGAAAAAATACGACAGGGAATCTCTGAAATAATTGCATCAAAAGAAGTAGCCGCCGCCGCGGAAGGATTATAGGAGGTGAGGGATGGTGTTAAAGTGTACTGGGATACCAACAAATGAGGATTTGGAAAGGGTATTCCCATCCAAAGAGCGCTTAGAAAAGGGACCGATTGTAGTTGTTGAATGTTTTCAAAGGATACCTTGCAACCCTTGTCATACAGCTTGCAGCAAAAATGCCATTAAAGAATTTGACGATATAAATAATTTACCAGTGGTAGAAGAGGATGTATGTAACGGATGTGGTTTATGTGTTAGTAAGTGTCCAGGATTAGCCATCATGGTGGTAGATATGACCTATTCAGAGAAGGAAGCGATACTGAAAATACCCTATGAGTTTTTACCGCTGCCAGAAGAAGGGGAGCTTGTACTAGGGTTAGATCGTGAAGGAAAAGCAGTTGACAAGGTTCGAGTAGTAAAAGTACTTAATACAAAGGCAATGGATAAAACCCCTGTGTTATTTATTGCTGTAAAAAAAGAGGATATAAAAAGGGTTAGAAACATAAAGCTACAGGAGAAGGAAAAAAAATTTCAAACTGCATGCTGTAGTGATTTGATAGAAAAGAATAGTAAGCTCTCCAAAGATACAGTTATATGCAGGTGCTCAGACGTAACACTTGAACAGATAAGGGGGCTAATCAAGAAGGGGTATACAACATTTGATGAAATCAAACGAATTAGCAGAGTAGGGATGGGGCCATGTCAGTCTAGAAACTGTGGACAGCTGGTACTTAGAGAAATTTCTCAGATGACAGGAACACCAATTTCTAAGCTGATGCTTGGAACCTATAGGCCTACAACGAAATCCATAAAGCTTGGAGAAATTGCTGAGGCTGTTGATGGAGGTGAACACAATGATTAAAACCGCAGAGGTTGTTATTATAGGAGGGGGAATATCGGGATCTTCTATAGCTTATAACTTAGCAAAAAAGGGAGTAAAGAACATTGTACTCTTGGAGAAGGCATATTTGTCCAGTGGTGCAACAGGTAGATGCGGAGCTGGAATACGACAGCAGTGGGGTACAGAAATGAATTGTAGAATTGCCAAATTATCCTGCGATTTTTTTGAAAGGGCTAATGAAGAGTTGGATTATGAAGAAGATATCGAATTTAAACAGGAAGGATATTTGTTATTATCTAGTACAGATAAAGAGCATCAACAGTTTATTAAAAACGTTGAACTACAAAATAGCTTAGGGATACCCTCCAAGCTGTTAACATTAGAGGAAGCAAAGGAAATTGTCCCGTTCCTTAACACGGAAGGTTTAGTGAGTGCAACCTATTGTGAAAAGGATGGTCACTTAAACCCCTTCCACGCAACTCAAGCCTATGCTAATGCTGCAGAAAGATTAGGTGTTAAGATATATAAATTTACAGAAGTGACAGGCATCCTGATAGAACAAGGAAAGATAAGGGGAGTTAAAACTACAAAAGGAAACATTGCTACCAACATTGTTGTGAATGCAGCTGGAGGTTATGCCCAACTAATAGGGAAAATGGTAAAATTGGATTTGCCTCTTTATTCGGAAAGGCATCAGATTTTAGTAACTGAGCCTATGGAAACTATTTTGAAGCCAATGGTAATGTCCTTTTCTTTAAATATGTACTGTCAACAGGTTCCACATGGGGGGGTCATTATGGGCAGAGGAGACGAAAATGAACCTAGAGATTTTCGTATTACCTCTAGCTGGCAGTTTTTAGATGAGATGACAACAACAGTGACAAAGCTGCTGCCACCTCTTAAAAATGCAAGGCTATTGAGGCAATGGGGAGGGCTCTATAACATGACTCCAGATCGTCAGCCAATTTATGGTGCAGTAGATGAAATAGAAGGGTTTTATCTAGCGGTAGGTTATAGTGGACATGGATTGATGTTTGGACCTGCCACCGGGCTGTTAATGGCAGAAATCATTCTACAGGAAGAATGTACTATTCCAATTGATATGCTCCATCTAAATCGTTTTAGAAAAGGTGAATTAATTTTTGAGCCATCAGTTGTTTAATGGGTACCTAAAATTAATATATTCAAAGAATGTGGCCCTCCCAATAAAACCAGGGAGGGTTGTTGATTTTCAATAATAGGCTTTGGACTTTTCAAGACGGGGATAGCTGTTATTATAATATCATTATCTACAATAGCAGCTTTAGATTTACTTTAAGTAAAAATTGATAGAGAAGGAAAAAACTGCTATACTAGAAGTAACTAAAGGGTTGAAATGAAAATTATATTTAGGAAATTATAACGTAAATATTTAAGATGTCAAATTATAATATTAGAAATATTATGCCATTAAGGGTGGAGGAACGATGGACATCAATTCTTTTTTTCAAGAAAAAAAGTATATTTATAAAATTTTATCGACTATTAATGAACAAGTATATGTTGTCAATAAAGATATGGAAATTATTTATGCCAATAAAGCAGCACAAGAAAATGGATTCAATCAGGAAAATGTGCTTGGTCAATCTATTTTTAAAGTTTTTCCTCATCTAAATAAAGAAAACAGTTCATTTGTAAAGGTTTTTGCTACTGGTGAGCCTGTAATAGGAAGTGTTTGCACCTATATTACCAATAGAGGAGAACGAAAAATCTCACTAACTTCAACCTACCCAATAAAAGAAAAGAGAGAGATTATTGGTGCTTATGAAATTGGAGAGGATATCTCAGGAATTAACAAGTTATCAGAAGATTTGCTTTCAAATCAAATGGGGCAGAAGAGTGGGGATATTTATAGCTGTGCTAAACCCAAAATCAATAAATTTTATGACATTGACAGTATTATCGGAGAAAGCTCGGAAATTAAAAAATTAAAGGAAAAAATCTTAATTATGGCCAATAGTCAATCGAACGTTCTAATCTATGGAGAGACTGGTACAGGAAAAGAACTGGTGGCACAATCTATTTATTCTTTTAGCAAAAACTCTAAAAAAGCTCCTTTTATTGCTCAAAACTGTGCAGCTATACCAGAATCTTTGTTAGAAAGCATCTTATTTGGAACTGTGAAGGGTAGCTTTACAGGGGCCGAAAATCGACCAGGCTTATTTGAACTTGCCAATGGAGGCGTACTATTCTTAGATGAAATCAATTCAATGCCCAAAAATCTTCAGGCAAAAATTCTTAGAGTCATTCAGGAGGGAGAAGTTAGACGTGTTGGGGGAGAAAAAGAAATTCCAGTAAATTTTAAACTAATTTCCTCCACTAATGTGAAACCCGAGATACTTCTGCAAACAGGTGAGATACGAAAAGATTTATACTATAGGCTTAATGTTCTTTATATTGAAATCCCACCCTTAAGGGATAGGAAAGAGGATATTCCCTATTTGGTCCAGATTTTTATAGAAGAATACAACAAAAAATTAAATAAAAAAGTAATTGGTGTTGATGAAAAAACAATAGAATCTTTTATGGATTATGACTGGCCAGGCAATATTCGTGAGTTGAAAAATATTGTGGAACGCTTTATGAATATGACCAATGGAAAAGTTATTAGATTTGATGAAGGGCAATTTTCTCCCTGCTTAGTAATCAAGCAAAAGGATAGGTATTCTTCTCCCATAAAGAAGGAGGGGAGAATACGGTTAAAAGAGGCTGTTAAAGATTTAGAAACAGATATTATAAAAGAAGCATTAAAACAAACTGGAGGTAATATCTCTAAAGCGGCTAGAGATTTAGATATCCCTCAACAAACCTTAAATAATAAAATTGACAAATATAATCTCCGTCTTTTCATAGATAATATGCGGTATACTCAGGAGTAGCAAAGAAAGATTAGTTTGATATATGGAGTGCTTTGAGGGTGGTACAATCTTCAAAGCATTTTTTGTGTAAAAATATTACTAGGAAATAGATGGTTTTATTAAAGCAGAAAATTGGATTTTACTTGCTAAGAGTCTATTTAGAGCCTATGCTATAGACCTCTCAACGATATTCATTATTAAACGAATAAAAACAATCAAAGAAACTAGAGCTTTAGGGAAAATATCAAAAAAATCTATTTAAGCTATAGAAGCTACTGAAAAACTATCAAAAAAATGGGTAAAATGTTGGGTAATTATAGGCTTGAAAATATTATGTTTAGAGGATACAGATGGATATTTTTAAACTTTCGAGATTTTCTTCCTTGAAAATCATATTTCGTATAGTTGTATAGAGGCTTACGGAAAATTTGGAACAGTTATTGCATACTAACAGAAGGTAAGCCTATATAATAATAAAAAAGGAGGAGAACAAAGTAATAGGAAGGAACTACTGTTTACTTAAAAATAAATAGTTCCTTTACCAATTTTGATAAAGAGGGGGAGCGACATGAAGTATTTAGCCAGGAAGGATAGTCTATGTATTAAGTGTCATCAATGCGAAGAAATCTGTAGTAAAGCATTTTTTAAAACAGATAACGTAGAGAAATCCTGTATTCGTATTACTGAAGAGATTGATAAGGTAATTGTAGCATGCAATCAATGTGGTATATGTATTGATATTTGTCCAGTAAAAGCTATTACTAGAGATAGTAAAGGAATAGTAAGAATTAATAAAAAAGAGTGTGTAGGATGTTTTATGTGTGTAGGTTTTTGCCCAGAAGCAGCTATGAGGCAGCATGACGATTATATAGAGCCGTTTAAATGCATAGCCTGTGGACTTTGTGCAAAGCAATGCCCTACAGAAGCAATTTATATAGAAGAAAAAGCTAAAGAGCAGGTAGCTGCAATAAGTGATTAATAAAAGGCGAAAGGAGGGCAAAAAAGATGATGAATGTCAAGGATTTAAAAGAAAAACACAAGCTGTTAACGGAATATTCCTATGAATTAGGTAAAGTTGATAAAGGCTATACAAATAGGACATTGTATATTAATCTATCAGAAAATAAAATTCAAGCTAAATCAGTTACACAAATGATGAAAGATAAGTTTATTGGAGGTAAGGGATTTGGCTTATGGTATCTATGGAATGCAGTAACACCTAAAACCAAATGGAATGATTTAGAAAATCAAATCGTTATTGCTGGAGGACCTATATGTGGTATTACTCAATATCCAGGAGCTGGTAAATCATTAATATGTACAATATCTCCTCTTACAGGAATACCAATAGATAGCAATGTAGGAGGATATTTTGGACCTCTATTAAAATTTTCTGGATGGGATGCTTTAGAGCTTCAAGGCAAAGCAGAGAAGGATGTAATTATCTACATTGATGGAAATAAAGGGACTGTAAAAATAGAAGAAGCTCCTTTAGAAGCTATTGATGGGCATGTGTTAGGGGAACAATTAACAGAAATGTATGCAGATTCAGAGGAGGACAAGAGGAATGTTGCTGTTGTGACGGCGGGAACAGCAGCAGAAAACACCCTTATTGGTCTGCTAAACTTTACATTCTATGATGTCAGAAGAAAGGTAGCTCGATTAAAACAAGCGGGAAGAGGCGGAATAGGTACTGTATTTAGAGATAAGAAAATAAAGGCTTTGGTGGTAAAATATAAAGGAGTAAAAGGAGATCTTAATAACCCAGTAGATCAACCGATGATTAATAAGACCGGAATAAAGCTTCATAAGGAGATATGTAAGCTAGATGAAAAGCAAAACAATATGAGAAAGATAGGTACGGCCAATATCATAGAAGTAATGAATCAATATGATTTGCTTCCTACCCACAACTTCAAATATGGCAGCCACCCTGATGCTTATAAAATTGCATCGACCGTATTTATAGAGAAGTATATTACCCAAGGCATGGCAGATGGTTGCTGGTATGGCTGTTCCATGGCCTGTGCAAAGGCTGCAGATAGATTTCAATTAAAAACAGGGCCTTATAGAGGGCATTTGGTTACGGTTGACGGCCCAGAATACGAAAATGCAGCAGGATTAGGGTCAAACTGTGGTATATTCGATCCTGAAGCTATATTAGAGTTAAACTTTTACTGTGATACCTATGCAGTAGATACCATATCCTTTGGTACACTGACTGCTTTTGTAATGGAATGCTATGAAAATGGTATTATAAATAAAAAAATTACAGATGGTTTAGAACTTAATTTTGGAAATGCTGAGGCGGCTCTAGAGCTTCTGCACCAGATGTCACGAGGAGAAGGATTTGGCAAAATAGCAGGTCAAGGTGTTCATAGAATGAAGAAAATATTTGCAGAGGAATATGGTGCTGATCCAGACTTCCTGTTTGATATTGGTATGGAGCAAAAAGGATTGGAATACTCTGAATATCTATCTAAAGAATCTTTAGCACAGCAAGGGGGATATGGACTTACAAACAAGGGTCCTCAGCATGATGAAGCATGGTTGATTTTCATGGATATGGTGAATAATCAAATCCCAACCTTTGAAGATAAGGCAGAAGCTTTACATTATTTCCCAATGTTTAGAACTTGGTTTGGACTCTATGGCCTATGCAAGCTCCCTTGGAATGACATTGCTCCTGAAGACAATGCTTTAACTGATGAACCTGCAAAAATACCTGAGCATGTTCAAAACTATGTGGATATATGCAATGGTGTTACTGGAAAAAACATAGATAAACATGAATTGATTAGAGAATCTGAAAGAGTATATAATTTTCAGAGAGTATTTAATATTAGAATGGGTAAAGGATTAAGAATACACGATAAAACCCCTTATCGATCCATGGGGCCTGTAACAGTAGAAGAGTATGAATCAAGACAAGAAAGATATGACAATCAACTAGAAGAATTGGCAGGGTATAATCCAGCAGAAAAGTTGACACAGGAAAAAATAGCACTATTAAGAAGATATCGTGAAAATCAGTTTGGAAAATTAACCGATGCAGTATATGATAGAAGGGGATGGACGAAGGAGGGGGTACCAACAATAGAGCATCTTAAAAAAATTGGTATGGATTTACCTGAGGTTATAGAAGTAGTGAAGCAGTATTTATAAAAGCTCTAAGCCTTTGAATCATGGGGGGGCAAAAATTCTTCATGGATATTAATAGGAAGCATAGTTGTAATAATCTACTTCTATAGATTGGAGGGCTAGGGATGATAAAGGTAAATGGAAGGGATGCTGAATGGGAAGAAGATTTAACTGTTGAGAAGCTACTAGAAAAAAATAAATATACTTTCCCAAAAATTTATGTAAAAATTAATGATGAGCTGGTTCCCCAACATGAATATGCTATAAGAATTATTATGGATGAAGATGATATCAAAGTAATCCATCTTATGGCAGGAGGATAATTTGCTAAATTATAAATAAATTTAAATAGCAGGGAGATTCCCTGCTATTTTCTAAACTAAACATATTTGAATGAATCATCATTTTTAGATAAAATCTTTTTGACGAGTTTCCAAGGCTAATTACCTAGATTTTGTACAAACAAGACCATAGCACTTTCCAATAGTTACCATGGTAGCATTACCAAAAAACAACTAAAGGTGAGAATAGCCCGCCCATAGAAGTATTTTTTATCCCCCAAAAATCCTACGAAAGGCGGTATCTCACCTATGAAAAGTATATCATTCAAACTAGATGAGAATAAAGTGGTAAATACTTCTGCTTGGCTTGTTTC
>NZ_FZOJ01000095.1 GCF_900188145.1 Anaerovirgula multivorans | reverse complement strand
AATTAATGAGCTATTTGAAAAATACAACACTTTTATCAAAGCATCTAAGTTTGGCAAAAAGTATCACCTTGTAGAGAAAGAAATGTTTTTTATTGAGGGTCAAGAGCGTGTTAGAAAAATTATTGAAGAAAATAGACATCGAAAGCACAGCAACAAGAAAAAGATACAAAACAATACTGTTTTGCAAATAGATAACGTAAGTCCAGTAGATATGCTAAATGTAGCGTCAACCATTCATTCTATTGCAATAGAAGAAGGAATTGTTTTTGTTAGTGGAAAAGGACAAAAGAAAACAACTTTACAAAATCTTTATGAAAGCTTTATGGAAAAAGGTGAAAGGTTGTTAAAATATAAAAGTCATTTTGAAATTATGGGAAAAGATCGAAATAGCTATTCAAAGACAGATGTAGAAGCTACATTTATGAGAATGAAAGAAGATCATATGAAAAATGGACAACTTAAACCAGCATATAATCTTCAGTTTGCAGTAGAAAATTATTTTATCGTACATACCCATGTGAGTAACGATAGGACAGACTACAAAACATTGATACCAGTAGCAAAAAAGCACCAGGAGCATTTAGGTAATACACTGATGGAGATGGTAGCTGATAGTGGGTATAGTAGCGAGGAGAATCTTTTATATCTTGAAGAAAATAACATTGAAAGTTACATAAAATTGACTGACCACGAAAAGAAGAAGTCAAGAAAGTACTATGAGGATATCAGTAAATACTATAATATGAAGACTACTATAATAACTAATGAAAACGGTAATACACAAAAGGCATATGTTTGCTATGATAATCGCCTACTAAAACACCAAAAGACGGAAATACGCAGAGTAGATGGTTTTGAAAGAACGTTTGAAGTATATGCTAGCGAAAATTGTGATGGATGTTTGTTAAAATCAGAATGTCTTTACAAGTATGATCCGACGAAACATGAAAGCAAAAATAAGTTGATGAAAATCAATGAGCGTTGGGATCACCTTAAATCAATGGCTGAAGAGAATGTGTTAAGCGAAAAGGGGATTAAATATCGACAAATACGTTCAGTGATGACAGAGGGCTCATTTGGAGATATGAAGGAAAATGATGGATATAGAAGATTTCATAGACGAGGCACAGAAAAAGTAACAAAAGAAATCATGCTTTATGTAATGGCTCGAAATATAAATAAATACTATCGATTTGAGCAAAATATACTTGAAAAATATGAGGGTAAAGTAGCTTAAACAAAAAGTGACCTATAAAAACAAATGTCCTTGAAGAAGGATTTTTTGTGATGTAAAAAATACAGAGAAATAAATGAGAAGAAAAAAACCTATCGAGGTCTAGAGTTATTATAAACTCTAAATTCGATAGGCTTGATTATTTTTTGAGGATTTCAACTGAAATTTTCAATTTCCCGATATCCCC
>NZ_FZOJ01000038.1 GCF_900188145.1 Anaerovirgula multivorans | reverse complement strand
CTTGGTCAGAATCCATACCTCAATCCTGCAAAGTGCCATCTGAAAATTAATGATCAAGCCCATATCTGTCAAGGTGTGGGCATTTTGACGCTTACGAATGAATGTTTCTTAGATAAAGATATCCATTAATGATTACATTAAAGAGTGTAGCATCTTCGAAAAGCCTTAAATCATAACCAGTAATATCATAAATTTTGTTTAATCGGTATATTAAAGTATTTCTATGTATAAATAAATGTCTAGCAGCATCACTAATATTAAGGTTATTTTTAAAGAATACAAAGGCTGTAGTCATTAACTCATTATTTGAAAATACATCTTCTATATTACAATTAAATTGTTTCATTAATTCTTCTAAATCATTTAACTGTAATCTGCTAATGACTAATGGAATACTAAGGCTTTTCAGAGTATATATTTTTTTATTAGGTGAAAAAATCTTGCCAATTAAAATAAATGATTCTGCCGTTTGATAGGAGAAGTGCCAATCTTTAATATCATTAACAACTGCACCTACACCAATTTTTACTTCATATAACAACTCAGATAAAATCGTATCAGATAATAGAGTAGGAAAATCATCAGTTTCTTCATTAGCCTCTTTAACAATAGCAAAATATTTATTATTGATTTTCACAAATATCTCATTAGGAAGAAGAGCCATCACTATTTCTTCAATTTTTTCCATAAGGCTTTCAATTACTTCAATAATGATAACCTGTACATGTCCCTTTGGAATAATATGATATTTTCCACACAGATCTTCTAGCACGTTATTCTCTAGAGTATTTAAAAGCAGGCTTCTAATAAAATCTTCTCTAGAGATGTTCTGTACATCAGTATCTAAAAAAATCTCAATGATTTTTGCAACCCTTCTAGTATCATGATTAATTCCTTTTATTGATAATACATATCTAGTTTTACCATAGGTTTGGCAGTAACAATATATATAGTTTTCTTGCTCAATTAAAAATTTATTGACTAAGTCAAAAGATTGAACACCATGATCATAATTACCAACTCTAGATGAATCAGTACTGTAAAAGATATAGCCTGATTCATCTAGAAGATTTATTTCCGTATCAATAATAGATTTTAAGCCTTGAATAATAACTTTAATTCTTTGAATATGCATTGAGATTTACCTCCCCTTAGGGATATAAGGTTATCTATATAGGCATACACCCCTAAATTTTAATATACTAAGGGCTACATTTGCAGTCCTTGGCTATGGTTGCACTCTGTGAAAGTGACTGACACAAAATCAAAGATTGCACTTTGTATAAGTGACTGACACAAAATCAAAGATTTTGGTCATCTACTTATGGTCATCTACTTTTCAGTCGAGGGCGAAACCGTAGACCGTGTATATTAAAATTTAAGTATAAAGGCGTATATGTATATAATAGACTTGTGTTAAAGCACTACTTTTTCAGTGGCCTTATCAAATATATGACATTTATTCATATCTAATGTAATATCAATGGTATCCCCTACCTGTAAAGCCAAGTTAGGTTTTACAATGCAGGTTAAATCAATCTCATTAATTTTAAGATATAGATTTGTTTCTGCTCCTAACAGTTCCTTAACGTCTATCTTAGCATTAAGAACAGAGCCTTCATAAGAAAAAGGAGCTTCAGACGTACTATATATATTATTAGGCCTAATACCTAAAACTACATCTTTTCCTATATAACCTTTAGATTTTAATAGGTTAGCTTTAATAGAAGGAAGGACTATTTGATTATTAGCAAATACAGCTAAAACCTGACCCTCTTTCTCTACAATTTTACAGTCGATAAAATTCATCTGAGGAGAACCCATAAATCCAGCTACAAAAATATTTGCAGGACTTGCATAAATAGTTTGAGGATCCGCTACCTGCTGTACTATACCATCCTTCATAACAACAATTCGAGTACCCATAGTCATAGCTTCTGTTTGATCGTGGGTAACATAAATGAAGGTTGTTTGCAGTCTTTTATGAAGCTTACTTAGCTCTGATCTCATTTGAACTCTTAATTTTGCATCTAGATTTGATAAAGGCTCATCCATTAAAAATACTTTTGGTTCCCTAACGATTGCTCTACCTAAAGCAACTCTTTGTCTCTGACCGCCAGAAAGTTCTTTAGGTTTTCTATTTAATAAATCTTCTATGTTCAATATTTTAGCAGCTTCGGTAACTTTTTCTTTGATATCATCTTTTGACATCTTTCTAAGCTTTAAACCAAAAGCCATATTATCAAAAACCGTCATATGAGGATACAATGCATAATTTTGAAAAACCATTGCGATATCTCTATCTTTAGGTTCAATATCATTCACTAGCTTATCATCTATGTATAATTCCCCATCGGATATCTCCTCCAGACCAGCAATCATTCTCAAACTTGTTGATTTTCCACAACCTGAAGGACCTACCAAGATAACAAATTCCTTATCTTTAATATCTAAATCTAAGTTTTTTACAGCGTGAAATCCATTAGCATATGATTTATTGATGTTTTTTAGTGTTAATCCTGCCATAATATTTCTCCTCCTTCTAATTATACTATAATTTTATTATACTATGGCTATAAAGAAAGAGATATTGACGAATCTTACAAAAATAGTTTAGATATTTTGTGTAAAAGACATGAAAATGTAGCATACATAAATACATTACATAAAACCATCTATTAAAGAATCTATTGTTGGACAATCAGCATTTTACTGTTTGTTATTTAAGAAAATAATTGTTATAATTATGTGAATAGTTTTTTGCCTAAAACAGTATGGATACCCTATGATTTTCAAGAAAAGTATAATGAAAAATTATAATTGAATATATTTTGTTAATAATAATTTACAGGAATAGATTGACGGAATATAGATTCAACTATATACTTTTGTTAAAATATTAAAACTATAATAAACAAATAAGGAGTCGATGTCATGAAGTTACCTTCTTTAAAAATAGGAGAACTAGTAGCAGATGTTCCCATCATACAAGGAGCTATGGGTGTGGGGGTATCTCTATCTAATTTGGCTTCTGCAGTAGCCAACGAGGGAGGAGTCGGGGTTATATCAGGTGTGCAAATCGGATTTGATGAACCTGATTTTGAAACCAATAACGGAAACGCTAATGTAAGAGCTTTAAAAAAGCATATTAAAAAAGCTAAAGAAATGAGTCCAAACGGCATTTTAGGAGTAAACCTTTTAGCTGCTATAAATAATTATAAAGATATGGTGATGGCTGCAGTAGAAGAAAAAATAGATATCATTATATCGGGTGCAGGACTACCTACAGACTTACCAAGTATGATTGAGGGAACGAAAACTAAAATAGCACCAATCGTTTCTTCTAGCAAAGCTGCAGCTTTAATAGCGAAGTTATGGGATAGAAAGTTCCAGTACATACCAGATTTAGTAATTGTTGAAGGTCCTGAGGCAGGAGGGCATTTAGGCTTTTCTGAAGAGCAATTAAATGCTGCTGAGAAGCCGAAATTAGAAGAAATTGTCCAACAGGTAATAGAAGCATTAAAACCCTATGAAGAAAAGTACAATAAAACCATTCCAGTTATTGCTGCTGGTGGCATATTCGATGGAATAGATATAGCAAAGTATCTAAAAATGGGGGCGGCAGGAGTTCAAATGGCCACAAGATTTGTAGCCACTGAGGAATGCGATGCAGATATAAGATTTAAGGAGGCCTATATACAGTCAAGTAAGGAAGATATTGGCTTAGTAAAGAGTCCAGTAGGAATGCCAGGCAGGGCAATCCACAATAGCTTTATTAAGAGGCTGCAGGAGAAAAATATACCAGTAAAAAAATGCTATAATTGTTTAAAACCCTGCGATCCTAAAAATACCCCCTATTGTATTTCTAAAGCTTTGATAGATTCAGTTATAGGGAATGTAGAGGAAGGTCTAATATTTACTGGAACCAATGCATATCGTATTGATGCTATGACTACTGTGAAAGAGCTAATGTCTAGATTAGTAACTGAAGCAGAGGCAGCTTTATAACATTCTAAATAAAATAGAGTTAAGTATTGTAACCGTACTTATTACAAAAGTACGGTTTTTTGTACTTGTTTCCAAAGACAAAGTATATAAAAGGTGATATAATATTTTTCGTAAAAGTGAGGTGATAAAATGAGTGGTATTGCGGGAAATGGTTGCGATCAATTAATCCCTTTACAGGATAGAAAGCCTCTTATGGAAATAGAGAGAAGTATTATTACTAAATATAAAAAAGACATATGGTCAAAATTTGTCAAGGCTGTTAAAGGGTTTAATCTTATTGAAGCTGGGGACAAGATAGCAGTAGCTATTTCGGGTGGGAAAGATAGCCTTTTAATGGCAAAATTGTTTCAAGAGTTAAAGAATCATGGGAATGATAATTTTCAATTAGAGTTCATTGCTATGGATCCTGGCTATCATGAAAGTATTAAGCAACTACTAATCGATAATTGTAGACATTTAAATATCCCTGTTCACATTTTTGATTCGGGTATTTTTAAAATTGTTGATGATGTGGCTAAGGATTATCCCTGTTATATGTGCGCAAAAATGCGACGAGGCGCTCTTTATAGAAAGACACAGGAATTAGGTTGTAATAAGCTAGCGTTAGGTCACCATTTTAACGATGTCATTGAAACAACTATGTTGAATTTATTATATACGGGAAAAGTTAGCACGATGTTGCCAAAGTTAAAATCTACTAATTTTAAAGGATTAGAGTTAATTAGACCTCTGTATCACGTTGAAGAATCAGCAATTATAGATTTTACGGATTTTAGTGGTATTTGGCCGTTAAATTGTGCATGTATGGTAGCTGCAAAAAAAACTGGAACGAAACGATATGAGATTAAGGCTCTAATTCAACAATTAAAGGAGAATTTCCAGGATGTAGACAAATCTATTTTTCGAGCAACGCAAAATGTGAATATGGATACTATCTTAGGTTGGGAAAAAGATGGAAAGAAATACTCCTACTTGGATGATTACAAAGATAAAATGGAATAATAGATTTAAATAAAAAAAGTTTAAGAAAGAAATACAATCTTTCTTAAGCTTTTTTAAATTGTTGTATGATGCGTGATAATGTAGGGGCGACCTGTGGTCGCCTGGATGGATTCGAGCGACCACAGGTCGCCCCTACTAAGAGACTGCCTTTGCAGAGAAATGTAGCCTTTAGTATATTAAAATTCATAGGGGTACATCTATAGTAGGCTGTACATGATTAGTAGAAGGGAAAAAAGGTATATGATCATTATGAGGAGAGAATATTAAAAACACCTTACTAGGGTTAGTAATTAGTGTAAGATAATTGGAACAATATAGAAAAACATATTATTTTTTGCAAAAATCTATTGACATAGAGGAATGTCTTGTAGTATATTTACTATAAACATACCGGAATACTATGGATTAAAAACAACGTTGTTCTTAAAACTTAAAATACAATATAATAGAAATTAACTACTACTTATCTGAAAAATTTTGAGTAACGTCTGAACAAACAGATATAAAAATATTGAACATGCAAGAAATAAATATAAAAAATATTGGAGGGAATAGTATGAAGAAAATAGCAAACAATATAACTGATTTGATCGGAAATACACCAATGGTGGAACTTACAGGATATAACAGTGCAAATCAATTAGAGGCTACTTTGATTGGTAAATTAGAGTATTTCAACCCAGGCGGTAGTGTTAAAGACAGAGTAGGCTACGCCATGATTAAGGATGCAGAAGAAAAAGAATTGATTAATAAGGAATCTGTGATCATTGAACCAACCAGTGGCAATACAGGTATAGCCCTTGCTTTTGTAGCGGCAGCTAAAGGATATAGATTAATACTTACTATGCCTGACACAATGAGTGTTGAGAGAAGAAATTTATTAAAGGCCTTAGGTGCTGAATTAGTGTTAACACCCGGGATTGAAGGTATGAAAGGAGCCATTAAAAAAGCCGAGGAATTGGCAGCCGAAACCCCTAACTCTTATGTTCCTCAGCAGTTTAACAATACGGCGAATCCAGAAATCCATAGACAAACTACAGCGGAAGAAATATGGAGAGATACAGAGGGCAAAATAGATATATTTGTAGGTGGTATAGGAACAGGTGGAACCATCACTGGAGTAGGTGAAATCTTAAAACAAAAAAATTCTGATATAAAAATTATAGCTGTTGAACCTACCGATTCTCCAGTATTATCTGGAGGAAAGCCAGGGCCTCATAAAATTCAAGGGATAGGTGCGGGATTTGTACCAAGTATTTTAAATACAGAGGTATATGATGAAATAATTCAAGTGAAAAATGAAGAAGCTTTTGAAGCTAGCAGAAGCCTTGCAAAAACTGAAGGTTTGTTGGTTGGAATATCATCAGGAGCAGCTGCTCATGCAGCTATCCAAATTGCTAAACGTCCAGACAATAAAGGTAAAACGATTGTAGTGTTGTTACCAGATTCAGGGGAGAGATATCTTTCAACTGCACTTTTCCAAGAAAGTGACAATGCTTAATTAAATAATATCTTTACACTAGTAATAGGCACCCCACCTTTTACTAGTGTAAAGAGAAAAGTGACTGACACCAAATCTTTGATTTGGTGTCAGTCACTTTTGCAGCGTGCAAATAGTACGGTAGAGGATGATCCTCTACCGTATTTTCATTTCGTGAACTTTTACTTATTATGAATGTACAGGAATTATATGGGTATGATAAGTATAGAAAAATTATACTACCATGTCTTTGCCATTTCATAAAATTTAAAAGGGAAAAATATATTTAGGGAGTGATGGAATGGGAACAAGCTTAAAGGAAAAACGGATTTTAACAGGAAATGAGGCAATAGCTAGGGGTTTTTATGAAGCAGGTGGAACGATAGCTGCCAGTTATCCTGGTTCCCCAACTGTAGAAATTCTAGAAAAGCTAAAGGAATATGAAGAGGTATATGCAGAGTTTTCGACTAATGAAAAAGTAGCTGTTGAGGTTGCTATAGGAGGGTCCTTCTACGGAGCAAGAGCAATGGCTTCAATGAAACATGTGGGTGTAAATATTGCTTATGACCCGCTCATGACATTTACTGAAACCCCGGTTAATGGCGGTTTTTTATTGGTATCAGGAGATGATCCAGGCCTAGCTAGTTCGCAAAATGAACAAGATAATAGGGTTTTGGGTAAGTTTGCCAATATGGGCATTCTTGACCCTTCGGATAGTCAAGAAGCAAAGGATTTCACGAAGAAGGCACTTGAAATCAGTGAGACTTTTTCTATCCCTATGATGCTGCGAATTACCAGTAGAGTTTGTCATGGCAGAAGTGTGGTAGAGATTGAGAATAGAGAAGAAGTCAAGCCAAAGGGTATCGACCGTGATAGAGAGAAATACTGTATGATACCCCCAGGTTCAAGAAAATCACAATTCTTTATGAAAGAAAGACTGAAAAAGCTAGAAGAATATGCTTATGATACAGATCTAAACAGGTTAGAGTTAAAGGAAAATACCGACACTTTAGTTATAACCTCTGGATTAGTCTATTATAATCTTAAAGAGCTCAATCCTAACGTAAGCATATGGAAATTGGGTTTGATTCATCCAATTTCAGAAGAAAAAGCAAAGGAGATAGCCAGTGGCTTTGAACGGATTATTGTTATTGAAGAAATGCTTCCGTTTATTGAAAATGAATTGAAGCTAATGGGAATTGTCTGTGAGGGAAAAAAATATTTTGATTTCACAGGAGAATTGGATATCCGAGATATCCAAGAAGGATTATCCAAGGCGGGAATTATTCGGGAAGAGAAGAAATTTGCAAAAAGATATGTTGAAACTGTTCCTAGAGCACCTTTGTTCTGTACTGGATGTCCTCATCGACCTACCTTTGACATACTGAAGAAATCAAAAGCAAAGATCGTGATAGGTGATATTGGATGTTACTCTCTATCGTTTTTATTTCCCTTTGAACAATCCAATATTATTATTAGTATGGGAGCCAGTATAGGCATAACAAAAGGAATACGAAAGGCAATGTCAAAAAATGATGAGGGAGAACCTTTAGTAGCAGTGATAGGGGATGGAACCTTCTTTCACTCTGGATTGTCAACTTTTGTTAACACTTTACATAGGAAGGAAGATAATGAAAATATCACATTAGTTGTCCTAGACAATAGAACAACTGCTATGACGGGAGGACAGCCTAATGCCAGTTCAGGTCTTTATAATGAAAGAGATGATATGAAGGTTGGTATTAAAACCCTCTTGGAGTCAATGGGATTTGATCGGGTTAAAGAAATTAATCAATATGATTATAAAGCTGCTACAAAGCTATTTAAAGAAGAAATTGCTTATGATGGTTTATCAATTATCGTTGCCAACGGACCATGTGCATTAAAGTATAATATAGAAGAGCCATATTATTATGTGAATCCTAACATATGTATCAGCTGTAGGGCGTGCATTAAAACCAACTGCCCACCCCTTAGAATGATAAAGTATGAAGGCATTGAGAAGTTGAAATCTTCAATTGATAAAGACATGTGTGTGGGTTGTAGTGTATGTGCCCAGGTATGTCCTGTAAATGCAATAAAGTCCTCAAAAAAAATTGATAGGGAGGATGAGAAAATTGACAACTAATATTATGTTAGGTGGAGTAGGCGGCCAAGGACTTATCCTCATGACGAGGATAATCTGTCAAGCGGCTTTAAAGGATGGCTATGATGTGAAAAGCAATGATGTAGTTGGGTTATCCCAAAGGGGAGGAATGGTTTGGGGAAATGTCAGAATAGGTGAAAAGATTTATTCGCCAAATATTCCACCGGGGGATGCAGATATACTAGTGTCTATGGAACCGATAGAAGCCTTAAGATGGAGTTCTATACTAAAGAAAGATGGTAAAATTATTTTGAACATAAAAAGATTTTATCCAACCTTGGTACAGCAGGAGAAATATGAATATCCAGAAGAGGATATAGAAAATCTTAAATCTACATATCAAGTTACTGAGATTAATGCTTTTGAAGAAGCAAAAAATATTGGTAAAAAGCAGGTGTCTAATGTAATTCTTTTGGGAATTCTTGCTAAACATATAGATATAAAGATGGACACTTGGAAGGATACAATTAAAGACAATGTTCCCTATAAGTCTATTGAAATGAATTTGGAAGCTTTTGATTACGGCTATAATTATCAAGGTAAATAAGAACTCATATTAAAATGTTAAAGTGCTATAATAAATATAGCACTTTAACATTTTATAGATATAGGCATATACACTATCATTTAAATACATACGTCAAAAAATATTTATGTAGTATTACTGGAATAAAAGTTGGTATACGCTGAATAATATTAAAAAAGATATTTAGGATAATGAAAAAATATTTATTAGATTACTAGATATTTTAAAAGGAAATTAAGAAAAATTAACGAATTATCATAATAATAGTATGTCTAGGGTATTGGAGGAGATGATATGGAAAAAGTTTTTTTTAGCCTCGTTTTAATTGCCTTATGCTATTTTAACATTAAAAAGACAAAAGAAAAGGAAAATATGTCTAAGTTGAATGAAATACTACACAGTGTATTGATTCTATCAATAGCAGCAGTGGTATTTCATAGACTTGTATTAAAATAGAAAGCAAGAGTCACTATAGAAAAGTCAACTACTTTGTAGCTATGAAGTGCTGGGTTCCTCTGCTTGTGTATTGATAGTGACGATAATACATCTTAAGGTTACAGCTATTAATACAATAGCACCACCTGCAAAAGCCCACCTACCGGGGACTTCACCAATGGCTAGAAAGACCCAAACTGGATTCATAATTGGTTCTATCACAGGAATTAAGACTCCCTCCATAGCGCTTACATGCTTGATAGCTATTGAATATAATATATAAGGTAATCCTAATTGTATAGTTCCCAATAATAGGAGAGTACTAAAATCGGAAGACGAAGGTAGAGATTGAAACATAAAGGGGATAGCTATAATAGCTGTAATGATATTCCCCATTAATATAGATTCTAGCGGAGAACCTTCCTTCTGTTTTCTTAAAAATAGCACCATTGCGGCAAAACTAACACCACTGCCAATAGCCATTAAGTTTCCGAAGACATTTTGAAGCTCTATATCATCAATAAAAAATAAGGTCATGCCTCCAAATACGAAAAAAGTAGTGAGCCAATCTAAACGTGTTGTTTTTTCTTTTAAAAACATAAAACCAAATATGGCTACATAGATGGGTGCAGTATATTGGAGCAATATAGCATTAGCAGCAGTAGTCCATTTTGTGGCAGTTACGAAAAAAATCATGATAGCAGCATAAGAAACACCACCTAAAATTTGCGACTTAGACCAGTTAAACTTAGGCTTTTTGAGAAACATCCATATAAATACAGATGAGATTGCACTTCTCATACCAGCAAGTGCAATGGGATTCAATTGAATAGATTTAATCAATACACCACCTAAACTCCAAAGCAAAGAAGCTATTATTAAATAGATAATAGCAGTTTTGTTATTGCATTTTCTCGTCAAAAAATTCAGCATGATTTTCACCCTTATTCTATTATTTTTGTTCACCATATAATGAATCGGTGCTAATTACATTTTATACTGAGGGTTAAGCTATAGCAATTATAAATTATATAAATAATTCCATATATGCTTACTAATTTTAATAAACCAAAGAGAAAAGAATAACTAAAGGTTATTATCTAATAAATTTAGAAAGAGAGGATAGTAATTATGAAGGAACAATTAATTGCTGGAAAAACCATTGATAGTTGGAAACAGAAACACCCATTATTAAAAAAAGTAGTTGATACTGAGGAAGTTTTTTGGGCAAATCCTAAATATAAAAGCTATGAACAAGCTATGAAAAATATAGGCATCACGGAAGATGATGTGAAGGATGCGGAGGAAAGATTAAAGAGGTTTGCTCCTTATTTAGAAAGAGTTTTTCCTGAAACCCAGCAATCAAATGGAATCATAGAGTCGCCTCTTGTGGAAATCCACAGCATGAAACAATGCCTAAGAGATAGGTATGAAGTAGATATGATAGGAAGGCTGCTGTTAAAGTGTGACAACGAATTGCCTATAGCGGGCTCCATTAAAGCAAGAGGCGGAATCTACGAAGTATTGAAACACGCTGAAGAACTTGCTATTAAACATAACTTACTTTCAACTGAAGAAGACTACGGGGTTATAGATAGCCAGGCGTTTAGAACATTTTTCTCTCGGTATGCCATTGCGGTGGGTTCTACCGGTAATCTAGGCCTTAGCATCGGAATTATTAGTGCTAAAATAGGCTTTAAAGTGACGGTGCATATGTCTGCAGATGCAAAACAATGGAAAAAGGATTTGCTAAGAAGTAAGGGGGTAGCAGTAATCGAGTATACCTCTGATTATAGTAAGGCTGTAGAGGAAGGGAGAAGGCAGTCGGAAACAAACAAAAATAGTTATTTTATTGATGATGAAAACTCAATCAATCTATTTTTAGGGTATGCTGTAGCCGCATATAGATTAAAAAGGCAATTAGAAGATATGGATATTACTATAGATGAGAATCATCCGTTATATGTATATTTACCCTGTGGAGTGGGGGGTGGTCCTGGAGGAGTAGCTTTTGGTTTAAAGTTAGTATTTAAAAATCATGTTCACTGTTTTTTTGCAGAACCTACCCATTCTCCTTGTATGTTAATTGGGTTAATGACAGAACTTCATGATCAAGTATCAGTGCAGGACTTTGGTATAGATAACATAACAGAAGCTGATGGACTAGCAGTTGGAAGAGCATCTGGATTTGTGGGTAAGACGTTAGAAGAGCTGATTAGCGGTGTTTATACTATAGACGACGATGCTTTATATATTTTATTAAAGGATCTAGCCGATACAGAAAATATATATTTAGAACCCTCTGCTTTGGCAGGGATGCTAGGCCCTGTGACATTAATAAAAGAACAAGCAGCAGGAGAACTAGAAGACCAAGGACTTGTTCATATCGTGTGGGCTACTGGAGGAAGTCTTGTACCAAAGGAAATAATGGAGGCCTATTATAAAAAAGGTGCTATTCTATAAATCAAAACACACCCTTCTAGTAGTAATCTAGAGGGTGTGTTTTGATTAACCTTGAGTTTTCAGAGACTTTAGAACAGCCTCATAAATGAGAAATGAAGCTGTCTCAAGTGAGTAGGAAAGACAAATTCGTTCTGTATATTTATGGGCATCTTTTCCCAAAGGACCTATGTTAAGAAAGGGAATATTCAATTGAGAAATTGTTTTTATTGGAATCGAATATTTTTCTCCCCATAATGGAAAATGCAGCTTTAATAATTCTTCGTCTATAGAATTTATCATGCCTAAATAGCTCATATCAGAAAGTCCAGGAAAAAATGGTTCAAGGCTAATGGTTCTATTAAACTTTTCTTTAGCAATGTTAAGAATATATTTACATACTTCTATAATCTTAGTATTCTCCATATTCACAGAATGAGGATAGTAGGGGGGAGCAAGAAATAGTATAATCATTGGATCTCTATAGGGACTAAAGTGATGGATTTCCTTCACCAATTCAATGGAGGACTGTCTAAGGTCTTTTGTTTCAATTGAAGCAATAAAGTTATTAATATGATTCTTAAAGGTTTCGCCATGGACTTTATAGCATAAATCATATAATTCATGATAGAACATAACCTTTGGTCTTACCTCAGGTATTCGGGGTCTATTACCTGTTAAATCCTCAAATTTGTAAGATTTTTCCTTGATATCCTCTAAAACTTCCATAAAGGCAGTATCGGCTATTTCTTTTAAGCGATATAAAATTTCTTTGGGAGTGGAATTTAAGGTGATAAAATTAAAATATGTATAAGCAGCAGTTGGCGTCTGGACTGAGTACTCATTCTTTGTATCTGATTGCTTTAAACAGGTAGGCACAGGTCCAGCGGCTTGTTGAAAATAGTCACATAGGAATGGACTTTGATCGATCTTTTCTATGATTTTAGCCGTCAGTAAATTGGGATTGAGTCCTGCAAAAGGTTCTCCAACGTGGGTTTCTTTTCCTACACAATAGAATACAGGTAACAATTTTCCCACAGTACCATTATAAATATATAGATGATTATCTCCTGGATATTTTGGGAAATGAGGTTCACTGATGATAGCACATATGTACTCCAGCTCCTTCTCTATCTTCATGGATAGTAATGTCTCAACTGCAGCCAACATACCTGCAGAATTTGCTTCTTCATCAGGAACTGAAACCAAAAGAATGTTTCCTTCAAAGTTATCTATAATTTCTTCAATTTGATATAACACTTCAATGCCTGCCGCAATACCATACTTCATATCCATAATACCTCTACCAAATAAAAAATCTCCACTTTTTAAATCTTCTAAAGCTTCTTGAGATAAACTAATAGAATGATTATTTTTTAGATATTCGGTATATTCGACGGGGTTAAAGGCCAATTTTTTAAAACTACCATATTCTTCGACACCTACTGTATCAAGATGACTAAGCAATATAACTGTTTTATTGCTTTTCTTTTTTCCTTTCATAAAAGCAGTAACATAAGTACGGTTCATGTAATCATGAGGAATTTGATGAATGTTTAAGTAGTGCGGATGATTTTTAAAGTAATCGATCCTTTGGATTATTTCGTAGATCTTTTGTGACATCTCAACTTCTCCCTTTGTCTCGGAGATGCTGGGAACATAGCAAAGTTCAAGTAATAGATCAAGGATTCTTTTCTTGTTCAATAGTTTATCCCCCTTTCAGGATGTATAAAATTACTCTATAGAATTTCTATCTATAGTTAGAATATTCCTTTAGTTGAGATGATTTAATTTTACAGATTATGATATAATGATAGAAATATACAAAAATCTGTATAGGAGAAAGATAACATAAGGATTGTAGAAAAATATTTTAAGTGAATAAAACGCTTTATGTCGAGCTTTAAAATTAAGGAAGTATATAGATAACCAACTCCAGAGCTTAAAATATACATTTTTTTATTTATCGTTATAGTGATAGTTAGTGGTAAAGCATAATTTTAATACACACAGGTCTACGGTTTCGCCCCTAGCTGAAAACCACAGCTAGGGACTGCAAATGTAGCCCTTTAGTGTATCAAAATTAAAATATGAAACGATAGATTTATCCAGAAATTTCATAGCATCATTTTATATTTCAACTTGGTTATCTATAAATATGATTTATGGAGGTAGATAAGATGAATTATGGGAATTTGGTAGTTGCTGGAGCTATTCTTTTTATCATTTTAATATCTATGCAGTATTCTCTTAATAAGATGATTGTTTTGCTAAAGGAAATCAAAGGAATCTTACACAGAATGGAAAAAAATTGATTTAAATAATAAGTAGCAAGTAAATAAAATCTAATGTTTTATAGCAAAATACAGTTAAACTTAAATTCACTTATTAATCGACAAATAATTTGACATCAAGAAGTATTTCCATTAAAATATTTAGTAATATTACAAAATATTAACAGCATGATAATGGAGGGAAAACCTATGGATATAGATAAAAAAGTATGGGAAGTACTTTGCTCGCAAGAAGATATAAAGAAGAGATTAAGAGAGTTAGGACAAGAGTTATCTAAAGATTATGATAGCAAGAAACTTTATGTTGTTTCTCTATTGAAAGGTAGTTTTATCTTCACAGCAGATTTGGTAAGGGAATTGGTGATCCCTGTCAAAATTAATTTTATGACTACATCCAGCTATGGATATGGGATGGAAAGTAGTGGTGCTGTAGAGATTGTATCAGACATTGATGAAGATTTAACAGATTATGATATTTTGGTTGTGGATGATATTACTGATTCAGGGCTAACTATGAAATATGTTTTAGAACATTTACAAAAGAAGAACCCTGCCAGTATCAAATGCTGTGTATTGCTAGATAAGCCAGAGAGAAGACAAGTAGAATTAAATCCTGATTATGTAGGATTTACAATTCCTGATAAATTTGTTGTGGGATATGGATTAAATTATGGGAGTTATTATCGTAATATTCCTTATGTTTTTGTAGTTACGGAAAAAGATCGATAAAAGTAGATGATCCAAATCTTTAATTTGGTGTCAGTCACTTTGGCAGAGTGCAACAAGAGTTGTAGGGATGAATCCTCTACAACTTTTTTACCCTCTTAAATCCTCCAATAGCTGTACCTTATCTGCAGTTCTACTATCCTTAGATTTGATTATTTTTGCAGGCATACCAGCCACGACTGTATTTGGTGGTACATCTTTTGTTACCACAGAACCTGCAGCAATTACTGATCCTTTACAAACCTTTACACCTTCTAGAACGACTACATTTGCCCCTATAAAAACTTCATCTTCTATAATCACTGGATCCTTGCTAGGTGGTTCCAATACACCAGCAATAACTGTACCGGCACCTATGTGAACATTTTTGCCAATGATGCCTCTAGCACCAATAACACAGTTCATGTCAATCATAGTATTCTCTCCAATTTTCGCACCTATATTTAATACTGCGCCCATCATAATGATAGCATTTTTTTCAATTTCTACCCCTTCTCGAATAAAAGCTCCAGGTTCAACCCGAGCGTTGAGATGAAGTAAATTCATTAGCGGAATAGCAGAATTTCTTCTGTCATTTTCTAAGTGATAGTTTTCTATAGTATGTTTATTTAATTCTAGTATTTTATTCACTTCATGATATTCACCGATGATAATCCAAAAGTTATCTTGTCCAAACAATTTAACGTTGTCAGAATTTAGGTGATTGAGTTTACCTTGAATATAGACCTTTACTGGGGTTGTTTTTTTTGATTCTTTAATAAATTTAGCTATTACTTCAGCCTCAGTTAAGGCATTATTACTATGAAAATTTTTAAACTCATTACTCATTTGTAATCATTCCTTTCGTTGCTACATTTCCCGCTTGTAAAACCATTTCTATGTATATAGAGTTAACTTATAGGCTTTAAAAGACAAAAATGCTATTTATTTAATCTATTAATATATATATTATATATTTGAATAAAAATGCCCCAATTTCTATGGGAAAAAGTATTATGAATGGTTCCATAAACCATTGTAATTAGAAAAGTGTAAAATATAGGAAAGCTATAGTTAAATAAGTTGTTTTCAGGGTGTAAAAACTATAAAATAGAAGAGATAAATAATTAAAGGAGTGGCTTCCATTGAAACTATCAACTGAAATACAAGACTTACAAGAAGAATTACAAAAAATCCGGAGGGATCTTCATCAAATACCTGAATTAAGCCTTGAAGAATATAAAACTTCTCAGTATATTCAAAAGTATCTACAAAGCTTAAATATTAAATTTGAAGGAGATGTACTGGGAACTGGGCTTATAGTATATTTTAAAGGAACAAACCCCACAAAAACCTACTGTTTTCGTGCTGACATGGATGCTTTAGGAATGCAAGAAGAAACGGAGCTGGACTTTAAGTCCACACATTCTTGTAAAATGCATGCATGTGGTCATGATGGGCATATGACTATTGTTTTAGGTTTAGCCAAACTATTAAATAATAATAAAAGTAAGCTAAAGGATAATGTTGTATTACTCTTCCAACCAGCAGAAGAAGGTCCAGGAGGGGCATTACCGATTTTAGAGAAGGGATTTTTGACAAAATATGGAGTAGAGGAAGTTTATGGTCTACATCTATTTCCAGGATTAGAAGAGGGTAAAATTGGCATAAGACCAGGGGCCATGATGTCACAAAATGGAGAATTTGATATACATATAGAAGGGAAAAGTGCCCATGGTGCTATGCCCCATATTGGTACTGATAGCATTCAAATCGCCAGTGAGATGGTGGTAGGCATGCAGTCAATTATTAGTCGAAGTATAAACCCTATCGATCCAGCAGTTTTAACAATAGGAAGACTTGAAGCGGGAGAAAAAAGAAATATCATTGCTAAAAGTGGTGTATTGGAAGGAACCATCCGAACCTTTAGTCAAGAGGTTTATGATCGCATTAAAGAAAGAATGATGGATTTTAAAAAGGGCATTGAAGTCAGTTATCGATGTCAAATCAATATGGTATTTAGAGATATGTATCCAGCAGTATATAATGATGAATACTTAACTAAAATCTTTATAGAGTCTCAAGAAAAGAATAGGATAGAAATAGTAGATCCTATTATGTTAGCAGAAGATTTTGCTTTTTATCAAAAGCAGATACCAGGTGTTTTCTTTTTCTTAGGAACTAGAAATGAAGAAAAAGGGTTCATTCATCCTCTACATAATGGTAGGTTTGATTTCGATGAAAAAATATTAGCATATGGACTGCAAGCTTTTGTAAATTTATTAGCGTATCGAAGTGCATTAGAAATATAAAAAAGGAAGTGAATAAATGTTAGATGAAAAAAGATTAAAGGTAGTAGATGCAAATATATTATATCTCATTGGAGCAATACTTTTTTTTACTGTTGGATTTTACTTTCAAAATCTTAGTTTAGAATTAGGATTAGTCATTACCCAATATCTATTGATTTTATTGCCGCCTATTATATATCTTCAGATGAAAAAAATATCTATCAAAAAAACAATGAGATTCAATAAAATAAGTACGAAGCACGGTCTGTTGGTTGTATGTATAACATTGTTAATGTATCCTACAGCAGTTTTTGCAAATGCAGTTCTCATGGCATTATTAAGCTTGTTAGGAAATTTGAATATTCCTGAACTACCTACAGCTACCAATACTTCAGAATATATTTTACTATTATTGATTATTTCTATATCTGCTGGTATATGTGAGGAAGTATTTTTTAGAGGTTTTATTTTACCTGGATATGAAGGTTTGGGAGTAAAAAAAGCAATGATTATATCCTCCATCCTTTTTGGAGTTTTTCATTTCAATATATATAATTTGTTTGGCCCGATTGTTTTAGGCTTAGTTTTTTCTTATTTAGTGATTTTAACGGACTCCTTATATGCAGGGATCATAGGGCATATGGTAAATAACGGTTTTGCTGTTACCTTAGGCTTTCTGTTAAATACCTTAAGTCGTTTTTTAGAGGGGAACCAAGAAGCGGCTGCGGATATTTCTACTACTGCTGCTCTCGCAATGACAGTAATATTTTTTGGCATAATCGCGACGATAACAGCTTTTATAGCTTTAAAATTAGCAAATATCATAAAAAAAGATATGGATCAACAAAAAAAATTATCTAGACAGAATAACTTTGATCAAGATAGGCTAGAATATGAAATAGAAATACAAGACCCTGTATTCTTAAAAGATTATTTACCTTTACTACTGGTGCTACCTCTATACTTGCTGGTTGTGCTTCTGCAGGTAAAAGAAATTATATATCTTGGCTAAAAAGAAAGTTGTATAATTTTCCTATTTTTCAGCAACAATAAAAATAGGAGGGTTGAAAATGTCTAAAAATCAATTTAGAGAAGAGTTTACGCCAGATTTAATGATGAAATATGAAATTGCAGAAGAGTTAGGCTTGATAGACAAGGTTAAAAACTTGGGGTGGGGCGGGTTAACTGCTAAAGAGACTGGAAGGATTGGCGGTCTGATGACGGTTCGAAAAAAACAGCTTAAAAAAGCAGTTCAACAGTAGGAAAAAGAAGACAAGCAAAAGCACAGACTCTATAAAAAACAGTTGACATCAATATTTTGCTATGTTACACTAATATGGAATAAGGATACATAGTGTCTTTGTTAAATTTAATTAAAGTTTTAGGAGGAATTTTTAAATGGAAAAAGGTACAGTTAAATGGTTTAACGCTGAGAAAGGTTATGGATTTATTTCTAGAGAAAACGGAGACGATGTGTTCGTACACTTTTCAGCAATTACTATGGATGGATTCAAAACATTAGAAGAAGGTCAAGTTGTTCAATTTGAAATTGTTCAAGGAGACAAAGGACCTCAAGCTACAAACGTATCTAGAGCGTAGTTAAAAAGCAGGTTGATCTTGTAGCCAAATCCTTTAGGGATTAATTATATAAGAATTTACCGTAGATTAAAACAGGTTGGTATACCAACTTGTTTTTTTTATGTTTTAAGACTATAATATCTTAGTAAAAAGTTTGACATACTAAATATAGTAATTAGATAGGAAAGAGAGGTATCTATATGAAAAGTATAGTAATTCGGGGAACAGCTGCTAACAACAGTATTCGAGTGTTTGTTGCCAATACTACTAGTATGGTGGAAAAGGCAAGGAGACTGCATGCAGCATCTCCAGTCGCTATAGCAGCTCTAGGAAGAACCTTAACAGCTGCTTCTATGATGGGATTAATGCTTAAATCAGAAAATCATAAGCTTACTGTAAAAATCAACGGCGGTGGGAAGTTAGGGTCTATTGTAGTAGTAGGCAACAGCTATGGAAATGTAAAGGGCTATGTAGCACATCCTGAAGCTGAAAGCACCTATATAAGACCAGGAAAGCTAAACGTAGGTGAAGCGGTAGGAAAAAAAGGTGATATAACTGTGATCAAAGATTTAGGACTAAAGGATCCTTATGTAGGAACATCGCCTTTAGTATCAGGAGAAATAGGAGAAGATTTTGCCTCCTACTTTGTTAATTCAGAGCAACAGCCTTCTGCAGTAGCGTTAGGAGTTTTAGTAGAACGAGATTATACTATAAAAGCTGCCGGAGGATTTATTATTCAAGTTTTACCAAATATCGAAGAAGAAATCCTGAATAAACTGGAAGAAAAGCTGGGAAATATGGAGCCAATTACGGTTTTGATGGATAAAGGCATGAGGGAAGAAGAAATCTTACATCATGTTCTAGGGGAAATGGCACCTGAGATACTGGAAAAATATGATGTGGATTTTGTTTGTGATTGCAGTAAAGATAGATTTGAAAAAGCTCTAATAAGTATTGGTAAGAAAGATTTGAAGGAAATTATTGAAGAAGATGAGGGGGCGGAGATCGTTTGTCATTTCTGTAATAAAAAGCATCATTTCAATAAGGAAGAGCTACAAAAACTATTAGATAGCATTTAGATTAAAAAACATCAATAAAAGAAGAAATAGTGACATAAAATGATTAAAACGCTAATAACCATAGGAAATGACCAAAAGGGCACCTTGAAATAATAAGAAAAATCACGTATACTAAGTTTTGTCACTGCTGAGGGCGCATAGCTCAGCTGGGAGAGCACCTGCCTTACAAGCAGGGGGTCACAGGTTCAAGTCCTGTTGCGCCCACCAGCCCAGATAGCTCAGTCGGTAGAGCAGGGGACTGAAAATCCCCGTGTCGGTGGTTCGATTCCGCCTCTGGGCACCATGAATGCGGAAGTGGCTCAGTGGTAGAGCATCGCCTTGCCAAGGCGAGGGTCGCGGGTTCGAGTCCCGTCTTCCGCTCCAAAAATTAGTTTTTGGCGGCATAGCCAAGTGGTAAGGCAGAGGTCTGCAAAACCTTTATTCCCCAGTTCAAATCTGGGTGCCGCCTCCACTAAATACGAATAGGGTTAACTTTGAATGATGGACTTCTAAAAAGTGCATCATTTTATTTTTGCATTCTGTGAAAGTGACTGACACTAAATCAAAGATTTGTGTCATCTACTTTTGAATCTATAGATATGCGACTGAGAAGCCTAATCTAGGAATGGTCGCAGGCCATTTCCTACACATTCTATGGTAAGTAGGTATGAGGCGCTGCCTTTATAGAGCTGTGTAAAAAAGATTTCAAGTAATGAATTATCTAAAAACAATATAAATTATAATATATTTAAATTTTTCTAAAAAAGGGGTTGACATTACCCATAGATGTTGTTAAAATACATACAATACATAAAACTAAATTGTGTAACTCACATAAATGCAATGAAGGAGAATGGTATTTTACCTTCAACAGTTACAGAGAGTCGGTGGTTGCTGTGAACCGATACTGTCGTGAAATACAAATCCCTCCCAAGCAGTTCCTCTGAAATGATGAAGTTTTTCAGTAAGAGGTAAACGGTATGCCCCGTTACAGGCAAGGGTTTGATGGAACCTAGTGAGCGGATTCTACTGTGAGGTGGATTCTAAATAGGGTGGTAACGCGTGGAGAAGATATCCTCGCCCCTGTATAGTATATTTATATATTATGCAGGGGCGGGGTTTTTTATTTATATCACTTACAATAATTTCATTATGATTAAAATAATCGGACTGAATTTAATTATTTATTAAAAAACTATTGATTTTAGTTTCCAAATGTTCTAAAATATTATAATATTTAATTTTAAGTTAAATATGTGGAGGTGTAAGTATGGATAAATATGTACTTTCTATATTGGTTGAAAATCAACCAGGAGTATTAAGTCGTGTAGCAGGATTGTTTAGTAGAAGAGGATACAACATTGACAGCTTTTCTGCAGGAGGGACAGAGGATGAAGGATTGACCAGGATGACTATCGTATTACAAGGGGATAATCAGGTTTTAGAACAAATAAAAAAGCAGTTGAACAAATTAATCGATGTAGTAGACATAACAGAACTTAAACCGCAAGAGGCGGTTTATAGAGAATTGGCGTTAGTAAAAATCAAAGCGGATGAAGCGACTAGAGCTTCTATATTAGAGGTAGTTGACATTTTTAGAGGGAAGGTAATTGATGTTGCTAATGAGCATCTAACAGTGGAGATGACAGGAGATCGTGATAAGGTTCTAGCTTTCATTGACATGATGAAGAGTTATGGTATTAAAGAAATTGTCCGTACTGGGCTTACTGCCTTAGGACGATGGAGTAATTAATATAATTATATTTTGAGGAGGAATTATCAATGGCAAAGATGTATTATGAAAATGACTGTAACTTGGGACTATTAAAGGGGAAAACAGTAGCAGTAATAGGCTATGGAAGTCAAGGGCATGCCCATGCATTAAACTTACATGAGTCTGGAGTAGATGTAGTTGTAGGATTATATGAGGGTAGTAAATCTTGGAAATTAGCTGAAGAGGCTGGATTAAAGGTTGCTGTAGCAGCTGAAGCAGCAGCGAAAGCTGATGTTATTATGATATTGATCAATGATGAAAAGCAAGCAAGATTATATAAAGAAAGTGTAGAGCCAAACTTAACAGCTGGAAAGTACTTAGCTTTTGCTCATGGCTTCAATATTCACTTTGGGCAGATTGTACCACCAGAGGATGTTAATGTATTCATGGTTGCGCCAAAGGGACCTGGACACACCGTAAGGAGTCAATATCAGGAGGGAAAAGGCGTTCCTTGTTTAGTGGCTGTATATCAAGATGTTTCTGGCGATACAAAAGAAATGGCATTGGCCTATGCAGCAGGCTTAGGTGGAGCTAGGGCTGGTGTTATTGAAACCACATTTACAGAAGAAACAGAAACAGATTTATTTGGAGAGCAGGCAGTATTGTGTGGAGGTGTAACAGAGCTAATTAAGGCAGGCTTTGATACGTTAGTAGAAGCTGGATATCAACCAGAAGTAGCATATTTTGAGTGTCTACACGAAATGAAATTAATTGTAGATATGATTAATCAGGGTGGATTAAGCTATATGAGATACTCTGTAAGTGATACAGCAGAGTATGGTGATTATGTAGCTGGAAAGCGTATTGTTACTGATGATACAAGAAAAGAAATGAAAAAGATATTAGGAGAAGTTCAAGATGGTACATTCGCGAAAAATTGGATCATAGAAAATCAAGCAAATAGACCATCCTTCAATGCAAAGAGAAGGTTAGAGCAGAACAATAAAATTGAAGTAGTTGGAAAAGAGTTAAGAAAAATGATGAGTTGGTTAAAAAAATAAATACAAATTAGGATGGTGAAATGCAAATGGCAAAACATATAAAAATATTTGATACAACCTTAAGAGATGGAGAACAGTCCCCCGGCTGCAGTATGAACCTGCAGGAAAAAATAGAACTGGCAAAGCAGCTGGAAAGATTAAGGGTAGATGTAATTGAAGCAGGTTTTGCTATTGCATCACCAGGAGATTTTGTATCAGTCAAGACAGTAGCCCAAAATGTTAAAAACTGTAGGATAGCTAGTTTAGCAAGGGCACTACCAGAAGATATAGATAGAGCCTATGAAGCAGTGAAGTATGCGGAAGCGCCTAGGATACATACCTTCATAGCTACTTCAGATATTCATATGAAGTATAAGTTAAAGGCAAGTAAAGAAGAGGTTCTGCAAAGAGCTGTGGAGATGGTGAAATATGCTAAAAAGTATTGTGGTGATGTGGAATTCTCTGCAGAGGATGCTTCTAGAAGCGAAATAGAGTTTTTATATCAGATTTTTGAAGCAGTTATTAAGGTAGGGGCAACGGTAATCAACATCCCTGATACCGTTGGATATACCACTCCGGATGAATTTTTTAAACTAATTCATAACATTAAAAACAATGTGCCTAATATAGACAAGGCTGAAATCTCTGTTCATTGTCATAACGATTTAGGGTTAGGAGTAGCCAATACACTAGCTGCCGCTAAAGCTGGGGCAACTCAATTGGAATGCACGATCAATGGAATAGGGGAAAGAGCTGGAAATGCCGCGTTAGAAGAGATCGTTATGGCTTTAAACACTCGAAAAGATGAATATGGTATGTTTACGAATATCGAAACTACTGAGCTTTACCCCTCAAGTCGTTTGGTTAGTAAATTAACCGGGATGAAAATACAGCACAATAAAGCAATTGTAGGAGACAATGCATTTGCCCATGAGTCAGGGATTCATCAACATGGAATGTTGGCACACCAAAGCACCTATGAAATTATGACCCCTGAGTCTGTAGGACTCACAAATAATAAGTTGGTCTTAGGTAAACACTCAGGAAGGCATGCTTTTGAAGAACGGTTAATTTCACTGGGTTACCATTTGTCAAAAGAGGAATTAAACAAAGCATTTCAAGAGTTCAAAGTATTGGCTGATAAAAAGAAAGTTATTTATGATAAAGATATAGAGGCACTGGTGTTAGATAAAGCCGTAATGACAAAAGAGTTCTATAAACTAAATCAATTTGTTATTAACAGTGGTAACACGATTACGCCAACAGGAATTGTGAGGTTATTGAAGGAGAACGAAGAAATAGAGGAAGTGGCAACAGGCCATGGACCAGTAGATGCTGTATTTAAAGCAATTGATAAAATTGTTGGTAATGGGTTTACCTTGGAAGATTATGCTTTGCAATCCGTCACAGAGGGAGAAGATGCTCAAGGAGAAGCCCTTGTAAAAATCAAATTAGGAAATGATATATATAACGGTAGAGGGGTTAGCACAGATGTAGTAGAGGCCAGTATTAAGGCATATATTAACGCCATAAATAAAATGTTAAATGAGTTAGAATGGCATGAGGAGTGAAAAAAATGGGCGAGAAGATAGCAGTTTTTGATTCTACCTTAAGGGATGGAGCTCAAGCAGAGGGCATATCTTTTTCGGTAGAAGATAAGATAAAAATAGTTAGAGCTTTGGACAATTTGGGTGTCAGCTATGTTGAAGCTGGCAATCCAGGTTCAAATCCTAAGGACTTAGAATTTTTTACCCGCATGAAAAGAGAAAAATTGAAACATACAAAGCTAACTGCCTTTGGTAGTACTAGAAGGGCGAATACTCTAGTAGAGGAAGATGGCAATGTTCAATCCTTATTGCAAGCAGTTACTCCTGTGGTTGCTATATTTGGTAAAAGCTGGGATTTTCATGTAACTGATATTATAAAGACCACACTTAAGGAAAACTTGCTAATGATTAAAGATACGATCGCTTTTTTCAAAAGTAAAGGTAAGGAAGTGATCTTCGATGCCGAACATTTTTTTGACGGATATAAGTCGAATCCAGAGTATGCTCTGGCAACACTAAATGCAGCAAAGGATGGAGGAGTTGATTGGCTAGTACTTTGTGAAACCAACGGAGGCGCCTTTCCAGATGAGATATATAGTATCACAAAGGAGGTAGTAGAAAAGCTTTCTACGAAGGTTGGAATCCATTGCCACAATGATGGGGGTATGGCGGTGGCAAATACCATTATGGCAGTAGAGGCTGGAGCCACGCAAGTACAAGGGACTTATATAGGCTTTGGAGAACGATGTGGAAACGTAAACCTTAGCACGGTAATAGCCAACCTACAGCTAAAGCGAGGAAAGCAATGTATTTTGAAGGAAGAAATGGTAAACCTTACTTCAACTGCAAGATTAGTGGCAGAAGTTGCTAATATTGCTATGAATGAAAGAGAGCCGTATATAGGAAATAGTGCCTTTGCTCATAAGGGAGGAATGCATATAGACGGTGTTAGCAAAACTCCTCGATCCTTTGAACATATAGACCCTAGAAAAGTTGGAAATAAAAGGCGAGTGTTAATGTCGGAAGTTTCTGGAAAATCCACTGTACTCACAAAAATACAAAAAATCAATCCTAGTATCAATAAAAATTCGCCCGAAACGCAGAAGCTAATCGATAGGTTAAAGGAATTGGAGCATGAGGGATACCAATTTGAAGGAGCTGAAAGCACCTTTGAATTAGTTATAAGAAAGCATCTAGGAAAATATAAACCCTTCTTTGAGTTAAAGTATTATAAAATCATTGAAGAAAACCATGGGATCGGAGAAAATACTGCATCAGCGATGGTTAAAATAAATGTAGATGGTACAGACGAAATGACAGTAGCTGAAGGTGCTGGGCCAGTAAATGCATTAGATAAAGCCCTAAGAAAAGCACTAGGGACCTTTTATCCACAACTGCAGGAAGTTCATTTAAGGGATTATAAAGTAAGGGTACTGGATACTGCAACGGCTACTGCTGCAAAGGTTCGGGTCTTAATCGAATCTACCGATGGACAAAACCTTTGGACAACAGTGGGGGTGTCAACAGATATCATTGAAGCTAGCTGGGTAGCACTAGTAGATTCTATAGAATATAAATTGATTAAAGATATTGAAGAAAAAGTGAGAGCTTATATTTAATTTGACAGGAGAGTGAAAAATTATGGGAATGACAATGACGCAGAAAATATTAGCAGCCCATGCAGGATTAAAGGAAGTAAAGGCAGGCCAATTAATACAAGCTGACTTAGATTTGGTCTTGGGTAATGACATCACAACACCAGTTGCTATTAAGGAGTTTAATAAAATTGGTATGAAGGATGTATTTGATAAGAAAAAAGTAGCAATCGTTCCAGATCACTTTACACCTAATAAAGACATAAAAACTGCAGAACAATGTAAAATGATCCGAGAGTTTTCCTATGAAAAGGAAATTGAAAATTATTTTGAAGTTGGTGAAATGGGAATAGAGCACGGACTTATTCCAGAAAAAGGGTTGGTTGTCCCAGGAGACGTAGTTATTGGAGCAGACTCTCATACCTGTACCTATGGGGCATTAGGTGCCTTTTCTACGGGTATTGGCAGTACCGATATGGCAGCTGGAATGGCAACCGGTAAGTGTTGGTTTAAAGTACCTTCTGCTATAAAATTTGTATTAAAGGGAAAGCCATCAAAGTGGGTAAGTGGAAAAGATGTTATACTGCATATCATTGGAATGATTGGAGTGGACGGAGCTCTATATAAATCAATGGAATTTGTGGGAGAGGGAATAAAAAACCTATCCATGGATGATCGATTTGCTATGGCAAATATGGCGATTGAAGCAGGGGGGAAAAATGGAATATTTCTTGTAGATGATAAAACATTAGATTATGCAAAGAAACACTCTACAAAGTCATATGCTGTATTTACAGCTGATGATGACGCAGAATATGACGAAGTATACGAAATAGATTTATCAATACTTAAACCAACAGTTGCATTCCCTCATCTGCCAGACAATACCCGCAGTATTGATGACGTAGGGGAAGTAAAAATAGATCAAGTAGTAATCGGTTCCTGCACAAATGGAAGAATAGAAGATTTGCGGGTAGCTGCAGGAATATTAAAGGATAAAAAGGTAGCTAAGGGAATTCGTGTAATTGTATTTCCAGTTACCCAGAAGGTATATCTACAAGCATTGCAGGAAGGGTTAATTGAGATTTTTATTAAGGCTGGAGTAGTGGTGAGTACGCCAACCTGTGGACCATGCTTAGGGGGTCATATGGGAATTTTAGCAAAGGGTGAAAGAGCTATAGCTACTACAAATCGTAACTTTGTTGGAAGAATGGGTCACCCTGAGTCTGAAGTGTATTTAGCAAGCCCAGCTGTGGCAGCTGCCTCAGCTTTGACAGGGAAAATTACGAATCCAGAAGATGTAGTAAATGAGGAGGTAAGATAATATGAAGGCTATGGGCACAGTTTTTAAATATGGGAACAACGTGGATACAGATGTGATCATACCGGCAAGATATTTAAATACCTCTGATCCATCTGAGTTAGCAAAGCATTGTATGGAGGATATAGATAAGGAATTCTGTAATAATGTGAAGCATGGAGATATTATTGTTGCAGATAAAAACTTTGGCTGCGGTTCTTCAAGAGAGCATGCACCTATTGCAATTAAAGCTACTGGTGTATCCTGTGTTATTGCCAGTACCTTCGCTAGGATATTTTATAGAAATGCCATTAATACAGGACTACCTATTTTAGAATGTGAAGAGGCAGTAAAAAACATTTCTAAGGGAGATCAGGTTGAAGTTAACTTTGAGACTGGAGTTATCTATAATCATACCAAGAATCAATCCTATCAAGCTGAAGGATTTCCAGCATTTATGCGAAAAATTATAGCTGAGGATGGACTAATTCAATATATTAAGAAGAATTTGAAGGAATCAGGAGATATGGAGGAATAAATATGAGATATAATGTAGCAGTCATACCAGGAGACGGAATTGGCCCAGAGGTGATAGAAGAAAGCCTTTTAGTACTAAAAAAAATCGGGGAAATTTATAACCATGAATTTAATTTTCAAGAAGTATTGGCGGGAGGAATTGCAATTGACAAAACAGGGGAACCTCTTCCTAAAGAAACAATAGAACTTTGTAAAAGTAGTGATGCTGTTCTGTTAGGGGCAGTAGGGGGACCAAAATGGGATGGACTTTCAGGAGAAAAAAGGCCGGAGAAAGCTTTGCTAGGGTTAAGAAGTGCCTTAGGATTATATGCAAATATTAGACCAGCAGTATTGCACAGAGCTTTAAAAGAAGCTTCACCCTTAAGAAGTGATATTGTTGGAGAAGGTATTGATATATGTGTAGTTCGTGAGCTAATTGGAGGCATCTACTTTGGCGAAAGGGGACGTAGTGTCAAAGGAAAAATGGGGGAAGCAGCCTATGACACAGAGGCCTATAGTGTAGGCGAAGTAGAAAGAATTGCTAAAACCGCCTTTCAAATAGCTAGAAAAAGAAGCAAAAAAGTGACCAATATAGATAAAGCTAACGTTTTAGAAAGCTCTAGATTATGGCGATCTGTAGTAGAAAAAGTTGCAAAGGATTATCCAGATGTTGTATTAGAGCATATGTATGTGGACAATGCTGCAATGCAGCTCATAAGAAACCCTCAGCAATTTGATGTTATTGTAACCACTAATATGTTTGGAGATATACTATCAGATGAAGCCAGTATGATTACAGGTTCTATAGGAATGCTTCCCTCTGCCAGCTTAGGAGAAGGAAGTATGGGGATGTATGAGCCGATCCATGGTTCAGCTCCAGATATTGCTGGTAGAAACATGGCAAACCCTATAGCTACGATCTTATCTTCGGCCATGATGCTGCGGTTATCCCTAAACCTAGAGGAAGAGGCAAAGACGATAGAAGATGCTGTAACCAGAGTATTAGAAAAAGATTACCGAACGAGCGACATTATGAACTCTGGCATGAAGCCTGTAGGAACCAAGGAAATGGGAAAATTGATTGTGACAGAATTGGAATCATTATAAGTTAAGGTAGATAAGCTGTGGAGAAGGAGGCGGAGGCCGAATGCAACTAACAGGTGCAGACATATTAATGGAATGTTTAAAGGAACAGGGTGTAGATATTATTTTTGGCTATCCTGGAGGACAGGTATTGCATATATATGATGCTCTTTATAAATATCAGAATGAAATCTGTCATATATTGACATCACATGAACAGGGTGCCGCACATGCTGCTGATGGCTATGCCAGGGCTACAGGAAAGGTAGGCGTATGTTTAGCTACTTCCGGACCAGGAGCAACGAACCTAGTGACAGGTATTGCTACAGCGTATATGGATTCGGTGCCAATGGTAGCCATTACTGGAAATGTACCTTTGGCTTTGTTGGGAAAAGACAGTTTCCAGGAGGTGGATATCACTGGGATTACTATGCCCATTACGAAACATAATTATATAGTAAAGGATGTAAAGGAATTGGCTGCCACCATTAGAAGAGCTTTTTATATAGCTCAAGAGGGAAGGCCAGGTCCTGTATTGGTGGATATTCCAAAGGATATTACTGCTCAAGTTACAGAATATATTAGAGAAGAACCAAAAATTATAAATAAGGTAACAGAAGATATAACGGAAGAAGATATTTCTAATGCTCTTAATCTATTAGAAAGAAGCCATAAGCCTTTTATTTATGTTGGTGGAGGTGCAATTCATGCTGATGCCAATGGTGAATTGATAACTTTTGCAGAAACCCTAAAAGCACCAGTATGCAGCAGTTTAATGGGACTAGGAAGTTTCCCAGGGACTCATGAATTTTTTACTGGTATGATTGGTATGCATGGAACAAAACCTTCCAATCTAGCTGCTACCCAATGTGATTTATTAATAGCTATAGGAGCTAGGTTTAGTGACAGAGTGGTAAGTAAAATGGAGGCCTTTGCTCCTCATGCACAAATTCTTCATATTGATATTGATCCTGCTGAAATTAATAAGAATATAAAAACCCATTATCACATTATTGGAGATGTTAAAGAAGTACTAAAAAGATTGAATAAAAAACTAAATCCTAAGGAATATAGTGAGTGGATGGAAGAAGTTCAGGATTGGAAAAAGAAATATCCATTGGGATATAAAGAAAATGGGGCGTTAAAGCCACAAAAAATAGTTGAAAAAATATACGAAATGACAAAAGGTGAAGCAATTATTACTACTGAAGTGGGGCAAAATCAGATTTGGGCTGCTCAGTACTACAAATTTCAAAAGTCAAGGACCTTTATCTCCTCTGGAGGTTTAGGAACAATGGGTTATGGATTAGGTGCCTGTATAGGAGCTCAACTGGCACGACCTGAAAAGCAAATTATTAATATTGCTGGAGATGGAAGCTTTCAAATGAATTGTAATGAATTGGCGACAGCTGTAAAATACAATGTACCAATTATTGTAGTGATTCTAAATAATGGTGTTCTAGGCATGGTAAGGCAATGGCAAAAACTATTTTATGATAAACGTTACTCTGCGACTATATTGGAGAGGGCTACAAACTTTGTAAAACTAGCCGAAGCCTATGGAGCTGATGGATATCATGTTACCAATGAAGAAGAATTCCATGAAGCTTTCACTAAAGCGTTAGAAACAAATAAACCAGTTGTCATTAATTGCATAATTGATGAGGATGATAATGTATTTCCTATTGTACCACCAGGAGCAGCAATAGAAGAGGTAATTACAGAAGAGTGATTTACGAATTAGATATATAGAAATTTTCAGAAACAACTAGAAAAGATGGTTTTCTAGTTGTTTTTATATTACAATGGAAATCCGCAAAAAAGTATTTATAAGCAATTGGTATTTTTACCATATAGATAGTGTGGAAATTGAGGAAGATTAATAAATAAGGGGAGGATAAAAAGTCATTCCTGCAGGAGAGATACCTTTACAGGTTTGATACGGTAGTTTCAAATATAGCAACCATTATCAATGTCTTTAGAGCCTTTTAAATACTTAGATTCTTCGCCAAGGCTCATAATGACAATCTTGCTTTCTTACTGCATTATTTGACTTTTTCAACAGTCTAACCTGTGATAAATATCACAGGTTCATTTCATTGACATTTAGGAATTAAAGTACTAAAATAATAATATAATCAATTACCAATATTGTGAAATTTTGCAAGTGTACTTAATTTCAAAAAATAATATAAAATGGAGGGATAAGAATGAGTATGTTTTGTTTTCAGTGTCAAGAAGCAGCTAAGGGAACTGGCTGTACAGTAAGAGGTGTCTGTGGAAAGACCGACAACGTGGCTAATTTGCAGGACTTGTTAATTTATGCTTTAAAAGGTGTATCTATTTACAACCTAGAGGCAAAAAAACTGGGGATCAAGAATGAAGCAGCAGACCAATTCATTATGGAAAGCTTATTTGCTACGATTACAAATGCAAACTTTGACAAAAATGCATTTGTTGATAGGATTAAAACAGCCTTAGTTCTAAGGGGAGAAGTTAAGGAACAATTACTTAAAGCAGGTGGAAAGACGGAAGATAATCTCCATGATGCAGCTACTTGGTCAGCAGATTCAGTGGAGGAGTTTATGGTAAAAGCTGAAAAAGCAGGTGTATTATCAACAGAAAATGAAGACGTAAGATCCTTAAGAGAGTTGATTATCTATGGAATAAAAGGTATGGCAGCTTATGCTAAGCATGCTTATGTTTTAGGATATAAAGAGGATAGCACTCTTGAGTTTATACAAAAAGCTTTAGTCGCTACTATTGATGATAGCTTAAGCGCTGATGATTTAGTGGCATTAACAATGGAGACTGGTAAGTTTGGTGTAAATGTAATGGCATTATTAGATAAAGCAAATACAACAACCTACGGAAATCCAGAAATCACAAAGGTAAATATAGCTGTAAGAAATAATCCAGGAATACTAATCAGCGGACATGATTTAAAGGATATGGAAGCATTGCTTAAACAAACTGAAGGAACAGGAATAGATGTATATACTCATAGTGAAATGTTGCCAGCTAACTATTATCCAGCCTTCAAAAAATATGATCACTTCGTAGGAAACTATGGAAATGCTTGGTGGAAGCAGGACAAAGAATTTGAATCCTTTAACGGACCCATCTTAATGACTACCAATTGCTTAGTACCTCCAAAGGACTCTTATAAGGATAGGGTTTATACTACCAGTGTAGTAGGATTTGAAGGATTAAAGCATATTGAAACAGAAAATGGGGAAAAAAATTTCTCAGCAATGATTGAGCATGCTAGAAAGTGTCAGCCTCCAGTTGAGATAGAAAGAGGAGAAATTGTAGGCGGGTTTGCTCATAATACTGTTTTAAGTTTAGCGGATAAAGTTGTTGGAGCAGTAAAAAGTGGAGCAATTAAACGATTTTTCGTAATGGCTGGCTGTGATGGTAGAATGAAATCTAGAGATTATTATACAGAATTTGCAGAACAATTACCAAAGGACACAGTCATCTTAACAGCAGGTTGTGCTAAATATAGATATAACAAACTTGAATTAGGGGATATTGGTGGTATACCAAGAGTGTTAGATGCAGGACAATGTAATGACTCCTATTCATTAGCAGTGATTGCACTAAAATTAAAGGAAGTATTTGAATTAGAAGACATTAATGAATTACCCATTTCTTATAATATTGCATGGTATGAGCAAAAAGCAGTCATCGTATTATTAGCTTTATTGTACCTTGGAGTTAAAAATATTCATCTAGGACCAACATTACCTGCCTTTTTATCACCTAATGTTGCAAATGTATTAGTAGAAAACTTTGGCATTGGTGGCATTACAGATGTAGAAAAAGATATTCAAATGTTCATGGGAGAAGCATTAGCTTAATGAATAAGCAATTCTCTATACTTAAATTTTAATATATACGGTTAACATATTAAAATTTAGGGACATATATTTATAATATTTTTCCACAAAAAACCTAAGGAACTTTTAGTGTATTTATCCTAAAAAGTCTCTTAGGCTTTTTTGTGCTAAATAGCTTTTAAATTCTTCATTTAATTTTTGAGGAATGCCTCCAAAAATACAGGATTTAAAAGAACAAATTTTGCAGTTGGTAGGGCAGTCTTCTATTGTGAAGGGACCTTCTATTGCCTCATATATGTCTAATAGCGTGACTTCCTCTGGCAGTTTAACAAGAGCAAAGCCACCTTTTGGGCCACGGGCAGAACGAATGAAATTAGCTTTTACAAGACGCTGCATCACCTTAGAAAGATGTGATTCAGAAGAACCTGTAATTTTAGCGATCTCCTTTACATTTAGCAGTGTTTTATTCTTATTCGAAGCAACAACAATCATACCGTGTAAAGCAATAGAAACCATTTCAGAGATATGGATAATACTTGACATTTTATAATCACCTCATAAAATAAGATTAGTATTTAAATCTTAAAAAGTCAATAGGCAATTCTCTACAGTGAAGGATTTTCAGTAAATCGGAAGTTAGAGAATGAGGTTGTTATATGTTAGGATATATATAAGGTATAGTGAAGGACTGGAAATGTAGCACTTCGTACATTAAAGTTTTTAAGTGTATATCTACAGAATAAAAGTCAATGATGGCGTTTTCACAATGAGTTTCTGTAAACATGAATAAAGATAAATACGAGTAATAGGATGATTATAAATGAAAAGGGTGAAGGTTTTGTCAAAATCATATGTTGAAATTCCACATTTACCGAAAAAAAGTGTCACATTAGTATTCGTTGACAATAGAATAAAACAAGATATCTCTAAAGAATTAGTAAATAGAGGCGTAGAATTTATAAAAACAGTTCCATGTAGAGAGTTGCATGAAGCGATTCGATTTCATCCAGATATGGTAATACAGCATTTAGAGGAAAAAAATATTTTAGTTGCCCCTAATGTAATAAACTATTACAGACCGAGACTAGAACAATTAGGTTTTGATGTTATAGAGGGAAAGACATATTTACAGAGTAACTACCCTAACAATATAGCATATAATATTTGTAGAGTAGGAGATTTCATTATACATAATTTCAAATATACAGATGAAGTATTCATGCGGTATTTTGAAAATAGCGGCCTTACAAAAATTCACGTTAAACAAGGTTATACGAAATGCTCAGTAGCTGTAGTGAACGAAACGGCAATGATTACTTCTGATACTGGTATACATAGAGAAGTTCTAAAGTTTGGAATTGACTCTCTTTTAATTGATACAGGAGACATTTCACTGCCAAAGCTTGATTATGGGTTTATAGGTGGCACATGCGGGTATTTAAATAAGAAAGACTTAGCTTTCTTTGGAAATCCTCAATACCATAAGGATTACGAAAATATTTTGCTGTTTTTAAAAAAATATAATAAAAATATAGTTTCTTTAAACAATCAACAGCTACAGGACTATGGAACATTAATGCCTTTAATGGAAATGGATTAATTTCAATTATATGTTATGTAAGACGTAGAATATGATAAATAATTAAACATATACTACTAATACAGCAGAAAGGAGTGATCACAAAATGAATTTACTGTCTGTAGTCATTGAAAAAAAACCAGATAAACTTCAAATTTTATTAAATAAACAAATTGAGTCTTTTAAAAATGAAGGGATTGAAATAGATGAAAAGATTGCTTATGACGATCCCTTCTATATTTTAGATTATAGTGTAAAAATTGAAAGTGTAAAAAATTACCCAATCAGTGATTTTATAAATATATTTAAGTATTGTGCTGCTAATGCCCTGTACGAATATATAAAGCTATGTGAAGAACCACATATATTTAATAGGATAATAGATTGTGATTATTATTATTTTAACGTAAAGGAAAAAATAGAAATTCAAAATAATATCAAAGAATTATTTGAAAAGGAAAAAAATCAAGCTAACGATAAAAATAGTGAAGCATATAAAAGGAAGTTCACAACAATACAAAGGTTCGTAGATTATTTTAAAACAAATTCTCAAATAAACCTTAGGGGATTTATTACCTTCCGACTAAAGCATTATGTTATAGAATTACAAGACATTGTAGAACGTGCTGTTGAAGATTTCCTAATGGATAAGGAGTACAATGAGTTTATAAAACTCCTTAAATATTTTGTAGACATTCAAGAAGCAAAAGTTGATACCATTCATATATTGCTGGAGGAGGATAACAAATACAAATTATATGACCAATATGGCAAGTTAGTAGATAATGACTATTTAAAAATGATAGCAGCTGAAATGATAGATAAAGATATAAATTATGAGGATTTGCTTATTAGCTCATTAATTACTATTGCTCCTAACAAAATATTTATTCATCGGATCTCTAAACTTGAGAATGTAGAGGTTATAAAGACCATATCAAGAGTATTTGTTGACAAGGTGAATATCTGCGATAGTTGTGAATGGTGCAAGGTAAAGGCCAATGTTGAAAAGGAATAGTCCAGCTCCTTATTTGGGAGCTATTTTTTTGTTTTTGCTTGCAATAGATGGACAAAGTGGTATAATCAATAGGGAAAATACAAAGTCCTCTATCCATAGATTTATTGATAAAAGTGAACATCTATATAAAAGAACTGTATTGTTGTTTATTAGAAAACGAGCTATACTATAAAAAACATCATATTTAAGACGTAAGAAGGGTGAGATCATGAACTTATTAACTATATTTATACTAGCAACGATTGGTGCATTAATTGGCTGGGTAACAAATCTATTGGCAGTAAAACTATTGTTTAGACCTTTTGAACCAATAAAAATACCGATACTAAATATAAATGTGCAAGGATTAATACCTAAAAGAAGAAATGAAGTAGCGGTCAGTATTGGTAAAACCATTGAAAATGATTTGTTGTCTATCGAAGACATTGTATCAAAACTTATGAATAGTCATAACAAAGACGAACTATTTCTAATAATAAAAAATAAAATTAATAAGATTATCGGAGAACGATTACCGGGAATCATACCTAGCTCTTTTAAAGGAATGATACAAAATTATATTGAAGATATCATTAATAAAGAAGGAGAAAAAATAATCACTGAAATCATGGAAGCAGTTGTTAATCAAGGAGCGGCAACAATACAAATATCTGAAATGATAGAAGAAAAAATTAATGAATTCCCTTTAGATAAATTAGAAGAAGTGGTGCTAAGTATAGCTAAAAAAGAATTAAAGCATATAGAGATTTTAGGTGGCGTGTTAGGATTTGTGATTGGATTATTACAAGGTTTAATTATTATTTTATTATAAGCTCTGTTTACTTTGAATAATTTTCAGTGAATTTGAAAAAATAATTTATTATATCTTGACAAAGACTTTTTTCATCAATATAATTATTAGAAAATAATAGTTTTGCGATGATGAGGAAGAGTAAGTTACATCCAATACATTAGAGAGAAAACATCCTAGGCTGAAAATGTTTTTGTATATGAGTAACTGAAAACTACCCTCTAGCTGTTTCTGATTAGCAGATTATGCGAAAGGAATACCGATGACGACGTTATAGTCCCATAAATAAGGTGGATTTTTATCAATTTAGGTGGAACCGCGGGTAAGCAAAGCTCTCGTCCTAGCAACATAGGAGAGAGTTTTTTTATTTATTAAATTTGCAACATATAGGAGGATGTAAAATGGAAAAGGTTAAAATAACATTAAAAGATGGTACAATGAAGGAAGTAGTTAAAGGAACATCAATTTATGATATTGCAAAAGAAATCAGTGAAGGACTAGCAAGAATGGCTATAGGTGCAGAAGTAAATGATGAAGCGGTAGATCTAACTTATCCCATAGAAAAGGACTGCAACTTAAGCATCTTACGTTTTGAGGATGAAAAGGGAAAGGACTTTTTAAGACATACAAGTGCTCATATCATGGCTCAAGCAGTAAAACGCCTATATCCTTCAACAAAGTTGGCGATTGGACCAGCTATTGATAATGGATTCTATTATGATTTTGACTCTGAACATAAGTTTACACCAGAAGATTTAGACAAAATTGAAAAAGAAATGCAAAAAATTGCAAAAGAGAAGTTAGCACTAGAAAGATTTGAGTTAACAAGAGAAGAAGCTTTGCAATTAATGAAGGAGCAAGGGGAAGATTATAAAGTAGAATTAATTCAAGATCTACCAGAGGGAGAAATTATTTCCTTCTATCGCCAAGGAGAATTTGTAGATCTTTGTGCTGGACCTCATGTGATGTCTACAGACAAGGTGAAGGCTTTCAAATTGCTTAGCATTGCAGGTGCATACTGGCGTGGAGATGAAAAAAATAAAATGTTACAAAGAATCTATGGTACCTCTTTTGAAAAGAAAAAGGATTTAGAAGAGTACCTTCATAGACTGGAGGAAGCCAAAAAGAGAGATCATAGAAAAATTGGGAAAGAGCTAGATTTATTTAGTCTTCAAGACGAAGGTCCAGGTTTTCCTTTCTTTCATCCAAAGGGTATGGTGTTGAGAAATCAATTGGAATATTTCTGGAGAGAAGAACATATTAAAAGAGGATACGAGGAAGTAAAGACACCAATCATTCTTAACGAAAATCTATGGCATCAATCTGGTCACTGGGATCATTATCAAGAAAACATGTATTTTACAAAAATAGATGAAGGAAATTATGCTGTAAAACCAATGAACTGTCCAGGTTCAATATTGATGTATAAAAGAAAAATGAACAGCTATAGAGATTTACCTATAAGAATGGGAGAATTAGGCTTAGTACATCGTCATGAGCTTTCTGGTGCATTACATGGCTTAATGAGAGTAAGATGCTTCACTCAAGATGATGCCCATATCTTTATGTTACCAGAGCAGATAAAAGATGAGATTATTGGAGTTATTGATTTTGTAGACTATTTCTATAACATTTTCGGATTCAAGTACCATATCGAATTATCTACAAGACCAGAGAATTCTATGGGAACTGATGAAGAATGGGATTTAGCAATAGGTGCTTTAAAAGAAGCATTAGATAGCAAACAATTAAAGTATAAAATCAATGAAGGTGATGGCGCTTTCTATGGACCCAAAATAGATTTTCATTTAGAGGATTGTATAGGCAGAACATGGCAATGTGGAACAATCCAATTAGATTTTCAAATGCCGCAAAGATTTGATATCAGCTATATAGGCGCTGATGGAGAAAAACACCGTCCTATTATGATTCACAGAGTTATTTTTGGTAGTATTGAAAGATTTATTGGTATATTAATAGAACACTATGCTGGTAAATTCCCAACTTGGTTAGCTCCAGTACAAGTAAAAATACTGCCTATTACAGATACTCACCATGAATATGCCTTAAAGCTTAAGGATAAAATGGCAGAAAAAGGTATAAGGGTTGAAGTGGACCAAC
>NZ_FZOJ01000090.1 GCF_900188145.1 Anaerovirgula multivorans | reverse complement strand
ATCCCGTCTTTGACAGTTGAAAAGGATAAAAAGCTTGAAACCTATTGTAAATACTAGGATTCAAGCTTTTGTTGTGTGTTCAAAAACTGCGTACTTTTTTTAATTTTTCGTGTCCTTAAAAATTTTTTTCATCTGAGTATTTTTAATGATTTGATAATCTGTTCTAAAGCCAAAAGCCTCGTGAAGAGCGTCTGTAAAATCCGTTCGCATATAAGTTGGAATATAGCCATCGCCAGGGATTTGGTAAAAATTCATATCCCTTAACCCTCGTACAATTTCAGAACAGGTGAACTTACTATCTAGTCGCTTTTCAAGATATCTGTAGAGTACCATTGCTAAGAAACAAGTTGTAAAATGTGCTTCTATACGATCATCTCTGGTTAAATACACAGGTCTTGCTTTAAATTCGCTTTTCATAATTCTAAAGCATTCTTCAATCTCCCAACGTCTATGGTTAACCTTGATAATTTCAGAGGCCTCATCCTCTAAGTTGGTGCATACTGCATAAAAGCCATCATAAGCTTCTTCTTTTGCAATAACTTCTAAATCAAGACTATAGAGATCCTTTTCTGCAACTTCACCATCTGGTGTAACACTGGTTTTTCCAATAAACCGTTTGTAATCGTTCTGATGGCTTTTTTTAAGCTTTGAAGGGTTTGTTTCAATGACCTTAAGGGCACGGTCAATTTGTCCATTTCGAATCTTTCTTTGATAATCTCTATATTTGATTGAATAAGTGACAATCAATTTCTGTTCCAAATCATTTTCTTTAATCCAGCGCTCTTTATAGAAAGTTTTGTCTATAAACTTGTCTTCTTCGATATCAGAGATATCATAGAGCTTGTTATCGCAGCTTAAACGCCATCCTTCAGTAGACAGGGCCCAGGCTTTGAGGTGTTTTTTAAGTTTTTTGACAGATTGGGTGGTGATAAAAGCACGCTGTCCCTGGTCATTAAATTTTCTATTGTCATTTGAAGCTAGGCCTGCATCAGTGCAGACAACAAATTTTGAGAGTTTAAAGTCATCTAGGATTTTTTGTTCTAAAGGCTTTAAAGTCAGCTGCTCATTGGTATTGCCCTTAGTGATGCTAAAAGCTAGTGGAATCCCATCCCCATCCATGAAAAGCCCCATTTGAACGATGGGGTTCGGTTTATGCTCCTTAGAATAGCCATATTGTTTTAGGCCTTGCTCTTGTTCAATCTCAAAGAAATAATTTGTACAGTCATAATATAGAATGCCTGAATTTCGCTTAGAAAGTTTTTGGCTATTTTTATAGAGTTCTGATTGAATGAAGTCCGTTTCCTTTGAAATAACTTCAAGTGCCCTATAAATATGCTGAATTTCAAAATCTGGCTCTTCTAAAAAGGTTGATGCTAAGTTATAAGTTGAAAGCTTAGAACTTGGGAAAATAATTCTTCCGTAGAGGAGCCTTGAAAGAATAGAATCAAGGTTATAAGTGAACTTGTGACGCTTTGAAATTTCCTTACAGATGTTGTGAAGCCCAAGCTCGTGATAAGTTTTTTGAAGAAATAAGTAGCCACCATTAAAAGAACGTTGCTTTTCTTTGTCAATGAGCTTAGTGGGTGAGTATTGCACCATGACTTTGCTAGTTTCTTCTTTTTCTTTTTCATTAAGTTCTGCAATGTACTTTTTAGCCCACTCATAAGGATCTTGTCCATTTAATTTGTCTCTGAGTTCAGCTTCTGTTCCAAGCTTCTCAACAATCACTGAAGAATTTGATTGAGTTTTGCTGTTATAAACAGATTTTATTACATAAAGTGAAGCTGAATTTTTAGATTTGCTTACCTTGAGTCTCATTTAACAACACCTCCTGTTATCTATATTATAACACAGTGCGACAAAGTGCGCTATATAAAAATGAAAAAACATAAAAAAAATAAGCCTTTTCAAGCTTTTGAATGGGTTTTGAAATTTACAACTGTCAAACTCCCG
>NZ_FZOJ01000078.1 GCF_900188145.1 Anaerovirgula multivorans | reverse complement strand
GCTACTGCTGAACCGATAACTCCTGCAACGTTCGGTCCCATAGCATGCATTAATAGAAAGTTGCTAGGATTTTCTTTCTGTCCAACAACCTGTGAAACTCTGGCTGCCATTGGTACAGCAGATACCCCTGCAGAACCAATTAATGGGTTGATAGCATTTCCACCCATAAGCTTGTTCATAAGCTTTCCTAATAAAACTCCTCCAGCTGTACCTACTGCAAAGGCAAGAACTCCTAAAACAATAATTTGAATTGTACCCCATTGTAGGAATTGTTCTGCTTGTGCTGTTGCACCAACACTAATACCTAGTAAAATGGTAACGATATTGATTAATTCATTTTGTGCTGTTTTAGAAAGACGATCGGTTACCCCAGATTCTTTAAGCAGGTTACCAAACATCAGCATCCCAACCAACGGTGTGGCTGATGGAAGTAACAGTGATACAACAATGGTAACTAATATAGGGAAAAGGATTTTTTCTAATTTTGATACATTTCTTAACTGCTCCATCTTAATCATACGCTCTTTTTTGGAGGTAAGAGCCTTCATGATTGGTGGCTGAATAATTGGTACTAAGGCCATATAAGAATAAGCTGCTACTGCGATTGGTCCCAGCAAATGAGGAGCCAACTGTGAGGTTAAGAAGATAGCCGTTGGGCCATCAGCACCACCAATAATAGCAATAGACGAAGCCTCTTGTCCTGTAAAACCCAACATAATAGCCCCAATAAAGGTAAAGAAGATACCAAATTGGGCAGCTGCTCCTAAGAACAAACTCTTAGGATTTGCAATAAGAGGACCAAAGTCTGTCATTGCTCCAACCCCTAGGAAAATAAGGGGTGGGAAAATACCTAACTTAATTCCATAATAAAAGTAATTAAGCAGTCCGCCTTCGTCCATAACCCCACTTAAAGGTAAATTTGTCATCAACATACCAAAGGCAATAGGAACCAACAATAATGGTTCGAATTTCTTGCCAATAGCTAGATATAATAATACACAAGAAACAATAAGCATTAATAATTGTTGCCAGGTCATACTGGGAATACCGCCACTCCCAAAAAAATCTATTAGTACTTCAATCATATGTGCATCTCCTTTCAATGAATTTTGATGTCCCTACTTTAAGGATACTAATACATCTCCACCATTTACAGATGCACCTTCATTCACATGAACTGCTGCTACTACGCCATTGGCTGGAGCATAAATTTCGTTTTCCATTTTCATAGCTTCTAGTATAATTAATACGTCTCCTTCTTTTACTTCTTGGCCTTCTTTAACCAATACCTTCCATACATTACCAGGTAATGGTGCCTCTACAGTTGTAGCACCTGCTGGTGCTGCTGCTGGCTTTGGCGCTGGAGCCGCTGGTTTTGGTGCTGTCACAGGTGCTGGTGCTGCTGGCTTCGGCGCTGGTGCTGCTGCCCTTGGTGCTACAGTAACACCATCCTTGATTTCTTCTACTTCCACTTCATAACTAACACCATTTACAGTGATATTAAACTTTTTCATTGTACAATTCCTCCTTAATCCGTAGTCCTTTTAAGATTTTCTTTAACGCTTTTGATTTTTAAAATATAGATAATTGTCATAGACTCCTTATTCTATTCTATTTACCTGTTGCATACGTCCTAGCTTTCCCCAAGCAGGTGTTGTCTCTGGTACCCTTACAATATTTCTAACAATGATATTATGAGTAGAAGTGTGTAAGCTTGCAGCTACAGCTGCAGTAATCACAGCTACCAATTGCATATCATCCTCAGGTACTTCTTCCTCCACCTTTTCTTCTACCTTAGCAGGTGTTTGTGTTTGAGTCTTAGCTGCTTCTTTTTTTGCAACAGAAGCTTTATGCTTATCTTCTGCTTGGTTCATTGTCACTTCTAGCGCCTTAATGATTACAAACAATAAGAACAAAGCTAAAAATACAACAGCTATACCAAATAAAGCCACCTGTATACTACCGAAAAGCTTTTCTCCCGCTGACATACTTTGCAGATCGGAAGCTACTTTCATTCTCTCCATTAAACTCATTGATTGATCACCTCTTTTTCAATTCCCGTCCTATTATACTGGTAAATTTCCATGCTTTTTAGGTGGTCTTGTTTCTCGTTTGCTAGCCAACATATTTAAAGCATCGATTAGCCTTGGTCTAGTAGCTGATGGTTCAACAATATCATCTACATAACCTCTTTCGGCAGCTTTATAAGGGGTAGCAAACTCTGCCTTGTAATTAGCAATGATTTCTGCCCTAGCAGCCTGTGGATCCTCTGCATCAGCTATTTCTTTTCTGAAAATAATGTTTGCTGCACCTTCAGGTCCCATAACGGCAATTTCAGCTGTTGGCCATGCTAATACCACGTCAGCTCCTAATTCTTTACAACACATAGCAATGTAGGCTCCACCATAGGCTTTTCTTAATATTAATGTAATCAATGGCACTGTAGCTTCACTGTAGGCATAAAGCATTTTTGCTCCATGTCGTATGATACCACCATATTCTTGATTCGTACCAGGTAAGAAACCAGGAACATCTACAAGATTTAATATCGGAATATTAAAGGCATCACAGGTTCTAATAAATCTTCCAGCTTTATCAGAAGCATTGATATCTAGGCAGCCAGCTAATACTTTTGGTTGATTTGCAATAATCCCAACAGATTGGCCATTTAATCTCATAAAACCAGTAATGATGTTCATTGCATAATATGGCTGTACCTCAAAGAAATCTCCATCATCTGCAATTCTTGTAATTACATCTTTCATATCGTAAGGCTTATTTGGACTTTCAGGAATAATATCATCTAATTCTGGAATGATTTTGTTAATATCATCTTCTGTTTCATAAATCGGTGCATTTTCCATGTTATTTGATGGTAAAAAGCTAAGTAATCTTCTAATTTCTGCTATACAAGCCTCATCATTAGCAGAAACAAAATGTGCTACACCGCTAGTCCGGTTATGAGTCATGGCTCCACCAAGAGCCTCTGCAGTTACTTCTTCACCAGTTACTGTCTTAATAACCTGTGGTCCTGTGATAAACATTTGACTTGTTTTATCCACCATGAAGATAAAATCAGTTAATGCAGGGGAATAAACTGCCCCACCAGCACAAGGTCCCATGATAGCAGTAATTTGTGGTATGACTCCAGAAGCAATGGTATTACGATAGAATATATGGGCATAACCTGATAATGCATCTACACCCTCTTGTATTCTAGCACCACCTGAATCGTTAATTCCAATGACTGGCGCTCCCATTTTTAATGCTAAATCTTGAATTTTCGAAATCTTTTGCGCGTGCATCTGACCTAAGGAACCCCCAAGAACTGTAAAGTCTTGGGCATAGGCATAAACCAATCTGCCATCCACCATGCCATAGCCAATTACAACCCCTTCTCCTGGAGTTTCAACCTTTTCTAAACCAAAGTTTGTGCATCTATGTTTTACGAAGGCATCAATTTCTACAAAAGTTCCCTCATCAAACAATAAATTGATTCTCTCTCTTGCTGTCAGCTTGCCTTTTTCATGTTGATCAGCAATTCTTTTTGTTCCCCCGCCTAGCTGGATTTTTTCCTTCCGTTGGCGAAGATCT
>NZ_FZOJ01000066.1 GCF_900188145.1 Anaerovirgula multivorans | reverse complement strand
AAAACTATTTGTTGAAGCATTACAACCTAAGCATGTTCAACTAAGCTTCCATGATTTTCTAAATACAGCTTAGTTATTTGTACAAAACTTAGGTAACTAATGAAGTTTTATAAGGTTTCATTAGTAAAATAGGTTTTATAACAGCCTAATTCTTCTAATTTTTTATCAGCCCCATCTCTGTTCATTCTAACTCTTTTTGATAATTCTTCATAATAACAATACCATCTTCATCTCCTAGTATAATATCTCCTTGACATATTATTTTCCCTCTACAAAGTACAGATGCATTAATCTCCCCAAGGCACATTTTCTCCTTCTTCTCTAAAATTACTAAACCGTTACTACCGTTGACGAAATATAAGTTTTTTATTTTCTGGAGAAATATAATACAAACGTTATCCCAATTTTGAATACTACTTTTTCTTCTTTTTCGATTATAAAGGCTAAAAATTTGGAATTATTATCATAGATACCATTGCTAACATGATTGTCATACCAAGTCCTTGTTTCAATAAGGGCTTTGCCCGTCATTCAACGATTTCAGTGGGAGATTGAACTCCCACTGAAAAAATTAAGTGGAACCCGCCGCCTATATGGATAACCAACTACAGAACTTAATTTTTATATACTAAGGGCTACATTTGCAGCCCACGGTTTTTGGGCGAAACCGTAGACCGTGTATATCAAAATTAAAGTTTTATATTAGTTATCTATATAGGCTATACATTATACACATTATTGGTAACAAATTAGTAAATGTCTAAAATCCATAAAAAAATAAGTATGATACTCTAATGGCACCGTTACTAACCATTAGTGCTACGCCACTTATATCCATGGCTCTTGATACAACACTCATTCCACCAACAATAAAAATTGTGGATCAGCGAATTGCTTTATACTCATTATGCTCTTTGATACACCTTGTTAAAACCATAACGAGAGCTCCAATAGTTGCAACAAGATACATAGGAAATGCAGGACTATTAATTGACATTGTCACCAATACAACTAGCAGAATTATCAGGCAAATTATTCCTTTCACCTTACTGAAATTTTTGTCTTCCTTATAAAACTAGAACACCTGCACCAGCATAGATATTAAAGTAAGTGGTAGCTTATCGGTCACAAAGAAGAATGCCTTTACCACTAATACAATCAAAGAAATAATAGCCGGTGTCGTATTATACTTCTCCGTTCGTCAAATTCACGTATTGGCAATCAATTTCTTGCAATTTTTCATCCACCCATGGTCTGTTATATGTACCATCTGTTTTCATCGTTTCCATAATATCTTTTTCTTTTTCAGATACAGCTTTTACTTTTTCCGCCAATGCTTCTGCTTCTTTTGGACGAATGAAGACAATTCCATCTGCATCACCCACTACAATATCCCCTGGGGATACAATCTGACCGCCAAATGAAATCACCGTTCCAATTTCTCCCGGTCCATTCTTATAAGGTCCATTTGGGTTAACTCCTCTTGCATACACTGGAAAATCCATCTGTGAAATCGAGTCATAATCTCGAATGGAGCCATCTACAACAACCCCTGCAACTCCCCGAATTTTACAATAATTAATCATTAATTCTCCCAAAATTGCACGATTTTTCATTCCACCCGCATCAATTACAATAATATCGCCCGGCTGTGCCAAATCCATGGCTTTATGGAACATAAGATTATCCCCTTGAGGAACTTTCACTGTAAAGGCCGTACCGAGTAGCGGTGTATTATTCATCGGACGTATATCTTGATGCACAGCGGTCACACGATTCATGCAATCACCAATATTAGCAACAGGTAAATCCCTGAATTTCTCTACTAATGCTTTATCCGTTCTTTCATAGCCTATAACAATCCGACATCCTATATTTGCTTTTAACATGTAAACTCCCCCTCAATATATTAAATAATTATGACTTCTAGCACTATACTTGAATAGTCAAACTATCAATTTTACTTTTTACTTCTTTATTGGCAATATACATTCGTTTGACTGTCTTCCTATTCAAAATATCGTTGACCAATTCAATTGCTAACTGAATCTGATTTTTCTGTGCCTGTTCCCCATAAAAAGCACTGTGGCAGGTGAGCACCGTTTGCTCATTACTTACAAGGGCTGAATCACTGTTCAGAGGCTCCTGTTCAAAGACATCCAGTCCAGCAAAACGAATCTCTCCTTCATTTAAGGCACGAACTAACCCCTCCTGATCAATTAGACCACCTCTAGAAATATTAACAATCATTGCATCACTTTTCATTTTTTTGAATGCTTCATAATTAAAAATATGATGTGTTTCCTCTGTCAAAGGTGCATGGATAGAAACAATATCTGACTGTTTTAACAACTCTTCGAAGGATACAATCTCCACATCATAATTTTCTCTGATATTTTTATCAATGTAAGGATCACAAGTTACCACTTTTGTTCCAAAACCATGATAAAAAGTGTTATAAAGGGGTCTTGCAGAACCACCAAATCCATACAAACCTAAAGTTAAATCCTTTGGATTCCGAGGCATATGTCCTTTAGCTTTTCGCCATTCCCCTTTACGGATTCCTCTGTCATAATAAGATATATTCCGTAATAAATCAAGGATCAATGCTGTAGCGTGAAGCGCCAGTTCCTGTATACAAAATCCCGGCATAAACGTTACCAATACCCCTTCTCTGGTGGCTGCTTCCAAATCAACAGAATTTACACCTATCCCAAAGCGTTGTACCACTTTCAAGTTGGGAAGTCCCTCTAAAACGTCTCTTGTAATTGGTGGGTTTCCTGTCCCAAGAATTGCATCTGCGTCCTTACAATTTGCAATAATTTCATCTGGTGTTGGATAATGCTCCAGGCGCAGATTTATCCTATTTTGTGCATATTGTTCTTTAATATATTTTTGCTTTTCCAGACTAACACTCCCATAATCACGATCAACAATTACTGCATTCCACATATTATACCTCCTGCCAAGATGATTTAAAATTCCTTTAGCTTTCTTTATTCAAGAACTTCTATCAGTGATGGTTGCCTCATTTTTAGAATTTTCTTAATTTCATTATACAGAGCACTGTACTTCCTGTCCAAGATATGTTACTCTATTAAATATATAGCATTTTGGGAATAATGTTTGGAAAGGACTACTTTATTATGATTTTTAAGAATTATGAATACTTTATCACGATTGCCGAGGAAGGAAGCGTGTCAAGAGCTGCACAGAAATTATATATTTCTCAACCTTCTCTCAGCAAATATCTAAAAAAACTGGAGGACAACGTCGGGGAATCTTTATTTTACAGAGATTCTTATCCTTTGCGCTTAACTAAAGCTGGGGAACTATATTTATCCTATGTTAAGGACATCATGGAAAAAGAAAAGTGTTTAATCAATGAATTCTCCTATCTTCATAATTCAGAAAGTGGGCATGTCCATATGGGAATTACTGTCTGGCGTTCCTCTATACTCTTACCTCGGGTACTTCCTACATTTAAGCAGCGATATCCCAGAATTACTCTCCATATCAGTGAAGGTTCACATCAGCATCTAGCCTCATTGCTAGAACATGAAAAGGTGGATTTTTCTATAACACACTTCCCCAATAACTATTTTAATTTTTCATTTGAAAAACTATATTCAGAGCGTATTCTTTTCTGTGTGAATAAAAAGCACCCACTATTATCAGATATCAAACCTTTGAGTCAAACAGAAATCAACACTATGAATTCTGAAGAGTTCAGATTATTTTACAGGGAACCCTTTATACTGTTGAAAAGTGGACAAAACATTCGAGATATGACACAGAGCTATCTTGATAAACAAAATATCTCACCTAATATTCTCTTGGAAACTTCAAACATTGTAACTGCAGTAAACATGGTTAAAATCAATATGGGGGTTACTTTTGTACCAGAGGCCGTACTGTGCGATAAAGAATCTCATGAGCAGCTTATGTTTTTCTCAATTGATGACTCATCATTTTGCTGGGATGTAGGTATCTCTTATAAGACTGAATACTCTATCAGTAAGCCAGTCCGTCTGTTTATAGAATGTTTGAAAGAATTGTCTATTATTTAGTAGCGATGTTCCCGAAAAATGAAAGCACTGAATATTAACGAGATATATCTTGTGAAATAGATGTAAGTGCCAAAGAATTGACGTATATAAATCCAATTGAATAGCTGATACAATCAATCCAGTAGAAGTCAGATTTATGATAACTCTACTGAATTTTATATTTTTATTTAGTTTGAACTTTTAAATCCTCAGGTAAATCCTTTGAAAAAGGTAGTAGCTCTAATAAACTCTCCTTATCTTGAGGATCTACATTGGGAAAGTTGTTCATTAAATAAAGTAAATATTTTCAACAACTAAAGTTTCCACTGATTATCTTATAGGAAGAACCAACTAGTATTTCATAGCCATTGAAGACTTCGCCTTCACTAGAAAAGGTATATATATCGAGGTCCTTCCTGATGAATTGATACTGGAAATCAAATGCTTTAAGGAGCTTATGCAACGAAAAAATAGGAATAAATTAACCCCACTCTCACCTTAGATACCTTCTCCTCTACCTCACTTGAATTTTATGATGGGACGAGGGACCTGTCCCCTTGGACCATATATCTGATGGTTATTATAAGAAAAAATTATATGGTCCAAATCAAAAATAGGTACAAAATAATATAACTTTCCTCATAAGGCAACCCCATGATTAAGCAAAATTTCTAATCATGGGGTTAAGCATTACAATTAGTTTGCATTCGTCAATTCACAGACGGTTCTAATGTGTCTGTGTGTCAATCCTTATCTATTCCTCATAGCTGGCAGGGTATACATAAATAGAAGAAGGTCTTTCTATTTTTTTTATTTCTTCAACTTTAATTACGGTACTTATATGGGTTTTATTTCCATATTCATCATGATGTTCAATCCTATCAATAAAACCCTTTAATTGAACCCAATCATAGTTGTCAAACTCATATATGTTTTCCCACTCAGCCAATATCCCAGTTATCAGTGCATCATCTTCACAGCATACCATTAACAGTCTGCATATAGCAAAGGTGTTCTCAGAAAAGGAGTCCTTGATGTCGATAAAGCCTGCTATGCTTACCCTTTGTCCCACATATAATTCTGGATTTTGTTTTATTTTTGTTAATGCATCATCGAATACTTTTTCATCAATTTCAAGAACTCCATTCCTCCGATAGTCTATTCCCTCTATGGCGTCTTCATTAAGGTAAATCTCTTCAATTACCTGTCTGTCTTCAATGCTTCCACCTATTTTTATGGCAAGGGCTTCATTGATCTCCCAAGGCACTGTGGTTACTGCTATGATTAAAGGAATAAAGAAAGCAAGATAACCAAATTTAATTTTCCCTTTTTTTGTGTGACTGACCACCTTTTTTGCCTGAAAAATAGACAACAGTATCAAAGCAATTAATAGCGGAATTGCAAATTTGACCAACCTAGGTTCCATAAAATACAAAATTGTATTGAAAGCTAATAGGTGATAAATATAGTAGGTATATCCTAGTAAAATAATAAACTTTATGGACTCATTGATATCTAATGTTTTTCTCACTTTTTTGCCTCACTTCTATAAATCTTATTATTTTTTCTTTCTCTCCCATCCATAAATAGCTGCCCCTATTGCCCCGTTTAGCTGGGAATTTTCCTCGGTTATGATTTTAGCTCCTAACTTTTTCTTCAACATGTTAACCAATAAGCTATTTTTTGAAACTCCTCCAGAAAAAAAGACTTTATCCTCTACACTGATTTTACTTACTAGTGAATAAGTTTTATTGGCTACGGATTCCAATAATCCTGCAGCTATACTTTCCTTTGAAGCTCCTTCAGCCATTAGACTGATCACTTCTGACTCTGCAAAGACAGTGCACATACTATTGATCCTTTGAGGTTCAGCATTTTCTCCAGCTTTTGATAATTCGCTAACATCTAATTCTAAGGCATTGGCCATTACTTGTAAAAACCTGCCTGTTCCAGCAGCACATTTGTCATTCATCATAAATTCCAATACCTTTCCTTGAGAATTGATTTTTATTACCTTACTATCCTGCCCTCCAATGTCAATCACTGTTCTTATTGTTGGATCAAAATAATGAGCCCCTTTACCATGACAGGAAATCTCGGTAATTTTCTCTGTTACAAAGGGAAGAGAAACCCTTCCATAACCAGTAGCAACAACTGCAATGATTTGATCATCTAAGAGTTTTCCTCTTTCCTTTAGTTTTTCAAGGACGTATTTTCCTGTTTCTTTAGGACTCCACCCTGTAGGTATTACCTCCATCAAGAGAATTTCTCTTCCATCATATACAGCTCCTTTGGTTGCCACTGAGCCCACATCAATTCCTATACTAACCATTGTAAAATCCTCCTTATAGATTCATATGGTTTCTTTTATTTTTATTCCTTTATATTTGCCGCAATTGTTGTTTTTCTTACTTTTTCGTATTTTAGATTAAGCATTAATGCAAAAACAATGGTTCCATAAGCTATAAAACTTCTAAAATATTCCCCTAATGCAGGGTTTTTAAATAAGTTCTGTCCTGCAAGAGGAGATACTATAAATAAAGTATGAAAAAGAATGATTCCAACAAAGGCATTTTTAATGGTTACCTTTTTAAAGGTTGCCCCACCAGCCAAGAGTGCTGCTGCTGAAAAAATATCAAGATTCAAGTGGCCAGAATAAACGTTGATAACACCTAGGTCTTGTACGAACATAATATGAGCTATTGCTGCTAGTATAGTAGAAATTACGATAGAAATTCTTCTGGTTTTATCCACATCTATACCCAATTTTTCTGCGATAGCTAAATCTTCTCCTACCGCCTTCATATGATAACCTATTCTAGATCGGGATATGAAATAAACGATGGTGGCAAGTATCAGTACAATAATGATAGGTACTAAAGAACCCTCTGTGTTTCCAATTTTAATAGGCATTGCTCCTGCAAAAAGCGTCTTAAAATGCATACAATCCAACATACTCCTTACCCCTATTCCTCTTGTAAGTAGGGTATCTTCATTAAAAGGAGTAATGACAGTGCCATAGCCCACCATAAATACAAGCTGGTATAGATTAGTACCTAAAAACCCAATAACGATACTGGCGATCATTTCCTTCCCTTTTGCCTTGTTTAACAAAAACCCCCTATCAGGTCTAACTATTGGAGGGGACGACTACATTACAAAGCCATTTAACACGATGGAACTGGTGGCTAGAATCAAATCCATCTTCCGCCGCAGGAAGCTGGATCAAGCTCACTTTATGAAAGATACGGCAAGTAAAGAGATATTTGAACAAGGCTATTTTATTCTTGACACTTCACAAGCCATTTTAAAAGTTAATGGTGAAGAAGTAGAATGTACGGCAAAGGAATTAGAGTTGCTGGAGTTCTTTTGCAGCAATCCCAATAAGGTCTTTACGGCCGCCCACATTTACGACAGCGTTTGGGGGCTTCCTGGATATGGCGGGGATAAAACCGTGACAATCCACATATCCAAGCTAAGAAAAAAACTCTTAGATGATATTAAGCCTTACAAGGTTATCATAAATCTGAGAGGGATTGGCTATAAGTTCATTCCGCCAAGGAGTTGATTAAGATGAAAAAATTAACACTACGATTTATAACCTATTTTACAGTTGGACTATTGATATTTTTAATTTACCTTTTTGCGATGTCTACTGCTTTGATAAGATTATTTAACCCGGTATATGTACAGCAATTTATTTACACTGTTGACAGCCCCTTTGCTTTAGTAGAACACGTTTTAATTATACTGTTCTGTTTTGTTTTGTAACGGGTGGCTTATTGTTCAGTGTTTTTCTGGTATATCCCCTTATTTATATCATGAATGCAATCAGGCATATATCGCAAGGGAATTTTATCGACACAGATGCAAAAGCATTTAAAAAGAATGGAAAAGTAAAATGGCCCTATTTTTTATATAAAGAGGTAATCATGAACATAGCCAATGTTGGCCGGACGCTTGATAAAGCCCGGCATGACAGAGAACAGCTTGATAAATCCAAAACAGAATGGATAGCCGGCGTATCGCATGACCTCAAAACGCCGCTGTCTTACGTCACTGGATATTCCTCGCTGATTATGAATAAGGACCATCAATGGGAAATAAGCGATATTATGCCTTATGTAGAAGAGATATATAGCAAAGGAATGTATATTGAAAATCTTATTGAAGACTTGAACATGACCTTTTTTATAGACCATATTGACAAGTCCCAATTAAAACTCAGGCAGATCGATTTGGTTGTCTTCCTGCAAAATATCATGGTTGATATCGCTAATGAACCTAAGGCTCAGGCTTATGGTTTTGGATTTGAGAGCGAGCTTGATGAACTAGAAACAATAATAGATGAAAGGCTAATGTACAGAGCTGTTTTTAACCTGCTCATGAACGCGATTGAACATAATCCGGAAGAAACAGAAATCACTCTCTCCTTATCAAAACGAGGTGATGAAATTCATATGAACATTACAGACAATGGCGTTGGTATGGATGAAAGTACGTTGAAAAATATCTTTGAACGGTATTACAGCAAAAACGAAAAAGCCAAACTTCACAAAGGATTAGGGCTTTGTAATGTAAAGCAGATTGTTGAAGCCCATGACGCTCAAATATCCGTTGACAGCGCTTTAGGAAAAGGCACCTCATTTTATATAGTATTACCGGCGATAGAATATTATCTATAGGAATTTGCTTTTTCAAAATTCTCCTATGATACCAATTGAATCATAATAATTTCTAATAATCAACAGGCTTTTTGCTAAGTTCAGTACATATTTTTTAGTATAAACTCATATTTCCCCCAAATTATTGTTTCAT
>NZ_FZOJ01000004.1 GCF_900188145.1 Anaerovirgula multivorans | reverse complement strand
CTGCTATACAACACAAAGTAAGCTGTTCGAGTACATATACTCGAACAAAAAATACCGTAGTTTCGGGGCTTATAGCCCCGTGACCACGAGTTTTAATTAGGAGGAAATATAGATGAAATTAATTAGGGCGATTATCAGACCGGAAAGAGTTGCCAGTGTACTTGCGGAGCTAAGTGATGCCGGTTTCCCTGCCGTAACAAAGCTGGATGTAGTAGGGCGAGGGAAGCAAAGAGGAATCAAGGTAGGGGATATTACTTATGATGAAATACCTAAAAATCTATTAATGTTTGTCTGTGAAGATGAATACAAAGATCATGTAGTTGAAGTGATAACACGAAAATCTAAAACTGGAGAAAAAGGTGCTTTTGGTGATGGAAAAATCTTTATCAGCAATGTAGAAGAGGTTTACACCATTAGTAGTGGGGAGAAAAAACTATAGAAAAAACTATAGAGAGGAGCATCTTTTATGAAGGAAATTATAGCGGTTATTCGCATGAATATGGTGAATCAAACAAAAAATGCATTGGCATTAGAAGGTTTTCCAGCTTTCACCTGTACTAAGGTGTTTGGAAGAGGGAAAAAACCAGTCAACGATCAAGTGCCTGAGGAAAGTTTTTTAATGAATTCCAATATACCTGCAGAGGTTGCGGAGTCTATTTCAGAAAAACATCGATTACTGCCTAAACGCTTATTATCGATTACGGTACCAGATAAAGATGTTGACAGAGTGGTAAATACAATTATTGAGATTAATCAAACAAGTAATCCTGGAGACGGAAAGATTTTTGTATTGTCAGTGGGAGAAGCAGTCCGAGTAAGAACTGGTGAAACCGGAGAGCAGGCAATTATCTAAAGAGTAATTTAAGGAGTGAGTGAGATATGACTATGTCGAAAAAGATAGATAGTATTTTGGAAAAATATCCACCGAAGGTAAAAAAGAATCGGATGAAACATATTGTGGTAAAGGGTAAAAATGAAAAAGATGAAATTGAAGCGAATACCCGTACAATGCCAGGGATTATCAGTAACAGAGGTTGCTGTTTTGCAGGATGTAAAGGGGTTGTACTAGGTCCTTTACGAGATGTAGTACACATTGTTCACGGCCCTGTTGGATGTTCTTACTATACATGGGGTACTAGAAGGCACAAGGGACGTTCAAAAGACGGAGAAAGCAACTTCCTGAGTTATTGTTTTACAACCGACATGCAGGAAAGTGATATTGTTTTCGGCGGCGAGAAAAGATTAAGGAAAGCAGTGAAAGAAGCTTATGAACTTTTTAAACCAGAAGCTATCACGATTTCCTCTACTTGTCCAGTTGGTTTGATAGGAGATGACATTCAAGCAGTTGCAAAGGAAGCAGAGGAGGAATTTGGCATTCAAGTAATGGCCTTTAACTGTGAAGGCTATAAAGGTGTTAGTCAATCAGCAGGTCATCATATTGCAAATAATGTACTGATGCAGGATGTTATTGGTACTGGAGATGCTGAAACCAAAACTTATGCCATTAATATACTGGGAGAGTACAATATCGGTGGAGATGGATGGGAAATTTCAAGAATATTAGGAAAAATAGGCTACCATATCGTTTCTGTCATGACAGGAGATGGCACCTATAAAGAACTAAAAAGTGCCCATAAAGCGGATCTAAATCTAGTACAATGCCATAGATCTATTAACTATATTGCTGAAATGATTGAAATCAAATACGGGACTCCTTGGCTTAAGGTAAACTTCATTGGAATTGAAAGTACCATTAATACCTTGAGAAACGTAGCAAAGTATTTTGGTGATGAGGTATTGATTCAACGAACAGAAGAAGTGATTGCAGAAGAACTGACCTCTATCCAAGAAGCTATGGATATGTACAAAAAGATGTGTGAAGGAAAAACAGCATTACTATTTGTAGGTGGTTCCCGAGCTCATCATTATCAAGGCCTATTGAAGGAGTTAGGAATAGAAACTGTTATGGCAGGCTATGAATTTGGTCATAGAGATGATTATGAAGGGCGGGACGTCATTCCTTATATCAAAATGGACGCCGATAGCAGAAATATTCCAGATCTTCATGTCACAAAAGATGAAAAGAATTATAGATTATATCTGTCACCTGAAAAACTTGAAGCACTTAAAAAAGAGATGCCTTTAAGCAGATATGACGGTATGATCAAGGAAATGAAGAATGGAAGCTATGTTATTGACGATTTAAATCACTTTGAATCAGAGGAACTGTTAAAAAGCTTAAAACCTAGTTTGTTCTGTTCTGGTATTAAAGATAAATATGTAGCACAAAAAATGGGAATATTTTCAAAACAGCTTCACTCCTATGACTATAGTGGACCTTATGCTGGATTTAAAGGGGCAGTAATCTTCGCAAAAGACGTTTCCATGGGAATGAACACGCCAACCTGGGGATTCATTACCCCTCTATGGAAGCAGGAGCCATTATTACAAGGAGAAGTTATGGAGGAGGTGGCAACATGTTAGATCATACATCAAGAGAGATTACAGAGAGAAAAGCATTGGTAATCAATCCAGCCAAGACATGTCAACCAATAGGTGCAATGTATGCGGCATTGGGAATTCATAATTGTTTACCCCATAGTCATGGTTCTCAAGGATGTTGTTCTTTTCATCGGATGCACTTAACGCGACATTTTCGCGATCCGATTGTTGCTTCCACCAGTTCTTTTACGGAAGGTGCTTCTGTTTTCGGTGGAGGAGCAAACTTAAAAACTTCTATTAAGAACGTGTTTTCTATCTATAAACCAGATGTAATTGCTGTCAACACCACTTGTCTTTCTGAGACCATCGGAGATGATATACCTACGATTATTAAAGATTCAGAGGTACCGCAAGGAAAGCATGTATTTCATGCCAATACCCCTAGTTATGCAGGATCTCATGTTACTGGTTTTTCTAATATGGTAAAGGCGATGGTAACTTATTTTTCACAGGGAAAAGGTGATGGCAGCAACAAAAAAGTCAACATCATCCCTGGTTATACAGAACCGGGAGATATGCGGGAATTAAAACGAATTGCCAAATTAATGGAGATATCTCATATACTTTTTCCAGATACCAGTGGTGTAGTAGATTCTCCAATGACAGGAAAATATAGGATGTATCCTAAAGGTGGCACAAAAGTAGGAGAATTGATGGATACTGGCAATTCTATGGCAACAGTAGCAGTAGGAAGATTTGCTTCAGAGGCTGCTGCCAATGAATTGGAGAAAAAATGCAAAGTAGATGCCCATGTGCTTAATCTACCTATTGGCGTTAAGGCTACAGATGAATTTATCATGGAATTAGTAAAAATTACTGGGAAGGATGTACCTTATAAGCTAGAGGAGGAAAGGGGTCAATTAGTAGATATTATGACGGATACCCATCACCATTATCATGGAAAGAAGGTAGCAATTTTTGGAGATCCCGATCATGTTATTGCTATGACAGAGTTTACTTTAAGCCTGGGAATGAAACCAATTTATGTTGTAACAGGAACACCTGGTACTTCTTTTGAAAAAGAAGTAAATGCTATGCTGGAAAATGCCTATGTAGAAGGCAGAGTAAAAAGTTCAGGAGATTTATTTGAACTTCATCAATGGATTAAAAATGAACCAGTAGATCTTTTGATTGGCAACACCTATGGAAAGTATATCGCTAGAGCAGAGGACATTCCTCTTGTACGTTTTGGTTTTCCTAACTTAGATCGTGCTGTTCATAGTTATTTCCCAATTGTGGGATATAAAGGAGCTATGCGGTTAATTGAAATGATAGGGAATGCTTTATTGGATCGTGCAGATCGAGATGCTGCTGATGAGGATTTTGAATTAGTATTGTAATAAATAATAAATGGATGAAGAGGGAATATGGTTGTTTCTAACCACATTCCACTCATATAGGTGGAGTGATTGCTTATGGAAGCTCAAAAGTGTTTAGGAGCATTAGAAGAAAGAAAAAATTCTATAGTAGAAAAATCAAAGCATCAAAAAGGACAAAAGATTAGTTGTGATCAAAATAGTGTAGCGGGGGCGGTTAGTCAACGGGCTTGTGTTTACTGTGGTGCAAGGGTTGTATTAAATCCAATTACCGATGCTTATCATATTGTTCATGGACCTATTGGATGTGCCAGCTATACCTTTGATATTCGAGGGAGTTTGAGTAGTGGAGAGGAAACCTATCGTAACAGCTTTTCTACTGACTTAAGGGAACGAGATATTATTTTTGGAGGGGAAAAAAAACTGGCAGCTGCTATTGATGAAATTGCAGCTCAGCATGATCCCAAATTAATATTTATCTACTCTACTTGCGTAGTAGGCGTTATTGGAGATGATCTAGAAGCAATAGCTAAGGCAGCAGAAAAAAAGCATAATATTCGTGTTATTCCGATACAATCCTCTGGATTTGCAGGCAATAAAAATGCAGGATATAAGGCTGCTTGCCATGCCCTTCTAGACTTAATGGGAAATAAAGCATCTCAAGAAAAATTGGAGGGTATCAACTTCCTAGGCGATTTCAATCTTGCGGGGGAGATGTGGATTAATCAATCTTATTTTCGCGCTATGGGTGTATCTTTGATTTCTAAAATAACAGGAGATGCTTCCTACAAAGAACTTGTAAAGGCGCCACAGGCAAAACTCAACATTGTCCAGTGTGCTGGCTCTATGACTTATTTAGCAAAACAAATGCAAAAACGTTACGGAATTCCATTTATTAATATCAGTTTCTATGGTCTAGAGGATACTCTGAGGTCTCTTAGAAAAATAGCCTATGCGCTAGATAGTCAAGAAGTTATTCGTAGAACTGAAATATTGATTAAAGACCAATTAAAACAGACCAACAAAGCCTTAGATTATTATCGAGAAAAACTGAAGGGGAAAAAAGCTGCCATCTATGTTGGTGGTGGATTTAAAGCGATTTCTCTAATCAAACAATTTCGTGATTTAGGCATGGAAACTGTTATGGTGGGAACCCAGACAGGAAGAGAAGAGGAATATGAGACCATTCGGGAACTGGCAGCAGAGGGCACTGTGATTCTAGACGATACAAATCCTACAGAACTGGAGAAGTTTATGAAGGAAAAAGGAGCGGATATTTTAGTAGGGGGAGTGAAGGAAAGACCCCTTGCCTATAAATTGGGTGTAGCTTTTTGTGATCATAACCATGAACGGAAACATCCCTTAAATGGTTTTGAAGGAGCTATTCATTTTGCAAAGGAAGTGCATGCTTCTATTAATAATCCTGTGTGGGGAATTATTAATAGAGAACAGGGGAGATGTAAATGAAAAAAAGAAATTTTGTCAATTTAAATGTAAATCCCTGTAAATCTTGTATGCCAATGGGAGCCTCCACTGCCTTTAAAGGAATTGAAAGCACCATGGTATTACTTCATGGTTCACAGGGATGCAGCACCTATATCCGAAGACATATGGCAGGTCACTATAATGAACCTATTGATATTGCTTCATCCTCTCTAAACGAAAAAGAAACCATACATGGTGGAGGGGCAAACTTAAAAAAGGGTTTAAAAAATACACTTCGGTTGTATAACCCTAAAATGATAGGTATTTCTACAACCTGTTTGGCTGAGACCATTGGAGAAGATCTACAACGAATTATTATGGAGTTTAAAGAAGAAGAACCAGATTATGAAGATGTATTGTTTATTCCAGTGGCAACACCAGGCTATGGCGGTACCAACTATGAAGGATTTTATTTTACTTTAAGAAAAATATTAGAAGAAATTGCAATAGATACAACGCCAACAAATGCTATTAATATCATTGCAGGGAATTTAACGCCGGCTGATGTTAGAAAAATCAAAGAAATGCTGGAGCTTTTGGAGATAGAATATACTATTCTACCGGATATTAGTAAAACCTTGGATGCTCCCTTTACCCCAAATTATCAAAAACTATCGCCAGAAGGCACAAAAATTCATGAAATTAGAAAAATGGCAGGTGCCTCAGCAACCGTTGAAATGGGAATGCTGGTTCCTGACCATCTTTCTCCAGGTAAATATTTAGAGGAACAGTTCGGAGTCCCCCTTTACCGTTGTTCCTTACCTATTGGACTGGATAATATAGATGAATTTCTAGAGATTCTACAAAAAATCAGTGGGAAAGAAATGTCGGATAAGCTGAAGGAAGAACGAGGTAGAATGCTGGATGGTATGATTGATTCCCATAAATATAATGCAGAGGGTCGTGCCGCTATATTTGGCGAACCAGACATGGTATATGCTGTTAGCAAATTGTGTTTAGAAAATGGAATTCAGCCATTATTGATTTCAACTGGAACGAAGGCGGGAAAGCTCAAGGAACTATTGGCACCGGCTTTGGAAAAAATGGAGAAAAACTGCATGGTTATTGATGATACTGACCTGGAGACAATACAGTCCTATGTAAAGGCACTGGGCGTGAACATCCTTATTGGAACCTCTGAAGGAAAATTTATAACAGAAAAAGAAGGTGTGCCTTTGGTACGGGTGGGATTTCCTATTCATGACCGGGTAGGAGCTCAAAGAAGGCTTTATTGTGGTTATGAAGGTTCTATGAGGTTCTTAGATGATATTACCAATACCCTTTTAGAAGAAAAATATAGTCATTATCGGGAAAATATGTATCAAAAGTATTATAAATAAAGATGTTTGAAGATTGAAAAAAAGATTTGGATATTTTAGAAAGGGAGGGATCATGATGGAGGAAAACTGGACCACTGAAGTCAGGGAAAAAACCGAGAAGCATCCCTGCTACTGTGATACCGCCCATAAATACGCTAGAATGCATATTCCTGTTGCACCGAAATGCAACATCCAATGCAACTATTGTAATAGAAAATATGATTGTTTAAATGAAAGTCGTCCGGGAGTTACCAGCGAAGTGTTAAAGCCACAAGAGGCATTGGAGAAGTATAAACTGGTGAAATCGAAGCTAAGCAATCTAATGGTGGTGGGAATTGCTGGACCGGGAGATGCTTTGGCTAATTTTGAAGAGACAAAAAAATCGATTGAACTCATTAAAGCCTATGATCCAGATGTGACCTTTTGTCTCTCAACAAATGGACTGATGTTACCGGAATATGCAGAAGAGATCAGTAAGATGGGGGTTACCCATGTTACGGTTACCATCAATGCTATTGATCCTAAAATTGCAGGGGAAATATATAGTAAAGTTTATTATAAAGATAAAATTTATACAGATGAAGAGGCAGGTGCATTGTTAATATCAAAGCAGCTACTGGGTTTAAAAATGCTGCAGGAATTGGGAATTGTTTGTAAGGTGAATATGGTTATGATTAAAGGGTTGAACGATCATCACCTTGAAGCAGTAGTGAAGAAGATTAAAGATTATGGAGTTTATATAAATAATATTATGCCATTGATTCCTGCTGAAGGCAGCAAATTTCAAAATATGAAGCTTATCAGCAATGGTGAATTGAATGCCTTAAGAAAGAAATGTTCTATCAATTTAAAGCAAATGTATCATTGTCGACAGTGTAGGGCGGATGCTATTGGAATTTTAGCAGAGGATGTTTCTTTAGATTTTAGAAAAGGTAGCTGTGGTAATAGATTGGATATACCAGAAATCCAACAGGAATATATCATTGCCGTTGCCTCTAAAACCGGCAGACTAATTGATCAGCATTTTGGACACGTACAGGAGCTTTTGATCTATAAATATACTTCTAAAGGTGCGAGTTTCCTGGAGAAACGTTCTGTAGATCAATACTGTACAGGCTTCGATAGCTGTAATGATACAGAAACGAAAACAGAAAAAATGTTGAAAGTACTTGCTGATTGCAATATTGTCCTCTGTCTGCGAATTGGTAGTGTACCTAGAAAAAATTTAGAAGCCAATAGTATCCATATTATTGAGGTGTATGAAGAGATTGAGAAGGGAATTCTCAAGGCAGTCAATCAATTAAAGTGTGCTTCATAGTGAACTGGTTTCATAAATACGAGAAAGGATGTGAAGGTAAGTGCATAAACCTAAATATCATATTTTTGTCTGTTCTAGCTCTAGAATTAATGGAGAACAGAAAGGCTTCTGTTTTCAAAAAGGAGCTGTAGAAATTGTAAACAATTTTATTGAAGAGATTCAGGAGCGTGAATTGGATGGAGAAGTGATGGTAACCAATACAGGATGTTTTGGCATTTGTAGTAAAGGCCCTATTGTGGTGGTCTATCCGGAAGGAGTTTGGTATGGAAGTGTAACTCCAGAGGATGTAGAAGAAATTATGGACTCTCATATTGAGGAAGGAAAGATGGTTTCTAGATTAGCGTTATAATATAGATGATTTTATGAAAAATTGGGAGGTGCCAGCATGAAGGATTTTTATATTGTGGACACAACTCTACGGGATGGGGAACAGACGCCAGAGGTTGTATTTCTTAGAAATGAAAAGATAGAGATTGCAAAAATCCTTGATGAGGCAGGGGTGGACTATATCGAAGCTGGAATTCCTGTGATGGGAAAAGAGGAAAAGGAAACGATAGCTCAAATCATTGCTAGAAAGGGTAAGGCTAAAATCCTGACATGGAATCGCATGAATAAAATCGATATTGATGCATCGGTGGACTGTGGTGCAAAATATATTCATATTGCTGTACCTTCTTCTGATATCCATATTTTTCATAAATTCAAAAAAGATCGAAGATGGGTAATACAACAGCTAGAGAAGGTGGTTTCCTATGGGATTGAAAAAGGATGCATCGTATCAGTGGGAGCTGAGGATGCTTCCAGAGCAGAAGAAGATTTTCTAATTAAAATTTATCAAACTGCTTTAAAGGCAGGGGCAGTTCGTCTTCGATATGCAGATACCCTAGGGATATTGACTCCCTTTACCACCTATCAGATTATTAAGCGCATTAGAGAAAATGTGGAGAACGATCTAGAGTTTCATGGACACAATGATTTTGGCATGGCAACAGCCAATAGCTTAAGTGCTTATGAAGCAGGAACAAAATATATCAACTGCAGTGTAAATGGACTTGGAGAACGGGCTGGTAATACTGCATTAGAGGAAATCGTAATAGCATTGAAGTTTTTAATGAAAAGACAGCATCCTTTTGAGGTAAAGAAACTAATAGAATTGTCTAAAAAGGTACAAGAAGCCTCAGGAAAAACCATCAGTGAGGGTAAACCTATTGTAGGAAGCGGTGTATTTTCCCATGAATCAGGAATTCATGTGGATGGATTATTAAAAAATCCAATCGTGTATGAAACTTTTTTTCCTGAAGAAATTGGAAGCCGAAGAAAAATCGTGTTGGGAAAATATTCTGGAAGGGCCGCCATTATTCATGGATTACAGGAACTGGGAGTAACAGTAACAAAAAAACAAGCGAATGAAATTCTTGAAATGATCCATAAGGCTTATACCTATGATAAAAAACCAAATATAAATGAGATTTTGCAGCAATGGATTCAACTGAAAAACAATAAATACTGCTTTTTTTAACTCTTCAGATGCAGTAGAGAAATATTAATATTTTTGTCGATTCCAAATTCCCGTAGTGAATGAAGATGAAATCTTGATTTGCTACGGAATTTTTATTTTGAAAGAGATATCCATATAGATAGCTTATTAGCAGTATATTTAGTTTTGTCACTAGTACTTATTGACTTATGACAATTATCTTTTGATTGAAGGGTTGATTTTATAAGTATATAATAAATAGTGAGAAAATTAAAAACATTTCTGCAGAGATGTCACTATTTAATTATGTCATGATTAAATAAAGGGGGATTATATTTATGTCAAATCTAAGTGCCAAAGCAGCAACTAGGCCTCAGAGTAATACCCAAGAGACAATACAGAAATTCGGAAGATTTTTAAGCGGAATGGTAATGCCAAATATAGGGGCCTTTATCGCCTGGGGAATCATCACAGCATTGTTTATTCCGACAGGCTGGAGACCAAATGAGAATTTAGCAGCATTGGTTGGTCCAATGATTACCTATTTACTGCCATTACTTATTGGTTATACGGGAGGAAAAATGGTAGGAGAAACAAGAGGCGGCGTGCTAGGTGCAGTAGCAACCATGGGAGTGATCGTTGGTGCAGATATACCGATGTTTATCGGAGCTATGATCATGGGACCCGTAGGAGGCTATGCCATCAAAAAGTTTGATGAAGCAGTAGAAGGAAAAATCCCAGCAGGTTTTGAAATGCTAGTAAACAACTTTTCAGTAGGAATTATTGGTACCATCGTAGCATTACTGGCATACTTAGCCATCGGTCCTGTCGTACTGGGACTAAACAATGTACTTAGGGCAGGAGTAGAGGGGATCGTTAATGCAGGTTTACTACCCTTAAGCTCACTATTCATCGAACCAGGTAAAATTCTATTTTTAAATAATGCTATGAACCATGGAGTATTGGGACCATTGGGGATACAGCAGGTAAATGAAATAGGCAAATCACTCTTTTTCCTGCTGGAAACCAACCCAGGCCCAGGACTCGGAATACTATTGGCCTACTGGGTATTCTCAAAGGGCATGGTGAAGCAATCAGCTCCGGGAGCAGTTATTATCCACTTCCTGGGGGGAATCCATGAAATCTACTTCCCTTATGTATTGATGAACCCCATATTATTGTTGGCGGTTGTAGCGGGTGGAGCCAGTGGTATCTTAACCTTTAGTGCATTGGGAGCAGGTTTAGTGGCCACACCTTCACCGGGAAGTATATTTGCATTAATGGCAATGACCCCAAGGGGAGGATATATTCCTGTTTTGGCAGGAGTAATTGTATCAACGGCAGTGAGCTTTTTAATCGCAGCCTACTTCATCAAAAGAAACAACAACAAGTTAGATGAAAATGAATTAATGGAAGCGAAGGAAAAGGCAGCGGAATTGAAGGGAAAGAAATCGAAGCTGGCGGTTAGCAAGATCATATTTGCATGTGATGCTGGGATGGGCTCCAGTGCTATGGCTGCCACAAACCTAAGAAATAAGCTAAAGAAGGCGGGACTAAATATCAATGTTGTGAACTGTGCAATTGATGAAATACCTTCAAATAGTGCAATCGTTATCACTCATGAAAGCCTAACTGATAGGGCAAGAACAAAGGCACCAAATGCGGAGCATATTTCTATTAAGAATTTTATGAACAGTCCAGAATTTGATGAACTAGTTAATAGACTTTCCTAATCATTACTTTATGTGAGAACAGGGGGACTACAATTTCTCTGTTCTCACAAAATATATTCTCAAGCAATCTAAACACTGTGTAGGAACCCGCTATAGGAGGAGTTTTATGAAGAAGATAAAAATGACCACAAGAAAAAAAGAGATATTAAACAGACTCTGCAGTGAGTATGATTATATTACCATATCCAATATTGCACAGGATGTTGACGTCAGCTCAAGGACAGTTTTAAGAGAATTAGAGGGGATCGATGAGTGGTTAGAAGCAGAGGGAGTGTATTTAGATAAAAAGACAGGTGTTGGGATTCGTTTAAGTTGCTCATTACAAAAAAGAGAAGAATTAATGGAGTTAATTGATCATGCCAATTCAATAAAAACCTTCACACCTCTGGAAAGACAGACAATCATCGCAAGTGAGCTTTTACAAGCAAATCAGCCTATTAAGCTGTACTATTTAACCAAAATTTTAAATGTATCTGAAGGTACCATTAGTAATGATTTAGATAAGCTAGAGGAATGGGTAAACGTCTACAATCTTAATTTAATTAGAAAGCCAGGGCTTGGAGTTTACATTGAAGGACGGGAAAAACACAAGAGAAGAGCTATCATAAATCTTATTTATGAAAATGTAGAGGAGAAGCAACTTTTAAATTTTGTCCAAGAAAATATAACGAAATCGCCTGAAGTATTGGGTAGTATTGAGATAAAAACAAGAAATAGACTTTTGAATTTGATAGACAAAGAGACAATTAGAAAATTAGAAGAACTGATATATGCGGCTGAAGAGGAGATGGGATACAAGCTGGCGGACAGTGCCTATGTTGGCCTTATTGTTCATCTTGCCCTAGCAATCAAAAGAATTAAAAATAACGAAAAAGTAGTAATGGATAAAGAATTTTTGCAGGAGCTTAGTAAAAATCCAGAATTCATCACTGCTAGAAAGCTTTCCTTCGATATATCAGATTTCTTTAATATAGATATACATGAGGACGAAATAGGCTATATCACCATGCATCTTATGGGGTCGAAAAACAGGGGAAATGTTACTAAAAATGATAAAGCAGCTATTGGCAATTTTGAACTTGTTAAATTAGCAAGAGAGATGATCAAAATAGCTGAAGCAGAAACTGGAAGCTTCATAGGGAACAATGAAAAACTGCTAATGGGGCTTGTTAATCACCTGGAACCTGCTATAAAAAGATTAAAGATGAAAATGGATATTAGAAATCCTTTGCTGCAGGAGATTAAAACCCTATATCCCTATTTATTAGAAATAAGCAGCAGGTGTGCCAAAGTGCTGGAGGATTATTTAGGGATGAAGCTTCCAGAATCTGAAATAGCCTACATTGCTATGCATTTGGGAACAGTCATTGAAAAAAAGGAAATTATTCCTCAACCAAGGTATAGAGTAGCAGTCGCTTGTCCTAGTGGAATTGGAACTTCAAAGCTATTGGCTACTAGAATAGAAAGAGAATATGACAATATTCAAGTTGTTGACGTGATATCCTCCATTCGCTTAGAGGAAAGTTGGTTAAAGCAGGAGGAAATTGATTTTATTATTTCTACAATCTCTATTGAAAATAGTAGTATGCCTGTAATTGTAGTAAATCCTCTATTGTTAAAGGAGGATAAAGAGCATATTCATGAGACGATTAAAAAAATCTTGACAAAACCTAAGGAAAAGAAAAAAGAAACCCTAAAACTCAAAGACAAACTATTACAAATCCACAATTATAGCGAAGGGATTATACAGGTATTGGACAATTTCTTTCTTGAAACCTTGAAGGTTGATGGTATTGAGGAATTGATTGATATTGTCAGTAGTAGGAATGTAAATGAAGAAATAAATCAAAAAAAGTTAAAGAGGGATTTACTATCTAGGGAGGAAAAGGGAGGAACACTAATTTCTGATAAAGGTCTCAGCTTGCTCCACTGTAGAAGCGCTAGTGTTGAAGAATTGCATTTTGGGGCAGTGAGGTTAACCAATCCTCTTTCCTATTTCAACAGTCGAGGTAAAAAAGAGGCAATTAACCTGGTTGTTGTAATGATAGCTCCTGAAAACAGCAAACAAGCACATCTTGAGGTTATCAGTGAAGTTAGCAAAATGATTATTGATAAACCCAATTTCGTAGAATTGTTGAGAGAAAATCTAAAGGATGAAGCTTATTTAGAAATAAGTAATTGTTTGAATGATTTTTATAAGCATAAAAGTAATTAAATGACAGGAGAGATTCACATGAATGAAAATATAGCAGCAAGTGAAAATCAGCTTAATAAAAATACGAAAGATACTAAAGAAAAAATACAAAGCTTTGGAAGATTTTTAAGCGGAATGGTAATGCCAAATATAGGGGCCTTTATCGCCTGGGGAATCATCACAGCATTGTTTATCCCAACAGGCTGGAGACCAAATGAGAATTTAGCAGCATTGGTTGGTCCAATGATTACCTATTTACTGCCATTACTTATTGGTTATACGGGAGGAAAAATGGTAGGAGAAACAAGAGGCGGCGTGCTAGGTGCAGTAGCAACCATGGGAGTGATCGTTGGTGCAGATATACCGATGTTTATCGGAGCTATGATCATGGGACCCGTAGGAGGCTATGCCATCAAAAAGTTTGATGAAGCAGTAGAAGGAAAAATCCCAGCAGGTTTTGAAATGTTAGTAAACAACTTTTCAGTAGGAATTATTGGTACCATCGTAGCATTACTGGCATACTTAGCCATCGGTCCTGTCGTACTGGGACTAAACAATGTACTTAGGGCAGGCGTAGAGGGGATCGTTAATGTAGGTTTACTACCCTTAGCTTCATTGTTCATCGAACCAGGAAAAATCTTATTTTTAAATAATGCTATGAACCATGGAGTATTGGGACCATTGGGGATACAGCAGGTAAATGAAATAGGCAAATCACTCTTTTTCCTGCTGGAAACCAACCCAGGCCCAGGACTCGGAATACTATTGGCCTACTGGGTATTCTCAAAGGGCATGGTGAAGCAATCAGCTCCGGGAGCAGTTATTATCCACTTCCTGGGGGGAATCCATGAAATCTACTTCCCTTATGTATTGATGAACCCCATATTATTGTTGGCGGTTGTAGCGGGTGGAGCCAGTGGTATCTTAACCTTTAGTGCATTGGGAGCAGGTTTAGTGGCCACACCTTCACCGGGAAGTATATTTGCATTAATGGCAATGACCCCAAGGGGAGGATATATTCCTGTTTTGGCAGGAGTAATTGTATCAACGGCAGTGAGCTTTTTAATCGCAGCCTACTTCATCAAAAGAAACAACAACAAGTTAGATGAAAATGAATTAATGGAAGCGAAGGAAAAGGCAGTAGAATTAAAGGGGAAAAAATCAAAGCTGACAGTCAGTAGGATTATCTTTGCATGTGATGCCGGGATGGGCTCCAGTGCTATGGCTGCCACAAACTTAAAATCAAAATTAAGAGATGTCGGTTTAGATATAGAGGTGATTAACACTTCAATCAACGAAATTCCCAAGGATGCAGAGCTTGTTATAACCCATGAAGGGCTATCCAGTAGAGCCAAAGCCATTGCGAAGGATGCTGAACATATATCCATTAAAGATTATTTCCATGATTCTGAGATTGATTGCTTGATTACTAGACTTCAAAAGAAAACTAATGTAGCAGGCAACAGTGAGGTCAGTGAGACAGAAGATAATGGTATACTAAAAAAATCAAATATAAAGCTGAATCAAAAAAGTGTAGAAAAAACGGAAGCCATCAAAATGGCAGGGCAGCTATTGGTGGATAGTGGATATGTAGATAAGGATTATATAGATGCTATGCTTAAAAGAGAAGAACAACTTAGCACCTATATTGGCATGGGAGTGGCAATTCCCCACGGAGTTGGATCTTCAAAGAGCAGTATAAAAAAATCAGGGATGGTAGTCCTGCAATTTCCAAATGGAGTAGATTTTGGGGAAGAAAAAGCTTACCTAGTGATTGGCATAGCTGGATCTGGAAATGAACATTTAAATATCTTATCAAATATTGCCTCCGCCCTTGAGGATGAAGAGGATGTGGAAATGCTTAAGAACACAAAAAATGTGGAAAAAATTTACAACAAATTCACAGCAGAGACGATGTAGTTAAGCGTAATGACAAAATGTTAAATTGAGGTGAGATGATGATCATAACTTTAACGTTAAATCCTGCAGTTGATAAAACTATAGAGATAGATGCATTCCAAGTGAATCATGTTAATAGAGTATCTTCAGCCAGGTTAGATGCTGGTGGCAAAGGGATTAATGTATCAAAGGTGGTACATGTACTAGGAGAAAAAAGCAAAGCCGTGGGCATTTTAGCTGGAAAATCAGGAGGATTCATAAAAAAACAATTAGATTTATTAGAAATTGAGAATGACTTTGTATTTGTAGAGGGAGAAACAAGAACCAATATAAAGATTGTTGATAGAATAAATAGTTTAAATACTGATATTAATGAGAAGGGACCTGACATATCTGATTATGATTTAGAAGAGGTAATCAATAAAATCATAGAGTCAGTAAATGACAAAAACATTTTGGTTTTATCAGGAAGTGTTCCTAGCAATATAGATAGTAGTATTTACAAGGTTTTAATAGCTAAGGCAAAGAAAAAGGATGTAAAAACAATATTAGATGCAGATGGAGAGCTTTTAAGGCAGGGGATTGAGGCAGGACCCTATTTAGTTAAGCCTAATATCCATGAACTTGAAAGACTTTATAATACCAAAATTGCAAGCATAAATGAAGCAATAGAGATTGCAAGGGATATTTTAAAATATGGCGTTGAACTGATTGTAATATCATTAGGTGGAGAAGGCTCAATATTTATGACGAGGGAAGAGACTGTCATCGTAGAGGGAATTGAAGTGGATGCCATCAGTACTGTAGGAGCAGGAGATTCTATGGTTGGAGCCCTAGCAGTATCAACCCATAGGGGATATTCGCTAGAAAAAGCAATTAAGCTAGCAGCAGCAACCAGTGCAGCCGCCGTAATGACTTCTGGTACTGAACCAGGTGAGCTTAGGGTTATTAAGGAGTTACAAAAAAAGGTTAAGCTGATTACTTACGACAATAGAAGGGTGGTTTAATGGATGAAAACAAAAGCAGTACGATTATATGGAGCAAATGATTTGAGATTAGAAGAATTTGAATTACCTAAAATAAAGAATGATGAAATCTTAGTTGAGGTAATTACCGATAGTATTTGTATGTCAACCTATAAGGCAGCTATTTTAGGAGAAAATCACAAGCGAGTTCCAAAGGATGTTTCTGAAAACCCCATCATTATTGGTCATGAATTTGCTGGTGTAATCGTGGAAGTGGGGGAGAAGTGGCAACATCAATTTAAAGCAGGTGATAAGTTTGCCATACAACCAGCGCTAAACTACAAAGGCAGTATGGATTCTCCAGGTTATTCCTATAAGTATTTTGGTGGAAACTGCACCTATACAATTATTCCACAGGAGGTTATGGAGTTAGGATGCTTGCTGCCCTATGAGGGAGAAGCCTTCTATGACGCTTCTCTTGCAGAGCCAATGTCTTGTGTCATAGGAGCCTTTCATGCTACCTATCATACTGTTCCAGGAAGGTATGACCATGCTATGGAAATCGTTGAAGGTGGTAAAATGGCGATTTTAGCAGGTTGTGGTCCTATGGGCTTAGGAGCCATAGATTATATCATTCATCGAGACAAGAAACCAAGCCTAATAGTAGTGGCAGATATTGATGAGGATAGAATAGCGTGGGCTCGTTCACTTTTCACTATAGAAGAGGCCAAAAAAAATGGCGTAGAATTAATCTTTGTCAATACAAAAAATCTTGATAATGCAAGTGAGCATTTAAAGGGCTTTACAAATGGCACAGGCTATGATGATGTTTTTGTTTATGCTCCAGTGAAAGGATTAATTGAGGATGCAGATAAAATCCTAGGTAAAGATGGATGCCTAAACTTTTTCGCAGGACCTACAGATACAAATTTTTCAGCACAGGTAAATTTCTATAATGTTCATTATGGTGCAACTCATATCATGGGAACGACTGGAGGGAATACTGATGATATGAGGGAGTCTCTGGAAATGTCAGCGGCTAAAATAATTAATCCGGCAGTTATGGTGACTCATATAGGAGGATTAAATGCGGTAGCAGATACAACTTTAAATCTACCTGACATACAAGGGGGGAAGAAGCTGATTTATACTCATATGGATATGGAATTAACTGCTATAGATGAATTTGAGGAAAAGGGAAAGAAGGATCCATTCTTTGCGGGACTTGCGGAGATTACGAGTAGGCATAAGGGGTTATGGTCCGCTGAGGCTGAAAAATATTTATTGGAAAACTATACAAAAACTATATGATGAACTAAATTCATTTTATAAAGAGGTGGAATGATGAAAAAAATTACTTTAACAATAAAAAGCAGTGAGGGATTACATGCAAGACCAGCATCTATTTTTGTTAAAGCAGCTTCATCCTTTAAATCAAATATAAAGATTATTAAAAATGATGATGCATCAAAGGAATATGCAGGGAAAAGTATTATATCTATCATGGCAATGGCTGCAGCTAATGGTGATAAAATAACCATTATTGCAGACGGTGAAGATGAGGATATAGCTATCAGTGAACTAGGCACATTAGTTGAGACTGGATTTTAAGAAAAATAGACATTGAAAAGACTACTAAGCATATATCCTTTCTTATGACTGGTATGTGCTTAGTAATTTTAATATGCTAAGGGCTACATTTGCAATCCTTGGTTACGTTTTTCAGCCAAGAGCGAAACCGTAGACCGTGTATATTAAAATTAAAGTATACAGGCTAATGTCTATACCTATTATTCTTTTTCCTATAGAACAGAAGGAAAGTGTTGATATAAGGGGGAAATAAAATGCTAAAGGGTATTGCTGCTTCCTCAGGGGTAGCTATTGGTAAAGCTCTAGTAATACGAGAAGTGAATCAGAATATCAATAAGAAAAGTAATCACTAATATCGAATATACCAAGGTCAAAGATATGGCAGAAAAAATATTAAAGCTTGGAACAGCTGAGGGAATAGAAAATTATATTACAATGAATATGTAAAGAATAAGCTGCTAAAGTTTGTATAATCATGATGAAAAACTTGCAGATGCTACTTAAGAAACAAGGTAGCAAGTTAGGGGCAAGTAAAATGGAATAATTATCTTATAAAAATTCTCGTAGTGAATGCAGGAGAAATCTTGATTTGCTGCGGGAATATTTTTGGTAGGGATAAGGTTTAAGAGTAGAAGATCAAAGGAAATATGTTCATCAGTTATAAATTTCATCTATAGATAATGTTTTAATCATTAAATTTTTGTATTGGACGTTGTTACAGTGCTATGATATATTTTTCCTGAGTTGCTCTAATGTAAAAATAAATAATTCATAGAAATGAGGAGAAAAATACGATGAAGTCTGCAATTTTAAAAGCTTTATGCCTAACACTAGTTTTAGTTATGTCTCTTTCTGTTATAGGTTGTGCAAAACAAGAGGCAACAACACCATCAGAAAATCCAACAGAAGCTTCTACAGAAAATCCTGAAGTAAAGGGAACTATTAAATTAGGAGCTCTTTCCACCATAGAACCCTTCACTTCTTTATTAAAAGATGCACTTATTGAGAAGGGTTATGATGCTGAAGTAGTACTTTTTGATGCAAACAATATGCCTGCAATTGCTACAAAAGATGGGGATATAGATGGATTTATCCATAATCATCTGCCATGGATTGAAACATTCAATAAAGAAAACGATAGTAATCTTCAGATGATTGAGCCTTACCTTGGTTACTACAGGACAGCCATTTATTCATCTAAATATAAGAGTATTGAAGAGATTCCCAACAATGCAATTATTGCAGTTCCTGGAGATCCTACAAATATAGAAAAAAGCTTAGAAATGCTAGAAAAACTGGGCCTTTTAACCCTTGGAGAAAAGACTGAAAACTTCTATACAATCCTTGATATTGAAGATAACCCAAGAAATATTAAACTTTTAGAGACAGAAATTAGTGCGACTGCAAGAAGTATAGATGATGCCGATGCCGTTATTTGTCCAGCCACTAGAATCAGAGCTGCTGGCATTGATCCTAACTCTTTTCTTGCTGAGGATATGACTACAGTAGATTTCCCTGTTGGGCTTACTGTCGCACCTAATTCAGTAGATAAAGAATGGGTTAAAGATGCTATGGAGATTCTTGAGTCAGATGAAATGAGAGGGAAATTTGACGAAATCTTTCAGGGTACATTGGTTCGCTATGAAAAGAAATAATTCTTTAGTTTGATATTTAAACAAGTGTAGAAAGTGGAAAAAAATTTTTCCACTTTTTATATATTATATTTAGGATTGATGGTGTTGCGATGTGATTGAAATTAAAAACTTGAAAAAATCCTTTGGAGAACTACAGGTATTAAGCGATATAAACCTTACTATTGGCAAAGGCAAGATTTATGGCTTGGTGGGTCGCAGTGGTGCTGGTAAATCCACATTACTTAGGTGTATCAATGGGTTAGAAAACTATGAGGAAGGTAGTCTTATTGTAGATGGTATAGAGGTTAAAAGCTTAAACAATGAAGCCGCAAGAGAATTTAGAAGAGAGATTGGAATGATCTTTCAACAGTTCTCGCTACTAAGTCGAATGACAGTATACGAAAACATTGCTTTGCCAATGAAATGTTGGAAGTATAGCAAAAAACAGATTGATAAAAAAGTAAAGGAATTAGTAGAATTAGTAGGTATCTCTGATAAGCTTTATGCCAAACCTAGAGAGATATCAGGCGGTCAAAAACAACGTGTCGCTATCGCACGGGCACTTTCGATGAATCCAAAAATTCTCTTGTGTGATGAAGCTACCTCGTCACTTGATCCACAAACTGCAAAATCAATAATCTCCCTTATAAATAAAATTAACAATGAGCTTGGAATTACTATTGTTATTGTTACACATCAAATGTCGGTCCTGAGAAGCGCATGTGAAGAGATTTCCATTCTAGAAAACGGAAGAATAGCAGAGGCTGGGGTGGTAGAAGAAATCTTTTTAAGGCAGCCAAAAGCCCTACGCAACCTTATTGGTGTTAAAGACCTTACTCTACCGCAAAAGGGAATTAACCTACGTATACTCCTATCTAAAGAGCTGTCTGATAAACCTGTTATTACTAGAATGGCAAGAGAACTTGAAACTGATTTTATGATTTTGGGTGGAGAGATGGAGAACTACCGCAACAGTGTTTTAGGATCAGTAATTATAAATATATCAGAGGAAAATCTTAGAGATGTAACGGAATACCTTAATAAGCATAAAGTTACTTGGAAGTTTATAGACTGTACTGAAATTGATGATGATAATAGGAAGGGAGGAGAACACAATATTAAACGAAGCTTTTTGGACAATGTGGTGGAAATACTTTAAAGGAATCATTGCTCCATCTATCTTAAGTACACTAAGAATGCTAGTTTTTACCATGCTATTTGCGTTTGTTTTAGGATTTGCTTTATCAATTGCGATGGTCATCACTCGTCCTGACGGTTTAAAACCAAATAATAAAGTTTATAAGGTTTTAGACTTTATAGTTAATAGTGTTCGTTCTTTTCCAATTATCATATTAATTGTTGCAATTTCTCCCATTACCAGAATGATAGTTGGAACAACAATAGGTGAAAAAGCCGCGATATTGCCGTTAACCATTGCAGCAACACCATTTTTAGCAAGAATTTTTGAAAATGCCTTCATTCAAGTAGATAAGCAGCTTATTGAGGCTGCTCGCTCATTTGGTGCTTCCAATATGCAAATTATCTTTAGGGTAATGTTAAAAGAAGCTATTCCCACCATTGTCTCTGGGACAATACTCACTACCATTACCTATCTTTCCTGTACAACAATGGCAGGGGCAGTGGGGGCTGGTGGTTTAGGTGCAGTAGCCCTAAATTATGGATATCAAAGCTTTAATAATGCAGTACTCTACACCTCTGTGTTATTGTTATTTATTATGGTGCAGCTAATTCAGTGGTTGGGAGACTGGTTGAATAAAAAATTATAGAGTATAGTGAAGTAATGTGAGGTGAAACTCTTGAATAGAGAAAATATGATTCAGGCGGTAATAAAACTGAACTGTGCATTAGAATTGGAAAGAAAAATTGTAGCCATGAAATTTTTGTTTAGCAAAGAAGATTTTGAAGCTGCCGATGCCAAACATATTACTAATAAAATGAACTACTGCGTTATGGTTAAATTAGCAATGAGGGGAGAAGCACTTAAAGCTGAAGGAGACAATCTTGCTTGTATTGCAGGGGGAAGAGCTCTGGGACTTATTGAAATAGATGATTTTCACCGTTCAGGACAAAATGGTAAAAGGCTTGGAATCTATCACGATATGACTACTGCAAAAAATACTAGAGATCGTATGAGCTATTGTACTCATAAGGCATACGGAGTTATGGTGAAGCCTTTAGAGGATTACACTGCTGAACCAGATGTTGTGCTTATAGTAACCAGCCCATATAATGTGATGAGAATTTTGCAGGGTTATTCTTATTTTTACGGAATGCATTCCAACTATCAAATGGTAGGTAACCAAGCGATATGTTCCGAAACTACAGCACTTCCATATATGAGCAATACTATTAATGTTTCAATGCTCTGTATTGGAACAAGACACACAGCTGGTTGGAAGGATAATGAGCTTGCTGTGGGATTACCCTTTAATCGCTTTCAAACCTTAAGCCAGGGAGTAATGGAAACCGTTAATATAATGGAGAACAATGAAAAGAAAGCAGTAATCGAGAAAAAGCTTAAAGAAAATAACATTGATGAGCTTAAAATAAAATATAATTATAATTACTATAGAAAATTATATAAACAAAATGAGTAGTGATTGTGGAGCACATTTTAGCTGAATTCCCGTAGTAAATAGAGGAGAAATCCTGATTTGCTACGGGAATATTTTATAAGCTTTGCAATCAACTGAAGTCAAAGTTTTGGGTAGGCTTAAGCAAATATTTTTAGTATTGTTATATCTCACCAATCCAATGTCTTTTCCAATTTCATAAGTATAAAAATGATAAAAAACTAGAAAGAAATTTAAGAAAAATATAAAATATTTTATTATACAAAGGTTTTAGCAATAAAAAGTGGTATAATTTTATAAATGGAAAAAATTCACGGAAAAACCAACTTGAAATGGGGTAGATAATTATGTACTCAGTAACAGAAGGTTTTAACATAGGGGATAGAGAAATAAAATTGATTACCATAAAAAATAATAGCAATATGGAGGTCAAATTAATAAATTATGGAGCTACCATAGTAGAACTATTGGTGCCTGATAGAAATGGTACCATAGAAAATGTTATATTGACCTATGAGGAAATAGAAGACTACATTAAAAATCCACCTTATTTCGGGGCAACTTTAGGTAGAACCTCGGGACGCATTGCCAATGGACTTTTTATGTTAGAGGGAGAAGAATACCAGCTCCATAAAAACTTTGAGATAAATCACGGGCATGGAGGCTCTAAAGGTTTTACCTTTCAATGTTGGGATTATGTTGTGACAGAAGAACCAGGTAAAACCATTGTTGAATTTATATACAATAGTAAAGACATGGAGGAAGGCTATCCTGGCAATCTAAATGTAAGGGTAACTTACACCTTAACAGACGGAAATCAGTTACTTATTGAATATGAAGGGGAAACAGACAAAAAAACTCTATGCAACTTGACCAATCATAGCTATTTTAATTTATCCGGCAATTATAAAAGAAAAGTTACTCAACAATATTTACGGATTAAATCAAATGAGTTCTTAGAATTGAATAAAAAAGTAATACCTACTGGTAAATTGATTGATGTTAATAGCACGCCAATGAATTTTAAAGAAGAAAAATTAATTGGTAAAGATATTGAAAGCAATTATGAACAATTAACAATTACAAATGGTTATGATCATGCATGGCTTTTATCTAATGAGGGTAATCAGATTGAGATGTATGATGGAGATAGCGGTAGGAAAATGGTGGTTTCTACTACCTATCCTAGTGTTGTAATCTATACTTATAATCATCCAAATAATGAAAAATTGAAATATAATATGCTGGGAAGTAAATATGATGGTATTTGCTTTGAAACACAATATGAGCCTGACGGTATAAATCATGAAAAGCTTAATTCAGCTATTTTAGACGTTGGGGAAAAATATTATGAAAAAACCGAATTAAGGTTTTTAATTGTTTAGGTGCAATTCAGAGGGAATATAAACTCCTCCTGAATTAAGTCAAATTTTATTGACAGGTGTTTGAGACTACTATAAAAATTGAAAAAAAATCGGGAAAAATGAATAAAAAAATAAATGAAAGAAAATAATATTTCTAAATTAAAGGAAATAATCTTTAAGAGGGGAAATACTATAATATATAGTAGATATAAAAATCACAGATAATTGGAGAGGAATTAAATGAAGGAAATAAGTAATCAATTTAAAAAGAAACATTCTTTTAACAAGAAATATTCTTTTCGTGAAGAATTAGCAAATAGTATCACTCATGGGGTAGGCATCGTATTTAGCATTGTTGTTTTGACAATTCTGTTGGTTTATGCTATTTGGCAAAGAAATGCTACCTCTATCGTTGCTTTCAGCATATATGGCCTTTGTTCAATTGTTTTATATAGTTCATCAACGCTTTATCATAGTTTTCGAAAGGAAAAGATAAAAAAGATTTTTAGAGTGTTTGATCATTCCTCTATATTTTTGTTTATTGCAGGTACGTATACCCCTGTAGCACTACTGGCTTTGGAGGGCTATTGGAGGATAGGCATATTAGTGGGTGCGTGGGTTATAGCAGCAGCTGGCATCGTATTTAAAATCATCACCTTCAATCAGTTTGACAAGTATAAGGCTTTTTCATTAATATTATATATTGCCATGGGATGGTTGCTGGTTATTGCAATTAAGCCTATGATTCAATCAATGCCTTTAGCATTTTTTGGATGGCTCTTGGCTGGAGGGCTAGCCTATACTTTAGGAACAATTTTCTATGCTATTAAGAAGATACCCTACAATCATGCTATATGGCATCTGTTTGTATTAGGCGGAAGTGTTTTGCACTTCTTAGGAATTTTTCGATACCTGGCTGTATAAAGGTAGTCTGGAGACGATAATAAACATACAAAAAACGTGATTTATAGAACAGATTAGAAGAAAATAGCCTATTGGCTATTGAAATAGGAATAAAGTTAGGGAAGATTATAGAAAAATAATTAACCTAACTTTATTTTTTTGCAATAGCTTGTAGTAAAAATAAAATTGCAAGTACAAATATCATCTATATAGACTGAAAAATACATAATAATACAGAAATAAACAATAATTGACAATAGGTAATTTTCCAAATATAATAACCTTAAAGTAAGTAAGTGTTCACTCACTGCGGAGGTGAAGTCATAAATATGGTAGTATCATTATTACATCGAAAAGAAAGAATTATCTTATCTACAATTGAAGTCATCAATGAACTTGGGATACAAGGGCTTTCCACTCGGGAAATTGCAAAAAGAGAGGGCATCTCGGAAGGAACTATATTTAAGCATTTTCAAAGCAAAAATCAATTACTCCTTGCAGTATTAGATTACTACTCTCAGTATGATTCTGATATCGTGAAATCAATTAATCTAAAGAATTTGGAACCGATAGACGCTATTCTATATTTTGTTGATGCCTATGCTACATATTATGAAAGCTATCCCGCCATCACGGTTATTTCTCAATCCTATGATGTCCTCTCCTATAATCCAAAGCTAACAAATAAAATAAAGGACATTTTTTTGGGACGTATTAAAACCATGGAAACATTGGTAAAAGAGGGACAAACATTAGGAGAAATACATCCTAATGCAGATGCAGAAAAGCTTGCATCTATGATTTTAGGTTCTTTTAGAATAATTTGTCTTAAATGGAGAATGGAGGAATACAAATTTCCATTAAAGGAATATATCCTATCTGCACTTAAAATGCTTTTAGATGAATTTATCACAGAACCCCATGAAAAAAACTTAAAATAAAAAACTAGCGTATGTTAGTAAATAGAAACAAAAAGATAACAAATTGGTAGATTATTATTCCTATGAATCGATAAAGGCAAATTTGGAATATTTTTATATATTCATCAGAATATAGAAATAGAAGGTGATGTTCAGTGAATAAGGAATTAACTATGGGAGAAATGAATGAATTTTTACTTACAGCTCTTGCTTCAATTGGCGATGGGGTAATAGCAAGTGATACTGAAGGAGCAATCCTTTATATGAATGCTTCAGCAGCAGAAATTTCTGGATGGAGTATAGAGGAGACGGTAGGAGAGTCTATTGACAAGATCTTTCCTGTTATCAATGGGCATACAGGAGAAGCTATGGAGAGCATTGTTACCAGAGTATATAAAGCTAAGGCTGCTATTGGACTTGAAAAAAACTCTGCCCTTATCACAAAAGGCGGAGGAACAAGATATGTTTCTGCTAGTTGTTCTCCTATCCAGACGGAAGATGATGAGATTAATGGGATTGTTATTGTCTTCCGTGATATTAGCCTTCATATGCAAAATGAGGAAAGACTGATTCGTTCTAATAAAGCTCGAATTAAAATGTTGGAAAATTTACCAATGTTATTGTGGATTTTAAATAAAGATAAAAGATGTAATTATCTTAATAGCAGCTGGTTGGACTTTACTGGAATGAAGAGGGAAAGAGCCTTGGGATTTGGGTGGCTTGATGCCTATTATCCAGAGGATAGGCAAGGATGTAAAAGAGTATATGAAGAAGCTTTTGAAAAACGGATTCCCTTTCAAATAGAAAGCAGAATCAGGAGACATGATGGTGTATACCGTTGGATAATGAGTGTTGGGACTCCCTATTATGACATTGAGGATGAGTTTGCTGGTTATATTAGTCTTGCCTATGATATTACTGATCGTATAGAAGCAGAAAAGGCATCAAGGGAAAGTGAAGAAAAATACAGAGAACTTTTCCATGCAGCCACCGATAGCATTTATCTTCAAGAGGTGATTGAAGGTAGTGATAAGATCAGTAGAATCGTTGAAGCTAATGAGATGATGTGCCAACGATTGGGATATACCAAGGAAGAGATATTAAAGCTTTATGTCACTGATATTAGTGAAAAGGCAAATACGTTGGATCGGTATTATATCATGAATCAACTTATAAAAAAAGGTTATCATACCTTTGAAAGCTTTCATATGACTAAAGAAGGCCGTAAAATTCCTGTTGAGATAAATGCTCATTATATTAGGATGAATGGAAGAAAGCATATTTTAGCCTTTGCACGAGATATAACAGAAAGAAAAATTGTGGAAAATCAACTTAGAAGGGCAAAGGAGGAGGCAGAAACCGCTAATAAATCAAAAAGTGAGTTTCTTGCCAATATGAGTCATGAAATTCGAACGCCTATTAACGGAATTGTAGGAATGATTGATCTTGCGCTACTAACAGATTTAAATTCTGAACAGCAGGAAAATCTAACGATAGCAAAAACCTGTGCAAACTCGTTATTAAGATTAATAAATGATATACTAGATTTTTCTAAAATGGAGGCGGGGAAACTTAACTTTCAGAATATAAGCTTCGAAATAAAGGAACTAGTAGAAGAAACGGTCAAGGCCCATTCCCCTAGTGCACTGAGAAAGGGATTAGAGTTGAGGTATATTTTATCTGACAATATGCCGAAAATATTAACCGGAGATCCCAGTAGGCTGCAGCAGGTACTTAACAACTTACTGAACAATGCTATTAAATTTACGGCCAAAGGTGAGGTGGTGTTGTCTATAAAAAAGATAGCTGTTGTGGGAGGATATGCTGAATTGAAAATTACTGTATATGATACCGGAATTGGTATAGCGGAAGATGATAAATCAAGACTCTTTAAAGCTTTTAGTCAAATAGATGGTTCCGTTACTAGAAAGCATGGGGGTACAGGACTAGGTCTTGCTATATCCAAGCAGTTGGTAGAAATCATGGGAGGCAACATGTGGGTAGAAAGTAAAGTGGGAAAAGGTAGTATGTTTCATTTTACAGTAAGATTTAGAGAGGGAGGAGAAATTGCAAAAGGATTAAATCAACAGTTCAGCATCAATAGGGCACTTGATTCTAAGGAAGTACTTCTAGCTGAAGATGATCATGTAAATCGAATTGTTATTGCAAAAATGTTGAAGGAAAAAGGCTATAACGTAGATATTGCCAAAAATGGAAAAGAAGTTTTAGAATTATATGGACAAAAGAACTATGATGTAATTCTTATGGATATACAAATGCCAGAATTAGATGGTATCGAAGCTACAAAAATAATACGGCAGAAAGAAGCTTCCAGTGCTAAGTTAACTCCTATTATTGCAATTACAGCCTATGCCTTAAAGGGAGATAGAGAGAAGCTTTTAGGACTAGGCATGGATGAATATGTTTCAAAGCCGATTAGAATGCAGGCTCTGTTCAATAAAATAGAGAAGGTTGCTGCATTAAAAGAAAAACAGTTTATACTTAATGATCTTGGGAACGTCAGAATCAGTGAAGTTGGTAAAGTAGAATTTGGCGATGCTATTGTAGAAAATACCAAGGAAGAAGTATTAACGGTATTAGAGGAAATTAGAGAAGTTATCACAAAGCTTGAGGAGATACTCCATCTAAACAATTTAGCATTGATAGAAGAAGTAGCCAACAAGATAAAGTGTTTATCTAATTCAATAGATGCTGATGATCTAAAGAGAGAGGCTTTTAGGATAGAACTTGCTGCTAGACGTGGCAATCTACAGGAAGCAGCTGATTATGCGTTACAAATGAGACATGAATTTGAAACCTATAAAAAATCTATTATATAAGTATAGAGAAGGAGCGTTTTATGAGAATATTAATTTCTGAAGATGATTTAACTAGCAGAAAATTTCTGGCAAAATTTTTAGGTCAATATGGAGAAGTTGATTTAGTTATGGATGGACTTGAAGCTTTAGATGCATATCTGTTAGCTATCAAAGACAATAAACCCTATGATTTAATTTGCCTAGATATAATGATGCCAAAAGTAGATGGAGTAAAGGTTTTGAAGGCAATCAGAGATTATGAATTACAAAAGAAAATTCCTATAGAGAATCGCAGTAAAATTATTATGACTACTGCCTTAGCAGAAGCTGAATATGTTCAAAATGCCTTTGAAATTGGTTGTGATGCTTATGCAGCAAAGCCTATTGACACGGAGAAATTGGTTGAGGTGATGGAAAAACTAGGATTGATTACTAAGGAAAATGATATATAAATAAGTATACTTAATGAGCCTATATTTAAATCAGGGGTGATGTTATGAGGAAAGTAGAAGTACCTTTATCTCAGTGTACTGAAGAGGATATTCTAGCAGATGATATATACAATGATAAAGGTGTAATATTGGTGGTAAAGGATACAGTAATCAATAATTTTATTAAGGGAAGATTGTTAGAAATGAGAATAAATACTGTCCAAGTCTACAGTCCTTTAAATAGAACGAACTGTCTTGAGGATACTGCCTATGGGCGTTTTAGAAAAAACTATAAAGACACAGTATTATCACTGAAGCAGATTATCCATGACATCTCTGCGGGAAAGAAGCTGGATTATCGTCAGTTGATAAATGTTACGGATTTAATTTATAAGACTGTAAAGGAAAACAATCATATTATATCCTGCTTGAGAGAGATTCGTGATAGTGATCAATATACTTATACTCACTGTGTGAACGTAGCCCTTTATTCAATGCTAATAGCTAACTGGATGAAGTTACCAGAAGAAAAAATAAAGAAGGCAATCCAGGCGGGACTACTACATGATATAGGCAAAACTAAAATTCCTAATGAAATCTTAAATAAAAAAGGACGGCTTACTTCAGGGGAATTTGAATTAATGAAGAAGCATACTTTGTATGGTTATGATATCGTCAATGAGATTGAAGGGATTAGCATTGGAGTAAAAAGGGCTGTACTATTACATCATGAAAGAATTGACTGTTCGGGCTATCCCTTAAGTGCTTCAGCGGAATGCATTGGTATCTATGCCAGGATAGTTGCAGTTGCGGATGTTTACGATGCAATGACCTCTGAAAGGGTGTATAAAAAGAAGGCCTCTCCTTTTGATGCCTTTGAGATGTTCAAGACGATAGGGGTTGGTATGTTTGACCCTAAGATATTAAATGTTTTTTTGAAAAATCTTGCTACGTACTATATAGGAACAGATGTAGTTCTTAGCAATGGTGACCTTGGAAGAATTGTATACATACCTCCACAAAATATTATAAGTCCTGTGGTAGATATATATTCTAAGTATATCGATTTATCAAGAGAAAAAGAATTAAAAGTAGCAATGATCGTTTAATTTATTGACCATAGGGGAGTAAAGAATTGGAGAGGACAGTTGAAACATTGTCCTTTTTATTATTGTCGAAAAAGTGGGGTTAAGGAAGTTAAATTAGTTTCGTAAAAACGAGTAAAAATAAGTAAAGTTTTTAAAATAAATTTACTCAAATATAAAATAAAAAAGTAAATTTATCTAACTAAATCTAGATATTTGAGAATTGGATAAAGAATCCGAATTAATTACATAAAGAATTGCTTGTAGAGTTGAGAATTGAGACAGGTGAAAAATTGCAATATAGATCAGGTATAAACTTTGAAATTTCTAGGTGATTTCAAAAAACAATGTATACATTTCGAGAAAAATATCGAATTATTTAGAATAAAAAAAATTTACACTAAAAACAAATCATTCTATTGACACTCAAGTAAAAATTTAGTAAATTAGTAATGAGGTGAGAACGATTTTATTATAGAAGTAGAAGAGTTAGAGCTTCAAACAGGAATGTGGGATAGTGTAAGAGGTAGAGAACTAATGGACGCATGGTTAGCTAAACATGGAGACAACATCGAATTAGTAATTGCCAACAACGATGCCATGGCATTAGGTGCTATCCAATAATACTGGAAACATGTATGAACTAGATGCCATAGCCGCTTGTGTTGTAGGAGGCGTATCTTTTACGGGAGGGATAGGTACTGTAGGCGGTATTGTGACAGGGGTTTTAATTTTCCAGGTTATCAACTATGGCTTAGCATTTATTGGTGTAAACCCTTACTTACAATTTATTATCAAAGGGTTAATCATTATCATAGCTGTTGCTATAGATAATCGTAAATATATTAGGAAAAAATAAATAATGTCAGGAAGAAAATTTGAAAAAGGGAGTACAGCTTAGATTTTACTTTAGAAGCAGAGGTGTTCATTATGAACTTAGATTATTTAATAGAGAATTTTAAAAAAAACTTTCAAACAGAGGAAGGGACTCTGACATTTTTTGCACCAGGACGAGTAAATTTGATTGGAGAACATACTGACTATAACGGTGGTTATGTTTTCCCTTGTGCACTAGATGTTGGCACTTATGCCATAGCTCGGAAAAGGGAAGATTCAAAGATTCGAATGATCTCTAACAATTTTCCAGAGAGAGGAATAATTGAAGCTGATATAAACAATCTAATTTATCATCAAGAAGATGATTGGGCAAATTATCCAAAGGCAGTTGTGAAGACCTTCAAAGATGTTGGATTTAAAATTGATGAAGGATTTGAAGTCTTATTTTTAGGGAACATTCCTAATGGAGCTGGTTTATCATCAAGCGCCTCCATTGAATTAGCCACCTCTGTGCTATTAAAAGCCCTATTCAATTTAGACATTGATATGATAGATATGATAAAACTAAGTCAAAAAGCAGAAAATCAATTTATTGGTGTTAATTGTGGCATTATGGATCAGTTTGCATCAGGTATGGGAAAAAAGGATCATGCAATTCTATTAAATACTACTACCTTAGAATACCAGCATGTTCCAGTAAAATTAGAGGGAATATCTATTGTAATTGGAGATACAAATAAAAGACGTGGGTTAACTTCATCTAAATATAATGAAAGGCGTAGTGAATGCGAAGGAGCTTTAGAAGCATTGCAAAAAACTCTAGAGATTTATGCATTAGGAGATTTAGATGAAGAAGCCTTTGAAAACAATAATCATTCAATTGAAAAAGAAGTTCAGAGAAGACGAGCTAAGCATGCGGTATACGAGAACCAAAGAACAATTAAAGCAGTTAAAGCATTAAATGATAATGATATAAAACTATTAGGCGAATTAATGAATCAGTCTCATATATCTCTTCGGGATGATTATGAGGTCTCTTGTATTGAATTGGATACTTTAGTAGCCTCTGCTTGGAAGTATGGGGCTATTGGCTCAAGAATGACTGGAGCTGGTTTTGGCGGTTGCACAGTAAGTTTAGTATATGATAATATGATTGAAGAATTTATTGAAAAGGTTGGGAACGTGTACAAGGAGAAAATTGGATATACAGTTGATTTTTATGTAGTTTCCATTGGAGATGGAGCTCGACAAATTTAGTTAACCACAATAAGAGGTAGTTTTCCCCCTAAATATAAAAACTACCTCTTATTGTAAATATAAGGAGGTAATGATATGGCAGTTTTAGTGTGCGGCGGTGCCGGCTATATAGGATCCCATTGTGTATATGCTTTAATTGATAGAAAACAAGAAGTGATTGTTGTAGATAATTTACAAACTGGTCACTTAAGTGCTATTCATAAAAATTCGAAATTTTACCAAGGAGATATTAAAGATCGAGAATTTCTAGGTAAGGTATTTAAAGAAAATAATATAGATGCAGTGATACACTTTGCCGCTAACTCGCTGGTTGGCGTAAGTGTAAAGGAACCTCTAACTTATTATAATAATAATGTATATGGCTCACAAGTTTTGCTAGAGACAATGCATAATCATGGTGTCAATAAAATTGTATTTTCATCAACAGCTGCCACCTATGGAGAACCAGAAAACATCCCTATTTTAGAATCAGATAGAACAGAACCTACTAACCCTTATGGTGAAACAAAGTTAGCAGTTGAAAAGATGATGAAATGGACTGATGAGGCCTGTGGAATTAAGTATATCGCGCTAAGGTATTTTAATGTAGCTGGCGCCCATCAAAATGCTATTATTGGAGAAGATCATGATCCAGAAACTCATCTGATTCCTTTAATTCTAGAAGTACCGCTAAATAAAAGGCCACATATTACTATCTTTGGAACTGATTATGAAACCCATGATGGTACATGTATTAGAGATTATATCCATGTGATGGATTTAGTAGATGCCCACATTTTAGCTTTAAATAAATTAAGAGAAGGCTCTGAAAGTGATGTTTACAATCTAGGAAATGGTGAAGGATTTTCTGTAAAGGAAATGATTGAAGCTGCTAGAAAAGTAACTGGACACTCTATACCTGCAGTTATAGGAGAAAGAAGGGCTGGAGATCCATCTAAGCTTATTGCTTCAAGTGGAAAAGCAAAGAAGGAGTTGGGCTGGGAGCCTACCTTCACAAAGGTAGAGGATATTATAGCATCTGCATGGAAATGGCATAGTAATAATCCAGAGGGTTTTGAAAAATAAGAGGTGATTTGTTGGTGAAAATATATAAAGAAATAAAACGGCTAATCTACTTCGGTATTAATAAAAAGCTTATTAATGAACAGGATGAAATCTATGTAAGAAATAGAATATTGGAAACTTTAAGTTTAGGGGAATACGAAGATGTGGAAGTAAATAAAGAGGATTTGGATCATCCTCAGGAGATTCTAGATAACATTCTAGAATTTGCTTTTGAAAAGGGACTATTGATTGACAATACAGTCACTTACCGAGATTTAATGGATACAAAAATTATGGACTGCTTGGTGCCTCTTCCAAGTGAAGTCACAAAGAAGTTTTATGAAGATTATGAACAATCTCCAGAAATAGCTACACAAAATTATTACAAAATAGCTAAGGACTCTAATTATGTTAGGACAGAAAGAACCAATAAAAATTTGTGCTGGAAATCTAATACGGATTTTGGAGAATTAGAAATAACCATAAATCTTTCTAAGCCGGAAAAGGATCCAAAGGCGATTGCGGCAGCAAAACGTGTAAAATCTAGCACATATCCAAGATGTTTATTATGTAAAGAAAATGAAGGATATGCAGGGAGTATTCATCACCCTGCAAGACAAAATCATAGGATTATACCATTGGAACTATGTGGTGAAAAATGGTTTTTCCAGTTTTCACCCTATATTTACTATAATGAGCATTCGATTATCTTTAAAGATACCCATGAGCCCATGAGAATTACTCAGATTACTTTTCAAAGATTGCTAGAGTTTGTAGATCAATTTCCCCATTATTTTATTGGGTCCAATGCTGATTTACCTATTGTAGGAGGCTCAATACTATCCCATGACCATTTTCAAAGTGGCAAGCATATATTTCCCATGGAAGTAGCACCTATATTGCAAGAATTTAATATCCAAGGCTTTGAAGATGTGGAAATGGGGATTGTAAAATGGCCCTTATCAGTGATAAGGATAAGAAGTGAAAAAAGAGAGAGATTAGTTAAAGTTGGGGGGATTATTCTAGATAGGTGGAGAGCGTATTCAGACAAAAGCGTGGATATTCTATGCAAAACACAGGATGAATCGCATAATACGATTACCCCTATAGCTCGATATAAAGATAATAAGTTTGAATTAGATTTAGTGTTGAGAAATAATAGAACAAGTGATGAACATCCATTGGGTATCTTTCATCCTCATAAAGATCTTCATCATATAAAAAAGGAAAACATTGGGTTAATAGAGGTTATGGGGCTGGCGGTATTGCCAGCTAGGCTTATAGAAGAGATGGCATTGCTAAAGGAATGTTTTCTAGGGAAAAAAGATATCCAGGAATGTGAAGCCTTAGAACAACATAATATATGGTTTAACTATTTAAAAGAAAAATATCAGCATGTCAATATAGATTTTGATGAAGTATTAAAATTAGAAGTTGGAAAAATTTTTAAAAGGATATTGATGGATGCAGGGGTATTTAAGCAAGATGTAAAAGGTTTGGAAGCTTTTCATAGATTTATTCATTCTCTATAGCTCTATACTTTAATCTTAATACACATGGATTTGCTGCAAATGTAGCCCTATCAAGCAATGGTTCATGGATGTGAAAATATATTATTTTTCAGATGTCGGGGTGTGACACGAGGGGCTGAACAATTCTGCGGAAGACAAAGCGTTTCGGGATAAAGTTATAGAAGCTTATGGAAGTATCATAATAAAAAAATCTAGGATTAAGAGAAGTATATAATAAGATTGAATTTCGAAAGGAAGAGTTCTATGACTACACTAAAAGATATAGCAAAGCTAGCGAGTGTTTCACCTGCTACTGCATCCCGTGTATTGAATAATGATATTAGCCTTTCAGTAGCGGAGGAAACGAAAAAACGAATCTTTGAAGCCGCAGATGAGCTAGGCTATAAAACCCTTAGACAGAGAAATAAAAATGCTGATAAATCACTAAAGATTGGAATAATACATTGGTATTCTCAAAAAGAAGAGGTGGGGGATCCCTATTACCTATCAATAAGGAAGGGCATCGAAAAAGAATGCGCTAAGAAAAAAATTGAAGTGAAGACAATATTTAAAAATCTTGATATAGACGCTTCTCAGCAATTAAAAGATTTAGACGGAATTATAGCTATAGGCAAATTTAGTGACGAAGAAATTAGGCAGTTTGCTACATGCTCCAAAAATCTTGTTTTTGTAGATTTCTCTCCAGATGAAAAAAAATATGATTCTGTTGTAATTGATTTTAAGAAAACGATGATAGAAGTGTTAGAATACTTATTGGGTCTTGGACATAAACGAATAGGTTTTATTGGGGGAAGAGAATATGTAGGAAAAAACAAAGAGCCTCTTAAAGATGAAAGAGAAATTACTTATCAAGATTTTATGAAAAAGAAAAACATATATGAGCTTCAAGATGTATATATAGGCAAGTTTGCTCCACAGGACGGGTACAATTTAATGAAAAAAGCTATTGAAAAAGGTCAATTACCTACTGCTTTTTTCGTTGCCAGTGATTCAATGGCTATAGGGGTGATTCAAGCATTATATGAATCCAACATTCATGTACCAAAGGATGTGAGCATTTTGGGATTCAATGATATCCCTACAGCAAAATATCTCATTCCTCCTTTAACTACTGTGAAGATATATACGGAGTTTATGGGAGGTACTGCTGTTGGTTTATTACTAGAACGAGTGAATGAAAATAGAGGGATAGCGAAAAAAGTTATAATACCTACTGTGCTAATTATTAGAGAAAGTTGCAAATAGAGAAACTGGCTATAATAAAATTCGGCTACAATTCAGAAAGGTTTTTTTCCTCTGAATTGTAGCTAAATTTATTTCGAGGATGTAGTGCTTAGATTGTCGCTTTCACTTATAGGTACTGCTTACATTAGCTTTCTTACTGCCTCTAATGCTTTATCATAATCAGGATGATCGGTTACTTCCTTTACATATTCTACATAAATCAAGGTGTTGTCCTTGTCTAACACCACTACACCTCTAGATAGAAGTCTAAGTTCTTCTATAAGAAAACCATAGTTTGTTCCAAAAGAAGCATCCCTGTGATCCGATAATGTTTCTAATTGATCGATATCTTTTGCAGCGCAGTAACGACCAAGAGCGAAAGGCAAATCCATGCTTATAGTAACTATGGCTACATCCTTTAACTTTGCTGCCTCTTCATTAAAATGTAAAGTTTGTAGATCACAAACACCTGTATCGATAGAAGGTACAACACTGATCAACTTTACTTTATCCCCCAGGTCACTTAATCTATAGGGGCTTAAGTCTTTTTTCACTACAGTAAAATCAGGTGCCTGATCACCAACCTTTAATTCCTTCCCTAAAAGAGTAATAGGATTTCCCTTCATTGTAACGATTCCTGTTCTTTTTTCCATAAATATTTCTCCCTTCCTTTTAAGCTTATAAAATTTAGCTACTCTAAGTACTTTTATTCAAAAATATATTTATCTCTTCGTGAAAGCTAGTCATTTCTATTCTACCCCTATTTTTCTATTTGAAACGTTATAGATTTTATAAAATTCAAATCAACAGATGTTTAGGATATAGAAGGACAGGGGGGATTTATATAATGAAGGAGATAACATTGTAATTAGTTCTAGTTTCATATGAAACCTTCATAGCCATAGGAGAAAATGAGGCTTAATTCAGAGGAACTCTTAGCAATATATCGAAGGATAGAAGTATAAGGAAACGACATAAGAAAACACAGATTGACAATATAAAAATTCCCAACTATAATGAAGGTACAGGAGTGAGCAACTACTCCGCAAGGGAGGTATAGTGTGGAAAAACCATTACTCTTAATATGATACTGATATCATACTATCAATAAAAATGAAAGAATTGAATTTTTAAGAGGCTATTATTTTTTTTTGCAAAATTTCATACAGAATATTATGAAAATTATCCAGCGATAACCGCTGAAATAGTATTAAAAGCCTTTGATATAGAATAAAAGAATAGGGGAGAGATGAATGTATAGAGTACTAATTGTTGATGATGCCATTTTTATGAGGAAAGTAATTAAAACAATGCTTGAAAAGAATGGATTTCAGGTTGTAGGAGAAGCAGAAAATGGTGTAGTAGGTGTTAGTAAATACAACGAACTCCACCCAGACGTTGTAACAATGGATATTACGATGCCAGAAATGACAGGAATTGATGCACTTAAGGCAATTAGACAACAGGATCCAAGGGCAAAAGTGGTCATGGTTTCCGCTATGGGACAAGAAGCTTTAGTAGAGGAAGCGGTCATGAATGGTGCAAAATCTTTTATTATCAAACCTTTTCAGGAGGAGCATATTGTAAAAACTCTTACAGCAATAGCAGCAAGAAACCCTTAATGTTCAAACACATAGAACAAAATCATACGGTATAAACTAGATGTAATGACTTGGGATGTGGGAATGCCTAAGACGTTCTCTTTGAATCGGTAGCAAAGAAAGCAGAAAATCATGCTGTTGGAGTTATTCTTACTGGAATGGGTACGATGAAGCAAAGAGACTCTTTAACTCTTTAACACATACCTCAGTTGTTATATACAATGCTATATTATGTGAAGAAAGAAGGCCTAAAGAAAAAAGTTCTCTAGGCCTTGTTAATTTTAGATTAGCAGATAAAAAAACTGCGGCCACCAAACAAAACAATTAACAATAGGAAGAAGAAAAGTAAACTGTCACTTGTACCCACAAAGCAACGGGAATGACAGAAGATTAAAACTAATAGTAAAAAGAAGAACAATAAGCTACTTCCCCATACAACACCTGTACTCATACTTTTCACCTGCCCTTCAGCATCAAAAGATGATCCTTACCTCAGTATAAAATATGCAGTTAGTAGATAATGAGTGATAATGAAGATTCTTATTTGAAAAATTTGAAGGAATTTATAATTTTGCAACGAAATTGAATAATATTAATATATTATTATAAACAAATGGAGGTATTAATGTGAGGAACTCTACGGGAAATTAGATTTTAACAAATAGAGGAGGCATTGATATGAGTATTTTCTTTATGGCATTGCAGAAATCAACTTTGTAAATAATTAAAGGAGAGATTAATTATGCCATATTTCGAATATAATGATTTAAATATATATTATGAAGATGAAGGTAAAGGTAGAGCATTAATACTATTGCCAGGTAATACTGCTTCATCAGCAGTCCATAGAAGAGATATCGAATACTTTTCTAAAAAGTTTAGGGTAATATGTCCTGATTATATTGGATATGGTAAGTCTGATAGGGTAAGGGTGCTGCCTAGTGACTTTTGGTGGGTAAATGCTGTTATGGTTATAGAACTTTTAAAGCATCTAAAGGAAGAACGCTATCTATTAGTTGGAACCAGCGGAGGAGGGGTTATAGGACTAAACATTGCTATTCAAGAACCTGATAGGGTCTTAGGGATTGTTGTAGATAGTTTTGCCGGAGAGATTTTGGATATGGATGAGATTCATCATATAGTAATGTCTCGAAAGACAAAAACAAAGGAACAATGCACTTTTTGGTGTTATGCTCATGGGGAAGATTGGGAAAAAGTAGTGAATCAAGATTCAAATATGCTAATAGCTGCAGCTGAGCTACAGAAAAATCTAAATAAAGGAAGATTAAGTGAAGTAAAATCTCCTGTGTTATTTACTGCTAGTTTAGGAGATGAACTAATACCATCTGTAGAGGAGAAGATTACCAGTATGGTGACCAAAATACCTAATTGGAAGATTGTTCTGTATTCCAGTGGTAACCATCCTTTGATTTGGAGCAGAACAGCTGAATTTAGAGAAGAAGTAGAGGAATTTATAAAGGGATTAGATAATAAGGGGAGCATATTAGAAGATTTAAGCTCAATGCTATAAATATTTAGATATTAGCAGAATAACAGAGAATCAACGTAGAGTTTTTGGAGATATATCTATAATTACAAAGATTCAAGCTAACCTAATTAATAGGCAGGATTACTTTATTCCTGTCTATTAATTATTTAAGATAAAAATTAGTAATAAAACTATTGACAACAGACAGAAAAAGTAGTTATCATGTTAATAGTTAACATGTTAATCATATACATGAAAGGAGGGGGGAAAATGAATAAAAGACAAAGAAGTTTAGGTTGTCTTTTAAATAAAACTGCTCATTTGATTAAATGGGAGCTTAATAACCATCTAAAGGAATATGGTCTTACTTCAGCACAATGGAGGGTTTTAATAGATTTAAAAATCCAGGAAAATTTGGGGGATTCATTAAATAATACTACACCTGCTTTGATAGCAGAGAGATTAAACGTCGAGAGGCCAGCTATTACAAGAACCATTGATCTTTTGATAAAGGAAGGCTGGGTTTCACGGAGAGAGAACCCATTAGATAGACGTTCGCAGTTGATTGTGCTGGCAGAAAAGTCAAAAAAAATAATGCCTCAATTAGATTATATTAGTGATGAAGTTATGAAAAAGACATTAGAAGGATTTAATGAGGAGGAAACCAATCAATTAAAAAGCTTTCTGATAAGAATTATTGATAATTTTAGTTAAAAAGTATTTTAGTTGATATAAATATAAATAAATTATCAAATAGCATTATCTAAGGAGAAAACATACCCTTTATGATTTTTTCTATAAATGCATTGATTAGTTAGGAGAGAGAAGAATGGATCGTTCAAAGCAATTAGGAGAAGAAAAGGTTTTAAAACTATTATTGAAATTTTCCATTCCAGCAATTATAGGTATGCTGGTGAATGCTTTATATAATGTAGTAGATAGAATGTTCATAGGCAACGGAGTTGGTTCTTTAGGGATTGCAGGAATTACCATTGCATTTCCAATTATGATTTTCATTATGGCCTGTGGTATGCTGATAGGTCTTGGTGCGAATTCTCTAATATCTATTCGATTAGGAGAGGATAAAAAAGAAGAAGCTGAACTAATTATGGGGAATGCAATGGTTTTATTAATTGTGATATCTTTAGGAATATCTGTAGTAGGTCTTATATTTATTGAGCCTCTTTTGGAGTCTTTTGGAGCAAGTGAGGCAGTGCTGCCCTATGCAAAGGAATATATGCAGGTGATTCTATGGGGAACAGTATTTCAATCTATAGGCTTTGGAATGAACAACTTCATTCGTGCTGAAGGGAATCCAAAGGTTGCTATGGGGACTATGCTAATAGGTGCATTGCTAAACACAGCCCTTGATCCTTTATTTATCTTTGTATTTGACTGGGGAATAAGAGGAGCAGCATTAGCTACAATTATATCTCAAGGAGTGTCTGGCGTATGGGTACTTTATCATTTCCTTGGAGGTAGAAGTACATTGAAGCTTCGCCTTCAAAATTTAAGACTAGATTTTTCTACTATAGAAAAAATCCTAGCATTAGGTTCTGCGCCCTTTGCCATGCAGTTGGCAGCTAGCCTGTTAAATGTTGTGATGAACAAATCACTAACTACCTATGGAGGGGACATTGCCATCTCAGCCATGGGGGTGGTAACTAGTATCATGACTTTAATTATGATGCCAATATTTGGAATAAACCAAGGAGTACAGCCGATTATTGGATATAATTATGGTGCTAAGAAATTTGATAGAGTAAAAGAGGCTTTAAAACTAGGGATTACTGGAGCTACGGTTATTGTAATTATAGGCTTTATAGCAGTTCGATTATTTCCACAGCAAATGGTGGCTTCCTTCAATCGACAGGATATAGAGCTAATTGCTTTTGGAACACGGGCGTTAAAGATTTATCTAGCATTTTTACCGATCATTGGTTTTCAAATTATTTCTGCCAGCTATTTTCAAGCGATAGGAAAACCAAAGCAGGCTGCCTTCTTAAGCTTATCAAGACAGGTGCTAATCCTCATTCCGGCCGTGCTAATTCTTCCGAGATTTTTTGGAGTAGATGGTATTTTGATGGCAGGTCCATTAGCAGACCTAACCTCCTCAATTTTAACAGGAATATGGATTATAATGGAGCTGAAACATTTGGGAAGACAGCATCAAGAGGGTTTTAATTTAAATGAACTAAATGAAAGATATAGCAATTAAGCTAATTCAAAATACCTTTCTTATCACCATCGGTGTAGGGGAGGATTTTCTTTTTGCATGTTGAAAAAAAGAGAAAAAAATGGCATACTGTAAGGAAAAGATATAAAAGCAATAATCGTTGATAAACATTAGAAAGAGGTGTAGCAACTATGGAAGAGAAGGAATTAAAAGTATACGAGTTTTTAGAAAAATTGGATATATCTTATAAAAGATATGAGCATGTCCCTGTAGCTACGATTGCTGACATAGAAGAACAAGTAAAGGATTTAGAGGTAATACATTTTAAAAATATATTTCTACGGAATTCAAAAGGAGATAAGCATTATTTAGTGTTGATAGATAGTTCAAAAAAAGCCAATACAAAAGCATTAGCTAAGGAGATTGGAAGCACTAGATTGAGCTTTGCGTCTGATGACAGATTAGCAAAGTATTTAGGGCTAGAGCCGGGAGCAGTATCGCCTACTGGATTAATCAATGATAAGCATAAAGAGGTTGAAGTATTGGTGGATAAAGATTTAGCTTCTCAAGAGAAGGTTACACTGCATCCTAATGTCAATACTGCCAGTATAACAATTAACTATAAAGAACTACAAAGATTTCTTGAATGGTGTGGAAATAAAATCCAGTACATTGAGATTCCGTAGATTATTACATAGAGATAAATCAATTATCATAATTGATTTATCTCTATCTTTTAAAAAAATATAAAAGGATTTTTATTCATAGAAATATAAATGGAATAATTGTTGAGGTGTTTATAAGGCTAAGAAATCAGTTTAGATAAAGAACATTTAAAAAACAATAATTTTTATAGGGAAGGAGTATAGTATGAAGGACATAAAAGAGGAGCAAGAGGAACCTAAAATTACTGAAAAACCTGAAGATAAACTTTTGTCAATAATCACGGGAATAACTTGGGTTGCAGGTATAGCTGCTTTTGGAGCTCTATTTAGTAACAATATAGGTATGGCTTTTTTTGTATCACTTACTATCGCTTTTATTGCAGGATTTTTAGTGAAATCCCTTATAATTCTTATGAGGGAAAGTAAAGAAAGGCTTATATCTTTTAAAGAAAAAATTATTTTTGCAATAAAATCCTTTACAGTATTTATCAGTATACTATGTTCCTATATTATTTTTGTTTCACCTTACTATGATTTATATTGGAGCTATTGGGTATTTGTGGCATCCATACTTGTCTTAGTTCTAATGGAGCGGATTGAGAAAAAAAACAACCAAGAGGGAGTCAAGGAACAAGAGGAAAAACGTAAAAAACCATTACAAAAAATAAAACGAATAGGATATTTGATATTTTCTATTCTATTGGCAGTTCCGAACTTTTATCAGTTATATACTCCAAAGCTAACCATCACTCTGAAAGACTTAGCAATGCCATCCTATATGGACCTTAGGGAAATTGAGAAATTAGAAGCTATTCATGGTAGTGGAGTACGATTATATCAAGATTATGAAAGAGTTCATATTAAGGAAGAGGAAAAAATTCAGAGTCTAATAGAGGCGTTAGAAGGAATAACTGTAGAAAATATACGTTTGATTGAAGAGTTTAACTACTTAAAAATGAAAAGAATTGAAGCACCTTATTATAATTTAAATATACACTATGAAGGGGCTAGTGTTCTTCAAGAAGCCTTTAATGAAGAAAAGGGCACGGAAAACAATAGAAGGTATATATATGCTGTAGAGGTTTATCCAAATGGTAAGGTCTATCTAGAAATTGCAACGGGAGGTAGAAGGATGTTTCAAATCTTTCCAGTAAATATAAATAATAAAATCATTCAGGAGCTATTGGGAAGCAGTATGATTTAAATGAGGTAAATAATGAAAATTACGCCATTATTTAACATTCTTTTTCTAAACGCCAAAAAATAGATCTGATACCACGCCACCAATTAGGGTCCTCTGCATACCGGTGATTCATCCAGAAGAAGGGATCCATAAAAGGAGGAAGATCTCCTAAACTATTAAAAACTGTTCTTGCAGCAATTTCTGATGTTTCCTTCAAATTGGTGTTATATTTTTGCCAGCTACCAAATACATTGAAGGGATTATTGATCATAACCTCGCTATTAGGATGGTCCTGAGGTACAAAGGCTTGTTCATGACCAGCGATAGCAAATAACAAAAGAGGATTTAAATCAAACTCTTTTGCAGTATCTAGAACCTGAGAAAAATAAGGCTCTTTTCCTAAAAGGGAGTTCCTTGAAGATAAATAACTTTTTAAATCATCTTCATTTATATCACGATAATATAGATAATGAGGAAAGTTTCTATTAGGCATATGATATTTTTGAAGAACGTAGGCAGGTACTGTATTTTTAAACAATTCCTCCTGAGGTAAATCCTCCTGGATGACCACTAGATTATCAGACGGGAATATTGTATCCTTAAAGGTGGAAACACTTAAAAAAATCATGATGGCTATAGCACACCAAAATATCCAACGCGAAGCCTTTCCCTGTGGTAAAGTAGGAAGGGGCAAAGCTGGATTTTCTTGCAATGCAATATCTTTATCGAAATAATAATGATCATGGTAATATTTTTCTAGTATATCCTTATGTAAAGGAATTTCTATTTTATCGCTGACCCACTTTGTTACGCTTTGTAACAAGCCGTCGGAATGTTCTCCTTCTAATACAACCTTTTGAAGAATTTTATCAGCGCAAAGGTCTTCTTTATCCTCCAATAGGGTTTTTTGGACTAAAGAACTAACGAAACCTTCTTCGTCATCTATCTTAAGCTCAGCCAAGTCCCTATTTACTACATAGGTGATGGAATTCTTTAAAATGGCATGCTTCTTCTCATCTCCGAAAGCTTCGTACTTTTCATCAATATAGCTTTTAAATTTATCTATATCCTTCTGAGATATTATTTTTTTTTCTTTTAATTGGTTTAGAAAATCCATTATATAGAATTCACCACACATCTTTACCAGTATTATATTATAATAACATATTTTATCAACATTAAGAAAGTATGGAATAACAGATTACCTAATATAAATATGAAAATTGAAAAATTTTAAAAATTATCAGAATTTTATATTGAATAGAAATAGAAAAAAATATATAATGATAGCATAAAGAGCTCGGACACTTAACGAAACACATAGAGGATTTTATCTGTTGTAACTATAGAAGGGTCAGGGCTCCTAAAAATTATAAAAGCTAAACTTGGGGAGGGAATAACACAATGATTATTGTGGGAGAAAAGATCAATACTAGTTTAAAGGGAGTAACAGAGGCGGTAAAAAATCGAGATGTAGCGTTTATTCAACAGAGGGCAATTGAACAGGTGGAAAATGGTGCAGACTATATAGATGTAAATTGTGGAACCTTAGTGAATGAAGAAGTTGAAGCTCTACCATGGCTAGTAGAAACCGTTCAACAGGCGGTAGATAAGCCCTGTTGCATTGATAGTCCAAATCCTAAAGCCATAGAGGCTGCTTTAAAAGTGCATAAAGGAAAGGCTATGGTCAATTCTATTACTGCTGAAGAAAATAGATATAGTGAGATTGTACCACTGGTAAAGGAATATAAGAGTGGAATTGTGGCATTAGTAATGAATGATGAATGTGGTATATCAGAAGATGCAGCGAAAAGAATAGAAATAGGTGTGGGTTTGATAGATAGATTAAATAAAGATGGCATTCCGATTGAGGACATTTATATTGATCCATTAATTCAACCTATTAGCACTGCAAGTGATATGGGTATCGTATCGTTAGAAACCATTAAAGGCATCAAGACCACTTATCCCGAAGTGCATTTCATGTGTGGATTAAGTAATGTTTCCTTTGGATTACCTAAGAGAGGTTTATTAAATCGTACATTTTTAGTACTATGTATGATGGCAGGATTAGATGGAGCTATTTTAGACCCTGGAAATAAGCAAATGATGGCAATGATCTCAGCTGCAAAAGCTTTATTAAATAAAGATGAATATACAATGAACTATTTACAAGCCTTTAGAAGTGGGTTGTTGGAGGTATAGTATAAACAAAAAGAGCCCGAATACGTAAGGAGGGGTAATTTGAAGCCAACGATAAGAACTATAGCTGAAGCTGCAATGGTTTCAAGAGGTACAGTAGATAAGGTTTTGAATAATCGACCTGGTGTAAGCCAAGAGGTAAGGGATAAGGTAAGAAAAATATCAGAAGAGATGGGATATCAGCCTAATTTAGCAGGTAAAGCATTGGCCTACCAAAAACATCCCTTAAAAATAGGTGTTGTCATATTGAACAAAAATGACTCAATCTTCCATGAAATATATAAGGGAATACATCAAGCCTTTGAGGAATTGAAAGATTTTGGTATTTCAATAGAAACCCTTATGATGGAGAACATCACAGGTGATGAACAGCTAAAATGTATTAAAGAACTGCGACAGAAAAATATTGCAGCTCTTGCACTATCTCCATTAGAAGAAGAATTTATTAGGGAGGAATTACAAGAGCTAGCTAAAGAAGACGTTAAAATTGTTACCTTTAATACAGATATAGCAGGTATAGAAAAGCTATGCTTTATAGGGCAAAATTTAGTACAAAGCGGAAGAGTGGCTGGAGAATTGATGGGTAAGCTATTACCTAATGGAGGGGAAATTGCCATTATCACTGGCTCTAGAAAAATCAAGGCTCTACAGGAAAGGGTACAGGGCTTTAAAGAAATCTTAGAAGGAGAATATGTTTCACTAAAGATAACTGAAATGCTAGAGGATGTAGGAGATAATGATACTTCTTATGTAAAAACCCTAACATTACTTGAAAAATATTCAGACTTAAAGGCTATTTATATTACTGGTAGAGGTGTAGGTGGAGTTGGAAAAGCTTTACAACAGCTTAATCGTCGGGACATAAAGCTAGTAAGCTTTGATACAGCACCAGAGACAGTTGAATTAATTAGCAACAAAATAATAGATTTTACTATAACCCAAGAGCCTTTCATGCAGGGATACTTACCCATTAAGATGATCTTTGATTATTTCTTTAAAAACCAAATGCCTTTAAACGAAAACATTTATACAAAGCTACAAATAGTAACGAAAGAAAATATGGACTATTAGCAGGGCAGCACCATATTTTCTTTTGAACCAACCGAGCCCGAGCACTTAAACTATATTATTTATTATTTTAAGGAGGAATTATACATGTTTGAACATTTAAATCTTCGTGTAAACTTCAACAATGCTGATTACTCTAATCTTTCTTTAAGCAATGCTGATAAAGAGGTTCTAAGAGAACTAGCTAAAGAGTTAGCTGAAATTGCGGGCCGTCCAATTATGGCAGAAAGAAAGAAGTTATGGACTAGACACAACAATTTAGAGAAGACAAGACCTCTTATTCTTTGCGATCCAGAGAATGGGTGGAACGAGATCATATTAGATAAGGACATAAAGTGTGAGAACAGTATTGCTAGACATTGGGAATGTTATTTAAGAAAAATGATATTTTGGGGCAATGAGATGAAGGATGACTATGTATTAGAGCCCTACTTTAATGTATTCCATGTCTATAAAGAAACACAATGGAGCATAGATGGTAAAGAGGATCCGAGAAAATCCGCTAGAGAGGATGGGGGAGCCTATGAAATTCATACAATACTTGATAGCTATGATTTAATTCCCGCCATCAGAAAACCACGAATTGACATTGATTATGCAACAACAGAAAAGGTGTTAGAGATCGCCCATGAAGTCTTCGATGGGATTTTAGAAGTAAGGCTTCAAACCGTGTGGTTTTGGTCTGTAGGCCTTACAGATGAATATGTTTTCTTAAGAGGTATGGAGAAGCTGATGTTTGATTTCTATGATTCTCCCGATAAGGTACATGAGATAATGGCATTATTATTTAAGGGAACAATGGAAAAGCTAGATTTCTTGGAAAAGAATCGTTTGTTAAGCCTAAACAATGACAATTCCTTTGTAGGCTCAGGTGGTATAGGCTATACAGATCAGCTACCTGGAAAAAATTTTGATGGGCATGTGACTACAAAGCATATGTGGGCTCTAGCAGAGAGTCAGGTAACAGTGGGTATTTCTCCAGATATGTTTAAGGAATTTATCTTTCCCTATCAGAAAAAACTGATGGAGCGTTTTGAACTTACCTGTTACGCTTGCTGTGAGCCAATGGATCAAAGATTTGACATTGTTAAGGTTGTGCCTAACCTAAGAAGGGTATCTGTATCCCCATGGGCTAACAAAGAAATCATGGCAGAAAAGCTAAGAAACCAATATATCTATTCTTTAAAACCATCTCCATCACCATTATCAGTAAGTCATATGGATGAAGATTTGGTAAGAAAGGATCTTCGAGATGTATTGAGAAAGACAGTTAACAACCAAGTGGAAGTCATCATGAAGGATAACCATACCTTAGGAAACAATCCAAACAATATCGTTAGGTTTGCTGAAATCGCAAGGGAAGAAATAGAATCTTTATAGAAGATTATGAAAAGGATGTAGAAAATGGCAAACCTTTAGTGGCGAGGCCATTGAAAAAGATATGTTAGATAGGAAATACCAATTAATAGGAGGTAAGGACATGTCATTGTATGATCAAATTGCGGAGGTATTACAAAAAGGCCAAGTAGCGGAAGTTCAAAGATTAGTGAAAGAAGCATTAGACCAAGGATTAAAATCAGAAGGCATTTTAAATGAAGGATTATTAAAGGGTATGATGGATATCGGAGATCGATGGAAAAGAAATGAAGCTTTCGTACCAGAGGTTTTAATAGCAGCTCGTGCCATGAACGGTGGTATGGAGGTTCTAGAGAAAGCCTTAGCAGATGAGGATGTCAAGCCAAAGGGGACTGTGGTTATGGGTACAGTAAAGGGAGATTTACATGATATAGGAAAGAACCTAGTAGTTATGATGATGAAGGGTGCAGGCTATAAGGTAATTGACTTAGGAGTAGATATTCCAGCAGAAAAATTCGTAGAAGCAGCAGAAGCACATCAAGCAGATGTTGTCTGTATGTCAGCTCTATTAACAACAACCATGCCATATATTAAAACAGTTGTTGATGAGTTTGAAAATAAAGGTGTAAGAGAAAAATATGCTATAATGGCAGGAGGAGCACCTGTAACTGAAGAATATGTAAAGGAAGTTGGAGGAGATTTCTACACTAAAGATGCAGTAAGTGCAGCTGATAAGTTAGCAGAAATCATCAATTAGATATGCGCTTATAAAATGAGACTTAATTCATAAGTAGACAACCGAAAGTTTGATTTGCAACTTTCGTGTTGGTCACTTAGTTTGTTTATCTATAAGCAGATAACCAAAATCTTTGATTTTGTGTTAGTCGCTTAGTTTGTTTATCTAGAAGAAGCGGGAGTCTTAGCAATACACCGAAGGATAAATTTTAAATAGAAAATATAAAAAGTCACTATTTTTTACTACTACTACTATTAAAAAGGCCTACCAGTGTCGTAAAATAGTAGTAGTATTTGTTTTAGAAAGTGAATCTTTACTATTAAAACAGTACATGGATTGTTGAGGAGTGTGGAGCAAAATGAATATTACCGTTCATAGCAAAGATCGTGTAAAAGAATTCCAATCAGAAAAGGTGAATATGCTGATTGATATAGGAACTAATGGAGAAATTGTTATAGGCAAAAAAGATCGCATGTTGGCTACTGCCACTGCAGCTGGACCTGCCCTAGAAGGTGGAAATATCTCCTGCGGAACTGGTTGCATAGCAGGAGCTATAGCTTCGGTAACCTATCAAAAGGATGCTTTTATATATGAGGTCATTGGAAATCAACAACCCATAGGGATGTGCGGATCTGGCATTATTGATACAATCGCCGAAGGACTAAGGCATGGTTGGATAGACAGCACAGGACGATTAGCAGAAACATTTGCTAATGGAGAAGTCGTTGTTTATCATAATGACAAAGAGGGCTCTATAAAGATCACTCAAAAAGACATAAGAGAGATACAATTGGCAAAATCAGCTTTAAGATCGGGAATTGAGTGTTTAATGCAGGAATATGGAGCAAGTTCTAATGACATAAATCATGTCTATTTAGCAGGAGGATTTGGCAGCAATATCAACATAGAAAATGCAGTAAGGATAGGGTTGATACCAGAGGAGCTAAAAGATAAGATCAAGATTAGCGGTAATACTAGTCTAGGAGGAACTGTGAAATATCTCCTTGATAAAAACTGCAAGGAAAATCTGGATACAATAGTGGAGAAGGCAAAAGCAATTAATCTCTCCATGAGCCCACAATTCAATCATTTGTTTATTGAAAATATGTTTTATTAAAGCAATAAAGGTCTAAGTTTTTGTTGGACCTTTAGCTATGTACTTATAAAAAGCATGGCTCATTATTAATATAGGCATACCCCCATAAATTTCAATTCAAATGGATGGCTTTGTAACAGATATGCATCGACAGCGAATCCATATAGTAAAAAGCTTACTAGTGGAAGAAATTGAATTCTCCAATAATAGCAATCTATCAAGATCTGTAGAAACTCAATTTCTATTTGGCAGTAGTTTACTATTATGGTTTTTAACATTGTTGGCAATATGGCGCAGACCATATGGATGGGGTTATTATTAATAATAATATATAAAGGGGAAAGCAATGAGAATTATCATTCTTTCCCTTTTTGTTTTAAAGGAGTGATCTAATAAAGTCTTTAGTTTCCAACTGCTTAGCAGAAGGGAATACAGTATGATAGTAGTATATGAAGTGAGAGAGAGTCTGATTAGTTCAAAAGAAACATGTACTAATATAGAGGAATTTATAATATTTTAAAGAAGTAATTATTAATATAACTTTAACTGAACTATGTGGCACAATGAAGATGAAACCAAAGAAAAAGAATATGTAAAAACTGGAGGTGCTGTTGAATGACATGGATGCCTTTTTTATGCCTTGCTGCAGGACTTTTTATAGGTATGCGCAATTTGACGGAAAGGACACTGAAAAGAATTGATAGAATTATCAATATAGCCTTAGTTGTGCTTATGCTGACGATTGGAATGAATATCGGCATAAATGATTCCGTTATGTCAAATCTGGATTCCATAGGTCTAAATTGTCTTGCTATATCCTTATGTGCCATTGTCTTCAGCATCTTATTTACGGTAATTATAGAGAAAACTATGCTACCGCTGGAAAGGCTGAGGGAGAAGCTCTTATCGGAAAATATCAATATAAATAGCGAAATTGATATTTCGCAGGAAGAAAAAAGTAAAAGTTCACCACTGATTTGGATTATGCCTGTAAGCATTGTTATAGGTGTAATACTTGGTTATTTTGTTATGCTATACATTCCGATCTTTATACTTGATTATCTGCTGGTGGGATCTCTGATTACACTTTATGTCAGTGTTGGCATAAACCTTGGATCCAACAGAAAAGTTTTTAAATATATAAGGATACTTGGTTTTCGAGTCATTTATATTTCAATAGCAATTTTTTTGGGAAGTCTTGTGGGCGGCTTCACAGCGGGAATTCTTCTCGGAGTACCATTACACACATCCGTAATGTCGGCAAGTGGAATGAGTTATTACAGTTTAACGGGAGCATATATGACACAGATTTACGGAATTGAAGCGGGAACTTATGGGTTCGTTGTAAATGTAATGCGAGAATTTTTTACGGTACTGCTGCTGCCATTGCTGATAAGGATCAGTACCGGCAGTCCGATTGCAGGTGGTGCTGCCGGCAATATGGATACTATGCTCGTACCTGTAACGAAATTTGTAGGGGTTGAACTGGGGCTGGTTACTCTGATTACGGGAGCTATTTTGACATTTACGGTTCCTTTTATACTACCTGTTTTATATGGTTTGTTTTTATGAATAACAAGGGGCTGTTTAAAACGTCTACCTTGATGCTGAAATCCGAATCTAGCTCCACCATCCCTGCTAAAAATATCGGTAGTTGTTGAAAAGTGTGATTAGAGGATATCATTAACCCTACTTTTTCTATAAATAAAAATATCTGGGGAGTACAGTTCCATCCTGAATTTAATACAGATATCATACTTACATATATTAATGAACAGAAAGGCATTCTTATAAAAGAAGGGTACGATTTAGACAAATTATATGGTTCAGTGTAAGAGCATTCTTATGGCAAACTTCTATTAAAACGTTTATTGAATTTACATAGGTTTTATTTGAATGGTTAGTGGATATGAAAAAAATACTATCAGCCATGTGGCTGATAGTATTTTAACCATGTGAGAATATTTGATTTTTCCTTCAGTTTGGTTAAAGGAATTTTTTAATTATGTCCTTTAGCCAATGCTTCTTGTGGAGCTACAGTGTCTGGATGAATTTCTCCAGCTCTGTTTAAAGCAAATTTTGCCATAATGGGTCCGATTAATTCATATACGAAAACACCACCTAAAATAATGGTACTTATTTTATCGCCAATTTGAGGTATTTCTTGTTTTACTAACATGGCTAAACCAATTGCTACCCCAGCCTGAGGCAATAAACTAAACCCTAAGTTTTTTACAATCGTATCAGGATACCCTACCATTTTAGCGCCTAAGCCAGCTCCGAGGATCTTGCCAGTTGCTCTTGCTAGTATATAGCCAGCTCCTAATAAGCCCAATTGTCCTAAAACTTCAAGATGTAGACTAGCTCCTGCCAATGTAAAGAAAAACAAGTAAATTGGTGGCGTAAATCTCCCTATAGCATGAAAAGCTCTCATATGGTTCTGCATAAGATTTGTAAGTGTTCCACCAATCATCATACATGTCAATATTGGAGAAAGATGCAATCCACTGGCGATGCCGCTTCCAATTACAACAAAAGCAAGCACAAGTGTTAATAGTTCTTCATCATTTTTAGTTTTATTGGCTAAAAATGCTAGAATGAATCCTGCACCGAACCCTACAACCAATGAACCAACAATTTCAACTAGAGGAGAAATCATCATTTGTAAAAAAGACATATCCCCTGCTCCAAAGGAAATCTTTGTAATGGCCATAGCTATACCAAAACTCATTACACATAAAGCATCATCTATTGCCACTACTGGCAAAATCGTTTTTGTTAAAGGACCTTTTGTATTATATTGTTTTATAATCATTGTTGTAGCAGCAGGTGCTGTAGCAGCTGCTATTGAACCTAATAGGATGCTCAATTCAAAAGATTGATGCAACAAAAAATAACTTGCAGAAAAAACCATAATTATGGTAGCAAATGCTTGAACTACTGTAACAATAAATATTTTTTTTCCTACTTTTATTAATTCTTCAATGAGAAACTCACTTCCGATACTAAAGGCAATAGCTGCTAAAGCAATCTCGTTTATGATAGAAAAACCTTGTATGTTGACATCCGTAATAATATTTGTAAAGGAAGGTCCAATTAATAGTCCTCCTATTAAATATCCAGTTACATAAGGTAATCGTAAGAGTTTAGATAATCTCCCTCCTAAGATCCCTACTAATAATATAATGCTTATTTTTACTAAAAGATTCAAAAAAATACGCCTCCTCAATGCGCTACTATTTATTCATTAAAATTTCCAAGACCATATATTTTACCTACAGGTATTGTGAACATTACACCTGTACCTTCGCTGTTCATATCCCCAACAATTTCATTAACTGTCTCCATGGCTAAATCTGCCATTTTTTCATTCTCCACAACAGTAAAAATAGTCTTGTTATAGGGGCGTGAACTATCAACAAGACCTCTTAAGGTACCTATAATGGGAATGTTATTTTGGGGGCTTTTTACTAAAGCGCTAGCCATACCTTGGCTATCAATAATAGTAGCACCTCTTATACCAATATTTACAAATTCTTTTAGTATGTCGTCTAGACATTCTGTTTTGTTTAATACGATAAACAATGCTTGCATTTTATCCCTTCTTTCAATTTTTCACCATGTATTAAATTGTATACAAAGTGCCGCTAATATGCAAACCCCATTCTTCCTCTTATTTTCTTCTAAGATATTAAAGCCTTATTTCAATAGAAATTACGTGCCTATTTCAAAAGATAGCTTCCAATTTCATTGATATATATAAATAGATAAAAAAAGGGAAAGAATGAAATCATCATTCTTTCCTTTTATGTCATAGATAGATTTTTAAGACACTACTTATCACTATAAAGTTCTATGATTTTTATAATTACTTCTACCGCCTTCTCCATAGAGGGAATAGGAATAAATTCATACTTACCATGAAAGTTATGACCTCCAGTGAATAGGTTAGGGCTAGGGAGATTCATGTAGGACAATCGTGCACCATCGGTACCCCCTCTTATTGGCTTGATGATAGGGTTAATATTTAACTCCTTCATGGCCTTTTCAGCTGTTTCAACTACATGCATTACTGGAATAATTTTTTCCTTCATGTTATAGTACTGATCCTTCATTTCTAAAAGAATAGCATCTTCTCCATAGATAGCTTTCATATAAGCTACAATCTTATGAATTCTATCCTTTCTAGTTTCAAACTTATCTCTGTCATGGTCTCTGATAATATAGTGCATAAAGGTTTCTTCTACATTTCCTGTCATATCATTTAAATGGAAGAAGCCTTCATATCCTTCTGTACATGCTGGTGTTTCGTTGGAAGGCAGCATAGCATGTAGTTCCATAGCAATTAGGAGGGCGTTAATCATTTTATTTTTAGCTGAACCAGGGTGTACATTGCGACCTTTTATGATGATTTTGGCGTAGGCCGCATTAAAATTTTCGTATTCGAGTTCTCCAATTTCTCCCCCATCTAGTGTATAAGCAAAATCTGCAGCAAACCTTTGAACATTAAACCTATCTGCTCCTCTGCCTATCTCTTCGTCAGGGGTAAAAGCTATCTTAACCGGACCATGCTTTATATGGGGATGACTGATTAAATCCTCAAGAGCTGTCATAATCTCTGCTATTCCAGCTTTATCATCAGCTCCTAACAAGGTTGTTCCATCAGTTGTAATTAAATCCTGATGAACATAATTTTTCAACTCAGGAAAATCTTGAGGAGACAAGATAATATTTTTTTCTCTATTTAATATTATATCCTTACCATTGTATTGCTCTATGATCTGAGGTTTTACATTGATAGCGGACATATCAGGACTAGTGTCCATATGGGCGATAAACCCAATAGTAGGAATTTCTATATCAGTATTAGAGGGCAATGTTCCCATCACATAACCATTTTCATCAAGACTTACTTCTTCTAGGCCAAGTTCCTTCAGTTCTGCAGCCAACAATCTTGCAAGCTGTAACTGTTTTTCTGTGCTTGGACAAGAATCAGAATTAGGATCAGACATGGTATCCACACGAATATAATTTAAAAATCTTTCCACTACAGTTTTCATTAGGCGCCTCCATTCAATCCTCTTAAAGAGGATACTATTCTTTACCTTTAGATTGTACCTCAAAGTAATAATTATATACCCACTTCTTCTTAATATAGATAGCATTTCGATACCTGTAGCACATTATTTATTAACAGCATCTATATATAATAATATATAACATTGAGATGAGAAATCAATACAAAGAATAATAACTCTAAAAAATTTAGAAGGAAAAAAGAAATTTCTGATGAATATTAGAAAGATATAAAATGTTTTTAAAAGGAGGAATGGTAATGGATAACTTAATGAAAACTTTTAGCTTTGAACTTCCTACCAGAATAGAATATGGTATAGGGGTAGTCCATCAAGTAGGAGAAGAATTTAAAAAACTCGGTATTAATAAGGTCTTGATTGTAACAGATAAAGGGATTATGAAGGCTGGCTTGGTGGATAGAACAGTTGTTTCTTTGCAAGTGGCTGGTATAGAATATGAAGTTTTTGAGGAAGTTGAAGCTAATCCTAAGGACTATAATGTTGAAAAGGGAGCTGAAGCGGCCAAAAAGTTTGGGGCTAAAGGATTAATTGCAGTAGGTGGAGGAAGTCCTATTGATTGTGCAAAATCCATTAGCGTATTGGTAAGTTATAGTGCAGATAAAATAAAAAGCTTTGAAGGGAAAAAAGCTGTTGAAAAACCAACCATTCCATTAATATCTATCCCTACTACCGCAGGCAGTGGAAGTGAAGTTACCTTTTCTTCTGTAATCACTGATACTCAAAACAATTATAAGATGACAGTAAAAAGTCCTTTGATAGCACCTAAGATTGCCCTCGTCGACCCAGAGATGACCATCAGTATGCCAGCATCAGTAACCGCAGCAACTGGAGTAGATGCATTAACTCATGCCATCGAAGCCTATACAGTAAATGAGTCAGAGCCTATCAGCGATGCGGTAGCGCTACATGCTGTAGGACTAATATGGAAAAACTTAAAAACTGCAGTATTTCATCCAGATAATATAGAAGCTAGGGCAGGAATGCTTATGGGAAGCCTTTTAGCAGGTTTAGCCTTTAGTCACGCAGATGTAGCATCAGTACATTGTATGGCGGAATCTTTAGGTAGTATATACGATGCCCCCCACGGAGTATGCAATGCTATTCTTTTACCCTATGTAATGGAATATAATATGGAGTATTGCAAGGAAAAATATGCAAATCTTGCAAGAGTAATGGGAGCTAACTTCAATAATGTAGAAGAAGGGGCTTATAAAGCTGTGGAAATGGTAAAACAATTAACTATTGATGTACGGCTCCCCTCCTTTAAAAGCTTGGGAATAGAAGAAAAGGATTTTGAAGTACTAGCAGAGATGTCTGTGAAAAATATTTCTACTGCAAGCAATCCAAGACCTATGACAAAGGAGGACTATTTAGAGGTACTAAAAAAAGCATTTGTAGGATAACATATAACAGAGGGATAGGGAAGCAGTGAGCGCTGATTTAGTTTAATATTTTTAAGGTAAAAAGAAATTGTCACAAAAAATATTTGAAGAGAATAGAATTGGCACTAATAACAAATAATTAATTAACTGACAGGACCTGTATTTGTTACTTATTTGCATGTAGTATCAAAGTTTAGAAAAAAAAGAATGAAAGGTATCCTATAAAATCATGAAGCCAAGTGATTGACACAAAATCAAAGACTTTAGGTTGTCTACTTGCGAGAGAGATTAAAAGAAAGGCAGATTGTGATATTAGTATATTCTAGGGAGCATTGATGATTTTTACAATCCATTCTTTTCGTATTTCCCATAATGCAGCCTGCTGCGATTGTAATGAGATAACATCATTATTAAATAACCTATCCCAGCTTTTTTTTACTTTCCCTTTCAAATAGGGATAATAGTTTTTTAAATAGATATCTGTTTCATCATGAATTCCTTGCTTTTCCAATAAGCTTACATATTCTTTAGCGTCTTTGATATCTTTAGGTACATAAGAAAGATTTAAAATACGATTCCACTTTTGAGGGTCAAGTAAAATAGCTTTTTCTTTTTCTACTACTATTTCTAAGATATAGCAGTTCTCATAATGATCTATATACTTCAAATCTGTGAATAACCAAATGGGAAATTCGGCGCCTTCAGGCTTTGGCACGATTTTTTCTGCTTTGTGAACAAACCAGTTATAGGCTTCTAAAAAAATACCGGCTACCTCTCCATATTTTTTATAAATATAATCTTTTTTTACGTGATATACACCTTTTTCGGTAATTGTATCAAACACAATTTTATTTTGGGATGTCCATAGCGTAATCTTTTCACTTTGGTTATTATTATTCATTATTTAGAACTCCTAACTAAATTGATAAGTTTTTATTTATATGGAATATTTACAATCCATTCCTTTTTGATTTCCCAAAGGGTTGCCTGTGTCAAAATAGAGGCTTCATCAGATACTTCAAATATCCTTTCCCAACTCTTTATAATTTTATTTCTTAGCAGAGGGTAAAAGTTTCCTTTGTGGCTCATATATAATGCTGATTCATCTCCTATGCCATATTTTCTTAATTCCTCATTATGTCTTTTTTCATCTTGTTTATCGAGGGGTACATACCAATAGTTAACTACATACCCCCATTTATCAAAATTTGTTATGACCACATGCTTTCTTTCTACCTCCAACTCTAATATAATGGTATCCTCAGCAGGCTGCAACATCGCATCAGAGGAAGTTGAAAGCCAAATAGGATAAGTCACTCCTTCGGGTCTAGGCACAATCCTCTCTGCTTGTTTTACATACCAGTCATATAGTTTAAAATAATAGTTAGATATAGTATCATTTTTTAGCAGGATATATTCTTGCCTTGCACGGTAGACACCTTTTTCTTCTAACTCTATCAGTAGGTTTTTGTGCTGTCTAGTCCATAACTTTATTTTTTCATCGGAAGCTTTAAAATTATGTAACATAGGGAACCTCCTCTACGTAGAGCAATGTTAGCTAGAACATTATAATAAATACATTTAAAATATAATCTTGATTATATTTTATCAAACCTTTATAGACATAAGCAACCTTATTCTAAGAAAATTTCAAATTAAAAATATTAGCTTCGAAAACTATAGATGATATAGATTTTGTTTATTTAACTTATGCATAAGCGACTGACACGAAATCAAAGATTGCGGTCATCTGCTTATAATGATAGAATATCCATAAATAGGAAAATGAAACCAATGAAAATTTAGGAGCGATTTAGATGAAAACCATCGGTATAATTGGAGGCATGAGTTGGAAATCCTCACTAGAATACTATATATTAATGAACGAGTTAATTCAGAAAAAATTAGGGGGTTTTCACTCCTGTAAAAGTATTATGTATTCCGTTGATTTTAGTGAAATAGAAGAGTTACAACAAAATGGAGAATGGAATAAGATTGCAGAAAGGATGATAAGGATTGGAAAGCATTTGCAGGATGCTGGTGCAGACCTATTAATAATCGCCAGTAATACAATACATAAAGTAGCAGAGGAGATAGAATACCATATTTCTATACCTTTTCTTCATATTGTTGATGCAACTGGTGAAGAAATTTCAAAAATAGGGCTGCGAAAGGTAGGTTTATTGGGAACAAGATTTACGATGGAGGAGAATTTTTATAGGGGAAGATTACTAGAGAAATATGGTATTACTACTATTATTCCTTCCAGTTGTGAGAGGGAAATGCTACAACACATTATTTTCAATGAATTAATTCATGGCATTACTAACGAAATTTCTAAAAGGAAGTTAAAAAGAATGGTAGAGCAGTTAATGATGCAAGGCGCCGAAGGCGTCATTTTAGGCTGTACAGAGCTACCTCTGCTAATTGATAAAAAGGAAAGCACAAACCTGTTATTTAATACCACTGAACTGCATGGGAAGGCTGCAATAGAGTTTGTATTAAAAGAGGAATCATTAACCTAGGAAACTAATAAGGATGCCTATAAAGACGCCTCCTACATAGAAATCTTCCCCCCTACATAGTCGACCTTATTTAGAGACATACCAACAATCTATTATCAACGATGAAAACGTTGATAATTCTTGTCAATTATAACTTATATTTGCAAAATCTGCAAGCAAGGAATAAGAAAAAGCAAAAGAGGCAATTACTGATAATGTGATTCCCGGAAACCTAAGAACAGAAAGGAGTAGCATATGCTTGAAGTGGTAGCAGTAATTATCATAAATGAAGCAGGAGAAGTACTGATTGCCCAGAGAAAAGTAAGTAAAAGTATGGGAGGACTGTGGGAGTTTCCAGGTGGCAGATGAACCTTTTGTAGAAGAACTGATGAAGGTAGGTGAATAGTCATCTACCTTTTTTCTCGTCTATAGAGTATACTTATTAATAGACTCTATTATAACTGTAACCAGAAAGCTAAGACTTTTTCGTATAATATAATGAGGAGGGATTATGGTGACAAAACTTCTCGCGCTTTTCAAAAAGAAAAGAACAGTGGAAGACCGGATAAAGATAATCCAACAGGGAAATACAGAGGATAAAGATAAGCTGATTGAAGAATATATTCCCTTTATAATAAAAACCCTCAGTAATCAGTTAGGGAAATACATTGAGAAAGAAAATGATGATATTTTTAGTATTGGACTTATGGCATTTAATGAATCGATAGATAAGTATAATGAAGATAAAGGCAAATTTTTAACTTTTGCATCAGTAGTGATAAAAAATAGAGTGATTGATCAGCTCAGAAAGGAATCGCGACAATTATCAACAACCCAGTTTTCTGCAGAAGAAGATGATGATTGTGAAGGAAATATAGGCATAGTAGAGGGTTTTGAAAGTCAAATAGAATTAAAAATGGATATGGCAACTCTAGTACAAAGAATGGAATCCTTTGGCGTATCCTTAGATGATTTAATTCATGATTCACCTAAGCATAAAAACACACGAAGAACAGCAATTAAAATTGGGACATATATTTATGAACATCAAAAACTAAAGGAAAAATTTTTAAGAACTAAAACTTTGCCTATAACTGAATTAATGAAGAGTTTGCAAATAACAAAAAAAGTGATTCAAGGAAATAGGAAGTTTATTATAGCAGTAGCTCTAATATTAGATAGTAACTTAGACACATTGAAGGGTTATCTTTCCACAAACGAGGGGAGGGAGAAGAATGAAATATAAGGGCTGTATTATGGAAGTTCGAGAAAGTACTATGATAGTCATGACTACTGATTGTGGCTTTCGTAAAATTAAAAAGAAAAACAATGCTTATGAAGGAATGGAGATTGAATTTGATAGCGGTGATATGATCCTAGATAAAAAGAAGACTTTAGCACAATTTTGTGCAGTGGCTGTGGCAGTCCTTTTAATCATGATAACCTCTGTTTATGGATTCCAGTATTGGAATTTATCGAATCAATCGATCGCCTTAGTAACTATTGATATTAATCCTAGTCTTCAGCTTGAGGTGAATTATAAAAATGAAGTAATAAAGGCGTCCGCTCTGAACCAGGATGCAAAAAAATTACCTTTAGAAGATCTAAAAAGAAAGTCACTCCCTATAGCTTTAGAAATATTATTAGAGCAGGCTAAAGAGAAGGGATATATCATCCAGGAAGAAGAAAACTATATTTTAGTAACAACGGTTGTATTGCAACAGGAGAAGGCAGATGTTATAGAAATAAAGAGGATTCTTCAAGAAGCAAAAGAAAACATTGAAGACAGAGCATTAAAAGAGGGAGACAAAATAGAAATAATAGCAATAGATGCTAGTGAAGATATGCTATTAAAGGCAAAGGAACAAAAAATATCTGTAGGCAGATTGCAGATATATGAAGAAGTCAAGGAATCAAATAAAGAGAAATTAAATGGTCATATAATACAAGGTATGAAAATAAAAGAACTAATAGAAATGAGAAAAGAAGCAAAATCTGAAAAAAAACATCCAGTATTTGATAATCATCCTAGTGAGAAGGAAGATGATAAAGTAAAAAATGAAGAGAAAAAAGAACATCCGGTATTTGATGATCATCCTAGTGAGAAGAAGGATGATAAAGTAAAAAATGAAAAGAAAAAAGAACATCCAGTATTTGATAATCATCCTAGTGAGAAGGAAGATGATAAAGTAAAAAATGAAGAGAAAAAAGAACATCCGGTGTTTGATGATCATCCTAGTGAGAAGAAGGATGATAAAGTGAAGAATGGAGAGGAAAAAGAACATCCAGTATTTGATAATCATCCTAGTGAGAAGAAGGATGATAAAGTGAAGAATGGAGAGGAAAAAGAACATCCAGTATTTGATAATCATCCTAGTGAGAAGAAGGATGATAAAGTGAAGAATGGAGAGGAAAAAGAACATCCAGTATTTGATAATCATCCTAGTGAGAAGAAGGATGATGAAGTGAAGAATGAAGAGGAAAAAGAACATCCGGTGTTTGATAATCATCCTAGTAACAGCAAAAATGATAATGATTCTGATGAAGTACAAAAGCAAACTCCAGTGATTGATGAATCCCCCAGTAATAATAAGAATAATAAAGACAAAGATAAACAAGATAAGGAATCTTCGATAACAAATGAACAATCTAATAAGACAAAACAAAATAATAAAGATAGTAAAGAATAGAAAATAGAGAGTGGATGACGCTCTCTATTTTGCAATTTGAAAACGTTTCTATTTCATTTTGAAAACGATTTCAAAAAAAATAACAATTTTTAAAACCTAAATCAATAATCACCAGTGGAAACCATAATATTTAAAACAACAAGAATATTAATGGATAACCCTTGGAATAACAGCATAAAAAAACTATTGATTCCTTGAGAGAAACATGATAAAATATTTTTTAAAACAATAGATAGACTTTTCAAAAACTAATAAATTGTTTAAAAATTTAAAAAAATGAAATTGAATACAAAAAACATTCAAATATGTATAAAAGGGAAGGGGATGTAATGGTGTTATGGGACAGTATGGATTACCTCAACGACAGGGTCTTTATGACCCTGCTATGGAGAAAGAAAACTGTGGTGTTGGCTTTATTGCCAACGTAAAAGGAGAGAAGACCCACGACATTTTGAAGCAGGGACTACAAATTTTGAAGAAGCTAAAACATCGTGGAGCTGTAGGTGCAGATGCCACAACAGGGGATGGAGCAGGAATATTGGTTCAAATCCCACATGATTTTTTTAAAAAGGAAATAGAAAAAAGAGGAGATACACTTCCAGTACTTGGTGAGTATGCGGTGGGCATGCTATTTTTACCTAGAGAACCAAACGCTAGATTATATTGCGAAGGGATGGTAGAAAGAATACTGCGAGAAGAAGGTCAAAGACTTATAGGGTGGCGAGAGGTACCAGTGGAAGAAAAGGAATGTGGGAATTCAGCAAGAGCCACAAGACCTGTAGTAAGTCAAGTTTTTATTGCAAGAGATCATCAATCCTTGGACTTATTTAGAAGAAATTTATTAATTATTCGGAAGTGCATACAAAATGCAATTAACGAAAGCAACCGACCTTATACAGATGCCTTCTATATATGTAGCTTGTCAACAGATACGTTGGTTTATAAAGGACAAATTTTAGGCTATAAACTGGAGGATTTTTATATAGATTTAAAGGACAAATCCTTTAGAACTGCATTAGCTGTTGTTCATGAAAGATATAGTACTAATACATTTCCTTCCTGGAAGCTAGCTCATCCCTTTCGGTATATCGCCCATAATGGTGAGATTAATACGATAAGAGGAAATATCAATTGGATGAAGGCGAGAGAAGGATTAATGAATTCAAAGGTTTTTGGAGAAGACTTTAAGAAAATTTTACCTGTTATTGAGGAAGGTGGAAGTGATTCTTCAAGCCTAGATAATATATTTGAGCTTTTTGTAGCAAATGGGCATTCTTTAGAACATGTAATGATGATGTTGATTCCTGAAGCATGGCAAGAGGATGACAAAATGGATTCACAAAAAAGGGGTTTTTATCAGTATCATGCTAGGGTTATGGAATCATGGGATGGCCCAGCCACTGTTGTATTTACTGATGGAAGAAAAATAGGTGCAACCCTAGATAGAAATGGACTTCGACCAGCCCGTTATTTGATAACGAAAGACGGTTTGTTTGTAATGGCTTCGGAAACAGGTGTAATAGAGGCAGAACCAGATAATGTGTTAAAAAAAGGTAGCTTGAAACCAAATGAAATGATTATCGTAGATATGGAAGAGGGCAAAATTCGGTTCGACGAGGAAATCAAGAATCAAATTGTAACCGCTAAGGATTACAATAACTGGATTAATGAGAATAAGGTATCTTTAGATGACTTTGAAGATTACGGAGAATTAAGAAAGATGAATAAAGACATCTTACTTAAAAATCAAATGGTTTTTGGATATACAGAAGAGGAATTGAGACATGTTATTGCCAGCATGGTAGATAACAAAGAAGAAACCATAAGTGCTATGGGAACAGATACACCGATAGCTGCATTATCAGATAGGCCACAACTATTATTTAACTACTTTAAACAGAAGTTTGCTCAAGTTACCAATCCTCCAATTGATCCCATTCGTGAAAAAAGTGTAATGTCATTAATACAGTTTATAGGCCAACATGGTCAGCTATTAGATGAAGTCGAAACAAAAAAAAGGAAAGCTTTTATTCAATTAGAACAGCCTATCTTAAAAAATCATAACCTTGAAAAGCTGAGAAACATTTATACAGAAGACTTCAAGGCGGTTACTCTACCTATTACCTTTGAAATCGATAAAGGGGAGAAGGGGCTACAGGGGGCATTAGATTATCTTTGTAAAAGAGCAGTTGATAATATTAAGCAGGGATACAACATTTTAGTGTTGAGTGACAGGAATATTGATAGATACAATGCACCTATTCCGAGTCTATTAGCATTAGGGGCAGTACATCATCATTTGATTAGTGAAAAGCTAAGAACCCACGTAGATATTATTATGGAGTGTGGAGATGCAAGGGATGTAATGCATATTGCTCTATTAATTGGCTACGGTGCAAAAGCTATCAATCCCTACATGGCCTTTGAGTCTATTTGGCACATGGTAAGGGAGGGAAAATATATTCAAGAAACCGATACGGAAAAAGCCTATGATCATTACTGTGAAGCTGTTGAAAAAGGGCTATTAAAAGTAATTTCAAAAATGGGGATATCAACTCTACAGAGCTATCATGGAGCTCAAATTTTTGAAGTTTTGGGAATTCATGAAGATGTAGTGGAAAAGTACTTTACAGGTACAACCTCGAGACTTTCTGGTATTGGCTTAGATGTTATTGCTGGAGAAGTAATAGCAAGACATACTCTAGGAAACAAAGGATTTCAAGCCCATAATGAAAAGTTAGATGTTGGAGGAGAACTTTTCTGGAGAGAAGGAGGGGAATATCATGTCTTTACTCCCAGACGGGTTGAAACTCTTCGGGCAGCATGTCGAACAAAAAATGATAGTGCCTATAAGGACTTTGTGCAGGATATCCATGGTAATGAAGAAGAGATCAATACGATACGAAGTCTATTGAAGTTTAAGACAGGTAAGGCCATAGACATAGATGAAGTTGAGCCATTGGAAGAAATATTAAAGCGCTTTACTACAGGTGCCATATCTTTTGGTTCCATTAGTAAGGAATGCCACGAGACAATGGCAATAGCTATGAATAAGCTTGGAGGAAAAAGCAATAGTGGAGAAGGAGGAGAAGATGCTAAAAGGTATTATTCCGATATTAATGGTAATGTACGGAAAAGCTCTGTAAAACAAATAGCCTCTGGAAGATTTGGTGTCACTGCTGACTACCTTGTAAACTGTGAAGAAATTCAAATTAAGATGGCCCAGGGTGCAAAGCCTGGGGAAGGCGGTCATCTGCCAGGAAGTAAGGTGACAGAAGAGATTGCCAGAGTTCGTCATTCGTTGCCAGGAATCGATTTGATTTCTCCACCGCCGCATCATGATATTTATTCGATAGAAGATTTAGCACAGCTTATTTTTGACTTGAAAAATGCCAATGAAGACGCTAGAATCAGTGTAAAGCTAGCGGCAGAAGCTGGTATTGGTACCATTGCTGCAGGGGTTGCTAAAGGTCATGCTGATGCTGTGTTGATTAGTGGGCATGATGGTGGGACTGGTGCGGCACCTATCAGCTCTATGAAGTATGCAGGGGTACCTTGGGAATTGGGCTTGGCGGAAGCACAGCAAACACTGCTTTTAAATAACTTAAGAAGTCGTATAACTTTACAGGTAGATGGAAAAATGACAACAGGACGAGATGTTGTTGTAGCTGCACTATTAGGGGCAGAAGAATATGGCTTTTCCACAGCTGCACTTGTAGTTAGTGGATGCATCATGTGCAGAAGGTGTCATCTAAATAAATGTCCGGTAGGTATTGCTACCCAAGATCCTATGCTTCGACAGAGATTTAAGGGGAAACCAGAGGACTTAATAGCATACTTTATCTTTGTAGCTGAGGAAGTTCGAGAAATTATGGCGGAGCTAGGCTTTAGAAAGGTTGAAGAAATGATTGGGAGAGTAGATATGCTGGAAGTAAGAAGGATACAAAATCATAAGGCGATGTATCTTGATCTCAGCTCTATTCTATATAGACCAGAATTGCCTTCTAGAATCGAAGGAAGATGTACCATGAAGCAGGAACATCCAACTGGTGATGTGTTAGATAAAAAGCTTATAGAGACTGCTAAGGATGCATTATCAAAAAGAAATTCAGTAAAGAAAACCTTTGAAATATTTAATACAAACCGTGCAGTTGGCACGATGCTAAGTGGAAAGATTGCAAAGCAATATGGAGAAAAGGGTTTGGAAGAAGATACGATACAATTCAAATTTGTTGGTTCTGCTGGACAAAGCTTTGGAGCTTTTGCTGCAAGTGGCTTAACTCTTCATTTAGAGGGAGATGCCAATGACTATTTAGGAAAGGGATTATCGGGGGGGAAAATTATTGTGACACCTCCGAAAAAAAGCACCTTTGATTCTAGTCACAATGTAATTGCTGGTAATACGTTACTTTATGGAGCCACCTCTGGAGAAGCTTATATCTCCGGTACTGTTGGGGAACGCTTTGCTGTTAGAAACAGTGGAGCTGTTGCAGTGGTAGAGGGAATTGGAAACCATGGATGCCAATATATGACAGATGGCGTTGTGGTGATCTTAGGTAGAACTGGCAAAAACTTTGGTGCTGGTATGAGTGGAGGAATTGCCTATGTACTGGAGGAGGAAGGCTTTATAGATCGAGTCAATCATGAAAGGGTAGAGGTGGAAGCTTTAAATAATAACGAAGATATAAGAGTGGTGAAAAGCCTAATTGAAAAACATTACAAATATACCAATAGTCAGAAGGCAAAAGTAATTTTAGATAACTGGAGTATTTATATAACTAAGATTGTGAAGGTTAGCTCTCCTGCTTATCGTGATATATTGAAAAAAGAAGGACAAATTACTGCATAAAATCGTATTTTCAAAAAATTATAGGGATAGCTCTATCTGTTGATATACAGTAGGGAGCTATCCCTATAATAATGCTCCAATTTTCAGTATGCAGAGGATTTTATTAGTAGAAATATGTGATAATGTAGAGGATTTTACAAAATTTTGAAAAAATAATTAATATATAAGTTCTGTGTATCCCTAGAACCCTTTAAAAGTGACAAATATGTCTTGGAATATATTGGTAGGTACACTCACGATGCTATTCGCCGCCACAGTTAAAAGAAAGAATAGCATAATTAAAAAACAATTAGAACTACCAAGGGATAAGAATGTGCTTTTTTAATAGAAGTAACTGAAAAATCAATAAAAATGGGAAAAAGTGTAATAAATTGAAGGAATTACAGGAGAAAAATAGAAATTATTATTTAAGTTATTAAAAGAAATCTATTAATTATATAACATTATTAGGAATTAAAAAGGGAATGGGGAAGATTGAAATCTCATAGGAGAGTGCTAAGGCGCTTCCGTCTAACTAGATCACATCTGAAATTGAAAGAGAAATAGTGATAAATAATGTTGTTATTACCCGAAGAAAAGTAATTATAGAAGGGTTAACTTATTATTCTTTCAACTTCAGATGCGATCCTAATCGTTATCTGACATTGCGCGCTATAAAAGTATTATGAATTAAAGGTTGTAGAAAGGAGAAATTCAATGAATAATATATCTAATATTAATAATATACCCAAGGAATATATGTATGACCCGGATTTTCAATCTAAAATGAAAACAGTATTAATAGGTGATGCCATTGGCTGTGAAAAAATTTATGTGAACATAGACTATGTAAAACCTGGTGCTGAAAGTGTAAAGTATCATTCGCATTCAAAGCAAGAAGAGTTTTTTCTTATAATAAGTGGAAAAGGTATTTTGAGAATAAACGGTGAAGAAATATCGATAATGGCAGGTGATGTAATTTCAAAACCTGCTGGTAAAGATATCGCACATCAGTTCATAAATAACAGTTCAGAAATATTACAAATACTTGATGTAGGAACTCGTGAAAATGATGATATTACAACATATCCAGATGAAAATGTAATGTATATAAAAAACAAAGGATTAGTTTTTAATATTAGCGATAATGTTAAAGGTTGGACTTCGGAACCAAATGAATAACTTATAGCTATAGAAAGTGTCTGCGCGCAACATCAGATAACAGGTTGTTGCCAACATTCATCAGCTTCTAGGGTAACAAATTCGTAAGAAACAGAGCTGATGAACATCGGCAACAACGAAATCGTTAAGTGACACCCCAATATCGGAGCAGGGCGCTGGGGTCAATTGATTTGTCTGATGTTGCTGAATATCAGATGAATTATGTGCAACATGGATTCTGTAGGAGTAGGTCTCCGTATCTACCCGCTGGTTTGATGAATAATATTCCTAAATAAGGTGATTTTATGAAGGAATTACCAAAAAGAAAGAAAATAAGGTTAAAGGATTATGAGTATAGGCAAAATGGTATATACTTTATTACTGTTTGTACCAAAGGCAGACAAAATTTATTATGGTGCATTAGAAAGTGCAGAGCCGACGGGACAGCATATAACAGAGGTTTAGCAGACATCAAATCATACTCTACGATTCTAAACAGGTTAAGAAATTATACGAATTAACATATAAAGCCAAAGCTAACATTGAAGAAATGAACAAAAAATATGATGACATGACAAAGATATCTAATGAGGATAGATTAGTTCAAGAAGAAATTAATGCTGAGTCTAATAATATACAATCAAAAGGTAAAATTATCGAAGAAAAAATAATGATGAAAAAATAATTATAGAGAATATATTTAATGAATTGAATCAGCTAGAAGGAAATTTTGTTGAACCACCTAAAACAGAAGAGATTATCGGTATTGTTTATCTAGATGATGATAAAGAATCCCCTTTTTATGCTAATGTAGATGATTCTTATTACAGAGATTTTTTGATTTTAGAAGACAATTATATTGCAGTTCCCTAATTAATGGAGGCTTCAAATGTGACAAAATTACAAATTAGATATCTCAAAGCTAAAATGTCTAGCGAGTTATCATTGACGCTTGAAAATCCTTTGAAATAATAAAAGGTACATTTAATTAAAGCGAAGGGAGAGTTTTTTATGACATGGTGTCCAAAATGCAAGGCAGAATATAGAGAAGAATTTAATATTTGTAGTGAATGTAATGTTGCATTGGCATCTGAATTACAGGTTGATCGAGAAGTGGACTACGACAAAGAAGCATTTTTAATAGCGGTTAATAGTGATCTTGAGGCACAAGTCCTAGAATCTCTTTTACTATCTAATGGAATTCCTGTTTTAAAAAAGTACAATCAAGCAGGTGGATATTTAAAGATATATATGGGGGCAACGAATTTTGGAGTTAATCTGTATGTCCCTTCAAGATTATTGAAAAAGGCACAAGAGATAGTAGATACTCAAAATGAAGTGGATATGGAGGGAACTAGCATTTCTGATGAAGAAAATATGACGGACTTAGAAAAGGCGTATCAAAAGCAAAGACGTATAAAGACATGGATTATCGTTCTGTTTATCATGCCAGGCTTTTTGTGGATCTACATTACGGTAGTTTGGACGCTAATGAAGCATATTTTTGGATGAAAAGTAATTTTATCGAGACGCAAGGATGCGGCGTTCTGCCGCAGATTCACGAAAGTTAGTCTCTACCGTAGAGGTTTGCTGAATAAAGTAAGTCTAAAATTAGGAGGAGTTGAGAAAATGGTTCAATCAATTGTTCATATAGCTCTAGTTGTGAAAGATTATGATGAGGCAATAGAGTTTTATACAAAGAAGCTTAATTTTACATTAGTTGAAGATACTTATCAGCCCGAACAAGATAAAAGGTGGGTCGTAGTATCGCCTCCCGGGTCAGTCGGTACCACAATATTACTTGCAAGAGCATCTAAACCTGAACAAAAATCATTTATAGGTAACCAGTCAGGTGGTAGGGTTTTTCTATTTTTAAACACTGATGATTTTTGGAGAGACTATAATGAAATGATCTCAAAGGGAGTAGAATTTGTGAGAGAGCCAAAAAATCAATCCTATGGAATGGTGGCCGTATTTAAAGATTTATATGGGAACTTATGGGATTTACTAGAACTGAAAGAAGATCATCCCATTATGAAACGAATTAAGTAGTTAATTGAGTTCATCGGAATAGAATACAGGCAACAGTAAACCTGTATAATATGGGTATGTCCTTCTTAAGCATGGTATTAGTTTCTTAAAGGGATTAGTTTAATAATTCACTGAAAAAATAAGAACTATCAGCGGCATTAGTTATTTGATATCTAATGGATTCACTACAATAGAATTCATTGGACTAATAATTGGGAATATATTAATGGCATGGGCTTGCTACTATATTCACACACTTTTTTCATGATTTATCTCCAAAGTGCCCCCAAAAACTACCAATTGTTTCGTAATAATATAATGAAACCTAAAAGAAGAAAAATTATTTAAGGAGGTTATAAAGCATGAAAAAAGTATTAGCAGGTATTTTAGTATTGATGATGTTCTTCACCTTGGCGTTATCAGCAGTAGGAGCCTTCGTGCCACCAGGATTGGCGAAAAAGGGAGGTTTACCTCCGGGGATTCAGAAACGATTTAGTTTAGAAGAAATAGAAGGAGACAATAGAATTATCAATGGAGAATATGAAACAGTAGTGAAAGAGATAGACTTAAATAAGAGAAGAATTACCATTGAAGAAGGAGAAGCTATTATTTCCTTATTGGTAGCCAATAGGGCTGAAATAAAATTAGATGACAAAGATGCTGTCTTAAAAGATATAAAAAAAGGCTACGAAGTCTACTTGGAATTAGACAAAGATAATGTTATCACCAAGATTATAGGAAAAACTGGGGATGTAGTGGAAGATGAAACTTGGAGTATTAGAGGAGCTACAGTTTATTCAATCAATGAAAAAGATCAAAAGATAGCATTATCCTACGACAACAAAAGAGAGACTTATTATGTAAATAGGAATACTGTTATAGAAATCAACGGAAATAAAAAGACATTTGATGATCTTTCAGTCAACATGAAGGTAAATGTAACCATTAAAGACGAAACTATCCTAAAGTTGACGGTAGTGAGTGAGACGACTAGACATGAAGGGGTATTGCTAGGAACTTTTAAAGACAATGATGGTCCCTACATCATATTGAATAAAGATGGGGCCCATTCGATTTTCGATGTTAAAGCAGGATTAGATATACCTGATAGTTACGTAAACCGAGAAGTTTATATAGAGGTCCAAAATGGATTAGTTACTGATATTTGGAGAAAATAGTAATGAAGCATCCCATGATTGTACAGCTATGGGATGCTGTTCTATTTAAAAAGTTTTTATTAGGAATATATAAAATTATCAATAAATTACAAAAAAACTCTTGACAGTTTCATGCATAAAAAATATAATTATTTTCAATAATAATTTTTAACGCTAGTATATGTTAAAGACGATGAAAAGAAGAGTAGATATGCGGGATAGTCAAAGCGAGTTGGTGATGGTGAGAGACCAATACGAAGACCATATCGAAGAACATCTTTGAGTTTCTAACCGAAATCCATTTGGAGAGTAGATTTAGACGGCACCAAACCGTTAACCTTGGAGGGTATCGAATAGATTTAGATTTATTCCGTGCTTACTGAGGAGAACTAATTGATTTAGTTAATTTGGGTGGTACCGCGAGAGATAACCTTTCGTCCCTTTTATATAGGGATGAAGGGTTTTTTTAATTTAAAAAATCATAAAAAAGGAGTGAAAGGAATGAAAAGAGTATTAGCAGCTGAATTAACTGAGATAATGGATGACTTGGTTTTATTAAAGGGATGGATTCATAAGATGAAAAGCTTTGGTAAATTTGCCTTTGTCTTTTTAAGGGATAAGTCAGGGGTTATACAACTGGTAATTGAGGATGAAAAAATTCTTAGTCAGTTAAAGCTAGAAATGTCCGTAGAGGTCAAGGGGATTCCAGTAAAAAATGGAAAAGCTCCTGGTGGTATAGAGGTACAGGTAAAGGAAATAGAAATCATCGGAAAAACCTATTATGATCTACTACCCTTCAGCATCAATCAAAAAAAGGTGGAGGCTACATTAGAGACAGAATTAGATTATCGATACATTAGTTTAAGAAGACCTGATCGAAGAGCAATTTTTAAAATACAAGCAGAAATTGTAGAAGCCTTTAAGGGGTATTTTAAAGAGCAAGGGTTTCATGAAATACATACCCCGAAAATCATCGCCTCGGGGACAGAGGGTGGCTCAGAGATGTTTACTGTAAATTATTTTGATAGAAGAGCCTTTTTAGCCCAAAGTCCTCAGTTTTATAAACAAATGATGGTGGGAGCAGGGTTTGAATCAGTATTTGAGATAGGTCATGCCTATAGAGCAGAGCTTCATAATACATGGAGGCATCTTAACGAATATGTCAGCCTTGATATTGAAACTGCTTTTATCAAGGATGAATATGATTTAATGGAATTTGAAATAGGCTTTTTAAAGCATTTATTTCAGCATTTAGAGGAAAACTGTAAAAAAGAACTGGAGATGTATAATGTTGTACTGCCGAAGATTAAGGAGATACCAAAAATTCCATTGTTTGAAGCACAAAAGATTCTACTAGAGAAATATGATAAAAAATCTCCATTGGGCAATATAGATGCAGAGGGAGAAATACTATTCTCGAAGTATATTCAAGAAGAATACAACAGTGATTTTGTTTTTTTAACAAAATACCCTGCATCTAAGCGACCAGTTTATACAATGCCAGATGACCAATATGAGGGAGCAACCAAAAGCTTTGATTTGATCTATAAGGGTTTAGAGATTACTACTGGTGGCCAGAGAATTCATGATTATGAAATGTTGAGGGACAATATGATAAAATTTGGCTTGAAGCCTGAGGATTTTGGATTCTATTTAGATAGCTTCAAATATGGTATGCCCCCCCATGGAGGCTTTGCTATAGGACTTGAAAGAATAACAATGAAGCTGTTAGGGCTAGACAATATTAGAGAATCAACCCTACTACCTAGGGATATGAACAGAATAACACCATAGGAGGAATATAGGATGAAGATAACCAGTGAGGAGATTCAATACATTGCCAAATTAGCAAAACTAGATTTTACTGAGGAGGAAGCTGTTGTCTTTGCAAAGGAGTTTGATAGTATTTTATCCCACTTTGATAATCTTGATAGAGAAGACTACACAAATACTGATATGAGGGAAAGAGAAAATGCTATCTCGGTATTTAGAGATGACGAAGTTCAACCTTTTAAAGATCAGGAGGAATTGTTCCAAAACGCTAAGAGTAAAAGAGAAAGTTACTTGGAACTTCCAAAGATTGTAGAATAGGAGTGATAAGATGAAGGTAGAAGCCATGAGAATACAAGATATACAAAAGGGATATAAAGAGAAGAACTTCTCAGCTATAGAAATAACAAAAGATTATTTAGATAGAGCAAGGAAGTTTGATGGTAGTATAAAAGCCTTTATTAGTTTAAATGAAGATGCCGCTTTACGGGATGCAGAGGCTATAGATGCAAGGATGCTAAAGGGAGAAGAAGTAGGACTACTGGCAGGGATTCCAATTGCCATCAAGGACAATATTTGTACTAGAGGCATGAAAACCACCTGTGCATCTAAAATGCTTGAGGATTTTGTACCTCCCTATGATGCAACAGTAGTGAAAAAACTAAAGGAGGCTGGAGCTATAATTATTGGGAAAACCAATATGGATGAATTTGCTATGGGCTCCTCTACGGAAAACTCCGCCTTTACTGCTACTAAAAATCCTTGGGATACGACGAAGGTACCAGGAGGTTCATCTGGTGGGTCAGCAGCCGCTGTGGCAGCAGGATTTGCTCCTCTCGCCTTTGGCTCTGATACTGGAGGTTCTATAAGACAGCCCGCCTCCTTTTGTGGACTTGTTGGGTTAAAGCCAACCTATGGTTTGGTATCAAGATATGGGTTGATTGCTTTTGGATCTTCCCTGGACCAAATCGGCCCCTTCACTAGAACTGTTGAGGACTGTGCTCTAAGTCTACAGGCAATTCAGGGACAGGATAGCATGGATACCACCAGCTATAAAGGAAAAATTGAAGGTCAATATGTATCAGAATTACAGGAGGATATAAAAGGATTAAGAATAGGTATACCAAAGGAATTTTTTCAAGCTGGACTAAATCCAGAGATTGCTAAGGCAATGAAGGATTCTATGGAAGTCTTAGAAAAAATGGGGGCTATATTAGAGGAATTCTCTTTGCCAATTATGGATTCTGCTTTATCAGCTTACTATATTATTTCTTCAGCAGAGGCTAGCTCTAATCTTGCCAGGTATGATGGGGTTCGTTATGGCTATCGATCTAATAGCTTTGAAGGAATAAACGAATTGATTGTAAACAGCCGTACAGAGGCATTTGGAAAGGAAGTAAAGAGAAGAATTATGATGGGGACCTATGTTCTATCCTCGGGATACTATGATGCCTATTACAAAAAGGCGATGCTACTGCGAAGTAAGATAAAGGATAGCTTTGCAAACGCCTTCGAAAGCTATGATATTATATTGAGCCCTACTTCTCCCATACTACCCTTTAACATTGGAGAAAAGCTAGAAGATCCATTACAAATGTATTTAGCAGACATTTACACAGTAAGCATCAATATTGCAGGGGTTCCTGCCATCTCCATACCTTGTGGGTTTAGTAGATCTAAGTTGCCAATAGGACTACAGTTTATTGGCAATCATTTTTCAGAAAAGCAATTATTGAAGGCAGCCTACAGTTTAGAGCAACAGCTAGGCATTCACCAAGTAATGCCAGTTTTAAAGGAGGTATAGTTATGGTATTTGAAACGATTATAGGTTTAGAAATACATGTTGAGTTAGCTACAAAGTCTAAGATTTTTTGCTCCTGTCCAACAACCTTTGGGAGTTCCCCAAATGAAAACACTTGTCCAGTTTGTACTGGCATGCCTGGAACCCTACCTGTTCTAAATGAAGAAGTGGTGACCTTAGCGGTGAAGGCAGGAACTGCTTTGAGTTGTGAGATAAATAGAATTAATAAATTTGATAGAAAAAACTACTTCTATCCAGATTTACCTAAGGCTTATCAAATTTCTCAGTTCGATTTACCCATTTGTAGTAAGGGTTATGTAGATGTAGCATTAGGTGAAAAAAGTAAACGAATCAACATTACTAGGATTCATTTAGAAGAGGATGCAGGAAAGCTTATTCATCTAGAGGATGAACCTATTAGTTTAGTGGATTACAATAGGACGGGCGTGCCTCTGATTGAGATTGTAACAGAACCAGATTTAAGATCGCCTGAAGAAGCTGTGGCTTTTTTGAAAACTTTAAAGTCCATATTACAGTATGCTGAAATTTCTGATTGCAAAATGGAACAGGGCTCCTTAAGATGCGATGCCAACATTTCCATTAGAGAGATTGGAACAGAAGTTTTAAATACAAGGGTAGAGATTAAAAACCTAAACTCCTTTAAAGAAGTTTTAAAGGCATTAGAAAAAGAAGAAAAAAGACAAAGAGAATTATATCAATACAAGGAAGAATACAAAATTCAGCAGGAAACCAGAAAGTGGGATGCTGCAAAAGGGAAGACCATACCTATGCGATCTAAGGAGGAATCCCATGATTACAGATATTTTCCCGAACCAGATTTAAAACCAGTTTTGATTGAAGAGGACTTCTTAAAAAGAGCTATTGAAAATATTCCAGAGCTTCCAGAGGAAAGAAAAAGAAGGATTATACAACAACATGGAGTAAAGGAAATGCAGGTAGATATCTTAATAGGACAAAAAGAACTGGCAGATTACTTTGAGGAGGTATTATCCTGTGGTGCTAACCCTATAGAAGCTGCTAACTGGATAACAGTGGACTTATTAAGAGTTTTAAAAGATATAGACATTAGTGAAGAAGGAGTACCAATAAAGGCAAACTATTTAGCGAAGCTAATAGAGCTAGTTCAGACAGGAAAAATCAGTCGCACCGCCGGTAAAGAGATCTTTGATGAGATGGTGCGTACAGATAAGTCCCCAGAGGCACTGGTGGAGGAGAAGGGTTTAAGTCAGATCAGTAATACAAGTGAGTTGGAAAAAATAGCAGCGGAGGTTCTATCACAAAATCTACAAGCTATAGAAGATTATAAAAATGGTAAACCTCAAGCAATAGGATATATTATGGGGCAAACCATGAAAGCCACAAAAGGAAAAGCCAATCCTCAGATAGTAAAGGAAATTATTGAAGAAAAATTAAAAAAAGTGCAAATTTAGGGTTGCATAATTTTCATTTTTATCATATAATCATTATCATAAAAAAATATATTTATTTCGGGCAAAGGCGTCCGCATCAAAAAGGAATCAAGTATCCCTTCTGTTGTGGTCGCTTTTTTTATTTTTATTATTAATAATATTAAGGAGGTCACTGTGATGAAAAAGAATTATAGTAAAGAAGAACTTTTAAAACATGCAGAGGAATTAGGGGTAGAATTCATTCATTTGCAATTTACAGATATTATGGGAGTAATGAAAAATGTCTCCATTACCATTGAGGAATTAGGAAAGGCATTAGATAATGAAATTATGTTTGATGGTTCCTCTATAGATGGATTTGTAAGAATTGAAGAGTCTGATATGTATCTTCGGCCAGACTTATCAACCTTTACAGTGTTTCCCTGGAGTGGGCAAGTCAAGGAAGCAAGATTGGTTTGCGATGTCTACAGACCTGACGGCACTCCCTTTGATGGATGTCCAAGAAATGCTCTTAAGAAGGTGCTTAAAGAAGCCGAAGAAATGGGCTATATTATGAATGTAGGTCCAGAATGTGAATTTTTCTTATTCAATACCAATGAAAAAGGAGAGCCTACCCTTGAAACCCATGACAATGCAGGATACTTTGACTTAGCACCAATAGACTTAGGTGGTAATGCCAGAATAGATATGGTGGCGACCTTAAAGCAAATGGGCTTTAATATAGAAGCTTCACATCATGAGGTAGCACAAGGACAACATGAAATAGATTTCCAATATGCAGATGCTTTAAAAACAGCGGACAATATTATGACCTTTAAAATGGCAGTAAGAATTATTGCTCAAAGACATGGATTGCATGCTACCTTCATGCCGAAGCCTAAGTTCGGTATCAATGGTTCTGGAATGCATGTAAATATGTCATTAGCAACATTAGAGGGTAAAAATGCCTTCTATGATGAGAATGATCCAATGAAGCTTTCAGAAACGGCGTATTATTATCTGGCAGGAGTATTAAAACACGCCAAAAGTTTTGCTGCTATAACGAATCCAACAATAAACTCCTATAAAAGACTTGTTCCAGGATATGAGGCGCCAGTGCTTATCGCTTGGTCAGCCAGTAACAGAAGTCCATTGATTAGAATACCTGCTAAGAGAGGAAATTCTACAAGAGTTGAATTAAGAAATCCAGATCCATCTGCAAATCCATACCTAGCATTAGCAGCAGTCTTAAAGGCTGGATTAGATGGAATAAAAAATAAATTGACTCCACCACCAGCTGTTAATAGCAATGTGTATCATATGAGTGAAGAAGAAATGAAGGAAAAGGGTATTGTAGGATTACCTGGCAATTTATACGAAGCCGTGCAAGAATTAGAAAAAGATGAAGTTGTGAAAGAAGCATTAGGTAAACATATTAGCAATAAGTTTGTGGATGCAGCATTGTATGAATGGAAGGAATATTCCAAGTATGTGACACAATGGGAATTAGATAGATATTTAAGAAAATTTTAGTGAAGAAGGGTGCCATTTATGGTACCCTTCTTGTCAAAATAGGTGTATAATAGATATTAAAACATTTGGTTAGTGCCCTGCATCATTTAAAAAATGCTGTAAGCTCTGAGGAAAATTTTCATAGAGCAAGGCGGAGGATTGAGAAATACCGTTGTTGTATTCCGATTGACGACAACGCAGTTATATGGAAATATAACCAGAGATTACACATAATTTTAGGTGACGCAGGGTACTAGGACTGAGGTGGTAACATGGACAATTACCGTATTGTTGTGGCGGACAGTGGTTCTACATCACGAAAGCAAATTTGTAATATATTAGCTCAAAAAGGATATAAAATCTATGAAGCCACTGATGGGTCAGGGGTGCTAAGAATTGCTCGAAAGATACTACCTCACCTTGTACTAATTGATGTAAACATATGGGGTATTAACGCTTATGAATTGGGGCGGATTATCGAAGGTGATGGTATATCAACGGTAGTCTTTATTACAGGTAATCCAGACAAAAGCTTTTATGAAATATTAGGAAACATGAGTATTTTTGCTTATATTACTAAACCGGTAAATGCAATTCATCTACATCAGATTATCGAATTTGCTCTAGCTAATCTCAAAAAAATTACTATGTTAGAGGCAAAGGTAAAAAAATTAGAAAAAACCTTGTCAGCTAGAAAAAAAGTAGATAAAGCAAAGGGAATATTAATGAAAAAAATGAATCTTTCAGAAGAGGAAGCATACCAATATCTTCGAAAAAAAAGTATGGATGAATGTACTACGATAGAAAAAATTGCAGAAAATATTATTTAAGCAGATATTTAATATCTGTCTTTTTTTGCTTTATAGAGTTTTTTATAATTATTCGGTTTAAAATATATGTTGATAATTATATTATAGCTATATAGACATATGCCTTTAGACTTAAAATTTAATATACACGGTTTACGGTTTCGCCCTTGATAGAACATGCGAAATAGAAATCATTGTTCGATGTTGTAGGGGCGACCTGTGGTCGCCAGGTCTTATTCATATTTAGGCGACCATAGATCGCCCCTACATTAATACATTGCTGTTTCAACGTTGTTGCACATAATCTTTCTTATAAGTACATACCCATAGAAAGCAAGATATAAAAAAATTTGAACTTTTTATATAGATAAACACTCTTATAAGTAGCAAAGGAGGGTGAAGGGTGGAAATCAATGAACTAGTAAAAAAAGCAAAGTCAGGGGATCAAGATGCATTGGTACAAATTATTATGGGTAAGAAGGAAGAGTATTATAAACTAGCCTATACTTATACCCAAAATCGTGAAGATGCCCTAGATGCCCTTGAAGATATGATCGTCATATTATATAAAAAGATAAAAACTTTAAAAAAAGAAGAAGCTTTTTATAGCTGGAGTAAAACCATATTAGTAAACAAATGTAGAGATTTGATAAGAAAAAGAAAGAAAGTAATACATTTAGAACAATGGGAAGTTGCTGATGAGAAGGATAGTATTAGGAATCGTGAAGAAGCGATGGATTTGGAGCAAGAATTAAAGAAGCTAAATATCAAACAGCAGGAGGCTATCAAGCTAAGATATTATATGGACTATGACTATGAAACCATTGCTGAGATCACCAATGCTCCATTAGGCACGGTAAAATCAAGGATATTTACAGGGATTGAGAAATTGAAGGTAGCACTAGGAGGTGGCAAAAGATAATGGACATAGAAAAAATGTTGCAGGAAAAGAAAAAAGAATACGATCATATAGAAGCTCCTATGGAGATGGAGGAGAGATTAAGAAGTGCACTGAAAAGGCAACAGTACAAAAAGAGATTTACATGGAATAGCAAGGCTATAGCAGTTGTATTAGTATTCTTTCTTTTTGTAGGGTATCACTTTGACACCTTTGCTTATTATGGCAAAAAAATCATGGGATATGATTCAGTTATGTCAGAAAGTTTAAAGGATTTAAATCAAATGGGAAAAGGCCAAGAGATAGGTCAATCCCATACCTTTGAAAATGGCATAGAGGTTATCTTAGATGGGATTATGATGGATGATAATCAAATGCTGGCCTTTTATAGGGTGAAGAATCTAGAGGAACATCTTCACAACTATCATGATCATATGGAATTTAAAGGATTGTTCAAGAGTTATTGGATGAAGAGTGGTATGGGAAATTATATAGATGATAATCAAGAGGAGATTGTATACATTGCAGCCTTTGACACTCCATGGATGTTTGAAAGAAAATTAACCTTCCAATATACCTTGGGTAAAGATGATTTTCAAGAAACTGCATCCCTTTCTTTTACATTGGATAGAAACAAAGCTATGGGACATACTATCAAACAAAACATAAACAAGACAATAGAAGTTGAAGAGATACAGGTGAAGTTCGAAAAGATAACAGCTACCCCTACTCAAACCTTGATAGAGGGAAGCATCAATAATCTATTGGAACTTGTTAAAGAACAGATGACAGGAGATCTAACTAGGATTGGCGATATGAATATAAAGCTTCTGGCCAATGGTAGGGAGATAAGAAATCAAGGTGCTGGTATGGGTATGAGTACGAATATGAAGGGCTATACCTTTAGATTGGCTTTTGAACCTCTACCACAGAATATGGAGAAGCTAGAAATTCAACTTGAGGGGTTATCGGTTCTGCGAAGACCGAATATGACTATAGATCTATTAGAAGTCGAACTTCCTCAAGTGATTGAATATGATCATCGAGAAATTAAAATAGAAAATATCAGAGTGGAGAAGGGCAACACCTATATAACTATTGAGACGGAAGAGGATATGACCCTGTTGGATGTTGACTTAAAAGGAGATAATAAGAGTTTGAAATTTATTAGAACAGATACGATAGACTATGATAAAAAGTTAGATGGAACCATTACCCATAGAAGAGATATAATCTTTGAAGGAGTAGAGGAAAATCTACAATTAAAAATAGGGCAAATTGTATATACAGCTAAGCTGCAGGATAATATTATTTCTGTAGAAATAAAATAGAGTAAGGGAGAGTCAATGGGACTCTCCCTTACTCTATGGAGTAAAGAGAAATACATTACAATATTATGATAATTGCTTTTATTGTTATTTGTATAGGTTTATTTGAAGTGTTAAAAAGAAGCACCTTAAGAAGGTTTAGGACCTTCAAACGGTAAAATAGTAAAATTATATAGAAAATTATGTCGAAAAAGCTTGTCATATAGAGTACACTATGGTATTATAATATCAATAATTTAATATAATTACACAACGGTGTGTAATGTTAATGAAGCGATGAAGCTTGCAAGAAAGAAAACACTTTTTTCTTTGCAGGCTTTTCTATATTTTTGCACTAAGATTATGAAGGGAGTGACTTGATGGCCGTAGAAGAAAAACAAAGAGTGGTTCAGGAATATGTACCAGGAAAGCAAGTCACATTAGCCCATTTAATTGCCCATCCTGAGCACAGTATTTATAAAAAGCTTGGGCTAACAGAAGATCGGTACAATGCCATAGGGATTTTAACCATAACACCTAGTGAGGCTGCCATCATAGCAGCTGATGTGGCTACTAAATCTGCCAGTGTGGAAATCGGTTTCCTAGATCGTTTTAGTGGTTCTTTAGTTATTACAGGGGATGTTTCTAGTGTAGAATCTGCTTTGATTGGAGTTATAGACATCTTGACTAACACACTAAATTTTACCCCTGCAAAATTAACTCGATCTTAGGAGGAATCTAGATGAAGAAAATTATTTTAATAGGAAGAAGCGGTAATGGGAAAACTTCCCTTAGCCAAAAATTAAATCAGCAAGAACTCAGTTATAAGAAAACCCAAACAATGGAATTTTCTAATCATGTTTTAGATACTCCAGGGGAATATATCGAAAATAGAAGGTACTATCATGCTATTATAAGTGCTTCTGTAGATTGTGATGTTATAGGTCTTCTGCAAGCTGCTAATGAATGTGATTGTATTTTCCCTCCTGGTTTTGGAAGCTTTTTTAATAAGTCTGTAATAGGTATTATTACTAAAATAGATTTAGAAAAAGATACTTCAGTTGTTGAAAAAATCTTATATGCTGCGGGAGCTCAGAGGATTTTTAAAGTAAGCTCTGTAACTGCGGAAGGGTTAAAGGAAATAAAAACTTATCTTGAAAAAAAGGAAACTAAAATTCAATAAAAAACGTCCTAGACACCTTAAATTAATTGTATAATCTAGAATAAAGGTGTAAGTAATCAACGGAGATTATGAAAGTATCAAAGGAGGAAGATGCCATGAAAGGGCGAGTAGTAATAGCCGACGACGAGCCTATTACTAGAATGGATATATTAGAAATGTTACATGAAGAAGGCTACGATGTTGTAGGAGAAGCCTCAGATGGATTTGATGCGATTGAGCTGTGCAAGAAGTATAAACCTGATTTAGTATTGCTAGATGTTAAGATGCCTTTGTTAAATGGTTTAAAGGCTGCTAAAATAATTAATCAAGATGAACTAGCAGAATGTATTGTATTGGTAACTGCTTATAGTAGTAGGGAATTTGTAGAAGAAGCTAAAAAAGCAGGAGCTATGGGATATGTTGTTAAACCAATTAATGAAAAGAACTTACTGCCTACCCTAGAGGTTGCGATATCTACAAGTAAAGAATTTAATGAAATGAAAAAAGAAGTAAAAAAAGCTCAAACCCAGCTAGAGGACAGAAAGCAGATTGAAAGAGCAAAGGGAGTTCTGATGAAAAATGAAGGACTTTCAGAGGAAGAAGCCTACAGCAAAATAAGAACATTAAGTATGTCTAAAAGGCGTTCTATGGGGGAAATAGCGAAGATAATTACAATGAATCAATAGAAGATGCTAAGGGGTGAAAGGATGTTAAGGGAGCTTTGTGAAACCTATACAAAATTATCCGACACAGATATTCTTATTCTAGAAAACCTAAAGCAAATGTTACCATTAATTGCGAGAGCTATTAAAGCTGATGTCTTCATTGATTGTCTAACCAATATCCCCAATATCGCTATTGTTGTAGCAGAAGCTAAACAAAGTCAAGAAGAGTCCATGTATCAGTATTCAGTTGTTGGAAAATTTGCTTTGGGAGAAAATGAACCTGCTGCTTTACGGACACTAGAAACTGGTGTTTCCTCTAGAGATTTAAAGGCACTAACACAGGAGAATAAGACAGTAAGACAAAATGTGGAGCCTATAAAGAATAAGAAAGGTCAAGTGATTGGTGTTTTGATTATTGAACAAGATATTACAAAGGACATTAAGCGAGACAAGGAAATGGAAGATTTATTAGAAATAACGGAAAAATTAACAGAAACCTTAAGCACTTTAAAAAGAGCAGAGAATACAATTATTCATCATGTCAATGAAGCCATTATTATGTTTAATAGTAAAGGCATTGCTACTTATTGCAATCCTGAGGCTTCCCAGCTTTATAAAAAGCTGGGGTATCAAGATGAAATCATTGGATTATCTTTTAATAACTTAACCCTAGGTGGTATGAGCTTCTCTGGTGTTATTCATAAAGATGTTGTTAATGTGGTGGAAGTAAAGATAGGAAAACTATCCCTTCGAGTAAAATATGTGGCTATGGAAGATGAAAATGAAGTTATTGGATTTATTATGATTATCAAAGACGTTACAGAGGTAAAAGAGAAAGAAATGGAACTGGTTTCAAAATCTGTTGCTATTAGCGAAATACACCATCGGGTTAAAAATAATTTACAGACAATCGCCAGCTTATTGAGGTTGCAGTCCCGGCGAATTCATGATGGTAAAGCAAAGCAAGCTTTTAATGAAAGTATTAGCAGAATTTTAAGTATTGCCATTACTCACGAATTACTAGCCCAGAAGGGACTAGATGATGTTGATTTACGAACCATTTTAGAAAAAATAAAGGAAAGTATCATGAGTTATGTACTATCTCCAGAGAAAAATATCCGTATTCATATAGAAGGAGATCCTATCATTGTAAACTCAGATAAGGCTACATCTATTGCACTAGTGGTTAATGAGCTTTTGCAAAATTCCTTAGAACATGGCTTTGATGGAAGGGAAGAAGGCAACATCCAAATTAGTATCCAAAAGGGGGAAGTTTATACCCAGGTTACTGTTATAGACAATGGCGTAGGCTTTGATACAAAAACAGTGAAAAGAAAAAGCTTGGGGTTAAGTATTGTTAAAAGTATTGTCCGAGAAAGACTTTATGGTAATCTTCAAATGAACTCTAATGAGGATGGAACAGAAATACGTTTTAATTTTAAAAATGAATAAAACAAAGCACAATGGCGTGTTTTTAAAAGGCAATGGGGCCAAGAATCTATACAATATATAGATCCTTGGCCCCATTGTCTTTATAGAGGAAGGAGGGGAAGCTTTGAGAGAAAATATTTTTAGTGTAGGAATTGACATTGGTACTTCAACAACTCAGTTAGTATTTAGTAAACTTATCATCGAAAATACAGCTTCCATAATGGCCATTCCAAGGATACAAATTATTGATAAAGAAGTTGTCTATAGAAGCGACATACATTTTACACCTTTATTATCAGAAACACAAATCGATGGAGAGGCTATCCGGAAAATTATCGAATTAGAATATAGAAAAGCAGAGATTCCCTTTGAAAGAATTGATACAGGGGCAGTAATTATAACTGGAGAGACTGCGAGAAAGGAAAATGCCAACGAAATCATTAACACCCTTAGTGGTTTAGCAGGTGACTTCGTTGTAGCTACCGCAGGGCCAGATTTAGAAGGTATTATTGCAGGTAAAGGCGCGGGGGCTGCAAAATTTTCAAAAGAAAGAAGCTGCACCGTCGTTAACTTGGATATTGGCGGAGGAACAACCAACATAGCTATCTTCAAAAATGGGGAAGTTGTTGACACTGCTTGTCTTGATATTGGGGGTCGGTTGATCAAGTTTGAAGATGATCAATTGAAGGTGGCCTATGCTTCTAATAAAATTAAAATTTTAGCTAAAGACATAGGCGTTGATATTCAAGTAGGCAAGAGATTATCAGTAGATGAGGTAGAAGGTCTATGTAAAAGAATGGGAGATATCTTAGCTGAGAGTTTAGGGATGATTCCCCAGACAACTTTACTCCAAGAAATGTTAACTGGAACACCTTTAAAATGGAAACAGAAGATTGATTATATTTCCTTTTCTGGAGGCGTAGCAGATTACATGTTTAACAAGAGTAGTGCATCTCTATTTAAATATGGTGACATCGGTATCCTTCTTGGGAAATCCATTGGATCCTCCTCTTGGTTAGAAAGCTCCAAGGTGATACAAGCTAGTGAGACTATTGGAGCAACTGTTGTAGGGGCAGGAACCCATACAACGGAGATCAGTGGGAGCACTATTACGATTGAATCATCAATCTTACCTATAAAAAACATTCCCATTCTACGGGTAAATCCAGAAGATGAAGAACTTGTGAGTGATCAGTTAAGCTGTAAAATTGCTGAAAGATTAGATTGGTTTCGACTAGAGAATGATCAGCAGTTGGTAGCTTTGGCCATGAAGGGACTTAAGAATCCAAGTTTTCAGCAAATACAACAATTAGCAAAAGCCATTATTAGAGGAGTAGAAGAGAAATTAAGAGATGGGGAACCCCTCATTATTGTGGTTGAAAATGATATGGCTAAGATATTAGGGCAGGGAATCCATGCTCACTTGGTTAGTAAAAGAGATGTAATTTGTATTGACTCCATCAAAGTGGATAATGGGGATTATATTGACATTGGCAAGCCTTTAGCCAATGGGAAGGTAGTACCTGTTATTATAAAAACCTTGGTATTTAATTATTGAGATAGAAGGGAGATAGGACATGATATTAAAAACAAAATTATTTGGGACAGTTTATCAATTCAAAAGCTTAAATGAAGTGATGGCCAAGGCCAATGAGGAAAGATCAGGAGACAAACTGGCTGGACTGGCAGCAACCTCCATCACAGAAATGGTGGCAGCGAAGGAAGTATTAAGTAATCTAACACTAAAGGACATAAGAAACAATCCAGCTGTACCTTATGAAACAGATGAGGTAACAAGAATTATTCAAGATGGGGTCAATGAAAAAATCTACAGTGAGATTCAAAACTGGACAGTCTCTGAACTAAGAGAATGGATTTTAAACAGTGAAACCACCGGCAGCGATATTAGAAGAATCAGCAGAGGACTAACTAGCGAGATGGTGGCAGCGGTTGCTAAGCTCATGTCTAATCTAGACTTGGTATATGGAGCAAAAAAAATCGTTGTTACTGCCCACTGTAACACTACTATTGGACAAGCAGAAACCTTAGCTTATAGACTTCAGCCTAATCATACAACTGATAATATAGAAGGCATCAAAGTATCTCTTTTTGAAGGTTTAAGTTATGGGGCAGGGGATGCGGTATTGGGTTTAAATCCTGTAAGTGACACAGTGAATAGCGTGAAAAATGTATTAAAATTATTTGAAGAAGTAAAGCAAAAATGGCAGATTCCAACACAAATTTGTGTACTGGCCCATGTAACAACACAAATGGAGGCTATTAGACAAGGGGCACCTTCAGACTTGATCTTCCAAAGTATAGCAGGAACAGAGAAAGGAAATGAAGCCTTTGGTGTAAATGATAGAATTTTATCTGAAGCTAGAGAACTTGTATTAAAGGAAGGAACTTCTACTGGACCAAATGTTATGTATTTTGAAACAGGGCAAGGCTCTGAGCTTTCTTCGGATGCTCACATGGGTGTTGATCAAGTCACTTTAGAAGCTAGGTGCTATGGATTAGCTAAAAAATACAGCCCATTCCTGGTAAATACTGTTGTTGGATTTATTGGACCTGAATATTTGTATAATAGCAAACAGGTAATTAGAGCAGGGCTTGAGGATCATTTTATGGGTAAGCTATCGGGCATTCCAATGGGGGTAGATGTATGCTATACCAATCATATGAAGGCTGACCAAAATGATATTGAAAACTTAAGTATTCTACTAGCTAGCGCTGGATGCAATTTCTTAATTGGAACGCCTGCAGGAGATGACATTATGCTTAACTACCAAAGCTCAAGCTTCCATGACGCTGCTACCTTAAGAGAATTATTGAATTTAACACCAATCCCTGAATTTCAAAAGTGGTTAGAAAAAATGGGAATTTATGAAAATGGCAGGTTATCAAAAAGAGCTGGAGATGCATCGATTTTTTTAAAATAAATAGAGAAAAAAGAAAAAGGAGGGCATTGGATTGATTTCAGAACAGGTAATCAAAGATATGGTTCAGCAAATTGTAGAGAAAATGGTCATGGATAAAAAGCAAAGTGACGAAGAAAATTATTTTACAGAAACAGACACAAATTCACAACCAAGAGGATGTATGGATGATGAGAAGTTAAAGGATTTAACAGAGATTAAAATACAAGATTATTTTACAGTATCTAATCCAGAGAACAAAGAAGCCTATTTACAACTTAAGGAAAGTACGCCTGCTAGAGTTGGAATTTGGCGGACAGGACCTCGTTATCTTACAGATACATTGTTGAGATTCAGAGCTGATCATGCTGTTGCTATGGATGCTGTTTTCACTTATGTTTCAGAAGAATTGCTAGAGGAAATGGGCTTGTTTTCAGTAAATACCTTATGTCATGATAAGGATGAATATATGACAAGACCTGATTTAGGCAGAAAATTTAGTGAAGAAAGTATTGAGAGAATAAAAGAAAAATGTATAAAAAGTCCTCAAGTACAAATTTATGTCTCTGATGGTTTGAGTTCAACTGCTATTGAGGCTAATATTAAGGATATTTTACCCTCCATTATGCAGGGATTGAAAAACTATGGATTGAAGATAGGAACACCATTTTTCGTGAAACATGGTAGGGTGCCAGCTATGGACGTTATTTCAGAAGTTCTTGATGCCGAAGTAACAGTGGTACTGATTGGCGAAAGACCAGGATTAGCTACGGGAGAAAGTATGAGCTGCTACATGGCTTATCGTGGAAAGGTAGGTATGCCTGAATCTAGGAGAACAGTTATATCTAACATCCATAAGGGTGGTACCTCTGCTACAGAAGCAGGTGCGCATATAGCTCAAATTGTTAAGGAAATGATAGAGCAAAAAGCAAGTGGTTTAGATCTTAAGTTATAAATAATAGAAATGGAGTGAAAAACATGAAAAATGATGCATTGCGTGCTTCTGTCCTAAGTGCAAAAATCATTCCTAATGTGAGCCTTGATATGGCAAAGGAACTGAAGTTAGAGGAGGGATATAGAAGTATTGGAATTGTTACTGCTGATAGTGATGACGTGACCTACACAGCCCTAGATGAGGCTACAAAAAAAGCGGATGTTAGAGTAGCGTATGCAAAGTCCTTTTATGGTGGAACTGCTAATGCCAATACGAAGCTGGCGGGAGAGGTAATTGGTATTATTTCTGGACCGAATCCAGCAGAAGTAAGAAGTGGGCTTGATGCAGTAGCTGATTTTATCGAAAATGATGCTTGTTTTTATAGTGCAAATGATGATGATTCCATAGCTTATTATGCCCATTGCATCTCTAGAACAGGATCCTATTTATCAGAAATGGCAGGAGTTAAAGAAGGAGAAGCTTTAGCTTATGTAATAGCGCCCCCTCTAGAGGCAATGTATGCCTTAGATGCTGCTATGAAAGCTGCTGATGTACAAATGGTATGCTTCTATGGTCCTCCAACTGAAACCAACTTTGGCGGTGGATTATTAACTGGAAGTCAGTCGGCATGTAAAGCTGCATGTGATGCTTTTGCCGAAGCTGTGAAGTTCGTGGCAGATAACCCTACAAAATACTAAAGTGAGTTGAGTTAATTATGAGGTATAATACACTGGGACTATTAGAGACCTATGGCTATATTCCAGCAATTGTAGCTTTGGATACTGCCTTGAAAACAGCAAATGTTACGCTAAAGGATCTTCAGATTACTGGAGGTGGTTTGGTGACCATCATGGTAGAAGGAGATGTGGCGGCTGTTCAGGCGGCAATTGAAGCTGGGGGTACTGCTGCAGAAACAGTAGGTTATGTTGTTTCTCAACATGTAATACCGAGGTCTGATCTTCAACTAAAGCTTTTCTTTGAGGCGGATGAAGACAACGGTCAACAGACAATAGAAGAATCCCCTTCTAGCAATTTAGCGGAAGCAGCTGATAAAGTAGAAGAAATAGAAGAAGCACAAGAAATCCTAGAAGTGCCAAAAGATCAAAAAGAGCTGGTACAAAGTAAAACTAAGGCTCTAGTGATTGAGCATAATGGAAAAGAGATCAGAATTACATCGAAAAAAGATCTCCATAGAATGAAGGTAGTAGAGCTTAGAAAAATCGCTAGGGGATTGGCAGGCTTTTCGATGGAAACAAAAAAAATCAAGTTTGCTAATAAATCAGAACTAGTACAGGCTATATTAAATTACACAAAAATGGAGGTGGAATAAGTGGAGCTACAGGATAAAGATTTAGTATCCATTCAAGAGGTAAGACATATGGTATCAAAAGCTAATGAAGCCCAGAAGAAATTTGCTAAATTTAGTCAAGAAACTATTGATAAAATCGTCTATGCTATGAAGGACGCCACCTATCCACAGGCAGAATTTCTTGGACAACTTGCCTCTGAAGAAACAGGATTTGGTAAGTGGCAAGATAAAAAAGTAAAAAATCAAATTGCCAGTGAGGGTGTATACAATCATATTAAAGGCATGAAAACAATTGGAATCATTCATGAGGACGAGGAAAAAAAGATTGTGGAAATTGGAACGCCAGTTGGTACGATTGCTGCTTTAATTCCTTCTACCAATCCAACATCTACTGTAATCTATAAAACATTAATTGCTCTAAAAGCTGGGAATGCCATTATTTTTAGTCCTCATCCAAGTGCATTAAAGAGTATTTTAAAAACAGTAGAAATTTTAAATAAAGCAGCTGTGGAGGCAGGGGCACCAGAAGGACTAATCCATTGTATGACTCAGCCCACCATGGAGGGAACCAGTGAGCTTATGAAACACAAAGGAATAGACTTGATTTTAGCCACTGGAGGATCTGCCATGGTGAAGGCAGCCTATAGTTCAGGAACACCAGCTCTAGGGGTTGGTCCTGGTAATGTTCCTGCATTTATTGAAAGAAGTGCTAACATAAAAGAAGCAATAGAAAAGATAGTTTCAAGTAAAACCTTTGATCATGGAACCGTTTGTGCATCAGAGCAGGCTATTGTGACAGAGAGATGTATTGCTGAAAAAGTGAAGGAAGAAATAAAATACCAAGGTGGTTACTTTTTAGTTGGAGAGCAGCTAGAGAAGGTGACAGCAATTATGGAGACGGTAACAGGAGGAATGAACCCTAGAATTGTAGGGAAATCTGCTCAGGACATTGCTAGAATGGCCGGGATTGAAATTCCCCAGGAGGTCAAAATACTTCTTTGCGAAGAAAAAAATGTTGGAAAAAATGCTCCTTTTTCTAAGGAAAAGCTCACTGCCCTCCTAGCATTTTATACGGTTGAAGATTGGCAAGAAGCTTGTGAGCTTTGCTATGCTCTATTGGAGAATGGTGGATTGGGACATACCTTAGCCATTCATTCTCAGGATGAAGCGATTATTAGAGAGTTTGCCCTAAAAAAGCCGGTTTCTAGATTTTTAGTAAATACACCATCAACCCAAGGAGCTATTGGGCTTACTACAAACCTTGCACCATCCTTTACTTTAGGGTGTGGAGCTATTGGCGGAAGTGCTACATCTGACAATGTAGGGCCCATGCATCTGATCAATATTAGAAGAATGGCCTATGGAATAGATGACTGTAAAAGAACTGGAGAGACAGCAGAATTAAGTAATATAGACATTGAAACAATTACTCGATTGGTAATGGAAAGCTTAAAAAATAAATTTAATTAATTTAAGGAGGAATTTTAAATGGCAACTTTAAACGCATTAGGAATGATTGAAACAAAAGGATTAGTAGGTGCAATTGAGGCAGCAGATGCAATGGTAAAGGCTGCAAATGTAACACTATTAGGTAAAGAACATGTTGGTGGCGGATTAGTAACAGTAATGGTAAGAGGAGATGTTGGAGCAGTTAAAGCTGCAACTGATGCTGGAGCAGCTGCAGCAGAAAGAGTTGGAGAATTAGTATCTGTACATGTTATTCCAAGACCTCATGGTGAAGTAGAAATCATCCTTCCACAAATAAAAGAATAAATAAAATCTCCCTCCTGGATCAATATTTGATCTGGGAGGGTTAATTGATAAAAGGGAGGGATCCTATGAAGGTTTTGACAGAAACGGGGCTTCGTTCGGAGTTTAAAAACAAGTTTCCGAAAACCTACTCAGTTAATTCTCAAGTGCTAATTACACCCTCAGCAAAGCAATACTTAAAGGAAAAGAAGATAGAGTTAATATTTGAAAAAGAAGATATAGAAAAATCAAATACAGTATCAAGAGAGTCTGTGGAAATAAAAGAAGATGAGAAAAATCCAGTAGAGCCTAAATATAAGTGTTATTATAGCGGAGGGCTTTTTGAGAGTAAGCCTGAGCATATGACACAGCTTTATGGAAACTTCCTAGTTAACAAGGATCATCCTAGAATTCAATTAAGAGGGAAGTTGGATAGCTTTCAGGCTCAAATCTTAGAGATGCAAGTATTTTTAGATCATCGAAAAGAGAAAAAACTTTTAGAAGATTTAACAGAAGTTCTCACCTTTGTCAGAAATCTTTTAAGGGCAGAAGTATTAGAGGAACCTTTTAACCATTACAAAATATTAGGATTAGATGAGGGACAATTGAGAAAAATGTCACATAATCCAGAAAAGTTTTTTGGGGTAAAGCATTTTTTGCCAGAGTATTCTATGGGAGCAATATTAATAAAATTAAATTCTTTAAGAAGTGCTGCCAGGGAAATGGAAATCGTTGGGATAAAAGCCTTTACTGGCAGTAATGGTGCAATAGAAAGACTAGATATCATTCAAGCCCTCAACCGATTAAGCAGCTGTCTATATATCATGATGTGCCGATGGCAAGGTGGTACTACAAATAGGGGGTGCAGAAGTTAAAAGTGAAGGAAGAGCTCATTAAACAAATAGTAGAAAAGGTCATGGAGAATATTGAAGGATGTCAGGAGAATTCAATAGAAATTCCAGTAGAGGTTTCTGCCAGACATATTCATTTAAGTAAAGAACATATGGAGTTTCTATTTGATAGTGAGGATCAATTGAAGGTTTTGAAGGAATTATCTCAGCCTGGCCAGTTTGTATACGATAAAAGAGTAACATTAATGGGACCTAAGGGAGTCATTAGTAATGTAGCAATCCTAGGGCCAGCTAGAAGGGATACGCAGGTAGAAATATCCTATACAGATGCTAGAACGTTAGGTGTTAACCCTCCTATTAGAGAATCTGGTGCTTTAGAAAATACAGAAGGCCTTATTATTGCTGCGGGGGTTAGGGCTATTAATTTAGACCAAGGGGTAATTATCGCAAAGAGACATATTCATATGACTCCCAAAGAGGCTGAAGCTTTACATGTAAAGGATGGACAGCATGTTAAGGTAAGAATTAAAAGCCAACGACCTGTTATTTTAGAAGAGGTTTTAGTAAGAGTTAGTGAAAAATATAAACTTAGTATGCATATTGATCATGATGAAGGCAACGCTGCTGCCTATCAAACAGGAACTGTTGGGGAAATTATAACTAAATTAAGATGTTCCCCGCCTCTATAGGCGGCGGGTTCCACTTAATTTTTCAGTGGGAGTTCAATCTCCCACTGAAAACGTTAAATGACGGGCAAAGCCCTTATTGAAGATAACAGGAGGATTTAAAAGTGGATTTCACACAGGTAGATCATATAGTTAGTCAAGTTGAAAAATCTATTTATGAAACCTTTCCTTTTGATCCTAAGAGTGAACTCCTGATAGGGGTTGATTTAGGAACAGCTTATGTGGTCATGGTGGTATTAGATCAAAAAAACAATCCAATTGCCTGTGAAATGGAGTTTGCTCAAGTAGTAAAGGATGGTTTGGTGGTGGACTATATAGGTGCTACCCAAATTGTACGGAGACTTAAGGAAAAACTAGAACAACGACTTGGACAGTCCTTACTAAGAGCAGCTATTGCTGTCCCTCCAGGGACTGGAGCAAAGGATAGCCAAACCCATCGTTATGTGGTAGAAGGAGCGGGATTAGAGGTGATATCCATCTTGGATGAGCCTACTGCTGCTAATGCTGTCCTGCAAGTAAACAATGGGGTAATTGTTGATATTGGTGGAGGCACTACCGGCTTATCTATTATAAAAAACGGTGAGGTAATTTACACTGCTGATGAGGCCACAGGAGGTACGCATCTGAGCTTAGTACTAGCCGGTAACTATCGTGTAAAGTTTGAAGAAGCAGAAAACATTAAAAAAGATCCTGCACAGAAAAAAGAAGTACTAGCCGTCGTCAGGCCTGTCATTCAAAAAATGGCATCTATTATTGAAACCCATATAGCTGATTTTGATGTAGATAGGATCTATTTAGTGGGGGGAACCTGTTGTTTAGAAGGTTTTGAAGATGTAGTTGAAAAAGAGATAGGTATTGCAACACAAAAACCCCATAATCCTTTTTTGGTGACCCCCTTAGGCATCGCTATGAATTGTAGAGAAGAGGAAGTGATTCAATGGAGATAGAAGCATTGGTTAAAAGCATAACAGAAGAAGTGATGAAACAGCTTCAGGAAAGAGAAACAAGTGAAAAGCTTCAATCCTCAAAGAAAGCACTAGTACTTTCTTATAGAGAACAAGTCAACAGGCAAGATATAAAGCAGTTGGAAACAATGGGAGTAGAATGTGTATTTTTAGAGGAATGTATTGAAGAGGAGATAAAGAATGTAGATTGTATCGTCTTACTTGCCTTGTCTTTATCCAGTTTGGCTTATATTGCCATGGGTATTGAAGGGGACGAAGTTTCTAAAAGAACAATCAGAGGGTTGTTATATGGAAAAGAAATTTTTGTTTTAAGTAAAGGGCTGGAACATCGAAATTTTGAGAAAACCAGTCATCCCCATTTTTATCAAACATATATGAATTATGAAAAGAAGCTTCAAAGTTTTGGTATGAAAATAGGAGATTTAAAAGAAATTTTTTCTCAATCCAATCAACAGATAAAACTGCCTCAAGTATCTATAGAGGAAAAGAATCAGATTGAGGAAACTTTCATAAGCAATAAAGTAATCACTGAAAAGGGTTTAAGGGAAATGGGCTGTGGAGAAAACAGCAGAATTTGTATAGGAGCAAAGGCAATCATTACGCCTATGGCAACGGACTATATAAGAACGAAGAAAATACAAGCAGTTAGAATCTAGTGAGGAAGGAAGATCAAATTGATTATTGGCAAAGTAATCGGTAATGTATGGGCCACTAGAAAAGATGAAACATTAAATGGATTAAAGCTGTTGGTAATTGAGGCTATAGATTACGAAAGTAATCAAAAAAAGGGGTCCTTTGTGGCAGTAGACAGTGTAGGTGCAGGTATTGGAGATCAAGTGTTGGTAGTAAAGGGAAACGCCGCAAGGAAAGCGCTTCAAAGAGAGGAAGCAGCTGTAGATGCTACAGTAGTAGGTATCATAGATGAAGTAGAAGTGAAAGCATAAAATAAAAGGTAGCAAGGGGAGGTAAAATGGATATTTTACAAAAAATATTTCAAGCTGGCGTTGTTGGTGCTGGTGGAGCAGGTTTTCCAACCCATATAAAATTTAATGGTGTGGCAGAATATCTATTGGTCAATGCAGTGGAGTGTGAACCCTTACTAGAAACTGACAAATTTTTAATACGGCATAAGAGCAAAGAAATCATTAAAACTCTAGAAATCTTAGCAAGACAGATGAAAGCAAAAAAAATTATTATTGGGTTGAAGAAAAAAAATACGAGGGAATTCAGAGCACTGAGTCAGGCAATTGAAGCTCTAAATTCTAGAGCAGAGCTTCATTTAATTGACAATTTCTACCCTGCAGGGGATGAACAAATATTAGTATATGAGCTGACCAACAGACAAATCCCCCCAGGAGGAATCCCAAAGGATGTTGGTGTTGTGGTGTGTAATGTAGGCACAGTCGTAAATGTTTACGAAGCCCTCAATGAAAAATCTGTTACTGATAAATTCATTACAATCCTAGGAGAAGTTCAAAATCCTTCTGTTCTTTATGCACCCATTGGTACTTCTATTGAGGCGTGTATTGAAATGGCAGGCGGAGCAACAATAGAGGATTATAACATTATTCTAGGAGGGCCTATGATGGGGGGAGTCATAGAAAAAAGCCAATTGAATGAGGCGGTAGTGACAAAAACAACAGGGGCTGTAATCCTTCTTCCACAGAATCATGTTATTTTCAAAAATAAACAACAAGATTTAGTACAAATGATTAACAGAAGTCGTTCAGCTTGTATCCAGTGCTCTCTTTGTACAGATTTATGTCCAAGAAACTTAATTGGGCATCCTCTACGACCCCATCGAATTATGAGAACCTTATCAATAGATAGACAGCAGTATGAAGTATTAAAGGAAGCCCTTTTATGCTGTGAGTGCGGTGTATGTGAGCTTTATGCTTGTCCTATGGGGCTATCCCCGAAAACCATTAATGGAGAAATTAAAAATCTTCTTCGTAAAGAAGGCGTAAAATATTCAAATTTGCCTATGCAAAAAGAAGTACATGAAATGCGAGAGTATAGAAAAGTACCAGCTGAAAGACTTCTTTGCAGGTTAGATCTTGCTGGATATTCAGATAAGATCAATGAGGATTATATCACTATTGAACCTCAAAGTGTGAAAATACCCCTGAGACAGCATATTGGTAAAGCAGCAACATCTATTGTAGAAGTTGGAGATGTGGTGGAGAAAGGGCAATTGATTGCAAGTGTAAATGAAGGCGATTTAGGAGCCAATATCCATGCTAGTATAAAGGGTATGATTAAAGAAGTAAATGGCTTTATTTGGATTGAGGCTGGAGAAAAGGTGGTGATGGAATGATAAGAACGATAGGATTTATAGAATTAAACAGTATTGCTAAGGGAATTGAAACAGCAGATACCATGGTTAAGGCGGCAGATGTACAGCTATTAAAGGCTCATTCTGTCTGTCCTGGTAAGTATATTATATTGATATGTGGAGACGTAGCAGCTGTTGAAGCCGCCATAAATACAGGAATAGAAATTGGTAGGTCCTATGTTGTTGATCAGCTAGTTCTGCCAAGTATTCATCCTCAATTAATTGAGGCAATTCATGCCACAAATAATGTACAAGAAGTGAATGCCCTTGGCGTGTTGGAATTTTTTAATATTGCTACAGCCATTGTAGCGGCAGATGCTGCAGCAAAGACTGCTGCAGTTACTCTTATTGAAGTCCGCTTAGGTCTTTCGATAGGGGGTAAATCCTTTATCATCCTATGTGGAGATATCAGTTCTGTTCAAGAAGCAGTGGAAGCTGGAGCAAACATTGGTAAGGAAAAAGGCATGCTGGTAGAAAAAACTGTAATTCCATCTCCACGGAAAGAGTTATTCGAAAAATTATTATAGAAGAAAACAGCTTGTATGTCTAAATTTAGGGGAATTTATTTGAAAATTTAAAGGAAGAGGTGTATTTGATGAATATCAATGAAATTATTGTTTATATTATGGTGGCTTTTATGGTATTAGGAGCTCTAGATAAAATCATAGGGAACAAATACGGCTTAGGAGAAAAATTTGACGAGGGTATCATTGCAATGGGTTCTTTAGCTGTTGCGATGGTGGGGGTTGTATCCTTAGCCCCTGTACTGGCCACAATTCTTGAGCCTATCGTTGTACCGGTTTATGCATTTTTAGGTGCAGATCCTTCTATGTTTGCAACCACGTTATTGGCTAACGACATGGGGGGATATCCTCTAGCTATGCAGTTGGCCCAAAGTCAGGAAGCAGGATTGTTTGCTGGGTTGATTTTAGGCGCTATGATGGGGCCCACCATTGTTTTTACAATCCCGGTAGCCTTAGGGATTATTAAAAAAGAAGATCATAAATATTTAGCAACAGGGGTTCTGGCAGGGATGATTACTATTCCAATTGGTTCATTTGTTGGTGGGATGGTAGCTGGCTTTGATATCTCCATGATTTTAAGTAATTTAGTACCAATTATTTTGGTATCCTTATTACTTTCCCTTGGATTATGGAAAATACCTGAGAAAATGATTAAAGGGTTCACTATTTTTGGTAAGGGTGTTGTAGTGGTTATTACAATAGGATTAGCAGCTATTATTGTAGAAACCTTAACAGGAATTGTGATTATTCCTGGGATGGCTCCAGTGACAGAGGGGATCGAAATCGTAGGGGAGATTGCGATTATGCTGGCAGGAGCTTTCCCAATGGTTTACTTTGTAACCAAGGTATTTAATAAACCTTTAATGAAGCTGGGAAAATTATTAGGAATAGGAGATGTAGCAGCTGCAGGAATGGTAGCTACTCTAGCCAATAATATTCCTATGTTTGGATTAATGAAGGATATGGATCATCGTGGAAAAATCATTAATGTTGCCTTTGCAGTTAGTGCTTCCTTTGTTTTAGGAGATCACCTTGGATTTACTGCTGGTGTAAATCAAGATATGATTTTTCCAATGGTGGCAGGAAAAATAGTAGGTGGTATTACGGCGGTGATGGTAGCTATAGTTATTGCTAATAAGAGTGCTGCCAGAGAAAACACAGCAAAACAACACTAAAAGCTATTTCTATTTATCCTTCGGTGTATAGAGGTAAAACTTATAACCAAATTAAGATGTTCCCCGCCTCTATACGGCGGGTTCCACTTAATTTTTTCAGTGGGAGTTCAATCTCCTGCTAAAAACGGTGAATGACGGGCAAAGCCCTTATTGAAATTATACTGGAAGAAGCAGGTGGTTTCTTGAAAAGCTTTAAAGAAATGACAGAGATTATTCATGGGATGAATGCAATAAAATATTTAGAAAAATTTAAAGGGAAAAGGGCATGCATTGTTACAGACCCCACAATGCTCCAATTAAAGATGATTGATAATCTAACGGAGATTTTTGATAGAAACAATGTACATTATGAGGTGTTTTCTGAGGTGGAAGCAGATCCTTCCTTTGAAGTGATCTACAAAGGATTAAATCATATTATTAAAAATAAGCCCCAAGTGCTTATTGCTATAGGGGGAGGCTCTGCCATTGATGCGGCAAAGGCTATCATGTATTTTTGCATCAAAATTAAAGAAGGTCTGATAAATACTCATGAAATACCTAAACCTTTTTTTATAGCAATACCAACTACCAGTGGAACTGGTTCGGAAGTGACAGCTTATTCTGTCATAACAGATAAAGAAAAAAATATGAAAATACCTATTGTTGATCCTTTAATGGTGCCAGACGTAGCCATCCTAGATCCTCAGTTCACCAAAAGTATACCATCACATATTACAGCAGATACAGGGATTGATATTTTAACCCACTGCATTGAGGCTTATGTTTCTAAGGGAGCATCAGACTTTACTGATGCTTTAGTAGAAAAATCTATAGCTCAAGTTTTTCAGTATTTATTGAAAGCCTATGAGGATGGGGCCAACATGGTGGCTAGAGAAAAGCTTCATAATGCCTCTTGTATGGCTGGAATCGCCTTTACTAATGCTGGTCTGGGCATTAATCATAGCATGGCCCATAGCTTAGGAAGCTTTTTTAAAATTCCTCATGGCCGTAGCAATGCTATATTGATGCCCTATGTCATTGCTTTTAATAGCAAAGAGCAGGGCAAGAAAGACTATAATCAAGCAGCAATCAAATACGTCCAATTGGCAGAACATTTAGGACTTCCTAGTGTAACGATTGAAAAAGGAGTATTGAGTTTGATTGAGGCCATAAAAGTGATGAAAATGGCTATGAAGATGCCTGCAACTATAAAAGAAGCAGGTGTAGATCGGGAAATCTTCATGAATGCATTAGAGGAAATGTCTACCATAGCATTAAAAGATATGTGCACTAGTGGTAATCCCAAAGAAGTTACAAAGGAAGACATCAAAAATATTTATTTAGAGGCATATGGTCATTGATATAACACAAGTTGAATAGATTTATAGGATTAAAAAATAAATGTCCCTCTAGCTAGAACAAAGAAAAATTCAAGCTAAAGGGACATTTGTATTTAGTGCAAAGAATTTCCAGAAGGACTTTTAGTTGTTGGGGCTCTTCCATACTCGAGAAGTAGTTTGGTTTAAATCTACTTCCTTTGATCTTAGATAAAGAAAGTTAAAGATAGGAATGAGATATAGATAAAATGCATAGGGAATAAATGCTGTGCTACTGACCATTAAGGTGGTAGTTGGAACAAAAGAGGCTATATTCCAAGGAATAAGTGGAGCTAAAACAACTGAGGTGTTCTCGATATCTACCGCCTGTTGATACTGATCAACATGATTTTCCCTATAGGAATTCTTTAAAAGGTGTGTAGTTAATACAATAGATATTGTCTGATTACATCCAAAGGCAGCCGTTATTAGTGCAGTGATACAGGTAAAAAAGAATAAGTGAAATCTGGGTTTTGCTTTTGAAAACACCCCTTCTAAGCCTTTTAACATCCCAGTTCCATCAAGAAGACCCGATAGAGAACTGGAAACAAATACAATGATAGCAGCTTTCCCCATCGAAAGGATACCACCTCCGTTGATAATCTCTCCTAGAGAACCAGCTGTATCAAGTCGAAAACCAAAAATAATATATCCTAAAACCTCATTAATCTTATATTGCTGTAAAACAACTGCTAAGATTGTAGCAGTTATAATACTTAAAAGCATGGATAGCTTTACATCTAATCGAAGTGTAGCCAAGATCAAGATTACCACAGCCGGCAGCAATGTTCTCCAATCTACTATGAAAGTATTGATAATCTCCCTATCCATATTGCTTTCTACTAGATTTAGAGGTTGGTGAATAGATAATAGGCCATACAGGATCACTGCAATAGAAAAAGGAATCGCTGCTGTTTTAAACATATTTTTAATGTTCCTATAAAGCTGGGTTTCAGTTAAGGTCGCTACTAGATTGGCGCTAGACGACATGGGTGAGGATCTATCTCCAAAATAGGCTCCAGCGATAATAGCACCAGCTGCTAAATTGACATTTACTCCTCCGCCCTTAGCCATAACAATTAAGGCTACCCCAACGGTACTGACAGTGCCAAAGGAGGTACCTAATAGAAAAGAGACAAAAACACAGATTAAAAAGGCATACAAAATGAAGAATCTAGGATGCATCAGCTGTATACCGTAATACACAATACCAGTCACGGTGCCAGAAGCCATCCAAGAAGCAGTAATAGCTCCTATTAAGAGGAAGATTCTTAATACAAGAAATACTTTTTTTCCGCCACCATAGGATGATTTGAGAATATTCTTTATGGCAAAGCCTCTCTTTAAGGCTAATAAAACAAAAAGAAGAAAACATACAATCAAGGCATAGCCTATAAAAATTTCCTTGTAAATACTAAAAACCAACAGAAAAAAAGATACTGCCAACGTAATAATAATACCCATAATTGTCCTCCTTATCCAGGAAAGTGTAACTATTCAATCCTATCATAACACGAAAGTAGCTTAATCGTATAGAGGAGGATAATATCTTCTGGAAGTAGTAAAACTAATGATAGGGCTTTTATATACTTGCATTTCTAGATATAATAGTATTAAATATGGATGTTTAGGAGGATTTTGCATATGAAGATTTTAAAAAATGATTGGGCACCTTTACTGGAAGAAGAGTTTGAAAAACCTTATTATTTGAAGCTGCGACAATTTCTTACAGAGGAGTATAACAGTAAGATAATCTACCCTGATAAATATGATATATACAATTCATTACACCTAACCCCTTACAATGAAACAAAAGTGGTGATTCTAGGTCAGGACCCTTACCATGGACCGGGACAAGCCCATGGTCTAAGCTTTTCTGTAAAGCCAGGAATACCGCTACCTCCATCTCTCCAGAACATATTTAAAGAGCTTAAGGAGGATGCTAACTGCTATATACCTAACAATGGATATCTCGTTGAGTGGGCAAAACAAGGGGTATTGATGTTAAATGCTGTTTTAACCGTTAGAAAAGGAGAACCTAACTCCCATAAAGGTGCTGGCTGGGAAATCTTTACGGATCGAGTAATACAACTGTTGAATGAAAGGGAAAAACCCATTGTTTTTATTTTATGGGGGAAAAATGCTCAAGAGAAGGAGAGTTATATTACTTCCCCCAATCATTATATTATCAAGGCGCCTCATCCCAGCCCCTTTTCTGCAAACAGAGGTTTTTTTGGCAGTAAGCCCTTTTCTAAAACCAATACGTTTCTTAGAAAGATAGGTAGTGAAGAAATCAATTGGCAGATTCCTAACCTTTAGAAATACACCGAAGGAAAAAAGGAGACAATAATGAAGAAACGAAACGAAATCATCAATCCAGCAAAAGTTATAGAAATGCAAGAAAAACTTATTGATTGGTATGAGAAAAATCATCGGCAGCTACCGTGGAGAGAGACACGGAACCCTTATTATATTTGGATATCAGAAGTAATGTTGCAGCAAACTAGGGTAGACACGGTAATCGACTACTATAACCGATTCATTCATCAATTTCCTACAATCAAGGATTTAGCAGAATCTCATGAAGAAGTGGTGCTGAAATCTTGGGCGGGTTTAGGGTATTATAGTAGAGCAAAACGTATCCACCAGACAGCAAAAATTATTTTGGAAAAGTACAAAGGACGATTCCCCCAAAATTACGAGGACATTCTTGCTTTACCAGGGATAGGCCCCTATACAGCTGGAGCCATTGCTAGTATTGCCTTCCATCAACCAGTGCCAGCGGTTGATGGGAATGTAATGCGGGTATTTTCTAGAGTATTCTATATAAGAGAGGACATTGTACTAGGCAGTACTCAAAGGCATATGCAGGAAATCGGGAGACAAGTTGTATCACAAAAGAATCCTTCATTTTATAATCAAGGCCTGATGGAGCTAGGTGCACTGATCTGCACTCCTATTTCGCCTAAATGTCTCGCTTGTCCTTTGTTTGATTTATGCAGTGCTAGAGAATTGGGAGTTCAAGAGGAATTACCTATAAAACAGAAGAAGCCAAAGCAAAAAAAAATAGCTATGGAAATGGCTTTAGTCTACAAAGGAGAAAAAATTCTGATAACTAAAAGACCAAGGGACGGCTTGTTAGCAGATTTATGGGCATTACCTTCTATAGAAAAAGAGGAGAGCTTTCAACCAGGAAAAACGATCCAGATAGAGTTGCAGGAAACCTATGGAATGCAGGTGACTAAGAGTACTTATCTTTTAGAAAAGCCCCATGTTTTTACTCATATAAAGTGGCATATGAGGCTTTATAAAATGAAGTTACTAAATGAAAGAGAAATTGATTATCCACAAATACAGTGGGTGGATAAATCCCAATTAAACGAATATCCTATAGCTAAAGCGTTTACGAAACTAATATTGCCTTCATAGCTAAATATTGATAATTTTTAATTTTATAACAATATATACTGAAATAGGTTATAATAGAAATCGAAAGCATATTTGTTAAGCATGTCACCTAAAAATAATGCGATATCTGTTCTAGTGATACTATAAGTAATGAAAAGGGGGAGGCAGTATGCATCATTTGTTTTTAGAAAAGGAAATGGGAGAACTGATAAATCAGGCAGATAAAATAGATCATAAGACACTCATGGCATATAACAAAATGATTGGCAACCCTAAAAAAGTAGGAGAATTTATAAAAATATTTCAAGAGGCTATAGAGAAAGGGACTTCATCTCAAACTATATGCTTTAAAATTATTGAAAAAGTTAGAGCAAAGAATTTTTTCTCTTTTGTCATGGACACTGTAAAAAACTCTACCAATGTTATTCAAATACAAACCATTTTTAAATCCACAGTGGCTTTACCAGATGAAGTGGAGGTGGTTAGAGAATATATTCCCATTATAGCAGACATGATGAAACGGAATATTGACACTGAAGTAATCTACCATGGAGTATGTCTTTTTTATAGAATAATTACTAAATATCCTGAATTGCATGAGGAACTGGAAAAAATCAATCTCACTTTAAACCACGATAATCTACAAAGTCTTTTAAGAAAGTTTGATATCCTTGATAAATGGGAAACAGAAGGCCACAGAGGGAAATCTAAACCTGGATATTTTCAAGATAAAACACTCTTTATCAATTTTGCGATGAAATTCATCAAATTTCAATAACATATTATTAAAATTCATGGATCTCCTGAATAAAATTATTATTGTTAAGCACACTAAATGTAGGAGGTGTTTTGAATGAATATACAATTAACACAAAAAGAAACAATGCTTTTACAAGATCAAAAAAGTCATGAGGAGATGTGTATTAAAAAGTATAATAATTATGCAAATCAGGCTCAAGATCCTCAGCTGAAACAACTTTTTAAGTTCCATGCATCTCAGGAACAGCAGCACCTTGATACCATCAATCAGCTTCTTAATGGGCAGCTACCAAATACAAATCAACAACAAAATCAACAACAAAATCAAATGCAAAGTAATGTGAATAGTAATGACAGTGATTTATGTCAAGATCTATTAATGACAGAAAAATATGTATCAGGTACCTATAATACAGTTATTTTTGAGTTTACCAATACAAATGCACGACAGGTATTAAATCATATTCAAAAAGAAGAACAGCAGCATGGAGAAGATATTTTTAATTATATGCAACAAAACGGCATGTATCAAGTACAATAGGATAGCTGTATGTACATATAAAATAGCGGAGAAAATTTTCTCCGCTATTAATCTTCCACAATATCCTGCAATTCTATAATGATTTCTCCTAAAGCTTCATATCTATCTTGATCTATACCTGTATCCTCTCTTGCTCTTTCGATTTCTTTTATACATTCAATTAAATTAGCTCTCCAAATATCCATTATAACATTCCTCCGAAAAATATTGATAGTATTAGAGTATCCTGGTTTCTATTTATTATGCAGTATTTTAGTAGATGCATCTGAATTAATCATTAAATTTTTTAGAAAAATAATGATTTTAGAGCAAGAATTAAATTGGATGGAGATATTATATCTACAAGGATATTAGAAAAGAAAGGGAAAGTGAAGTAACAAGTATATTTCTGAAGAATCGAATATATTATCATTTCATATAAAAAGGGAATAAAATTCTATTAAATAGAGTTTATTCCCTTTTTATATGTTATATAGTGAAAATAGTGCTATTTTTTTAATATGCCGAATGGCTTTCCAACAGGTAAAAACTCTCTATTAAAGTGAGCATTTAAAACAGAAGCAGCAAAACCATAAAAAGCAACAAGTGATATTAATAGTTCTGAATAACCTGCTAGCGCGTGTGAAAAGTGGGGTGCGATTCCAAAAGTACTAAGAGATAATCCAATGAACAAAAAGTCAATTAAAACAAAAATTGTAAATAATACTTTATGAGTTTCCATTGCTCCAATGGTCATGAAAACAGAAAAAACAAGGTATCCTACAAAAGCTACGCCTAATTGTCTTCCATCTGCTTCAGCCGCCATGGCCGCCCCAAAAACCCCCAGCTTAATTGCCCATGAGATTGCCATTGCAAACCAGAAAAAGGCATAACCTCCAAAGGCAGTAGTTCCAAAAATGTTATTACGTTTTGAATCATTAATACATGCAAATAGCTGAGCAAAAGCACCTAGAAAAATTGCCCATGGAATAATGAATGATGACCCTTGAGTAATCCCTAGCTTTTGTGAAGATGCTACCAATGTTACCATCGCTAGACCAAACAATCCTAAAGCTGAAGGATCTGCATTTGTTATTTTTATACTTTGTGTTTTAGATGTCTCAGTAGACTGAATTTCAGCTGTTTCAATAAGCCTAATCTCATTTGTTGTCATAAATATCCTCCTTAAAATATAGTTCCATATGTTAATATAAAACTTTTTGGAGTAATTGTCAATAGGTATTGAAAAAGCGGTGACAAGATAGGATGTTATTATTTCTTTATTTTCGCAATTGGCAAATTATGGAACATAATTTCTGCTAAGATGGAAAATTACTAGGAATCAGTCCAAAAACTAATATGTATCCTAAGAAATCCTTAGAAGTAGAAGGAAATATTTGAATAGTAGAGAATTCTAAATAATAAGAAGAAGATTAACATCATATTTATTATTGTGCAGACATAATCCTGGCCTCGTTACTGTAATTGATAAATAAATTTTTAAAATATGTATTAATCTAATGATAAAGTTATACAAACACAGTATAGAAGAAGTATTAATGATAGGGGGCAAGTACAATGGAGGAAATTAAAAAGGTAGCTATTGCAGGACTTGGAGCTATAGGAGCTATCTATGGCAGTAAGATTTATGAAATGAACCCACAGGGTTTCACAGTTATTGCTAACAAAGAAAGGGCAGAAAAATATAATAAAGAAGGATTAATAATTAATGGTAAAACCTATCACTTTAAATGCATTGATCCAGAGGAAAAGGTGGAAGCAGCGGATTTAGTCTTAGTAGCAGTCAAGTATCATCATCTTCCTCAAACTATAAAGGATATAAGAAATCATGTTGGACCTAATACGATTATTTTATCTTTAATGAATGGGATTTCAAGTGAAGAGATATTGGGTAGGGCATATGGAATAGAAAAAATGCTTTATGGTATATGTGTAGGTATTGATGCCGTTAGAACAGAAACTGAGATTCAATGCAGCACTATAGGTGAAATCCATTTTGGAGAAAGGAACAATAAGATATATACTCCTAGGGTAGAGGCAGTAAAGAATCTCTTAGAAAAAGCCAGTATACCCTATGTTATCCCAGAAGATATGTTAAGAGCCTTATGGTGGAAATTCATGGTAAACGTAGGTGTTAATCAAACTTCGGCTGTATTAAATGCACCTTATAAGGTTTTTCAGGAGATACAGGAAGCCAATGGGTTGATGGAGGCTGCTATGAAGGAAGTAATCCTTTTATCTCAAAAGGAAGGAACTAATTTAACAAATGAAGATATTCATACCTTTAATACGATCTTAAAAAAGCTTGCTCCTGAAGGCAAAACTTCTATGCTACAGGATATAGAAGCTGGAAGAAAAACAGAGGTAGAAATGTTTGCCGGCACTATTTGCCAATTAGGGAAAAAGCATGGGATAGATACTCCAATGAATAGAACATTGTTAAATATGATTAGAACATTAGAACAAATGAATCAATAAACTGGATTCAGTAATAATAGAAGTCTTTAAACAATAGGTAATAGAACTACTCTTAGATGTAAGTATGTGACTGAGAAATCCAACCTAGGAATGGTCATACACTCTTCCCTATGCAATTAAACCTTGTAGCAGGGAAGGGTTTACCACCATTTCTGGAAATGTTAGCATTTTCAATCACATATTTGTGTTGCTGATAAGAGTAGTTTTTATTTTAAAAAAATTTAAAAAATTATCAAAAATGTATTTTAAAAATACTAAAATTTTGATATAATTAATTCAATAACTGGAAACGTTACCGGAAACGTTACCATAAACGTTACCTAAGGAGCGGTGGATATGAAAAACGTAAATATAAAAGATATAGCCCAGATGGCGGGAGTTGGAGTAAGTACAGTATCTCGAGTCCTAAATGATCATCCAGATGTGAAAGAAGAGACCAAGGAAAAAATACTAAGTATTATACAAAAATATAACTATATTCCTAATAACAGTGCTAGAAATCTAAAGAGGAATGACTCTAAAAATATAGGTGTCTTAGTAAAGGGTATTTATAATCCCTTTTTCTCAAAGATTATCCAATCCATTGAAGAAAAAATCGATGCAGAAGGATATTCTATGATCATTCACTATAATGATGATAATGCAAATGATATAGAGGAAGCTATTGAATTGATAAAAGAAAAGAAATTAAAAGGGCTGATTTGTTTAGGGGGAGATTTTGACAATATAGATGAAGAACAGTTAATGGATTTAGGTACGCCTATTGTTCTTTCTTCTACAAATATTGTGGAAAACGTTAACAAAGAAATATTCTCCAGCGTCATTATAGAAAATGAAAGAGCCGCCTTTGGTGCAGTGAATTATCTATGTGGTTTAGGTCATAGAAGAATAGGAATGATTGCAACTGGGGAAGAAGATAGAAGTATAGGGACCCTGCGGATAAAGGGATATAAAAAGGCGTTAGAGGCAAACAAAATTCATTACAAAGAAGAATTCTTAGAAATTGGAGAATATACCTTTCCATCAGCCTTTGCAGCAATGAATAGGCTATTAGATAAACAACTGGAACTAACAGCGATATTCGCCACCTCTGATATTATGGCGATAGGTGCCGCAAAGGCAATACTCAGTAGAGGGTTGAAAATTCCTGAGGACATGTCCATTATAGGGTTCGATGGAATCGAGTTTTCTGAATTTTTTCATCCTTCAATTACTACAGTAAAACAGCCGGGAGAAGAAATGGGATATAAAAGTGTAGATATTTTATTTGATTTAATAAAAAAGAAGAAGAAGCATCAGCATCTGGTTTTGGAAACGGAACTGTTAAAAAGAGAATCATGTGTAGGAATCGATGAGGAGAAAAGACAGGATAATCATATAGCAGAATGCTATTAGATGGTAGTGGTCAAGTAAGCTTATAGTAGGTTCTAGCGGTTCTTTATCAGTAAAGCTTGTTGAAAAAGAATCGTTTAAAAAGATACAGGTGATTCTATTTAAAAGTAGATGACCAAAATCTTTGATTTGGTGTCAGTCACTTTCGCAGAGTGCAATAAGAGGGGGGTGGAATTTACATATCATCAAATTTAGCTGAGAGGGTTAGACACCCTATATAAACAAAAAAGTGGGGTTACATTAGACTTCGGGATATAAGACTGAAAAAAGCAAGCGCGTTATCGGTTTTAAAAATCAGTATTAAGGGGGAGAAATATAATGAGATTAAAAAGAAAACTAGTGTTAGGTATAGCTATGATGTTAGTACTTTCTACATTGCTGTTGGCGGCATGCTCGTCAAATCAGCAAGAAGCAGGTAGTAGAGAAGAAGTTGAAGAACAGGTGCAAGTAGATGTATTTCAATTTAAGGTGGAAATCGTAAAGGAATTAGAGGAAGCAGCAAGAGCCTATGAAGATGAGAATCCAAATGTAAAAATAAATATCCAAACAGTAGGGGGAGGAGATGATTACGGAGCGGCTTTAAGAGCTATATTCCAATCGGGAAATGAACCAACAATATTCAATATTGGCGGGCCTCAAGATGTGGAAGATTGGATGAGTAAGTTAGAAGATCTATCAGATCAACCATGGGTAGATTTAGCCTTGGATGGAATGTTATCTGGTGCTACAGTGGATGGCAAAGTCTACGCTCTTCCTTTTAACATAGAAGGCTATGGACTAGTTTATAATAAAGGGATTTTTGAAGAAGCAGGTATTGACGGATCTAAAATTGTAGATTTCGCTAGCTTAGAAGAAGCAGCAAAAACATTGGATGCTAAGATCAAGGCTGGAGAGTTAAAGGATCAATATCCTTTATTAGAAGCGGTATTTGAATATGCAGCCAGAGAAACTTGGTTAACAGGACTTCATACTTCTAATGCTTTCTTAGGTCAAGAGTTTGATAGTTCTATAGATAGCTATGATGCAAAAACAATTGAATTTAAATATGCAGACCAATTAAAGCAGCTAATTGATCTACAAGCCAATTACTCTTCTAACGCTAATTCCAAAAGAAACTTAAATACAGTAGATTATACAACACAGGTTGAAGAAGGCATAGCTATTGAACGTGTTGCTATTATCCAACAAGGAAACTGGATTTATGGTGGCGTGCAAGGTGTAGATCCAGAAGTAGCTGACAACTTAGACATATTACCAATACCGGTAATTGGTGCAAAGGAAAATTCGATTCCTGTTGGCGTTCCAATGCATTGGTCAATAAACAAAGGTGCAGGGGATACAGAAAAAGAAGCTGCTAAAGATTTCTTAAACTGGTTATATACATCTGATACAGGAAAAGATTTTATTGTTAATAAATTCTATTTTATACCACCATTAAAAGGTTTTGATAACTTCGAGCCTCAAGACTCCTTAGGCAGGGCAGTTAAGAGATATGCTGAAGCAGGAAATACAATTCCATGGGTATTCATGGGTTATCCAACAGGTTGGGGAATGGAGATTTTAGGAAGTAATATTCAAAAATATTATGATGGCTCTTTTACATGGGAAGAAGTAATTTCACACGCTAAAACGCAATGGGAGGATATGAGGTAAGTTTAAAGGGCACTAGGGGAGGATATTCCTCCCCCAGTTGTATAAGGAGGTCAACATGAAAAATTCAAAATTATCTTTTACCTTTTTTGTAGGGCCTATCTTACTATCTTTTGTTGTGGTGGTTATTATACCGATATTGATGGGAATATATTTTTCCTTTACCAATTGGAACGGCATCAATAACAATGCAGATTGGATAGGATTAAGGAATTATATCAATGTATTTACTAGAGACAAAGAGTTTTTAAATGCATTCAAATTCACCGCTAAGTTTGCCTTTGTATCTGTTATTACCATTAACGCAATGGGGTTTGGTTTAGCTTTATTAGTAACAAAAGGATTAAAAATCAGCAATTTTTTACGAAGTATATTTTTTATGCCCAATTTAATTGGAGGACTTATTCTAGGCTTTATTTGGCAATTTATTTTTACAAGAGCATTTCATTCCTTAGGAGTAAGATGGGGAATATCCTTTTTACAGGGATGGTTGGCTACCACAAGCACAGGGTTTTGGGGGCTAGTCATACTGATGTCATGGCAGATGGCTGGATATATGATGGTGATTTATATTGCCGCCATAGAAAATATACCTAAATCAATGTATGAAGCTGCGGAAATCGATGGTGCCAACAAACTACAAACCCTTAGGCATATAACCGTTCCTTTAGTAGCACCAGCCTTTACAGTAGGAATTTTTCTAACGCTATCTAACTCTTTTAAATTATACGATCAAAACCTTTCTTTAACAAGAGGAAACCCTTACAATTCTACACAAATGATAGCAATGAATATTTACAATACTGCTTTTACATTTAATAACTTTGGCTTAGCTCAAGCAAAGGCTGTTATTTTTCTTATTTCAGTAGCCGCCATAACTTTAACACAAATTTATTATAGTAAGAAAAAGGAGGTAGAAATGTAATGGAAACTAAAAGAATAGCTAAAACCGGTAATGTTTTTCCCCCAAAAGAGATAAAACCTGTTAAAAGTTCTAAAAAGAAAAATCAGTTAAAATTAAGCATATTCAGTATAGTTATAGCGATATTATTTCTATCTCCTTTTTATATTGTCTTAACAAACTCCTTTAAGACACAAAAAGGAATATTTACAAATGTTATCAACCTTCCCTTTGGGGAGCATTTCAGTAGTACCAACTATGTAGAAGCTTTCCATGAGTTAAATTTTATACGTGCCTTTACCAATTCATTGTTGATTACAGTCACTAGTACAATTATTATTATTGTTTTTGCTTCAATGGCAGCGTGGATGTTAGTAAGAACAAAGACAAAACTAAGCATATTTTTCTTTTTCTTATTTGCAGCGGCTATGCTGGTACCCTTTCAATCAGTTATGCTACCACTAGTGTTTATTATGGGTAAGCTGGGGTTTTTAAACCCTTATGGTCTGATCTTTATGTATTTAGGGTTTGGTTCTAGTTTAGCCATTATCCTATATCATGGATTTATTAAAAGTATACCTGTAGAGTTGGAAGAGGCTGCAACCATAGACGGATGTAATAAATTTCAAGTGTTTTGGTATATTATCTTTCCATTATTAAAGCCTATAACCGTGACAGTAAGTATTTTAAACGCAATGTGGATTTGGAATGACTTTCTATTACCCCAGTTGGTAATCAATAAGCCTCAATGGCATACTATACCATTAAGAATGTTTTATTTCTTTGGACAGTACTCTAAGAAGTGGCATCTAGCTTTAGCGGGATTGGTTTTAGGGATGATACCAATTATATTATTCTACTTCTTTGCACAAAAACATATTATTAAAGGTGTTACAGATGGCTCTATAAAATAGCTAGAAAATACACAAAAGGGTGATATATTTTGAAGACATATAAAGTAAATGAATTTATTATGAGATATAGCATAGGAAATCCCTTTGCTACAGAAGTAGTTGTCAATAAGGGAGAGGAAATAAATAGAAAAGATATAGACTATTTTCAAATAGACGAAAAGAAGGGCTTTCGATTTAGCCACAAGATGGATCCCAGAGATATCGTATGGGGTTTAGGAGAAAACCAAAGGGGAATGAATAAACGGGGAGGCATCTATATATCTTACTGTACCGATGATTCTCAGCATACGCCTGATAAAAAGTCTCTGTATGGAGCACATAACTTTTTGATCGTAGATGGAGAAGTAAAATTTGGAGTATTTGTTGATTATCCAAGCAAAGTAACCTTTGACATTGGATTTACTCATTCCGATGTCTTAGATATAGTCATTGATGGAGAAGATTTTGATTTATACATAGTAGAAGGAGTTTCTCTAAAGGAAATTACAGGTCAATTTTTAAATATGATTGGGGAAGGTTACGCTCCTCCTAAATGGGCCTTTGGTTACCAACAAAGTAGATGGAGCTATAAAAATGCTGAAGAAATTGAAAAAATTGTAGACAGCTTTTTACACTATGATATACCCTGTGATACTGTCTACTTAGATATAGATTACATGGAGAGATTTAAGGACTTCACAATAGATGAAGAAAGCTTTCCTCATATCGAAGGCTTTGTGAAAAGAATAAAAAATAAAGGTTTTAGACTAATTCCTATTATTGATGCTGGAGTGAAAATTGAAAAAGATTATGACATCTATGAGGAAGGCATAGCTAACGATCATTTTTGTGTTAATGAGGAAGGGAAACCTTTTGTAGCAGCGGTATGGCCTGGGAGAGTCCATTTCCCTGACTTTCTAAGGCCAGAGACCAGAAAATGGTTTGGATTAAAGTACAGCAGACTAATTGATTGGGGCATTGAGGGTTTTTGGAATGATATGAATGAACCAGCAATTTTCTATAGTAACAAGGGATTACAAAAGGCTGTGGAAAAAGCAAAAGCTTCAGAAAATGAAAATTTAGATATTTATAGTTATTTTGAGCTTAGGGACACCTTTGTAGGGTTATTGAATAAACTAGAGGATCATAAGGATTTTTATCATAGGGTGGAGGGTAAGCTTGTAAGGCATGATTTGCTACATAACCTTTATGGCTATAACATGACTAGGGCCGCGGCAGAAGGCTTTGAAGAAATACAACCAAACAAAAGATTTCTTCTGTTTTCTAGAGCCTCCTACGTAGGAGGCCATCGCTACGGGGGCATATGGACGGGGGATAATCATTCCTGGTGGCAGCATCTTTTATTGAACATCAAAATGATGGTTTCCTTAAACATGTGTGGTTTTCTTTACAGTGGTGCTGACACCGGTGGTTTTAGTGGAGATGTGAATGCTCAGTTAATGATAAGGTGGATGCAATTTAGCTTGTTCACACCATTATTTAGAAATCACTCTGCCATGGGAACTAGAAGACAGGAACCCTTTGCCTTTGATGAAGGAACACTGCATATCCTTAGAAATACCATAAGGATTAGATATGCTCTGATACCCTATATTTATTCCGAATATATGAAGGCACTGATTCATAAAAATGTATATATTGCTTCTCTTGCCTTTGAGTACGATGATACAAGGTCAAGAACAGTAGAGGATCAGCTGTTGATAGGAGATTCTTTAATGATTGCACCTATCTATGAAGAAAATGCTGTAGGTAGATATATATGGCTTCCAGAGGATATGCTTCTTTGGAAGGCAGAGGATTATAGGAATAGAAGCTACGAAATCTACAAAAAAGGAAACATCTATTTAGAGGTAGATATTCAAGAGATACCTATTTTTGTTAGAAAAAATAAAATAGTGCTTTTAGGAAAGCACGGCAGCAGTGTGGAAAATCTCTGCCATGATGAATTGGAGGCTATTGCATTTGTTGATGATAAGGCTGCCTATGTTTATTATGACGATGATGGCACCACAAAGAATTATAAAAATAAAAAGTATAATGAAGTATTCATTGAGATCGAAAAGGTAAAGAATGATTTTGAAATTACTATTACCAATAGGGGCAATGATACATTGAAAAAAATAAACTTTGAAATCCTCGATATACAAGGGAATGTCAACAAGAAAACAGTAGAGGTTTCATAGTAGGACTAGAATTATTCAAAAAGGGGAAGAGAACATGGAAAGAAGCAGTGGCATCTTAATGCATATTACATCTTTGCCTAGTCCTTATGGTATTGGTACCTTTGGAAAAGAGGCTTATAGATTTGTAGATTTTTTAGAAAAGTCAGGACAAAAATACTGGCAGCTGTTACCTATTGGTTCTACAGGATATGGGGATTCTCCCTATCAATCCTTTTCGAATTTTGCTGGAAATCCCTATTTTATCGACCTTGACTTGTTAGTTAAAGAAGGGCTCTTAGAGAAATCAGATTTTGATCAATTGGATTTTGGCAGTGATCCAGAAAAGGTGGATTATGAAAAGATTTTTATAAATAAATTACCTGTTTTAAAGGTAGCCTATCATAAAGGAAGGGAAAAGCATCAAGGAGACATTGAGAAGTTTAAGGAAGAAAATACTTTATGGTTAGAGGACTATGGGCTTTATATGGCATTGAAATTTGAATTTGGCTTGATATCATGGCAGGAATGGCCTGAAGCTATAAAACTACGTAAAGAGAATGCTATGAATTATTATAAAGAAAAGCTAAAGGAAGAAATCGAATACTGGATTTTTTTACAATTCCTGTTTTTTACCCAGTGGAAAGAATTAAAGCAATATGCTAATGAAAAGAATATAAAAATCATAGGGGATATTCCTATTTATGTGGCAGAGGACAGTGTGGATACATGGGGAAACAGCGAAATATTTCTATTAGATGAAAACAAGAGACCAATTCAGGTGGCAGGATGTCCTCCAGACGCCTTTTCTAAAACCGGCCAATTATGGGGGAATCCAATATATCGGTGGGATTTACTGGAATCGACAGGATTTGACTGGTGGATAGAAAGAATAGAAGGGTGTATTAAGCTATACGATATGATAAGGATTGATCATTTTAGAGGATTAGAGTCCTACTGGGCGGTACCCTATGAAGAAGAAACTGCTGTCAATGGAAAGTGGATTAAGGGTCCAGGGATGAAGCTGTTTGATGCCCTCAAAGAAAAATTAGGGGATGTAAATATTATAGCAGAGGATTTAGGGTACCTGACACCTGAGGTAATAGATCTAAGGGAAAATACAGGTTACTCAGGGATGAAGGTACTGCAATTTGCCTTTGATACACGGGAAGAAAGCGATTATTTACCTCATAACTATGATAAAAACTGTGTTGTTTATACTGGAACCCACGATAATGATACTGTCAATGGATGGCTTTTAAATGAGAAAAAATCAGACGTTGATTTTGCTGTTAAATATTTGAAATTAACCGAAGAAGAGGGCTATAATTGGGGCTTTATAAGAGGTGCTTGGAGTTCCGTAGGGAAGCTAGCCATAGCACAAATGCAGGATTTCTTAAGTCTAGGAAGTGAAGCCCGAATGAATATTCCTTCGACTATTGGTGGGAATTGGCTATGGAGAGTAAAAAGAGAAGATCTTACTGAAGCATTAGCCAAGAAAATCTATACAATAACAAAGCTATATGGAAGGTAGGTATCTAGATGTTTGATAGAGAAAAGTTTAAAGAAAGTGTCATTAGAAATCTTAAAATAGAATTTGGAAAGACGCTGGAAAAATCCAATAAGCATGAGAAATACTATGGTGTTTCTAAAGCTATTATGGAACAAATCATCGATCATTGGAACAGAACAGAAGAAACCTATAAAAAAGGAAAGCAGGCATATTATCTTTCAGCGGAATTTTTGATGGGAAGAGCTCTAGGAAACAACTTGTTAAACTTAGGAATTCAGGATGAAATAGAAAAAAGCCTAAAAGACCTAGGCATTGATGTCAATATGATCGAAGAAATAGAAGAGGATGCTGGTTTAGGAAATGGTGGATTGGGAAGACTTGCCGCCTGCTTTTTAGACTCCTGTGCCACTATGAATTTACCAGTTGTTGGATATGGACTTCGCTACCGGTATGGGATTTTTAAACAAAAATTCGTAGATGGGTACCAAGTTGAAGAAGGAGATCACTGGCTAAAATATGGAGATCCTTGGTCCATAAGACGAGCTGAAGATATTGTTATGGTAGAATTTGCTGATGAAGAGGTGAAGGCGGTTCCCTATGATACTCCAATTATCGGTTATAAGACGAAAAATGTTAATACATTAAGACTATGGCAAGCAGAAGCTTTAGAGGATTTTGACTTCAATTTGTTCAATGAACAACGATATGATGAGGCAGTAAGAGAAAAAAACCGAGCAGAGGACATATCAAGGGTGTTATATCCAAACGATTCTAAAAGAGAAGGACAGATTTTGAGACTTAAGCAACAATACTTTTTTGTTTCAGCTTCTCTACAGGATATGGTGAAAAAGTATAAAGAGAGAATTGAAGAGGGTTTTGAAGTTTTTTCTCAGTACCATGCAGTTCAATTAAATGATACGCATCCAGTAGTGGCCATTCCGGAGTTAATGAGACTATTGATTGACCAAGAAGGATTAACATGGGAAAAAGCTTGGGAGATCGCCAAAAAAACCTTTGCCTATACCAATCATACCATTATGGCAGAGGCTTTAGAAAAGTGGGATATCGATCTATATGAAGAATTTTTGCCTAGAGTCTATGAAATCATTGTAAAAATTCATAAACAGTTTATTGAGGAGTTAAAAAGAAAGAACTATACTAAGGAAATTATGAATAAGGTTCAAATTATATCTGATCATAGTATCCATATGGCGTGGCTGGCCATCTATGGGAGTCATACCATCAACGGTGTAGCAGAACTCCATACGGAAATCCTTAAAAATCAAGAGCTGAAGGATTGGTATGACTTATATCCACATAAATTTCAAAACAAAACCAATGGGATTACCTTTAGAAGATGGTTAGCCCTCTCTAATAAAGAATTAACTCAGCTAATTACTGAATTATTGGAAACAGAAGAGTGGATTACTGATTCCAATAGGATGAAGGAGTTAGAAAAGTATGCAGAGAATGAAGTGGTTTTAAAAAAATTTCTACAAATAAAATTATTAAAGAAAAAGGAATTGGCAGCTTATATCTATAAAAAGGAAGGCATTGAGATTAATACTGATTCCATCTTTGATATTCAAATAAAAAGGCTTCATGAATATAAAAGACAGCTATTAAATGCTTTGTATATTGTTGATTTATATTATCGTTTAAAAGAAAATCCAGCTATAGATATTGTTCCTCGCACCTTTGTTTTTGGTGCTAAGGCAGCCCCTGGCTATGTAAGAGCTAAAGCTATCATAAAGTATATTAATGAAATAGCTAGGATGATTAATCATGACGAAGAAGTAAAAGGAAAAATTCAGGTTGTCTTTGTAACAAATTACAATGTATCCTATGGAGAAAAGCTTTTCTCGGCAGCTGATGTCTCTCAACAGATATCTACTGCTGGTAAAGAAGCTTCAGGCACAGGGAATATGAAGTTTATGTTAAATGGTACGCCTACCCTAGGAACCTATGATGGAGCAAACGTAGAAATTGTCCAAGAGGCAGGAAAGGAAAACAACTTTATATTCGGTGCTAGAGTAGAAGAACTTGAAGTCATAAAAGATAGCTATCATCCAAAAGAATACTATGAAAAGGTGCCAGGACTGAAAAGAGCAGTAGATACGTTAATGAATGGTACCTTTGATGATGGAGGTACTGGTATGTTTGAAGAATTATATAATGCTCTGCTAGAAGGCAGTGATTGGCATCAAGCAGATAATTACTTCCTTTTAAGAGATTTTGAAGAATATAGAGAAGCACAACAAAGGGTAGATAGAGCCTATAGAGATAGACTGGGGTGGGCAAGAAAGTGTTGGATAAATCTAGCCAATGCAGGGAAATTTAGCAGTGATAGAACTATAGAAGAATATGCAAAAGAAATTTGGAATATTGAACCCCCAAAATATAATAGCTGATTCCCCTATATATAATAAAAATTGGTACAACACTTTAAGTGTCGTACCAATTTTTATTCAGACTGTTGAGAGACCACCATTTTCTTCGGTATTTCGAAAAAACTAGCACCCTTACGTATTTACGTATACGCTGTGGGTGCTGGTTTATTTGCACTTCGAATCTGAAGGCTTTTGAACAGTCTGAATTTTGTTGACTATTTCAACAACCTCAGCAATCTTAAAGATTGCTCCAATTTCCATTTTTAAAGATAGATTCAATTTTACCATCGGAGGTTTCTCCCAGCACATCCATTTCAGCAGATCCTATCATAAAGTCTACGTGTACCAAGCTGGTGTTAACACCATTTTTTGCTAGTTGCTCCTTATCCATTTTAGTACCACCCTCTATGCAAATAGGATAGGCGGAGCCTAGGGCAAAGTGACTAGAGGCATTTTCATCGAATAAAGTATTGTAAAAAATAATATTGGTATCAGAAACCGGAGATTTATGGGGTACTAGAGCTACCTCACCTAAATAATGAGCTCCCTCATCGGTTTCAATTAGCTTTTTCAAAGTATCATAGCCATTTTCCGCAGTAAAGTCTACAATTTTTCCTTCTTTAAAGGTTAATGTAAAGTTTTCAATGAGATTACCACTATAGTTTAGAGGCTTTGTACTAGCCACTACACCATTTATCCCATCCTTTAAGGGCATACTGAAAACCTCTTCTGTAGGCATATTAGGCACAAATTCTATACCTCTTTCAGATGCTAATCCACCACCAACCCATATATGGCCATTAGGAAGCTCCATGGTTAAATCTGTACCAGGGCCCTTAAAATGTAGCTTTCTAAACTTCTTACTGTTTAAATAATCTAGTTTGTTTTTTAGATTTTGAACATGTTGATTCCATGCTTCAACAGGATTTTCTTCATCTACTCTCGTTACTTTAAAAATATTCTCCCATAATTTTTCTACACTTGCTTCTTCACTTAATCCTGGAAACACTTTTGCTGCCCATTCCTTTGTGGGGACAGAAACAATATTCCAGTTGACACGGGCATTTTGAACATATTTTTTAAAGTTCTCCATAGCGGTAGCAGTGGTTTTATTGGATAAAGCGACTCTCTCAGCATCAGCATTCTTTAAAAGATCGGGGTTAGAGGCAGAGATAGATAAAAATGCTTCACCTTTTTCTGCCATCTCTTCAAATCCCTTCGCCCTCCAGAGGGGAAATTCCTTTAAACCCTCCTCGGGAGCATGCAATAGCTTAATTAATGTGATTTCTTCATCTGCCCATTCTACATGTACGTTCTTTGCCCCTAGTTCATAGGCCTTCTTAGCCAATCTTCTAACAAAGTCAGCAGAAGTAATAGGAGCATTAATCACCAGGGTCTGATTTTCTTGTAAGTTAACACCTACTTTTAAAGCCACTTCTGCATAGTTTTCAAGCTTTTTTTCAAAGTTCTCCATTTTGTAAACCTCCTAATTAATTTAGTGTAAGTTGTTTTGTATACATATGGAAGCACAACTTAAAAAAGTACTAAGGATATAGTTTAGTCTCTGATATTATATTTCCTATTCTACCAGAAATATTCAAAAAAGGAAATAAAAGGAGCGTGTCAACTCCTTTTAAATAGATCTATAATTCAATTTTTTTGTCATAGATCATGGCAGTTAGGAAAAACAGACCTGTAGAAATCAGTAGAATGATAGTTAACTGCAATAAAAAGAATTGAGTAGTTAAACCGCTTTCTACAAGGAATTGACCATCAAAATTTGTACTACCAATGATGCTAAGATGTCTATCAACAGGAGCTATCAATGCTTTTAGAAGGAATTCATTGATTTTTCCTATGAAAATATTGGTAAAGATAAAGGTGAAGAAAGTAATAAGCCATGAAAATTTCTTAAAGGCTCTTCCCACCATGGTGCTGAAAAAGGCTACCAGAATGATCTGAATGATTCCAAAGAATAAAAGGATGATTCCCATAACCAAAACCTTCAGCAGTTGATGCGTGGAGAAAAAACCAAAAACCTGTGCTATAATGTCAGCTCCTAAAAAATAGGAAGATAATAAGGATCCTACTAAGATACTAGCCCCGCCCAAAATAACTAATTGAGTCATCACAGCCAAAAGCTTTGAAAGAAAAATTTTCTTTCCCGAAACAGGTAAGGACATCACTAGATAGATGGTGTTATTACTCCATTCTCGACTGACAGAAGTAAAGGTACCTATGAAGATAACAAACATAACAATGAAAAAGATGGTACTAGTAACACCTAGAATAGTAGGCTCAGGCCATCCAGTCAAAATTTTATAGCTAAAATACAAATGACCTAAAAAGATTGTTGCTAAAATCATCAGGCTTTCAAATTTCACAGATAGTAAATCTTTTTTATATAAAGAGAAAAGAGTGTTTCCATTAGATGGTTTCATGAGTATATACCTCCTTCATTATTTCCACAAGAGATGCTTGACGTTGATATCTAAGCTCTTCGACATTGCCTTCAAGAGCAATCTGTCCACGACGGATAAAGATGACTTCGTCCAATATCCCCTCTACTTCTCGAACTTCATGGGTAGTGATCAAGATGCTTTGATCTCCAGCTCTATAGTCACGAATGATGGTTTCAATAATTTTGTCTCTGGTTAAAATATCAATACCGGAAAGGGGCTCATCTAGTAAAATCAGTTTAGCATTTCTAGAGAAGGACAGTAATAGTTTTGCCTTGGCTCGCATTCCCTTTGACACCTTCTTGATCACCATAGAAGGTTGAAGCTCCAAGAATTCTACTAATTCCTTATACTTATTCTCATCCCAATCTTCATAGAAACTCTTAACAAAATCCGCTGCCTGTTGTATGGTCATCCAAGGATATAAGTAATCTATTTCCGGCAAGTAGGATATGAAGCTTTTCGTTTGAACACCAATCTGTTGACCATTAATGAAGATGTTTCCATGATTGGGCTTATTTAACCCAACAAGCATTTTTAATAAGGTAGATTTTCCCGACCCGTTAGGTCCTAATATACCAATAATTTTGCCTTCTGGAATATTGATAGAAACATTATCTAATGCAATAGTGCTTCCAAAGGTTTTTGTTACACCTTTTAATTCAATCATTTTATTTCCTCCTTTAAATCCTGCTGATATTTTTCTACAAGTCCTAAAATTTCCTGATCATCATATCCTAAGGACTGCATTTCTAAAATAAAATTTTTTAGTAAAGTACCTGCCATTTCTCCTTGCAACTCCTTCAACAGCTCCCCTCTTTTAACAATAAATGTTCCTTGACCTCGAATGGTCTCTGCTAACTGCATGTTCTCCATTTCTCGATAGGCTCGTTGGACAGTATTAGGATTCACCTTCAATTGTTGAGCAAGCTCTCTTTGAGATGGAACCTTGTCGCCTATCTTCAGATTTCTCGTAATGATTTGCTTTTTTATATAATCAATAATTTGTAGATAAATAGGCCTACCATGATCAAAATCCAAAATCAGCACCTCCAGACTATAATAGTGCACTAATTAACTAGTGCACTATTATAATAATACTTTTACTTTAGATAGTCAAGGGATATTTAAAAAACTTATAAATTATTTATAGTATATGGATTTTAGTGGAAAATACTTGGCATAAATGTTGTTTATGTTCTATAAGAGTTTATTTATACTGCTATAAGAGAGGAAAAATTATAAAATCCATAAGTTGTGAAAAATGAAGGGTCCTATAAAAATTTAATAAAAAGCATAAAGAGTAGTTAAGTAATAGAAGTAAATAAGTGTGAATATTCAGAAAATACGCCTGGTGACGGTTTTTATTTGGAATGGTATAATTTTATCAAACTTAGTTAAATAAATATTCAAGGAGGAATGTAGAATGTTTGGTAAATTAGGTCCAACAGAATTAATATTAATATTAGTTATAGCTCTTGTGGTTTTCGGACCCAGCAAGCTTCCAGAAATAGGGAAAGCTTTGGGAAAAGGTGTAAAGGAATTTAAAGCCCATACCGCTAATATAACTTCTGAGATTACTGGTGAAGTTGATAAAAAAGATTAAGATGAGAAAATTGAGCTAAGCTGGTGATTATAAAATGAATGAAAAAAAACTTACATTAGTAGGACATTTAGAAGAGTTAAGAAAAAGAATCATATTCATTGCGCTGGTTGTAGTTATTGGAAGTGCTGTTAGCTATTTTTATGTTGACATAATTGTTGACTTCATTATACAGCCAGCTAAAGATTTGCATTTTATCTATTTGAGTCCAGCAGATTTGTTTTTGGCTTATATTAAAATATCATTGGTTTCGGGAACAATTGTAACTTTGCCAATAATACTGTACCATGTATGGCGATTTATACTGCCTGGAATGGCTTTAAAGCAAAAGATATATATCATATTGGCAAATTTTATGTCCATGATTTTCTTTATTGCAGGTGCTTCTTTTGCTTATTATTTAATTGTTCCTCTTACTATTCAGTTTTTCACCAAAATGTCTCGACAAGAAATTGAGCCTCTTTTTTCCTTTGCAAGTTATACAAGTTTTATGAGCTCAATACTACTATCCTTTGGGATAACCTTTCAGCTACCCATATTGATTTTGCTGTTAACTCAATTTAATTTAATAACACCGGCGTTTTTAAAAAAATCTAGAAAGATATTTATACTATTAATATTTATTGCAGCTGCTATACTTACACCACCGGATATAGTTTCACAGATATTACTGGCAGCACCAATGATACTGTTATTGGAACTAAGTATAATTATTTCCTCGGCCATCTATAAAAGAAAAAAATCATAAACTAATTTGGTCGCATAAAGCACTTTGATGAGCTGATTCAAAGGTCTCCTATAAGGGAATCGATAAGACAAATCAGGATAAATGAGTGCTTTTTTATGATATAATTATTGTAATATAATTAACTATTGATAAAGATATTGAAAAAATACTATTATAGATTAATTGAAACTACAGTATATGAGGGAGTGATTCAATGACATCTAGTAGGATTGAGGCTTTGAAGAAACAAAAACAAATGGAAATTAGAAAAAAAAATAACCAAATGCACTATGCTGTTTTGGGAACTACTATCACATTTATGATATATTTTATGCTTATTAATTATCATCTTCGTTTAAGTAGCTTCTGGATTATTGGTATTTTATTAGGAATTACCATGCAGCGCTCTAGATTTTGCTTTGCTTCTAGCTTTAGAGATCCTATTATGGTGGGAAGCACCTCTCTTTTAAAAGCAGTACTTTTAGCTTTTATCATATCAACTATAGGTTTTTTTATTATACAATACAAGACCATAGTCTTGAATCCTGATTATCTGATTACAGAAATTCCAGGGCAGCTAAGTCCTGTGGGAATCCATACTGCTATTGGAGCTGTTCTATTTGGAGTAGGAATGGTAGTGGCTGGAGGATGTGCTTCTGGAACGCTAATACGAATAGGGGAAGGCTATATGATGCAGTTGGTGGTTTTGATAGGTTTTATTATTGGGAGCACTCTTGGAGCTAAACATTTTGTTTTCTGGGATAAAACACTAATATCTAAAGCCCCGATTATATACTTTCCTAAGTATTTGGGATTTTTTCCTTCATTGATTTTACAATTAATATTGCTTTGTAGTTTATACTATATTGCTGATTGGTATGACAAAAAGAACAACATTACGATAACTATGTAGGAGGAAAATTATGGTCGAGTACAAATTGGATTGTTTATATGAAGCTTGTCCAATCCCCTTACTAAAGGCATTGAAGCAATTAGAGAAAATGAAGATTGGTGATATTTTAATTATGCATACAGATCATAACTGCTCTATTGTCAATGTAGTTGAATGGACAAAAAAGCAGGGACATTACATTGATTATGTTGAGATTGTAGAAGGTGAGTGGGAGATTTATATTGAGAAGGCTAGATAGTCTTGAAGAAGAGGGAGGAGAACATGAGGCTGTATGATAAAATAGTAAAAAAACCATGGCCATATTGGATAGGAGGTAGTATACTAGCAGTATTAAATGTTTCTTTACTGATTGCTACGGACTCTGTTTGGAAGATTACTACTGGTTTCTTATATTGGGGGGCAGCGGTTTTAGAAAAACTTGGATATAATTCTGCTGATTGGTATTATTTTAGTGCATACGACCATGGATTAAAGGAGAGCGAAACCTTTTTTAACAATTCTTATACAGTGCTAAATATTGCAGTTATCGTGGGAGCGCTTTTGGCGGTTTTATGGGCTAATGAGTTCAAATGGAAAAAGATTAAAAATACAAGGCAATTCTTTTTTGCCTTAATTGGTGGAGTTCTTATGGGCTACGGTACAAGATTAAGCTTTGGTTGCAATATCGGAGCTTATTTCAGTGCAATTCCATCTTTCTCATTGCATGGCTGGATATTTGCTGTTTTTATGTTTGCTGGAGCTTGGTTAGGTAGCAAAATATTATTCAAATATATTTTATAACTAATAGAAAACTTTAAACCTTATTAAGTAGACAACTATATTTAAATCTTCCAAAAGGAGAAATTTATTCTAGATGATAAACTGCATTATAATATTGAAAAAAGCAGCTTCTAATATTACTTAGAAGCTGCTTTTTTCAACAAAATCCACGCTTAGAGGATTTAATAAAGTCAATAAATTCCCTCTCGAAACTGGTAAACTGGTAATCTTTTCGATATGCTATATAAAAGTCACTTTTCATGGTGATATTTTCAATTTCTATTTCCCGCAGAACTTTATCTCTAAGCTCCCTCTTAATCGTTAATTCTGGAATGAAGGAGATCCCTTTACCTGATATAACAGAGGTTTTGATAGCCTCCATGGAATTCAATTCATAAATAATATTTAAATCTTCGATTTTTATATGATGGGGCTTTAAATGCTGTTGAATGGTTGCCCTTGTTCCAGAACCCTCTTCTCTAAATATCAGTGGTAGCATTTTAAGTTCATCTAGCGTAATTTTATTTTTCAAAACAGGTAAAGAGGTAACAAGTATTAATCTATCAGAAGTTATCTTTTCAGTCGTTATATTCTTTCGTTCTATGTAACTATGAATAATACCTAGATTAATTGTTCTATCGGAAAGATTATTCATGACTCCTTGAGAATTTGTTATATTATAGCTAATGTCCACATCTCTGTTATCTTGCTTATATATATAAATACTACAAGGAAGAGCATACTCACCTACAGCTTTACAAGAGCCAATTAATAAATCCTTCTTATTAGTTTTAAGATTCTGTAGGTCTCGTTCGATATTGTCCTGCATAGAAAGGATGGTATTAGCATAGTCAAAGACTACTGTTCCCGCCTCTGTAAGCTCTACCCCTTTATTACTTCTGGTCAGGAGAGTAACTCCAAGATCCTTTTCTAGAGATTGTATTTGCATACTAAGACCTGGCTGGGTTAAATGGAGTTCCTTTGCTGCTTTGGAAATACTGTTTAGTTTTACTGTAACATAAAAAGCTTTTAGATATTGAAGGTTCACGGATTTCTCTCCCTTAGATTAATCATCTGTGTATTAAAAACTATATTATGACATAACCAGTAGCAAGTTTTAAACTATAAGATAAACCAATAGTTCTAATTATTATTATATCATGAAATACTTTTTAGGGTAAATTTAATTTCGTTCAATATTAACAGTAAAATCTTGTTAATTAATAGACAAATATAAATCATTATTATGCATCATAAACAACTCTTATTATTGATGTAAGCTAATCTATAATATAATGATTACTAAGGCAAAGCAGTTATTCAATGATGGGTTACTATGTTAAGTTATTATCATTCAGTACATAAAGGAGGAAGATGAATCAATGACAATTGAAAAGAAAGACAAAGAAATATCAAGGAAAGATTTCTTAAAGGGTGTAGGAGTATCTCTTGCTGGAGTAACACTTCTTGGTGGAGTTGGAGGTGTTTTGACTGCCTGTTCAGATCAAGCTACAGCTGCTCCAGAGCCAATAGCAGGAGAATCTGAAAAGCCTCAATGGCCTTTTACTTATGTTAAGGTTGATCCTGATAAAGCGGCAATAAGAGGATACGATGCTTATAAAACAGGTGCTGGCTGAGGCTATGGCGTAGCCGAAGGGTTCTTCGGTACATTGGCAGACGAAATAGGATATCCCTTTAACCAAATACCACCAGAAGCATTTACTGTTGCAGCTGGAGGTTATGCGGGTCAAGCGACTCTATGCGGAGCGTTAGGGGTAGCTTCTACATGTATTGGTATGGTATGTGATGCTGATACTCAAAAAAAATTAGTAGGCGACCTATGGAGTTGGTATAGGGAAGAGCCATTTCCACAAATTCAGCCAGCTGGATTAGACCTAACTACTACTGTTGCAGAGTCTGTACTATGCATTGACTCAGTAGGTAAATTCATGGAAGCTCAAGGTTGTGCATATGGTGACCCTGAACGTAAAGAGCGTTGTGCTGGGGTTGCAGCAGAGGTAGTTAAGAAAATGGTGGAGATGTTAAACGAAACATTGTAGTACCTAAAATAGTAAAAATAATAGAAAAGTAAAAAGCAAAATATAAATGGATTCAATGATAAGGCAAATAGTGTCCTATATGTTTAGTATTAAATGAATTAGGAGGGATTATGAATGAAAAGAAAATTAGCTTTATTACTAATTCCCTTGCTTATAAGTGGACTATTAGCAGGGTGTGGTAACGGAGAAGTGGTTGCTAGTGAAGAATCCACAGAATCAACGACTGGAATGTATACAGATGGAATATATGAAGGCATCGGTACGGGATTTAAAGGAGATATTAAACTAAGTGTAAAAGTAGAAAATGGGAATGTTACCGAAATTGAAATAATAGAAATGAATGAAACTGCTAGTATTGGAGATGTAGCGATAGAACAAGTGATTGAAAAAATTATTGAGGCTCAATCTACAGATGTGGATGTTGTATCTGGAGCTACAATGTCAAGCCAAGGTACCATCAATGCGATTGAAAAGGCTTTAGAACAAGCAAAATAGTAGGTTGTAATGAATTAGCAGCAGAAGATTGGTTTTAAGAGAAACAACATAAAATAGTTTATATCTTCTTTCATAGGCGTTAACTTAACCCATGTTATTCCAAGGTAAAAATTACATTGAAAAACAACGCTGGAAATTTTGCAGGAGTACTTTTTGATCGAAAATAATTTCCAAAATATAGCTTAGGTTAACGCTTATGTATAAAATATATAACCTGAATAAGTAAATCTAAAAGTCACTTTCTTTACCTTGAGAAAGTGACTTTTGTCAGTAAATAAGGTAAGAAAGTATGAGAGATCAGTCTTGAAATATTCCTTTATTAGCAATATATTAAAACTGAGGAGTTGATTCATGATAAGAAAACCACGGATAGAGTACTGGATTTCATTTACCATGTAATGAGATCCAGTAATAATGGCAAAATAACAATACTCTAGCTGTTGTTCGTAGCATATATATTATATAGCAAATCCGATATTAAATTCTATTTTACCTGATTGTGTTTCAAAATCAATTGCCAGTGTTTCTAAAGGGTTTATATCAGAAGGCTTAAGCAGCACAGTGGGAGGACTAATCTGTAATGTTACCCCTAAAGGGGTTAACATTGCAGAAGCACCCCCAGCAATCATGCTTGATAATTCTCCAATAGCACTTTTTACCATATCGTCAATAACAGGAACAGCCATATCCATCATCATGGTAGAGGCTAATTGTTTAGCTGTATCCTGGGGCATGGATAACGCCATGTTTCCTTGAATCCCGCCTTTTAAGCATATGACCGTAGACACATCTAAATCAACATAAAATTTACTTTTCTTTTTAACGTTCCCTCTTTTTATATCCTTAACTCCTAACTGTTCTAATGTTCTTGTGAAAGCTTCTAGAAAGGGATTAATATATTTTACATCCATAAATTTCTCCAATCTACTACATATTCAGGAACCCACTGTCCTCCAAATAGTTGGATGCTAAATTCTTGAAATATAATATGTTTTTCAGTATTTTCAAATAAGTATTCAATATAAAACAGAAATTTTATGTAGGTTGAAATGAAATTCTTATCTAAGTTAGGTAACTGCAATTATTCCTTTGTATGATTAAAATAGCTTTCCTTGTGGTGTAAATCATCAATTAGCTGTAGGATTTTTATTTTCTGATAAGTTAAATACTGTACTTCTTTTAAATCAATAATATCCTTATTTTCTTCAATTGTAGTATCGAGATTATTAACCACCGCCAGTAAATCATTAACTGTCTGCATGCTTAACATTTTTTCATCTCCTTCCATCTTTATCTTTATCTTATTTCGCCATTTTTGATACACATCTTAATGCTTTTAGTTCAATGTTACTATTAAAAATGAGTATATAGATCTATGACGACACTGCCTTGCTTTCAAAAGTTTCAAAAACCATAACCAGTCTATAGACCCTCGGAACTATTTTCTGAGGGTCTAAGTTTTTTTAAAAATAGAATAGCTATAAAGTTATGGAAAAGAATAGAAGGGAGATATCAAATGGATTGGTAGATAGGAATAAATATTGTAAAATAGTAACTTAAACAAAAAAAGTTTATGTCTTAGAGACTTACTAAAGAAGATGGTTTTTCATTTTATAGAGGAGCATCTGTTAGAATCCTGTTAGAGGACTTTGATATAATAAAAAAATTAAATATATTGTATGAATTTGGTAGGTTGTATCTTTGTACCTCTTAGTTTTAGCAGTGTGGTACTAGGATGGAGTATGATCAAATAACAAAAGAGATTACGATTATTAAATAAGAGGCTTTTAATCAATAGGACTGGAGAGACATGGCAACGAACCAGACTCTCCAGTCCCTATTGTTTCCACTATATTTTTAACTCTGTTTAAAAATGTTTTGCTCTCTATTACATTATCAGTAGGCAAAGTGATTTCAAAAGAGTCCAAGGATTTAGTGGTTTCTTCCATAATAAAATTAAATGCCAGTTTTTCTATACCATCACTAACATCTATGTTTAAATCTATTGCAGTTTATAAAATTGAAGATAAATCTACCTTATAGTACTCACCTTCGAACCAAGCAATCTTTAAAACATCATCATATAAAATAACATTCTCAAGCAAAATAGCAACTTCCAAAGAATTAGTATTTGAAGGCTGATTTTTAAGGGAAAAGGCATAATAGTTTATATCTTTTTTAGTAATATTTTGGTTATCCTTTACTCTCGCCTCAAAGCTGGAAACAACATCGCTATCTGGAACAATTATATTGTCTTCTTGGATACTATCTAAAAGAAATTGAAAGTTTCCTAGAGGAATACGGTTTACTTGATTTGAATTTCCATCAATCAGACTGGTATGAAGGACTTCCGCTGAAGTGAAATTGGTTAAGTTACTTAGTTGAGCATCTATGTCTCCCAGTACTGTTTCCAATTCAGCTCCTTTATATAGAAGGCGTCCTTGGTGTGATGCAGATTCTTCAAACCCATTATCTCTCCAGCTCAATATTTTAGAATACCATTTTCCTGTGGAACGATAGTCAATCCATATAGTGCCTTGATGCCTGTTAGGCATATTCTGGGATTGATCAGATACTTCTACTAATTCTAACTGCCGAAGGGCTGCTCCAAACTGGTCCAATAACACTTCTTCATTTTGAACCCTTATATTTTTACCAAATGAAGTGCTAGATGAACCCCCGTGGTCTTCAGTAATGAGAAAGCTAACCCTTGGTTCTTCAAAATGAAGATCAAAACCCGTAGGATTAGCGGCTTCTGCAGTTCTCACATAATTAACTGCTTGAATACGAAAACTGACTATAGTGATAAGAGGTAATAATAACAAAGCTGTAATCCCTAAAGCATATTGTTTTTTGCATTTTTTGATGGAACATTTCTCGATAAACTTTGTATAAAGTAAATAACCTATTGAAGCTCCTATAATAGCTCCCATGATGGCAGTATAGAATGTAGGCAAGTGACGAGTATTGATAGGTGGTAACGCCCACAATAACATGTTCCACAGTATCCCACGAAACATAGATAATCCTAAATAATATCCTAATAATCCACTTCCACCTAAAGCAACGATTTTATCAATTTTTATCTTCATTATTTGATCCCTCCCCATACTTCCATAAGATGTGATAGTGTATCATCTGATAGCTGATGATATCGACGATTACGCATAAACATAGTTCCAGTGTCCATATCTACGTGGGCAATTACTTCCCCGCCCCCCTGGAACTGAATCAATAGCTCTAGGCCTTCTTTATGATTCATAGAAGGATAAGAATCTAAAGGAGTCGCTTCGGAAAGACCGGAAATAATACTATGATATCTTGCTTCATGGATGTTGTACGGGTCAATTTTTAATATCCAACTGCTGCTGTATTCTTTCTTTTCGTAGATGATAACAGATTTAATTCCTTCTAGGTTTTCTATTTTCGCAAGGGTATTACTATAGACACCATATATAGTACCAAACCAAAGGGCAAAGATGATTGCAGCAGATAGAATGAACCTAAGAATTTTCTTCCGCTGAAAAACCCTCTTGTCACTAGTCAGATAACCAATTCCCATGGCAAGAAACATAGCTACTAATGCTGGTGTCACCAGTTCCACAATAAGACCTAATATAGGATGATGAGTGAAATAGCCCATTCCTCTTTGAAAGTGATAATGCATTGAATCCCATTGATTTAATTTATTTCCTGAGAAAAAGATCCCTAGCATAAACTCAGCTAGCTTATAGGGTAAAGCCATAATAGCCTTCGTTACAATAAAGCTATCAGAGGTATATTTAAGTGAAAATAAACCCAATAAAAATCCTAAGAAACCATAGGCATAAATTCGCCGGACACCTTTACGATGGGATTTGATTTTCTCTACCAATACTTCATCGTCAATTTCTACAGATTGCTGTTGTAGTTGAAAAGAATTATTTAGCAGTTGATCCAGCTGTTGCTGACAATCATGGCACATATCGATATGATCCTCCATCTTTTTCATTTCTTCAGAGGAAAGTGTTTCTTCTAAATAATCCTGCATTTGATTCTCATGTGGACAAGTCATCTGTTATCCCTCCAATTCCTTGTAAATTTTTTGAAATTCGCTTCTAGCACGATAAATATTCACCTTCACTGTATTGATTTTCACATCAGTAATTTCACTAATTTCTTGATAGGATAAGTTCTGTATATCCCTTAGGATAATAAAGCTTCTATACTTTTCAGTCATATTATTTAAGGTTCTTTGAATTCGATAATGATTTTCCATGTTGAGAAGATAACTTTCAGGAATTGATTCACCATTGGTATTTTCTCGTTCTAACACACTGGCCTCACAGGTTAATACCTCTCTTTTATTTTTTCTTTTAAACTCTAGGAAGGTATTTTTAGCGATACGGTAAATCCAGGTTTTAAAGCTTGAGCGACCCTCAAACTTATCAATATTTAAATATACCTTCAAGAATACATCCTGACAGATTTCCTCTGCTTCCGCATGATTCGTTGAAAGATAATATATATAAGAGAAAATGGGTTCTTTATATTTTTGATATAACAATGTAAAATCCTTATCCACTATTACCGATCCCTTCTATTTTGCTGGCCAGCAAATGTAGTTCCATAGTATAGACTAAAAACAAGAAAATATGTTACAAAAAAATAAATTTTCTTTTTCCACTATTTATACAATGACATAGAAAAACCCTCTAGCTATATCAGAAAATATAGTAGAGGGTTCTTTTACTTTATATTATTTAATCCAGCGGCCTTAGCAGTCTCCATGGCATACTTGAGTTCTTCTCTTGTAATTCTTTTACTTAATGCTTCATATTCATAGGCCTTATAGGCAGGATAGTATTGTCCCATGATGTTGACATAGGTATCCGTTGAAAGCTCTTTTGCAATAAATTTCATGATTTTTTCAGTGCCAGCAAGATTTTGAGGTATCACTAAATGACGAATCAGCAACCCCCTATAAGCAATATGATTTTCATCAGTTTTTAGATCTCCCACCTGACGATACATTTCCTTCACAGCATTTTTAGTAACTGTATAATACTGTTTTACCTTTAAATATTTTTCAGCGACAGCATCATCAGCAAACTTTATATCTGGCATATAGATATCAACAATACCCTCTAACAATCTAAGTGTATCGGTTAAATCATAGCCATTGGTGTTATAGACTATGGGGATAGACAAGCCTTCTTTAGCAGCAATATAAATGGCCTCTACAATTTGAGGGATGATGTGTCCAGGGGAGACTAGATTAATATTATGACATCCACGTTTTTGTAGGGATAGCATTATTTCAGCTAAACTCTCAATTGTAAATTCATGACCTTCTCCACAATGGCTGATTTCATAGTTTTGACAAAAAACACATTTTAAATTGCAATGGGAAAAGAAAATGGTACCGGATCCATGACGACCTACAAGTTCCTTCTCTTCACCGAAATGAGCTTCAGCCCCTGATACTACTACATGATCTAAGGTTTTACAATATCCCCTTTCTCCTGCTAATCTATTCACCTCACACTGATGGGGACATAGAACACAATTTTTTAACATTTTCCTTAGTATATTTACTCTATTCTCTAGTGCTCCATTTTCTAATAATTGTAGATAAGTTGGTTTAAACATTTTTCACCTCTCTTTCTTAGGAAACATATACTTATTATTTACAGAGAAGAGCCATAGCATGATGACTATTTTAAATTGTCGATGAAAAATAGATAAATTTATCAGTAACTAAAAAATAACAAATGTTGTTCAAAAAATAGAATAAAGGAAATTGTAGAAATATGTAGAAATATGTAGAAACGCGGAAAAATATAGTGTATGAACTAGTGAAATATGTTATTGTTTAATTGATTAAATTTTAATAATAATTATACTTTCGAATTTATTCTTAAAACAAAACTACATTTTTCAAGATAACAGAGCAGACATATTTTTCAAAAAACAACTTATAGGGAGGAGTTAAAAATGAAAAGCATTAAAATGAAACTTATTGTCTATTTTTCCATCAGTCTATTGATAGTATCATCGGTGATGGGAGGAATATCCTATGTGCTGGCATCAAGGGCTGTTATCAATGAAGCAGAAGAAGCGCTAGAGTTACTGGCCCAAGAGGGTGCAAAGTTAGTGGAAAGTCGTACTGAAATAGGCAAAACAGCATTAATGTCATTAGCAATAGATAAAGATGTTGAAGGTATGGATTGGGAGCTGCAGCAATTGGTTTTGGAACATGAAAGAGAAGCTTTAGGTTTCTTAGCCCTTGCAGTGGTTTATCCTGATGGTACAGCCTATTACAGTGATGGTACAACAGCGGAACTAGGAGATAGAGATTATGTTAAAAGAGCTTTTAATGGAGAGGTAAATATATCTGATATCATTATTAGCCGAGTGACTAATCAAGCGGTAGTCATGTATGCCGCGCCTATTAAAAGTGGGAGTCAAGTAGTAGGTGTACTTATAGGTAGGAGAGATGGAAATGCGTTAAGTGACATTATTGATGATATGGGTTATGGTGAATATGGTTATGCTTATATGATTAATGGAGAGGGTACTGTTATTGCCCATGAAGATAGAGAGCTGGTATTGGATCAATTCAATCCTATAAAGGAATTAAATGATGATACTAGTTTAGCATCATTAGCTGAACAGTTTGAGACAATTATAACAGAGGAAAAGGGGATAGGTAGGTACCAGTTTAATGGTGAAAGGCTCTATATTGGGTTTACAGAGGTTAAGGATTCGGAATGGTCTATAGCTATTACTGCAACGGAAGCTGAGGTGCTAAGTGCTTTACCTACACTACAAAAAGCCATGGGAGGTGCTGCTTTAGTTATTATATTATTAGGAATACTACTGGCCTATGTTATAGGTAACTCCATAGGAAAGCCTATTAAATTAGCAGCTGAGCAATGTGAAGAAATAGCTAAGGGTGATTTTACAAAACTCTTAGAAGAAGAATGGACAGGTAAAAAGGATGAAATCGGTGCGCTAGCCCGTGGATTTAATGCTATTAGCCAAAGTATGTCTCAAATGATTAGAAAAATAATGGAGTCATCAGAGCAGGTGGCGACCTCTTCTGAAGAGCTAACTGCTATATCTCAGCAGTCAGCAGTGGCCTCTGATGAGGTAGCAAAAACCATCGAAGAAATAGCTAAAAGTGCAAATCAGCAAGCTCAAGAAACGGAAAAAGGAACAGTGGAAACCAATGAATTAGCAGGAATTATGAATAAGAACCAATTACACATAAAAGAGTTAAATGAGGCATCAGATCAAGTAATGAAACTGAAGGAAGAGGGCTTTGATATTATTAAATATTTGATAGAAAAAACAGCAGAGAGCAACGATGCTACTAAGGAAATCCACGAAGGAATTATTGAAACCAATAATAGTACTGTAAAAATTGATGCCGCCAGCAAAGTTATTCAAGGGATTGCAGAGCAAACCAACCTATTGGCTCTAAATGCAGCCATTGAGGCAGCGAGAGCTGGAGAAGCGGGTAAGGGATTTGCCGTAGTTGCAGAGGAAATTCGGAAGCTTGCTGAGCAGTCCAGTAAGTCTACTCAAGAGATAGAAGCAGTAGTGAGGGAATTACAAGCAAGGTCTGAGAACGATGTACAGATGGTTCAGAAGGTTATGGAAATCGTAATGGAACAGTCTAATAATGTGGAGCTGACTCAAAAAAAATTTCAGGGGATTGCTGAAGCCATTGAAGCTACAAAGAAAGTAATTGAGCTATTGAATCTTTCGGGTATGGAGATAGAAGAAAAGAAGAATGCGATGATAGATATTATACAAAGCTTATCGGCTATTGCTGAAGAGAATGCTGCTGGCACCGAGGAAGCTTCTGCTTCTACGGAGGAACAAACAGCCTCCATGGAGGAAATAGCTAGTTCAAGCGAAAATCTATCTCAGCTGGCACAAGAGCTACAGGAGGAAGTAAGCAAGTTTAAGATTCAGTAAAAAAAGCATAGTCACCCATAATAGAATACCCCCACATTAATTAAACTGTGGGGATATTCTATCTATATAAACTTTAAGGTTCAAAAGTCTTATAGGCTTCTTTTTTTGCACCACATATGGGACACTGATCTGGTAGACCATCAGTAGTAGTATGACCACATATATCGCAAACATAGATAGTACCTACATCCATATCTTTTCCTTGTCTTGCTATATCTTGAGCTTTTTGAAAGAGGGTAGCGTGTACTTTTTCAGCCTCTAATGCATAGTGAAAGGCTCTTTCAGCTCCCTTCTCTTTTTGGAAACGGGCGGTTTCTAAATATACAGGATACATTTGCTCAATTTCATGAAGCTCTCCATCAATTCCCCCTTGAAGATTTTCTACCGTATTTCCTACACCAAAGATCGCTCCGGCGGGAACTGTAAAATCTCCCTTCTTGTCCTTTAGCTCTCTAAAATGATTGTCTGCATGGGCGTATTCAGCATAGGCGATAGCTCTAAAGAGTCTACCTATATTTGGCATATTCTCTTTATTTGCAACATTTGACCAGATGAGATAACGCATATGAGCCATGCTTTCTCCACCATAGGCAGAACGTAAAAAATCAGCTGTCATAGCATTTTGTACTGACATCAACAACTTCCTCCTTAATAATAATATTTTTTCGGATTATTAACGTAACTGTCTCTTTTTATACTTAAAAGGAATTCCTTACTGAGAAAATCAACTTTCCCTTATACTTCCAGGAAAAACTATAGAGTTAGATGAATTCTTAGATAATATAGACATCTATATTCTTGATTGACATTTGATTTTTAAGGATATAAAATAACTATTATTGAATAAATATTTATTTGCAACTAATATTTATAACTAAGTATAATTAGTACAAAAAATGAATATTGTATTACGAAATCAAAGTGATGAGGAGTTGGGAAGATGCTAACGGTAAAATTACCTCAATATACAATTGGAGAAAATATCCTAATGGAATTAGGAAGTATTGCTACAAAATACGGTAAAAGAGTTTTAATTGTAGGAGGAAAGCAGGCTTTAGCAATAACGAAGGCTACTATAGAAAAATCATTAAAGGAAAAGGGAATAAGTATGATTGATTGCCTATGGTATGGCGGAGAGTGCAGCTATAAAAATATAGAGATAATTTGTGAACAAATAAAAGCCAATGATGTAGACTTAATCATCGGTGTGGGTGGGGGAAAGGCACTAGATACAGCAAAGGCTTCTGCTGCCAAGATGGAGATACCAGTTATCACTGTTCCCACTATTGCATCTACCTGTGCTGCAACTACTTCTCTATCGATAATTTATACAGATCAAGGAGATTATGAAACAATTTATTTATATGAAGAAACACCCCCAGCACATATTTTTATCAGTATAGATATATTGGCAGAGGCACCAATAAAATACTTATGGGCTGGTATTGGAGATACTATATCAAAATACTATGAAGTAGATATTGCTTCTAGGGGAGCTAGGCTATCCCATAGTGAGGCGATGGGTAAGAAACTCAGTGTATTATGCGCTGAACCTCTAATTAGTTATGGAGCTAAGGCTTTGGAGGATAATCAACAAGCAATTGTTTCCTTTGAGTTGCAGGAGGTTGTATTAAATATTATTATTACTACTGGCATTGTTTCCATGTTAGTGGGGGAGAACTACGTTTCTGCTTGTGCTCATGGTCTCTTTTATGGATTAACGATATTAGAGGAGATAGAAAAGTATCATCTACATGGGGAAGTGGTGGCCTATGGAGTATTAGTATTATTAATGCTGGATGAGCAGCATAAGGAAGTAGAGGGACTAATGTCCTTCTATAGAAAAGTCGAATTGCCAACATCCTTAAAAGATATGAATATAGAAAATAATAAAGAAATATTAGATGGTGTTTTAGACAAGGCAGTTAGTACAGAAGATCATCAAAAAATGCCTTATGAGGTTAGTAAAGATATGTTTTATCAAGCTATTCAAAAGGTAGAGATATTAAACAAATAAAAGTGAGGAGGATGATTATGAATACAGATTTTACGACAAAAAAGAAGAATGGAACAGCAGTAGAAATTAATAGCAGTACTGTCATGAAGTTTTTAATCCCGTCATTATTTGGTATTATTATGTTCTTATTCCCAGTGCCCTATGGAGGAGCCATCAGTACACCTGTTGGAGTGGTTTCAGAGTGGTTGGCAGGAGCTTTAAAGGCTTATCTTCCTTACGCAGTAGTGGCTATCACCAGTATTTCAGCTACTATGTCTGTTGTAGGTACATTGTTGAAGCCAGATTTTGTTATGAACAATCGTTTATTAAAGGCGAATTTTACCCCAAGCAATTTCTATTTATTTTGGAGAATTATTGGGGCAATTATAGCGATTCTTGTCTTAAATAAAGCAGGCTCTGAAATGATTTATTCAATTGATACAGGTGGTACCATGATGTCTTTAATGGCAACTTTGATTGTATGGTTTTTTGCAGCATCCTATTTAATGCCTTTTTTAATGAATTATGGGGCAATGGATTATACAGGTACTATTTTGAGAGGATTTGTAAAGCCATTATTTAAATTGCCAGGTCGTTCAGCGGTGGATTTGGTAACCTCATGGGTAGGTAATGTAAACGTAGGAGTTGTTTTAACAAGAACTCAATATAATACAGGATATTACACAGGAAGAGAAGCTGCTGTTATTGCCACCTGTTTCTCAGCAGTATCCTTACCCTTTTGTCTAGTGATAGCTGCTATGTTGGGCTTAGATGCAATGTTTGTTCCCTTTTATTTGACTGTTATGGTGGCAGGTATCATTAGTGCTATCATTATGTGTAGAATACCACCTTTGAGCACATTACCTGATGTGTATCATCCAGCAGTTGGTAAGCAAATTGATGAAATGGAGCCAGAAGGTATGAGCAAATCCCAATGGGCATTGCAAAAAGCTGTACAAAAGGCACATCTTACAGGTGGCATGCAAGAACAATTTCAAAGTGGTACAGATATATTTTTAGGTATCATATTTAGTTTAGTTCCAATTGTTATGGCATGGGGAACCCTGGCTTTAATGGTGGCTACCTATACACCGATTTTCACATGGATATCCTATCCATTCGCTTATTATCTACATTTTATGGGAGTTCCAGAAGCATTTGAAGCTGCCCCAGCTACGGTAGTAGGCTTTGCAGATATGTTTATCCCCGCTATTTTAGCATCAGGTTTAACCTCTATTAAAACAAAGTTTATTATTGGGGTTTTATCTTTAGTACAAATTGTATATATGACAGAAGTAGGTACATTATTGATTACGTCTGATATACCAGTGAACTTTAAGCATTTAGTATTGGTATTTATAGAAAAGACCATTATTGCGTTACCAATCATAGTAATTATGGCAAATATATTGTTATAAAAGAATTAGAGATACTTCTATTTTTAGTTTTCTGATACAATGCATATCAAAGAAGAATATTAAAAATGGGAAAAGGTAGGTGTCATAAAATGAAGCATCGATTTTTGTCTAAAAGGTATTGGAATGCCATTTCTACCCCTATGGGGGAAAGTGGAGATCTTACAAGAAAATATGAAGACCTTATCAACTTTAGTTTAGGGGATCCTGATTATACAACTGATGAAAGAATTATTGAGGCTGCTTTTCAGGATGCTAAAAATGGTCACACCCATTATACAGACTTTCAAGGAGATATAGAGCTGAGAGAGGAAATTACTAAGTATTATAAAGAGGTTTATGATTATGGTATTCAGCTAGAAGCGTGTATGGTTACTACCAGTGGCTGTCATGCTATGTGGCTGGTACTAGAATCTATACTAGATGACGATGATGAAGTAATTATTCATGAGCCCTATTTTACCCCCTACCCACAACAGGTTCGGCTAACAAGGGGAAAGCCAGTGATTCTAAAGACCTATGAAGAGGAAAACTTTCAGGTGGAGGTAGATAGGCTTAAAAACCTTATCACCAATAGAACAAAGGCCATTATTATTAATACTCCTAATAATCCAACGGGAACCTGTTTTACAGAAAAGACATTAAAGGCTATAGCGAAGGTTGCAATAGAATATGATTTAATTGTGATAGCCGATGATATTTATACTGCCTTTAGCTATGCTGAACCTTTTATCCCTATAACTACTTTAGCAGGGATGAAGGAGAGAACCATTACCATAGGCAGTTTTTCAAAGGACTACGCCATGACAGGTTGGCGGATAGGCTATGTATTAGCACCCACCTTTGTGATTCAAACCATGAAGGACGTAAATGAAAACAATGTTTTTACTGCTCCTTCTATTTCCCAAAGGGCAGCCCTGCATGCCCTGAAGATAAGGAAAGTTGTTCAGCCTCCTATGATTGAAGAATATAAAAAACGTATTTATTATGCTTATGATAGAATAAAATCTATCCCTAACATGTCGGTATTACCTCCTAGAGGGAGTCTGTACATGTTTATCAATATCAAAAACACAGGTTTAACCTCAAAAGAAGTAACCGAGAGGTTATTGGAGGAGGCCCATGTTTTGGTGTTGCCAGGTAATGCCTTTGGGGATTGTGGTGAGGGTTATATCCGAATTGCCTTAACAGTAGGAGTTGACAAACTAAAGGAAGCCTTTGATAGAATAGAAAAATTAAAGATATTTACTGAAATAAAATAGGGGAGACTTTGTCTCCCCTATTAATTAATAGATAAGCTTTGCAAGTTCTTCGAAGGAAGAAAAGTCTTCTAAAAGAAAATCCTGTTGGGTATCTTGAAATTTACTGTTATTATGTTTATTCCAATTAGTAATTCTTTGGTTATAGTTTACTCCAACGATTTGTGTATTTTCCCAAACCTGCTGCATCTCATTCTTTGTATGGTCGGTGGTATTAGCTAAAGGTATGGTTACTGTTTGGGTATATAAATCATTGCCTATTTTTACAGCATAGGTATATTGATTGCTTATAGAGTTATAGTCATATGACTTGGTTTCATCTGCCTTAGCAAACTGATTTATAGCATCTAAATCATACTCTGTGATAATCCTATAGATGTTCACGGTACCGACAGTAGCAGATGATACCTCAATATTTGCCAGACCGATTCTTACCTCATCTGTTTCTAGTAGGGCTTGAACATAATTTTTAATAATGTCATCGAAGTTTCTAGTGTCAAAGCCTGCCATCATCATTAGATTCATGTTATTGTCTTTTTGATAGGCTGAAACACTTTCTTGATTACTCATTCCTGAGTAATAATAAGTATCATAATAATAGTAATCATCATAGTACCCATAACCACCACTGTAAAAGCTGTCGTAGGTATGCCAATTCTTTGTTAAGTTTGCGTTGAAATTATATTTTTTTGTTTTAATCTCCTTTGAATCATTCCAATTAATTAAACTTGTTGGATCTAATATTTTTCCTAAGTATTTGCTCCTTTGATTTGTCAATTTGAAGGATTTTAACATGGTCTCAAAGGCTTCTCTAGTTTTAGCTTCATTATATTTCTTAACAGGTATATTGGCAACCACACTGTACTTATATCCGTTACCTATAACGTATAAAGTATCAACAATATAAGGGTTTTTAGGTACAGTATTGTACTTCACTTTTACACGATAAGCATCCATATTTCCTAAGTTCATTTTTTCCGATATAAGTACCTCATATACTTTATCATTATAGTTTTGCTGCAACTTTTCTATTTCTTCCTGTGCCCAATCTTCAGAGGTTTCTGTTGGGAGAGCAGAGCTTACTAAGCTAACAGTAATTCCCTCTCTAAAGGATTGATAGTTGTTGAAGTCAGCTTCCTTTTCATTGTCAGATTCATCGCTGCCATAAATTTCTTCATGACTATAGACGGCAGTAAAATGCTGTACTCTAGCGTTGGATATACCTTCTTCCTTCCAATAAGGGTTCACTGTAATCCTCCAGCCATAGCTGGTGTTCTCGTAATCACGGTGTTCACTGACAGAGTCAGAGAGCTCTTTAAGATAGGGATTATTTTCATCATAGTCTAGTATCAAAGAAGAAACCAATTTCCTAAACATTTCTGGATTTTCACGATAATATTTACCCTCCATACTTATTTCTAAGTTGTAAATATAATCATTTTTAATATAAATACGATTTTCGATATAAGAGCTGAATTCTTCAGCCGCATCATCTACAAGATAATAATCATAAAATGGATCCATCTTTACAATACGAATATATTTTTCTCCTTGTGCATCCTGTTCTATATTAAAAGTAAACTCTTTTTGAGAAAAATACCAATAATAAGAGTCTGGGTTATTCATTTGCTTGCTGTAAAGAATATCTTCTAAAGTATACTTCTGTTCATTTTTAATGACTTCTAAAGAAACACTAGATCGATAGCTTTCTGTGTACATGTTAAAATAATTTACTTTATCGGATTTATATACGATAGCATCATCGGGGAGGTGCATAGACCATTTAAAGATACGACTCCCTACTTCTGTTTTCATTCTGTCTTTTTTGTTGGAGAAAACTTCATATAAATCAATGGTTCCATCATCCTTTAAAGCTAATGCATAGGATGGGATAGATGCCGTAAAAACTAATAAGCAAGCTACTAAAATAATACATAGTCTTTTATATTTCAATGTTTTCAACTCCATTCCTATAATAATATTAGTCTAATAACGTTCCTTTAAGGTTACTTTTATATCAAAGTCCTCATTGTCTCTAGAAAAGGTGAGTGTTACTTGATTACCAGGAAGATGCCTTTTTAATATTTCATTATAAGCAGCTATAGAAGAGGTTTTTACTCCATCAATAGCTTCCAGTATATCTCCCTCTTGCAGCTGGTCAGAAGTCACTACTGCATCCTCTCTGAGGGTAACAACTCTAAGGCCTTGATCCGTTGGTATTCCCAACATAGCAGCCCAGTTTTCTTCGAATTGTATACCAGTGTAGCATCTTCGAATTCTACCAAATTGGTTATAATGATCTAAAAAGTAAGAAACATTTTCCACAGGAATGGCAAAGTTCATACCGGAATAAAACATGTATCCTAAAGTATTAATTCCAACAAGCTTTCCTGACATGTTGATTAAGGGCCCTCCACTATTACCGGGGTTGATAGAAGCATCAGTTTGAAGGTAGGTATAGGTTTGGTCCACAGGACGATTTAACCCACTGATAATTCCCTTGCTGGCACTATTACGATAGCCAAAATATAAAGGGGTTCCTATGGCGATAACAGTATTACCTACTTTAACGTTATCAGCTGTTTCTAGCTCAACTGGTTTCAATTCACTACGATTAATCTTAATTAGTGCCAAATCAATTTCTTCATCATTGTATAACAACTGTGCGCTATAAGCTTTACCGTCATACATAACTACATAGATTTCTTCCATATCCTTAACAACATGGTTGTTAGTAATAATCTGACCGTTAGAGGTAATCACTACACCAGAGCCATGTTGTAGATTGCTCGGCATTTTCGAATAAACATAATCCTGCTCTCTGTAGGATTTGTTTCTACCTATGATTGCCACCACCGATTGATTAATTTCATCAACCAGTTTTGCAACCTGTTGGTCTTCTTTTCCTTGATTCAACATTTCTTCGATGATGTCTTTCACCAATGCTTCAACATTCTTTTGAGTCCCTACAGCAGTATCTTCTGCAAAGACAGCCAATGGTTGGACAAAAACTACAGTGATAATCATAAGAAGTGCAATAAACTTTTTCAAAAAAATACCCCCTAATGAAAATATTAATAAATATTGTGTATGTTTCCAATGTATACCAATATTGATATAAAGTCAATTTGAAAAGATGTCATTATTTAAATATGCTGTGGATACAAACAATATGTATAAAGTATAACAGAAGAAGAAAGGCTGTTGGAAAAAGGAATTTTCCTATAGAGTATAGAATAACTTCCTTAGTTTTTAAGTTAGGACTTTGGTTCTAAAACATCTATATTTGTATTAGGAGGGGTTCTTATGAAGGTATTTGACGGTTACCCAGATATTTTGATAGATGTAGTTAGTAAAAGATTAATGGGAAAAGGAGATATTTTAAGGAAATACCATTAGAGAAGTATTGATGTAAAATTTATAAGAAGTGTTAGTACAAAAAGTACAAAGACCAGTAGAGGGGGAAACACTACTGGTCTTTAAGTATGCTATAAATCTGTAGCCACAGATTGGCCAGCTAATCTACCAAATACGATTAAATCAGTTAAAGCATTACCACCTAGTCTGTTACCACCGTGGATACCACCTGTTACCTCACCAGCGGCATACAAACCAGTAATTGGATTACCATCTTCAGTTAAAACCTGTCCTTTTGTGTTGATTTTCAAACCACCCATTGTATGATGAACAGCAGGACCTACTTCAATAGCATAATATTTAGCTGTTTCTAGGCTTCTTGGCATATCATCTCTACCAAAATCTTTATCATTATTTTCACCTACAAAGCCGTTATAAGTCTCAACTGTAGCAATTAAATTGTCAGCATCGATTTCTAACGCTTCTGCTAATGCTTCAAGACTATCTGCCTCAGTAACCAATCCTTGACGAATATATCCATCGATTGCACTTAGGCTTTCCTTGATTCCTTCATCAAAGAATAGGAATGAAGTTTCGCCTTCTTGCTCTAATGTAGCTTCGGAAACAACATCTCTTGTTCCTAATTCATTTACAAAACGCTTACCATCTCTATTGATTAGAATAGCACCATTACCTCTCACAGCTTCAGTAATCATATAACCATTACTTGGCACTACTGTTGGATGAGTTTGGATTTCCAGCATATCTACAAGATCAGCACCAACGGCTACTGCCATGGTGATGCCATCACCAGTAGCTCCAGAATGGTTTGTTGTACCAAATCCATCTAAGCTGACATCATATTCTGTTACCATGGTTATGTTTGCTCCAAAGCCACCAGTTGCAACAATAACAGCTTCTGCTTCAATGGTAAACTCATTGTCACTTTTATCTTTAGCAATAATTCCTGTTACTACGCCATCTTCAGCTAAAATTTCTAGTGCAGTCGTCTCTATAAGAATTTCAACACCTTTTTCTTCAGCAGATGCTTTTAAAACCTGTACAAGATGAGCGCCCACAGGAGCACCACCAGTAGGTCTATGGGATCGATCCTGGCTTGCTCCCGCCATTCTGCCTACATCGCTTAAATCTGCACCAAGTCCGATTAACCACTCAACAGCGTCTGCTGCTTGTGAAGTTAATACTTCTACTAAAGCGGGGTCGTTTTTATCATATCCACCCTTCATTGTATCTGTATAGTGAGATTCAGCGCTGTCTTCTATTCCTAAAGCAGCCTGGGAAGAAGTACCAGCAGCATTTAATCCTCCTGTAGCTCTAAGGGTATTTCCACCAACCATTGGCATTTTTTCTACAATAAGAACTTCTTTGCCAGCATCCCTCGCTTCAATGGCAGCAGCCAAGCCTGCACCACCAGAACCGATAACAACTACATCTACCACTTTATCACCAGTGGATTCAGAAACGGATTCATTTGCTTCTTGACTTGAACAACCAATAAAGGTAGTTAAAGTAAGGGCAAATATAAGAATCAATGTTACAAATTTTATAGATTTTCTCATGAATAAACCTCCTTGTTTGTATATTAATTAACAGGTTTAATCCTATCACATGACAAGGCGGTTGTTAACTTTTTGTTAATTTTGTTGATTTTGTTCATATTGGTCTTTTCAAAAAATATCGATGTTGGGGACGTCCTACAGTACCATATTGGATTTCTACCTCAGCTTCTCCAATTTCCACCAAATGCTCTAGGTAACGGCGGACGGTAACCCGTGCTAATCCTAAAGCTTCAGCAACTTCCAGAGCGGATTTAGCTTCAACATCTTGTAGAAGACAGGTTTTTATCTTTTCCATAGTCTTTTGATGCATTCCTTTATCTAAATCAAGGTGAGTAGATTTGATTTTCTTACCTAGAATAATTTGATCAATATCCTCTTGAGCTATCCTTTCCTTCTTTGAAAGCTGCAATTTTCTATTTTTATAATCCTCTAGAGCGGTTCTAAACCTAGCTAATTCAAAGGGTTTTACTAAATAATCCACTACTCCCCATTTAAAGCCCTCTTCAATACTAGACAAATCCTTTGCGGCTGTGACCAGTATGACATCAACCGCTAGATCTTCTTTTCGAATGTTTTTTAATAGCTGTAAACCATTGAGTTTTGGCATATAGATATCTAGAACAAGTAAATTAGGTTTAGTAGACTTTATCAATTTGAGAGCCTCTTCGCCGTTGGAGGCGGTTCCCACTACTTGAAAGCCTTCTACAGCTTTAATACATTTTCTATTGATTTGTGCCACCATTGGATCATCTTCAGCAATTAAAACTTTAATCATCAGTTCACCTCTAAATATTTAGGGATTCTTACAATAAAATGATATCTCTATTGTTTTCCTTTATTAAAATATCTACCCATTTTTTTTCTTCCATACCCTGCAGAGCATCAAAGGCATTCTCGATTAAGTTACCAAGAACAGTAATTATCAGGTTACTGGGAATTCTATCTGATAATTTACTTATAAAGCTTGCAGGATGAATATTCATATGGATGCCTAATTCCTTAGCTATACTAGACTTTCCTATTAGAAGGGCGGCTATATTGGTATCCTTAATGTTTTTAGAAAGGAGAATGATTTTTGTTTTAAGTTTCATTTTATTATGATTTACAAATAACATAAATTATCTCCATTAAGCGATAAGCGTTTGTCTGTCTATCATTTATTAGTATATGCTATATTAAGATAGGAAAAAAGTAAAAGTTTGCAATACACTTTTTATATTCGTATATCATAAAATATAATGGATGTACTTTTATTATGTTCTTTTGCAGGATTTAGAGAAGAACGATAGAATTTCTATATAGATAGCTAAGAAATAATAAAAGATAAGCAAATGGAATAAACTACATTATCATCTATTTATACATAGAAAGGGGATAGAAAAGTGAATTATAAAATCATTGGTAGCACCATGCCTCTATTACAGATAACTCTTGGCAAAGGAGAAGTCATCAAATGTCAAGCAGGAGCAATGAAATGGATGGATGCAACAGTAGAAATGAAGACAGAGATGGATGGAGGGATTGGGGGCTTCTTTAAGAGAAAGATAATGGGAGAGAGCGGATTTATGAACTTTTTTAGGGCTGAAAGAGATGGAGATAGAATTGCCTTTGGACATACCTTTCCTGGGTACATTATCCCTATTGATGTTACTCAAAGGTCTATTATTTGTCAAAAGAGGGCTTTCTTATGTGCTACAGAAGCTGTTGAATTAGAAATAGCCTTTCAAAAACGATTAGGCTCTGGTTTTTTTGGCGGAGAAGGGTTTATTATGCAGGAATTGAAGGGTAGTGGCATGGCATTTGTAGAAATTGATGGAGAAGCCGTGGAGATAGAATTAGAAAGGGGACAATCCATTAAAGTAGAAACCGGAGCAGTAGGAATGTATGAATCTACTGTGAACATGAGTATTGAGATGGTAAAGGGATTCAGCAATATCCTATTTGGAGGGGAAGGTCTATTCCTCACAACCTTGACAGGTCCAGGAAAAGTATGGCTCCAAACAATGTCAATTCAGAGCATGGCGGGTGAGATTTTCCCATTTTTACCGACACCATCTAAATAGGAGAGAGTAACCTCTAGTTAATAGAACTGGAGGCTATTTTTGCACTCTGTGAAAGTGACTGACACCAAATCAAAGATTTGGGTCATCTATTTTTAGACATAAGAACAAATGTTTGCTATACTAGAAATGATAGGAAAACAGGATATAACTTTAGCAGAGCGGGAGAAATGAGTGATGGAGAGGAAAATTATACATGTGGATATGGATGCCTTCTTTGCAGCAGTGGAACAAAGAGATCATCCTCATTTTAAGGGGAAACCTGTGATCGTAGGAGGAAGTAGTAAAAGAGGGATTGTTGCCACCTGCTCCTATGAAGCTAGAAGGTATGGGATTCATTCTGCTATGCCGATTTTTATGGCAGAGGAAAAATGTCCTCATGGTATCTATTTACCAGTAAGGTATAGTCGATATAAGGAGGTTTCTAGAGAAATCTTTAATATTTTTTATGATATTACTGATTTGGTAGAGCCTTTATCTATTGATGAAGCCTATCTAGATATAACTGATGTGAAAAAAGAAGCCATTGAAGTAGCACATTATATAAAAAGAGAAGTGATGAACAGAACTGGATTAACCCTTTCTGTAGGAATTTCTTATAATAAATTTTTAGCCAAGCTGGCCTCCGACTGGAATAAGCCAAATGGCATTAAAATTATTACAAAGGATATGATTCCTGAACTATTAAAACCGTTATCTATCAATAAGGTATATGGCATAGGGAAAAAATCCGCTAAGAAACTAAATGCAATTGGTATATTTACTATAGAAGATATGATGGACTTGACAGAGGAATATTTAGTACATTTTTTAGGGAAGATGGGAACTGAGGTTTATCATATGATTCGAGGTGTGGACAATCGACAGATACAGACAGGTAGAGAAATAAAATCTATTGGTAGAGAAACAACATTGCAAAAGGATACTAGAGATAAGGAATACTTAAAAGAAATATTACTAGTTTTTGCTAAGGATGTAGCAAACTCACTGGATAAAAGAAACCTATCGACAAAAACGATTACCATAAAAATGAAGGAAGCTGATTTTATCAATCATACCAAAAGTAGAACCCTTAACTATCATCTTGATGCAGTGGAGGACATATATAAGGTAGCATGTGACATTTTAGATGAGCTGGTCTTGGAGAAGGATCTAAGACTAATAGGACTTTCCGTATCAAACTTTGGTGAAGAAGAAATGCAGCAGTTAAGTTTTTTTGAATAATAGAAGTCTATTAATTAGGCTCACTTGAGTTATTAGAATACTAAGTGATAAGTGAAGGATTCATTAGAGATTTTCTTGGAAAAAGAAGACCTAAGCATTAGTTGATGACTAATGTTTAGGTCTTAAAATTTTTAAAATACATATTAAAAATTTTGCGTTATCTAGAATTAAGACTGGCACAATTATAAAAAAACTCCTGAAAAGCTGATAAATTTGAACTTAACATATTAGGTATTGACTCAATACAAAAAAAATAATATAATAAAAATAGCGCACAAATTTAAAAGATCGCATTAATATCCTAATTAATTATAACACAAATATAAAAATAAGTCAATATTTTTGTGAATTCATTGTGAAATGGAGGTATTTTTATGGGTTTTCTTGATATTATTCCTAAAATGGAGTTATCTTTTATTGAAGATGGGGCTCATGAGATCATGCTTACAAATGAGATTTCAAAAACTTTTGGATTAAATCTCTCATCCCAGGATTCGCGGGAAATTATCATTGCTAGGAATACTACTTTAAAAGACTATGGACGGATTGAAGTGGACACTGAAATCACTCGTAAAATAATTATGCAGTTTTGTTCATCTCCATATATTCAACAGGATGATTACATGGAGACAATAATAGAGATTCAGGATTTGTTTCATTATATTAAGAATGAGCTAGATGATAATATAGGAGATGATGAACTGATTGAAAAACTTGCGGATTTATATAACTATAAATGTTTTGGGGTGTTCGAACTATTAGAAGGAAGGGAAACGGAAAATATCATTAGACAATACAAATTTGGAGATGATTATGATCAAGAGTTAAAGGAAGAAATAGATGAGCTTAATTAGGAGAATAAAAAAAGTTTGGAGGGTTAATTATGAAATCGATAATTGGAATAAATAAAGAAGCATTAGATCAAAACCAGTATTTAGCTTCGCTTATAAATGAAGGAATGGCGGCGGGACTAGTAGGTGTAGAATTTAGTAAAAGCATCTCTTTTGATTTGATGGAAATTTTTAAAGAAGTTATGAGGATGTATACAAGGGGAGAAAGTACTACTTTAAAAGCTGAAACAGCGGAGGGGTTAATGCAATCCATTGTATATTCTCTCGATCTTTATTTAATGAAGTATAGTGCTCCAGAGGATGCCATACTTCATTTAAGGTCATCCAATACGAACATGTTCTATAAAGAGGCGATAGAGTATGTAAAACACTACATCGAAGAGACGAAAAATCTATACAGAGCAATTGAAACCAAACGGATAATTATACCAAATGTGGTCTATAACGAAACCTTTACAAAAGCAATACCAGATTTCTTTGCAAATTATGATGTGATTTTCTCTGCTCAAGATACGTCAACAGATATAGATTATCCTTTGGTTTTTGACGATATGTCTATAAAGGGGATAATGTACATCAGAAGATATCTTGAAGCTTTTCAATTAGAAAATGAATTTTGCCGTAAATTCAATCCCTCAAATATAACTGCTTTACTTGAAGCTTATGGAAAGTTTAATAGACTAAACTATGAACAATCTCCCATAAACATATTTGAGTTGATATTCAATAATATTGTTTTTTTAACATTGCTAGATAAAAATAAAAGCTATGAAAATCTTTTTATTTCGGCTATAGAATTTGAAATGATTGAAGAACAACTAAATAGATTAGAGAAATCTGAGATAAAAAATCTCATTTCGGAAGGCATAAACAGAGTCATGCATAACTTAGAGATTAATAGTGGTAACCTTAGGGATTTAATCTATAGGTATTCTGATTCTATGATGATCCGTTTAGAAAATGCATTAGAACACGGCAACCTTAGAAATATGGTTATTTTAGAAGTGGTAACGCAGTATAAAGAGCAGACAGTTTTAGAAATAGGATATAGAATGGATAATAAGGCCTTTAGGTTTGTCTATAGAAAAATAATGGATTGTTCTACCGCTGAAGATAAAATGATTTTGTTGGCGAAGTACGTCCATTCTTTAGGTGATTTTGTTGATTTGTTAAAAGCCGACTGCTTTTATGAAAAAGAATATGACTATGTCTTTGGAAGTTTAGGAAATTTAGAGCTAAGCACGTTAATTACTAGTGAGCTAAAGGAATATATACTAAGAGGTGAAGATAAGCTTTCAGTGCTATTTTCTAATACTATAGTTTACAAATATGCTTGGGAAAAAGCTTTGATTGATTGGTTAAGAGCTGTAGATAAAAGTCGTCTGCAAGATATTGAATTATTGGTTCATAAAAACCTAGTTAATGAGATTGTTTAGATGGAATTAGTGGAGAAACTTGGACTAACATAAAAGTTAAAGAACAAACATTGAGTTATCTACTTATAAATTAAGCTTCACTTTATAAACATATGTTTATAAGAAAATTCAACATCAATTTACAAAATTTCCACTAGAAAAATCATAATAAATAAAAGGATTTAAGAGAAATTTGTCTAATTTTAAGTAATAGATAAATTTTGTTGATAGAAAAGCTATCTTTGGGGAGGATACATTGTTGAAAAAGATATTAACCATTACTTTAATACTTACTGCACTAATTATTGCTTCAACCTTAGGATTTGCAAAATACATAGGCAACACCTATGTTTACGGCAAATCAGCTGCTATGGATACTTTGTTGAACTTTTTAAGGATTACCCATGCAATGCAGCTAGAACCATTAGAGGAAGAGGAACTAAAAGCGCTAGCAATCATCGCCGATGAAATGAAAAAGTTGGCCTATAGTGAAGATACAGATTCGTTTCAAGTATCTTATATGGAGAAAAAATACAATAACATCATAAGAAGCGTTCCAGTGAAAGAAGGAGATAAAGCGGAAGCTATTCCTGTCTTGATGTATCATCATCTATTATATGATGAAGAAAATACCTATATAGATAATGATAGTGTAATCACCGTTGAGAGTTTTGCTGAACAGATGAAGCTTCTGCATGAAAATGGGTATCGTACTATTACTTTAAATGAACTAGAAGCATTTCTAATAGGAGATTTAGAATTGCCTAAAAAAACTGTAGCAATTACCTTTGATGATGGCTATCTAAGCAATATTGCTTATGCCTATCCAATTTTGAAAGAGTATAACTTTAAAGCCAGTAACTTTATTATAAGTCATAAGCTAAAAGAAATCACTGAAGAGTTTGATCCTTATCAACTGCAGTATCTGGGTTGGAAGGATATGGTAGATACATTAGATGTGTTCACCTATGATAATCATACCCATGATTTACATAGAGTGGAGGATCACAAGGGTTATCTAGTTATTAAGCCATTGGAAGAGGTTGTTAGGGATCTAAGCATGAATATGGAGCTGATGGGTAGTCCCTACTTTGCCTATCCCTATGGACAATACAACACTCATACCCTTCAAATTTTAGAACGATTAGGTATGCGGATGGCCTTTACAGTTAAGCGAGGACATGTAAAACCAGGGGATGACTTACTACAATTGCAACGTTATGGTATTTGTCCTAAAACCACTATTGAGGATTTTAAAAAGATAATTGATTTGCATTAACAATATTGATATTGAATGTAAATATACGGCTGCAATAGAATGAAATATAAATAATACTTGTTTAATGGAACTGTAGTCACTACGAATGGTCTTTATAAAATAACTGATATTACTATAGAAGAAGCCACAAAACTTATCAAGGAGTATGGATTTGTGTCTGCAGACCACCAGAAGGAGCTGTATTAAATGGTGAAGAGATTGAAAAGGTGGGATATAGCTTTAACCTGATGGAAAGGATTGAATAAGGGGGGAGAGAAAATGAAGGAAAAAATTGAAAAATACATAAAAGAATTCGTAAAAAAATACCCAGAAGTAAAAGGTACTGAAACAAGATGGAAGGAGCCTTTGATAGCCTATGCTGATGCAAAGAATCCTATGTTTTTGGAACTAAAAAAGATCGTAGTTCCTACCCATGGGATACCGACAGATTTTCTTCAGGATGCTAAAACAGTAATCACCTATTTTCTACCCTTTGAAGGAGAGGTTGTGAAAAGCAATATTAAAGGAAAGGAAAGCTCCAGAACGTGGGGAATGGCCTATATAGAAACCAATCGATTAATATTGGATTTAAATACCTATCTACATGAAAAAATACAGGAACTAGGTTATCAATCTACGATTATTCCTGCCACCCATAATTTTGATGTGGAAACCTTAATAAGCGAATGGTCTCACCGACATGTTGCCTATATTGCCGGTTTAGGGAAATTTGGATTAAATAACATGTTCATAACGGAAAAGGGATGCTGTGGTAGAGTAGGAAGTATAGTAACTAACATAAAAATTGAAGCAACAGAAGTTAAAGAAGAAGAGTATTGTCTATATAAAACAAAGGCTATATGCAAAAAGTGTGTTGAAGGATGTATCAATGGAGCTTTAACGGTGGATGGATATGATCGACATAAATGCTATGAAATGTGTTTGCATAATGATGAGTATTTAGGAGATATAGGAGTTACCGATGTATGTGGTAAGTGCATGGTAGGAGTACCCTGTTCTTTCAGGAATCCAACAAATCCTCCAAAAATAAGCAATAACTAACAATGAAAATTCTGATAAGTATACACTATTATAGACATGTGACTCTATACTTGAATTTTAATATACACGGTTTACGGTTTTGCCCCTGGCGGGAAATCATAGCCAAGGACTGCAAATGTAGCTCTTAGTATATTAAAATTCATGATCACATATCTATAAAACTTACAAGGGTATATCTATACAATTAAGGGGGAAAAAGAGGAAGCATGGGACGAAGGACGGGCATTATAACATTGATTTATTTATTACTGGCAACGATGCCTATTTATGCTAATGTACCAGAAATAGACACAGTGTATGAAATGGAAATGGAAAATCAAAATGCTGAAGCAAGCTACTATCATCAACAATACAAAACATTGGATAATGAAACTGAAAAAAAAGTTAGGCTTTTTGATTTATCCTACGGTGAGGCTAAAAAGATACCGGTATTGATGTATCATCACCTTTTAATGGAGGAAGAAAATACCTATGGGAATAATCCTGCGGTGATAACAGTAGAAGCCTTTGAAGAGCAAATGGCATATATGCATAAGTATGGTTTTAATACGATAACTTTGCTTGAACTGGAGAAATTTTTAGAAGGAGAGTTAGAAGTTCCCAAAAGATCAGTAGTGATAACTTTTGATGACGGATATTCTAGTAATTATCATTATGCCTATCCTATATTAAAAAAATATGGATTTGAAGCCAGTATTTTTTTGATAACGCATAGTGTTAAGGAGGTTTCAGAACCTTTCACACCTATAAAAACCACTTCCTTGGGGTGGGATCAAATAGTCCATGGGATGGATGTTTTTGAATATGCAAATCATACCCATGACATGCATGTGCAGGATGAGAATGAAATTCCTTACTTGCTTACAAAGTCGTACAATAAGATTATGCAAGATTTAGCAATGAACAAAAGCATCACTCAAAGCAACTATTTTGCCTATCCTTATGGAAAATACAATGAGATGACTTTAGATATATTGGAAGAACTAGGGTATACATTAGCCTTTACAACAAGGACAGGCTATGTACAACGTGGAGATTCGTTGTTGCAGTTAAATCGTTTTGGCATATATCCTACTACCAGCATGCTGCGTTTTAGAGCGATAATACATGGTATTGGTTAGCAGAGTAGCTTCTTAAGCAGGATAGATGTGGAGAAAATTTAATATTTGGTGATATAGAAACCCCGTAAAGGGGTTCAGACTGTTGAAAAACCTCCATCTTCTTCGTTGCTTCGAAAATCCAGCATCTTTACGTATTTCTGTATACGCTGCGGTCGCTGGATTTTCTTGCGCCTCGAATCTGAAGGCTTTTGAACAGTCTGGATTTTGTTGACTATTTCAACAACCTCAACCCCGTAAAGGGGTTTTTCTTTTGGGAAAAAGCTGGTAAAAAATATGGTTTTATATATGGATACATGGGTATCAATTTTATCAAGCTAGAAGAAATAATAGCCATGACATCTTGATTTATGGATATACGCCTTTGGAATTTAGGGGCGTATACCTATAAGGGAATATATAGACCTTTACCATAATAAAATTACTCATAGAGTATTAGGAGGTGTTTTGTGTTGAAGTACAATATTTTAATTGGTGGTGAAGCTGGTCAGGGGATGGATACACTGGCGGTTTTACTAGAAAAAATCTTAAAGAGACAGGGATATTATGTATTCTCTAATAAAGATTATATGTCTAGAATTCGAGGTGGACATAACTTTATTCAACTTCGATTTGGTACAGAGACCATCGTTTCTCATCATCCAGTTTTAGATGTGATGATAGCACTAGATCAGAGGACAATAGAAACTCATATTGATAGACTTCAAGAAAAAGGCATAATTATTTGTGATGATTCATTGCAATCTGAGGATACTAGGGTAATCTCTATGGCCCTAAAGGAAACAGCTAAGGGAATTGGCAACATAAAAGTATTTGGGTCTATAGCTATAGGAGCTGTAATGAAACTGTTTGGGTTAACCATAAACCAAGTGGAGGAAGTATTTAAGGAGAAGTTTGATGGTGAGACAAGTATGGTTAATATCGCTGCTTTTCAGAAGGGATATGAATTGGTAGAGAGTTATTTTCAAATAGACAGTCCTGCAGAAGATAACCATATATTAATTAATAGTAATCAAGCAATAGCTTTAGGAGCATTGGCGGCAGGAGTAAGTTTTTATGCTGGTTATCCAATGACCCCAGCCACCAGCATAATGACCTATTTATCCGAAAAACAGGAGGATGCCGGTATTGTAGTAGAACAGGTGGAGGATGAAATTTCTGCGATTAATATGGCAATAGGAGCTTCTTATGCAGGGGCTAGGGCAATGACAGGAACCTCTGGAGGGGGATTTTCACTCATGGTAGAAGCATTGGGGTTAGCTGGAATAACAGAGACACCTTTAGTAGTGGCAAATATTCAAAGGCCAGGGCCAGCTACAGGGCTGCCTACCCGGACAGAGCAAAGTGACTTAAGTTTTGTGCTAACAGCATCCCATGGAGAAATCCCACGGATGGTGATTGCTGTAAGAAATCCAGAGGATGCCTTTTATCAAACAGCTAGAGCTTTAAATCTAGCGGACAAATATCAAATGCTAGTGATTTTATTAGGAGATCAATTTTTATCGGATGCAATGGAAACTATTGAACCTTTCGATTTCGGCAGAATAGCTATAAACCGATATTTAGCGGGAAAAGAGGTCGTTACAGAGGATGAATACATAAGATATCAACTGACGGAAAATGGACTATCTCCTAGAATAATTCCTGGTAAAAATGAAGGTCAAATTGTTTTGGTGGATAGTGACGAACATAATGAATATGGTCATATTACAGAAGCAGCAGAGATTAGGAGTAATATGATGGAAAAACGTATGAAACGAATGGTTTATCTTAAAAAAGAGATCTTAGAGCCAAATTATTATGGTGTGAAGCATCCAGAGGTTTTATTACTGGGATGGGGTTCTATGGATGGGCCATTGAAGGAAGCGATAGAGTTATTACAAAAGGATGGTATAGGGGCTGGCGCATTAGCATTTGGAGATTTATATCCATTGCCAACGAAGCTATTAGATAAGTACAGCAGCAGCGCTTTAAAAATTATTAATGTGGAACAAAATTATACAGGTCAGTTGGCTAAGCTTATTCGGCAAGAGACAGGAATTGTTTGCCATAACAGTATATTAAAATATGATGGCAGACAAATGAGTGGTTATGAAATTTATTTAAGGTTGAAGGGGGAGGTGTTATAGATGCTGGAAATAAAAATGTACGATTTCAACGATGAAATAGCATGGTGCCCTGGATGCGGAAACTATAGTATTTTACCGGCATTAAAAGAAGCATTGGCTGAATTAGAATTAAAGCCCCATCAGGTGGTGGTGGCTTCAGGTATAGGGCAAGCCGCAAAATTACCCCATTATATCAATGTGAATGGTTTTAATGGATTGCATGGAAGGGCAGTACCTCCCGCCAGTGGTATTAAAATCGCAAATAAAGACCTAAAGGTGATTATTCATTCAGGAGATGGGGACAGCTATGGAGAAGGTGGAAATCATCTGATGCATGGGATTAGAAGGAATGTAGATATTACCCATTTTGTCCATGATAATCAAATATATGGGTTAACAAAAGGCCAAGGTTCACCGACGACAGCTCAGGGTCAAAAAACTACCATGCAGTTGGATGGAGTAAGAATGGAGACCCTAAATCCATTGGCATTAGCTGTGAGCTTAGATTGTAGTTTTGTTGCAAGAAGTTTTTCAGGAAATAGAAAGCACCTTGTTTCTATTATGAAGGAAGCTATGAATCATAAAGGATATGCTTTGGTAGATATTTTGCAGCCTTGTGTAATCTTCAATCAAGTGAATACCTTTAAATGGTACAAAGACCGTGTTTATTATTTGGATGAAGGTTATGATCCTACTGACAGAGTAGCGGCTTTTCAAAAATCTCTTGAATGGGAGACTAGTATACCATTAGGGATTATCTATAAAACAGAAAAGCCTAGCTATATTGATAAAATATCTTATCTAGCTGGAGGATCAACTTTAGTAGATAGACAGTGGCAGCCTGAGGATGCGGAAAAATTTATGAAGGATTTCATGTAAAAGTTCATAGGATACAGTCCTAAATATTTATGCATAAAATCAAATAAACTTCCATATTCATGAGGTGCCTGTAGGATAATGGTCAAATACAGAGGCTACTATAATTATATGGAGGTGAAGGTTCTAGAGACAGGCATATGATGAGATATCTGGTATCACTAGGTTTTACAAAAATAAGGCTATAGGTTAAAATAAACTAGTACTGAAAGTTCTTTGTACCTAATAGGTAATTAGAGATTGATATAAATAAAGATAAATATGACTTATTATATTGTCTCTCAAAGTGAATTTTTAATGATTTTAAGAAGAATTTGTATTGATAAAAACAAAAAACCGTTAAACAATGCGGTTTTTTTTTTTATTTAATAGGAAACGATAAATATTACATACTTGAAAACAAGTTGCAGTTTGCAGTGCTAGTTTCTAATAAGCAAGTAGTTGATTTAGCTGTGCGGGTACTTGTTTTATCGAAAATCAAGCGATAAATCTTTTAAAAAATCTTTTAATTCACTTTGATGATGGTAGAGAGAACAGATTGGCAGTTTTTTAAAAATATAGGGGTGTCAAACTTGACACTACCCAAGAAAACAAGGAGGAAAAGAAATGATAGTAAGAAAAAAATTAGTATTAGGTGTAATAATGATTATTTTAAGTTTAGCAGTTGCTGGTTGTGGTGGAGAAAGTGAGGAACAGGCACCAACGGACGAGAAACCAACGATTGCTATAGGTGAAGTTCCCTATCCACATGAATGGGTTCCAGCAAATATTATAAAGCATGTAGCAGAAGAATTAGGATACTCTACAGAAATGGTTGAAGGAGATATTGGGTTTATGTTCTTAGGATTAGCTCAAGGTGATATTCACATATTCCCAGATGTTTGGTTACCTACACTACATAAAACCTATATAGACCGTTATGAAGACCAGATTCAATTGACAGGTATACTTTATGAAAACATAGATATGGGTTGGGCAGTGCCTTCTTATGTAGATATTGATTCTATTGACCAGTTAAAGGATAGAGCAGATGAATTTAACAATCGAATCATTGGAATAGAGCCTAGTGCTGGAATGATGGTGACCTCTATGGAGACGATTGAAGCCTACGGATTAGATGAATTTGAGCTTTTAGAAGGAAGTACACCAGCGATGTTAGCTGAAGTTGAAAAAGCAATTCAACAGGAAGAACCAATTGTTTTTTTAGCATGGAGACCACATACGATGTTTACTAGATATGATATAAAGTTGTTGGAAGACCCTGAAGGCATCTGGGTATTAGATGATGCGATAACAGGTGTTTATCCAGAACTAGAAGAAATTGCTCCTGATCTTTATGAATTTGTACAAAACTTTGAAATTGATATACAAGAAATAGAAGGTATGCTAGAAGAAATGGAATTAAACGATAGAGATATTGAGGAATTAACAAAAGAGTGGATAGAAGAAAATAGAGACAAGGTAGATGCTATGTTGGGAAATTAAAATGAATTTTGTTAGGAAAGTTAATGAATTGGTTTACACAGAATCAAAGTTTTAAATAATCTATTTAATTCAGATGAGGGACGCCTCATCTGAATTTTCACTGCTATAATCTATAAATAGGAATAGATCAAAGGATAGAGTGATAGAAAGGTGAAAATAATGATAAAAGTTGAAGTTGAAAATTTATACAAGATTTTCGGAAAACAACCTGAAAAGGCAATAAAATTGCTGGAAGAAGGTAAGAGTAAAGAAGAAATTTTAGAAAAAACCAGTCAAGTGGTTGGACTTATGGATGTTTCCTTCTCCATCTATGATAGAGAAATCTTTGTAGTGATGGGATTATCGGGGAGCGGAAAATCAACATTAATAAGATGTCTAAACAGGCTGATAGAACCTACTAGCGGTGATATAAAAATTGATGGCAAGAGCATCATGAAGGTACCTCACAATGAATTACTTGAAACTCGAAGGAAAAAAATGGCTATGGTCTTTCAAAGCTTTGCTCTACTACCCCATTTAACGGTAGTTGAGAATGCGGCATATGGATTAAAGATACAAGGAGTTTCTAAAGAAGAAAGGCTTAAAAAGGCAAAACAGGCATTAGAAACTGTAGGATTAAAGGGTTGGGAAGACAGTTATCCCCAACAACTCAGTGGAGGAATGCAACAGCGTGTAGGTCTCGCAAGGGCTTTGGCTAATGATACTGATATTTTATTAATGGATGAAGCATTTAGTGCATTAGATCCTCTTATTAGAGGAGATATGCAGGATGAGTTGATGGAATTACAGAGTAAAATGAACAAAACAATTATTTTTATTACGCATGATCTAGATGAAGCATTAAAATTAGGAGATCGAATTGCACTAATGAAGGATGGGAAGATTGTTCAAATAGGAACTCCAGAAGAAATTCTGCAAACTCCTGCTACAAGATATGTAGAACGCTTTGTAGAAAATGTAGATAGAACCAAAGTATTAACAGCAGAAAATATCATGATAAAACCAAAGCCAGTGGTTTATTTGAAGGATGGCCCACGTGTTGCTTTGCATAAGATGAAGGAGAATGGGATCTCCAGTATTTTCGTCGTGAATCAGAGTAAAGAAATACAAGGATTATTGATGGCTGAAAAAGCAGCAGAAGCAATAAAAGCTGGAAGTGACACTTTAGAAGCCTATTTAGAATCAAATTATACAAAAGTACCACCTGACATGATTGTAAGCGATATATTTGAATTAATGAGTGAAGGGCGCCCTATTGCAGTAGCTTCAGAAAAAAATCGATTATTAGGAATTATTGTAAGAGGTGCCATTCTTCAAGGGTTAGCAGGAGGGGGGAACTGGAATGAATAATTTTTCGATACCTCTAAGTGAAGTAGTGAACAAAGCTTTTGATGAAATTGTACCTTCTATTACGCCAATAACGAATACTATAAGTAGAAACCTTGCCACCATTATTGATAAATTTGAAGGCTATTTGCTGATATTACCTCCTTGGATTATGATTATAGTTGTAGGTGCGTTAGTAGGATTTTTTCTAAACAAAAAGCTAGGAATTTTTACCATTGCAAGTTTGACATTTTTGTTAGGGCTAGAGCTATGGAGCCAGACAATGAGCACATTATCTCTAGTATTAACGGGAACGATAATATCACTTCTCATTGGAATACCATTAGGAATTCTTTCATCACAAAGCGATGTTACGGAGAGAGTTTTACGACCAATACTAGATTTTATGCAGACATTACCAAGCTTCGTCTATCTAATTCCTGCTGTTATGTTTTTTGGATTGGGGAAGGTATCTTCTTTGGTGGCAGTTTTAATATTTTCTATGCCTCCAGCTGTTCGATTAACCAATCTAGGAATTCGGCAAGTACCAAAAGATATGGTGGAAGCAGCTAGGGCTTTTGGCTCCACAAGACTACAAATTCTCTTGGGTGTCCAGCTACCTTTAGCTTTATCTACCATTATGGCTGGCGTAAATCAATGTATCATGATGGCACTTTCTATGTCAGTAATTGCTGCTATGATTGGAGGCGGTGGTCTTGGAAGAGACATACTTCGAGCCATGCAGACGGTAGATATTGGATTAGGAGTAGAAAGTGGTATTGCTATTGTTTTATTGGCTATTCTATTAGATAGAATTACAGAAAATATAGCAAAAAGTAAAAATAATATTTAAAATATGGAAAAAAGAATTATTTTGGTTTGTGAACTCGTTTCATTAAGTTGGAACATTGAGGAATCAGATGGAGAAGACATAGAAGAGCGTTTCTTGTGTTGTGGTTAGTAGAGGATGTATATTATGAACGTAATTATTTTACAAGGAAATTAGAAGGTGCTGGTTACAGCAATGATATTTAATGATGTTCTAATAGAAGGTGTTAATATATTTGTTCAAGTATATTAATACCTTCTATTTTATCTTTTTAAAAACATAGGATAGTAGTATAATGAAATTACATTACTTACTTAATGCTTATGTATAAATAGAAAAATATTATAATAAAAAGCCTTCAGCCTAAGCAGATCAACCGCTAAAACGATAGAGATACCATCCTGTAAATCATTTTGCAATGGTGTTTTTTTATTTAAAAAAGAAAATAACAGGTTAAATTAACCAAAATAAGGATAATATATTAACTAGGAAGACGATATTATATAGGATAACTATATAATAGAAAGGTGGGTCATTTTATGGTAAGTATTACAAAGTTTTTGATAGGAACTAATCATTTTGGGGATTCCCTAAGATATAGACATGGAGCAAAAAAAACAGTAAATGGAACAAATGAAGGGCATGGACCGGTTGTTGCTTGGAATATGACAAGAAGCTGCAACTTGAAATGTATACATTGTTATATGGATTCAGACTGCAAGCGATATGAAGGGGAATTAACCTATGAAGAGGGAAAAAAGTTTATAGAGGACTTAGGTAGCTTTAAAGTACCAGTGCTCCTTTTTTCTGGTGGAGAGCCTCTTGTGCGAGAGGACTTTTTTAAATTAGCAAAGCACGCAATAGATTGCAATATTCGCTCTACTATCTCAACAAATGGAACCTTAATCAATAGAAAAACTGCGGAAGAATTTAAAAAAATCGGAGTAGGTTATGTGGGGATTAGTCTAGATGGGCTAAAAGATACAAATGATCAGTTTAGAGGACAAAAAGGAGCCTTTGATGCAGCTGTGAAGGGAATAGAAAACTGTGTGGCAGTAGGTCAGAGGGTAGGTTTGAGGTTTACCATTAATCGACATAATTATAAAGAACTAGGAGATATATTTAATTTAATAGAAGATTTACATATCAATAGAGTTTGTTTTTATCATTTAGTTTATTGTGGTCGCGGGAATCAAATGATGGAGGAGGACCTTTCCCACCAGCAGTCAAGAGAGGTGTTAGATTTCATTATTGAAAAAACCTTAGATTTTCATAGAAGAGGATTAGATAAGGAAATTTTAACAGTAGATAATCATGCGGATGCTGTATATCTATATATGAAACTAAGAGAAATAGATCCAGAAAGAGCGAGGGAAGTATATCAACTTATGCAAACAAATGGAGGAAATCGCTCTGGTATAGCTTTTGCTAATGTAGATAGTATGGGAAATGTACATCCTGATCAATTTACTCAAAATCATATTATAGGAAATGTACGTGAGAAATCCTTCAGTGAAATCTGGAGGGATACCTCTCATCCAATTCTAGCAGGACTTAAGAATCGAAAAGACTTGTTAAAGGGGAGATGCAGCACATGCAGGTGGTTAAAGGTATGCAATGGTAATTTTAGAGCTAGAGCAGAGGCTGCAACGGGGGACTTTTGGGAATCTGACCCTGCCTGTTATCTGACAGAGGAAGAAATTGCAATATAGGAGGGAGAAACTTTGATCATATCTTGGAATACAACCAATCAGTGTAATATGTATTGTAAGCATTGCTATAGAGAAGCGGGAGCAAAGGCTGATGAAGAATTAAGTACAGAAGAAGGTAAAAAGCTGATAGAGGAAATCGCGAAGGCTGGATTTAAAATTATGATTTTTAGTGGAGGAGAGCCTTTTATGCGGGAGGACATCTTTCAGTTGGTAGAGCATGCAAAAGAACAGGGGTTAAGGCCAGTCTTCGGTACTAACGGAACATTTATTACACTAGAGGTAGCGGAAAATCTAAAAAAAATTGGGGCAATGGGAGTAGGCATTAGTCTCGATAGTCTTTCCCCTAAAAAGCATGACGAACTCCGCTGTTATGAAGGTGCTTGGCAAGGAGCCATTGATGCTATGAAAAATTGTAAAACTGCAGGATTACCCTTTCAGATTCATACAACCGTAATGGATTGGAATCAAGAGGAATTGGAGGAACTAACAGATCTGGCAGTAGAGGTAGGGGCTGTAGCTCATCATTTCTTTTTTTTAGTGCCTACTGGAAGGGCGGTGACAATTGAAGAAGAATCCCTAAAGGCAGAGGAATATGAAAATGTTTTGAAGAAAATTATGATGAAGCAGAAGGAAGTTTCTATAGAATTGAAGCCTACCTGTGCTCCTCAGTTTATGCGAATAGCTAAGGAAATGGGAATGGAGCTTCGCTTTCAGCGGGGATGTTTAGCAGGAACTTCCTACTGTATCATTAGTCCTAGGGGCAAAGTACAGCCTTGTGCTTATTTAGATATGGAAATTGGAAATGTAAGAGAAGTTCCCTTTGATGAGATCTGGAATAAAAGTGAAGTTTTCCATAAACTCCGGACCCTTGAATATGGTGGAGGTTGTGGTAGCTGTAAATACAAAAAAAGCTGTGGAGGATGCAGGGCCCGGGCTGCTTTTTATCATGAGGGAGATTATATGGCAGAAGAACCTTGGTGTCTATACCATGGAAGAAAAGGGGTGTAGTTTTTGGATCTATTAGATAAAAAGTTGCTGACAATGATACAGAGCGATTTTCCTGTTGCTAACAAACCCTATCAGGTAATTGGAGACATGTTAGATATATCGGAGGCAGAAGTTATAGATAGAATAAAAAGATTAAAGGAAGCTGGAATCATTAGAAGGATCGGGGGGGTGTTTGATTCTAGAAAACTAGGCTATTATAGTACTTTATGTGCTTTAAAGGTATCTGAGGAAGAAATAGAGAAGATTGCTGCTATAGTGAATGCAATCCCAGGTGTTACTCACAACTATGTCAGAAATCATGCCTATAATATGTGGTTCACCTTAATAGGACCCTCTAAGGAGGAAGTAGATAATACGATAAAAGACCTAAAGAGAAAAATAAAAGTTAAGGAAATCATGAATTTACCTGCGGTAAATTTTTTCAAGGTTAGGGTGAAGTTTGATTTATATCAACAGTGTAAGTAAAACAAGTGGTAATGTTTAGGAGGGAGGTGTAGGATGGAGGTTACAGAATTAGATAAAAAAATTATTAGGCTGTTACAGGAGGATTTACCCATATGCGCTGAGCCCTATAAGCAGATAGCAAAGGAGTTAGCAATGGAGGAAGAGGAATTACTGAATAAAATTCAGCAATACGTTGATTATGGCATAATAAGAAGACTAGGAGCGGTGCTAAGACATAGAAAAGCAGGAATCACTGCTAATGCTATGGTGGTATGGGGGGTGGAGTCCCCTAGAATAGCGGAGGTAGGCAAGTCTATGGCCATGTTTCCTGAGGTTACTCACTGTTATGAAAGGTCAACCTACCCAGATTGGCCCTATAACCTATTTACTATGATACATGCTAATAGTAAAGAAGACTGTTATGAAATTGCAGATAAGTTATCGAAAACCTTTGATATAAGTAATTATCAATTATTATTTAGTAGTGAGGAACTTAAAAAAACCAGTATGAAGTACTTTTAGAAATAAAATTCGGCTACAATTCAGAGGGAGTTTTTACTCCCTCTGAATTGTAGCCGAATTTACTTCGAGGATGTAGTGCTTGATCTCTCGCTTTAAGTAGACAACCGAAAGTTTGGTTTCTAACTTTCGTGTTGGTCACTTAGTTTGTTTATCTATAAGCAGATAACCAAAATCTTTGATTTTGTGTTAGTCGCTTAGTTTGTTTATCTATAAGCAGATAACCAAAATCTTTGATTTTGTGTTAGTCGCTTAGTTTGTTTATCTAGAAGAAGTGGGAGTCTTAGCAATACACCGAAGGATAAATCTAATATTTCTACGATAATATTCACTGAGGTTACTCTTAATAAAGAGTTTCCCAGCGGCGAAACCTTTACACTGTGAAAAATAAATTGATGAAGGTGATTTGTTAAAATTCATAATCTTTAAGGGTTTTAAAGACATAGTCTTGTGAGATTAGGTAGTCAATAATCTCAGGCAGAGCCTCTACTGTAGTTTGCTTTGTATTACTGTCATGCATAAGTACAATAGCTTCTTTTTTATTTTGCAATGTTTCTTGAAGTCTAGTTAATTGCTTCTGAGGTGAAACTCTATGACCTTCAGCATCACCAGTTACTACATTCCAGTCAATGCTTATATAACCAGCCTCCCCCACCGCCTGACGAAAGGGTTGCAGTCTTTTTCCAAAGGAGCCACCGGGAAATCGAATAAATTTTGACTTATAATAGTCAGTACCTAATATTGATGAAAAAACCTCATCTGTCCTTTCTACTTCGTCCAAAAAGTTTTGAGGATTTCCATAGATGTGGCGAAAATTATGGGTATAGGTATGATTACCTACTAAGTGGCCTTCTTCCCATGTTCGTAAAAGTATATCAGGGTGTTGTTCAGCCAGATTGCCAATAACAAAAAAAGTAGCTTGAATATTGTATTCTTTAAGAATGTCTAGAATATGGGAGGTTACATCGGGAGAAGGTCCATCATCAAAGGTAAGATAGACAACCTTGGCATTTTCATCAATAACAATGGGATCCTCCTCTGTGGGAGTTTCCTCTTCTGTTAAATCATCAATTGCTTCTTCTACAACATCCTCTGCATCAACAATGGCTACTGTTTCATAAGGAAGGATTACTTCGAAACTTAAAACTCCAGTAAATACAATTGTTAGTAGAATGACTGTTATACTTGTTTTCAAATGCTGCATTGCTATGCGCCCCCATTATTTTTAATTTCTCTATGTATAATTTTATCGCATTTTGTCTCCAATTAGATTACAAACTGATTAAAAAAGGTTACGAAAATATTAAGTTTTTTAATGGAGATAATTAAAACTAGAAGTAGGAAAAAAACTATAATACAATAAGGTTAAAATAAAATTTGAATGATATTGGGTGATAATAATGGAGAAAAGTCAAAAAAAAGTGCTTGTGGTAGAGGATGAAGCTTCTATAAGAAAGTTTTTAGCTATTAACCTTAATAGAAGTGGATTTCAGATATTAGAATGTGAAAGCGGAGAAGAAGCCTTAAAACTAATAGAAGGACAGAATCCTGCAGTTGCTGTTTTGGATGTAATGCTGCCAGGGATGGATGGATTTGAATTATGTCAACGACTTAGAGAACTTATACCAGAGATTATTATCATTATGCTGACTGCAAAGGGACAGGATATGGATAAAATAATGGGGCTAGAATTGGGAGCCGACGACTATATGGTAAAACCCTTTAATCCTTTGGAACTCATTGCTCGTATCCGCGCTAATTTGAGAAAAACAGAGGTAGGTAGAACGAATAATCATAAATTTATTCGGTTTCAGGAGTTAAGTTTGGATTTAGAGGGGCAACGGTTCTATAAACAAAATATAGAAATTGAACTAACGCCTACTGAATTTGCCATCATGAAAGTTCTAATGACCAGGCCAAGTAAAGCTTTTAGTCGAGATGAAATATTGAATAAAATCTGGGGTGAAAACTATTTTGGGGACATGAAGACAGTAGATGTTCATATTCGACGAATTCGAGAAAAAATAGAAAATAATCCTTCGGAGCCCCAATGGGTTGAAACTGTATGGGGATTAGGCTACCGACTAAGAGGAGCAGAGAACAATGAAGAGTATTAAAAAAAGATTAGTTTTTAATTTTGTATTCATCATTGTGATTACTGTAGTGATCCTTGAAATCTTTTTGATAAGTAGTATTAGACAGTATTATTATAAAAATCTAGAAAGCACTTTACTTAATCAGATTCAGACTTCGGCAAACCTCTATCAAAAATATTTTTCCGATGCTACGCTGCAAGAAAATGTACTAAACAATGTCGATACTTTTTGGAAGCAGACTTCTGCCCAAGTAGAAATTATTGATATGGATGGAAAGGTTTTGATGGACTCTATTGGAGTGATGCCAAAGGACATCAAGGAAATGGAGGATGTGAAAAGGGCGATAGAAGGAGAAATAGGAAAATGGGTTGGTAGTGTAGAGTATGATACAGAAAAGGTAATGGCAGTTTCCTACCCCCTCTACTCAGGTGAGCAACAGGTGGGGGTGCTGCGGTTTATTGCTTCTCTTAGAGAGGTAAACAGAGATATTAAAAGGATTGCCTATGTTTTCATTGCATTTGGAGGGCTGGTAACATTGATTACCGGATTGGTTAGTATATTTTTGGCTAACACGATCACTGGCCCGTTGGAAGAAGTAACAATTGTAGCAGAAAAAATGGCTATGGGAGATTATCATGCAGAAAACAGGAAAAAAAGTGATGATGAGATTGGGAAGCTTTCTGATATCTTAAACTATATGGCAAAAGAAATAATAAAAAAGGATCAGATAAAGAATGACTTTATATCTTCTGTATCTCATGAACTTAGAACACCCCTGACTTCTATTAAAGGATGGGCAGTTACCCTAAAACAAGATAATGAAGATAGACAAATTTTATCAGATGGTCTTGAAATAATAGAAAAGGAAAGTGATCGATTGACCCTTATGGTAGAAGAATTACTGGATTTTTCTAAATTTGAATCTGGTAAAATTACGCTTAAGATGAAGCCTGTTAATCTTCCAGAGGTGTTAGGGCATATAAAAAAACAGTTAATGCCAAGGGCTATAAGGGAACAGGTAGATTTTCAGGTTGATTATATTGATGAATTCCCTTTGATTTACTCTGACGAAAATCGGTTGAAGCAAGTACTCATTAATTTACTAGATAATGCTTTCAAATTTACCCCTACCAATGGAAAAATCAGTTTATTGGCTAAGCTGGAGGGTAACAATATCATAATTACCATTAAAGATACAGGTTGTGGAGTACATTCACAAGATCTTCCCAAAATTAAAGAAAAGTTCTATAAAGGAAAATCTAGCAATTCTCAGAACGGTATTGGTTTATCTATTTCTGATGAAATTATCAAAATGATGGGTGGAAGCTTAGACATTGAAAGTCAAGTGGATAAGGGTACCAGTATCATTATTACACTGCCATTGCAGGAGGTTGTTTAGATGAAGCCCGTTAAATTAATTTGCATCTTGATATTGATTATTTTTTATTCTACTGGTTGTGTCAGTACAGACAATGATCCTAGTTTGCAAATTGTACCGCCTAAAAACATCGACATTTCAATTCAAGGAACTTGGGAAGTTTCTGGTGTATTAAGCCAGTCAGCTACTGCTGAGGAAGAGCAGGAATGGAGGGGGAGAAGGATTATCTTTTCTGATCAATACGCGATGGTAGGAGAATATTTATTAATGAATGCCGGTTATCAAACCAAACAAGTAACTGCAGAAGAATATCTTCTTTATCATTATCAGTCTTTCCACGAGGGGTTTAACTTTTCACAGCAGGAGATTGAAGTCATTACTGTTACGGATCAGGATGTTTTTTTCTGCGAAATTTTAAAGGAAAAAGATGAAGAATTAATACTGAAAATTTATAATGATAGTTTTATTCTAAAAAAGATTTCTGATGAAGTGAATGAGGAGCTGTTGAAGCAGCTGAAGGAAGAAAATTCTTGGCAGGAAAAGGTTGAGAATTTTCCACAAGATAATTTGACCCGTACAGGTGTACTGGTAGGTCTTCGTCAAACAACAGAAGAAAAGGGAGGACATCTACAGACCCAATCCTATAGAACCCTTTGGATTGCTTCAGAAAATAGAAAGTTGCATCCTTTTTTACAGACAGAAGATATTTTTTTCCCTAGGAGAAATGGCTTCTGGAAAATGGAAGTGAAAAGAATAACTAAAGAGAATAAAACAGAGGAGTTTTTAGTTGCCTATAATATTTTGATTAGGGAGAAAAGTCCAATAGAAGAGATAAATCCACAGTTGATTGTAGGTCAGGAAAAGGAAGAAGCTTTATATAGAACGATTAACTATATTAGTAATGACTATGTTTCTATTGAAGAGAGAAGCTTTAGAATGAATCAAGGAGACGACGTATTACAGAAGGAAGCAGTACATATTTTAGTTATTGATAGCCTCCCAACGATTAGAAAAGTAAACATCTTGGATCTATTAGGAAATGCAGGGGTAGAAGCAATAGAAAACGGAAGAAAGAGGGTGTTGAGTGAGAAAAAGGACAATAGTATGTTGCGAAAGGAAGAAGAGAATGAGAACTATGGACTTGAAAGAAGGCTTGGGCATTGGCTATTAAAAGGAAGAATCAGCTATTTTGAGGATGATGAGTTAGCCACCACCGACTATAATATTAACCTGATTCCACCATCGAAATTGGTTTTTTATGATGAACTAAGTATCCCTTGGACAATGGTAAAGGATAAAGTCCCTACTGCTGTCGATGTATATACTTCACCCAATAAAGATATTGCATTGGTAGTGACAAAAAATGAGGTGATAGTATTTGGCATCGAGGGTCAAAAACTTCAGCAGGAGCCATTAGAAAAAATTTACCTAAGAGAGGGAGAAACTGTTATTATGGCAGAATGGGCAATAGGGCCTTATGTAGAAAACTGGGAAAAAGCTCTAGAGAACTATATTAATAACTATATAAAAAATTAGGGAGTGATTATAATGAATGCTATGCTAAAATTGATTCAAAGCCATCGTTCCATTAGGAAATATCTTAAAAAACCTATTCCCGATGAACTCATTGAGGAATTATTAACCTCAGCTCAATGGGCTTCTTCTTCCCACAATGTTCAAGCCTATAGTATTATCGTAGTGAAGAAAGAAGATACCAAAAGAAAGTTGGCAGAATACTGTGGCTCTCAGCATTGGGTAGAGGTATGTCCTGTTTTTCTAGTTTTTTGTGCTGATTTTTATCGACTGAAGCTAACTTCAGATATGTATGGTACAGAATTTAAAATAGATGAGGTGGAAAATTTGATAGTGGGTTCGGTAGATACTGCTTTAGCAGCGCAAAACCTGCTGCTGTCAGCAGAATCCTATGGATTAGGAGGGGTTATTATTGGAGGTATTCGAAATCAACCAGTGGAGGTTGCGAAACTACTTAACTTGCCTCAACTAACTATACCGATTATGGGAATGTGCCTTGGCTATCCTGATCAAGACCCTGGTCAAAAACCGAGATTACCCCAAAGAGCTGTTGTTCATCAAGAGTCATACAACCGAGAGTATATCGTTGAAGATTTAGAAAAGTATGAAGCTATTTCTACTAAGTATTATATAGAAAGAACCAATGGAAAAATAACTGCTGGTTGGACAAAACAGATGGCAGAATTTCTTAGTCAGTCCAGAAGACCACAACTGAAGGAATTTATAATGAATCAGGGAATTAGATTGAAGTAATTAATTGAAGGTATAGACTAGAGAAAGGTTTCTATTCAAGAAACAATAGAAATTTTTCTCTAGTTTTTTCTCGCAAAATTATTAAAGTATATAAAAAATGATAGAATATAGAATATGGTTATAAAATGAGGCTTAATTCAGAGAAAATCTCTGTAATATAGTGAAGGATAAAAAAAGGAGTCATAGAAGATGGGAAAACAAGTGAATGTATTAGTGATAGGTGGGGGCGCAGCAGGATTGATTGCTGCAATAGCTGCTGCGAGAAATGGTGCAAAGGTAACTATTTTAGAAAAAATGGATCGAGTTGGAAAAAAACTTTTAGCGACAGGCAATGGTAGATGTAATTTTACGAATATCAATATAGATTTAAGATTTTTTCATGGAAGTAATGTAAGGTTTGCACAGGGGGTTTTAAAGGCCTTTGATGTGGAGCAAACCCTAAGCTTTTTTGAGTATTTAGGGGTTGCTCATAAAATAGAAGATGGTGGTAAGATTTTCCCTATGTCGGATCAAGCATCTAGTATGTTGGATTTACTAAGATATGAAATACAACAATTAGGCATAGAAGAATGCTGCAATGCTGAAGTTATTAAAATACAAAGGAATGATAGAGAATTCGAGCTTGTTCTTAAGGATGGAAGCGTAGTTGAGGGAGAAAAAGTGATCATTACTACTGGCGGTAAGGCAAGTCCACAGTTTGGTTCTGATGGAGATGGACATCGGCTAGCCGTGGATTTAGGTCATAGGAGTGTAGAAACTTTTCCAGCCCTCGTACAATTGAAGCTTAATGCGCCGTTTTTAAAAGCATTAAAGGGGGTAAAATTTATAGGAGAAGTCTCTGTTGTTAAGGAAGGACAAGTCCTACGGAGAGAAAGAGGAGAAATTCTTTTTACAGATTATGGGATTTCTGGACCTCCAGTTCTGCAACTAAGCCGTAGAGCAGGGGAAGCATTAATGAAGAGGGATAAGATACATATTCAAATTGATATGTTTCCTGATTTAGATGAAGATGAACTCATGGAAATGCTGGAAATACGTCTAGGATACCAACCCCAAAAGACTTTAGAATTCAGTTTTACTGGCCTGTTAAATAAACGTTTGACTCCTGTTGTGTTAAAGGAAGCAGGCATAAAGGATTCCCAAAAGAAATGTGGAGAAGTTTCTTTAACAGAAACAAAAAAAATCATACGCTTTTTAAAACAATGGAAAATAAAAATCACCGGAACCCAATCCTGGAAAAATGCCCAAACCACAGCAGGAGGCATTGATGTGGGCGAAATTGATGCAAAAACAATGGAATCCAAATTGATTTCAGGCCTGTATTTTGCTGGTGAGGTGATGGATATAGATGGAGATTGCGGAGGATTTAATTTGCAGTGGGCTTGGTCCTCTGGTTATGTGGCAGGAGAATATGCAGCTTTAGATTAAGTAAGGTGGAAGGGAGTAGAGCCATGATTCGTGTACCAGATATTAAAATATCGATTGATCAGGAAAAGACTGATATGAAGGCAACTATATTTAAAAAACTAAGGATAAGAGAAGAAGACTTAATCGACTATACTATTTATAAGGAGTCCATCGATGCTAGAAGAAAGGATAGGGTGGAATTCGTATATACGGTAGACGTAGAGGTGAAAAATCAAGACAAGCTATTAAAAAGAACAAAGGATAAGAAAATCATCTTAACTCCTGATATGAATTACAAATTTGTAGATAGAGGGAAAGTTAAGCTTGAACAGCCTCCCGTAATTATTGGAACAGGACCAGCGGGGCTATTTGCAGGTTTGATTTTGGCACAGATGGGTTACAATCCTATCCTGTTAGAACGAGGTAAAGATGTGGATCATAGAACAAAGGATATCCAAGAATTTTGGAGGAAAGGAGATCTAAACCCAGAATCGAATGTACAATTTGGAGAAGGAGGAGCCGGAACCTTCTCTGATGGGAAGCTAACCACACAAATCAAAGATATACGATGTCGGAAAATTTTAGAGGAATTAGTGAAGGCTGGAGCACCTCCAGAAATCATGTATGTCAGTAAACCTCATGTAGGCACAGATATACTACGGGATGTGGTGAAAAATATAAGACAAGAAATCATAGAATTAGGAGGAACCGTATTATTTGGCAAGAAGGTAACAGACTTTATAATACAGGATGGAGCGATTAAGGGAGTTGTCATTAATGGGAAGAATACCATTGAAACAGAAGCTGTGTTATTGGCTATTGGACATAGTGCAAGGGATACCTTTGAGATGCTTTATAAAAACAAAGTGGAAATTCATCAAAAACCATTTTCTATTGGGGTGCGGATTGAACACCCTCAAAGTTTGATAGATAAGAGCCAATATGGAGATTATGCAAATCATCCTAGACTCGGAGCTGCTGATTATAAAATAGCTCATCACTGTGCAAATCAACGCTCTGCCTATACTTTTTGCATGTGTCCTGGAGGGCAGGTGGTGGCGGCTGCTTCTGAGAACGGAGGCGTGGTCACGAATGGTATGAGTGAACATGCAAGAGATAAGATAAATGCCAACAGTGCTTTGCTGGTTGGAGTAGATCTCCAGGATTTTGAGAGCGAGCATCCACTAGCTGGCATGTATTTTCAAAGAAAATGGGAGCAAAGAGCTTTTGAAGCTGGAGGAGGAAACTATCGAGCTCCAGCTCAGTTAGTAAAGGATTTTTTGAAAAATCAACCCTCTAAAGAGTTAGGAATAGTTCGACCTTCCTACACGCCAGGCGTAGTACTAACGGATTTGAGACAATGCCTTCCAGGATTTGTAGTAAATACTATGAAGGAAGCTATTGTTGCTCTCGATAGAAAGCTTCATGGGTTTCAAATGGGAGATGCAGTTATGACAGCAATCGAAACAAGAAGCTCTTCACCTATTCGCATTAAGAGGAATGAAGATTATCAAAGTAATTTAAAAGGCCTGTATCCCTGTGGAGAAGGGGCAGGATATGCAGGGGGTATCATTTCAGCTGCTGTAGATGGAATAAAGGTGGCAGAAGCTATAGCTGGAAAATATAATTTATAAAAAAATAAAATCAACTAAAAATTTTTTAAAGATTCAAATTTTTTAGTTGATTTTTTAATGGTGATAAGATAAACTATATACAAATAAACACGTGTCAAATAGTACAAACTGTGCCATTTGACACATTCCAGTCTGTAAGAGAGATTCTTTGATTTATAATATCTAAAGTCTGAAGGATAATAATAAACAAGATTAATATACATGGATACAGAGTATATAATACTTGTGTAAACAATCTGAAAATTCAATGAAAATAATTTTAAGATCTTCCTCAGGAAGGTTTTGTTCCTTTATAAGGGCTGTATATTTATTAGTTATGCAAGAGTTTTTATTAGCTTGAATTTCTAGTAACGAGAAGAAATTATTAAGCTACTAAACTATATACAATCATGTGAAAGGAGTGGTGGGAAAAGAGATTATAGCATTTCCAAAACAACATTTTTAAAAATAAGGGGGAAATTTTTATGTTTAAAAAGCTATTAGCTTTGTTGATGATTGGCCTGTTAGTATTTGGTCTAGTGGCCTGTGGTCAAAATGAACCAGCAGCTGCACCGGAAGATGGTGAAGAACCAGCAGTTAGCGAAGGATTGGGTTTTAAAATTGGTTTAGCAACTTCAACTGTTTCTCAAAACGAAGAAGAATTTCGAGCTGCAGAAGAAATGGTAGCTAGATATGGTGCTGATGTGATCAAGCACGTTACATATCCTGACAGATTTATGCAGGAGCAAGAAACTACGATTGCTCAAATCGTTGCTTTAGCAGCAGATCCAGAAGTGAAGGCCATTGTTGTTGTTCAAGCTGTACCTGGAACAGCAGCAGCTATTGATACAATCAAAGAAACAAGAGATGATATTGTATTTATAGTGGGTAATCCTCATGAGGATCCAGATATGATAGCAGCTCGTGCAGACATTCTTTTAGACGTTGATCAATTAACCCGTGGTAGAACAATTGTAGAAAATGCTCAAAAAATGGGAGCAGAAACCTTTGTACATTATTCCTTCCCAAGACATATGTCTTATGAGCTTTTATCTCAACGTAGAGATATCTTTAGAGAAACTGCAGATAAATTAGGTATGAAATTTATTGAAGTAGATGCCCCAGATCCAACTGGTGATGCTGGTATCCCAGGAACACAACTGTTTATTTTAGAAGATATTCCAAGACAGGTAGCGACTAATGGAAAAGATACTGTATTCTTTGGAACCAACTGCGCTATGATGGAACCAATGATTCGTTCTATTATGACTGAGGGAGCAGTATTTACAGAGCAATGCTGTCCATCCCCATATCATGCATATCCAGGAGCTTTAGGAATCGAAGTTCCTACAGAAGAGGCTGGAAATGTTGCCTTCATGTTATCACAAATCAAGAATAAGGTTGGAGAAGCTGGTGCTAGTGGAAGAATGGCTACTTGGAAAGCACCTGCTAGTATGGCTATGGTAAGAGCTGGAGTAGAATATGGTGTTGCCTATGCTAAGGGAGAAGTAGATAAATTTGATGTAGCTAAAATGACAGAGCTATTAGCTCAAGAAACTGGTGGAGAAGTTGAGGTAACTGCATTAGATGGTCTACCAAACTTCTTGATGTTTGTTGCAGAGTTAGAAATATTCTAAGAAATAAAACTAAGTTTCTTAGAAAATAGTGGGATAAATTCTATTGAGGTTGCCCTTTGGCAACCTCAATATTTAGGACTTCATTTGTCAAAGGAGGGAACAGTGTTGACAGCAGAATATTTATTACAGATGAAGGATGTTAGTAAAGACTATTCCGGTAATAGGGTGCTAAAGGGTGTCAATATTAATATCAAGGCTGGTGAAATTCATGGCTTGGTAGGGGAAAATGGTGCAGGAAAATCGACTTTGATGAACATTCTTTTTGGCATGCCTGTGATTCATAGCACAGGAGGCTATGAAGGAGATATTTTAATCGATGGAGAGGTTGCTAACCCCAAGTCTCCTAAAGAGTCGATGGAGCTGGGGATCGGTATGGTGCATCAAGAATTTATGCTAATCCCAGGTTTTAGTATTACGGAAAATATTAAATTAAATAGAGAAATAACAAAAGACAACTTATTTAGTCGGATATTAGGGCCTAAAATGAAAACCTTGGACTTCAAGAAAATGGGACAGGATAGCCGTGAGGCCTTAGATAAGCTAGGAATGTCCATCGATGAATGGCTGCCGGTAGCAGGATTACCAGTAGGATATATGCAGTTCGTAGAGATCGCTAGGGAAATCGATAAAGACAATTTAAAACTATTGGTATTTGATGAGCCTACAGCTGTTTTAGCGGAATCAGAAGCCGATAGGTTTTTGAAAATTGTTCGGAAATTAGCAGATATGGGGATTGCAATCTTGTTTATTTCCCATAGATTGGATGAAATTATAGAAATAACGGATAACATTACTGTATTGAGGGATGGAGAAGTTGTTAGCAACTTAATAACGAAGGATGCTGATGTTCATAAAATTGCTGAGTTGATGGTGGGTAGAAAAATCGAGAGCACCAATATGGACAAAATCTTTAAAGAGGAAACAGAAGACGAGGATTATATTTTAAATATAAAGGATCTTTATGTAGATATGCCTGGAGAGGTGGTAAAGGGCTTAAACCTAAAGGTACGAAGAGGTGAAATTCTAGGTATTGGTGGTTTAGGAGGCCAAGGGAAAATTGGTGTTGCTAATGGTATTATGGGGCTATATCCTACAAAAGGTGAAATTTTGAAGAATAGTGAGTCGCTTCCTTTAAATCAGCCTAAAAAGTCATTGGACTTAGGCGTTGCTTTTGTAACGGAGGATCGAAGAGGTGTAGGCTTATTATTAGACGATTCGATAGAACACAATATTGCTATTTCAGCACTTCAAATAAAGGAAAAATTTATTAAGAAAACAGCCGCTATTCGCATGATGGATGAAAAGATGGTTAGGGAGCATGCTTTGGACATGATTAAGGAGTTGGATATCCGGTGTACAGGGCCAAAGCAGTTAACCCGTCGTCTTAGTGGCGGTAATCAGCAAAAAGTTTGTATAGCTAGGGCATTGACATTGGATCCAGATATCATTTTGGTATCAGAACCTACAAGAGGCATTGATATTGGCGCTAAAAAGATTGTTCTTGATTTGCTAGTTAAGCTGAACAAGGAACTTGGGATGACAGTTATTATCACCTCCAGTGAACTGGCAGAGCTCCGTTCGATTTCTGATAGAATTGCCATCATTTTTGAAGGAAAGCTAGAGGGGATTTTAGCTCCTAATGCCAGCGATGTTGATTTTGGTTTGATGATGGCTGGAGAATACGGCAAAGAGGGGGTATCATAGGATGGAGAGCTTTAAAAATTTCGTAGAAAAAGTAGGATATCCTAGACTGATCATTGGAGGATTTTTATTTATCCTTTCTATTATGGCGGCTATGCTGTCGATACCCATCCCTGGACTTATTGGGGATATCCTTACCCGTATAGGTATGAATGGTATATTGGTACTGGCTATGGTGCCGGCTATTCGAGCTGGGGTAGGTTTGAACTTTGCTCTTCCTTTAGGGATTGTATGTGGATTGATAGGAGCTTTAATTAGTATAGAATTTAAACTAACTGGATTTACAGGTCTTTTCATTACATTAATAGTGGCGATCCCTTTAGCTGCTATTGTTGGCTATTTTTATGGGCAAATGTTGAATAGAATGAAGGGCCAGGAGATGACAGTAGGAACCTATGTAGGTTTTTCTGTTGTATCGGCGATGTGTATCTTTTGGCTGTTGGCCCCCTTTAGAAGTCCAGAATTAATTTGGGCTGTTGGTGGTAGCGGCTTAAGGGTTACAGTTTCTCTTGAGTCCTCTATAGATAAAGTTTTGAACAGCTTTTTAAGTTTCAATTTTGCGGGTGTTCAGGTGCCTACGGGATTGTTGCTATTCTTTGGTTTATGTTGCCTTATAGTATGGTTTTTTGGAAAAACTAAAAGCGGTGTTATTATGAATGCTGCTGGATCAAATGAAAGATTTGCAACCGCCACTGGAATTAACGTAAATCAACAGAGAATATTAGGGGTAATCCTGTCAACAATACTAGGAGCAATCGGTATTATTGTTTACAGTCAATCCTTTGGTTTTTTACAGCTGTATAATGCACCTCTTTACTCTGCTATGCCTGCAGTCGCAGCGATATTGATTGGCGGCGCATCGATCAAAAAAGTTAAAATTTCTCATGTTATTATAGGAACTTTCTTGTTCCAAGCTTTATTGGTTGTGGCCCTTCCTGTGCTCAATATATTAGCCGATGGAAATATGTCAGAGGTTATTCGAATGATTGTTCAGAACGGCATTATTCTTTATGCCTTAACGAGAAAAACAGGAGGTGACTTAGCCTAATGGATCAGAATGTGAAACTAGATGAGATAAAAACCAAAAGACAGATGACATCAGACTATATCTTCCGATTCATTGTACCTATTGTCTTTATAGTTCTATGTGGAATTGGTTATAATTTGTCAGAACTTCAATTCACTTTCGTATTGAACGAAGTAATTACAAGACTAGCTAGGAACTCCTTCTTGGTAATATCCTTAATCATTCCTGTTATAGCAGGGATGGGATTAAATTTTGGAATTGTATTAGGAGCTATAGCTGGACAGATTGCTTTAGTCTTTGTTACAGACCACTCTTTAGGAGGATTAAGCGGTCTCTTGATAGCCTTTCTAGTTTCTACTCCTTTAGCTATTGTATTTGGTTATTTGGTAGGACAGGTTTTAAATAGAGCTAAAGGTAAAGAAATGATTACCAGTATGATTCTAGGTTTCTTTGCAAATGGTGTATACCAACTGGTATTTTTGGTGTTTGCTGGCACCATTATTCCCTTTAAAACCGAGAAGCTGATTATATCTACGGGGATGGGAGTTAGAAATAGTGTAGACTTGATCGGCGTTCGACAGGCGTTGGACAATGTTTGGAAAATTAGGCCATATCAAGGATTAACTGTTCCTATGAGCACCATTATTGTAGTAGGCTTATTGTGTTTGACATTAACCTTTTTCTTAAGAACCAAGTTAGGCCAAGAGATGCGTACTGTAGGACAGAATATGCATATAGCTGAAGTATCAGGAATCAATGTTGACAGAACAAGGATTACTGCCATCATTATTTCTACAGTTCTAGCAGCATGGGGACAAATTATTTTTCTTCAAAATATTGGTACCTTAAACACCTATGGAAGTCACGAACAGGTAGGACTTTTTGCTGTAGCATCTTTATTAATTGGTGGTGCTTCTGTTACAAAGGCTACCTATAGACAGGCGTTATTGGGAACCTTCCTTTTCCATATGCTATTCATTATATCTCCAATGGCGGGACAAAACTTAATGGGGGATAGCCAAATTGGAGAATTCTTCAGAGTATTTGTTGCCTATGGAGTTATAGGATTGGCGCTATTATTACATGCTTGGCAAAAAAGAGGAAAGAAATAAAATTTAAAAAAAATTCTTGACAAAGGGTATGAATCGTAGTAGGATATATTTTATATATATCAGTTACATAGTTGCCAAAATGCTATGAAAGAGAATAGTAAACGGGGATAAGGTTATAGAGAGCCAATGTTAGGTGGAAATTGGTACCAAAGACTGTTGAATCCGCTCCCAAGCAGACGGGGAAAAAACCCGTTCCGGTTAATACCGTTATTGAATTTGAGGTCATAATATTTTATGACAAAACAAGGTGGCACCACGTGAGTATAGCTCTCGTCCTTGGCTTTTTAGGCCAAGAACGGGAGTTTTTTATTTATAAAAATAGTTTACCACGTTAATGAGATAATGTAATAAATAGGAGGTTGGAGGGATGAAAGTTGTTAAAAAGACTCAATGAAAACCTAGAGAGGATCTTTCAAATCTGAAGCATGATAATTGGTTCTCAAGCGGCAGGAACAGGAGGACCAGAGGAGTTGAAGTAGAAATATAATTTTAAAGGGGGAAAACACATGAAGGTGTTAGTGACGGAAAAAATTGCTGAAAAAGGTATCGAGGCCTTAAAAAACTCTGGAATGGAAATAGATGTTGATATACAGTTAAGTGTAGATAGAGAAAGGCTACTGGATATTATTAAAAACTACGATGCTATTGTAGTCCGAAGTGTTACGAAAATTGATGAAGAATTTTATCAACATGCTACCAATCTAAAGGTGGTGGGTAGAGCTGGAAATGGAGTAGATAATATTAACATGGAGGGGGCGACAAATCGAGGAATTATCGTAGTCAATACTCCCGAAGCCAATACAGTATCTGCGGCGGAACATACGATAGGACTACTTATTGCATCATGCCGTAATATTCCTCAAGCTAATAGCTTTATAAAAAACAGAAATTGGGATCGAAGTGGCTTTAAAGGGACAGAGCTTCAGGGAAAAACATTGGGAATTGTTGGATTAGGTAGAATAGGTTCATTGGTAGCCACAAGAATGCAAGCTTTTGGAATGAGGGTTATTGCCTATGATCCCTATATTACAGATGAACGATTTAGTAAATTTAGTGTTGAGAAAATAAAGAAGCTTGGTGACTTAGTAAAGAAATCAGACTTCATCTCAGTCCATACGCCTAAGACAGAAGAAACCTTTGGCATGATTGGAGAAGAAGAATTTAAAACAGCAAAAAAAGGTGTCCGGGTTGTTAACTGTGCAAGAGGTGGAATTATTGATGAGGATGCCCTGGTCAAAGCCATTAGAGAGGGTATCGTAGCTAGTGCAGGAATAGATGTGTTGGTGAATGAGCCAAATACCACATCACCATTATTAGATTTAGATAATGTTATTATTACTCCTCATTTAGGAGCAGATACGGTAGAAGCACAAAATAACGTAGGGGTGACGATTGCCCAAGAAGTGATCAGTGCCTTAAAGGGCGGGATGGTGCCGAATGCAGTAAACCTTCCAACCCTACAGCACCAGGAGTTAGAAGCGCTAAAGTCCTATTTGCAGCTAGGGGAAGTATTAGGGAAGCTATATCATCAGCTGGAAAAGAAGCCTATTGAAAAAATAGAGGTAATTTATAGCGGTACAGTGGCTGATATGGAAACGTCAGCAGTTACTTTAGCAATATTAAAAGGGGTTTTCGAACCGATACTTAAAGAACGAGTAAATTATGTGAACGCTAGGTTAACAGCTAAGAACAGGGGTATAAGTGTTGTGGAAAGTAAGCAGACGGTAAATGGCGATTACATGAACAAAGTTCGAATCAATATTATTACGAAAGAGAAGACCTTTACAGCAGCAGGAACCATATTTGGTAAGAAGGATGCTAGAATTGTAGAAGTGAATGGTTTTGAATTTGATGCAACCCCTACACCTTATGTGCTAGTAGCGAATAATACTGATAAGCCCGGTATGATTGGACAAATTGGTACTTTATTAGGCGCTAGCAAGGTAAATATCGCTACCATGCAGGTAAGTAGAAACGTTAAAGGGCAAGAGGCTATGATGTTTTTAACGGTAGACTCAGAAGTGGACAAAGAAACTTTAAACATGATTGGCAATGTGGAAGGTATTTTGAAAATTAATCTTGTTAAGCTGTAAAGAGATAGGGGATGAGAAAAAATGAAAAAATTTAAGATAGCTGTTATTCCAGGGGATGGTATAGGGAACGAAGTCATGGCAGAAGGCATTAAGATATTAGACACTTTTGCTGCTATTAAAGGAGATATTAGCTTTGAGTATCAATATTTTCCATGGGGTTGCGAGTATTATTTAAAAACAGGAAATATGATGGATGCCAATGGTTTGAAAGTTCTAAAGGAATTTGATGCCATATTATTAGGAGCAGTGGGGGACCCATCGGTGCCAGATCATGTTTCACTTCATGGATTGCTTCTTAAAATAAGACAGGGCTTTAACCAATATATCAATCTAAGACCTATAAAGCTATTACCAGGGGCACCTTGTCCCCTAAAGGATAAAGGACCAAAGGATATCGATTTTGTAGTAATTCGTGAGAATGTTGAAGGGGAGTATGCAGGAGTAGGTGGAATCCGATTCCCAGATATGCCAGAGGAAATAGCCATTCAAACAGGAGTTTTCACTAGAAAAAACACGGAAAAAGTAATGGATTATGCCTTTAAGCTGGCACAAAAAAGAAATAAATTTAATAAAGTAACCAATGTTACGAAATCCAATGCGTTGAACTATAGCATGGTATTTTGGGATAAAATCTTTAAGGAAATCGCAGAGGGATACCAAGACATTAAAACAGAAACAAATCATGTGGATGCCGTAAGCATGTATTTCCTTCAAAGGCCAGAAACCTACGATGTATTAGTGGCTTCCAACCTCTTTGGAGACATTATTACTGATTTAGGGGCAGCATTGCAAGGAGGATTAGGCTTTGCCGCCAGCGGTAACCTGAATTTAGAAAAGGAATATCCCTCTATGTTTGAACCAGTTCATGGCTCAGCGCCAGATATAAAGGATAAGGGAATTGCCAATCCTATAGCTATGATTTGGACAGCAAAAATGATGTTGGATTTTCTTTTAGAGGATCCCGATACAGAGGCGATTATTGAAGCCATTACAGGGGTATTATTAGAAGGAAAGACATTGACACCAGACTTAAAGGGAAATGCTAAAACCCATGAAGTAGGGGATGCAGTGTGTCAAAAGCTAAAAATGCTTTTAGGTTAAGGTTAGGATATATAGAGATATGACAGTAGATTTGAATTTTAATATACTAAGGTCTACATTTGCAGCCCTGGGTTTGGGCGAAACCGTAGACCGTGTATATTAAAATTCTTAGTCACATGCCTATAGATAATCTGCCTCAATAAATAGGAGTGATGAATGAATGGATGGTAAAAAAATATTGAATCGAATAGCTTATGCAGCGACATTAGGTGAAGAAAACATTTTTACCGTGATTGATTATGCAGTAGAAAAAGGATTTTCTGCTATTGAGCTGAATCTAAATGTACCAGTTTTTTTTCCGGAGAGCTATAGTAAGGAGGAGAGACAGAAAATAAAGGAAAGGGTAGAGCAGGAGGGCATTGCCCTAAGCTTCCATGCTCCTGAAGATATGCCTCTATATCAGCTACATCCCTCTGTAAGAAGAGCAGGATTAGAAAGATTAAAGGAATGTATGGATTTTGGAGGAGAAATAGGAGGAGCAAAGATTACCTTTCATCCGGGAGCCTCTGTTTGTTTTACACAAACCGATAGCAAAATTTTCCTGCAGGATGTATATGTCGAGGAATTTGCAGGTTTATTTAAGGAGGCTTTGGAGGAAATAAGGGAGCATGCCAGGGGAAAGATTTTACCCTGTATTGAAAATGTAGGAAATTTTAATGGTATGATTCGAGAAGTACTGGAGGAAGTCTTACCTCAAGGAGATTTATATCTCACATGGGATATAGGGCATTCCTATGGACAACCAGAAAATGAAGCCTTTTTCTTGAAAAATATGCAATATATAAGAAATTGTCATATCCATGATCATAACGGCAAACAGGATCATCAGGTAATCGGAGATGGAAAAATAGATTTCCTATATTATTTTGGACTTCTGGAAAAAATTGATACATCCTTTGTATTGGAAGTTAGACCAGTGGAGAAGGCATTGATATCAAGAGATAATCTAGAGAAGCTTCTAAAATAAGCTCAGATAAAAACCGATAAAAACAAGAATTAATCATTGACAATGACTATGAACCTATGATAACATACTTTCAAATGTATAATCTATAAGCATGTGTATACCTTTAAATTGGTCCAGAGAGGCCAGGAAGGATGATGATCATGACAAGTATGTTAGAAAATATATTTCAAGTATTTAGTATATCCATAAAAAAATTGAAGGACAATAAAAAGATTGTTAAATAATAATCTTTTTATTGTCCTTTTTGTTTTTCTGTGGTAATTAGGTTAAAAGCTAAGGGCTAAAGGTATGCGCTTATGAATTTTAATATCCACGGTCTACGGTTTTGCCCTTGGCGGAAAAACTTCGCCAAGGACTGCAAATGTAGCCCTTTGTATATTGAAATTCAAACATCTAAGTATATGTTTATTAAAACAGTAAGGGAGAGGTGCAAATGAAACTATTGATCAAAAATGGAAGAGTAATTGACCCTATTTCTAATACTGACGAGGTAAAGGATTTATTGATAGAAGATGATAAAATTATTTTAATTAAAAAAAGTATACACACCAAATCAGATTATTTAATAGATGCCAAGAATTGTTGGGTAGTGCCAGGATTAATTGACATTCATGTGCACTTAAGAGAGCCCGGTTTTGAGCATAAGGAAACAATAGAAACGGGAAGCCAAAGCGCTGCCAAGGGAGGATTTACAACCATATGCTGTATGCCCAATACAAATCCATCTATAGATAGTAAAGCTATTGTAGAATATATTCAGCAAAAATCTTTAAAGGAAGCTATAGTCAATGTATTACCTATAGGGGCCATTACCAAAGGGCAGTTAGGCAAGGAATTGACAAATGTTCAGGAACTGGCAGAGGCAGGGGTATGTGGGATCAGTGAAGATGGAAAGACCGTGATGAATTGCACTTTGATGAAGAAGGCGTTGGAGCTGGCGGCGCAATACAAAATACCGGTTTTTTCTCACTGTGAAGATCATTATCTTTCTGGTGATGGTGTCATGAATGACGGAGAAAGGTCAAAGGAATTAGGGATAAAGGGTATATCTTCAGATTCTGAGGAAATTATTGCTGCTAGAGATATCTTTTTAGCAAGAAACTACAACGTAAAGTTGCACCTTTGTCATATCAGTACAGGGGGGACGGTAGATATTCTTAGAGATGCAAAGAAAAAAAGGAAAAATGTCACTGCAGAGGTATGTCCCCACCATTTTACATTAACAGAAGAAGCAGTAACCAGTGAAAATACCAATACAAAAATGAATCCCCCTCTAAGAACCTATAAAGATGTAGAAAAAATAAAAAAAGCATTAAGGGATGGCATTATAGATATCATAGCGACAGACCACGCGCCCCACCATGAAAGAGAAAAAAATGTTTCCTATAAAGAAGCAGCTTTTGGGATTGTAGGATTAGAAACAGCAGTAGCCTTAACTATTACAGAATTGGTAGATAAAGGGGTGTTAACTCCTATGCAAATGATAGAGAAGATGAGCACCAATCCTGCTAAATTGATTGGGATAGATAAGGGAATACTGAAGGTCGGTAAGACTGCAGATATAACGATTATAGATCCTGAAGCCTCCTATGACATTGATGTAAACACCTTTGTTTCAAAAGGTAAAAACAGCCCCTTCCATGGGAAAGAGGTAAAGGGAAAGGTAAAGTCTACCATCGTTGGAGGAAAAGTAGTAGTAGATCATGGTGAGCTAATAAAACGTTAATAGATATAGGAGGTTATATAGATGATAGACATGCTGATAAAGAAAATAGAAGAATTACAAAATCCAACTGTAGTAGGTTTAGACCCTAGATTAAATTTAATACCTTCCCATATTAAAGAGGAAGCCTATAACCTATATGGGAAAACTCCAAGGGCAGCAGCAAAGGCTTTTTTACAGTTTAATAAGGGAATCATTGACGGAATATGTGATTTAATTCCAGCTGTGAAGCCCCAGATAGCCATGTATGAACAGTACGGGGCAGAAGGGATACAAGCTTATATTGATACGGTGGAGTATGCTAAAGGAAAGGGATTAATTGTTATAGGAGATATTAAAAGAAGTGATATTGCCTCCACTGCTGAAGCTTATGCAGATGGACATATTGGCAGGGTGAAAATAGAGGAGGAGAGCTATGTTGTTTATAGAGAGGATACCATCACTTTAAACCCTTATCTTGGGTATGATTCCATTGAACCTTATCTAGGGCACTGTAAGAACTATAATAAAGGATTATTTATTCTTGTTAAAACCTCTAACCCCAACAGTGGAGAGATACAGGATTTGAATATAGGGGGAGAAAAGCTTTATGAGAGAGTGGGAAAAATGGTGCAGCAATGGGGAGAAGCCTTCATAGGAGCAAGAGGCTATAGCTCTATCGGGGCAGTAGTAGGAGCAACTCATCCTCAACAGGCAGAAAAACTTCGTAGCATTATGACAAGTACTTATTTCTTAGTACCAGGCTATGGAGCTCAAGGAGCCACTGCTGAGGATTTAAAAGGATATTTCAACAAAGATGGATTAGGAGCAATCATTAATTCCTCTAGGGGGATCATTGCAGCTTATAGTAAAGCGCCATATAAATCCCTATATAAGGAAGAAGAATTTTCCTTAGCGGCTAGAGCAGCAGTATTGGATATGAAAGAAGATTTGCAGAAATTATTCTAACATAATATGTGAGAATTAAATTTTAATATACACGGTCTACAGTTTCGCCCTTGGGTTAAAAATGTAGCTTAGTATATTAAAATTTATAACTAAATTAAGATGTCCCCCGCCTCTATAGGCGGCGGGTTCCACTTAATTTTTTCAGTGGGAGTTCAATCTCCCACTAAAAACGTTGAATGACGGGCAAAGCCCTTATTGAAGCGTATATCTATAATAACTGAGAGGTGAAAATATATGAAGGCAAAGTTGATTTTAGAAAATGGCAATGTTTTTGAAGGGGAAGCCTTTGGATATATTGAGGAAACAGTGGGAGAAGTGGTGTTTAACACAGGAATGACAGGTTATCAAGAAATTCTAACAGATCCCTCCTATTATGGGCAAATGGTGGTAATGACCTATCCCCTTATAGGAAATTATGGAGTGAATCTTGAGGACATTGAATCATCATGTCCAAAGGTAAAGGCACTAATTGTAAGAGAATGGGCTTCTAAACCAAGCAATTGGAGATGTGAAATGGGTTTAGAAGGCTACCTGAAGGAAATGAAAGTAATGGGTCTAGCAGGAATTGATACTAGAGCCTTAACAAAAATTCTTAGGAATCATGGAACCATGAAGGGGATTATTTTAGCAGAGGATGCACCTGTAGAAGAAATACAAAGAAAGCTTAAGATTTTTCATAATGATGATGCAGTACAAAAAGTGACAACAAAAGAAACCTATAGAATTGAAGGCGCAGGAAAGCATATCGCTGTGATAGATTTTGGCATCAAAGAAAATATTTTAAGGTCCCTTCGCAAAAGAAATTGCAGATTGACAATTTTCCCAGCAGATATAGAAGCGGAGCAGATATTAAAAGTAAATCCCGATGGTATTTTCTTATCGAATGGACCAGGGGATCCAAAGATATTAGTAAAGACCATTGAGACTATCAAACAACTAATTGGGAAAAAACCTATCTTAGGAATCTGTCTTGGACATCAGCTATTGGCCTTGAGTTTAGGAGGAGACACAGAAAGACTGAAATTTGGACATCGTGGGTGTAATCATCCAGTAAAGGATTTGATTAACAACAGGGTGTATATTACTTCTCAAAATCATGGTTACGTTGTGAACAAAAATAGCTTACCAGAAAATGTTATAATAACTCACATTAATCTAAATGACAATACAATCGAAGGAATGAAGCATAGGGATTTACCAATATTTAGCGTGCAATTTCATCCAGAAGCATCACCGGGGCCTCAGGATACTGCCCATATATTTGACACATTTATGAAGTCATTAGAAGGAGGATTCAAATGCCAAGAGATTATAGCATAAAGAAAGTATTAGTTATTGGTTCGGGTCCAATTATTATAGGACAAGCAGCAGAGTTTGATTATGCGGGAACACAGGCCTGCCGAGCGTTAAAGGAGGAAGGGGTGGAAGTCGTATTAATTAATAGTAATCCTGCTACCATTATGACAGATAAAGAAATGGCGGATAAGATTTATATAGAACCATTGACTATTGATTTTGTGGAGAAAGTTATTGTGAAGGAAAAACCTGACAGCATTTTAGCAGGAATGGGAGGACAAACAGGGCTTAATCTTGCAGTTGAGCTTTTTGATAAGGGTATATTAGAAAAATACAATTTGAACGTTATAGGTACATCTATAGAAGCCATTAGAAAGGGGGAAGATAGGGAGCTTTTCAAGAATTTGATGGAAAGTATTCAACAACCTGTCGTAGAAAGTGAGATTATCACAAACCTAGAGGATGGCTTTCAGTTTGCCACTAGGGTAGGTTATCCAGTGATTGTAAGGCCTGCCTACACCCTAGGAGGTACAGGTGGAGGAATTGCCGATGATGAAATAGCTTTGAGAGAAATTTTAGGGCAAGGGCTTCAGATGAGTCGGGTAGGTCAAGTGTTGTTAGAAAAGAGTATTAAGGGATGGAAGGAAATTGAGTATGAAGTGATGCGAGACCAGTATGGCAACTGCATTACTGTTTGTAATATGGAAAACATTGATCCTGTAGGGGTGCATACGGGGGACAGTATTGTGGTAGCTCCTTCACAAACCCTATCAGATAAAGAATATCAAATGCTGCGAACTGCCGCAATCAACATCATTAACGCTATTGAAATAGAAGGAGGTTGTAATGTACAGTTTGCGTTAGACCCTAAAAGCTTTCAATATGCTGTAATAGAGATTAACCCAAGAGTTAGCCGTTCTTCTGCCTTGGCTTCAAAGGCAACAGGATATCCAATAGCGGCAGTTGCTACAAAGATTGCTTTAGGCTATGGATTAGATGAAATAAAGAATGCAGTAACAGAGAAGACCTATGCTTGCTTTGAACCTACTCTAGATTATGTCGTAGTGAAAATTCCCAAATGGCCCTTCGATAAATTTCTTCAAGCCAATAAGGTATTAGGAACAAAGATGATGGCTACAGGAGAAATTATGGCAATAGGTAATAATTTTGAGGCAGCGCTATTAAAAGGGATACGGTCCTTAGAGATCGGTCAATATAATTTAGAAAGAAAAGTTTCAAAAGAAAAAACCTTAGAAGAACTCAAAAGGAAAGTACAGGTTCCGGACGACGATAGAATATTTGAGGTGGCAGAAATGCTTAGAAAAAGTTATCGTCCAGAAAAAGTTTGTGAAATTACTGGAATAGACAGCTTCTTTATAGATAAAATAATGAACATTGTAGTAGCGGAAGAAAAATTAAAAAAGACTCCATTAGAAGCGTTAACAAAGGAAATGCTAAGGCAGTTAAAGAAAAAAGGATTTTCTGACAAAGGGATAGCAGATTTAATAGGCTGTAGTCCTGAGAAAATATATGGATTAAGAAAACAATGGAAGGTTATTCCTACCTATAAAATGGTGGATACCTGTGGTGGAGAGTTTGAAGCGGTATCCCCCTACTATTATTCCACCTATGATCAGGTAGATGAAGTAGAAGTCAGCAGCAAGAAAAAAGTGATGGTAATTGGCTCTGGACCTATACGAATAGGTCAAGGAATAGAATTTGATTACTGCTCTGTTCATAGTGTTTTGACCCTAAGGGAAGCTGGAGTAGAGACAATCATTGTTAACAACAATCCAGAAACGGTAAGCACCGATTTTAATATATCCGACAAACTATACTTTGAGCCTCTAACAGAGGAGGATGTCTTAAACATTGTGGAAAAGGAAAATCCAAATGGTGTAATCCTACAGTTTGGTGGACAAACTGCTATTAAACTAGCAAAATTTTTCAGGAAAATGGGTATATCCATCCTAGGTACAAAACCTGAAGAAATAGACATGGCAGAGGACAGAGAAAAATTTGATGATTTAATGGAAAAACTGAATATTCCAAGACCAAAGGGAAAGACAGTTATGTCGATAGAGGAAGGAATCAGAGAGGCAAAGGTAGTAGGATATCCTGTATTAGTACGACCCTCCTATGTACTGGGGGGGCAAGGCATGGAGATCACTTATGAAGAAAAGGAACTAGAAAGATATCTAAAGGAAGCCTTTCTGCGGGATAAGAAAAACCCAGTTCTAATTGATCGGTACCTCATTGGACGAGAGATAGAAGTAGATGCCATATGTGATGGAGAAGAAATACTAATCCCAGGAATTATGGAGCATTTGGAAAGAGCGGGTGTTCATTCCGGAGACAGTATATCTATTTATCCTAGTCAGAAGGTTTCAATGGAAATAAAGGATAAAATCCTACAATATACAAAAGCTATTGCAGCTGCTCTAAAGGTAAAGGGTATGATCAACATTCAATTTGTAGAATTTCAAAATCAGCTGTACATCATTGAGGTTAATCCTCGTTCCAGTAGAACAGTTCCCTTCATTAGTAAAGTAACAGGGGTTCCAATGATTGCCCTAGCAACCAGAGTAATGTTGGGAGAGAAGCTAGAAAATCTAGGCTATGGCACAGGAATTTATCCAGAGGGAGATTTAATTGCAGTGAAGGTGCCAGTTTTTTCAACAGAAAAACTGCCGATGGTAGAGATGAGCCTAGGGCCAGAAATGAAATCTACAGGAGAAGTTTTAGGGGTTGGAAAAACTTTAGTAGAAGCTCTCTACAAAGGCTTTATAGGGGCAGGAATAAAGCTTCCTAAAAAGGAAGGAAAGATTCTAGTAACATTAAAGGATTATGATAAAGAAGAATTTGTAGTATTAGGAGAAGGCTTTCACAGAAAAGGCTATCAATTTATAGCTACAGAAGGGACAGCTGAGTACTTGAGAAATCAGAAGATCCCTGCAATAGAAGTTAAAAAAATCAATGAAGGGGTTCCAAACATATTGGATGTGATTCGAAGCGGTAGGGTTGAATTAGTGATTAATACCCCAACCAGAGGACATGATGCAAAACGAGATGGTTTTAGAATACGACGAACAGCGATGGAAGCCTCTGTCAATGTTCTGACATCTTTAGACACAGCAAAGGCAATGCTAGAAATTATAGAAAGCAATACTACAATCGATAGTCTGGAGGTTGTAGACTTAGGAGGGACAGCATGAAGACGATGGTAAAAGCAAGTATCATAAAAAACCTAGAGATTGCACCTGGGATTTATGAAATGATTTTGTTGTCGAAGGAGTTAGTAGAAACTGGATTTCCCGGGAAATTTGTAAATTTATATATAGAGGACGGACAACATCTGCTACCAAGGCCTATAAGCATATGTGAAACAGACAAAAATCAGCAAACCTTACGGTTGATTTATGCTGTCATAGGAAAGGGTACGAAAAAATTGTCAATTATGAAAGAAAAAGAGGAAATTAAAGTATTAGGTTCTCTGGGAAATGGCTTTTCAGTGGGAAGAGGAAATGGAAAAAACATTGTCATCGGTGGAGGAATAGGGGTTCCTCCACTGCTGGAGCTAGTAAAACAATTGGAGGGTAGTAAAACTGTATATTTGGGTTTTAGATGCAATCCTATCTTAGTAGAAGATTTTAAGAAATATGCAGACGAAGTATATGTAGCTACAGAAGATGGTTCCGAAGGATATAAAGGAAATGTGTTGGAGCTGATGGAACAGCATCAAGCTAAGGGAGATATGTTATATAGCTGTGGACCAAAGCCTATGCTAAAGGCTGTAGCTGATTGGGCAAAAGAAAACAACATAGATGGAGAGCTATCACTGGAGGAACGGATGGCCTGTGGCATAGGGGCTTGTCTTGTATGCACCTGTAAAACTGCAGAAAAAGAAGGGGAAGACTGGGAGTATAAAAGAGTGTGTAAAGATGGCCCGGTCTTTTCAAGGGACGAGGTGATTTGGGGATGATAAAACCAAGCTTAAAGATAAATATTGCAGGAGTAGAATTTAAAAATCCCGTAATGACAGCTTCGGGTACTTTTGGAAGTGGTAGGGAGTATGGAGAGTTTGTAGATTTAAATAAATTAGGTGCAGTAGTGGTAAAGGGGGTTTCCAGTGTAGCCTGGAAGGGGAATCCCACTCCTAGAGTAGCGGAGACCTATGGTGGCATGTTGAATAGTGTAGGACTACAAAATCCTGGAGTAGAGGAATTTGTTAAAAAGGATATTCCCTTTCTAAAGCAATATGATACAAAAATCATTGTAAATATTGCTGGAAAAACAGTAGAGGAATATTGTGCTGTAGCAGAAAGATTATCTTCGGAAGCTGTTGATATGATTGAACTGAATATTTCCTGTCCAAATGTCAAAGAAGGAGGTGTATGCTTCGGTACCGACAGTCAGATGGCAGAGTATGTTACAAGAGAAGTAAAAAAATACACGAAACAACCATTGATTGTAAAACTAAGCCCAAATGTAACGGATATTGTAGAGATTGCAAAGGCAGCAGAAGCAGGAGGAGCAGATGTCTTATCTTTAATTAACACCTTAACAGGTATGGCAATTGACATCCATAAGAGAAAACCTGTTTTAGCAAATATAGTAGGTGGACTTTCTGGACCTGCTATAAAACCAGTGGCAGTGAGAATGGTTTATCAAGTAGCACATGCAGTAAAGCTTCCGATCATAGGGATGGGAGGAATTATGTTGGGAGAAGATGCTATAGAATTCATATTGGCTGGGGCAACAGCTATTGCAGTTGGAACTGCTAACTTCATGAATCCTAGGGCTACAATAGATGTGCTTGAAGGGATGGAGGGCTATATGAAGCAATACGGTTATCAAGAAATGAAGGAAATACGAGGAAAGTTACTATAGATATAGGTTAAGGATAATTAAATTTTAATATATAAATATTTTAGGAGGGTTTTAATATGCTGAAAAGAGAAAGAGTAATAGAAATATTAGAAAAATCTGGAGTCTTACTTCAAGGACATTTTTTATTAACTTCTGGTCGTCATAGTAGTCAATATATGCAGTGTGCACAGATACTTCAATATCCAGAGTATACAGAGGAAATAGCACGGGGTTTAGCAGAGGATTTTCGTAATGATCAAATAGATGTAGTTATTGGACCTGCTATGGGTGGGATTATTATCGCCTATGAACTAGCTAGACAATTAAAGGCAAAAAATCTCTTTGCAGAAAGAGAAAATGGGAAAATGACCTTGCGTAGAGGGTTTATCATTCCAGAAGGAACTAGGGTTTTGGTGGCAGAAGATGTGATTACTACTGGAGGTTCTGTTAGGGAAGTGATAGATATCGTAAAGGAACAGGGAGGAGAAGTAGTAGGGGTAGCGGTGTTGGTAGATAGAAGCAATGGACAAATTAATTTTGATACAAAGCTAAGTGCTGCATTAACAACAGAAGTAATCTCCTATGAAGAAGAAACATGTCCTCTTTGTAAAGAAGGAAAGATACCTGCTGTAAAGCCTGGCAGCAGAAAAATATAAAACTGAAATTTTCCACTGAAAATTGAATGATCAATTCTATATTAGAAGATTAAATTTTTCTATTTCTATAAAAATACACTCCTTTCCAATGCAAGGGGTGTATTTTTGTGACACATAAAAAATCATGTACTTTCTAAGTAGATAAGTGTAAATAATGAAGATTTCTGATTTTGTATCAATCTCTTATATAAAATGCAAGTTTGATTTAAATAAATTGTTATAAAATCGTCAAAAAATTACGAAAAAATCATTGCATCCTATTTTTAACTATAGTATAATTTAGATACAATCGTTTGCATCGGATGTATTACTCATATACAATCGCTTGCATTTTTAAAACCCAATCACACAATCGTTTGCATGAGATAAAATAAGAAATACAATCGTTTACACAAGGAGGTTGGCATGTATTCACACGAAAAGTATCATTTTAAAGAAGTAGGAGAATTGATTCAGAAGATAAAAGACTTGAAACTGGATGTGCCTGTTTCAGAAAATCTAGACATTCTCAAAAGTGGTTGTCAACTTAGAAGAGGTGAGATTCAAAATAAGATGGTGATTCATCCTATGGAGGGCTGTGATGGTGAATTAGATGGTAGTCCTAGCGAATTGACCTTTCGAAGATATAAAAGATTTGCCAGGGGCGGCGCCGGACTCCTTTGGTTTGAGGCAACAGCAGTGGCTCCAGAAGGCAGAGCAAATCCAAGACATTTATACATAGGTCGTGAAAACGTAGGAACCTTTAAAAAAATGCTAGATTATTCTTTGAAAGAAGGTAAAAAAGCAAATGGGGAAGAATATAAACCCTATACCGTTCTCCAATTAACCCATTCAGGTAGATATAGCAGACCAATTAATGTACCGGCACCGATTATCGCCGTGAACAATCCTTATTTAGACAAGAAGGAAATTCAGCATTACCATATTATTACTGATGAGGAGTTAAGAGGATTAGAAGAAGCCTATGTAGAGGCTGCAATATTAGCAAAAGAAGCAGGTTTTGATGCTGTAGACATTAAGTGCTGTCACAGATATTTATGTTCTGAGTTATTATCTGCGCATACAAGGGAAGGAGAATACGGGGGATCCTTTGAAAACAGAACAAGGTTTTTGTTGAATATCATTGATAAAATCAAAAGTAGACTGGAAGATACTATAGGTATTACCGTTAGATTAAATGTTTTTGATGCCATTTCCTATCCCTATGGTTGGGGAGTGGATAAAGCTGATACAAATCAATATGATCTGAAAGAACCTATTATGCTGGTAAAAGAACTATCTAAAAGAGGGGTTGAAATTTTAAATATTTCAGTTGGTAATCCCTACTATAATCCTCATGTTGGTAGACCCTATGATTTAGGGCCTTATGTACCAAAGGAACATCCATTAGAAGCTATTGATAGGTTGATGAGGATGGCGAAGAACATTCAACAGCAGGTACCAACAATCATGGTGATTGGAACGGGTTTCAGTTGGTTAAGAAAGCTTGGACCCCATGTGGCGGCAGGTGGTATAAAAGATGGTTGTTTCCGTCTTGTAGGCTTCGGCAGACAATCCTTTGCATATCCTGATTTTGCAAGAGATATTCTTGAAAAAAATCAGTTTGATGAGAAAAGGTGTTGTATTGCCTGTAGTAAATGTACTGAAATTATGAGAGACGGTGGAAGAACAGGCTGTGTTATTCATGATCAAGAAATTTATATGGATATCTATAAGGCTGGCAGAAAAGATAAGCCATCTTTAGTTGGAACCCATGAAGCAGACCATATATAGTACTAGCATTTTTATTATTCAATGATAAAGAACAAAAAGGAAACGATGAAAGGAAAAGCTAATTATGTATACGATAAAAGATGTTGCAAAAATGGCAGGCGTGTCTACTAGCACTGTTTCAAGAGCATTGAGTGGAAACATCCCAGTGAATGATGATACCAAGAAGCGTGTTTTTGATGCGGTAAAACAATTGAATTATAAACCCAATTTTTTAGCTAAGGGATTAAAAGAAGGAAGATCTAGTGCCATTGGACTGATCATTCCAGATATTCGAAATCCTATCTTTCCAGCTTTAGCAAGGGGAGTTGAAGATACCGCTAGAAACAGTGGGTTTAATGTAATCTTTTGTAACAGTGATGAAAACATTGAAAATGAGATCGAATCTGTTAACATGTTAAAAAATAGATTAGTAGACGGCTTCATATTTGCAACTGCATCAGTGGATTGTCAGCATATACACCAATTACGAGACGAAAATATACCTGTTGTATTGATGGTTAGAAATATAGAAGAGCTTTTTGATGCTGTTGTTACCAATAATTTTGAAGCATCTTATCATGCGGTAAAATATCTTATCGATAGAGGCTTGAAAAAAATAGCAATCATAAACGGTCGATTAAATCTAAGTCTATATAGAGAGCGATACGCTGGGTATAAAAAGGCATTAGAGGATCATGGCATTGATTTTTCACAGGAGATTTGCTTTAATTGTTCTACTGCAGATGCTAATTGCTATAATATTGTAAAAAATTATTTTGCTACCCATAGAGATATTGAGGGGGTTTTTGCCACCAACGATTTAAGAGCAATTGAAGCTATTAGAGCTATAAAGGATGCAGGACTACGGGTACCAGCAGATGTTTCAGTAGTTGGCTTTGATGATATACAAATTAGCTCTTTACTGGATCCACAGTTAACAACAGTAGCTCAGCCTCTATATGAAATGGGGAAACTGGCTGTTGAAAAATTGATAAAAATTATTGATGAAAAGGGCAAAAGAAAGCAGAAGCCTGAGATTGATGTAGTTGAATCAAAGTTAATCATAAGAAATTCAACAATCTAAGTATAGGAGATATTTTACGATTACAATGCAAACGATTGTGCGTTTTACTGATAATTAATAATGGTAAACAAGATAATAAAACCATCGAATTAATGATAATCCATAGTTTTTAACAGCTAATTATAAAAAAAGCATCTTCGATGCTTTCGCTGGGTGAAACAACTAAGCGATCAGCACAATTTAGCAAGCTAAATTGGCTGCCTGCTTGTTTGAAACCAATTGCGGAAATTATAGCTTATTCACAACTACACAAAGTTTATAATTTCCTATTGGTTATAAAATAATAATCAAGGGGGCAATATGTAATGTTTAAAAGAAACAGAATTATGGTAGGGGCAATGGTACTAATACTTTTAATTTCACTTCTTACTGGTTGTGGAAAAACAACTTCAGAGGGAGCACCATCAGGTAATGGAGGCACTGCTGAAGGGGATCAACAAAACTATGTAATTAAGTTTGCTCATGTTGTTAGGCCTACAACAGCTAAGGGGATGGCAGCTGAAAGATTTGCAGAGTTAATAGAAGAAAGATCTGGAGGGAGAATTAGAGTAGAGGTTTACCCTGATTCTCAATTAGGTACAGATCAAGAAATAACAGAGCAAATGCAACTCGGAACCATTCAAATGAATGCACCTTTCACAGCAGTACTTGCACCTTTTGTACCGCAATTCCAAGTTTTTGACCTGCCGTTTATATTCCCAGATACCGTCACAGCATCAAAAGCAATGAATGGTGATATGGGAGAAAAATTAAATGAATATCTAATTCCAGCGGGACTTAGAGGGTTGGGCTACTGGGATGGAGGCTTTAAACACTTTACAAATTCAGTAAGACCTATTGAAACACCAGCAGATATTGATGGGCTAAAGATGCGAGCTTCTCAAAGTCAATTATTAATCTCTCAATTTAGAGCTTTGAATGCAGGAGGCATTTCTATTCCTTTTGCTGAGTTATATACAGCTTTACAAAACAAAACTGTTGATGGCCAAGAAAATCCATTATCCAACATTGTGTCTAGAAAGTTTTATGAGGTTCAAGATTATCTAACCTTAAGTAGTCATGGTTATTTAGGCTATGCCCTTGTAATTAGCAATGATTTTTATGAAAATCTACCAGTTGATCTACAACAAATGGTAGAAGAAGTGGCAAATGAAGTGGCTCAATGGCAGTGGGAAAAAGCAGCGGAAGAGGAAGCTGAATACATGAAGGCAGTAAAAGAATCCGGAATACAAATCTCAGAGTTAACTCCTGAAAACAAAGATGCCTTTATTGAGGCCACCAGTGGTGTTTATGATGAATTCAAACAGATTTCAGGCGGAGAAGAATTATTAGAATTATTAAAAGGTATCCGTGGATATTAATAACAAGAAGGGAGGGACCCGCTTGGGTCCTTCCTTTAAAAAGGGGGGATACATTTGAATAAATTAAATCATGTATTGAATCATATTGAAGAGTATATTGCATCTTCCTTATTAATCTTTACTTCTTTCTTAGTTTTTGTTCAGGTTGTATTTCGTTACCAATTCAATTATTCAATTTATTGGTCGGAAGAAGTTGCTAGATATCTAATCGTTTGGTTCATATTTATTGGTAGTAGTATTGCTGTAAGGGAAAAAGCTCATGTATCAGTAGATGCTGTTGTAACCTATTTGCCAAGTTGGTTAAAGAAAATTTTTGCTATTCTAGCCTCTTTGATATCAATCGCCTTTTCCATTATGATAATCATTGCTGGATGGGGAATGATTGAGAATGCTATGAAGTTTAATGCTGTTAGTCCATCAATGGGCTTGCCATTACTTTATCCATATCTTGCTATACCAGTAGGATCCTTTTTAATGATGATTAGATTTTTACAGGAACTATGGATCAACGTGAGAGATTTTATAAGCTCTTCGGCAGAAAAAAGGGGGTAAGCACAAAATGATGGTTGTAGTTATATTTTTATTGCTTCTTGCGGTGAGTGCTCCTATTGCCGTAGCTACAGGTCTTACTACGATTATAGCTATGTATCTTAATGATATTTCTTTGACAGTAGCAGCACAAAAAATGTTTGCTGGGGTAGATTCCTTTTCCCTAATGGCAATACCATTTTTTATTTTTGCAGGAGATTTAATGCTTGTAGGAGGCACCTCGAAAAGATTAATTAACATGGTAAATAAATGGGTTGGTTGGACAACAGGTGGACTACCAATAGCTGGGGTATTATCCTGCATGTTTTTTGCGGCTTTGTCTGGCTCCGGTCCAGCTACAGTTGCCGCTATAGGTGGTGTCATGATCCCTTCCTTAAAAGAAGCCAAATATACACCTAAGTTTTCTGTTGGATTGATGTGTGCAGCAGGATCTCTTGGAATCATTATTCCTCCAAGTATAACCATGCTGGTTTATGGTGTTATTTCTGAGGAATCCATCAGTAAATTATTTATAGCAGGAATTATTCCGGGAATTTTTATAGGTTTTGTGTTAATCCTTACCAGCTATGTCATTGCAAAGAAACAAGGACATCAACCGGGGGAAAGAGCAAGTTGGAAAGAAGTTTTCAAGGCAACAAAAGAAGCTATTTGGGGAATTATGATGCCTATCATCGTATTAGGTGGTATCTATTTAGGTGTTTTCACCCCTACAGAAGCCGCAGCTGTTGCCATTATTTATAGTATTTTTGTTAGTATGGTGATCTATAGGGAAATAAATATTAAAAAATTATTTCAAGTAGCAAAAAAATCAGTAGTAATTTCTTCTATGGTTATGTTTGTTATATCAACGGCAAAAATATTTAGCTGGTACTTAACGTTTCAACGAATTCCAATGATTGTTGCACAGCATGTACTGAACTTTGCTACAACCCCATTCCTTGTTTTAATTTCCATTAACGTTCTATTGCTTTTCGTAGGAATGTTTATGGATCCAAGTGCAGCTGTCCTAATTCTTGTACCGATATTTTTACCTGTTCTGGTAGAACTAGGGGTTAGTCCTATCCATTTTGGGGTTATTATGATTGCTAATCTAGCAATAGGGATGCTCACACCTCCTTTTGGATTAAATCTATTTGTTGCATCAGGAATTAGTAACATGTCTATGACGGACGTAACAAAAGGTGCATTGCCCTTTATCTTTGTATTAATTATAACATTATTGATCATTACCTTTGTACCGCAATTATCATTAGTATTACCTGAAATGATTTATGGAAGATAATCATGACAATTTATAAAAAAAATAAATAGCGATAAAGTATATTTTATTGACAGGATGGGTGAATAGATGAAGAGTAAAGCAATGGTATTAAAAGAGTTTATGAAACCGTTAGAAATGGTAGAAATTGAAATTCCTACTCTCAAAGAAGGAGAGGTTCTAATAAAAATTGAAGCAGCAGGGGTTTGTGGTTCTGATGTCCATATGTGGAAGGGGGAGGATCCTAGAACGCCACTACCAATTATTTTAGGGCATGAAGGAGTTGGAAGAGTTCAGGAGATTAAAGGAGAAAAACAAACAATTTATGGAGAAGAACTAAAGGCAGGCGATTTGATTATTTGGAACAGAGGTGTTACCTGTGACAAGTGCTTTGCCTGTAAGATACTAAAAGATCCCTCCCTATGTAAAAACAGAAAGGTATATGGGATTAATCAATCTAGTGCTGTTTTTCCATATTTAAACGGTTGTTATTCGGAATATGTAATCTTGAACGGAAATACAGACATTTTTAAAGTTGAAGAATCTATAGATCCAGCCTTATTAGTATCAGCTTCATGTTCAGGGGCTACTGTTGCCCATGCTTTTGATATGGTGTCAGGTATTTTGGGGGATACAGTGGTGATCCAAGGTCCTGGACCATTAGGGGTTTATGCTGTAGCCTTTGCAAAAAACATAGGAGCTTCTGAAATTGTGGTTATTGGAGGTTCTAAAGAGAGATTAGACCTATGTAAACATCTTGGGGCTACCCTAATATTAGATCGACATGAAACTAGTATTACAGAAAGAAATGAAATCGTTATGGAAAAAACCCGAGGAATGGGGGCAGACCTTGTAATCGAAGCTGTGGGAACTAGAGGCGTAGCAGAGGAAGGGTTAAAACTACTAAGAACAGGGGGAACCTATCTTTCTACAGGCTATGCTCAACCGGCAGGAAAAGAATCTATTGACTTCTATCGTGATATAGTTAGCAAGAACATCACCATCAAAGGAGTATGGGTTAGTGATACCAAGCATACAAAAATGGCTATGGATATCGTAATGAAAAATAAAAAGGATTTTGCAAAGCTAATTTCCCATCGATTTTCTCTTGAAGAAGCAAATAAAGCAATTGAAGCTATGAACTCTAAAGAAGCTTTAAAGGCTGTATTAATGCCAGATGAAGCTCTAGAAAGTAAAAAATAAAAATAAAGAAGATTGCTGGATTTAGATTGTAAAATCCTGAGACTAGGAAATAAAAGGAGGCGAGATTTATGATAAATTATTTTACAGAAATTATAGGTGCCAATATAGAAATACATTCAGTAAATACAGTAGTAGTGGGATCAGGTGCAGCGGGTTTTAATGCTGCTGATAGAATTTATTCCTTTGGGCAGCGGGACGTCATCCTAGTTACTGAAGGGATAAATATGGGAACTTCCCGTAATACCGGCTCCGATAAGCAAACCTATTATAAATTAACGCTTTCTGGTGATAAAAAAGATTCAGTATACGATATGGCTAAAACCCTCTTTGAGGGAGGAAGCATGGATGGAGATATTTCCTTAGTAGAAGCTGCATTATCACCCCAATGCTTTTATCGACTGGTGGATATTGGTGTACCCTTCCCTCATAATAGATATGGTGAATATATTGGCTATAAAACCGATCATGACCCGGGACAAAGAGCTACTTCTGTTGGGCCTCTTACATCAAAACTAATGACAGAAAAATTGGAAAAAGAGGTTATGAATAAAGGCATTCAAGTATTTGACGGCTATCAAGTGGTGGGAATTTTGACTAATAAGGAAAAAAATAGTGTTTTAGGTCTATTAGCCTTGAATATGAAGGAACTTCAAAAGGAAAATAAAAGATATACACTTTTTAATTGTAGAAATGTTGTCTATGCAACAGGTGGTCCGGCGTCTATCTATCAAGATTCTGTTTATCCAGAAAGTCATACAGGAACAAGTGGAATTGCCTATGAAGCTGGAGTAAAGGGTAAAAATGTAACGGAATCACAATTTGGTATTGCATCTACAAAATTTAGGTGGAATCTATCAGGCACCTATCAACAGGTATTGCCAAGGTATATTTCTACCAATCAAGATGGAAGTGATGAAAAAGAGTTTTTAGATGAATACTTTTCTAACACAGGAAAGATGTTGGATGCCATTTTCTTAAAGGGATATCAATGGCCCTTTGACCCAAGGAAAATACAAAATGAAGGCTCATCCCTTATAGACATTCTCGTATATCAAGAAAAAGTTGTAAAGGGTAGAAGAATTTATCTGGATTTTATGAATAATCCCTCTGCTGCCATCAATAATGGGGAAATGAATTTTAAATTACTAGGAGAAGAAGCCCATACCTATTTAAAAAATTCTGGTGCTTTATTTGGAAAACCTATTGAACGTCTTGCTTATATGAATCAACCAGCCATTGATTTATATTGGAATAATGGTATAGATATAACAAAGGAATACCTTGAAATAGCCGTTTGTGCACAGCACAATAATGGTGGGTTAAAGGGAGACATTTGGTGGCAAAGCAATGTAACAGGCTTTTTTCCAGTAGGAGAAGTAAATGGCAGTCATGGAGTCTATCGTCCTGGGGGGAGTGCATTAAATGCTGGTCAAGTAGGAAGCTTTAGAGCAGCTCAGTATATTGCCAACTGCCGAAGAGAAACTCCTTTACCGGCAGAAGAATTCATCATGTATACCTCTGATCAAATTCAAAACCTGGTTGAAGTTGGGCAACAGTTTCTATCTACTCTAGGAGACACCAGTAATGTGTTAGAGATAAGAAAAGAATATGCATCTCTTATGACACAATATGGTGGCGTTATTCGAAACCAAGAAAAAGTTAAAGAAGCTATTAAAAAGGTTAAAGTGGCTTTAAAAAATTTAGAAGTTCAAACCAAAATCAAATCAATTGAAGAGCTACCTTATGCCTATCAAAATCGTGATTTGCTTATCACACAGTTGGTATATCTATCTGCCATAGAAGATTATATGAAGCAGGGTGGAAAAAGTCGTGGTTCCTATCTAATAACGGAAGCAGAAGGGGAAATCAGTATAGATAGCTTAAGTGAGAATTTGAGTTTCTCCTTAGAAAATGGTTATTTAAGCAGTAAAATTCAAGAAATAAGTTATTTAAACGGTGAAGTAACTACCGAATGGAGAGAAGTAACTCCTCTACCTGAGGAAGAAAGCTGGTTTGAAACTATTTGGAATCAATATAGAAATAATACTATCATTACATAAAGAATAAAAGATGTTGAGTTAACTTAAATCCTAAAATGATGCTATAAGGATAATCAACCCAAAAAACTTAGGATCCCCAACTTTTTAAGCGGGGATCCTTTATATTATGAAAAGAAAAACCAAAAAATATAATTAGGGCTCTTTTCGTTGTATTAATCCCTATAAATAGGATTGATTTATTGGTATAATGATAATGAAATAAAAAGTAAAAGGATGATATCATGGATATTTATTATATGGATAGAAAAACAGGTGAAAAGAAAAAGGAAGTAGTAGCTGGAGATCGATTGATAAGGTGGATGTATGAGACTAAAAGGGGCAACGGTTTCTTAGAAATGATGATAAAGAAAAAAGTCTTTTCTAGTTTTTATGGAGGACTTCAGGACTTGCCCATAAGCAAAAAAAAAATTAAGGCTTTTATTAAGGAATTAGATATTGATATGAATGAAGCAGAAATTCAAGATCTATCTAGTTACAGAACCTTTAATGATTTTTTTGTTAGAAGACTAAAAAAAGAAGCAAGAATAGTAAGTGAGGCCAAAGAAGCATTGATTTCTCCAGCTGATGGCAGAATGCTGGTCTATGAAAATATTGATATAAAAAAGCTAATACAAGTAAAAGGACAAGAATACTCCATGGGGGAACTGATACAGAATACAGAGTTGGCTCAGCAATATGAAGGAGGAGTATGCATAATTGTAAGATTAAATCCTTCTGATTATCATCGCTTTCATTTCCCAGATGAAGGGATTCCAGAGGCTGCAGTAAGAATCAAAGGAGATTATTATTCTGTTAATCCAATCGCATTGAGAAAAAAAGCAAGGATATATTGTCAAAATAAAAGAGAAATTACGCTGTTTCAATCAGAGAATTTCGACGATATTCTAATGTTGGAGGTAGGGGCCACCTGTGTAGGTTCTATTATCCAAACCTACATCTCTAAGAAAAGGGTTGCAAAAGGAGAAGAAAAAGGTTATTTCAAATTTGGCGGATCTACTGTGATTTTATTTCTAAAGCCTGATACTGTAAAAATTGATGAAGATATTCTTAATTATACAAAGGAAGGATTAGAAACCAAGGTAAACATGGGAGAAAGAATAGGATTCGGCAAAACAAGTTAAGCAGAATGCTTAACTTGTTTTATTACACTCTTTAAAAGAGGTTGACACAAAATTAAATTTTAGCAATCTGCTTATATCTCTTGTAAAGTATGTGGACGCAGGGAAAAAAGTGTTGTATAATGATACAATAATAAAAATATTCATAACTATTTTAAAAATATTAATTGTTTGTTATTAAATCTTTATAATGTAGTATAAGTCTCAAAACTAAAAGGCAAGTTCTACAGTAGCTTTTGGTGATTATGTTATTAATGGGAAAGCTATATATTAATTTTACAGAAGTTTTAAAATTTAAAATTAATTGGGACGGGGGAGCTATATGATTAATAAAGGAAAGGTAGATCTTTACAAAAGAGATGATATCTTTGCAAACATTAATAATGTATTATCAAAGGAAGTCTATGAAAAAATAATTGAAAGCAATTCTATCCTCATAGAAAATGCTAAAATTTTTATGAATTACCTGCTTTCTTTCATTCAAGAAAAAAATTTCATTATTGTATTAACAGACAAGCATGCAAACGTTTTAGAAGCTGTTGGAGGAGAATATATTTTACAAAAATCAAAAAAAGATCTAAATTTTTTGAAAGGAGCAATCCTAAAGGAAAGCTTCGTGGGTGAGACTGCAATTAATCTTGCCATTAAACAAAACGTTCCTACTCAGATTTGCGGAGTGGAGCATAGTAATCCTGGTCATCAAGACTGGTCTTGTTATGCCGCACCTATTATGATTGAAGAGGATACTATGGGGGTCATCTGTTTAACTGAGTATAATAAAGAGCCTAATGAAAATGCACTGGGAATGATTATAGCTTCTGCTAAGGGTATCGAAAATCAAATAAAGAATCATATAAAAACTTTGAAAATCCAAGAACAGACTAAATATCAAAATGCAATTGTTGAAAATATTTCAGAAGGATTTTTGATGATTGATAATAAGGGAATCGTAACCTACATAAATGAAAAAGGCGGTAAAATACTAGGCATTAATAAAAAAGAAAGTATAGGAAAGCCTATAGGAGATTTAGTACCTTTTAAGCCTATTATTCTAGATGTTTTAGATACTGGAAGGGGATATACCGATAGAGAATATGTTTTAGAGAATTATGAGGGAACAAAATATCACTTACTAAAAACCGCAACACCTGTTAGAGATGAAAATGGAGAATTAATAGGTGTAATTGATATATTTAAGGAAATAAAATATGTAAAGAAGATGGTTAACAATATGGTAGGGGCAAAAGCAAGCTTTACCTTTGATGACATTGTCGGTAGTAGCAGTGAAATGGTGGAATGTATTAACCTCGCAAAAAAAGCTGCCCAAAGTTCATCTAATACATTGATATTAGGAGAAAGTGGTACTGGTAAAGAACTGTTTGCTCAAGCTATCCATAATCAAAGCGCCCGGAGGAATGGGCCTTTTGTTGCTATAAATTGTGCTGCAATACCTAAAGAATTAATCGAGAGCGAATTATTTGGCTATGCTTCGGGGGCCTTTACCGGTGGAATAAAGGGAGGTCGACCAGGAAAGTTTGAACTGGCCAATGGTGGAACTATATTTTTGGATGAAATCGGAGATATGCCTTTAAACATTCAAGCAAAACTTTTACGAGTGTTGCAGGATAGAAAAGTAGTAAGAGTTGGAGCAAATAACGTTTTTAGTGTTGATGTACGAATCATTGCTGCCACTAATAAAAATCTGTATGATGCCTGTAAAAACGGTGATTTTAGATGGGATATCTATTATCGGTTAAATGTTTTAACAATACAAATACCTTCACTTAGAGAAAGAAGCGAAGACATAGAAGAGGTTACAATGCATCTTATTAGAAAAATAAGCAAAAGGTTGGAAAAAACCACCAAAGAAATTTCAAATGAAGCTTTAAATCTTCTAAAGGTGAATTGCTGGAAAGGTAATGTCAGGGAATTGGAAAATGTATTAGAAAGAGCTATTAATATGTGTGAGGAGGAAAAAATTGATTTAAAGCATCTTCCACAACAATTAACTAATGAAAACAATAAAAAAATTGAGGAAAATAGAGGATTTCAAGAAATAATGTCTTTAGAGGAAATGGAACGAGAATTAATAGAAAAAGTACTCATGCATTGTGAAGGCAACATATCCAAGGCCTCAAAGCTGTTGAATGTTAGTAGAAACACTTTGTACAATAAGATGGGAAAATATAAATTAAGTGTCTAGACACGAATGATATGCCCAATTATTGAGCAGTGCTCAATAATTGGGCATATTTTTATCGACTTTGAAAAAACAAGATTTCGTCGAAAAAAGGAGAAAACACCTAAATGAATTGTTCAAAAAATTAGCAAATTTTTTACGTGGAACCATCTCACATTATAAATTTATTAGTACGTATCTTATGACTATACTGCAAATACTGGATTTTCCAAAGAAAATTTTTTTCGAAAAGTTTGGCATAAGACTTGCAACTATAATTAAAAAGAAATGATAGTTTATTTATATATTTATTCAATATATTTAGGAGGTGCTAGCTATGTATGACAAGGAGTTGTTAAAAGATTTTTATACAACTATGGTTAGAATCCGTTACTTTGAAGAGAAAATCGAGGAAATGTCATTAAAGGGAGAAATACCCGGTTTTGTTCATCTATATATTGGGGAAGAAGCAATAGCAACAGGTGTATGCAAAAATCTTACTCGTAAGGATTATATTCAAAGTACCCATAGAGGGCATGGACATACCATCGCAAAGGGCGCACAGCTTGATAAGATGATGGCTGAATTGTTTGGGAAAAAAACCGGCTATTGTAAAGGCAAGGGTGGTTCTATGCATATAGCAGATTTTAGCGTAGGCATGCTAGGAGCTAATGGTATTGTTGGCGGAGGTTTTAATTTAGCAACAGGAGGCGCCTTAGCAGAAAAAATGAAAGGGACCAATAATATAGCTGTTGTATTTTTCGGAGATGGCGCTTCTAATAGGGGAACCTTTCATGAAGCCATAAATATGGCGGCAGCTTGGAAATTACCTGTAATTTTCGTATGTGAAAACAATGAATGGGCTTCTACCACCCCCTATTTAGAGCAAACATCTGTAAAGGACATTGCGGATAGAGCAGTAGGCTATGGTATACCTGGAGTAATCGTTGACGGTAATGATATTTTTCAGGTTTATGAAGCCGCTAAAACAGCAGTGGAAAGAGCCAGAAAGGGAGAAGGACCTACTTTACTTGAAGCAAAAACCTATAGAATTAAAGGACACTTTGTTGGAGATCCAGAAATGTATAGAACAAAAGAAGAAGTAAAAGAAAGATTTAACAGCAATGATCCAATTAAACGATTTGAGGAAAACGTTTTATCTTCTGGAAGCCTGACAGGAAAAGAATTAGCAGAAATTCGTGAGAAGGTAATGTTAGAAGTTAAAAAAGCCGTAGACTTTGCAGAGAACAGTCGGTTTCCAGAAGTAGAAGAATTATATACAGACTTATATGTATAGGAGGTGATAGAAATGAGAAAAATTTCTTTTTCCCAAGCAACGCTAGAAGCTATGCAAGAAGAAATGAGACGAGATAAAAAGGTTTTCATTTTAGGGGAAGATATCGCTAGCCAAGGAGGTATTTTTGGACAATTTAAAGGCTTACCAAAAGAGTTTGGTCACGATAGAGTGCTTGACACTCCTATTTCTGAGACGGCTATAGTAGGAACTGCTATAGGAGCAGCATTGGCAGGTATGCGTCCCATAGCTGATATGCACTTTGCAGACTTTATGGGAGTTTGCATGGATGAAATATTTAATCAGATGGCAAAAATTCGGTATATGTTCGGAGGTCAGACAACAGTACCTATGGTAATTAGGGCCCCAGATGGGATAGTCCGTTCAGCGGCAGCTCAGCACTCTCAAAGTATTGAAGCTTGGTTTTTACATATTCCAGGGATAAAAGTAGTGGCACCTTCTAATCCTTATGATGCAAAAGGTCTTCTTAAAGCAGCTATAAGAGATGATAATCCTATTATCTACTTTGAAAATAAAGATCTGTTTAGACAACTAGGAGAGGTTCCAGAGGAGGAAGAAGTGTTAGTACCAATAGGAAAAGCTAAGGTAGCCAAGGAAGGAAAAGATGTTACAATTATATCTTACTCCATCATGATGCAGAATGCTTTAGAAGCAGCTACTCTGATGGAAAGGGAAGGAATAAGTGCAGAAGTAGTTGATCTAAGGACAATTTCACCCATAGATAAGGAAACTATATTGAAGTCTGTGGCAAAGACAAAACGACTACTTATAGCTCATGAAGCGGTTAAGACTGGGGGTGTTGGAGCAGAAATAGCTGCTATTGTAGCAGAGGAAGGTTTGGATTACTTAGATGCTCATATCGTAAGAGTAGGAGGTAAGTTTACACCGGTTCCTTTTAGTCCAACACTTGAAAAAGCATATCGTCCTAACACCGCAGATATTGTTAATGGCGTCAAGGGGATGTTTTAATATCCCTTTTTTATAACCAATAGGAAATTATAAACTTTACTTAATTGTGGATGAGTATAATTTCCGTTATTGGTTTCAAAAAAGTCGTCCTTTAAATCTTCAAAAGGAAGACTTTTTTATAAAATAGATTTAAATTTAGTTTTAAATTAAAAAGGAGGAGAATGTATGAAAAAAGCATTAAGTTTATTATTAGTTTTTATGTTGTTGGTATCGCTTATGGTGGGATGTTCTAAACCTGCTGAACCAACAGGAGACACAGCTGGCGGCACAGAGGAGAAAGGTAATGATTTTCCAACGATGACTTTAAGAATGAGTACAACAACTGCAGAGACATCACCTTGGACTAAAGGTGCTCAAAAATTTGCTGAGTTAGTAAGTGAAAGAACTGACGGCAAGGTTACTATTAATGTTTTTCCAAATGAACAATTATCCAATGGAAATCAGCCAGGTGGTATAGAGCAATTACAGAATGGTGTAACTGATCTATCCTATCACTCTACAATTATTTATTCAGTTTTAGATCCAAAATATTCTGTAATATCAATGCCTTGGATATTACCAAACAATGATGAGGTAGATGCGGCTCTAAATGGTGCTCCAGGAGAAGCAATCAAACAATTAACTAGAGAAAAAGGAATCGAGCCATTAGCCTTTGGCGAAAATGGATTTAGACAAGTAACCAATAGTAAAAAAGCTATTTCAAGTCCACAAGATATGGGAGGCATGAAGATCAGAATTCCTGCTATGCAGATGTATACAGACTTATATAAAGCACTAGGAGCTGATCCTACTGTTATGAACTTTGCTGAAGTATTTACTGCATTACAGCAGGGAGCAATCGATGGTCAAGAAAACCCATTAGCTATTATTGTATCTAGTAATTTATATGAAGTGCAAGATTATATTTCTCTATGGAACTATTCCTATGATGCGTTGATTTTAGGGATGAATAAAGCAAAGTTTGATTCATTAAGTCCAGCCCTTCAAGAGGTAATATTAGAAGCAGCTAAAGAGGCTAGCGCATACCAAGTTCAATTAAATAGAGAAGAAGAAGCAAAAAATCTTCAATTATTAAAAGATAAAGGTATGACAGTAACAGAATTTACAGATGCAGAGATAGAAGTGTTTAGGGAAAAAGTAGCACCTGTTTATGAAAAATATGAAGATATCATCGGAAAAGATTTAATGGATATGTTTAGATAATAATTTTTAAAAAAACACTGTGGCCTGCAAAGCAGGCCACAGGGATAAGGTGGTGAAAAAATGCTTAGGATCTATGACTGGATTGAAAAAATTTCAAAATGGTTTTTGATTTCTAGTTTAGCAGTGATGGCAACTATTAACTTTGTTAATGTGTTGTCTAGAAATATCTTTAAGGCTTCCTTTTCATTTACCGAGGAATTAACAATAGGCCTCTTTGTATTTAATACATTCGTTGCTGCTGCTATAGCGGCTAGAAAAGGTGGACATCTAGGCTTAACGATTATATATGATAGGCTCTCTGAAAGCAACCAAAGAAAACTTAATTTATTAATAGGAATAATGTCAGCAGGACTATTTGCACTATTGTCATATCATGGTTATTTTATGGTTGCATCCCAAAGTCGTTATGGACAAATGTCACCGGCGCTAGGTGTACCACAATGGGTTTTTGGATCAGCTATCCCGATAGGAGCCTTATTATGTGTGTTAGGATTTCTCGTTGGTGGAATTGAAGCATTTAAGCAAAAGGGGGGAGAATAAATGGGTTTTTCAGCTATTACGTTATTTGGTTCTTTTTTTATACTATTATTAATGAATATCCCCATTGCAGTGGCATTAGGTTTATCTTCTGTTATAACCCTAATTGCATTTGATGTGCCGATGTCAATATACTCCTTTACCATGTATTCGGCTACAGCAAAGTTTACACTGCTGGCTATTCCATTTTTTATTCTTGCAGGTATGATTATGGAACGATCCGGTATTTCTAAGAGACTTATAGATTTTGCCAATAAAGCAGTAGGTCATCTTCGAGGTGGCTTAGCAATCGTAGCCGTTATCACATCCTGTTTTTTTGCTGCTATTTCTGGTTCGGGACCGGCGACGGTTGCAGCGCTAGGCTCTATCTTAATTCCAGCAATGGATGACGCTGGCTATGATAAGGGGATGGCTTCTGCCTTAGTTGCATCAGCAGGTGCCATTGGTATTATTATTCCTCCTAGTATTGCCTTTGTTGTTTATGGGGTTGTTGCAGAAGTTTCAATAGGCAAGCTGTTTATAGCAGGGATTGTTCCTGGACTATTATTTGGGTTAGCCCTTATTGCTGCTAGTCTGATTGTATCAAAAAACTATCAATTCAAAGATGTAAAGGTAGCTACTGCTAGAGAACTTTGGGATGCATTTAAAGATGCTTTATGGGGGATTATGACTCCCATTATTATTTTAGGCGGAATCTATGGAGGAATCTTCACTCCTACTGAAGCTGCTGGTGTAGCTGTGTTTTATGGATTGTTTGTAGGAATTTTTATATATAAAGAACTGAAAATAAAGGAACTTTCAAAGTTATTAGTGGATGCCTCCATTAGCTCAGCAGTTGTAATGTTGATTGTATCTTCTGCCTCGGTATTTGCTTGGATTGTTACAACACAAGGAATTGCCACAAATATTGCACAAGCAATGATTGCTTTCACAACAAATAAATATGTAATCTTATTAATTATCAATGTTATCTTACTTATAGCAGGATGTTTTATAGATGCTATTAGTGCTTATTACATCCTATTACCTATTTTCATACCAATTCTTAATGCAATTGGTGTGGACTTACTGCACTTCGGTATTATTATGACTGTAAATTTAGCTATAGGACAATTTACGCCACCAGTAGGTGTGAATTTATATGTAGCCTGTGGTATCGGAAATATTAGCCTAAGTCGAATATCCAAGGCAGTAATACCTTTTGTTGTTGTATCAATCATAGCGCTTATACTTATTACATACATACCAGCTATTACAACCTTTATACCCGAATTATTAGGTATGTAATAATACTAAAAAGGACAAAAAAGGGGTGTAATATAGATGCATGAATTATGCTTTGGCACTAATGGAAGAGTCGTAATGGTAAGGCTACTACCTGGTAGTGATTTGATACAATCTATGAAGAAAATTGCAGAGGAAAATAACATTTCTTGTGGCTACATAGTAACTTGTATAGGTAGTTTAGAAAGTGCTTCTTTTGTTTACCCAATTCCAAAGGAAGATAGTTATTTCAATATGGTTTATAGTGAAGCAATAAATTTAAAAGGCCCCGTAGAATTTTTAGGAGGGCAAGGAATTTTTGCAAAAGATGAAGAAGGAGAATTTCAAATACATCTCCATGGTTCTTTAAGTGATGGAACGATGAGGGTTTATGGTGGACATATCTTAAATGAAGGAAATATCGTACTAGCAACAATAGATTTAGTAATTCAAGAGCTAGAAGGAGTCGATCTAAAAAGAACTTACCATAAGGAAAGTGGAATTTACTTTTTCACACCATCAAGTAAGAAGGAGGAATAACATGACTACTTTAGTACAAATGCCTAAATTAGGATTAACTATGGTAGAAGGTACGATAACAGCATGGTTAAAAAAAGAAGGAGATCTAGTGGAGAAAGGTGAAATCCTTTTTGAGGTTTCCACTGATAAAATAACCAACGAAATAGAAAGTGCTGTCAGTGGTGTTTTAAGAAAAATCTTAGTACAAGAAGGAGAAACCTGTGAAGTCAAAAAAAATGTAGCTATTATTGCAGAAGAAAATGAAGATATTAGTAGTTATTTAATAGAGGATATAGATGAAAAAGAAGAAATATCTAAGGAAGAAGGTGTAGTTCAGAAAAATACAGTAGTTATAGGCATGGATAATATTAAGGCATCTCCTTTAGCTAAAAAAATAGCTAAGGACAACAGTCTAGATCTATCAATAATAACAGGAACTGGTCCCAATGGAAGAGTGGTTGAGAGGGATGTTTTGGTCTTCTTGGATAGTAATCAGCATAAAGTAAAAGCATCTCCAATGGCTGTTAAGATAGCTAAAGAATTGGAAGTAGACTTAAAGGAAATAAATAAGGACTCAAGAATTATGAAGACAGATGTTTACCAATATGCTGAAGGACAAAAAAACATAACTACATTTGATACTGAAGAAAAAAGAATGCCGATGAGCCAAATGAGAAAAGTTATTGCTAAGAGAATGCAGCAAAGCTGGACAACGATACCAACAGTAACCTTTAATATGAAAGCTGATGTCACAAATTTAAAAAATCTTAAGGGGCAACTATCCAATGAATGGAAAGTTACTTATACAGATCTGTTGGTAAAAATCGTTGCGAAGACATTGTTGGAATTCCCATACATAAATAGTTCCATAGATGGGGATGAAATCATTTTAAGAAACTATGCTAACATTGGCGTAGCGGTTGCATTAGAGGAAGGATTAGTAGTGCCAGTAGTAAAATCGGCTGATAGCAAAGGATTAAAAGAAATATCCATTGAAGTAAAGGGGTTTGCTGATAAGGCTAGAAACAATGAATTAGCTGAAGAAGATTATACAGGAGGAACTTTCACAATAACCAATTTAGGAATGTTTGGAATGGAATCCTTCACACCTATCATCAATCCACCAGAGGCAGCTATTTTAGGGATCAATAATATTGTAGAAACTCCTATAGTTATTAACGGAGCAGTTACTATTAAACCTATGATGAATTTAAGCTTAACGGCAGATCACAGAGTTGTGGATGGGGCAGTAGGAGCGCAATTTTTAGCTCGAGTAAAGGAATATATTGAAAAACCGGGAAAGCTGCTGCTTTAGGAGGGATACTATAAAAATAGCTATCCCATGATGTTTATGATCGTTGCATCCACATGTTTAAGCAATAATCTCCCCCTTTCTATATAGACCCACGGCTTTGGCTATGGGTTTATCAATAGGTCTACTTAGCAGATAGATATATTGATAAGCTCGTAGATTATTTATAAAAAATCAGCAGTGCAGAAGGAAAGCTAGAAATAATTATAAAATGTAAAGTGGGTGAAGGATTTGGGTAACCTATTAATTGTTAAGCTATTATTATCTTTTTTCATCATCATATCTTTGGCGGAAATTTCAAAGAGAGTAAGTCTACAACTTGGAGGAACTCTCTCAGGACTACCTCTTGGAGCTGGGTTATCTGTCTATTTTATTTCCTATGAACAAGGAGTAGAGTTCACTGTGCAAGGAATTCCATGGGGGATAGCGGGATTATCAGCTTCTATAATTTTTTGTTTTGTCTATTTTATAATAGTGAGAGCAAATAAATCAAATAGTAAGCTGGTTTCTATTTTAATACCTTCCATAGCAAGCATCATAGTATTCTTGGCCTTTGGTCGATTACTTACTTTGATACCCCTTACTATGCTCAGAGCAACATTATTGTTTATGCTGGTATTTGTTTTAAATATTTTCATTATTAACAAGTTAATAGATAAAGAACAGACGACCATTAAATCTTCAACTACTATTATACAGTTAGTCATTAGAGGACTTGTGGTTGGGCTTATTTTATTGGGAATTACTGGAGCGGCATCGATGGTAGGAAGCAGATGGGCAGTAATTTTAAGCTCTTTTCCCTCCACTCTTTTTCCATTATTATTGGTCTTGCATTATGAGGCAGGTAACAGGTCAGTTCAATTTGTAATCCAAGGTTTTTCTTACAGCGTAAGTACATTAGTAGTATTCTATTTTTCTTTTATGTTTTTTGTCCCAAGTTTTGGGCTTAATGTAGGATATTTATTGATCTATGCAGTTTGTATTCTTTATATATACTTTTTTAGGAAGATACAGGCTAGATGGGAATCAGGTAAAATCAAGAATACTTATGGGATGAAAAACTGACATAAATATACCTTGTCATGCTTTGATTTTAATGCACATGTATATACGGTTTCGTTCGTGACTAAAAGAGATAGCTATAAACTGCAACAGTAAATTTAAATATGTGATAAGATATAAAAGAGGAGCGTGGTTTCATGAAAAAAGTAATATTAATAGACATTGGGACAATTAGATACGAACAGGGCTTAAAAGTGCAAAATATGGTGATGAGCCACATGAAAAATCATGATGACTTAGCTGGATTTTTATTATTGGTAGAACACGATCCTGTTTTTACTGTTGGGAAAAGTGGAGGCTTTGAAAATCTATTATGGCCAAAGGAATATATTAAATCCTTAGGTATAGATATTCACGAAACCAATAGAGGGGGTAATATTACCTATCATGGGCTAGGACAAATAGTTGGTTATCCAATTTTGAACTTAAAGCATTTTAAAAAGGATATTCATTGGTACATGCACCAATTGGAGGAGATCATAATATGTACGTTAAAAGAAAACGGGATTCTTGCTGGAAGAAAAAGCAAATATAGAGGGGTTTGGGTAGCTGATGAAAAAATATGTGCTATGGGTGTAGCGCTGAAAAGTTGGATTACAATGCATGGGTTTGCTCTTAATTATGATATAAATGAAGAACACTTTAAGTTAATCAACCCATGTGGCATCACAGATTTTGGTATCACCTCTATAAAAAAAATCAAAAAGGATGTAGAAAAAGAAGCTGTATTACTAAAGATAAGGAGTAACTTTGAAAGTCTATTTGAATGTAAATTAATAGAAAAAAAATTTCAACAATTAGAGGAGATGATTTCTATTGACAATAGATAGAAAACCTTCATGGTTAACCAAAAAAATACCAAATCAGAAAAGTTTATATGCTATGGAAAATATGCTTAAGGGCTTATCACTACACACAGTTTGTGAAGGTGCGAATTGTCCTAATATTGGGGAGTGTTTTGAAAACAAAACTGCTACATTCATGATTTTAGGGAAGCAATGTACCAGAAATTGTAGATTCTGTGCTGTTTCAAAGGATTCCCCCGAAGAATTAGATAGGGAAGAACCTGAAAATGTAGCTAAGGCAGTAAAAGAACTGGGTTTAAAGCATGTGGTAATAACATCCGTTACTAGAGACGACTTAAAAGATGGCGGTGCCCACCACTTTGTACATACTATCAAAGAAATCAGGAGAAATAATGTCAACACTACGATAGAGGTGCTGATACCAGACTTTAATGGTAATAAAGATGCGTTGCAAAAAATTATTGACGTTGAACCTGAGATCCTAAATCACAATTTAGAAACTGTTCCTTTTCTATATAAGACAGTGAGACCGGAAGGTAACTATAAAAGATCTCTGAAGATTTTAGAAATAGCAAAGAGAGAAAACCCTAGAATAATAACAAAAACTGGTTTAATGCTAGGCTTAGGCGAAAATGAAGAAGAGGTCACCTTGGTGATGGAGGATTTATTGCAAGTAGGTTGCGATATTTTGACTTTAGGGCAGTACCTACAACCAACAAAGAAACACATCCAGGTAGCAGAATATATTTCCCCTGAAAAGTTTCAATATTATAAAGAAAAAGCAATTAAGAAGGGATTGAAGTATGTTGCCAGTGGACCATTCGTAAGAAGTTCATATAAAGCTATAGAAGGGTACAATATATTAAGCGGAGAATAAAAATTCTCCGCTTAAATTGTGTGAAAAACTCTAGTCATCAATTAACAACAAGAAGAACAACAGGCTCCTTCGGGTTTAAAGGTTGTAAACATGCTGGTTTTTGCTTTGCACACAGGACAATCATCTTCTAACTCACCAACTAAGGTATAACCACAGATATCACATACATGTACAGTAGCTTCTGCATAATCTTTTCCAGCATCTACAGCTTCTTTAGCAGCTGTAAACAATGCAGAGTGAGTCTTTTCTGCTTCAAGGGCAAACTGGAAGGAACGGATACTACCTTTTTCAGATTGAAGATCTGCAACCGCTATAAAGGCAGGGTACATTTGTGCTACTTCATAATTTTCGCCTTCGATAGCTCCCTGAAGGTTTTCGGAAGTATTTGTCATGCCAAAGCCTGCACCAGCAGTTACTGAAGCTTCACCTACTTCTTTTCTCAACTCTCTAAAATGGTTACCAGCATGCACTTGCTCTGCATAAGAAACAGCATTAAAAAGATTAGCGACATTTGGGAAACCTTCTTTTTTTGCTGCTTCCCCCCATTGTATGTATCTCATATGGGCCATGCTTTCTCCGCCAAAAGCGGATTTTAAATTACTAGCTGTCATTGGGTTCATAAATATCTCCTCCTTAAATTTTCAAAATATATTTTATGTACATCAAAGCTTATCATGCATCCCATAGAATGTTTACCCCGTAAGTTATATCATAAACAGTCATTATAGGTTTTTCTAATGTTTTTTTAAAGTACAACTAATTGCTATAATGATTATATTTATACTTGTGAAAAATTAGACTATGAAATTCAAAATATGGAGAAAATATGAATGTTATGAAGGGAATAAAGAAATAAAATAGAATTCTAACATAGATAATAATTAAATATTCTAAAGGTGGGTTTATATGTTTATAAAACAGTTAAAGGAGATCTCTAAAAAGCTTCTTAATGAAACGATAGAAGCAGTAGTTCTAGTATCTGAAGTGAATATAAAAACTACAAAAAATGATAAGAAATATGCTGACTTAGTTATTCAGGATGCATCAAAGGTAATGGAGGTAAAATATTGGGACTATGAAGAAAATCAATATAAATTTCAAGACTTTAATAATTATCAAATAATGCAGATACAAGCTATTGTTGGGGAATATTCAGGTCAGCTACAGCTTACGATTAAAAGTCTGGAAAAAATTGAAGATGCTCAAGTCAATATAAAAGACCTTATGCCAGTAAGTCCATGGGATTATGAAAGCATGGAGAAGGGATTAGCGTTTTATTATAATAAAATAGAAGCACCGCACCTTAAAAAATTAATTGAGAAGATGATATTTTCTGAGGAATTTTCAAATAAATTTGGCACCTATCCAGCTGCCAGAAAAGTACATCATAATTATTATCACGGACTTTTACAGCATACATTAGAAGTCTTAAAATTTGCTAATACAGTAGCTTCTACAAAAAAGCTATCACAGATTCAAATGGATCGACTGATTACTATGACCATGCTCCATGATTGGGGTAAGATGATGGAGTACAAGGCATTGCCGGAAACAGGTTTTACTGAAGAAGGTATGATGGTAGGACATATTTTTTTAGGCGCCCATTATACATTAAATATAATAAATAAGATAGAGGAATTTCCACAAGAAGATAAGCTAGTTATTTTAAATGGAATACTAGGACATCATGGAAGCTTAGAATTTGGTTCTCCTGTATTACCTAAAACAGTAGAGGCTCAAATCCTTCATCAATCAGATAAAATGTCAGGGGATATAGAAAGTATTTTAGCCCATGTAAAAGAAAATGTTGAAGAAGAAGATACTTTTACTAAAAAATTATGGAATATGGGAACAGAATATTATAAAAAATAGAGAAGAAACTATGTGATCTTCTCTATTCTAACTACATCTTGTATAAGCCACAGACACAAAATCAGAAATTCCGGTTATCTGCTTAATAAGTTTTAATGCTCATCTCGATGCTCTATTAAATCTATGGCACCCAAAACTACATGTGCTAATCCAAATCCTATAATACCAGCTGATACTATTGGTTGGATGTTTCGTCTCTTCATCATTGTACCAGTTGCAGTAACAGCAGTACCTAAAACAGTTGGGATCAATCCTTCGTAAATCTTCATAAAATCCCTCCTAAATTTTTTTGAATAGCATTATTAGTATTAGAAAATTAAAAACAAATTATTAAAGCAAAATTTTCCCAACAGATGAATAAAAATAAATACTTAATCCTTTGAAAACACAAGGATTTCACAAAAACACAAAATTAACACTTTAAAATTCAGAAAAAATCTAATATAATAAATAGTGTTAAAATGCAACTATTGAAAAAATTCATTACATTTCTAAAATTGCTACTATAGATTTGCATTACTATACATATCATTGAAAATATAAAATAGGAAGTATAATTAAAAAATTCTAAAAGAAGGAATTATTGAAAATATATAGAATATTTTAATATATACTCAATAGGCTGAGTTCAAGAAGTCCATTATCACACTAGCTTTTATTATTATATTGACAAGGAATAAGATAAAGATAAGTAGCAAAAAAACAGCTTATTTTGTTAAAGGAGAATATACCTATCATTACATCTTATAGTAGGTATATAATCTTTTAAATAAAAATACAAAGGGGGATATTTTTTAATGAAGAAAAGAGGCATGCTACTTACGGTAGCACTAGTATTAATTATTAGTCTTATATTAGTAGGCTGTGGCGGCGGTGGTGGAGCAACTACTGACGGTGGCAGTGGTGGCGGTGGTGGTGGAACACAAGAGTTATTATTCGCTACTGGTGGAACCGCAGGTACATATTATCCATTAGGTGGAGCTATTGCTAGCGTATGGAATGAAAACATTGAAGGTGTTAATGTTACAATCCAACCATCTGGAGCTTCTGTTGAAAACTTAAGACTTCTTGACTCAAGAGATGCAGATATCGTAATGGCTATGAATAATATAGCTGATGATGCATGGAAGGGCGTAGGTTCTTTCGATGGTCAAGTTGTACAAGGCTTTAAAGCGGTAGGTGTTGTATATCCTGAGATTATTCAAGGTGTTGGACTAGTAGAAAAGGGCGTACTAACAATAGAAGATCAAGCAGGTAAAACTGTAGCTGGAGGACCTCCAGGAAGTGGTACAGCTGCTACAACACCACATATCTTTTCTGCTTATGGATTAGCAGATGGTGATATGACAGTAGTAAATGATACCTTCGGAGATGCAGTAGATAAAATGAAAGATGGGCATTTAGATGCTGCTTGGAATGTACTTGGAGCACCAGCTTCTGCTATCGTAGACCTTTTAACAACAAAAGAAATTGCTTTCTTAGAGATCAAAGGGGATGCTTTAACACAATTACAAGCTGACTTCCCATTAGTAGCACCACATGTAATTCCTGCTGGAACTTATAACTTTAAAGGAACTGATTATCCAGATATTCATACAATCGCACTACAAGCGGTGCTTTATGTACGTGATGATATGGACGAGGATACAGTTTATAATTTAGTGAAGTTCATGTATGAGAAAAATGCAGATATAACTAAATCACATGCGACAGGGTCACAAATTCTATTAGAAAATGCTCTTAACGGAATCACAACAGATTTCCATGCTGGAGCAATCAAGTACTATGAAGAAAAAGGTATGATGTAAAGGATTGACAAGGTAATAATTATGAGCCGAGCATATCTATGCCCGGCTCAATTTTGGAGTAGAAAAACATGAAAAAAAAGTACTGGATTTATCTTGTATTACTACTAACAGTTCTGCTTTATAGTTATCCTGTTACTTTATTACAAGTTGTAGATGGTGTGAAGAAAGATCAAATATTATATCAAGCTTTTGCTAAACCACATGATCGCTTTACTGTACAATGGGTACATTCTGTAAGTAAGCAACCTGTCATCGAAACCTATCAAATCAATTCTGATTTTACTATTAGTATATATGAGATGCTTTTCAATGAAAATGGACCTAATCTTCCTTCAGGTCCAGAAAATGGAACAAAATGGGAGATTAAGAATGGTATGTTTAGAGTGTACAATTACGATATCATTTTTGATGAGGTGCCGGTTAGGATAGGACAAGTGATTGCTAACCATACATTGATCTATAAGAATGATATAGTGGAATTAAAAAATATCAGCAGACCTGGGGGTTTTGTCACCATTAGAGCATGTAAAATTCCCCTTATAAAATACATGCATAAGGAGGTTAAATTGTGGCTAAAGATCAAGTAAACTTGACTCCTGAACTTGACGAGTCTAAACAAGCAGAAATTATGGCGAAATATGATAGAGAGTTTGCCTATAGAAAGCTAGAGGGTATCATGGCAAAAATTATATCGGTTGTAGCAATAGCTTGGGCATTAATACAGCTTCGTACCGCAGCCTTTGGGGTATTCCCTACAACCATTCAAAGGGGCCAGCACGTAGGATTTGCACTATTCCTCGTATTTATTCTTTATCCTATGAGAAAATCTAACAGAAGCAATAAAATATCATGGTATGATTATATTCTAGCAGCACTTGCTATCGTAGTAACTGGATATCATGTTGTATATTATCAGCCTATTATTCACAGGGCGGGGGCCTATACAACGACTGATATTTACATCTCAATTTTAGCTGTAATATTGGTTATTGAAGCAACCAGAAGAGTTGCAGGTCCAATTCTAGTATCTGTTGCGTCTTTTTTCTTAATTTATGCTTATATAGGGCCGATGTTTCCAGGACTTTTATCCCATCGGGGCTATGCGATACCTAGAATCGCCACCTATATGTGGATGTCAACAGAAGCAATTTTAGGGATTCCTGTAGGAGTATCCTCGACCTTTATTTTCTTATTCTTGGTATTTGCTACCTTCTTAAAGAAGACGGGAATTGGTAATTGGTTAACGGATTTAGCTATGGGGGTTGCTGGAGGTGCCACTGGAGGACCTGCTAAGGCAGCGGTTATTGCCAGTGCCAGTCAAGGAACCATCTCAGGAAGCTCTGTTGCCAATACTGTTGGTACTGGATCTGTTACAATTCCTTTGATGAAAAGTATAGGCTATAAAAGTGAATTTGCTGCAGCTACTGAAGCAGCTGCATCTACTGGTGGGCAATTAATGCCGCCTGTCATGGGGGCAGCAGCCTTCATTATGACAGAATTTACTGGATTACCCTATATAACAATTGCATTGGCAGCATCTATTCCTGCATTGTTATATTTCACTGGAATTTTCATTATGGTACATCTAGAAGCGAAGAAACAGGGATTAAGAGGATTAAAACGTAGCGAATTACCCAATCCCTTTAAGCTAATAAAGGAAAAATGGTTTTTGGCTTTACCGATCGTAGTTATTGTGTGGTTACTCATACAGGGCAAAACCCCTATGCTAGCAGCTCTATGGGCTATTATTAGTGCTATTGCTGTATCCTATATACGAAAGGATACAAGGTTGAAAGTAAGAGATCTATTTGAGGGGCTAGAGGAAGGTGCCCGATCAGCATTGCCAGTAGCTATGGCCTGTGCTACTGCTGGTATTATCGTAGGTATTGTAACTCTCACAGGTTTAGGAGTTAAATTCTCTACAGGGATCCTAATATTATCAGGTGGGAACGTATATCTTGCTATGCTGTTTACTATGTTTGCTTCTATTATATTAGGGATGGGTATGCCAACAACAGCAAACTATATTGTTCAGGCAACCATTGCAGCACCTGTATTAGTAGAATTAGGCATACCTGTAATTGCAGCCCACCTATTCGTATTCTATTTTGGTATTGTTGCAGATATTACACCGCCAGTTGCTTTAGCAGCCTTTGCTGGTTCTGGTATTGCAGGATCTAATCCTTTTAAAACTGGTGTTCAAGCATCAAAGCTGGCTTTTGCGGCTTATTTAGTACCCTATATTTTTGCAACAAACCCAGAGTTAGTATTGGTAGATACCAATGCAGTCGAACTAATTTTGGCTTTGGCAACAGCATTGATTGGTATGTACGCACTAGCAGGAGCAGTAAGTGGATACTTGAAAACCAACGCAAGAGCTTGGGAACGATTGGCTCTAGCAGCCGGAGGAATTATGCTGGTGAATCCTAGTATGTGGTCTAACGGACTAGGCATACTAATAACTGGTATTATCTTTGCACTTCAAGTAACACGAGCCAAAAAAGAAGAAACCTCCGTTATATTATAAAAAAGAAAATAATCATTAAATAAAGAATAGAAAGCCTCTACAACTGTTGTAGAGGCTTTATTATGTTTAGGGCAAGGGTATGGTATAATAGTATTAGGATGATATCATAGGAAAAAGAGGTGAGACTATGGGGATAACCTACATAACAGGGAGAGCTGCAGTAGGAAAAAGCCATTTTGTAATGAACCAGATGAAGGAGAGGCTACAGCAAGGAGAAGACCATCCTTTAATACTAATCGTTCCAGAACAATTTACTTTGCAGGCGGAAAGAGATTTAATAGAAAAACAACAGCTAAATGGAATTATGAGGGCAGAGGTTCTAAGCTTTACAAGGCTTGCCTATAGGGTTTTTAATGAAGTTGGAGGATTAACCAAAACTCCTATCAATGAGATTGGCAAAAATATGATCATAAAAAAGATACTAGAGGAATCTAGTAGACATTTGACAATTTATAAAAGTACTGCTAAACAAGACGGGTTTGTATCAAAGCTGAATGATATGATTTGCGAATTTAAGCAACAGGGTATTACTCCAATTGATTTATCATTAGGAATAGAGAAGGTAGAAGAAGATAGTATTCTAAAAATGAAACTGGCGGATATTGCCTTTATCTATAGTAAATTTAATAGTTATTTAGAAAATCGTTATGTAGACAATGAAGATCATTTAAATCTTTTAATAGAATCTTTAGAAAAAGCTAGCTTCTTAGAGGGGGCTGAAATATGGATTGATGGTTTTCATATTTTCACACCCCAAACCCTGAGGATCATTGAGAAACTACTATTAAAGGTAAAGGAAATATACATTACCTTTACGATGGAGTTGAAGGGAAAGGAATGGGACAAGGATTTATTCCACATATCTCAAAATACATTTTTACGAATTAGAAATATAGTACAGCAATTAAATATTTCAGAAAAAATTCTTGACTTTGATGTTGATAAAGTCAATGGCCTTGAGAAGTCAAAGGAGATAGTTCATATAGAAAAAGAATTTTTTAGATATCCTTATCAACAGTATAAAGGCGAAGTAGAGAATTTAAAGGTTTTTGCTGGTGCCAATCTGTATTCTGAAATAGAGCATGTGGCTGCAGAAATTAGAGGGCTTGTAAGAGATAAGAACTATAGATATAAAGATATTGCTGTTGTATCAGGAAATTTTGAAGGCTACAGGGAAATGATAAAAAGAGCTTTTGAAGAATACGGTATACCTTATTTTATGGATGAAAAAAGAAGCATTATGGATCACCCTATTATTGAACTGATTTTAGCAGCTATGGAAACCATTATAAAAAATTATCAGTACAAAGATATTTTTAGACTCATCAAAACAGGGTTTACAGATTTGTCAAAGGATGAAGGAGAGATACTGGAAAACTATGCACTACAGTATGGTATTAGAGGGGTGAAATGGTTAGAGGATTTTGATAGGGGAGAAGAGGAAGAGCTAAAAAAGTTTAATAACATTAGGGTGAAAGTCATTGATCCTCTAAAGAAGCTTCAAAAAAGAATTTACAAGAACAAAAATCCTAAAGAAATCACCGAAGGTTTGTTTGCTTATTTGCAGGATATGGATATTCAAGAGAAGCTGGATTTGTGGATAGAGGATTTAAAAGATAAGGGTAGATTTGACTATGTTAATGAAAACACCCAGATTTGGAATACTGTAATGGAAATTTTTGACCAAATCTATGAAATATTAGAAGATAGTAAAATTTCATTGAAGGAATACTATAAGCTTTTAGAGGCAGGTTTTTCCACCTGTGAAATTGGAGTAATTCCCTCTACCATTGATCAAGTATTAGTAGGAAATCTTGAACGTTCTAGAAGCCATGATATTAAGGGTCTATTTATAGTAGGAGTAAACGATGGTATTCTCCCCTCTCTCCATGGGGAGGAAGGTGTATTATTGGATCACGAAAGAAAATCCTTAGAAGAATTGGGGTTAGAATTGGCAGCAAGTGGAGACACAAAGCTCTTTCAAGAGAACTTCTCTATTTATTCGGCCTTTTCAAAGCCTAGAGAATATCTGTGGTTAAGCTTTGCCTTGGGGGATGAAGAAGGAAAGGCAAAAAGGCCTTCTATTTTGATTGATCGATTTAAGAAATTATTCCCTAAGCTAAAGATAGAGGGAGATGCTATAAAGGGTATAGATAATCAGCTGCATTTAGTATCTTCTCCCACCAGTACCTTCAAGTACTTAACGGAGAACCTTCGATTATATATGGACAATAAGCCATTTGATGAATTTTGGTGGGATGTTTATGACTGGTATCTGCATCAACCTCAGTGGCAGGAAAAGAATAACCTTATGCTTGAAGGTCTATTCTATGAAAATCAAGTGAAGTATATTGACAAAGGTAAAATCAAGGAATTATATAATCTCCCTATTCGTACTAGTGTTTCAAGGTTAGAAAGCTTTGTTAATTGTCCCTTCTCTCATTTTGTTACCTATGGATTAAACCCTAAGGAAAGAAGAGAGTATGAAATTAAAGGGCCAGATCTAGGAAAAATATTTCACTATTCCATGGAGCAATTTGCAAAAAAAACCAAGGAAAATAAGATAAACTGGCTAGAGATGAATCAATTCCAATGTGAAGGAATGATGGATGAGGTAATGCAGAAGCTGGCAGAAGACTTTCAATATGGAGTAATGCTAAGCACTCATCGATATAAATATTTGGTAAATCGTTTAACGCGGGTTAGTAAAAAAGCATTATGGACCTTAGTGGAGCATATAAAAAACGGAGAGTTTGTGCCCTATGGGCATGAAGTTATCTTTGGAGAAGGCTATACTATACCGGCTATTGCTATTGAACTAGAAGATGGGGAAGTCATCTACCTAGAGGGAAGAATCGATCGAGTAGATATATTAAAGGAAGAGGAAGATAACTATTTTAAAATTATCGATTATAAATCTGGTAATAAACAATTCAGTTTATCAGATGTTTACCATGGTTTCCAATTACAGTTGATGGTGTATTTAGAGGCTGTGATGGCACTAAAGGATAAGTTTAAAGATAAAAACAATCATCCAGCTGGGGTGTTTTACTTTAAAATCCACGATCCTATCATCAAAACACCGGATAAGGCTATTGAGGTTATAGAAAAGGAAATTAATAAAGAGCTTAAAATGAAGGGATTGGTAGTGAAGGATTTAAAAATTATTAAGGCAATAGACAAAGCAATAGAAAAAAGCTCAGACATTATTCCGGTAGCATTAAACCAAGATGAAAGTATAGGAAAGAGGTCATCTGTTGCTACAGAGGAAGATTTCCAAGGTCTTATCAACCACATTAAAAATCTTATTAAAGAAATCGCTAAAGAAATGTTAAAGGGAAACGTAAAGATTCAACCCTGTAAAAAAGGAAAACAGATTTCCTGTCAATATTGTGACTATCTGGCAATTTGTCAGTTTGATAGTGTGTTTGAAGACAATAAATATAGGGTGATTAAAGAATTAAAGCCTGAAGAGGTTTTAGAAAAAATAAGGAAGGAGGGAGATGTCAATGAAGAATTGGACTAAAGAGCAAAAGGCTGCTATAGATGCACGAAAAAGCAATCTATTGGTATCTGCTGCTGCTGGTTCTGGAAAGACAGCGGTACTTGTGGAACGGATTATTCAGATGATTCTACAGGATAAGATGGATATAGATAAGCTATTGATTGTAACCTTTACTAATGCTGCAGCAGGAGAAATGCGGGAGCGGATTGCAGATGCTATCGTAAAGGAATTAGAAAAGCAGGATGAAAATGAAGAACATCTTAGAAGACAAATGGCATTGCTGAATAAAGCTTCCATTACAACCCTCCATGCCTTTTGTATTGAGGTTGTTAAAAAACATTTCCATTTTATTGATATTGATCCTACCTTTCGAATAGGAGATGTAACGGAGACTAGCATCTTACAACTGGAGGCATTAGAGGAATTGCTAGAAAATGAATACGAAAAAAGCAATTCTTCCTTTATCGAACTGGTAGAAAGATTTGGAGGTACTAGAGAAGATACTCCGCTGCAGGATTTGATTTTAAAAATTTATCGTTTCATACAAAGCCAACCTAAGCCATACCAGTGGTTAAGAGATCGAGTAGAGGATTTTAATTTAGATTTAGAAAATTTTGAAAAAAGTCTATGGATGCATACTATTAAAGAAGGTATTGAGATTAATTTAAAGGGAGCCATAGATTTACTAAAAGAAGCAAAGGAAATATGCAATCGACCTGATGGTCCCTTCAAGTATACAGAGGCTATTGAAGATGATATAAAGCAAATAGAAGATTTACAACAAACATTAGAAGCGGGAATGGTTCCTTTTTATAAAAAAATCGGAGGCTTTAAACATAAAACCTTAGGCAGAGGAAAGCAGGAGGTTAGTGAAGCCTTAAAGGAAGAGGTGAAATCCTTACGGGAAAAGGGAAAGGATATTCTTAAAGCCATAAAAAAGGACATCTTTGCCCTTAGTCCACAGGAGTATATAGAGGATCTAAAAACCCTGTATCCCCTCATGCTGTATCTGTGGCAGATGGTGGAATCCTTTGGGAAACTATATAGTCATAAGAAAAATGAAAGAGGTATTGTGGATTTTAATGATTTAGAGCACTATGCTCTAGCCATATTAGAAAATGATAAGGCGGCTAAAGAATATCAAGATCGATTTCAATATATTTTTATAGACGAATATCAAGATAGTAATATAGTACAGGAAACTCTTATTCATTCTATAAAAAGGAATGATAATCTTTTCATGGTAGGGGACGTAAAGCAAAGTATATATCGTTTTCGATTAGCAGACCCTACCCTCTTTATAGAGAAGTATGAAAGCTTTCAGTTGGAGTCGGGAGCCCTCAATAGAAGAATTGATTTATCAAAGAATTTCAGGAGCAGAAAGGAAGTTCTTGGAGGAGTCAATTACTTGTTTAAGCATATTATGTCTAAAGCCCTTGGAGAAATTAACTACAATGAAGAGGCATATCTTTATGAGGGAAGAAGCTTTGAAGCTATTAAGGATCCTTCTATAGAAGTAAAGATTATAGAAAAGGATTTTGAAATTGAGGAAGAAATAGAAGCGGAGATAGAGGAACTAGAGGATATAGAGGTGGAGGCACGAATTGTTGCCAGTAGGATAAAAGAGCTTTTGAAGGAAGAAATCTATGATCCTGAGAAAAAGGAATACAGATCCATTCAATATAAAGACATTGTTGTGCTAATGAGAACAACTCAGAATTGGGCAGAAGCTTTTTTGGAAACTTTTATTCGAGAAAATATACCTGCCTATGCCGATGCCAGTACTGGTTATTTTGAAGCAATTGAAATCAATATGTTTATGAATCTCTTAAAGATTATTGATAACAAAAGACAGGATTTGCCGTTACTAAGTGTCATGCGTTCTCCTATAGGAAAATTTTCAGTAGATCAGCTCATGGAGATAAGGATTTGTCATAAGGAAGGAAGCTTTTATGAAGCCATAGAAGCCTATATTGATATTCAAGATAATGATTTAACAGAGAAGTTAAAAACTCTTATTATTCAATTAAGTCACTGGGCAGATGAAGCTAGATTCATGAAGATTGACGAATTTATTTGGAAGCTCTTTATAGATACAGGATATTTTTATTATGTAGGTGCTATGCCAGGAGGCCAACAAAAACAGGCGAATCTAAGGATATTATTAGATCGTGCCAGTCAGTTTGAAAAGACATCGATTAAAGGGTTGTTTAATTTTATCAAGTTTATTGAAAAGCTAGAACGCAGCAAAGGAGATATGGGGGCAGCAAAAATATTAGGAGAAAATGATAATGTAGTAAGAATTATGAGTATCCATAAAAGTAAAGGACTAGAGTTTCCAGTTGTGATCACTGCTGGCTTAGGAAAAAACTTTAATCTAAGAGACACAAATGCAGATGTTCTAATGCATAAGGATTTAGGATTAGGACCTAAGTTTGTAGATTTGGAGTTAAGAACCTATAGAGACACCATAGCTAAGCTTGCCATGAGGGACAAAATCAAGATGGAAAGCTTATCAGAAGAAATGAGGATTCTCTACGTTGCAATGACTAGACCTATGGATAAATTAATTTTAGTAGGTTCCATAAAAAACCTTCCAAAGCAGGTAGAGAAATGGAACAAAGGAATGAATCCCTATATGCTGTCTTCAGCTAAAAATTATCTAGACTGGATAGGGATGGTACTAACAAAACATCGGGACGGAGAGCCTTTAAGACAAGCAGCAGAAATAGAATTGCAACAGGATAAGATAGTAGAAGACAGCTCCCACTGGGCAGTTTCAATTTTAAATCGGCAACACATTATTTTAGAAGAACAGGAAAAAACAGATCATAAAAAAGAAATCAGGGAAAAATTGGAGAAATTTCAAAGGGAGGAATTTACTCCATTTAAAGAAAAAATAGATGCTATACTAAATTGGAGATATCCCTACGAGAGAGCTACAATCATACCATCTAAATTGTCCGTATCTCAAATAAAAAGATCTACAGCTGTAAACATGGATAGTATTAGCTATAGCATACCGAATCTAGTGAAAAGACCTAAATTTATGGAGGGCACTAAAGCTTTTACAGCAGCTGAAAGAGGTACAATCCTTCACTTTGTATTACAACATTTAGACTTTAAAATGGCAGAAGGTCATAACAATATAGAAGAACAAATTCAAATGATGGTAATAAAGGAGCTCCTAACAGAGGAGGAGGCAAAAACGGTAGATATTTGTAAAATCGAAGGTTTACTAAAAAGTGAATTAGGCAGACGTATGTTAATGGCTAACAAAATTTTTAGAGAAATTGCCTTCAATATCAAGAAAAAAGCTGTTGATGTCATTATAGATCTAGAAGATTGTGATGAGTCGCTGTTGGTACAAGGAATCATTGACTGTTATTTTGAAGAAAAAGAGAAGTTAATATTGATTGATTATAAAAGTGATTATGTTCCTAATGGGAATACTTCCATTATCATACAAAAATATGAAGTACAATTACAACTTTATAAAGAGGCATTAGAAAAAATAACAGGAAAAAATGTGAAAGAAAGCTATATATACCTCCTTGATATTGATACAGCAGTAAGATTGGAACAAACTTACAAGGGAAAAGATGAATATTTTTTCAAATAGTGACTTGATTTTTCGTGATGAATAGGCTAAAATAAACTATACTTTCTTAAAAAATTAATAAATTTTCGTATAATTTTGGAGATATGGTCCATAAGTTTCTACCAGACTACCACAAATGGTCTGACTACGGGAGATTTGTTTTGATACTGATTCATGTCACTTTTTATAGACAAAGCAATAATTACTTTGTCTATTATTTATTATTGACTATAGATGGCTCAAAGAATTTATTGGACCAAAGGGTATCTTAGATAAATCTTTTACAAACCCGTAGATACGTTTACGGGTTTTCTATTTTTTGAATAAAGGAAAGACGATCTATCGGCATTGATGCATACCTGTTGAGGAGGAATAAAATGGAGCTGTTAAAAAGAAAGATTATAGAAAAGGGAACAGTAAAGGAAGGCAATATATTAAAAGTAGATAATTTTTTGAATCATCAACTGGATATTGATTTACTAAATGAAGTTGGTAAGGAATTTAAAAGAAGATTTGCAGAGGAAAACATAACGAAAATACTAACGGCAGAAGTTTCTGGGATTGCTATTGCTGCTATAACGGCACAATATTTTCATGTGCCCGTTGTATTTGCAAAAAAGACAGAATCAAAGAATTTAGATGAAGAAACCTTTGAAGGGAATGTTTACTCCTATACGAAGGAAAAACAATATAAAATAAGAGTTTCTAAAAAGTATATTGCAAAGGGGGAAAATATCCTAATCATTGATGATTTTTTAGCCAATGGACAAGCAATCTTAGGTTTAAAAGAAATTGTCGATGCTGCTGAAGCAAATTTAGTGGGGGCAGGAGTTGTCATTGAAAAAGGCTTTCAAGAGGGTGGGAAAATACTTAGAGCCGATCATATCAATATTCAATCTTTAGCTATAATAGAGACAATGGAGGATAACAAAATTGTCTTCAGAGATTACAGAGATTAAATTAATCTGGTGTCAACAACCCCGTCCCTTTGACATGCTACATGAACATATTACTAAAAACAATTTCAAGATAGAACTATTAGGTTTTTTAAACACTTAATAGTTCTATTTTTAGATAGCTATTTTTCTGACACTGTTAACCACTTATCACTGGTGGCTCGAATACCGATGACCCCTAAAGGAGCTGTAACCAGGATAGATAATACTGCTATTGCTAAAATGATTTCACCAGAGGCTACTCCCATTGCTAGGGGAACGGCTCCAATAGCAGCTTGAACAGTGGCTTTAGGTACATAGGATATCACACAGAACAACTTTTCTTTTTTGTTTAGATCTGTTCCTGCTACTGAAACCAATACTCCAATACTTCTGGCAATTAATCCAATTGTAATAATGATTAAGCCTATGAAACCTGAATCAATGGCTACGTTAATATTTACTTCTGCCCCTACCAAGACGAATAATAGTAGTTGAGCAAATACCCATATCTTATTGAATTTATTACTTACACGTTTAGCAACTGATGGATAATTTTCTAGGAGGATAAAACCAATAGTCATAACACCTAATAAACTGGCAATAGGGATAAATCCTTCTAAGAACTCTTCAATACTGTTAAGGGCAATAGCAGAACCTAAGATAATGAGCACCTTTTTAGTATCTCGCATATGATAGTTTTTGAAAAGAAATACCATGAGAAATCCAACCATGACCCCTAAGCCTATTCCTAGAACAATAGAGATGGGAATATTTACAACCTGTCTAAGCAGATTCACATCACTACCACCATACAAACCCAAAAATGCAGTGAATAGGGTAATAGCAAAAACGTCGTCTACAGAGGCACCTGCTAAAATTAGTGTAGGAATTCCCTTATCTTCTCCAACCTTTCTCTCCATTAAGTCCAACATGCTTGGAACAATAACAGCTGGAGAAACTGCTGCTATAATGAAACCAAGAATACCAGCTTCAATTATTGAAATATTTAATAGGTGGGTTGCAACAAACATAATGGTTAATCCCTCGAATATTCCAGGAACACAACTCATTTTAATAGCAGGAATGCCAACCTTATTTAAGGTATCTTTATTAAGTCCTAAACCAGCCCTTAATAAAATAATAATTAAAGCAATTTTTCTAAGATCTGATGAAATCGTTAAGATTTCTTTGCTTATTAGATTAAAACCATAGGGACCCATTGCAATTCCTAAAAGAAGCATACCCAATAATCCAGGTAGTCTAATTTTTTCAAATGCTTGATTGAAGAGCAATCCCAAAAGAATAATTCCAGCAAGACTTAAAGCCATACAATGTTCCTCCATTCGTGTTATAGATAATATTTTTCCCATGAAAACAAAAACAAAAACTCCTACCTAAATTAAAAATTTAAGTAGGAGTCATTAATTGCCGTAAGCAATGGTTAGTGGTGAACTCCATCACCTTTCATTAAGTATACTATATATCAATATATCATAAAATTCTAAAGAATACAATATTATTATTGGAACTAACAATAGCTTTCATCTTAATTCTTTTTTTATTTGTATTATTATATTATACTTAAAATATAGAGATAGATATTTATATAGGGGGAATTGATAATGAAAATGAGTCCATTTAAGCTAGAAAGATATTTTGCTATTCATGAATTTACTGCTAAATATTTACTTAGCCCTTCTGATTGTGAAAGTTTAACAATGGAGGAATTGGTTAAAAAAGCTGACGAAGAAAGCTTAAGCCTATGGAATAATTTGAAACTAGGATATACAGAATCAAAGGGACATCCTGCCTTAAGAGAGGAAATAACTAAGCTTTATGATCATATCGTGGTTGACGATGTGATAACAATTGTTCCTGAGGAAGGAATATTTATAGCGATGCATGCCATTTTAGAAGAGGGAGATCATGTAATCGTTGTTGATCCTATTTATCAGTCCTTATCAGAGATTTCTAAATCTTTAGGCTGTTCTGTGACCAATTGGAAAGTAGAATTGAAGGACAATCAATGGCATTTAGATACGAATTTCTTGAAAAGTAATATTCAGAAGAATACAAAGATGATTATTATAAATTTTCCCCACAATCCAACGGGATATTTGCCTAACAGAGAGGTGTTTGATGAAATAATCAAAATTGCTGAGGAGCATGATTTATATGTATTTTCTGATGAAATGTATTGGCTATTAGAGCATCAGGAGGAAAGTCGACTGCCTTCTGTTGGAGACATTTATAAAAAAGGAATTTCTCTCTTTGGTCTTTCTAAAACCTTTAGTCTCCCTGGTCTAAGACTGGGATGGCTTATTACACAAGACCAAGACGTTATGAAGAAATTAGCCACATTAAAGGATTACACTACTATATGTGGCAGTGCTCCCAGTGAAGTATTAGGGATCATGGCGTTAAGGCAGAAAGCGAGGATTTTGCAAAAGAATAGAGAAAGAATTCAGTCCAACATAGAAGCAGTCAAGGAATTTTTTCAAAAACATAGTAAGCTATTTACATGGGTTGAACCACAAGCAGGATCTATTGCATTTCCTAAGCTAAATGACAAAATAAAAGCAGCTGAATTTTGTGATAAAGTTGTGAAGGAAAAAAATATTATGATTTTGCCAGCTAATGTCTTTGATTATTCAGAGAATCATATAAGAGTAGGCTTAGGCAGGGAAAATTTCAAAGATATTCTCAAGGAATTAGAAGAATATGTAACAAAATTGGAGGCGGAATTGTAAAGGACGGATTAAATGAAAAAACACGAAAAGATCATGATGGGGATGCTAATTATATTATTTTTGTCAACCATGAATATAAATAACAAAATAACAAGATTTGTTAATGATACTCAGCATAATCTAATTAGAAACGAGATGATTGGGTAAAGTTATTAATATGATAGAAATTCGACATTATGGGTATTTTAATAGATATAGAATTTAAATTGAAGGCGGTGATTTTATGTTGGCGAAGGACATTATGACAAGAGAAGTAATTACAGTGAGAAAAGAAGATACGGTGGAGGATGTAATTAAACTTTTATTAGATCACAATGTAAGTGGTTTACCAGTTGTTGACGAAGAAAATAGAGTAGTGGGAATCATTACAGAAGGGGATTTGATCTATAGAAGTAAAAATCTTCATCTGCCTGCCTATTTTACTCTGCTAGACAGTTATATCTTTTTAGAAAACCCCAAAAACCTTGAAACCCAGATTAGAAAAATGGCTGGTTATAAAGTTGAAGAGGTGATGACTGCAGAAGTAATTGTTGTTAATGAAGAAGAAACTATTGAGACAGTAGCAACCTTGATGACGGAAAAAAAGGTTAACAGAATTCCTGTAGTGAAGGAAGATGAACTAGTTGGAGTTATTAGTAGAAGAGATATTATTAAAGCATATGCAAGTAAGTGAACTCCTTTTAGAAAGTTGAAACATCGGGGCAGATGGAGAATTTGCTTCACCTGATTCAAAAGTCCTACCCATGCTAGTGATTAGAGGTAGAGGTGTATACCCTAAAAGAAAGATCTAGATAAATATATCTGCTAAAGAAGCTTCTGCAGAGTAATGGCGGGAGCTTTTTTAGTTGTAAATAATGGAAAACATTGTTAAATTTAAAACGAAGTGATTATATATAAGTAGGATATATGGGTAAATATGCAAAAAATAAATTAGAAACTTTTTTACAAATGAATTAATGACGAAATACTACTAAATTAGTACATAATGATTAATGTTTTAAAATTAACAGGTTTATATAAAACATAGACAATGTTTTGGTTAGAATGTTGAAAAAACAAGGAATGCTTCACGAATAATTAAGGATATTATAAAAAAATGAAAATTAAACAATATTGATTATTTCATAACGAATTGTTTGACAAAGTTATATCAAAGATGTAAAATAATAGAAAATGAATACTTATAATTTGCCAAATTACCTTGCAAAATTACCTTGAAAGGTTCTACTAATATAAATACCGTTAAGGAAATCGTTTTCATGTTTTCTTATTATAATTATTTACAAAAAATTTATGCCTTATACCTATAGTTATAGAATACGAATCAAGGTAGGTATAAAAATTCTATTCTACAAATTTAGCAAAAACTCTTATCAATAAACAATCCTTGAAACATTTCCAATATGCTAATTTTTTCAATCGCAAAAAACTGAATTTTACAAAATCAATTTTATTTTGTAAAATTATTAATATTATAAAATGTTTACTTTAACAAGCGTAAAGTTCTTTGAGATGTTATAGTATATATAGATAATTAACACTCAAAGAATTTAATATTAAACTTTTTTCTTTATTTAATTTAATAAGAAAGGATGTTGAAAAGATGATTAACCTTAAGATCAATGGACGTCCCGTCCAAGTAGAAAAAGGTACAACTATTTTGCAGGCAGCTAGTAAAATAGGCGTCGAGATTCCAACTTTCTGTAATGACCCAAGATTAAAGCCAGATGGTGCCTGTAGGATTTGTACTGTTGAGGTTGAAGGCAGCATCAAATTACCAACAGCCTGTACAACTCCAGCAGAAGAAGGAATGAGCATTTGGACAGAAAGCTCATCTGTTGTGGAAGCCAGAAAGGAAATATTACAGTTGCTACTGTCCAAGCATCCGATGGACTGTTTAACCTGCGGTAAATCAGGAATGTGCCAGCTTCAAGCTCTATGCTATAAGTATGAGGTTAAAGAACCCGCTTATACAGCGCCAACTAGCAGTTATCCAATAGATGAAAGCAATCCATTCTATTACAGTGAAGCAGACAAGTGTATTTCCTGTGGAAAGTGTGTTAGGGTATGTAATGAACTTCAAAATACAAATGCGATTTCTATGGTAGAAAGAGGAGCATCCACCAAAGTTTCTCCTCCATTTGGCATGCCATTAGCAGAATCTGAATGTGTATCTTGTGGAAATTGTGTATCCGTGTGTCCAGTTGGAGCTTTAATGCCAAAAGCTAAAGAAAAGTTCAGATATTGGGAAACAAAGGCAGTTACAACCACCTGTTCTTATTGTGGTGTGGGATGTCAAATGGATTTATTGGTTAAAGACAACAAGGTTGTAGAGGTTCAGCCAGCTATGGGACCATCTAATCAAGGGTTACTTTGTGTCAAGGGTAAATTTGCCTATAACTTTGTTAATCACCCAGATAGATTAAAAACCCCATTAGTAAGAAAAAATGGAAAACTACAAGAGGCTACTTGGGAAGAGGCCTTTGAAGTTGTGGCTAATAAGATAAAAGAAACTAAGAATCAATATGGACCAGATGCAATTGCTGCCTTCTCATCTGCAAGAGCATTGAATGAAGAAAACTATTTAATGACCAAATTAATGAGAGCAGTTATTGGTACGAATAACGTTGACCACTGTGCACGCCTCTGACATAGTTCCACAGTTGCAGGTCTTGCAACTACATTAGGAAGTGGTGCCATGACAAACAGTATTGCAGAGATTAAAGATGCAGAAGTTATCTTTATAACAGGATCTAATACAACTGAAAACCATCCAGTAATAGGTGCTCAAGTTAGACAGGCACTTAAGAAGGGTGCAAAGTTAATTGTAGCAGATCCTCGAGAAATTCCATTAGCTAAGGATGCTGATGTTTATCTAAAAATTAAGCCGGGTACAAGTATTGCATTATCTAATGCTATGATTCATGTTATTCTTGAAGAAAGCTTAGAAGCTAAAGAATACATTGCTAACAATACAGAAGGCTTTGATAAGCTACAAGAAGTTGTAAAGAAATACACACCTGAGTATGCTGCAGAAATTTGTGGAGTTGATGCAGAGACTATTCGTGAGGCGTCTAGACTTTACGCTTCAACAGTAAAAGCTAGCATATTATACTGTATGGGTATTACCCAGCATCACAATGGGACTGAATCTGTAATGAGTTTATCCAACCTTGCGTTGGTAACTGGAAACTTAGGTAGAGAGAGTTCAGGAGTTAACCCATTAAGGGGACAAAATAATGTACAGGGTGCCTGCGATATGGGAGCTCTACCAAACGTATTTACAGGCTATCAATCGGTAACGAATCCAGATATCGTAGCCAAGTTTGAAAAGGCATGGGGAGTTAAACTATCCGACAAGCCAGGTTTAACTATTCCTGATGCTGTACATGGAGCTGAGCATGGAGATGTCAAGGTATTATATGTATTTGGTGAAAACCCAATGGTATCAGATCCAGATACAGCTCATGTTAAAAAGGCATTAGAGAAAACTTTCTTAGTGGTACAGGATTTATTCTTAACTGAAACAGCTGAGTTGGCTGATGTTGTATTCCCAGCAGCTGCTTTTGCAGAAAAGGATGGAACCTTTGCTAATACCGAAAGAAGAATTCAAAGGGTAAGAAAGGCTATTAATCCTCCAGGAGAAGCCAAAGCAGATTGGGAAATATTCACCGAGCTTATGAATAGATTAGGCTATGAGGCAAACTACAGCAGTGCAGAGGACATCTTTAATGAAATAAGAACAGTAACTCCACAATATGCTGGAATTACTTATAATAGAATAGAAAAGGAAGGCATTCAATGGCCGTGTCCAACTGAAGATCATCCAGGAACCAAGTTCTTACATGTTGGTAAACCTGCAAGAGGCGCTGGATTATTTGTGCCTGTTGAGTTTGAAGAATCTCCAGAATTATCCAGTGATGAATATCCATTAGTAATGACAACGGGACGTGTTTTATATCAATATCATACTACTACCATGACAGCAAAAACTGATGGTATTAATCAAATGGCTCCTGGTCATTATATCGAAATGAATAGCAAACTGGCAACTGCTAAGGGTATCCAAGATGGGGACATGGTTAAGGTTACTTCCCGTAGAGGAAGTATAACAACAAAGGCTATTGTTACTGATATCGTGGATGAAAATGTAGTATTTATACCATTTCACTGGACAGAAGGTGCAAACGTCCTGACTAACGGTGAAGTGTTAGATAAGTATTGCAAAATTCCTGGATTAAAGGTAACCGGTGTTAAGGTTGAAAAACTAGCTTAATAACAATAGGAGGAGGGGCTAAAAAGCTTAGTCTCTTTCCTATACATGCTTAATCTAGTTAAAAGAATAACGTAATCTTTCTAAATATATACTGTGTGTATTGAAAATAGTTAAAACAATAACATGAATTATGAAAATACACTCTTCAAATTATCTGAAATATAATGTAAGAATCTTGTTTTTTTTCATCTACATCATAAAAAGGTGGCAAAGTAAGTATTTAGGATAAAAGCTTGGTTTGTATTAATTTTGAAAAGGAGGACCAATAATGTCTGGAATTAATGTAGTGATTAATAATAAATCCCTGACAGTTATGGAAGGGAAAACTATATTAGAAGTATGTAGAGAAGTTGGTATTAATATACCTACTCTTTGCTATCACCCTGATTTAAAGCCAGGTGGCGTTTGTAATCTATGTGTTGTGGAAGTGGCAGGGGAAACAGAACTAGTAAAGTCCTGTGAAACCGAAATTAAAGCAGGGATGGTAATCAATACAGATACTGAAGAAGTAATAGCTTCAAGAAAAGAAGTATTAAATGAAATACTTGTAAGACATCCAAATGACTGTTTAACCTGTGATCGTGTAGGTGGCGACTGTGAACTGCAAAATGCTGCTTACTACTATAACGTACACCCAAAGGAAAGAAACATTCCTGGTAGAGGATTAGACGTATCCAGCTTTGCCTTAACAAGAGATATGGATAAATGTATCGGTTGTGAAAGATGTATCAGAGTATGTGAAGACGTACAGGGAATCGGTATTTATAAAAAGGTAGAAACGGAAAATGGCTCCTATGCCACAACAAAAGAGGATGCACCTATTGCAGAAACAGATTGTATCAACTGTGGACAGTGCGTTAAGGTTTGTCCAGTTGGAGCACTGACAGAGAAAAATGAAATCCATAAGGTAATGGCAGTATTAAGAGATCCTACCAAGCACGTAGTTGTTCAAATGGCTCCAGCCATTAAAAACACTATGGGTGAAGAATTTGGATTAGCACCTGGTACAGATGTAACCTTTAAGCTGCCTACTGCTTTGAGAAAAATAGGTGTTGATAAAGTATTTGATACAGATTTTTCAGCAGACTTAACCATTATGGAGGAAGGAACAGAATTTTTAAATAGAGTGAAAGAAGGTAAAAATTTACCACTGCTTACCTCTTGTTCACCAGGCTGGATTAAATATATAGAGCATAACTATCCACAACTATTGGATAATGTGTCCTCATGTAAATCACCTCAACAGATGTTTGGTGCATTAGCAAAGTCCTATTATCCAGAAACAGCAGGACTAGATCCAAAGGATATATTCCACTTATCCATTATGCCATGTACAGCAAAGAAATTTGAAGCCAACCGACCAGAAATGGGTCATGGTGGTATTCAGGATGTAGATGTAGTATTAACCACAAGAGAATTAGCTAAGTTATTCAAGCTTGAAGGTATCCATCTACCTCAATTAGAAGATCAAGCTTTTGATAAACTAATGGGAGAAGGTACAGGAGCTGCTAGAATTTTTGCTACAACTGGTGGAGTTATGGAGGCGGCTTTAAGAACAGTAACATGGATTTTAACAGAAGGTGAAATGGATGCAATAGACTATCAAGTTGTAAGAGGATTAGAGGGAGTTAAAGAAGCGGAGTTAGAGGTAGCTGGTATGAAGGTGAAAGTAGCTATTGCCAGTGGAACAAGTAATGCTAAGAAATTAATGGATAAAGTAGCAGCGGGGGAAGCTGATTATCACTTTATCGAAGTTATGGGTTGTCCTACTGGGTGCATCGGTGGTGGTGGTGCCCCAATCCCAGATAATCAAGCAGTAAAACTACAGCGTATGGAAGGTATTTATGCAAGTGATGCTGGCAACCCAGTAAGAAGATCCCATGAAAACACTGAAGTACAAAAAATCTATAAAGATTATCTAGGAGAACCGGGAAGTCATAAGGCGCATCATTTATTGCATACTCATTATGTAGATAGAAGTAAAAAAACTGCTGAGACTACAGTATAAAATCCTTAAGAGGTGCTGTCTGAAAATAATTTTAAAAATTATAGAAAAAGGCAGCCTCTTTCTCATAGAAACATGAAAAACATCTTATAGTTGGATAAATATTCCAAATTTAGGATGTTTTTTCATTTTTCTACGCCCCACAAAAGCATCTCAACCTTAAAATTTCTTCTATTTTTAAACAACCTTTCTTAATTATATTTCCACATATTCACCAATCTGTATATAATGTATAATAAATATACTATATAATATTTCTAAGGAGTGGGTACAAATGAAAAATAAGCGAATTGGTGTCATCGGGATTGTAATTGATTCTCCAGATATAATTGCAGATAAGGTAAATCTTTATATTGGACAGCATTCCTCCATTATCGTTGGAAGGATGGGAATACCTTATAAAAAAAGAAGCATATCCGTTATATCATTGATTGTAGAAGGAACTACTGATGAAATAGGGGCTTTAACAGGAAAGCTTGGAAGATTAGAGGGTGTAACGGTAAAAAGTGCCTTGACTACAAAAGAATATGAGGAATAATATCTAAATGGCTTACTATTAGATTTTAAAATTATTGACATACCATAGGAAATAAAAGGTGTATTTCATCAATAGCTTCACATATAGCTATCTAAGCAGATTCATATGATGTCAGGTTTTACTAAACTGAAGAATATAGGTAATTAAAAAACCATGGCAAACTGAAAAATATGTGGAATTTTATGAAAAATATAGAAGTTACAAAAAAGATAGGAAGCTATAGATACTAGTAGCTATGCATATTATGAAATTTTTAACAAAGTTTCATCGAGCTTTTTAAAATATAAAACAAAAGGCTTTGTTGCAATATCAAGCTTTTCATGCTATATTAAGCTAAGACAAGCTATGTTTATGAAGCATTTTTGTGATGACATTTATTTTTTATAGTATGATTGATTAGAGGTGTAAAGAATGGAAATGAAAAAGTCGTGGTTCAACAAAAAAAATATTTGTTTATTTACCCTATTATTATTATTCTGGCTGATACTGTCACCTAAATTGACGATTGAAGCGATTTTGGTGGGGGCTATCGTCAGTTCCTTGGTAGTGCTTTATTCGCATGATATTGCCTTTGTAGAAAAGGAAATGCCTTTGTATTCCCTGAAAAAACTTAAAATCTTTATCATCTTTATAGGACACTTACTTGTAGAGATTGTAAAGGCGAATATTGATGTTGCATTAATTGTTTTAAAGCCAGCTATGCCAATACAACCAGCATTTATTCGGGTACCAATGATGCTTAAAAATGATGTTAACAAGGTGATTTATGCCAACTCTGTAACCTTAACTCCAGGCACTTTGACGGTGGATGTGAAGGAAGATGAGTTTATCATACACGCATTAACTGATAGTGCAGCTGAGGGTATGGTTAATTCAATTATTGAACAATATGTTTGTAAATTGGAGGGAGAGGCAAAATGAGTATAATAGCATTGCAAGCTGTGGCAATTTTTTTAGCCATTTTGGCTTTTTTTAGTTTATATAAAGCATATGATGGTCCAACAGCTGCAGATCGGGTAGTGGCTATTAATGTAATTTCCACAAAGGTAGCAGTCCTGATTGCTTTATTGGCAGTTGTTACAGAACAGGAGGCTTTTATAGATGTTGCATTAATTTATGCCATGATGGGCTTTATCGCCACCGTATGTGTTTCAAAATACATTGAAAAAGGTAAACTTTTTTAAGGAGTGAAATAAATTGCAATACATTCAGAGTGTTATGATGATCTTATTGCTTTTGTGTAGTGCATTCTTTTTTCTAGTAGGTACAGTAGGTTTGGTTCGTATGCCGGATGTATTTACGAGAATGCATGCCACAACAAAATGCGATACGTTAGGGGCAGGCTTAGCCCTATTGGCTTTAATGGTTAATCGAGGCTTGCACATTATCAGTGTTAAGTTGTTACTAATTATTATATTCATTTGGTTAACAAATCCAACAGCTGCCCATATTATCGCTAAGGCAGAATATAATAAACAAAATGCTAATAAGAAGGAACATTCTTCTGTAGAGAAGGGGTGAAGGATAGATGCAATTATTAAATATAATTTTAGTCGTGTTTTTAATTGTTTGTGCTATTGCAGTTGAGCGAACAAAGGATTTGTTAGGGGCGGTTATTATCTTTGCTGCCTATAGTTTAGTAATGGCAGTACTTTGGTTGTTTTTAAGGGCGCCAGATATTGCACTTACAGAAGCAGCCATTGGAGCGGGGGTAACAACCATATTATTTGTAGGTGTTATCAGTAGAACAAGGAGGATGGAGTAGTGAAGAAGATATTAGCTATTGTTGTTTTATCGGGATTGCTAATTTTACTATTGTCAAGCATCCTAGAAATGCCTGTGCTGGGAAGTATAGAAAATCCTTCTTATAATGAAACAACCCAATACTATCTTGATCATGCTATTGAAGATACAAATGCTCCTAATGTGATAGCTTCTATTATTACGGATTACCGAGGATTTGATACAATGGGTGAAACGGTTGTACTTTTCACTGCTATAGCAGCAGCAGTTTCAGTATTGAGGGCTTTTCATGATGATTCTAATAAAAAGAAGGTGGAAGAGTAAAATGGATGATTTAATTGTAAAGATCATTACCAGAACAATTATCCCTTTTATACAAGTATACGGAATTTTTGTTATCATGCACGGACATATATCTCCTGGAGGGGGTTTTTCAGGGGGAGCTATTTTAGGAGCTAGTCTCATTTTATATACTTTAGCTTATGGTTATAAAGATGCAGCAAAAAAAATGCCACATAAAGTTTCAGTGATGGTGGAATCAGGTGCTATACTTTGGTTTATGGCGATAGGACTGGTTGGAATTATTATGGGAGGCAATTTTTTATCAAACAAGGCTGCTGGTTTCTATATGGGAAATTTATCTATGCTTTTTAATGCTGGGTTGATTCCCCTAGTAACATTAGGAATTGGTATAAAGGTTGCTAGTACCATGGTTACCCTATTTCATACTATTATTGAGGAGGACTAATTATGAGCATATTAAGATCAATAATAGAGCACATCAATTATGTGGCTTCGGCTATTTTGTTTGTAATAGGTCTTTATACGGTTTTGACCCATTCAAATTTACTGAAGAAGGTTATAGGTATTAATATTATGGAAACGTCTATTTTTTTGTTTTTTGTTTCGGTAGGATATGTGACAGAAGGGCGAGCACCTATTGTAGAAGCTGGAAGCAACCATGCTATATATGTTAATCCCTTGCCTTCGGCCTTAATACTTACTGGAATTGTTGTTGCAGTAAGTATAACGGCCTATTCATTGAGTCTAATTATTAGGCTTTATGAAGCTTATGGCACCTTGGATATGGACGAAATTATGGAATTAAGGAGTGGGCAGACAAATGAGTAGTGTACATTTTCCTGTTTTTATCATACTTTTGCTATTAGGTACTGCAGTATCTATTCCTATAATGAGAAAAAACTTTGATCATATGATGAAGACCTTCGTTATAGGAGCATTAATGGTTGCATGGCTGTTTTCTCTAGGAACCTTGATAAATACCTTAAACAACGGTGCATATCTATATAACTTTGGAAATTGGACTGAAATAATAGGTGTGCAATTTTTAATCGATGAATTTTCAGCAATTATGACTTTTACAATTTTAACAATCGCTACCTTGATTGTCATCTATTCAATAAAGGACATGGAACATGAAATACCAGCCCAACAGTTTGGCAGTTACTATACCTTAGTATATATTTTACTATTTTCCATGGTAGGTATTACTTATACTAATGACTTATTTAATATGTACGTATTTATGGAAATTTTATCACTTACATCCTGTGGTATTATTTCTATTAAAAGGAAAAAAGAAAATTATCTTGCTTCCTTTAGATACTTAATGTTAAATACGATAGGATCCTTATCTGTGTTATTAGGAATCGCATTGCTATATATGGTAACGGGACACCTAAACATGGGAGAAGTAAGTAAAACCATTGCTGGAGTATGGCAGGCTTATCCTATTAATATCTTAGTCTCATTAGGATTTATGATTACTGGATTGAGTATTAAAGCAGCCTTATTTCCATTACACATTTGGTTGCCAGATGCCCATTCAACGGCTCCTACACCTTCGAGTGCATTATTGTCAGGTCTAGTGGTAAAGGTGTATATTTTCTGTGTAGCCAAAATTTTATTTCGAGTAATTGGTCAATCTATCGTCATTGCCTTAGATGTACCCACTTATTTGACCTACTTCGCGGCATTAAGTATGATTATGGGTTCCATATTTGCAATGGGGCAAAAAGATATTAAACGATTATTGGCATATTCTAGTGTTGCTCAAATAGGATACATTTTTTTAGGATTAGGTTTAGCAACGGTTCAAGGCTTTTCTGCGGCATTATTTCATATTATTTCTCATGCATTAATGAAGACAGGACTGTTTTTAAGTGCTGGTTCTATTATATACAACACAGGGAAACGTGATATTAGAGAGTTAGATGGCATAGGTTATGAAATGCCAATCACTATGGGTGTTTTCACCATATCTGTTCTGGGTATGATAGGAATACCAGGTATCAATGGGTTTATGAGCAAAATATACCTAAGCTTTGCAGCCTTAGAGGCAAATAAACCACTGTTTCTATTTGTGATTTTGGCAAGCAGTTTCTTAAATGCTATTTATTATCTACCGATTGTTATTGCAGCCTTCTTAAAGGAAGGTAAGGAAAGAAAAAATATTATGATGATGGATCGATTGCCTAAGTCTATGATTATTCCCATGGTAATGATTGCAGCTGGCTCCGTGATTATGGGGATTTTCCCACAATTGGTGATGAATGTAATAGAAAGAGTGGCTCCAACTTTTTTAACATTTTACTAGACTAGAGGTTAGTGTTATGAAATAAGGGGGATGTGTATGAAGTTAAGGACAAAAATAGTTACTACCTATATCATTTTAATTGTTATCACAACAGGTATATTAGGCTTTATAGCTATTAATAAATCGCAAGAGGCAGCATTGGAGCAGGAGGAAGAAAAGATTCAATTTGCCCTCCAATCAGTATATACTCTAGTGGACATGCGACAAGACTTGATTCAAGAACAAATTAAGAATGACTTAAATATTTCTATTAAGCTTTTACAGGAAGAGTACGGGGATGTTAGGATTGATAAAAGCAACTTAGCTCAAGTAGGGGAATATACTGTACCAGCCCTATATGCAGGGGACCTAAATTTAATCGAGGATACCACATTTGTCGATGAGCTGGAAGATTTTTTTGGAGGCACTTCTACAGTATTTGTATTAAATGACACCGAGTTCGTTCGGATAAGCACGAATGTTCGACATGAAAATGGTGACAGAGCAGTAGGAACAATTATTGATGAAAATTCTACAGTATATCAGTCAGTGGTCAACAAACAGCCTTATTACTCAAGAGCTTGGGCGGTAAATCGTTGGTATATTACAGCCTATAAACCTTTGATAGATGTCGATGACAATGTAGTAGGAATACTTCGTATTGGTGTACCTGAAATAGATGAAAAGTTAGAAAGTATTTTAGGAAACGTAAAGATTGGGAAAGTTGGAAAGCTTTATATAATGGATTCTACTGGCACGCTATTGTATCATCCAACGAAGCAGGGAGAAAATATAGCCAGATATGAATACGTTCAGGACATATTTGATAGAAAAAACGGTTCTATGGAGTTTCAATTAAAGAGTAATACGATGCTAGCTAAATTTCAATATTTTGAGCCATGGGATTGGTATGTTGTAGCTTTAGTAGACATTCATGATATTAAATCAAATGCTCAAGGGATAATCAATTTTATAATTACCATAGGATTGGTTATATGTGTTCTTGCCATGGCAATAATTGCAAGCCAAAAAGTTAATAAAATAGACAGGAAAAACTAAGAAAAATTTGATATGATGGACTTATTAAGAAAAAAAGGGTAAAGAATTTTACATTTTATCGACATAAACGAGGAGGGTTAGGATGGGGAACTATGAAGGAGTTTCACAAAACCATCAAAATGGAGTTGACCATAATAGTCAACAAATTAACAAGGGGTTAGATGTATTTTATATTAACAGTATTTTTATATTATTTGCTATAGCCTTTATAACAGGGGGCTATGCAATTATGACGACAGAAGTGGGAATTAAAATTTTAGAATCGGTTGCCAATTTTAGATATGCCCCCACTATGATTATTGTTTTAATTTTTGCGGCTGCACCACTTAGTGTTTTGATAGGAGCAAAATCAGAAAGCTACAGGGATATGTTTATTATCAATATTATTTTTGCTGTATTTATATTGACATTAACAATGTTTCCACAAGCATTAAGAAATCCAATTAACATTACGTTACCAAGTATTTTAGCCTTTGGAGTAAACTTAAGGGTAGATCAACTAAGCCTGCTAATGGTACTAGCGGCATCACTTTTATGGTTAATGGTGATGGTTTATGGACATCATTACATGATTTTAGAAGAAAACAGTCGAAGTCGTTTCTATTTTTGGTTCCTTGTTACCTTTGGTGGCGTAATGGGAGCAATGATGGCTAACGACTTACTAACTATGTTTTTGTTCTTTGAGGTTATGTATCTTAGTTGTTATTTTTTAGTTGCCCACAATCAATCAAGCGATGCTTTGAAGGCAGGAAATAGATATATTTATATGGGAATAGTGGGTGGTTTAAGTATACTCCTAGGCATTAGTTCACTTTATGTATATACCAATACCTTTATTCTTGGAGAGATTATGGCGCCACTACAGGTACAATATGCTAACAATCCAACGGTTATTACCTTTGCCATCACTGCCATCTTAATTGGATTTTCCATAAAAGCAGCTGTGTTTCCAATGCACTTTTGGCTTCCAGATGCCCATTCAAGTGCTCCGACTCCAGCTAGTGCAATACTATCAGGAATGGTTATTAAGGTTTATATATTTTCTCTAATGAAGTTTCTTTTTAAAGTAGTAGGGCTTGATGTTATCAGAAGTATTAGTTTAAATAATATACTACCTCCTCTAGCAATTGTAGGTATGATAATGGGCTCTATATTTGCAATAGGGCAAAAGGATATTAAGAAGATATTAGCCTATTCTAGCGTGGCACAGGTTGGATATATGATTTTAGGAATTGGTTTAATGAATGATAAGGGCTTTGCTGCCGCCATGTTCCACATTATAACCCATGCCTTAATGAAATCAGCTTTGTTCTTAAGTGCAGGAGCTATTATTTTACAAACTCATAAGAGAGATGTAAGAGAATTTCAAGGGATCGGATACCAGATGCCTATCACCATGGGGATTTTCACCATTGGAGCAATGTCTATGATTGGTATCCCAGGATTAAATGGTTTTATGAGTAAGTGGTATCTAAGTATTGCAGCCTTGGAGGCAGGAAACCCAATATTTGTTTTTATGATTTTAGTTAGTAGCTTTTTAAATGCCGTATATTATCTACCTATTATTATTACTGCTTTTTTGAAGAAAGCTCCTGATAGAGAAAATGTTCTGGTAATGGATCAATTACCCGCAAACATGTTAATACCAATGGTACTCATTGGGTCTGGCTGTATTCTACTAGGATTTTTCCCCCAATGGGTTATGAAGTTTATAGAACACGGTATTACAACTTTCCTTTAATAACAACTGAAGCTAATTAAATTATGGAGGAGATTTATTATGAAGAATACTGAAAGCGTTAAGGTTCTACACCATCATGATACCTCTTTAGGATACAAACCTTCAACGCCGCTGTTTATTAACAACTTAATTATTTTTTTGCTAACAATAGCTGCCTTTGTATTCTTTGTAAGCTTAACGGGTGGGGGAAAGGCTCCTTACCTTCACGAAACTATTAGGCAATTTGTTGCTAGCAAAACTTACTATCCTCTATTAATCGTATTCATACCTATAATAGGTGGTTTTATATCAGTTGTTTGTGGGAAAAAACATGAAAATCTTAGAGATGCTTTAACGGTTGACTTTACTTTTATAACGCTACTAATGGTGCTGTCTATGTATCCAGTAGTAGCTAGTGAGAAAATTGTTTTAAACTTACCTAGAATGATGGGCTATGGATTATTGTTGAAAGTTGATATGTTAAGCTTTATTATGGCTGCACTTACCTCCATCTTATGGTTAATGACGATGATTTATGCACCCCATTATATGGCGGTAGAAAATCATAGAAATAGATTTTTTCTATGTGTAGCCATTACCTATGGTGCAATATTAGGTACAGTTATGTCTGGTGATGTTTTTACCATGTTTTTATTTTTCGAAATTATGACTTTTAGCTCCTATATGCTGGTAGTTCACTGCGAAACTGAAGATGCTATAGAAGCGGGTAACAGCTATATTTATATGGGAGTATTCGGAGGACTATGTATTCTACTAGGAATGATCCTATTATATATGCACACCAATACATTAGAATTTACTCCAATGATTTCTGAACTAGTAAGTATGGGAAATACAAGATATGTAGTCATTGCATTATTTATGGTGGGATTTGGTGTGAAAGCAGGAATGATACCACTACATCTTTGGCTACCTAAGGCACATCCCGTTGCTCCAACACCTGCTAGTGCTCTGTTATCAGGGATCATGATAAAAATTGGTGGTTATGGTATGCTGAGAACCGCTACAAGCTTTTTCTTTCCAGCAGTTCATGAAATAGAGAACTATAAAGATATACTATGGTACTCCTCAAAAAACTTAGGAGCAGTTATCATCTGGATGGGTATAGTAACAATGGGAATTGGTGTATTTATGGCGCTGCAGCAGGGGAATATGAAGAAAATGCTTGCCTACCATAGCGTAAGCCAGATGGGCTATGTAATTATGGGTATTGGTGTAGGTATTTATCTAGGACATAAGGGAGCGATGGGCTTCACTGGCGGCGTTTTCCATATGATTAATCATGCCCTATTTAAGTCTTTATTATTTATGGTGGCAGGGGCGATCTATTTGCAAACCCATGACTTGGATATGTATAAAATGGGAGGTTTTTGGAGGAAGATGCCCTTTACAGCCTTGGTAGCACTGATAGCGGCATTAGGGATTACTGGTACTCCATTATTTAACGGCTTTGCCAGTAAATCAATGCTCCATCATGCTATTATAGAGGCTTACGAATACGGACATCCCTCTTTTTGGTATGCAGAGAGGCTATTTGTCATCATTAGCGCTGGTACAGTTTGCTCCTTTATTAAGTTAATTAGCTTTACATTTTTAGGAAAATGTCCCGAGGAGTATAAGAATATAAAAAGTGGTTATAGAATGATGGATATAGCAATGTTAGGTATGGCCGTCTTAATTATTGCAGTAGGCCTTAGACCAGACTATATTTTAAACTATTTCCTTATTCCAGCAGCCCGTAACATTACCTATGACCCTCATTTTATTGATAAGTATTTAGGACATATGAATTACTTTAATTCCCATGATATTTTAGGAATGATACCAGTGTATATAATGGGTGCAGTAATCTTTGTAGCTGGAATGAAATTTCACTTATTCCATTTGCATTTCCCACATTGGCTGAGGTTTGATTATATTTTGTTTTATCCAATATTTAAAGTTGCAAGCTTTATCTGTAATAGATTAAATAAAGGTCAGGAAAGAGTGTTAGAAAAGGGTGAAGGTTTAGTAGATGGAGTAAATTCTGCAATAAATGCTATTACAGAGGGATATGAAAGTCAGGTTTCTAAAGGAGAACGATTGGTGGAGGATGTGAGTTCAGCCATCAACTATCTGACGGAAGAGTATGAGACAAGACTTGAAAGAAGCGAAGGATTGATAGGAAGATGCGTTTATACCCTGAATTTGATTACCAATCGCTATGAATCCTCTATGATAAAAAGTGATGTTGTTATCTATGTTGTTATTTTAACCAGCATCTTAGGCATGCTACTGATTTTTAAATAAAATTAATAAAATATAAACCAATCACAAAATGCAGGAAAACATCAAAAAGTTTTCCTGCATTTTTATTATCAATATGTACACAAAAGGATCCATGACATTACGAAAATGATATAATAAGTAAAACATGTAAAAAAATACCTAAAAAAAAGTTAAATTGACCGAATATATTTGCATTTTGTCTATAAAGTTAAAAAAATCTTATTTTCTATGTTACTATTTTGTAGTAAGATGTAAAGATTTGAGGTAGCCATAAATTCAAGTTCTACCTAAACTATTTAAATAACATATGAAAGGAGACCACTAATGAAAAAAATAGGAACAAAGCTAATTCTCTACATATCGATATTACTGTTACTATTTGGGACGGTTTTAGGGGTAATGGTTATTCGAGATGTAAAAAGTTCTATTTCTGCAGTTGTTACGGAAAAGGTCATGTCAGATTTAAATTCTTCTTTTGAGATTATTAACTTAATGTATCCAGGACAATGGACCGTTGAAAATGGCAGCCTTTACAAAGGAGGAACCAGGATCAATGATAATACAATGTTAGTAGATAAGATAGGAGAAATGACAGGATATACCGTTACTATGTTTTTGGGGGACACAAGAATCGCAACAAATATCGAAATTGATGGAGAAAGAGCTGTAGGTACTCAGGCTGCTACTAACGTAATAGAAGCAGTAATTGACAAAGGAGAAGAATTTATCGGAGAAGCTGATGTCTTAGGGGCGCGTTATCAGACAGTATATCGGCCAATAAAAGAAAAAAATGGTAATACGATTGGTATGGTCTTTATAGGAGCACCTAAAGCCTTTGAAGAGGGAATCGTTAACAGATTTATTAAAGGTTTCTTATTAGTTCTTATTATTGCTCTTTTAATAGCTATTGCAGCAGCGGCTGTAATAGGGCGTTCGATTGCTAAACCAATTAATAATATTACACGATTGGCAGAAAAAGTGGCATATCTAGATATTAGTAGAGATGCATCCAATGAAACTGTCAATCGAAAGGATGAAATAGGATTGCTTGCAAAGTCTTTTCAAGCAGTCATTGACAGCTTAAGGGATATTGTTCATCAAGTAAAAGCTATCTCACAACAGGTTGTTGCATCCTCAGAGGAATTAGCCGCTATTTCTGAGGAATCGGCAGCTGTATCACAGCAAATTGCTTTATCAGCAGGGGGCGTAGCAGGTAGTATAAAAAATCAAATGAATGAAATCCAAAAAACAGCTTCATCTATTGACGAAATTAATGTCAGTATAGAAGAGGTGTCAGATAATACAAAAACGATTGAAGCTATGAGTAAAGAAGTGTTTATAAAGTCCAATATAGGTAAAGAAAAAATTCAAACTGCAAGTCTACAAATGGATAATATATCTAAAGGTACTAAAGCGGTTCAACGTTCCTTATTAGATATTACTGATAGTTCAAATAAAATGAATAGTATTATACAAGTGATTGATAATATAGCAGAACAGACAAATTTATTGGCACTAAATGCTTCTATTGAAGCTGCTAGAGCAGGAGACCATGGCAGAGGTTTTGCTGTGGTAGCTGAAGAGGTCAGAAAGCTTGCTGAAGGATCACAGGAGGCTGTAAAACAAATAAGTAGCTTGATAACAGAAAATCATATAAATATACAAAATGCTAATAATCTTATGAATAAGAGTGCAGCGAATGTAAAAGAAGGAACAGAGGTGGTCGTTGTAGCAGAAACCACTTTCTTAGAAATATCAGAGCTAATTGGAAGTGTAAATAACCAAATTCAAGCCATCACTACTACGATAAATCATGTAGCAGAAAATAGTGAGGAAGTTGTGAAATCTGCTAAGGCTATAGAAAACATATCACAGAATGTATCAGCAGAGATTGATAATGTATCGGCTTCAACAGAAGAGCAAACAGCTTCTGTTGAAGAGGTTGCTTCTTCAAGTCAAGGATTAACGCTACTAGCAGAAAATCTAGAAAAAATTATTGAAAAATTTAATCTTTAAGAAGAAAGTATCATCATAAAAGCCATCTGTGGAATTTTCAAAATTCTAAAGATGGCTTTTAAAAATAGAGATAATCTAAAGAAATAAATCCCTTTCTCCCGCTTCGATTTGCTTTAATTTTTCTATAGTCTTATGTTTGATGCTATGATTAGGAATATTTTTCAGATTGGTTTCAATTGTTTTAGTACCTATTTCCTGTAATGATTCATCTCCATAATCCTCTAAATACTCCTTAAAGGTTAAAATAGCATTTGGATAACATAGATTATGGATTTCCTTGCTTTTGGCAAACTCCATAAATCTATCACCAGTACGGCCAGTACGGTAGCAGGCGGTACAATAGCTAGGAAGATAGTTTTGTTCACATAAGGATTTTATGATTTCATTAGGACTTCTATGGTCAGCTACTTCAAACTGAGGATTAGACTTGCCTTCTACAAAAGCTTTATAGCCAGCTACTCCTGTACATGAACCGGCACTAATTTGCGAAACACCCAGCTTGATCACTTCTTCTCTAAAACTAGGTTCCTCCCTGGTTGACAAGATAATGCCAGTATAGGGCACTGCTAGTCGCAGTATAGCAACAATGCGCTTAAAATCATTATCAGAAACTAAATAGGGATAATCTTTAAGCTTTACATCATTTGCAGGTCTTATTCTAGGTACAGAAATGGTATGGGGTCCTACTCCAAAAGTATCTTCAAGATGTTTCGTATGAAGCATTAAACCCATTACCTCATATTTATAATCATACAAACCAAACAGTGCACCTATACCAACGTCATCAATTCCCCCCGCCATTGCTCTGTCCATGGCAGTGGTATGGTAATGGTAATCTCCCTTTGGTCCAGAGGGATGAATTCTACGATAGGTTTCTTGATGATAGGTTTCTTGAAAGAGTATATAGGTACCTACTCCAGCTGCTTTAAGCTTTCTATAATCCGATACTGTAGTAGCAGCAATGTTTACATTAATACGGCGGATCTCTCCCTTATCAAACTTTTGACTATATATATGTTGCATAGTATCAGTAATATAATCGATAGAGCAATTTATGGGATCTTCTCCTGCTTCTAATGCAATACGCTTATGACCCATACCAACGACAATTTCTATTTCCTTGGCAATTTCATCGGGAGTTAATCTTTTTCTCTCTATTTCATTGCTACATTTATAGCCACAATAAAGGCAACTGTTAACACAATAATTGGATACATAGAGGGGAGCGAAAATAACAATTCGTCTACCATAGATGTCCTCCTTAACTTGAGCCGCTGCTTGATAAAGCTCTTCCTCTAATTGGGGCTCTGTTATTTCTAATAAAGCAGCTACTTCCTCTAGTGTAAGCCCTAAGCCTGACTTTCCTTTTGTAATAATTTTTTTTATTTCATCAATGGTTTTTCCTCCACCAGCCTTCAGTAGAGAATCAATTATTTCATCCTTTATAAAATCAGCTTTTTGCCTATTATTCATTTTATAAAATCTCCTTTTTAATATTTTTTAAGCAAATTTAGAATTGTTCTTCTGGAATTGAATGCTATCTCCTCTGCCTAAATCCACCTCCATACCTGTGGAAGTAATCCTTTGCTCTATACAACCTCTACAATGGGCGGGTTCATCGCCGGTACAAATTTTGTTTTCATAGAGTTCATAAAGAGGCCTTACCTTTGTCGGAGAAAGATTTGGCATTACAACATTAGCACCAGCTAAAATCGCTTTTTCTCTACCATTTGGATCTAAGGTTCCCAGTGCAGTGGTGGCAGGAAGTAAGGCTTCGGGAATCATTAATCGAGCTAAAGCCACCATGACTAGTGTGTCCTCTAAGGAACCTCCTACAGCATCCCTTAAAGGAGTTTCTCCATGAGGGATAAAGGGGCCTATACCAATCATATCAGGGCTTAACTCCTTCAGAAAATGCAGATCTTCTGCTAAGTCTTCGGCTGTTTGACCTGGTAATCCAACCATAAAACCTGCCCCTACTTGGTATCCAATTTTCTTTAATGTATTCAAAGAAGTTCTTCTGTTTTTGAAGTCCATAGTAGGGTGAAGCTTTTCATACAAACTCTTTGATGCAGTTTCATGTCTTAGCAGGAAACGATCTGTACCAGCTTCAAACAGTTTTTGATAGACTGTTTTGCCTCTTTCACCAATAGAAAGGGTAACAGCAGTATCAGGAAACATTCCCTTAATTTTTTTTACAATACTTATTAACTTATCTTCTCCATACCAAAAATCCTCTCCGCTTTGTAGTACAAAGGTTCTATAACCCAGACGGTATCCCTCATTACAACACTGGAGGATTTCATTAATAGAAAGGCGATAACGTTCTACTTTTTTATTAGAAGCTCGAATACCGCAGTAAAGACAGTCTTGTTTACAATAATTTGAAAACTCAATAAGACCCCGCATAAATACTTTTTTACCGTAATGACGGATTTTCGTTTGTAAACTATAGTGGAACAGCAGTTTTTTACCTTCATCATCTAAGTGATTGATTAGTGCTACTAATTCCTCCCTTGTCAAATAATGATCCCTATAAAGCCTTTCTATTAATTCTTTACTCATTTTTATCCTCCCATCACAGACTCATTTTCTTCCCACAGCATCTTTACCTGTGGGAAAGGAGAAATAACTCGTTCTAAAATCCCCTGAACATGGGCTATTAAGACACCATAATTGACAATAGGAATTCCCGCTTCAACAGCCTGAGAAATTCTATAAACCATAGCACGACGATTCAGCATACAACCACCACAGTGGATAATTAGTTTGTATTTTTGCAAATCTCTAGGAAATTGTGTTCCTGCACAGTATTCAAAGTTTAAATTTTTTCCTGTCAACTGTCTAATCCATCGAGGAATTTTGACATGGGCAATATCGTCTGCCTGCTGATGATGTGTACAGGCTTCAGCCACCAAGATACTATCGCCATTTTGAAGAGTTTCAATGGATTTAGCTCCCTTTACTAATTCAGCTAAATCACCCTTATGTCTAGCGAATAAGATGGAAAAGGAGGTTAAAGGAATGTCTTTTGGAGTATCTGCTGCTACCTTTAAAAAAGCTTGAGAATCTGTTATCACTAAGGCAGGTTTTTTTCCAAGATTTTCTAGGGTATCTCGCAACTCATATTCCTTTGTAACAATTGTAATGGCATCGCATTCTAAAATATCCCTTATAGTTTGTTGCTGTGGTAGAATGAGGCGTCCCTTAGGAGCAGCTTTATCGATGGGTATTACTAATATAACAAAATCCCCAGAAGAAACAAGGTCCCCTACGATTTTAAATTTATCTTCCTCATTGGGGGCAATTTTAATAATTGCCTTTTTCAATAAAGAAATATTTTCACCAGTTGAAGCAGAGACCGATATAAAGGGGATACCTAATGAGGTTTCTAAAACCTGTAATTCTTCTTTATCCGCCGATTGAAGATCTATTTTATTTAGAATACCTTGGATAGGAATTTCTTTGGATTTTACTAGCTTTACAATTTCCTTATCATAAGAAGTTATCCCGATGGTGGCGTCAATTAAAATTAAAGCGATATCGGTTTTGTTTAAAACTTCAAAGGATTTTTCTTTTCGTAGTTGACCTAATTCTCCTTCATCATCTAGACCAGCAGTATCAATGAAAACAACAGGCCCTACTGGTAAAAGCTCCATGGTTTTATAAACTGGATCTGTAGTGGTACCCTTAACGTCTGAAACAATAGCAATGTTTTGGCCAGTAAGAGCATTGATAATACTGGATTTGCCAGCATTTCTATTGCCGAAAAGAGCAATGTGAATACGGTTAGAGCGGGGGGTTTGGTTCATACTCATAGTGTACCTCCTTATATTCCTGGAATGCCAGGCTTAGTAATTTCATAAGGGTCTAAAATCTTTTCGATATCTTCTTCAGACAGTATTTTTTCTTCTTTTAAAACAGTTACGATATCTTTGCTTTCCTCTTGAGCTTTCTTTACTAATTCTGAAGCATAATCATGGCCTATATGATGGACTAATGCCGTCGCTATAGCACAGGATTCTGATAGATGCTTTTTACATACTTCTTCATTAACTACAATGTTATCTATACACTTTTCTTTAAATAGAACAATGGCCTTTGTCATGATTTCCAGAGATTCTAGAAGTGCATCAGTAATTAGAGGAGTAAAAGCATTAAGCTCCAGCTGACCGTTCATTGAAGCTAAGGTAACGGCATAATCATTAGACATAACCTTCATAGCCATTTGGCATACCATTTCAGCCATAACAGGATTTACCTTACCGGACATAATAGAGGAACCCACCTGTACAGAAGGCAAAGTGATTTCCCCAATACCACCTTTGGGACCTGAGTTCAGTAACCGTAAGTCACTGGCAACTTTAAAAAGGTTAGTGGCAGCAGATTTTAGTAGCCCAGAAACTTCTACGAATACATCCATGTTTTGAGTAATATCCATAGGAAACTCACTCCGTGCAAGTCCTAGTTCTGTTATGTCCTGTAAAATATCCGTGATGGTATAAATATATTTCAAACTAGCATTCATGCCTGTACCGATGGCAGTGCCTCCAATATTGATTTGTCTTAATCTTTCTTCTACCTTATAAAGGCGCCATCGATCCCTGGCTATTGCTTGAGCATAGGCTCCAAAGCTTTGGCCAACCATCATAGGTAAAGCATCCATTAGCTGGGTTCGAGCTAGTTTAATGGTATGTTCGTATCGATTTTCCTTTAACTGTAAACTATTCTGCAGTTCTGCACATGCTTCACTAAGGGGACGTAATAAACGAATTGCAGCAATTCTCAAGGCAGTAGGATATACATCATTGGTGGATTGAGAGAGATTGACATGATGGAGGGGATGTATTATTTGGTAGTTGCCTTTATCATGGCCTAACAGTTCCAATGCTCGGTTTGTTATTACTTCATTAACATTCATATGGGTTGAGGTGCCTGCTCCCCCTTGAAGTGGGTCTAGGATAAATTGGTCAGAAAGAGCCCCCTGCAATATTTCATTACAGGTTGCAATGATAGCATTAGCTATAGTTGGAGAAAGATTTCCTAACTTCAAATGGGTCATAGCTGCGGCTTTTTTCACTACCACAATGGCATGAATCAAGTGGAGATTGGTGCTTTTATTACTTATTGAAAAGTTTTCTGCAGCCCTTTGGGTATGGATCCCGTAATAGGCATCCTTCGGCATAGATATTTCTCCTAAAAAGTCTTTTTCAATACGATAAGACTCCTCATGATTGGAATACATTTCTTTCGCCTGCCTTTCTTGATATAGAGTTGAGCTAGAAAGGGAGGAATGCAAATAAAAAACCCTTTTCTACAAGAAGAAAAGGGTATACTTAACTAAGGTAAACATAGTTATGTAGCAATTATTTTCCTTTCCCTCCCCTCAGGTACTGATAATCCCTTAGTTCAGATGTTGAAAAAAGATTCCTTGGTAGAAATATAAGATTTCTACCTCAGAAACTAGAATATTTTATTTGATAAAATTATATCAAAAACTAGAATAAAAATCAAACAAAAACTTAACTAGGAGAAGGATATATAAAGACAATTTATATATCCTTCTCCTATCTATATTTCAAAAAATCAAATCATGTTGATGTACAAAGGCTTCCTGCTATTTCATACTACCCTTAAAGGTATCCTGTATTAGTATAATATTTTTAATAACTACTGCGGCATTTGTCTGTATCAAATCAAAGTTTTCTGCAGCAATCTGCTTTTCTAAATCTGCGATAGAGAGATCAAACTTCTCAGCTGTATGTTGAGCATCTTTTTCTGCTAATTGCTGTTGCATTCCATTTTTTAGCTCTTTTGCTTTATCAATATGCTCCTGAGCATTTTCATATTTCTCCTCATGAGCATAGAGAACGCTTTGACGAATATGATATTTCATTTTATATACTGGACCTGGTACTTTAGAAGTAAAGGAATTTCTAAAATTAGCTAAATAGCTGGTAAGATTGTTAAGAGCGAATAAACTGCTTACTACGTCTTTCTGCATCATTGCCTCAGAAGCCTCTATAAGAGTCTCTTCAAATTTATCGATTTGATCCTGCGGAGCATGAACATCCCGCAAATCTGCCTCTAAAACGTTCCATTTTTTATGGAAAGATTCTATTTTATGGCCAATTTCAAACCAAACCTCATCTATCGCTTCAGGAGGCTCCGACATTTCAGCAGTAGTGCCTTCAATTTCTTCTTCCTTCAGCAGAGGAACAATAATTTGTTCTTCTTCAATTGCCATCCTTAGTTTTTGCCCATTTCCAGCTTTCTCCTGCTGAGGCTGCTGTACATTTACCTCAGGTTCAAGCTCACCTTCAGTTTCTACTTCAATTTCTGCTGCTTGAGGGGTAGTGGGTAACTCCTCTTTTTCTTTTTCCTCAATGGCCATTTCAATACCTTTAATAGCATCAATATCATACATTGTTTCCAGTATCTCTGATTCCATTTCCACAAGAACCTCTGGCACCTCAGGAGGCTTATTTCCTCCCTGCTCCTCTTGTGGTTTTTTGGGACTGGTATTACAGGCGGTAAAGAATACCATAAAAACGAATAAAAGAATTATGAGAAAGCAGAACCTTGTTCTAAGTATCTTGTTTATCATCATATCACCTCTATAATATTTTTTCCATAATCTTTTAAAACATAACACAAAATGAAACTTAATTCAGAAGGAGTTTTAACTTTCACTAAATAGTAACTGAATTTATTTCGAGGATGTAGTGCTTAATCTCCTGCTTATCATAAGTGAAAGCGCCAGGCTTAAAGCAATATACCGAAGATAAAAGATTACTGATTGGAATAATAGGAAAAAATAGTATAAAATGACTAGAAGGATTCTATAGGTAAGTAACGAATAAATTAGTAACAAGTAAATCATTGTAGCTCAATTTATTTCGAAGGATAAAAGGGATTTTAAAGGAGAAGAGGATGAATATGCTTTTCAGAAAAAATACAGATATTGAGGTAGATGAAAAGATAATAAAGAAGAATCGAGTTCCAGTCCTAATCAAAGATAAGGAGTGGAAAAATATTATTGCTAGTAGTCATACTAATAAAACAATTCAATTCTTCAGTAAACAATTAGAGGATTTAATCAATGAGGAAAAAGAATCGCTAAGGCAATTAAACAATAATAAGCAATATAAGACAAAGCTGATGAATAAGATTATATATTTATCAGATTTATTAAATAGACAGGGAAAAGAAGATGTCCTGCCAGAATTAGAGAAATGTAAAGAAGAAATTACGAAGGTAAATGAGATTATTGATGAAATTATGGATAAAACCCAAGATTATTCCAGGGAAATTGAGAGAGTAAATCTAGCGTTGTTAAAGGAGACGATTGTCATTGTTTATAAAGACATTACAATTGGTCACGATAAACTACTTGCGGTGGATCAAGAGATTGAGGAACTTAGAGAAAAGTTAGGGAACTTAAGGGATGAAAAGGATGAGCTAGAGAAAAAAAATGAAAAGCTATATTCCTTTTTACATACGGTTATTGGTCATAAGGAAATGGAAAAATTGGATGTACTTTTTTTGGAAGAATAGAGGTAAAAAGATGATTAAAGGCTCAGGAATTGATATTATAGAGATAAGCCGTATTGAGAGGGCTGTCAAAAAAAACCAAAGATTTATCGAAAAAATTTTTACAGTAGAGGAGATCAAATTATTTGAAGAAAGAAATTATCGCTATAATACAATAGCAGGTTTTTTTGCTGCAAAGGAGGCAACGGCTAAAGCTTTAGGAACAGGAATTCGTAATATACAGTGGAAAGATATCGAAGTAAAAAAAGATGCTATGGGGAAGCCCTTTATAAAATTACATAATAATGCTAGGAATATTGCATATAGTAAAAATATAAAGGATATACATTTATCTATATCTCATAGTAAGGAATACGCTGTAGCCCAGGCGATAGCCATATAACTGCTGTTGTTTTTGTGAAAATGGAAAAGGGAGGATTTAAATTGAAATATTGGAAGGTTATCATTCTATTAGGACTACTACTTATCTTAGTGGCGTGTAAACAACCTACCAATGAAGAAGTATACTATGAAATACAAAAGAAACTAAGTACAATGGAGAGTTATCAATGCATAGCAAAGATTCAAGTAATTAATCAGGATCAGGAGAGAGAATATATTTTTCAGCAATCCTTCAAAGGCCCTAATCAGTATAGGCTAGAGGTTTTGTCGCCTGAAGGTTTAAAGGGAAACTTAACTCTTTATAATGGCAAAACAGCATGGTTACGACATCCTGCTATCAATCAAACTTGGAGAATAGATAATTTCCAACAATCTCCAGAGCAGCTTATGTTTATAGGATATTTTCTAAGAAATTATGTTACTTCTAAGGAATCTAAATTTGAGATTGAGTCCTTTGAAGGAGAAGATTATCTTGTGATGGAAACAAAAATACCTGGAGGAAATTATTATTTTGACCATCAAAAACTATGGGTTGATAAAAAACAAAAAGTGCCAGTAAAATTATATGTATATGATGAAAAAAATAGTGTTTGTTTTAGGGTTTACTATGAGAATTTTGAATATAATCCTAAATTAGAAGATAACTTATTTCACTTGATGGATGAGGAAAGATAAATCAATATAAATCGAAGAGGAGGTATTCTTAAATGCTAACAAAAGATAACCTAAGGCCTGTATGGGCAGAAATTAATTTGAACAACCTAAAGCATAACATTCAAGAGGTAAGAAGAGTAGTAAAAAATAATACTTTAGTATGTGCAGTAATAAAAGCAGATGGTTATGGTCATGGAGCAACTGTTATTGCTAAAACTCTCTTAGAAAATGGAGCAGATAGATTAGCAGTAGCAACTTTATCAGAAGCCATAGAGTTAAGAGAAGCAGGATATGAAGTACCTCTAATGGTTTTAGGATATACAACGGAAACACAAGGGAAGGACGTATTAGATTATAATATTATTCAAACGCTATACTCTCTTCAACAGGCTGAATATTTCTCTCAATTAGCTGTGGAACAAGGAAAAGAAATGACCATTCATCTTAAGATAGATACTGGTATGTCTAGGCTAGGCTTTCAGGTGAATGAAGAGTCTATAGAAGAAATAAAAAAAATAATTCAACTACCTAATATAAATGTAGAAGGTATCTTTACACATTTTGCTGTGGCTGATGAAACAGATAAAACCGTTACCTATGAACAGTTTAAGCAGTTTATGCTATTAGTAAATGCATTAGAAAAAGATGGATATACTATACCTATTAAACATGTTTCTAACAGTGCTGCAATTATTGACTTGCCAGATATGAATTTAGACATGGTAAGAGCTGGAATTATGTTGTATGGGTTATATCCTTCACCAGATGTTAACAAAGATGCAGTAGAATTAAAGCAAGTGATGGAGCTGAAGGCAAAGGTTTCCCATGTGAAAACTCTTCCTGCCGATAGAGGAGTAAGTTATGGGTTAAAGTATAAAACCAATGGAGAAAGAAAAATTATTACATTACCTATAGGCTACGCCGATGGATTTACTAGGATGTTGACGGACAAGGCAGAGATTATTGCAAAGGGTAAAAAGATTCCAATTGTAGGACGAATTTGCATGGACCAATGTATGGCAGATGCTACAGGGTTAAACATAAAGCGAGGCGATGAAGTAACTCTCTTTAGCAATGATCCAAGGAGTCTTAACACTATAGATGACGTAGCTGCTAAGCTAGATACCATTAATTATGAGATTGTATGTATGGTTGGGAAACGAGTTCCTAGAGTCTATGTGGAAAATAATAACTTTGTGCACATAAAAGATAATTTGTTAAAATAATCTTGAATGTTTTTTAATGTCCTTGCATAATTTATTAGTAACATTGACACACTTATAGTAAATAATATATAATGATTGATATATAAGAGTATATAACTTTTAGAGAAATCATATATACTCTTAACGGAAATAGATTGTTAATTCTGGAGGTGCAAGATGGCTGATTCTAAAAGGATAATGATAAGTCTTCCTGAAAGTCTTCTTAAAGAGGTAGATTTTATAGTTTCCATGGAACAAACCAATAGAAGTGAGTTTGTAAGGGAGGCTATGAAATTATTTATTCGAGAGAAGAATAAAATTAAGCTAAGAGAAAAAATGAAGAAGGGTTATCAAGAAATGGCTTCAATCAATCTGGCACTTGCAGAAGTAGGCTTAAGCCTAGACGTATCCTCATTAGAAAATTATGAGGCGGAAATAGCGGAGTGTGAGTAACTTGGTGGTTAAAAGAGGCGATATATATTATGCAGATTTAAGTCCAGTAATCGGGTCTGAACAGGGAGGAGTAAGACCTGTTTTAGTGGTGCAAAATGATATCGGAAATCGCTACAGCCCTACTATTATTGTGACTGCTATCACCTCTCAAATTAATAAAGCAAAGCTCCCGACACATGTGGAAATAGAAGCCTCAGAATATGGTTTAACAAAGGATTCGGTAATATTATTGGAACAGATTAGAACAATAGATAAAAAAAGGCTGGAGGAAAAAATTGGACATTTAGATGACGAGATGATGATGAAGGTAAATGAAGCATTATATATAAGCTTAGGATTAGTAGATTTTTAAGACTTAAGACACTTACTTAAGTCTTTTTCAATGCTGATTTTAATATAGGGACGCTATTATAGAACTTCCATTCATAGGTAATATATAGTATAATAATGAATTATATTACCTAATTAGCTACTCAAGAAACAGGGGGGATGAAGAAAATGGCAAAGTTTAAAAAATTACCAATACTTACATTGATAATGGTGCTTATTGGGTTAGTTATCATTGGACAAGTTGTATATGCTAATACAAAGGAACCGGGATCTAGTGAGGATCCTATCGTTACGTTATCCTATGTAGAGCAACGTATGGAGCAGTTAAAGTTTTATATAGATGAAAAAGTTTCATCACCTCAATCTAATGGGGGAGCTTCAACAGGGACTAGTATTGATATTGTTTCTTTAAAAACTGGTGAAAAATTGATTGCCGATGAAGGAGCAGAAATTATCTTGCGGGGTGGTAGTGCTGTGGCAATAGATAGTCCTAGTGGAGGTCTTGCCAATGTAACAGCTGGAAGAGATATTCAAAAAAATCAAACCATTCTTCCTAACAATTTACACATTGTGCCTAAGAGTGATGGTAGAGGAGTTAGGGCTTTGGACGATCATGTAATTTTAATGGTTAGAGGTTCCTATAGAGTAGAGGAATAACAGGGTGATAATTATCGGATTTTTTAGACTTCCCATTATATAATAAGGAAGTCTTTTTATTGCACTATGGATATGCGCCTCTGTACTTAAATTTTAATACACACGAGCTACGGTTTCGCTAAAATTCATGAGCGCATTAGAGAACCTCTATACCAAAATTTGATATAGGTAGGGTGATTCATATGAAAAAACAAATAAATGAAGCAAATATATTAAGAGGGATTGCCTGCTTAGCAGTGGTTTTGGTGCATATTTCGGCTATCCCAGTATCCACTTTGCAAAGTGATAGCATACACATGAAGATATTCTCTTTATTGAATCGTAGTGTTAAATTTACAACACCGACATTTATTTTTTTAAGCGGGTTAACAATGTTTTATAGCTATAAGGATAAGACTTTCCATTATTTTAGCTTTCTAAAAAAGAGGTTTTCTGCAACATTAATTCCTTATTTTTTATGGAGTCTTATATATTATAAATACTTTATTGATCAAGGCTATTATATTTTTTCATGGGATTTTCTTATAGAAAACCTTTTACTAGCAGACATGAGCTATCATTTATATTTCATACTAACGATCTTGCAGTTTTATCTGTTATTTGGAGTATTTCTATATATTTTTAAACGATTTAATCATAACTACATTCTTATTTTTCTATTAGCCATTAGTATTTTTACTGTAAAATATGTTCGATTTCCTTATGCAGATCGCTTTTTTGCCAGATATGCATTTTACTTTGGTTTAGGCTGCTATACTGCTATGTATATAGATATCATTAGAGAAAAACTATTGAAATATAAGTATTTAATTACGGCTGGTTATATTAGTATAAGTTGTTATTATGGATACCAGTTTTATCAATATTATGGATTAGAAAGATCAATAGATAATTTCACGATAGAATTAACCTGGTTTAGCTTTTGTCTTATAGCCATCATGTTCTATTCTTTAGTAGCTTACCAGATAGCTACTAAAGAAAATAGTGTGTTGTATGGGGCATTAAAAAAAATTAGCAAAGCTTCCTACTATATATATTTGAGTCACCCTCTTGCAATTTTTGTTTCAGAAAAATTTTTGACGAATTTGGGAATGCTTTCTATTACAAGAAGATTCTTATTGAATATAATCATTGTATATGGGATGGTTGTTCCTTTAGCAGTACTATATAGTTCCTTAAAGTATAAGCTTACTCAGTATTTTAAAAGTAGAAAGAGAAAAAAAGTTACTTTACAGAGGGGCCTATAAGTAATATCATAATAAAATGAGGCTTAATTCAGTTCTTAGTGTATTAAAGTTAAGTATAGCTATATTACTCTGATATTCGGTTAAAATTAAGAAGTAATATAAATATTCTCCAAATGAAAAATATAAGTTGATGAGGTGCTTTTCATGAAGAAAAATGTTGTTTTACTGGCGGTGATCCTTTTAAGCGTATTTGCACTAGGTTCCACCTTAAGTGCAAGGATTGCTGTTGAATCCAATAATAAGGTTGTAGATGTGGTATTAGACTACAGTGAATTTGAGGGTATGGCAAATCAATCGGAGGAAACATTGGGTTGGTGGTTCGAAAAATTTAAAGGTTTAGGGGTACAGTATGTTGGACTGCAGGAGGAAAGCATAGAGTCCCTATTGATGGAGAATCAACAATTAGAAGTATTTATGGGATGGCAGCTATTTCAGGAGGCTGGATGGAGAGAAATCTATCCCTCTGAAGTAATAGAATACATTGATAATGAAGAGATTAGCGAGTATGATGTTGTGGTGACAACAAAGTCACAAGAACTTTTTGATTTTATTCTTAGTGGGTTAGAAGGGCGATACTCTTCAGAAGAATTTAAGGTTATATCTCGAGAAGAATACTTTGTGATACAATTACATGGGACAATAAGAGAGGCATTGTATAGAAATAATCTTAACCTGGTGGATATGGATGGGAAGCTATCAGCTCCAAGACATAAACCTTATGCATCTAAGCTAATGCAGGTAGGATTAGGTTTTGATGAGGGAAAAATAAGACTTATTGAAGAAAGTGGTCTAAAGGTACTTCCAAGACCCTATACCTATAAAGAATGGATGCAGGAAAAATATATAGAAGCGGTTTTAACTGATTTTGAGACCTATGAAATGAAGCCACCTGTTTTCATTTTTAGTGGAGGAGAGGTGCTAGGCTATCCTAATCATCACGAGATAGTAATAAAATACATGTTGGAGAATAATATAAAAGCAGGAATGATTGAGACATCTGTTCAAAGAAGTCATATAGAACAAGAAGGATTAAATTTACTGGTTAGAAGCTTAAATTATGATGCTGTAAGGGTTTTCTCTGTATGGCCTTACATTCAGGAAAATTTTGAATATTTGAACTATGAAGGTGCAGAGGAAATAGAAAATAACTTATATAGGGCAGTGACGGAACGAAATATACGTTTTATATTTTTTAAACCCTTTAAAAAGGATCAATTAACAACCAGGTTTGATCAGTTTATATATATCACTGACTATGATGAATATGAAAAAATGTTCCAGGGATTAGAGGCTAGAATTGCTGAACACGGTATGACTTTAGGTAGAAGTAGTGTAATGGAACCTATAAGAGTAAGAATTGCCAAGCAAACTCTGATGGGATGGGGTATTGTTGCTGCCAGCATTTTATTGTTAAGCTATTTGTTGAAATTAAACAGAAAAGTAAAATATGGACTATTGGCTATTGGATTGCTTATGGTGCCTGCTGCCTTTGTAGTAAGACCGATGTTGATGGACAAAGTAATGGCATTGATAGCAGCTATGGTATTTCCTACTTTGGGAATGCTATATTTTTCCCACAAGAGTCATCAGTATCTTTATAAAGAAAATCGAAACAATAAATTATATCATCAAATTTTATATGCAGCTAGAGATTTGATCATCGTTTCTGCTATATCACTTTTAGGTGGTTTATTTGTGGCGGCTATTTTATCTCATATTGAATATCTATTAGAAATGGACATTTTTAGAGGTGTAAAAATCAGTCAGATGGTTCCAATAGTAGCTTTTGTTGTAATTTATATTGCATATTTTGGATATAGGAGGAAAACTGCTGACAATCAAGAACCAGCTCTAAGGACTAAGGATATAAGAACCTTCTTATTTGAGGATATAAAAATTATTTATGTAATTTTTGCTCTAGTTATAGGGGCTGTTGGATATATCTATATGGCTCGAACTGGTCATGAAACAAATATTCAAGCTTCAACAGCTGAATTAATTCTAAGAAATATATTAGAAGAAAATCTATTGGCTAGACCTAGAAATAAAGAGTTTTTTATCGGTTTTCCTGCTTTAATGCTAGGTATATATTTCGCTAAAAATAAAATAAAAAGTTTAATGTTTTTATCAGGGTTGGCTGCTATTATAGGACAAACCTCTATTGCAAATACCTTCAGTCATTTAAGAACCCCTGTATATTTATCTGTAATTAGAACTGTGTATTCGCTGGCACTTGGTATCTTCATGGGCATTTTATACATTTTATTATTTGAAATAGCCAAAAGGTTGTTTTATCGAATCAAACAAATGAATCTATTTCAACAAGAACAAGGCTAAGGCTTTTCTTATAACAATCTATCCTTTTGTTTAGTTTGAAAGGGCAAGAGAGGAAGAAACAGATGAAAAAAATATTTTTGTTCGGTTATTATGGTTTTCAAAATACAGGAGATGAAGCAATTTTAGAAGCTATTATTGACCAAATTAAAAAGACATTAGCAGATGTAAAACTGACAGCTCTTAGCTACAAGGCAAAGGATACATTTCAGAAATACGGTATTGACGCTGTTAGTAGAAACAGCTTTAAGGAAGTAATAAAAGCCATTAAAGAATCGGATGTTGTTATTAGTGGCGGAGGTTCTATATTACAGGACGTTACCAGTAGTAGATCCTTAATCTATTATTCAGTGATTATTCTTTTAGCTAAGAAAATGGGAAAAAGAGTGATGTTCTATGGAAATGGATTCGGTCCAATCACTAGGTATTCTAATAAAAAACTTGTAAAGTATATTATTAACCAAGTAGATGTTATTACTGTGAGGGATTATCAATCAAAGGAATATATGCAATCCCTTGGTATAAAGAAGGATATTGTTGTAACGGCAGATATTGCTTTTGGATTAGAAGATATATCAGAAGAAAAGGTTGAAACAATATTACAAAAGGAAGCAATAGAAACGACGAAGAAATGGGTAGGAATATCTGTAAGAGAATGGAAGGGACAAACCCATTATAAAGAGGTGGTAGCTAAAACCGCTGATTATTTAATGAGTAGAAATTATGGTGTCGTTTTTATTCCAATGCAATTTCCTAGTGATATAGATACATCAAGGGAAATAGCTGCTATGATGAAGGGGACACCTAAAATAATTGAATCTCAATATAGTCCTAGGGAAATAATAGGAATGATAAGCAGACTAGATCTTCTATTAGGTATGCGGTTACACTCTCTTATTTTTGCGGCTATTGCTGAAGTGCCTATGGTGGGTTTGGAATATGATGCGAAAATAAAAAACTTTTTAAAGCTAGTTAACCAAAAAAATGGTGGAATCGTTGAAAAAATTGATATTATACATCTTTGGTCTACAATTGATGCTGTTATTGAACATAGAGACGAGCATATTCAACAGCTTAGGGGAGTAAAAAAAAGTTTGCATAAGAAAATGGAAATGAACATAGAGATATTTAGTAAGTTTATGCAAGAAGGAGAAAAGCAATGAGAAAACAAGTTAGAATATTGGGCGTACCAATAGACATGATTTCGCAGGAGGAGGCTTTTCAAAAATTGGTATTGTTTTTGGAGGGGTCTTCTATAAAGAAGATCTACACACCAAATCCAGAAATTGTTATGCTGGCTCAGGAGGATCAGAGATTATTAAAGGTTATTGAGGGAGCAGACTTAGTATTGCCAGATGGTATTGGTCTATTGATTGCCTCAAAGATAAAAGGATTAGGTTTGAAGGAAAGAGTTACTGGTGTAGATACAATGGATAGACTTTTAAACTACTGTGGAGACAAGAAGAGATCTATTTATCTATTGGGAGGTAAGCCTGGTACGGCAGAAATAGCATGCAAAAACATAGAACAGCAATATCCGGGAATTAAAATTGCTGGATTGCATCATGGCTATTTTCAGGAAGCGGATGAAAATGAGATTATTGCAGATATTAATGCAGCAGCTCCTGATCTTCTTTTTGTATGCCTCGGAGCTCCTAAACAGGAAAAATGGATTGATCGATATCAAGATCAATTGAATTGTAAAATTGCAATGGGGGTAGGGGGCAGTGTAGATATTTATGCTGGCACGGCAAAAAGAGCACCAGTAATCTTTCAAAAAGTAGGTTTAGAATGGTTTTATAGATTGATGAAAGAGCCTTGGAGAATGAAGCGGATGATGGTCCTACCAAAGTTTTTAATCCAAGTAATCGTGAAACAGTAGTATTTTAATTTGGAGGGATTTTCCTTGAGTAATAAGAAACATAGTGCTATCATTGAATATATAGGAATTACCATAGGCTGTGCTCTAATGGCAATTAGCCTTAACTTTTTTTTAAAACCCAATATGATTGCTCCAGGAGGAGTAACAGGATTAGCAATCATTATTGAAGGGCTAATTGGTATACCTATTGACATAACAAATCTTATCATAAACATTCCTCTATTTATTACAGGTTTAATCATATTAGGGAAAGCCTTTGGGGTGAAAACTGCCTATGCTATATTCATTTTATCTGGATTTATACGATTATTTCTAATCATTTTTGGAGAAGGAGCAATGATTACCCACGATGTGCTACTAGCTGCCATATATGGAGGTGTTCTTCTAGGAGTTGGGTTGGGAGCTGTTTTTCGGTTTGGTGGTACAACAGGAGGAACCGATCTAGCGGGAGCCATTTTAAATAAGTACTTTCCCACTGTAAGTACTGCTAAGCTAATGATGATTTTAGACTTGATTGTTGTAGCGACGGCAGGCGTTGTAGAGAAAAACATAGAAACTTCCCTCTATTCAGTGATTGCTCTTTATATAACTGTGAAGTTAGCAGATTTTATTGTAGAAGGTTTAAGCTATGCAAAAGCTTTTTATATCATTTCTAAAGATTCCAACATCATTGGAGACAGAATTATACAAGAAATTGGTAGAGGTGTTACCGCCTTAGAAGCCAGAGGACTTTATACTGGTAGCAAAAAAGATGTACTTATGTGCGTAGTAAATCGTGCACAAGTGGCAAAACTAAAGAAAATTGTGTATGAAATCGATGAAAAAGCCTTTATTATGGTAACCACCGCCCATGAAGTACTAGGAGAAGGCTTTAAAGAGGCAAAATAAGACTTAATTCATAAGTAGGCAACCGAAAGTTTGGTTTGTTTATCTAGAAAAAGTTTTTTTATCTGAATTGTAGCCAAATTTATTTCAAGGATGTAGTGCTTGGACTGCCGCTTGTGAAAGAGGGAGTCCAAGCACTACACTGAAGATAAAAAAGTAGGAGGGATATCGTTTGAGTATTGATTGCAATTTATTAAATCAAAAAGCAACAGCAATACGCAGAAATATTATTGAAATGCTGTATGAAGCTGGTTCAGGTCATCCAGGAGGATCCTTATCAGCTACAGATATTTTGGCAGTATTGTATTTCCATGAAATGAAGATTGATGTACAAAACCCAAAATGGGAAGAACGAGATCGATTTGTTCTTTCTAAAGGGCATGCTGCTCCAGTTTTATATGCTGCATTAGCAGAAAAAGGATTCTTCCCTAAGGAAGAATTAAAGAAGCTTAGAAAAATGGGAGCAATGCTACAGGGACATCCTGAAATGAAAGGTACTCCTGGAGTGGAAATGTCTACTGGGTCTCTTGGTCAAGGTTTTTCTTCTTCCTGTGGCATGGCTTTAGCAGGAAAGATTGATAAAAAAGATTACAGAGTATATGCTCTTCTAGGTGATGGAGAATTACAGGAGGGTATTGTATGGGAAACTGCTATGGCATCAGCTCATCATAAACTAGATAATCTTACTGCTATAATAGATTATAACAAACTTCAGATTGACGGACCCAATGCTGAAGTTATGGGTGTTCACCCGGTAGTTGATAAGTTTGAAGCCTTTGGTTGGCATGTAATAGAAATTGATGGACATTCTCTTGAAGAAATCATTAATGCTTTTCAAGAAGCTAGAAATACAAAGGGAAAACCAACCATGATTGTAGCCAATACAATTAAAGGTAAAGGAGTTTCCTTTATGGAAAATTCAGTGGATTGGCATGGCAATGCTCCTAAAGAAGATGATAAAATAAGGGCATTAGAGGAATTAGGAGGTGAAGGCAATGACTAAAAAAATTGCTACGAGAGAAGCCTACGGAGAAGCTTTAATTGAGGTTGGCAAGAAAAACCCTAATGTGGTTGTGCTTGATGCTGATTTATCTAAGTCCACGAAGACAGCAGGCTTCAGTAAAAACTTCCCTGAAAGATTTTTTAATATGGGTATTTCTGAACAAAATATGATGGGAACTGCTGCTGGTCTAGCAACAACAGGAAAAACACCCTTTGCCAGTACCTTCGCTATGTTTGCAACTGGAAGAGCCTTCGAGATTATCCGAAATTCTATTGGATATCCTAGTCTAAATGTTAAGGTGTGTGCAACCCATGCAGGTCTAACGGTAGGAGAAGATGGAGCTTCACATCAAGCGTTAGAAGATATTTCTTGCATGAGGACAATTCCAAATATGACGGTAATTGTTCCCGCTGATGCAGTGGAAACTAAAGCAGCTATTCATGCCATAGCAGAAATGGAAGGGCCTGTCTATGTTAGATTAGGTAGAGCAGGAGTGCCTATTATTAATGATGAAGAAAGTTATAAATATGAAATAGGTAAGGGTGTTTTACTAAAGGATGGAAAGGATGCTACTCTTATAGCTACTGGTATTATGGTAGGGGAAGCTCTAGAGGCTAGCAAGATTTTAGAAGAAAAGGGTTTATTTGTGAGGGTAATTAATATACATACGATAAAGCCAATCGATAAAGAACTCATTATAAAGGCTGCAAAAGAAACAGGAGCTATTGTAACAGTGGAAGAACACAATGTTATAGGAGGCTTAGGTTCAGCTGTAGCAGAGGTAGTTGTGGAAAATTATCCTGTACCTATGAAGAGAATAGGTACCCTAGACACCTTTGGAGAGTCTGGAAAGCCGGATGAATTGTTAAAGAAATATGGATTAACAAAGGAAGAGATGGTAAAAGCTGTAGAAGAAATCATAAAAAGAAAAGCTTAAATAGAAAGTAGAATACCAAAAGAAGAGACGCATGAACTGCTCTCTTCTTTTTTGAAGTTTTTTAACTTGTAACATTGAATAAATAGTACTCCCTACGAATACACATAGTTATATAGACTGCCTTTATGGCGTCAATTAAAGGGGGGTAGAAATTATGAAGAAAAAATTGAAATTACCTAAATTACCTAAGATAAATTGGAAATTATTTATTACCATTATCATAATTATTGTACTGGTGACAGTAGCGATAAAAGTTATTCCGAAGTTTATTTCAAGAGGTGATAAAGACGTGAGCTACGAAGTATTAGAAGAAAGTCAAGTTCCAGATAAAATACAGCAGATACTACCCAGATATAAGATGTTAGAGAGAGCTTTAGCTGCTAAGGTAGATGATGATATCTATGTTATTGTGACAAGAGGCGAGAAGCTAACAGGAGGTTATGGGGTAGAGATTGAAAGAATTCAACTGCTGAAAGAAGATAAAGAAGAGAGAATGATAGTTCACACTAAGTTTAAAGATCCTAAACCCGATGAGTTAGTGCCTCAAGTAATCACTTATCCTTGTGTAGTAGCTAAAACCGATCTAAAAGAATTGCCAAAGAAAATAGATTTAAAGGTTTATTATAACGAATAAAAAATTTTCTGTAGTCTATTAACCTCTCGAGTAATCGAGAGGTGTTTTCATTGGATAAGATGCAAAACATGGAGTTATGTGATATTTACATTGATGTACAAATTTAAGAAAATTATATAATAATATGAGTTCTTGCGTGGGAAAATAATACTGACGCTGTTTCATAGCTTGTACATCTAGATTTCTATTGGCGTAGAATAATTGAGATGAGATAGGGATGTTAGCATGGTCATAAAAATGTAATATTCCTGTAATTGAATTATCATTTTATTAAGATATAATAAAACTAGTAAAACAGGATAATTTTACAAGGCAAACCAATAGGAGGAATACTATCATGAAAAGGTTAAAAAAAGCAGTATCAGCAATAGGAATCGTAACAGTTATCTTTTCCAGTACATTTACGCATGCTTTTGCAGTTGATAGCACTGTATATGAAAAAATAAATAAAGAAGTCATATCTACTGGAGTGACCCATCAACATATATTAAGGTTTAACAAGGATGGGTGGCTAAATGCAAATGTTGTTTATGTGGATCTAGACAATCAAGATATAGCCTTAGATTTACTGAAAAGTTCAAATGGACTTGCTACTAAGGAAACTTTATCGACTATGGTAAATCAAAAGAACGATGTTGTAGCAGCCATTAATGCTGATTTTTTCTATATGACAACGCCGGATTCTCCATTAGGGGCAATGATTAAGGATGGCAAGGTCATCAGTAGCCCTATATTCGTAGAGAATTTTGCAACATTGTCTATAGATCAAAATAATATAGCTTCTGCTAATTATTGGGACTATGACATTTCTGCAACGACCTCTAGAGGAACGCTTGTGCCGATTACTACTATCAATAAATATACTCATGAATATCAAAGCATTATGTTAATTGATAAGAACTGGGGAGATAAAACGCCTGGCTATAATTCAAATCATTATGATATGGTGGAAGTGGTAGTAATGAATAATATTGTAGTAGAGGTTAGAAAACAACAACCTGCTACAACTATTCCTGAAAATGGTTATGTAATCTTGGCTTCTCAAGGGAATGCTCAGGTGCTATTAGATAATTTTCAAGTTGGAGACTTTGTAGATATTCAGACCAATATTACCCCTGGAAATGTGGAAAACATAAAGCTTGCCTTAGGAGGAGGAACATTATTGGTGAAGGATGGACAACCAGCTAACTTTACCCAAACAGTTACTGGCAATAGTCCTAGAACAGCTGTTGGTATAACCAGAGATAGGAAGCAGCTGATCATGGTTACGATTGATGGTAGACATAATTCTTTTAAAGGAGTAGACGGGCAGAAATTAGTTAATTTGATGATTGAATTAGGTAGCTATGAAGCCATTCTCATGGACGGTGGAGGATCCACTACCATGACTACAAGAGGTTTAGGTGAATTTAATTCAAAAGTAGCTAATTATCCTTCAGATGGAGGAGAAAGAAGAATAATAAATGGCTTAGCGGTGGTAACACAAGTAGGACAGGATGAACTAGGAGGAATTAAGGCGGAAATCAATGAAAGTAAAACCTTTATTGGAGCAGCAAGAGAAATTACGGTTAAAGCCTTCGATAAAAACAACAATCCTTTAACGGTTGATCGTGAACAATTAAAATACACAGTAAAAAGTGGAGAAGGAACTTTTTCAGAAAATAGGTTTGTACCTACAAAAGCAGGAGAAACCATTATAGAAGTAGATTATTTAGGAAAAAAAGCAGAGGTTTCACTTGAGGTATTAGAGGAGTTAGCTATGCTAAAAATAATGCCTGAGGGTCTCAGCCTAAACTATGGGCAAACTGCAACCTTAAGCATTATGGGAGTAGACAAGAATGGTTATAGTGCTGTTATTGATGCTAAGGATGTTGTATGGGAGGATGAAGGTGGCTTAGGTACATTTACTGGTGCAGCCTATACAGCAGGAAGTAATCAAGGAACAAGCACATTAACAGCGTCATTAGGTAACAGAAAGGCTTCAATACCAGTTGCCATAGGACAATCAAAGACATCTTTAGGTGCATTTGAAAACTATAGCTTCAAATTTACAGGATTTCCTACAGAATTTGTTCCAGGCCGTGTATTTCTTGATACCAATACAAAGGTTGGACAAAATTCCATAGGACTAGAATATGATTTTACTCAAACTGAGGCTACCAGAGCTGCTTATGTTGAATTTGAAAGTGGAAATGTTATTCTGCCAAATCAGTCTTCAAAGCTAGGGTTGTGGGCATATGCCGATGCAACATCCCCTGTTTGGATTAGAGGCCATGTGAAGGATGCAGAGGGAACTAGACATACAATTGATTTTAAGAACGGCATTGATTGGACTGGATGGAAATACTTAGAGGCAAACCTCCCTCAGAATATTTCAACAGCTATTGAATTAGAAAGAATTTACGTGGTGGAAACAAATGCAAATAATAAGACAGCAGGAAAGATTTTGTTCGACGGTTTAGATGTTACGAAAAGCGTAGAATTAGAGGGACTACCAGCAAGTCGAGAGACCATAAAGGACGATCTAAATGTAGCTTATAAAACAAAAGGAACTCAATTCTTTGTCCATAGTGGCATCACCTTTAATGGTATAGAAAACCAATCGAAGGATACGGTGGCTAAGAGAATTCACGAGATGGTCAATACAACATATCACATGTCTATTTTCACCAGTAGTATTGATACAGCTATAGCGGGGGGCATAAACAAGCCTAATGCTGTTGGTGGTTCAAGCTATGCTATGAAGGAACATGAGGAGAATTTAATTATACAATTGAACAATAGAAATGGAGGACTTCGAGCAGCTGACTTTAACCAATGGAGTTCACTAATAAATCAGTTAAACACCACAAATAAAAAGAATATTTTCATTACGCTGCCTAGACCAATTTGGGGACATAATGGGTTTACAGATGAATTAGAGATTAACCTATTCAAAGAAACCTTGACAAAAGCTGCAGAAACAGGGAAAAGAGTGTTCGTACTTTATAGTGGAGAGCCAGAGGTTAAAGTGGAATTAATCGATGGTGTAAGATACATTTCTACCGGAACATATAATACTAATGCACCTAAGGCTTCAAAATATGTGGAATTCAACATATTACAGGATCAAGTGACTTATCAAATAAAATCCTTGTTTTAATAATACAAAAGTTTATTTATGGATATATCTCTATAAGTTTTAAATTAAAATAATGGTGGTCTATACAGTAGGACATGGAGTAGAATTTCATTTTATTCCATGTCCTATTTTGTTTTATCTAAAGGTGTATATCTATATAACAATAGTTAATATAAAAGATTTAGAACCATATTCTATTAGGCATGCCTATCTGTGGTACTTATTCCAACATTTACATAGAGGAAATAGGGAACATTTTTTGAATTTATATAATAAAGGTTTAACAGTTATATAAATTACATGGATATTCAACTAAAGGAGGTAATTATGGATTCGAAGTTCAAAAAGATCATTATAGGAACAGCTTTAGCATCAACAGTATTTACTGCTACAATTACTCCAATCTTTGCTAACAGCACTCACCGAGTTGTTTCGGGGGATACCCTTTGGAAAGTTTCTCAACAGCATAAGGTGTCTCTAGAGGAAATATATAAACTGAATCCTCAGTATAGAAACAATTCCAACGTCGAGGTTGGCGATATTATTAACCTTTCTCAAACTACCTATACAGTTCAAAAAAATGATACACCTTGGATTATTAGTAACAAATTTAAAGTAAGCTTAGAGGAATTTTTAAAAGTGAATGGATTAAAAGAAGGACAGCATATTTATCCAGGACAAAAGGTAGTGATTCCTACTGTCTCAAGCACAAATAATACAACTACATATACAGTACAAAAAAGTGATACACCTTGGATTATTAGTAACAAATTTAAAGTAAGCTTAGAGGAATTTTTAAAGGTCAATGGATTGAAGGAAGGACAAGACATTTATCCAGGACAAGTGGTGAGTATTCCATCAGCTAGTCAACCAACATCCACTCCTACTGTGAGCAGAGGCAGCACCTCATCACCACGGATAACCTATATAAACCATACGGTAGCAAGTGGTGATGATCTTTGGAGTATTGGCATCAAATATGGTATTCCTATGACTGAATTACAAAAACTTAATGGTTTTAGTTCAAGTCATGTTCTTAGAATAGGAGATCAGGTAAGAATTCCTGTTTACAACATACCTATTAAACAAACTCCAGGTTCTCAATTTGGGGAGTTATTAGATTGGTGGACTGAGGCTCAGTATGTAGTACCAATAGAAAAAACCTTTATCGTTGAAGACTTCTATACCGGTAAGCGTTGGAATATGAAGAGAACTATTGGTGCAAACCATGCAGATGTTGAGCCTGTATCAGCTAGTGATACAGCTATTATGAAAGGGGTTTGGGGAGGCAGCTGGAGTTGGGCTGTAAGACCTGTTATCGTAGAAGTAAATGGAAGAAGATTGGCGGCTTCAGCTAGTGCTATGCCCCATGATGTTCAAAATATTACAAACAACAATTTTAATGGACACAGTGACTTATACTTTTTGAATAGTACACGTCATAAGGACGGATTAAAGGATCAAAATCATCAGAATGCTATTGTTGTAGCAGCAGGACAAAAAAAATAACAAGTGAACTTTGTAAAAATACCAAATCTTTTAACGGATTTGGTATTTTTTCTCTGTATAGCCCTTTTCAAACCACATAAAATATTACTATGTAGATTCGTCGATATTTTACTATGATGTTTCTAATAGACAATAAAAGGTATATATATTTAAAGAGAGTTTTTTCTCTGAATTGTAGTCGAACTTATTTTGAGGATGTATTCACCGAAGAGGAAACTAAACAATATTTTGGGGGAGGAAGCATGATGACAAATATGTTGAAATTAGAGCCGAATGCGCTTACTAGTCCATGTTATGTAGAGGACTTGGCCTTTGGAACAACAGGAGATTTGGAACCGCTCAAGGGCATTATTGGACAAGAGAGGGCAGTTGAAGCATTAGAATTTGGGCTAAGTATTAAAAAGAAGGGATATAATGTCTTTATAGCTGGACTAAGTGGTACAGGAAGAAATAGTTATTCAAACTCTATTACCGAAAAATTTGCTGAAGAAATGCCTATTCCAAATGATTGGGTATATGTATTTAATTTTAAAAATACTGATTCGCCTAAAGCTTTAAGTATGGAAGCAGGTACAGGACTGCATTTTAAAAAGAACATAGAAGGTATGATCACACAACTAAAAAGAGAAATACCTACTGCCTTCAGCGGAACAGAATATGAAACAAAGAAAAATGATATTATTAAAGAGTTTCATCAAAAAAATCAAGAAATTGTAAATGAATTGAATGAAACATCGAAAAAATTTGGGTTTGTTTTCAAAGAATCTGAGCAAGGTTTAGTGACGGTACCATTGAAGGATGGTAGGCCTATGACACAAGAAGAGTACAACACTCTTACTATAGAAGATATGGAGAATTTAAGGGAATCCTCCAATAACCTTAGTATGGAAACCTTAGGGATATTTAATAAACTAAGAGATTTAGAGGAACAGTTAACTAATACTATAAAGAAACTAGATGAAAAAATTGCTTATGATATTATTAATTATCATATCAATAAACTGATACAACGTTATGGACATAGAAAAGAAATAATCACTTATATTAATGACTTAGAGAAAGATATTATAGAAAACGTTGATGCTTTTAAAACAACGGATGATAAAAAAGATATGGAACAGCTTCTGATGATGCCTATGAAATCTAACGAGCAGTTTTTGAATCGATATAAAGTAAATCTTTTTATTGATAATTCAGGATTGAAGTATGCTCCTATTGTTAATGAAACAAACCCTACTTTTGCTAATCTATTAGGAACCATTGAATACAAAAATGAGATGGGAATACTAAAAACAGACTTTATGGAGATAAAACCTGGTTCTTTACATAGAGCAAATGGGGGATTCCTTATTATACAGGCAAAAGAAATACTCACTCAGCCCTATGCATGGGAAACTTTAAAAAGAGCCTTGAAAACAGAAGAAATCAATATAGAAAGTCTGAACAAACAAATGGGATATGTTGTTACCTCCAGTTTAAAACCAGAAGCAATCCCTCTTGATATAAAGGTAATCATTATTGGAGATGCCTATATTTATCATAGTCTGTATAGCTTAGATGAGGACTTTAAAAAGTTCTTTAAAATTATGGCAGATTTTGATGTGGAAATGATAAAAAATAAAGAAAATATATTGAAGATGGCTAAGTTCATAGCAGCTCATTGCAATGAAGTGGGATTAAAGGAATTTGATAAAACTGCTGTTGCAAGAATAATAGAATATAGCTCAAGGTTGGCAGACCATCAAGGGAAGCTAAGCTCGCGATTTAATCAAATAGTAGAAATCTTATATGAAGCAGATACATGGGCGCAACAGGAGGGTGTTACCTTTGTAACAAAACAGCATGTAGAAAAAGCTATACAGCAAAAGATTCATCGAAATAGTAAATATGAAGAAAAACTAAATGAAATGTTTAAGGAGGGTACTCTGTTAATAGATGTCGAAGGAGAGAAAGTGGGACAGATTAATGGACTAGCAGTCATGGGAACCGGAGAGTACTCCTTTGGAAAACCCAGTAGAATAACCGTATCAACCTATAGAGGTAAGCCGGGTATTATCAATATTGAAAGAGAAGTCAAAAAAAGTGGAAGCCTTCATGATAAAGGCGTATTGATTTTAAGCGGATATCTAGGCTGTAAATATGCACAGGAAAAGCCCTTATCTCTTTCAGTTAGTGTAAGCTTTGAACAGAATTATTCTATTATAGATGGAGATAGTGCCTCCAGCACAGAGCTATACGCTATTCTTTCTAGCATTGCTGAAGTTCCTATAAAACAGAGCATTGCTGTTACTGGTTCTGTAAACCAAAAAGGAGAAATTCAGCCTATCGGTGGAGTGAATGAAAAGATTGAAGGTTTTTATGATGTATGTAAGCTAAAGGAATTGACTGGAGAACAGGGTGTAATTATTCCAAAACAAAATATTAAAAATCTCATGCTTAAGGAAGAAGTAATTAATGCAGTAAGAGATAATAAGTTCCATATCTATGCAGTAGGTCATGTGGAGGAGGGTATAGAGGTACTAACAGGAATACCGGCTGGAACAAAAAATGAAAAAGGAGAGTATGCTCCAGGAACCATTAATTATTTAATTACTGAAAAATTGAAATATATATCAGATAAGGAAGAAGAATAAATTTCCATATGAACTAGACAAAGATCCTGATCGGGATCTTTGTTTTATTTACAATGACGAATACAAATAGAAAAAAATGGCGATTTGAAGAGGATTAGCAATATTTATGCCGAAATAATAAAGTAAGAAGACATAAAAAGTGAAGGTGGAAAATAGATGTTGACATTAAAAGATAAAAAAATCAACATAGATAGAAATTATATATTCTTATTCTTACTTTGGTTAGGGCTGTTGATTATATTTCAGTTAGTGGGGTTATACGGAGAAAAATACTACGTTATCTTTGAAACTCAATCTTTTTTATACTATCATACTTTTTTAGAGTTTTTTAGCATCGTCATCTATTTTACTATTTTTATTATTACTTACTATACCTATCTAAGAAATAGAAGGGTTAGACTAATTGTTCTTTTTTCCATTTTCTTCATAGTTGGATTTATAGATTTTTTTCATACGATGACCTATAATGGCATGTCTGGTTTTTTTGTAGATGCTTCCATTCCTATAGCAACTACTTATTGGATAATAGGACGACTGATATTTGCGATAGGGTTATTAGCTGCTGCTCTAGTCCCTGTTCATAAAAAGGGCACCCACAATAGATCCTATTACGTACTAGGCAGTATCACAATAACTTTTACAATCTTTTATTTAGTTGCATACCATATAAATATTTTTCCTCCTATGTTTATCGAAGGACAAGGATTAACTACTTTAAAAGTAGCATTGGAATATGTTGTGATGGTTCTCTTAGGAGTTGCAATTGTGGTATTTCTAAAGGATTATAAAAGTACCAAGAATGTAATTTTCATACAAATGGTGGTTGGCTTGTCTTTCGCAATTTTTTCAGAGGCTTCCTTCACTTTATACTCTAATGTGCATGACAGTTACAACATGGTGGGACATATATATAAAGTGATTAGTTCCTATTTGATTTTTAGAGCAATATTTATTAAGAATCTGGATTCTCCTTATATAAAACTAAGCTGTGCTACAGAGAAAATTAAAGAATATGCAGAGAATTTAGAAGAATTAGTGCAGGAGAGGACAAAAGCTCTTGAAGATGCGAATGAAAAAATTATAAAGGATTTACAATATGCTAGAAGAATTCAGCAATCATTATTACCACCTAAAACGTTAAAATTAGGGGATGTGACTTTTGCGTCTGAGTTTATTCCCTGTCAGAATGTTAGTGGAGATTTCTATGATGTATATGAGATTGATAGTGAAAATATAGGGATTTATATTGCGGATGTTGCAGGTCATGGTCCATCAGCTGCCATGATGACGATCTTCACAGAACGGGTAGTTGCTTATAAAAGCAATAATTTTGTTAAAAATGAAATGCTAAGTTGCCAGAAGGCTTTGCTGCATCTTTATAATGAATTTAATAAATCAAACTTTCCTGCTGAAATGCATATAGCTATTTTAAATGGGATATATAATAAAACTACGGGTGTTTTTTCTTATTGTTCTGCTGGAATGAATACTACGCCAATTTTGCTTCGTACTTCAGGTGAAGTAGAGATGTTAGATAGGAGCCAAGGGTTCCCTATTTGCAAGCTAGGTGATTTATATATGCCAGAGTATTTAGAAGCTCAGATTCAATTGGAAAAAGGAGATCGTATTATTTTTTACACAGATGGGTTGATAGGAAACTTTAATAATAATACCTTTTTGCAAAAAGAAACTTTAGAGGGAATATTATATAAAAATAGGAGTAACAGTAGTATAAAACTGAGGAAAGCTATTAATGAAGAAATTCGCGCCGTAGCCAAAACCAAGTCGATTGACGATGATATTACCTTTTTAATTATGGATATTGATACCAATACTATGTAATTCATTTTTTCAAATCTAAATACATGGATAGAGAAGACCCTGCATTCTATTTTTTAAAAATGAAGAAATAGAATGCAGGGTGTTTTTAGTTGAATTTGGCATGGAAATTGCAGTTTAAATACCTATGTTATAGTTAAAATTGAAGGGAGAAAAATAAATGAAACTATTATTTAGTATTGGAAGTTTCAACATACACTTATTTGGTATAACTATAGGACTAGGGATTTTAGCAGGCTTCTATATTATGTTGATGGAGGCCAACAGAAAAGGGCTGGATAGGGATAAACTGATGGATTTAGCTATTTATACTGTAATAATAGGTGTTATAGGTGCTAGAATCAATTATATATTGGCCTTTAATCCTGGTTATTACCTACAACATCCTAGAGAAATATTTATGATTAATCAAGGAGGGTTGTCCATCCAAGGTTCTTTAATTGCAGGTACACTTTTTGCTCTATGGTATATGAAAAGAAAAAATATACCAATATGGCAAACAGCAGATGCCTTCGCTCCAGCTATTATTATAGGCCAAGCAATAGGGAGAATTGGGTGTGATGTTTTTGGTATACCCATGATGAAACAGTACTTTTGGGGAATATCTGTGGGAGGGCAACTCCTCCATCCTGCACAAATATATGAAGCAGTGTTGAATTATGTACTATTCTTTGTGTTATGGAACAAAAGAAAGAATGTGAAGTATGAGGGTCAGTTATTTATTACTTACATCATCGGTTTTTCCATCAATCGATTCATTGTAGAATTTTTCAGAAGTAATCCATTGGTTGTTGGAGCTATATCCATTGCTCATGTCTATAGCTTAGCCATTATTGTGATAGCCTTTGCTGCAGGGCTATGGCTAAAGAGAAGGCATGAAAAACTACAATTACCTGTAGTAAATAATACACCTTTTATTGAAGAAATAGATTGGAAAGGTGCAGTTTATATCAGCATAGCAACAGTTGTTTCAATTATAGTATATTATGCTATTCATATCTTTCTTTAGTATAAAACAGTTTTCTGCATGATAAATGATTCTTTTAAACTAGAGGAAGCTGTGTAGATATGATATACTAGAGTAAGCAAAAAAAGTGGATAAAAAGTTACAAAAGATAAGGAGGAAATCAATCATGAAGAAGCTGACTATTATGTTACTTTTTATTATCATGATGATGAGTATAGGAAGTGTTGTTGTCTTTGCTGATGAAATTTTTGTGGAGGATTACGTAGAAGCGGAGCTTGTTATAGAAAGAGCTAAGGTATTAGATGTTGAGGTCTTAGATGAGGACACACTAGAAAATGATTTTTTTGAAGAAAATTTGCTTGTTACTTTGGAACTATTAACAGGAGAATATAAAGGTCAGCAATTTCAAGTAATCCATAGTCTTACGGGAAGCTTTGGATATGATATTCTTGTAAATCCAGGGGACAAGGTACTAGTTACAGTTGAAGATTTTGGAGAGGGAGCAGTAGAGGTTTATATATCTGAGTATTTAAGAGATATTTATGTTTATTGGGTGTTTGCTATATTCGTAGCTTTACTTATCCTTCTAGGTGGTTTTAAAGGAGTAAAGACAGTGGTTACATTGGCCTTAACAATTTTACTGATACTAAAGCTATTATTACCTGGATTGTTAGCAGGCTATAATCCAATACTATTAACCATACTCGTATCCTTTATTATAACATTAGTAACTATTATTGTAGTAGGAGGAGCCAATACCAAAAGTTATGCAGCAATCATTGGTGTCCTTGGAGGAGTATTTGTAGCTGGAATCATTGCTTATGTTATTGGATCAAAGGTTAGATTAACAGGGCTTTCTTCTCAAGAAGCCATGATGCTAATGTATATCCCACAAGGTGTGAACTTTGACTTTAGAGGACTGCTGTTTGCTGGTATTATTATGGGAGCATTGGGTGCAGTTATGGATGTAGGTATGTCTATCGCTTCTAGTATGGAGGAAATCAAAAATGCTAATCCTAATATATCTACAAAGGCACTTGTTATGTCAGGAATGAACGTAGGAAAGGATGTAATGGGAACAATGGCCAATACCCTTATTTTGGCCTATACCGGTAGTGCAATACCACTACTACTATTATTTACAGCCTATCAAGATCCTTTAGTGAAAATCATAAACCTAGATATTATTGCAACAGAAATAGTAAGGGCTTTTACAGGGAGTATCGGGTTAATATTATGTATTCCTTTGACTGCAATAACAGCGGGGTTATTAAAAGATAAATTTGACAAGAAAAAGAATACCGACGAAGATCATAAAGCTTTAAAATAGTATATGGAAAGCTGGATAAATACCTTTATAGAAGGATTTACCCAGCTTTTATTACACTGTGGAACATTTTAAATGAAACTACGTCTAATTTATAGAACTAGCGGAGTCCTACCCTATGCAGGGGATAGCAGTACAAATAAATATCTTGAAATAATAATTAAGCAACCTGTATCCTCTGAGATACAGGTTGCTTAATTATTAATATCTTTAAATTTCGTTATAGAATATCTCCTTTAAATAATCACAATATTTTTAGCGCTGTACTATGAGTTTTATTAGTATACATTGAAATTAGCATCAAGTGTGGTATTTACCACAGTCCATGTAGGATATCATAAGATAATAAGATTTGTAAATTGTGATGGATGTCTATAAGATAGTAAAAATAGCAAGGAAAACATTGGCATAATACTTGCAATTAATTACTAAAACAAAGATAAGGTGGGATAGAGATGATAAATACACCAAAAAATGAGAAAAATATTATGAAAGAAATCAATAGACTGAAGGAAGAATTAGAAAATAATTTACGAAAAGAAGATCTTTTAAGTAGAAAGAACCTAGAGCTAAGTCAACAACTAGACAGAATAATCAATATCTATTTAAGAGAATACTGTAACTATTAAGGAGAGGTGATTGTATGGAGAAAATTGGATTGGTTAAAAGTGTAAAAGAGAATACAGCGACTATTGAAATTAGGCGAGTTAGTGCCTGTGGCGAAAACTGTGCCTCCTGTAAAGGTGGATGTGCACCAACAAATCACTATATTACAGCAAAAAATACTATACATGCTTCTGCTGGGCAATATGTAAAGTTAGAGATGGAGAATAAACATGTTCTTGGGGCAGCCTTTTTAGTATATATTGTACCTCTTGTTGGAATGATACTAGGTATTTTGCTGGGTATAGCAGTAGCCGAATATTTGGGATATGTAACAAATAAAGAGTTGATAGGGTTTGCTGTTGGTTTATTATTCTTAGGGATCTTCTATTCCGTTATAAGCTTCATAGATAAAAAAATTAAACAGAGTAAAAAGATGGAGGTGGTTATAACAAAAATAATACATTAATTTAAAATTTATATAAGGCAGGGATTGTATTTAATGGATATAAAGTCAGGATTTAGTCAGATAAAGGTGACAAATCTATGGCGGGATATTGTGAAAAAAATCGAGATAATCAATTAAAAATGGCACGAAAATTGCATACTTATATAAGTGAGGAGGAAAAGGAGGGGATTATATTGAAAAAGTGGTTTCAAAAATTACTAAAGTCAATAGAAGATGCTAATAAAAAAAATTTTGGAGAACAAAAGATGGACTGCTGTGATTTAAATAAACAAGGAAAAAAAGAGTCAAATAATAAAAAATAATTTTAAATGGAGGAAGCAAAATGAATCATAAAGGTAAAAATCACGGGATGTTAATGCTATTATGTTGTTTAATTCCATTAGCAGCTATTTTATTACTACCAAGGTTAGGAATTGAAATAGGGTCGTTAGGAAGGCTGGCTCCTTACGCTATACTTCTAATTTGTCCTTTAATGCATGTAGGTATGATGCTATTTATGTTTAAGGGAAAAAAGAATGATTGTCATGGAGGAAGTAATCCAGAAGAGCAAAATCGGTAATTAAATCAGCGATTTAAAAAGAGGGCTTAGAAGCTCTCTTTAACTTTAATAGTTTTACAGGCCATTAGAAGTAGATAATTATAATTTTGGGGGGTGGATGGCATCACGGTGGAAAGTGTAAAAGTAGGATAGTATTTATGGGATACCAAATGGATTTTAGATCCACAGAAGGAAGTATTAATTTAGATGGTTCCAGAAGGGTTTTTCTATGATACCGCTATCAAGATCATAGGTCTGTTTATTGGAAGTATCATAACAACTGGAATCCTAGGATATCGATTCAAGAAAAATAAACCAAAACCAATAATGCGAAAGGCATATAATAATTAAGAAAAGGAGGAGTACACTATGGGATGCTGTGGAGGAGGTCACAATCATAGACGTCAGGAGAATCATCATCAAGAGGATCATCATCAAGAGAATACCAACAAACCATCAGGACTTATTTTAGTAGTTGGAAGTATATTGGTATTAGGCTTAATTGCTGTGTATCTTTTGAGATAAAATAATATAGACAATTTCTTTGCTAGTACTACCAAAGAAATAATGGGAATGAAGAGAATCCGTATTATTACGGGTTCTTTTTTCTACACTAGTAGAGTTAGATAATAGAAAAATAAAATCTTTATAGATTCTGAAAAATAAGATTTAAAAGAAAAAAGTTTAAAAAAATTTATAAAAAACCATTGACACCAATACCCCTGTAGGGTATTATATACATATGGGGGGTATAGTATATTGGATTTAGAAAACCTATAAAACGTTAAAAAGACAATTAAAAATTTCACGAAAAAGATTTTGTCCTTATTTTTTTAAAAAAGTTGCAGAGTATATTAATAAATAGATCTAAGGAGGGTATATATATGGGAGATTTAATTGTTGTTGCTATAGTAGCAGGGATGATATTTTTTATGATAAGAAAAGGTGGTTGCTGCAGTGGTGGACATGGCCATGGAGGTCATCAAAATAAAAGTTGTTGCCATGAAGATAATGAAAACCAAAATGAAAAAGATAAAAATTAAAATAGAAGGGAGTCTTAGAGATGACACAAAGCAAAAATGTTCAAAAAGTAGGGTTTAAAGTTCAGGGGATGTCCTGTAGTAGTTGTGCTAATAACGTTCAAAAAAAATTAAATTCCTTGGATGGTATTATTAACGCAAATGTAAATATAGCTACTGAAAAGGGACAGGTAGAGTATGATAGTACTAAAATTGATATACAAGCTATTTTAAAAGGGGTAGAGGATGCAGGTTATAAAGCAGTATTAGATGAAGAAAAAAATATTGAAAAAGTTACTCTGAAAATTAAAGGAATGACTTGTACAGCTTGCGCCAACAAAGTAGAAAAAATCTTAAGTAAAATGGAAGGAATTACATCAGCAAATGTAAATTTTGCAGTAGAAAAGGTAACCATTGAATATGATCCTAAAAAAGTTAGGCTAATAGATATGCAGAAAAAAGTATCTGGGCTAGGATATGAGTTGAATCTAGAAGAAGATGAAGATGATGGTGTAGATGAAGATGAGATCAAAATTAAGAAGACTGAAAGAACCATGAAAATATCTATTGCCTTGTCAAGTGCAATTATGGGTCTTATGATAATTCATATGTTTGTTAGACCTATTCCAGGATATTTACCAATTATTGCAGCGCTTGGATTCCCAATTATATTCGGAACTGGATGGCATGTCCATGTTGGTAGCTGGAAAGCACTTAAAAACAAAAGTCCTAATATGGATGTTTTAGTAACACTAGGATCTCTACCACCTTATATTATTGGATTGATGGGACTTTTCTTTCCAATACAAGCTTTTATTGAAATGGCTACAACCATTATGACTTTTCACTTAATTGGAAAATATCTAGAGGTTCGAGCAAAGGGTAGAGCTTCTCAAGCTATTAAAAAGCTGCTTCAAATGGGAGCCAAGACAGCAAAGATTATTGTTGATGGAGAAGAGATAGAAATTCCTGTTAAAGATTTACAGGTAGGAGACATCATGGTAATCCGTCCTGGAGAAAAAGTACCTACTGATGGTGTTATTGTTGACGGTAATGGTTTACTAGATGAATCTATGGCTACAGGAGAATCCATGCCTGTAAAACGTCAAAAAGGTGATGAAGTAATTGGTGCAACCATCAATAAACAAGGACTATTAAAGGTTGAGGTATCAAAAATAGGAAAAGATACCTTCTTATCACAAGTTGTTAAAATGATGGAGGAATGTCAAGGTTCTAAAGTGCCAATACAGGAGTTTGCAGATCGTATTACGGGATACTTTGTTCCAGCAATCATTATCATTACAATTGGTACTTTTATTTCCTTTAATCTGTTTCCTGAGTTTCATTTAAGAATTATACAGTGGGGAGCAACGTTTTTACCATGGGTAAATCCTAATCTTACACCGCTTACTTTAGCATTTATAACAGCTACTGCTGTTTTAGTTATCTCATGCCCTTGCGCATTGGGCTTGGGAACACCGACTGCTTTAATGGTAGGTAGTGGTATGGGAGCAGAGAAGGGAATTTTGATTCGAAATGGTGAAGCAATACAAACCTTTAAGGAAGTAAAAGCAATTGCCTTTGATAAAACTGGTACCATTACTAAAGGGAAACCAGAGGTAACGGATATCGTGTTGGCAAAAGGCATAAATGAACAAGAATTTTTATACTTTGCTGGCACAATAGAAAACGGTTCAGAGCATCCTCTAGCCCATGCTATTGTTGAAAAGACAAAGAATGAAAAGATTAAATTAGGAGAAGTAATTGACTTTAATGCAGTTGTTGGTATGGGTGTAGTAGGAATAATAGATGGAGAAAGAATACTTGTAGGAAATAGAAAATTAATGAAAGAAAATAAAATTCCCTATGAAGCCTATGAAGAAGAGTTAGTTAGATTAGAAGAAGAAGCAAAAACTGCTATGCTACTTGCTAAAGGAAATCAATTATTAGGTATTGTAGCGGTAGCAGATCCTATCAAGGAGGATTCTGCACAAGCTATAGCAGTATTAGAAAGTATGGGTATTAAGACAGCTATGATTACAGGAGATAATAAGAGAACAGCGGCTGCTATAGGTAAAAAAGTAGGAATTAGCCATGTTATTGCAGAGGTATTACCAGATGGTAAGGTAGAAGAAGTTGTAAAGCTACAAGAGCAATATGGTACAGTAGCAATGGTAGGGGATGGTATTAATGATGCTCCTGCATTGAAACAATCTAATGTAGGAATCGCCATTGGAACAGGAACAGATATTGCCATCGAAGCTGCCGATGTTACCCTAGTTAGAGGAGAGCTAAGTGGTATCATATCTGCTATCAAATTGTCTAGAGCGATATTTAGAAAAATTAAAGAAAATTATTTCTGGGCGTGGTTCTATAATGCCGTGTTTATCCCGGTAGCAATGTTTGGCCTGTTACATCCAATGATTGGAGCCGCTGCTATGGCTGTAAGTTCTCTAAATGTTGTTTATAACTCATTAAGACTAAAGAAAGCCGATATAGATCCTAGCTATAATAAGGCATAATTATTTAAATTTGATATTCGAGGGAATTTCATAGTTTTACATGGAACATGAAATTCTCTCTTTCCATAATGATAAATAGATGTTCTATTGTATAACTAGAAAATAGTAGCTTATAGCTTTTAAAAAGAGTGTAGGAGGAGAGAATAAGGATGTTTCTAGTTTGATTTTTTGTTACCTATACTCTATACTTAAATGAGGTAAAAAATAGTATGCTGGAGGTAAAGACATGAAAACATCTATGAAAGTACTAATCGGTATAGGAATTGCTATCCTTTTACTGATAGGGAGTATAGTAGGAAGCTATAACGGACTGGTAACAAAAAGTGAAACTGTTGAAACAGCCTTAAGTCAAATTGACAATCAACTGCAAAGACGAAATGATTTAATTCCCAATCTGGTTGAAACTGTAAAAAGGTATGCAGCACATGAAGAAGAAATATTCACCAATCTAGCGGAAGCACGAGCAAAACTAGCTGGAGCAGGAACTATTGCCCAACAGGCTGAAGCGGATGCAGCTATCAATTCTGCATTATCTAGATTACTAGCTATTGCTGAGAATTACCCTGATCTGAAAGCTAATGAGAATTTTATTCAGCTTCAAGATGAATTAGCAGGTACTGAAAATAGAATCGCAACAGCAAGAAGAGATTATAATGAAGCATCAAGGACTTATAATACGTCGGTTAGACGTTTTCCAACCAATATTTTTGCAAATATCTTTGGGTTTGAACGGGTAGATTATTTTGAGGCATCGGATGAGGCGCGTAACACACCAGATGTAGGTGATTTATTTGGCAACTAAATCAAGTAGAATATTTCAAATTGTACTGATTACTTGTATTTTGTTTGTACTATTCTCATCAACAGTGCTAGCAGTTGACTATCCTTCACCTACTAGTGCTTTCTATGTAAATGATTACGGTGGTGTACTGGATACTCAAACAAAACAGCACATAGAATCCACCGCTGCAGCCCTTGAAAAAGCAACCTCAGCACAAGTTGTAGTTGTGACCGTTAATGGTTTAGAAGATTATGCATTGGAGGACTATTCCGTAGGTCTTTTCAGGGAATGGGAAATAGGTGATAAGAAAGAAAATAATGGTGTTTTAATTTTGTTAGATATAGGTGGTAGACAGTCTCGTATAGAGGTTGGGTATGGATTGGAAGGGGCTCTTCCAGACGGGAAAACTGGTAGAATTCAAGACCGTATCATGATTCCTTACTTTCAAGAAGGAAACTATAGATCAGGTATCAAAGAAGGTTTTAATGCTATTGTAAATGAAATTTATATGGAATATGGCTACGAAGATCAGGTGATTGGGGATCAGACTCCAATATACAACCAACAAGCATCAGCGGAAAAAGAAATTCCACCCATATTCATTTTGATTGGTTCTATTATTCTAATATTATTTATTGCTTTAGATTTTAAATTTACAGGAGGAATACTCACTTTTACACTTCTACGAACGTTAAGCAGAGGAAACCACTCAGGAGGTGGTTCCAGACGTTCTGGCGGTGGTGGTAGTTCCGGTGGAGGTGGCAGTTCTCGGGGATGGTAGATTGTGGAATGTACAGGTATCAATAGAGGGAGATTGTTTTAAAAACGTTAAATACTACTCACATTTATATATGTAGATTTAAAAGGGTAGGATACAAAACTGTATCCTACCCTTTCTTAATTTCTTGCTGTAATTGTGTGAGGTTTTGAAGCTTTGTATCCCTTAATTGAGTGAAGAGCTGCCTTGCTTCAGGGTTGGTAATCTCTATCATATGTTTATTATACATGGTCTGTAATATCATCTCATCTTGTAGAGCATCCTGCAATAGATCTATGTTATTCATTTTATTTTATAACCTCCTTTAGACTATTCCAAACTTGGGCATTGTTTGAGATAAGGTACTATAGTGATTACGAGCCCCTTGCTCCATCCCTTTTAGCATTTGTTTAAGATTCGGATCGTTAATCTGCTGAGAAAGCTGGGCATACTTTTTAGCCATACTTTCTTCACGAAATAGCATTTCTTTAAATGCGTTGTTCATTATTTCTTGTTCAGTAAGCACTTTTTATAGCCTCCTTAATCTTGAGTTTTAACAGTGTAATATAGTTCACCTGAAGAATCGATCATTACTGCATAGACATTCTCTATATTTGTTATGCCTTTTCTAAGCAGCTGATTTTTTAACCATTCATTATCGTATCCTAATTCTTTTAAATTTTCTTCAACAACCTTCCCATCATTAATAAGGAGAGTAGGAAGACCACCACCCATTGTTTGAATATTTAGATCCTTTGGAGTTGCAGGCTGATAATCAGATTTTTTTAAGAACACTTACGTGACCACTGGTCTCTAAGACCGCTGCTTCTATTTCACTAATGTTAGGAGCATCTATAGTTCGCATATCAGATAACAAAAGCTCTAGTGGGAAAAATGCTTTTGCCATATTGAGTCGAAGGATTTTTCCTCCTAAAATTAATGGTATGGATTTTCCTAACACAATCTTTGCAAAAGGTCTATTTTTTACAGCGATATATGAAATAAGATAATGAAGAAGGTATATAACAGCAATAATAACGGCAGTGTTAGTAAAGCTTATTTTCGCCTCAAATAAGGGTGCTGCTGTTATTCCTCCCATCATCCAGAAAAATGCAAAGTCATATCCTGCAAATTGACCGCCAGACCTATGAGGTAAGATTTTTCCTTCAATATATAATAAAAATCCAACTGCAATGCTGCGTAAAGCGAATGCAAATGGGCTGATTTCTTGAGCACTTCCAAAAACATCTTTTAATAGTTCCAATTCTATCACTTCCTTAAGTTTAGACACTTACATAAACTGTGCCATCTGCCTCCAACATAGCTAAAAAAACATCTTTTAGATTAGAAATTCCCTTTTCCGTTAATGTTGTTATTATCCACTCATGGTCTAAGCCCATCTGATGAAGATTTTTTTCATCTATTTTACCATCATAAATAAGAATTGCCGGTTTTCGGTCAATTGCTTTAGGCCATTTTATATCCAAATAGGATAAAAAGATATTTACAAAGGCATATACAAAGACAATTACTAGTCCAAAGGTAAGAGAAGACTCGGGATTTATCATTCGGATAGCAGCCAAGCTGACGATACCAGCTGCTACCAGATAATTATGACCTGTTAAAATTCCTACTTGACGATGCCCCATCATACGAGTGGCAATAATCAATGCAATGTATAGGATGATTGCCCTCAAAACTAAAGCTAGTAGGGATAAGTCCTTGCTTCCTTCCATAAAAGATTTCCAGTCCAAAACATTTCCTCCTAAATAAACTGATTCTAATAATCATTTTTCAAGTAGTTCTGAAAGGATAAGCGTCAGGATGACAATTGCAATGCCAGTATATAAATGAACTTTTGACAGAACTTCAGCAGTCTTTGTGGTTTTTGCCATCTTCAATTGGTTTTCTTGATTTTTAGGTGTGGTTGGGCTAATAATGTTGCTCATTTTAGGACCGTAAACAAATACCTGAAGCAGTAATAAGTATTTCACAGTATATTGTGCCTTTGATCAGATAGCATTATTCATAAAAAACTATGGAGTATAATAGTAGGTATATTTAACACATATTAACATGTATAAGGTATCCGATAAAATCTTACATTCACTTTTTTGTATGTACTAAGAAAATGAAAAACATAGCATGTTTGATATTTTAAACGATAGGTTTCCCTCTTGTCGTTCTGCCTAATATAGTATATATTAAAGGACTTTTGCATGAATGCCTATGAATCAGTATGAAGGGGTGTTGCGTTATAGATAACAAATTTAGTAATTTCCAAGAGAAACGTATGTATATATTTGGTGAACTTGTAAAGCGGTATTGGAATGGAAAATTAAATCACATTAATGATTTGAATCAATTGGCTGATGAAATAAAAGATAAGTTCAGCTTTGAAAGCCAGGATATGCCTTTTATAAAAAATCATATTCGTATTGCAATGGGTCTAGATCCAAAAGGTGATGATGATTTCAAAAATGAATTGGATATTATCAAAGATGCTAAAGAGATTGGACAGCCTGTCGTTACAAAAATAGATGGTGCATGTGAACATTGTGATGAAGAAAATTGTAAATGCGTGGAAGCATGTAAATATGAGGCTAATATATATAAGAGACAAAAGGAGCCGGTTATAATAAATAACAAGTGTTTAAGCTGCGGTTACTGTGTTACAAGCTGTGATTTTGGTGCTTTAGCGGACAAAATAGAGTTTATACCTGTGATTGATTTGCTAAAAGATAACAAAGTTCAAGTATATGCTGTAGTTGCCCCGGCTATAGTAGGCCAATTTGGTGAGGATGTTTCCATGGGTCAGTTACGAACAGCGTTAAAAATTTTAGGCTTTCAGGACATGATAGAAGTAGCGTTATTTGCAGATATACTAACGATAAAAGAAGCCTTTGAGTTTAGTCATTTAGTCAAAACAGAAGAAGACTTTTTTCTAACCAGTTGTTGCTGCCCGGTATGGTTTAATTTAACAAAGAAAAGCTATCCTGATATTTTTCAATTTATGTCTCCAACTGTATCTCCAATGATTGCTTCAGGTAGAATTCTAAAGAAGTTGTATAAGGATGTAAAAGTGGTGTTTATAGCACCCTGTATTGCAAAAAAGGCTGAAATTAAAGAGCCAGGTTTAAAGGGAGATATCGATTTTGTTTTAAACTTTAGAGAATTGGATGAAATATTTAGAGCTCTTGAAATAAACCTACAAGATTTACCTTCCAGTGATAAGGATCAGGCATCTTTTGGAGGAAGAGTATATGCTAGAACGGGAGGAGTAAGCTTTTCGGTTAAGACAGTAGTAAATAGATTGGAACCTACGCGACTCATTAAGCTTAAAGCAAAAAAAGTTGATGGTGTTCAAAAATGTAAAATGATATTGGATGATTTATCTAATAAAAAGAATATTAATTATAATTTTATTGAGGGTATGGGGTGTAATGGAGGTTGTGTTGGAGGGCCAAGAACTAATATTGACATAGAGAAAGCAACTAAGCTTGTTAATGAGTTTGGGGAGGATTCGCTCATAATGACACCTTTTGACAATTTAAATGTTATGAAGATCTTAAAACAAATAGGAATTAAGTCTATTGATGAGATAATGGATAAAAAAGAAGTAATTCAATTACTAACCAGGGAATAATATGTTCACTCTCATAGAATAGTATGTTAGACATATCAGCATACTAATATTGGTGAATTTTTCAAAGGAAGACTTTTTTATATAACTAGATTAAACAATACTAGTTTCTGGAGGAATAGTCATATGGTTTGGTTATCCTTAATACCACCACTAATCACTATAGTCATTACCTTTAAAACTAAAAAATTAATACCTGCACTATTTATTGGAGTCGTTGTAGGAGCTTTTATTAATACTCGTTCATTATTTGGAGGTATTACAGAAATAGGTAGTTATATCATAGATGCTGTAGCAGATAAAGATAGTGCTTATACATTAGGCTTTCTAATTAGCTTTGGAGCATTGGCGGACCTTATTGAAATGGCGGGAGGGATTGCAGGCTTTAGTAATAGAGTAAGTAAATGGATTAAAAGTGAAAAAGGAGTTCTTGGATGGGCTTGGTTTTTAAGTATATTTACTTTTTTTGATAGTTCCTTTCATACAATTGCAGTGGGAACCATGTTAAGCCCAGTGTTACAGAAGGTAAAAGGGTCAAAAGAGAAATTTGCCTTTGTATTATCGGTCACAAGCTTACAGCTTATTTTACTGATTCCTATTGCCACAGCGTACTTGGGATATATGGTAACACTGGTCACTAATAACATTAGAGGTACAGGAATTACTGAAAACGCCTATATGATTGTTGTAAAAAGTGTCATATGGAATTTTTTCTCATGGTCTATGTTACTTTTAGCTGCATTAGTAACTTTGTTGGGATTAAGATTTGGGCAAGTAAAACTAGGAAAGGCTACTGAGGAGGAGGAAGAGTTCACTGAAGCCCATATTGAAAGGGAAGAAAAAGCTAGTGAACCAGTCGAAGAGTATCCTAAAAAAAGCAGAAATCTCCTAGTGCCAGTTCTTATCTTGTTGATGAGTACAATTTTCTTTTTTTGGTGGACTGGGAGAATGAAATCAGCTACCTTTTTTGGAGCCATAAGTGCTGCAGACTTCAACGCTTCAATATTTGCAGGAGTATTGTTAACCTTGTTTATTACTAGTATTTATTTTATGTTACAAAAAATTAGCCTTGCAGAAATTGAGGCTCATATTATTATAGGTGCAGAAAAGGTAATGCCTCTAGTGATTATTCTTGTATTAAGCTGGGCTTTAACGATTGTAACTGAAAAACTTGGTTTCAATAATCTTATTAGTGAAGGAATGATTAAAAATATTCCTAAGTTTCTAATTCCATCAGTAGTATTTCTAATTGCAGCAATAATAGCCTACACCATCGGTTCATCATGGGCCACCTGGGCACTGATTATGCCTTTAGCGGTCACCTTTGCAGTGAATTCAGAAATAAATATTGCAACCATGGTGGGGACAGTATGGGCTGGTGGAGCAGTGGCAGATGTGGTATCTCCATTATCAGCACAAATGGCCGATACATCCTTCGGAGATCATTTAATTACATCACTTCCCTATGTGATAGGGGGAGTACTACTATCTCTAATTGGATATTTACTGGTAGGATTTACTTTATAGAGAATACATTAGATAAGAAAAAGCCGTGTGATGAATTCACAGGCTTTTTTGTATTACATAGTAGGTGATTGAATTTCTTTTAAGGAAAACTGACATTCTTCTATGCACAGAGCCAGATGATGAGCGCCTTCTTTAAGCATTGACTTTACCTGAACATTTGTTTCTTGATTTGCCATATTTTCAAGTTGTTGTACAGTCTGCTGACATTTCTGGATACATTGTTGAATATCATTAGCAGAATTTGTTGTCATATAGTTTCTCACTTCCTTTTCATTAAGTTTAATAAAATTTAATATTTTTATGACTGTACATTTGTATTTTCACATTGACGAATACACATTTCGATATGACCTGCTCCTTGAGTAAGCATTTCCCGGATACTTGCCTTTGGAATAGCATTAGTTGTTAAACGAAGCATATTAGCTGCATCAGTACAATCAGTAATACATTGTTGAATTTGCTGTTTGTTTGCCAAAATATCACCTCCTCTAATTCAATACTATTATGCTAATATGTCTAACAAAATATTCTATAAGTAATCCAAAAGATGTATTTCATTTAAAAATAAAAAGTGACATAATTTTACCTATATCACTTATCACTTTTTTGTTCAAGTTTTACAACACTATCTAAGGAAATACAATGCTACAGCTGCCACTGCAATTACTACCATAACTATATATAGTCTAGTACCTCTACTATAATGGTATACAAAACGAATCCGATAGTATCGATATATGAGCTAATTTAATGTGTTACCTTTATATATATGTTCTCTTTCATTAATACTTCCTATATTTCTAAAAACTAAATTTAGATACTCTGTATTCTCAGTATATATCGGGTTACCATTATAGCTGTTCTTTATTTTTAAAGTTCCACTCATGTGATGACTATCCTCCTTATCTGCTTTCCAGATTAATTCATCTTTGATAATCACATCATCTTCTGTTTTTAGTTCTATAAAATTATTTAATTCTTTATACTGTGCTAAATCTACTGAATGGGTGTTTAACGCAATATCAAATACTAGGTTATCATTGTTATCTATAAGGGGATTTTTAAAAAATACGCCTATTTCTATATTACCTCCCGTGCTAGTGGTATAATATTTAGCTGCATTCTTTGTTGGACTTTCTTGCGTTTCGATAGTTTGCTTCTCTTGTGATAATAATGATAGCTCGTTACTATTACTATCTAAAATCTCCAAAATAGTCGGAAACAATAAAGTTAATATTAACCCGCCTGCAATAATAATTGCTAAAACTGGAAAAATCTTATTTTTTTTCTTACTCACAGTTTTTCCTCCTTATCTATTTTAAATTAATGCTATCTTCACGATTCTCCTTGTCTACATTCCAAATGGAATTTTTATTGGGATGATTCTAGATAAAAATCCTACCAACATGGTAAATTTATTGAAAATCATTAATATACCAAAGAATAGCAATATGGTACCGACACTATAGGATATATACTTTTGATACTTAGATATCCTTTGCAAAATACCTATTGATCGTCTTAGTGTTAATCCCACTAATAAATAGGGTACTGCTAATCCCATCGAAAATGAAAACATAATAAGCATGCCATTATATGCTGAGCCTGTACTTCCGGCAAATATTAACATTGAGTATAAAATAGGGCCTATACAATGAGAACAAGCAATAGCAAAAAATATCCCTACCAAAAAAGTAGTAAGATATCTAAATCGTGTACTAATTTTGTCCGTATTAAATAATTTTTCTAATTTATTACTTTTTAGCGATATGGCTTTAAAAAATCCTAGTAACTTTAGAGCTAGAATAATAACCATTGTACCACCAATTACATTAAAGATACGAATGTTATTACTTAGGAATTTTGCAGCTCGCCCTGCTGTACCCCCAGCAATAGTAAACACAATGGTAAAGGCTGCAATAAATAATAGGGTATTTATTATAATATGAATATGTGTACTTGTTTTTTTCTTTATTTTTGTCAGTTCTTCCATGGACATACCAGTAATAAGACTAAAATATACCGTGATCATTGGGATTATACAAGGTGAAAGAAAAGATACCAAGCCTGCTGCAAATGCAATTAATAATATTGATGTAGACATTATATAGCTCCTTTCTGCTTAATTTTTCTTAGCTTAGTTGTTGCTCTAATAACACCCTCCTTTTTTAAATAAATAATAATACAATTTCATAGGGGATATCGGGAAATTGAAAATTTCAGTTGAAATCCTCAAAAAATAATCAAGCCTATCGAATTTAGAGTTTATAATAACTCTAGACCTCGATAG
>NZ_FZOJ01000054.1 GCF_900188145.1 Anaerovirgula multivorans | reverse complement strand
CTTGGTCAGAATCCATACCTCAATCCTGCAAAGTGCCATCTGAAAATTAATGATCAAGCCCATATCTGTCAAGGTGTGGGCATTTTGACGCTTACTCTTTAAATACTTCTTTTTCAAGATTCTCTAAAACTTGAGGTATCTGCCAAGATTCTTTTCTAGAAGTGATCTCATCATAATTCAAGTATCTTCTAGCCCATTTATCTTTATTTTTTTCTTGAAGTACCAGCGTTCTGTCAGGAATGTCATCCTGAATCAATCGAACTGCACCACCAAGCTCTCTCTTACTGTTGTAATAACCCATCAATGTCCAGTACGTATCAATATAATTTTTATATATTGGATCTTCTTTAAACCTCTCTGCTGTCTGAAGTAGTACTGCGTAAACCCTCAAGATTGTCGTTTTCATAGATGTATACGGAGAACTCACCCCTAAATAAAGTCTAAACGGAAACGTCTCTAAATCACGTTCACGAGCAAAATAAGAATCTTCTGCATCATGTCCACTAGGTGGAAACTGATTATAATTTTCTCTGGCATACAATGCTTTTATTTGACTATCTGCATTCTTTATCGTTGCTGTTGACGCTATATATTTAGGTTTAATCACTTTATCATTCACTGTCGCCTTACATAACTCTTCTACTGCCATTTCATAATTTCCATAAATGGTTCCCAGCGGTCCAGTAATGAGATGTAATTCATCTTGAAGAATTAATTCTGGCGGATAAAAAGGTTTTGCCAATTTTTGCTTTTGCTCTAAAAGATGGCCTCTGTAAGAACATTCTTTAATCAGTTCGTGATCAGTGGATAAAAAATTACCACACTCTTCACATTCAACACTTCTCTTGCCAAATAGAAGATGAACTCGTTCTTCAAAGGTAATTCGAGCAAATTTATCTACTGTCCCAATAATAACGGTTGGTGTTTTGCTGTAGATATCTTCATCAATTAAATACACTGGTATTGATCTTTTATTAAAAAAACATTTTTCCGATGCACAGTAAATTTTAAAGTATCTATCCTCAACATTAATGTCGTAGGAAGTTTTTTTATCTAAATCCTTTCCACAACATGGACATTTTAAAATTTGTGACTTAAGGCCTTTTTTCTTGAATTCTATTTGATTTTGCTTGTTAAATTCCGACACTTTTAAATCTTTATACTGGTTAATCGTTACACTGCTACCCACCCAAAAACCTATTGAATATTCCTTATTCCCCAAAAGTTCTGGATTACTCATGCGTATCATTTCACAAGCCGAAATCAATTTAAGCATTCTGTCTCTTTGCTGAGTCGTTAAAAGGCGTAATGTGTATCTAACAATTACAGTAACCCCACCATCTTTATCGTAGTCTTCGCAATCTTTACGCGTTAAACGTCTATAAGCCATTAAAAATGCTATAATTCCTAAATAAGCTTCAGTCTTACCACCACCTGTTGGAAAATACAAAAGGTCTAGAATCTCACGATCAGAAGTATCCGGTTTAACAATCCCCTTAAAATTCAATAAGATAAATCCAATTTGGAATGGTCGCCAAAACGAATGATCTGTCATATAATCTTCTAAACATTTTTCTTCATCCTTGGATTTAGAAAAATTAGCCATACTTCTCGACAAGTGCATCACGTGATTCATAAAAATAAAAGCCTGAAAAGATTCTTCATCTTTTTGAATCAATTCTAGTCCTTCAATCATTCTGTCTAAATTCATGTAACATCTGTTTATTTTTTCTCTGCCAACAGATTGATAGTCTTCATCCTTCATATATTCATGGGACTCTAAACGACTAACCCAAAGTGCATAGTCTCCTAGGATACTTTGAAGTTTATCAATAATCATATCTTTGTTTTCTGATTTTGAGAATTCAAGCATTGAAAAATAGTCTTTAAATTTTTCTAAATCCGCGTCCATCCCATTGATTTCTTTTTCAGGCAAAAAATCAGTTTTGATATTTTTTACGCAATTGCCCACAACATCTTTCCAAACAGTAGCACAACCATAGCCTCTTGAAAAAATAGGCTTTCTATTATAAAAATAATCCTCTTCTTCCTGTTTTCCATAAGCAATATTTTCAGATACAAACACTTCTTCATCACTTGTGATTTCTAATTCCACTTGGAAAATATGTTTTTCAACATTATCTTTTACTTGATTACGTCTGTTTTCAATGTAGACTGATATCATTTTATAACCTGTATCAAGTTTATGTACCAACCAAGATAAATAAATATCTCTTTCAATACATTCACCAGCAACATTACTCTTTGATACATCTACTTCTCTTGTAAACTCTTTTTGAAATCTTTTAAAAGAATGCTTTTCATCGATTTCGTTATGTCGGTAATCTGCCCACTTCAATAGTGCAGAAATATGCTTTACTTCATTAGCTACAAAGACTTTTATCCCTGCTGAACTTTGCTTGTTTTTACTCACATAAAGTGTGTCATCATTTTCTAATTCGTCTGTGAGATCGTCTTCATTACTTTCTTTTTTATTTTCAGAAAAATCAACTTCTTTGTCCACAAGAAAGGTGTAATTGTCATTAGCAGGGGAAAGTCTCCCCATGATATAGCTTGTTGTAGGACTTTCCATAATTTCTTCATCAATATCATAAGGCCCAATAAGGTCTTGGCGTAAACTATCAACAAACTTTTGTCTCAAATCTTTATACGTATGCCGCATATCCTTACCTCCACATCTTATTTATGGTGAACTACCCCATTAAGCTGATTACCATTTCTCCTCCAAATCTATCAAAGGAAAACAATTTGCTTTCTTGTAGCATTTCTAAATCTATGTTGTACTTGAATGGAAACATTACTTCATCGCTTGTTAACTCATCAATTGACAAATACAGTTTCTTTTTTAGATGGATTAAAGTAGCCACAATCAAAATAACTGCTTCTGAATCTTTCACTTCATATTTTTTAGATTTATATATTCCGGTTTTAACGGACTCTAAGACATTAATATCCTTCATCGTCTTTATATTCTTTGGAATGGCATGTACCAAGGTTGTTCTTTCACCCCATGAATCCAGCATTTTTTCCTTTATCACTTTAGAAGTCAATTCTAGCTGCATATCATCTAGCTTGCCTACCGTTGAAGCAATATCCTTAAAAACGCTGTAAGATATCAGCATCATACACCAATTTGCAACAAGTTTTGTTGTTTCACTGCTCTTAGTCACTATCTTACGTGCATATGCTTTAATACTCTTATTATCATCAGTATCTAGCAACCAAATATTGGTTAGAATATTCACTGTCTTATTTATATTGGTTTTATCTTGAATATAAAATGAAATATGATCCTGTAATGCCTCTTTTATAAGACTCGTATCATCTTCTGTATTCATCAGCTCTATCACTTTATTTAAGTATTCTAGTGTAATATTCCTAGACATTCCAACTTGTTTACTCATTTGATTTATCTCCTTTAACCCTGATAAAGGGAACAATGACTTCCTCAACACTTATACCACCATGAGACATAATCGTATCCCCTTGATAAGCAAGTGCCTCTTCATCTTCGCAAATTAAATAATTGTACTCTTTAGGTAGATAATAACCAGGATATTCTCTTAAATGGTACATCTCTTTTAAAGATTCTTTTGAAGCATAATCTTTTAAAATCATCATCCGCTGAGATTTTGTTTCGACTTCTACCCCTGTTCCTTTTGGTTTTCCGATACCTAACGCTTCCTTATTGCCATGATCTGAAGTAACAAACACTTCAAACCCTTGATTTATCAATCTCTTGATAAGTGTATCTAACTTTTTAGTCTTTGCCATTCTTTCAATTCCATCAAAGTGACCAGATAGACCTTGTAACTGACTATGAACTAAATCATCAATTTCATTAATAATCGTACAAATAAAAAAATCTTTATAACCAATATCAAAATCAAATCCTCTAAAAAAAGCAACGGATTCATGAGCACTTAATGCTTCTTCTGCTTTCGATGTGAACTGCTTCTTCTCATTGGCTAAACTAAATGGCTTTTCATGCTCAATAGGTAATAATCCCGACAACAAACACTGACGAGAAATTGACGTTATCGTTGGTACCATGGCATACATAAAATTCAAATCTGCTTCAACATCTATATGCTTTTCAATTATCATCCAATCACTTATTGACATGCCATCCATTACAATCATAGCAGTCTTTTCCTTTTGCATTAACAAATAATCCATGACTTTAGATATGATTACAGGACCATTAAAATAGGATTTTCCGGATAATTGTCCAAATTGGTTCATGATGAATTCATTCAATTTTCTAGAGACTCTATTTTCAATTTCAGAGTTTTTAACCCCAAACTTGGTTGACATGATATTTCTTTTTGCCTTTAAGTAGGCAATTTTAAACCAGGCACTGTAATCCATATCATCTCTCAATATAGATATCATTTTTTCATCTATTTGCTCAATATACGTCTTTATATATGGGAACTCAAAAATTGTATTTTCAATAAAATCCTTTGTTTCTGCTTCAGAAGTTAAGTCATGATATAAATCATCACAAGCTATTGCCAGCAAATCGAATTCTATTTTTTTTGCATTTTCTAAAACATAGCTGTTTAGTCTTGGGAAGATGACAGAATAATTTAGTTCACAAACCTTAAAATAGTTGTATATATCATATGGGACATAGATCTCCTTGTTAACCATAACAAATACTTTTTCATTAGGATTTTTTTTAATTTCACTTTCAAAAATAAAACGAAAGTTTTCAACATCTTCATATTTAATCAATCGAAACCCGTAAGCCTTTAATTCTGCGTCAAGATTTGCCTTGCCAAGTATATCTGCAAAGTCTTTCACTAGAATTAATCGCTCAAATTCTAAAGATAAAATTTCACGCATCAAATTAAAAAACATCATTATTTCACCAATTCAGCCATAAAAACAGGTTTTAGAACAGGTATGACTTTCTTTCTTTTTTCATACTCTTTTTGAATTTTTCTCTGTTCTATGTCAAGGGATTTTAATTTTGAGTTCCTAATATTATCAATCCCTATTTTAATAGCTGCCTCTTTTCTTATTTCTATAGCATATTTATATTTTCTGAAGTCATCTTCGATTTTTGATTCATACTTAGTCTTCATTCCCATGAAAACATCGAAGGATAATTTTTGGGAAATCTCTTTAATTTTTTCAAAGATTTCATTTTCAATATAATCAGATCCTTCAACAGCTATATTCATGGTGTTTTTAAACAGTTCGTCCCAAATTCTCTTACCTGACATCGGTCTTAAAACCATCGATTTTGTAACAAATACAGGAATAAACTGTCTGTATTGCATTTCATTATTTATAGACAATTCCCATAGTGAAAAATATCCATCTTCGTTTGGAAAATCCTTGATTGAGATAATAGGGACTTTATCCATTTCACACCACTGTATGTCACTTCTTAAATGCCCCGCAATTATTGGATCTTTAAGACTTAATTTTCTATAATCTTGTTTTTGATTTTTCCACTTTGAATAATAACTTATGATTTTTTCTAATGTAGATTCTAAATCAAAATAATTATCCGTATAAATCTGTTCTTGTAAATCCTTTTCTTCTCGCATGATATCTTTGTACTGATTTTGAAACTTAATTTGTTCCTTCAGGTCCGCTTCAAGTTTATTGGCATGATGTTCGATAAATTTGGGATTTTGAATGGACTGAATATAAACTTCTGTAAAATCCATTTCTGCTATTTCATTATCTAATACATCAGACATTTTGTTTACACCTGTTTCTTCCAATATCGTTTCAAGCTTTTCTTCTAGAATTGCTCTTACACGATTTTCTACAGTTCCTGAGTTGACAAAATTATAAATCACAACATCTCTCTTTTGACCAATACGATCAACCCTACCAATCCTCTGTTCTATTTTCATTGGATTCCACGGCAAATCATAATTAATCACTATATTTGAAAACTGTAAGTTCAAACCTTCACCACCAGCATCTGTAGAGATTAATATATTCGTAGCTTCTTTAAATTCCTTCAGTACTTCATTACGCTGTTCAATATCCATACTTCCATTGAGAATAGAAATGGAATAACCTTTTGTATGCAAAAAAAGTCTTAAATACTTTTGTGTCTCTACAAACTCTGTAAAAACAATTACTTTCATAGCTGCGTCAGCTTCAAAAATTTTGTCGATGTGGTCTAGTAATATTTCAGCTTTTGCATCTAAAGACTGGTATTCTGCTTGCTTTGCAATTTCCAAGATTTCTTTTAAATCCACTAACTCTTTCTTTAGATTTAAAGACACCACTTCCAAAGCTTCATCCATATTTTCTTCAAAATCAGATTCTACCAAATCATCAAAGGTTAAACTATGCACTTTACTTTGCTGGTTTTCTAAGATTTCTATTCTTCGTACCATACTATCTTTTATAGCAGCAGTACTACTGGTTGCTAATCTTTGCATCAAGACCATTAAAAAACCAATATACTGCTTTTTCTCTTTAACGGCTCGATTATAGCCATTTTTTACGTATTCGGTTACTTTTTCATATAAAGCCTTTTGGTTGCTATGCTTTTCTTGCCACTCTACTTCAATCACTTTTGTCATTCTTTCTTTAAAAAGCTTGTTGCCCTTGTTGTCAATGGCTTCTCTCTTTTCTGTTCGAATAACATAGCGCGTAACTTGTTCCTTAACCAAAGATTTGAAGTTTGGAAAGGCTTCCTTATCTAATAATCCTAGTAATCTTAAAAAGGGTTCTGTTTTTCCGGAATGGGGTGTCGCTGTTAAGAGCAACATGTATGGGCTTGATTGGCTTAACATGTTGCCAAGTTTGTATCTTGAAACTTCACTTGAGCTCCCTGCCACACGATGTGCTTCATCAATAATCACCAAGTCCCAGCCACTATTGATTATGGAATATACTCTCTCTTCGTTATACTGCTGAATTCTTTCTTCTGTCCATCCTGCCCGTCTTTCTAAAGGTTTAATAGAATCCATAGGACTAATCACCTGATCAAACTGTCCATAGACATCATCTTTATCTGTGATTTTCTTTATGGTCTCATAATCCGTAGGTAAGATCACATGAAAACGCTCTTCAAATTTCTCTTTCATCTCCATGTCCCATTGGGATACTAAACCTTTTGGACAAACAATCAGTATACGCTTTATGAGTCCTCTTGCTTTTAACTCCCGTATGATCAATCCTGCTTCTATTGTTTTACCAAGTCCAACTTCATCTGCAAGAACATATCTTATTTTCGAATCTGACAAAGCTCTTTTCAATACGTATAACTGGTGTGGCAAAGGAATAATCCCATGGGTCAATGAGCTGATAAATCCTTGAGATGTTTCATTTAAAAGCTTTGTAAGGTAGATTTTATACTTTACATAGTTTTCATCGATATTTCCCTCAGCAAATTCTATCAAATCATCTTTACCAATAAACTCTATGGAATTTTTTAATGGGTTATAGACTTTATAAGCAATATGACCCCAAGTATCAAAAACTTCAAGCACTTGTAATCGATCTCCATTGTCTTTATTCCTTAACCATTCACCAATTTTATACATATGAAATCCCTCAAATCCTTTTATTCTACTCTACTTAAACTAATATCATAGTACATCAGTAATTTGTCATCTTCTTGAATAACCTTATCCGGAAGACGATCAGCGGTTTTTACAATCAAATTATAATTTTTCTCTTTCCATAGTTTTGCGAAACCAGCTCTCACAGCTTCCGTTCTAAACTTTTTGAGTTTACCTTTGCTGTTTAAATACTCTTCAAATTCTTTAACCAGTCTTTTCTCTCGAAGTTTCATAACATCTGCTGCTTTTGTTGTGTCAGGGATATACCACTTTCCATTCTCATCTTTTAAAAAGTTATCCTCCAGTAATACGGCTAATTCCGGTAATAATTCGTGCTTTTCTATTGATCGAATTTCTTTCATAAATTTCGGCTGAATTTCTGCATAAGTTTGTGGCGTATTCAATTGTTGATAAAGCCACGCGATAGCAGTTTTTTCATCATTCACAAATAAAACCATTTGCATGAATTCAACGTCCATTTTAAGTCTTGCATGATCATATTCATTGACTTGATCTTGAAGAAAATACATTCCGTCGCGTTTCAAGAATTTTTCATCAAGACCTCGATAAAAATCTGCAGCATCTAATGGGACAGAAATGTTATTTACTAAATGATATGAAACCATCCGATCAAACAATAAAAAAGCTTGTCTTTCAGCGATAACTTCAACACAATTATTGACAACAACTACCCTTGGTAAGTTTTCTAAGTGCTGCCTGATAAACATCCAAACTGTATTTTCATTGCCAGCATTTTTCAAAAAATCATTCTTGAAATAATCCTTTGGTTTATAAGCTGAAATAACTAAATCTTGCTTCACTGAAGATGTATAAATCATCTGTTTTGTTGTACCTTTTTTCTTGTCAAGTGTTCTCACATCTGCAATTATAAAACCTGAAGATGTTACTGCAGAATGAATTATATTCCAAATAGCATTTTTAGAATTATGAAACTCTATTGTAATCCATCTACTAGGTTTTAGGGCCTTATACATATTCGATAGGCTTTCTCTCATTAGTTTTTTATAAATTTCATTGTCTTTATTTTGTGTATAACTAACTATTGTTTCGTTTTTTATGTTTTCTATCACTTTGAGCCAAGAATCAGTTAAATGGTTTAATTCTGAATAGATTAGGTTATCTCCAAAAGGAGGATCTATAAAAATATAATCAATTGAATTTTCAGGCAGCCTTAAATCTGTTGTAGATTGTGTAGTAATTCTTACGTTGTCATTAACTTGAAATAAATGTGAATTAGTTGAGAAAGCTTTTACCCATTTGTCTAATCGATCTCTAATATTAGAAATTACATTTATTTCTCCAAAAATAGAGGACATATACAAAGTGCCTGAAAGTGGTCCTACATTTTTTTCTTTATGTTGTGCCATATAACGAACCATACGTGTTGTTCTATTAAAGCACGCAGTACAAATGAACATAAGATCATTTCTAATTGATACATTTTTCTCTTCTTTAATTCTTTCAAATAGATAACCATAAATAATTAACGTTCTTTTGGTCATAAAATCATCAATATACTTTATGCCTTTATGATAGCCTGCACGATAATAATCTCCCCATTGGCCTTTTTTATTCATCATTAAATTATGAGGATACCAATACTCAAAATGCATCTGATTTACTTTATCAATTAGTATGTAGATATCTTCATTAGGGATTTCTTCATATCGTTTTCCATTCTTTTTATAATTCACTAATACAGGAATATATTTAGGGATTGTTCTCACTTCGCCATTATCATCAACTAAATTATTTTCATTTTCACAGGCTGGGATATCAAGAATAATTCCACAATGTCTACACTTAGGTTCCTTAACAACACTGCCAATTGCCGAATTAAAATCGTATATTATGGTTCTGTCCCACACACTAAAATCACTGCCACAGTTAGAGCACAGTTTCTTTTTAGACCATACAATATAGTTGATTATTTTATCTTCACCGAAACTATACATCCATCCATATTTTTTTTCACAATCATTTAGAATTTCTTGCATTTTTTCGTATGTTGCCAATACATCTTTTTTTTGGTTATAGCAACTGGAAATAAACGTTGCTGTAGGGGACAAATCAGAAAGTATCACCTTTCTTTCCCCTAGCTTTTCTATTTCATCTTTTGAAAATCCTTCTCTAGTAGCAGCTAAACTATCCATATCACATAATTGGGCAGCAACGCCCGTCATACCAGTTCCACAAAAACCATCAAATACAATATCACCTGGATTTGTATAATGTAAGATATAGTGCATAATTGCTTTATACGGAACTTTCGTGGGGTATGCGTGTAGTTTATATAAAGGTGCATACTTTCCTTCACTAATATCTATTGCAAAAGGTTCGCTATGATAGTCATCCGTTTCTTCATCATAAGGTTTTCCAAATTCTTTTATAAAATCTTCAATAAATGGATTTGGACACGCCGTATAATAAGGTGGGTTGGATAGGGCGATGATGTCTTCATCGCTCCCAATCGGAAACCCTTCAAAATGTCTAACCTTATCAATATCTTCTTTGGTTAGCTTTGTATTCTCACGGTCTTTAATACTCATCTGTTGTATCCTCCTCGGCAATCTTATACGTATATGAATCTTCATCTTGTTTCATAATGACTCTAAGTTTAGAGATATCCATACCTTTAATTCTTGCATCTATAATGTCATTAATCTTCTTCTTTAAATCCTCTACAGTCGACGGACCAACTTTTAATAATTCTTGTGTGATGTCTTCAACTTTGATGGTTACTTTGTGAAGCTCTGAAAACAACAAATTAAATGCGCCAACAAAAGCTACATCTATCGTTTCTGGCAATTTCTTTTCAATTAGAAAATCCTCTATAATAGCTTGTTGTTCTTTACTTAATAAAATCTTATTTTCAAGAACAATAGGATCTTCAATATATTGAATTAAAAGCTGTTCCCACTCGTTGAAAATTTCATCTAATTCATTTTCTAAATCGTCCATTTTATCATTGACATTGGTTACTTGGGTAAGATCTTTTAATTTACAATGTTTGCAAATTGGTGATTGCTGTAGTTCTGTGATTTCTAATTCATAACAAATGGTTAATTGATTTAATGCTCTCTCAAAGGCATTTAATCTTCCCAAAGAAAAAACGGTCTCAATATTTTTCAAACGATTTAAACCAACCAACTTACCTGAATCTTTAATTGACGCCAAGCGAACAGCCGATTTATGATTTAATCGCGTTTTTTGATGCTTTTCAATATAAAAATCAATGTACTTATTTTTAATTTCATTAAGTTTACTAAAAATGTTTCTCGATACTTCTTCCGCATCGCGTCCATTTTTAATTTCATCTCTTTGTTCTCTAAATAAATCCTTAGCTTTATCAATCTCTTCAAAAAATTGCATTGGTAATTCAAGTGTCTCAAAAGTACTTATATAATTGACTAACGTTTCACAACGGCTTTTAAGTGTCTCATACTCATTAATCACATGAATTGCTTTTATACATTTGCCAATATCTTCAATTTTATCCATAGATAAATTCATGTTGTTTAATTTAGCAACTGTGTTGTATTTATTTTTAAAATTGCCAAATTCATCTATCACAATGCTTATTTGACTTTCAAATTCATTAGCAAAATGTTGAGGCAGTAGAGGTTCCCCCCATAAATTAAATTCATCATTCAACACGCGTTTTGCTTGAAGTGCTTTTGAAGCCCATTCAGATGTTTTGTCTAGTACTTTATCAAGACCATTTTGGAGTTCTTTTGCATTTACGGCCATACCTGTTGGCAATCCGATGATTTCAAACAATCGCTTAATTTCATCTATGGCAGCTTGTTTAGGTTTGGAAATATACTTAAACTCGAATACATCCATAACCCCTAATTTTGCTGTTATATCCATATTAGATGCAGTCAAAACTGTACCATCTCTAAGGCTTATTGTAATATGGCCTGTATAAACCAACGCTAAAAACACAGGCGTAAAGTACTCTAAGTTTACTTTAAACTTTTTATCTAAACTCACATCGTATACTTCTTCAACAATTTCTGAACGATTGATAACACTCTGTGGCGACAGTCCTGCCATTTGCTTTGCAATATACATGGCGTACTTAGAATTGGTGACATCAATTTTATCCTCTTTGATTAGACCAAAGCTTTCTAAATAATCCGTTACATCTTTTGCTGTTTTTCCAGAAAAGCTTTTAATCACACGTTCTAAAACACCCGCTTTATTTTCTCTTGTGATTTTGGACTTGAATTTTGGAAAATCTGGGTACTTCGCTTCAAAGGCTTCACTCAATGCCATAGAAGAAGCCATATCCACTGCACTTTTTAAATCTGATGACAATCTAGATTTACCTGCGGTGGCTTCAATTAACGTTTTTTTGCTTCCTTTAGAAATAACAGAAAAGCATGTGTTTCGATTATCGTTAAGCCATTTTTGCATTTTCTTTCTGAAGGCATCTGCCTTTTTGGTATAAATATTTTTTGTGTTTTGGTCAGCGGCCAATGTCTTCATTTCTTGTGCTGCGGAATAAAGTCTTAAGTCCGAATAAAAGAGATCATCACTTATAAATTCGAATAAAACTTCATCAGATTCTTTGCTATCAGTATAAGTTGTTTTACCATATGGAGGAATGAAGAAAATATAAAAATCTCTAGGCGGTTGGGCTGTAGACCTTTCCGAAGGCAATCCCATAAATAGGTATCCTTCTCTATACACATTGTGAGTATCCCAATTCAATGTATACTCATAGATTTCAAAATTTGGAACACATGATTCTACATCCCACTCTAGTGCGTCATGCACCAATTTGTAATAGTATCTATTGAATTCATAATCATCCATCATATCTGCTTTTTGCTCGATTTTCGCATCATAATCAATATCTTTTTTTAGATCCAAAAAGTATTGGTTATTATCTGGGTTATGTTCAATGAATTGACCACTTACGAGGGTGATGATATCTTTAAGCACGGTTTGAATCATAGAAATTAAAAATTCGGATTCCATTTCAGGCATGTTTTGAATAAAAAGACATAAGTCATCTTTTAGATTTTCAACGGTTAATCCGATCCGAACATCAATGCCACTTGTAGTCAATCTATGTACACTTAGGGCGTTGATAATTTGCAGAGCCATAGGTTGATATGCTTTTTTGGTAAATGTTTTTGCAATTTTATCTTCTAAAACCGCACTTTTCTCCATGACTTCTTTTATTTCTGCTTCTGCTTTTCTAGCATAGTTATCCTTTATGAAATTCCAATATGAATCAAAAGAGATAACACCAGGCGCTTCTTCAGGTACTTCTTGATCTAATAACCTTTTCACTGTTAAGGAGATGGTTTTTAACACTTCTCTTTTTTCAGCAATATAAACTCTATTAAAGATTTCTATATAAGATGGGTGGATTGGAAAAAGCAGCACGTAATCATCAATACGCTCAGACATTTCTGAATAGAGACTACAAAATGGCAATAAATGTTCTCTTACTTTTGCCTTTTGTTCGGGTGTTTTACCAAGAATTCTCTCAGAAACAACATAGGCAGTATCTTCTTTTCTAATGATGACTTGTTCAAATCGATCTTTTACACGATTTAGAGATTTAGAGACAAATGAAAATGCAGGATTATCAAATAATTGCTCCTGAATACCACAAATAAGCCTGAATCTAGAATTCTTGATAAATTCTCCTAATTCTCTAAGGAATCCTAGATCAAGCATCAAATCATGCTCTTTTCTTGTTCTTAAATAATCTAACAACTCATCTATTACAAGTAAATATCCTTTTTCAGGATACTTTTCCTCAAACTTAGACATCATTTCCATCAATGCGGCTTTATTATTTGTAATGCTATCAGCACTTGGAAATGAAAAATTGACACCACGCTGGCTTAAATCATTTTCTAATTCGCTCACAATAATATTTCTCAATGAATTGCTCACAGAACCAATTTCTATTCTCAAAACTTCAAACTTACCCGCAACTCTTTTTGAGTGTTCTGCAAATTTTTTATTTCTTAGATAATCTACATTTTCAGCACTATTAACAATTGAAGAAATCACTGACATTAAATGCGATTTACCTGTACCATAATTACCTACAATTAAGACACCTTTGTTGTCAACCACTTCGTCAAATTGAAGCTCATTAATAATACCCGCATCAAACTTGTCAGCCATTTCATCAGACATAACATAGCTTTCAACTAATCCTTTTGCCCTATCTTTGTCATTTGCATCTTTTAATTGAATAATAGATTCAATAGGGTTAAAATTAATTATTTCTGAATACCTCATTTGTAAATCCTCCTCATTTTATACAAGCAATCCCGTAGTCTTGCAGATCATATCTAACATAATCAGCATAGTTTATTTGAGAGTACTGCAATACATTTCCTTTGATTTCACCTGGCCAGTGGACCAATACCATTTTTGTCCTGGCTAAATTTATAAAGTATTTCAATACATTAAGTTTGTAGCTAGGGTTAAATAGAATGTCAATGTTAACCACCATCAAACTATTTGAATTCAAATTCCTAAAAATATTATCCAGTCCTTTTTGCACTGAATCGTACCTTTTATCTATTGAAATTTCTTTTAGTGTTGAACTTAATTCTAATCCTAAATCAACCGTTGTAACTTCTTCAAAATTGTAAATTTTACATAATTCTACAACCGGAACACACGATATCACTGGTATGTTTTTCATGCGAATCCGTTCAAAATCAACATTATATTTACTATATATTTCTGCCATTTCACACCTGTTTAATTTCTATGATTCGTTGAACGACTTCTAATCGTCTTTTACCGCACTGTTGTTTTAATACGGTCGTAAAATCATCTTCTTTTATCATTTTCGTAGAATTATTAGTGTATAATTTTTTTATTGTGTCAATCATTTCTGTTTCTGTGATGTCATCCGACCAATACAAATCAATGACTTGATTTATGACATCTGCCAACTCTCTTTGAGTTTTATAAAACATTTTAAATTCCATAACACACCTCGTTCCACTCCTACTCATATTTTATCTAAGTATTATTCTATTCTTACTTTATTATTATTGCAAGAGGAACGTTTGTTTTGCTAAAAAATTATCTATCTGCTTTTCTTTACTTTTCATTATAATAAACTAACTGTACCCTTAATCGTACTCCATACTTTTTTATTCTAGGGTTTTTATTTATGATTTTAATACCACTTATTTTCAGTACCCCAATTAATTAGAGTGTATAGTTCAAGGTCCGTCACGTTGACACAGCCCCCGTGACACAGGTAAACTAGCTACGTTATTTCCAATATAGATTGAAAAATCAATTTTCTCCACTGATTCTAAATAATCAAATTTACTATTGTAGGCACACTCCGTAGTTTTGTCACTCCCTACATTATCCATTTTATTCAGCTCATCATCCTGAACAACTCCTTGGCTGGATGCTTCACTATATGCTACTCCTCTATCTTCATCATCTTCTAAATCATTCATTTCACCAATCTGAAGATAATACATATTAGACCTCTGCCCTCCCATCTCATGAAAGCGACTTTCACGCTTTAGAAAACCGGATTCTTCTAAATCATTCAGCGCTCTTTGAACGGTCCTCGTGCTCATATGACATTCATTTGCTATGGTTTTAACCCCTGGAAAACAGGTGTTTTCTTGATCTGCTCTATTGATGAGATAAAAAGCCACAAGCGTGGCTCTCTGCGTCAATTCAAGTTTGTATACCCTTTCTATTAAAAGACTTTTATTGTTCATCTCAGGCCTCCTCAGTTCGGTTTACAAATGGTTTTATGATTGCTTCCCATAGTTCATCATTAACTTCAGAATCAAAATAATCCGGTGTATAATTCGAAAAGTAAATACTTCTATCCTGCTTTTTTATCCTGCTCTTATCAAATTCAGCCACCAGCGAAAATACTTTGTATATCAATTTTTCATCAAGCAAGCTTTCAATACTTTGAATGTCATTTGATTCATAAGGCTTTCCTGTTGCACAAATAATAGCTACATCACAACTCTTTCGAATGGCAGCAATGATCTTGTTGTTCACCACACCCATATCATAGATGATAAAATCAAATTCATCATGGCACACTGAATGTAGATTTAAGTATTTCACACCATTATTAAAAATGACGCCATCCTTTTCTCTCATACCCTGATAATATTCTGATAGTTTAATTAAATGATGGTGTTCATTGGCTTCTACATAACAAACCCTCGCGCCAATATACCACAAAAAATTGGCCAAATTAATGGCCATTGTCGTTGTCCCAACTCTATTTTGAACCCCAGTGACTGCAATTTTGATTTCTTTTTTTATAAATGATCGGTTTGCCTTTATATAATTCGTTTTTATTTCATCTTTCATAAACTTTGATTGTATCTCACGCTTGCTAATGCCTAAGTTACTAATTGCCTTCAATATTTCCATTTTTAACAGGGTCACATCAGATGCGGTAAGTATATTGTATATTCCTGTATTTATTAGTTCATGGATCAGTTGTTCGTATTTTTTGATGTCTTCCATATAAAAGATTAGTCTGGATGAATGAAGCTTCTTAAAAGCGTTTACAGCTTCAATAATCTCTGTGTCTACATCTTTTAGAGCGTTCACATCAACAGCCATATACCTATAATGCTCTAGACTACGCATATCTTGAATGACAAACTGCTTCATAGAAAAATGTCCTGATAATTTCTTAATGATGATGCCATGCTCGTTTTCTAGAAAGTCGAACAGATTGACATTTTCGTTACTCGTTAGGTATAGAAGCATCTCTCACTCCCCCTTCCTGCTCTACCTGAAAATCTTGAGGCACGATGATGATTCTTTCTCTTGGCTTATAAGCGAATAACATGATGACACCTATTACGACCAAGACAATGTAAATGATTAGTTCAATGACCATTTTCTTTTTCAAGGCTCTCACACTCCTATCTTCCTCCGGCTTTGCCCATAAACTTAAACTTGTAATCAGGAATTTGAAAATTCACATGTAATCGTTTAGAACCAATCATCACAAGGGCATTGCCCCTTTTCTTTTGAGCCAGTAATTGTTCTTCAGCGTCTGTTAAATTATATAGCTTTTTCGTTTCAATAAGGTTCATCCCATCACAGCCCATAAGGATTTTATAAGCTGGTATATCTAATAATGCCTGTCCGTAAAGTTTTATCTTTGGATCTAGAAAGTCCACTACCGAATGAGAGATGATGGCTATGCCAGCTTCATACTTTCTTGCTCGTTTTTCAACGTTTCTAAGAAAAACCAAGGATTGAGGTACATTTGGATCAATCATTAAATAACTTTCATCACAAATTAAAAGTACCGGCTCTGTACGGTCTTTGCTCATTTGTTGCCAACACCAGGTTAAAATATTAAAATACTGTGTTCTTTTAATGTTGTCACTGGTATTTTGAAGATCATGGGTATCTAAGCAGATGCATCTTGTATTGGTCTTTATAGAGCTTTTTCCATTCCATAAAAAAGCGTCACTGCCAAGAGCAATATCTTGAAGCAACAACGCCAATTCTTCATATTCATTATTAGGTGTTTTCTTGTTTCTTTCTTCATCACTCTTTTTCTTAAGTAGCTCATGCAAATCACTGAAAATAGGAAAATCATCATTAGTGAGATTATTGATGTCAGTATCCCATGTAATGTTAAAGCTATGGTAGAGCTCAATAAGCACATTTTTCAAAATCGCCTTTTGTTTATCGGTTAATGATGGCAAATAAAGACTAAAGAAAATCTCAAGATTTTTCATGTAAATGGCCATGTCTCCCATGCCATTGCCTTCATCCTTGTAATAAGGATCTTCTTCATCCACTGGGGTCGGTCTAATTTGAAGTGGATTGATTTTACCATTGATACCGCCACCAGTGTTAATCCAGTCGCCATTTAATGCTTTTGTGAGCTCCTTATACTCTGACTCCGGATCGACAAAAATGATTTTAGTACCTTTCATGTACTCAGAAAGTGCAATATGTTTAACGACGGTACTCTTGCCAACCCCCGCAACACCCATGATGGTAAAGTTGGTATTGGTCCTGTCATTTCCACGTTTCCACAGATCAAGAACCACAAGTCCACCTGTGTTATCTCTTCCAAAATAGTAGCCTGTACCATCATTATATCCACTTGATGAAAAAGGAAAACCCCCGACAAAACTACTCATTGGAATAACGCGTTTTAACACTTCACCAATGGATTCATCGAGGGTATAGTATGGGGATGTTGTTTTAAAAGCCTGTTCTTGCAAGTTAGCCATGATTCTTGTCTTGCACTTGTTTGTGGCAATCACACTTTCGGTCTTACGACAAATCTTTTGAAAATTTGATTCTTCTCTTGCTATAGCCATGATGGATATAATCATGGTGCCTACCGTTTCCCCTTCTCTATCAATTTGTAGCATAATTTTTTCACCATCCACAGCGGCTCTTTCTGCTCTTTGTCTAACGAGGGGATCTTTCGCTGTTTCTGCTGCACTTCTATTTTGAATAATGCTCTTGGATACCCCTGAGATAAACTCCCCATTATCTATGGGAACAAAGGTGATGCTCACCACGGTTCCAGGGATATTAGTGATTTTAGCAAGCCAACCATAGTCTACTTTTTGTGGGTATTTAACGATGCCGTAAATTCTTCCTGTGTTTTCACCTATTATAAGGCTGTTTCTTTTTATTTCTAAGCCTATAGGGGTGATAATGTTTAGTAGGGCGTTGTTAGTCGTCGTTTGATTATTCTGTAACTTTTTCATTCAAAATTCCTCCTCACTAAAACTCGTGGTCACGGGGCTATAAGCCCCGAAACTACGGTATTTTTTGTTCGAGTATATGTACTCGAACAGCTTACTTTGTG
>NZ_FZOJ01000021.1 GCF_900188145.1 Anaerovirgula multivorans | reverse complement strand
TCTTGGAAATTCAAGTGTTCTTATATTTTTATCTCATTGTGGAATTAGATATGCATGTTAGTACTCTCTCTTAAGTTGACAGCATTGGACGGCAGACTGCGCAATAACAGTCTGCTGTTCACTAGTTTCTTTTAATTAACTGTAATCAACCATTGGCTTTTTATCTCTATTAATCGCATTCCTTTCAAAAACCAAAAAAACATGGTCTTTTTAGCTCTTAATATCCCGATTAGTTCCTTGATATCCATAATATTTATAACTCTGATTAAGTTGTAGATAAAAAAGTGCATATGAGACTCTGCCTTAACATTTTTGTTACCTCGAGTAAGAAAATAGGAAAAGCCTAAATTTCGCTTTACTGTTGCAAAGGGGTGTTCTACAATTATTTGCCTTTACTTATATATTTCTTTATTTTGTTCTGTTCGTTTGTCCACCTCTTCATAGATATCTTGATAGGGGCCTCTTTTTATGAATCGACCAAACTTATTTTCCGTACAAGCATCTCGATATTCACATTTATTACATGCCTCAGGATTCTTATATACTTTCTCTTTAGTATCTGGTTTGCTTTTGTTGTATAACAATTGGTTTTTATCTTCGCCTTTTATATATCTGGACATGGAAACACCTCTTTTTATTTTAATTATATTATTAAAATGTTGATTTTTCAAAGATTATAGGTGTTTTTGTTGTGTGTTTTTATAGTTTATTTTTGCGCGGTCTGCCGTCCAATGCTGTCCCTTTGGCCTTCGGGATGTTTTCCCAAAAAGATCGCCACATCAGAATGGGTGTAAAAACAGCAGCACTATTCGGTTAGAGCAGTACTGCTGTTTTGTGTGACCAATCTTAATAATCAAAAAATCAAGCGAGATTCTGAGGAAAATAGGTTTTTCTTATTTCCTATGGGTGTTGTCTATCTGTGCCCCACATCACCGAGAGTATTCTGTTTGTCTTGATAAATAAGAGGTTTCAGCTTTTCCGCCGTAAGTAGTCCAGTGTCATCTTTTCTATTCGACCGGAATACGAGTACCGTTTATAATGACGGCAGTAACGGTTGCAACATCAAGAGGAGTTTCCGTGTTCCAATGCAAGTTAAAGGACTGTTTTTGAGAGTTATAGCTTCCGCCGCCACCTCCTAACGAAATAATGCCATCGACAGTCTCAACTGCCAGAGACATTTCGCTCGCCATGCACTCTTCTCCTTCGTAGGTACCGATGACTTGAAGCCCTAAAGGACTAAGGGTCAAATGTTCAAAGAGATGGCCTTCAACAGAGATATCGGTTGTCCAGATACGCATCTGTTGGCTGGTATCGCTTAGATTTGTGGTTACCTTCCAGTGACCTTCAACACCGGAATGAACTAAACCGGTAAAGCAAAGGGTGTAGTCACCCAATTCTTCAGTATTTACAGTAAAGACAGCTTCACTGTATTTGTAAACCGCGTCATCATAACTGTTTTCTTCGAGATTGAGCAGGTGATGATCCTCATCACTGAGGAAGTCCAATTTATAGTCGCATTCAATCAATTTGCCGTCCAAAGTCATAAGAAAGAGCGATGCATCACTACTTCCAAACTCTTTATTAAAAGCGTTACCTATCTGAACATGCAGCTTCCCGTCCAAGATACCGATATTCGAAATCCACTGGTCGTCTTCTCCATGGGGCATAGGGGCATAATGGCCTGGAGTAAGGATCGCTGTTAACTCGCTGAGGTCGTCCGGGACATTCGTACCGCCGAAAATATATTCTCGCTGTATGGGAGTAGTCTCCGCCTCCCCAAGGTTGGACAGCGACAGAGAAACCGGCTCATACTCATATTTTCTTTCATCGAAGTATATAAGGAAGCTGCTTAATTCCAGCGGATCGGACAGTGGAGAATTCGAATCGGTTGTAATATTGAACTCGTAATAAACAGTATTGGTTACCTCGTCAAAATAAAGTAGTTTTTGCCCCCACCCAAAACTGGAGGCTTCCACGGTTGACTGTCCGTCTGTCTTCTGCGTCCGCGGGTTCATCTTTACGCTGAACCCATCGCGGAAGTCTGTCTGCTTCGTCAATCGCTTTTGCCCGCTTATATCTTGGAGGGACAGGTAGACAATCGCCATATTGTCATATTTTTGGGCACCGATGACCTCCATGCGTATTTCCTGGTCTTCACAATAGACCTCAACCAACTCCACGATCTCACCAAAGGAAGGATTGACTTTCTTAATAAGCCAATCAAAGCTCCCCAGCGTTGCAGCCGCCGCAGTAATGACCAACAACGCAGACATCGTTATAATCATGGCTGCAGCCAGTGACCAGCGCGACTGCCATCGTGGCGTTGAGTAGGAAGTTTTTTTATTTAGCCGGCTTTTGACCTGCCCAGCAAGCCCGGCTGCGTCAACGGTTATTTGGGAAAGCGCTTCATGTATATTTTGCTCGTCTCGGTCAAATGTACTCATGTTTCTGCTCCTTTCCATAATGCCCGGCAGTCAGATAGCCCGCCAGCCTTTTTTTTGCCCGTTCGTATTGTTTGCGTAGGGCGACGGGTGAGCGCCCAAAGAGGAGAGAGAGGTCCTCATAACTCTGCTCTTCCATAATCCGTCCATAAAGCAACGCCCGCTCTTTTGGCTTGAGTCGCCGCAAGGCGCGGAGTGTCTCATCACTCAGACCTATATCTTCAGCAGGTGAAACCGCCTTATCCCAGATTTCGCTAAAATAAAGTACTCTGCGTTTTTTCAGTTGGTTTAGGCTTCGGTTATAAGTAATTTTATATAGCCAGGCCGACAAGTTCTCGCCGTCAAAAGCTGCGCGGTTTTGATAGGCTGAAAGAAAAACATCCTGCACCACATCTTCCGCCTCCTGATAGTCGCATAAAATTGCGGTGGCATAGCGGAGGAGTTTTTCGCCGTAGAGATTAATTATCTCTTCCAGTTCATCCTCTCCGCCGGTGGCGAACCTCCGTCCTAAATCTGTGTCACTCATGTGTTCCCTCCTTTGCTTGTTTATCAGCCGACTGTACCCTTATAACAATCCAAATAACCGTTTTGTGACATAAAATTTCAAACTAATAAATATTTTTCATGAGTTTTTATTTCATACCCCATTGTATCATATCCAAGACGTCTTTCTTTTTAATACTCCCTATTCAAGAACAAAGAAGCTCAATAGCCAAGGGGACGTGAGACTAATGCTGTCAACGTAAGAGAGAGTGCTAACATATATATTTAATTCCACAATGAGATAAAAGCGATAGAACAGAAAATTTTTAAACTGCTTCCAGAGTACAACATTTACCGTGAAGGAAAACATTTAGCTTGAGTGAAAAAAGAATTTGCATTTTTTAAACCTAGATTTGTTATAGAAAGCACAATAGGTAATTGTACTATGGAAGGAAATATCTTATCCCATAATTTTGAGATTCATAAAGGAAATAAAATGGTTGCCACAGTAAATAAAAAATGGTTTGCCTTTGCTGACACCTACGGTGCTGATATAGCAGACGATGAAGATCAGCCTTTTATATTGGCTTTAGTAAGCGTAATCGATCAGGTGCTGCATGACAACAATCATAATAACAGTTAAGGGATAAAATACGACTTGATTCACCGGGAGCCTTGGTAAGAGCAAAGAAAACAGGATTAATTCCCCTGTTTTCTAGCTACATCTTATATATTTAAGGTTACCCTTAGCCCAGAAAGTCATGCTTCAAAATATCCTCGAAAGTATTAATAGAAGATAATTTTTTAAAGTCCATTAAACCTAAGTCATCATAACTGATAATAAATAAATAGTTTTCAATTAAATAGTATTCATAGTCTTGATACATGGATAAGTCGATCTCTATGAAAGGATGTTTTTTTAACATTGTGTAATAAACATTAAAATCAACATGATATTTATTTCTATCTTCTACTTTTCTGGAAATTGATTCATAAAATAAACTCTTGTTATTAGGTAAATATTTTTGTTTGCATTCGTCTAATATATTCATATGATAAATAATCGGAGAAATATTTTTTGCAACTGTATCAATTAACAATATTTCTTCTTGCTGAAGATTATCTAAAGTCTTTAATATGACTAGATAAGCTAAAGGACCTACATTTTCTTCTATATCCAATTTATTTAGAGTAATTGGAGTAATAACAATTCCTGTTGAATCATTGAATAATTTACATAAATCTTCGTTTAAATAACTATGTAGGCTTTCAGTTGCAAAATTATAAATTGTATCTCCGTCAAAAGTATCCTCCCATTCCTCATTTATCTTGAAGGTCTCACCTACACCAATATCCTCAATACTCCACATGATTTTATATTGATTCTCTTCTTTAAATGCAATAAATGCCTTCTGAATATCAAAAGATATATTCAAAGTTTTAAGTGTCACGTCACATAATTCTTCAATTGAAATACATTCATTAATATTATTAATCAACATATTCAGTTTATATAAGGTGTTATATTTTGCCTCAGTGATTTCTTTTTGCTTCCTAACTTCCTCGAACATCATGGCATTCTTTAATGCAATATACGTAAATGATGCTAAAGATTCAATTAGTTCAAACATACTGTCATCATAATGGGGTTGATTAATTGGCTCGCTCAAGGTAACTAATCCAAGAAGTTTATCTCTTACAAGCAAGACAATATATCGCGCTCCTAATGGGTGAAATTCTTCCCAGTTAATAAATAACTTTTTTATCGTTTCAATATCTTTATTCAAGTCAAGAACAATTTTGTTACTGTCCAATTCTACAGAAAGATCCACTTCAATCTCTGTCAATTGAGTAGAAAAGTTTTCTACGTTTCTATAGGCAAGTATTTTTAACGTGCTAGATATATCATCCATCATACCAAAGGAGGTAATTCTACTACATGCAATTTCGCTAAACACGTCTACCGCCATACTCTTTAATCTATCTAACCCTAATTCTGATAATAAGGATTTAGCACTTTGATTGATAGCAAACAAATTAAACACTTTTTCATCTAATTGTTTGTTTTTCCCCTTTAAATCTAAAAAATTTCTACTGTTTTCAAGTGAATTGTTAAATAATCGCATCAATGCCATCGCCATAGTATAATCATCTTCATCAAAGCTCCCCATGACTTTTCCATCAGCAATAATAAATCCAAATAACAAATCATCAATAATTAAGGGGATTACAATATTCATATTTAAGTAATCAATGTCGCCTTCATCAAAGTAACTATCAAAATGATTCAGTAAAATACTGCCATGCAAAGTGGCTATTTTCTGAAGCTTCTTCGTATTTTTTATACTATAATCACTGAATGTGTACAACCTTTTATTTTTTAACTTAAATTCATTTCCTTGTATAACAAAAAGAGCAGATGCATTCAACGTTAAAATTTCATTTGCAAAATCAAAAGAATATTCACTTAATTGCTGCGGGCTAAACCTCTGTGTAAAAAAGTCTATTGCCTTTATTAATGCATCATATCTATACATTCTATTAGTAATATGTAAACCATTCAAAACGATGCCTCCTCTTCTATGAAAAATGTAGTTGGTTGTCTGTTGCAAAGTATGTTCCTCTTGTTACTTTATCAATTCTTTTTTTAATGTTTTTTATTTCTAAGAAAGTTTGAGGATAAGCTTGTTTGAATATATTCACTTCTCCTTCTCCTTTTGAATTCAAGAAATCCATTAATACTTTTCTTCTATTCTCTAGTTTAGATATTGCAACTAATAGCTCATCATTGATTTTTATATATACTTGATACTCTTGTCCTGTGACACTCTTATGATTTGTTTTTAGCTTTGCTTCATATACTTTCATTTGTCTTTTGTTTTTTTCCAATTCTATTAAACACTCCTTATAGTTTAATAGTAGATTATCTAATTCTTTTTTTAATGTCTGTCTATCAAATCCCTTTACATTAACAAATGTTCTTCTCTCCGAAATATTGCCAATCGTATAAACACTTATCTTTGCTTCTGCATTAAGGCTGCCTCCAATGATTTTCCCTTTTTCAGAGTTAACCATTATGCTTTTACCATGTAAATCGACGTCTATAGCATACAGACCAATATTAATATTTTCACCTGCAATAACGGTGCAATCCTTAACATATTTTACAAAAACATTTTTATCTGCTTTGATGATAGTCCTCCCCTTACCTGAAATACCACCCTTAATGTAAATGTCTCCTTCCCTTGATATAATCTCCTTCACTGCACCGCTACCCATCTCGCCAAGAATTGAAATATCCTTATCAGCCTTGACACTAAATCCATCACAAACAATTCCCTTAATCGTTACGTAGCCGTTAAAATTAATATTTCCTGTATCATAGTCAACATCCCCTTCAATAATGAGGTGATTTAATATTTTGATTTTCCCCTCCTGAAAAGTAACAGCCCCCTCCACTAGTGCTCTTAAAACAATTTTACCACCCTCTGTACTTTCAGCAATTGAATTATGATCATAGCGTAACAATTGATCCTTACCAGGCATAGGGGGCAGCAACTGATTTGTTACCGTCTTACCTGGTTCTCCTGCCGTAGCTGGAATCTTTTCGCCGACCCAGTCATTTACGCTGGCCTGTTGGATTAAATTTAACTCATAATGATCTACCTTGCCATCTTCTCTAATTAGAGGCTTTTTTTCTGATATATGAATATATTTTATTATGGCATCTTCTCCATTTGTGGGTAATACCCCTTCTGCCACAACAATCTCCTGATGAGGCTTTAGTTCTTCCTTTAAGACATTATATAAAATACCATAGGTTACATTATGCTCCTCTAAGGCGCGGATAACTTCTTTTTCTAAGTCATTTTTCATACTTTCAAATTCAGTTTCATTGACATTAATTTTTATTTTGGCTTTCATTTTATCATTAGATAAAATCACTTCAATTTTAGGTTTTAACACTCCGATATTTACAGGCTCGACTGTTCTCACCTGTAAAGCACCTTTTAGATTAAGGAAATTGGTAATTTGAACTCTTGGATATTTCTTTAGTACATCTTCATCGAAATCCTTTATATCATAGCCCGGTTGATGAACAGATATTAAAATTTTGCCAGCATCTTCTAAAAACAAACTGAATTTTTCATTTTCTAACAATAGATTAGTTTTTTCACTTTCAAAAGACATAAAACATTTTCCTCCCTTTATGATTTATAGTATTTATTCATACACTATCTACAAGTTATGTATTTTCTATATAGTCAAATAGCTATAGAATAAAAAATAAGTGACCGCCTTTTGAGGGCGTTATTATACCTGTTATGGATGTAGATGTGAATCAATAAAAAGTTCTATGTTCAAGCATAGGAGGTCACAAATATTAGTATTTAACATCAGCATAAAATGAGACTTAATTCAGAGGGAGTTTTTACTCCCACTGAATTGTAGCCGAATTTACTTCGAGGATGTAGTGCTTGATCTCCCGCTTTAAGTAGACAACCGAAAGTTTGGTTTCTAACTTTCGTGTTGGTCACTTAGTTTGTTTATCTATAAGCAGATAACCAAAATCTTTGATTTTGTGTTAGTCGCTTAGTTTGTTTATCTAGAAGAAGCGGGAGTCTTAGCAATACACTGAAGGATAAATTGTCAAAGTTATCCTTTGATCAAATCACAGGAACCTATACTTTTTAGCATATCTCCTGTAGTAAAATTATAGGTTTATTATACATTCGACATATTGTTGCAAAATCCTTCGCTTTTCTTCCTATTAAGGTAATATTAGGTAAATAGTTTCATTTTTCTTGACATGCTTCTGCCTATCTTTGTCATCTTTCATAAGAACCACCCACGCAAAAAGCATAGGACAAAATTTGCCCTATGCTTTTTGTAAGTTTTATAGTTTTATTTGTATTCACTGGTGACGGTTGGAAGTACTCCCGGTGTACACATATTTAAATAGCTTAATGTATGGGCTAGAGACTGAACATGACAATAAATATCTTCAATTATATAGTTTATGATCACTTTCTTTTTTTATCTCTTTATTGTTCTAACATATTTATATCTATCTTCGTCATTTTCAAAACCTTTAAGATATCTATTGGTTTATTCCTTTTAATTCAGCTCAGGTTTTTAGCTTTAAAAACATATGCTAACAAATGGCTCTAAAATATCTAGTTGTTTTCCTCTTTTTACATATAAAAGTCCTTTCTTCTGCATTCAAATTACGAACCGTCCCCATTGTTGTTCTGTTTTTAGCCTGCAAAAGATAACGCATTTTCATCATAGAGATTAAAACTTTTTATCACCATATTGATGCCATTATAAAATACATATACATCACCCGTATATTTATCAATCCAAAAATCAAATACCACTGGAATTACATAGTATCTATCGTTTTCAGAGCTAACTTTCAAATTAGATATTATATATCTGAGCGATTCTTTTTCATCATAATTTCCAGAGTCCTCAAGCTGAAAAAGTGGTATAAACTCTCCAAACTTCAAATTAAAAGCAATAATCAATTGCTCCTTTAATAGCTCAATTGCCTCAACTTCGGATAGCTCATTAACTCCATTTGTATACCTACTAATCATAACATGGGGCATCCTTTTTACTATGTGAGTCTTAGTATCATCCTTTCCATCAAAATATTCCACATGTACACCTAATATTTCTGTAATGGAACTTAGTGACAAATAAGTCCTAGCATTTATTACTGTGGGAGCTGTATCTAAAACTATTTCAGAATTGTTTATTTTGGCGGTGACTCTATCAACAAACAATTCTATTGTTTTTTCTCCGTCGTGAACCATTACTTTGTTTGTTTGAGCATCCCAAGATACGGTTGCGTCAAGATTTTCGCTTATTAACTTGATAGGAAGTAAACACTTGTTATCTTCAATAATTATGTTAGCATTTTTGATTATACTTCCGTTAATAAATAAACCAATATAGTCTTCATCAATTATTTCTTTCGATGAGTCATTATATATTATAAAATATTCAGTATCATCTCTGCCTTCATATGGGAAAATATTTGCATTACTGATATTTGTCTTAGGTATTATTTCGTCAGCTGACACTGTTATATTAAAAAGTAAGACAGAAAATAAAGTAACAGCTAAAATAAATATCTTTTTCATAAATACCACATCCCTTTCATAATAATATCAGCTTACCCTAACTAAAATATAGGCTAGTATTATTATAGTTCCAAAGTATGCTGCTATCTGACAAACAAATTTAGAGGCTATCTTAAAAGTCAAAACTACAGCAAAGAACTACTAGATATTAAAATCAATTAGTCTATGATTTCAATATCTAGTATATGTTCTGTTAGTTGAAGAACTTTTGAATATCCTTTTAAATTTTAAAATCGTTCATTGTAAGACAAATTCTCTTGCTACTGAATCATAACAAGGAATCTTTATTAATGAAAAGCTTATGATTAACATATTTGCTAAAATAAAGATTAATCTGGTAACTTAATAGATGGATCAGGTTTGTAGAAATAAGCTGATTCAGTAGTATAAACTTTTGTCGCTTGGCTTTCAGACGGATGTCTGGTCAGGGTCATATCCGTAAGAATATCTAAATCAATCAATATTTTGCCGTCTTCAAATCTTTCGTTTTCAATTACAAAAGAAAAATTATTAAAGTCATAAATACCCCCATATTTAAATAAAATTTGTCCCTTAATTTCTTCAAAAATATCCTCAATTTGTTTACTTGATAAGGTTGATACTGATGATGAAGTGGCAGCAGAAGTAAGAGCAAGAGAACTAAATATCATTAACAAACAAAGCACTAAAGATAAAAATCGTTTTCTCGTTTTCATATACAAAACTCCTTTCAATACTCAACTTACCAATAATCTGACAGTATCTTATAAAAAAACAGCAATCAAACAATCATGCGCATTCCCTATTTCTTTCTTCATAAGCTTTTTCTTTATTATCTTCTTGTCACAATCGTAAGGATTCTCCCTATAAAATTTAATTTTTGCTGTTTTAGACGGTGTCAAGAAGACGGAAATGGCAATATCTAAGTTTCCTCCCATATCTATTTCTTTGTGATAAAATATTAATGGTAATAATACTATAGTGACTGTTAGGGTGATTGCCTGTTTACGCTTTCCAAGAACTGTTGCTGATATCTTTTCAGTCACTTTTTTTGGTAAATCTCTAGAAACATTACTCATAAAATCTTACCTCCTTCCAATATAATAAATTTCATTAATACTCTTAGGCAGCAGTATTATTTTCTAATGGACTTTTATTTCATTCCTATATGCTGCAGCTTTATACTACTATCCTTTATACCTACAGAATTGCTTTTTTATCTCTTCATCTATACTAGTTCCACAAACTTCCCAAAATCACATAAATTTCTTAATTTTTTAAAAAAAAATCGTATTCTATGCACCTTGCAAGCATAAAATACGATTTTCATCTTTTTCTATTGCTATTTATTTTTAGCGATAGCACCACTAGATGTAATCAATTCTAAATCAGAACCATCTTTTGCCAGAATAGGCAGTCCTGCTTGAGTATTTCAAGGGGATATAGCTAAAAAGCATAGGACAAAATCTCCCCTATGCTTTTCAACCAATCCTATTCTTTTATTTAAACTAGCTTCCGCTTTACCATTTCCTCTACAATGAAGGAGGCTACGTCCTCTGCATAATTACCAGTGCTAAAGCCTGCATCATAGCCAAGTTCTTTAGCAAGTTCGTGAGAAAGTCTAGGGCCGCCGCAAACAACAACCATTTTGTCTCTAATTCCCTCTGCCTCAAGCAGCTCGATTAGCTGCGTTAAATTTGGTATATGAACATCTTTTTGTGTTACTATTTGAGATACAAGTATGGCATCTGCCTTTAACTCTATTGCCTTCGCCACCAATTCTTCATTAAGCACTTGGCTGCCAAGATTATAAGCTTCTACTCCATTATATCTTTCTAATCCATAATGACCATGAAATCCTTTCATATTCATGATGGCATCAATACCTACCGTATGGGCATCTGTTCCTGTACAGGCACCAATGATGACAATATCCCTGCCTATGTTGCTTTCAATATATTCCTCTACTTCTTCCTTCTCCATTGTATCTACTTCTACCTTTGATACTTGAATGTTAGAGTAATCCACCGTATGCTGACACTTTCCATATACAACGAAATAGGTATATCCTATCCCTAAATCCTTGGCCTCTACGATACTAGGTTCCTGCAACCCCATTTTTAACACCAATTTTCTTGCCGCCTCTTTAGCCTCTTCACCGTAGGGGACTGGCAGAGTAAAGCTCAATTGGGTCATTCCATCATTTAATGTATCTCCATAGGGTTTGATTTTTGTTAAATCTACCTTCTCCATAGCCATTATTGTCTCCCTCCTAACATCTTATCAATAAAGGGATTAAAATATCCTTCTGCCTTCCTCATGACCCCTTCTAATCCTTTCCCACCGGTTCTTAATCGTTTTACGCCACCAAATTTACCTCCCTCTATGGTGGTGAAAAGTCCTTCCTTTTCAATCTGCTCCAGCAAGGTGGTAGCATTATATAATACCTCTTGGGCTCTTTTTTGTATCATCCCATCCTGTTTGAACTCAATTTCTTCTCCTAAGTTTCTACAGTTGTTAAAGATATATTTAGCATTTTCTATAGCCAATGCTCGATCGTGAAGGTGGGGTGTATGGATAGCCTCTGTCAGCATACCTAGTAGCTGTATTCCTTGATTGGTCCATATGGATATCATGTTAAACATTGCATCTTGAATGTGTCCTTTGAAAATATTGCCCGTCTTAAATTTTGTAGGAGGCATATACTTTAGCGGTGCCTTCGGAAAAATTTCCCTAGCCATTTGAGCCTGTGCAAGCTCCCATAAGAATCCATTTTCTATATCAGGATTCATTTCAAAAGCATGGCCTAACCCCATCTGCTCTTCTGGAATTCCTGCTCTTAGGGCAAATTGCTCATTGATAAATTGAGATGCCAGCACTGTATGGGCTTCCTCTACAGCATCAGCGGTTGTTAAGTAATTGTCTTCTCCAGTGTTAATGATGATACCAGCATAACCATTAATAATCCTTGAAAAGTATTGATCAACCAAGGTTCTTTGCATGTTGATATCCCTAAACAAAATACCATATAAGGCATCGTTTAGCATCATGTCTAGTCTCTCCATTGCTCCCATAGCAGCAATTTCTGGCATGCACAAGCCTGAACAATAGTTGCAAAGACGAATATATCTTCCTTCCTCTTCTCCTACCTCATCTAACGCTTTTCTCATAATTCTAAAGTTTTCTTGCGTAGCATAGGTTCCACCAAATCCTTCTGTCGTAGCTCCATAAGGGACATAGTCTAATAAGCTTTGGGCTGTACTACGGATTACTGCAATAACATCTGCTCCTTGTCTTGCAGCAGCTTGGGCTTGAACAACATCCTCATAGATGTTTCCCGTTGCAACAATCACATAAAGATAAGGCTTTTTCCCTTCACCAATAGTGTCCAGATAGCTTGTTCTCTTTTCTCGATTGCTTTTTACTTTATTAATACTATGATCAGCTATATCATGAATAGCCTCTTGTATTTTCTGAGGATCTTGTGCAGGTATACGGGTTAAATCCATCTCTCCTCTGTCAACAGCTTCTGCAATCTTTTGAGGAGATTTTCCAGAATGAACAATAGCATTTCCTATCCAATAAGCAATACCACTGCCTAAGCTTCCACCTTCTTTAATATTATCTACTACTACATTTGGCAACGGCTTATCAATCTCATCCACCCCATCTATCCCCAAAAGTCGCGCTATGGTTCTTTCCACCGCTACTGTCGTATGTTCATCAATAAACTTTTGTACATCCTCTGCTATGTTGTCGGCAGCATTTCTTGCTCTTTCAATCATCTTTTCATCCAAATTTAATTTACTCACCATTATTGCCCCTCCCTTTCCTTTATAGATTTTTGTGCTTCCTCTATAATCTCTTCCTTTAATCCCATTAGTCTAGCAATCATAATAGCATCTTTAGGGGTGCTTTCACTCTGTCGATTTTCCTCTAGACGATAATCCATATGTTTTTCAAGAACACCTTTATAGCCCTTGGATTTTTGCAGTTCCTCCTTTAAGGCTTCCTTTGATGCATTTTTAAGTCCTACTACCTGTAAATGTTTAATTCCTTCTATGCTGCTAAGACCATCAAAATGGGTGGTAATCACTGAAATAGAAGGCTTTTTCTTTAAATATTGCAATACACCTCTAGAAATCCCATATCCCTCTAGTGGATTGGTGCCTCTAGCTAGCTCATCGATCAGTATCAATCCTTCATCCTCTGCCTTTTCCACAGCATGCTTCAAACCTTCAATCTCCCCACCGAAGGTGGAAAGCCCCTTTTCCTCCGATTGTTGATCACCTGAGGAATAATAGATAAAAGTTACGGGTCCAATCACTGCCTTCTTAGCAGGCACATAAAATCCAAGCTGTGCCATGGCGGTAATTAAAGCAATCATCTTTAAAGTGATGGTTTTGCCTCCCATGTTGGCACCAGTAATTAATGCAACTCCCTTTTGTAAAATGATGTCTATAGGAGTGTACTTTGCACCCTGTCCATTCAATTTTTCTTCTATAACAACATGCCTGCCTTCTTCTATATCTATAAAAGGATGCTCAACAATTGCAGGCTCTGTAGCTTTCATTTGCAGGGCCAATATGGCCTTACCCATAACAAAATCGATTTTCCCTATATTTTCGATGTTTATTAAAATATTATTGGCGTTGTTTCCTATTGTTCTCGATAGTATTTGACGAATTTTAAATTCTTCTTCCTCCTCAAGAAGCTTTAAATTATCTAATTCCTCTTGAAGCTTCTTTAGTTCCTTGGAGGGCTTAATTTTAAAAATAAATTGTTTATCATTTTCTGCCGTCTGGTAAACCTTAGTACAATTCAACAGCTTTTCCAGCTGTGTTTCATTTTCCTTTAAAACAATCATTTCTCCATTTATTTTAGGTTTAACGCCTGTCTCTTGGTATAGTTGTTCTTTAATCGTTTTGTTGTAATAAGCAACGGATTCTTCGATCGCTTTCTTTCTTTTTCGTAAAATAGTTAATTCTTCAGAATATACATCATATATATAAAAGGTTTCAACACCAGTATTTTCAGGGTCTAGTATTTTTACTACCTCCACCACACTCAGTAGGTGAAAATCTTCTATTTTTAGGGGATAACGCAGGAGAAACTTACGAAGCTTTTCCATAGCCATCATCTGTTTTTTAACTTCAAAGAGTTCTACCTCGTTCAATAATTCCCCACTTCTAGCTCTATAAAAAGATCCTCTAATATCCTTAAACTCACCTAGATGATTTTTTAATCCTCTTAATAGTTGATAATCCTTTTCTATCTCCTGCAAAAAAATCCCCAAATCCCTTAAGGTCTTACGTAAATCCTGAATTTTATCAGATAAATAAGGATTTATGTTTTCTTTTACCTCTTTACCATAGGGGGTTTGGGTAGGAAGTTTTTGTAAAATATATTTCAAGCCTATTTCTTTTCTATTTTCTTCAGTAATATAATTATTCATCAAGATCTTCCTCCTCCAGCATAACATCTATGACTGGCAGCGTCAGATTTTTCTTCATTCTTTTACAGAAATCCTTTGGATCAAATTGATAGCCTTGTGGAGCATAGGGGTTCAAAGTTGTGAGCAATGCATTAATCTTTTCAAGCACCTTTATTTTAAAACCTCTCTTCATAAAGAAGCGCCAATCCTTCGGTTCTATAAATATTTTTGTAGCATCCTTTAGAACAAATGTAACATTTTTATAAGCTTCGGTTACTGTCATAATATCTTCTAATGTCTTTGTTACTAAACTACCCTTTAAAACAACATAAACACTATCCTCTGTCAAAGCCCTCCCAATGTTCATACCGTTATTAATGGCAGTTTTTATGTCTAACACCTTGACGTTTCCCTTCTGATCGATGATACAATATCCCTTATCCTCCATTAAACTGGCTACCAAAGATTTCATATCTTCATCCTCTACAGCTGGTATATTAAACAAGTTAATTTGATGGGCTGTCTCCTCCACTACCCTATCAATATCTCGACTAATCACTGCTCCAGTAGCTAGTATCGTGGCTTCTGTTATAGATGGGGATGCTGTTGTTTTCCGATTAATGGCTCCGTCAATCAAAACAACCTCGGCTCCATAAAATCTCATTTTGATAGCTACTTCTCTAATTTCTGAATTGGTATCAGGGCCTGCAATCTCAATCAAGCCTCCACTTTTCACTCTACAAATAACCACCCGTCCCATCGCTGTGGCATAATCAGTGACCTCTAAAATCTCCAACCTTGCATCACTTCGTGACAGGCAATCCTCTGTAGTTGCAATAATGGTATTTTCCATGACATAAATCGTTGGTTTTTCTGTATTGGTTACAACATCCTGTTTTTCTCCATCTCTACCTATGGAGGTCAATCCAACGATGACGTTCTTTTCTGCGGCCTCCTCTAGCAATCGGTTGAGGGTAACAGTTTTGCCAGCGTTTTTTGCCATCCCCACTACAGATATGGTTTTATACTTATAACGAATTAAATCCATTAGTTGCATCCCTTCACCTCCCAACAAGCTTAAGGCCAAGGTTGAGGTTGGTTAAGGTTAAAAACCAAAACCTTCCTCTTCCAAAACCTTCCTTTAAAGTTTAGTAAAAATACTACTTACTTAATGCTCTATGCTTTTTTACTTCTTTCGTGTCTTTCTAGATGCTCTGGTTCTAGCGCTGTTCTATTTCCCTGTAGTAGACCTGCTACCCCATGTAGTTTATGGGACTTCTTATCGGTACAAACATCACAGCTGCAGCTTTCCTCATAGGGAGCTGGTTCTACGTAGGTAGTGATGACCCCTTCATAGTTTCTAAGAACTACTTTGTTATGGGATTGAGATAATACATAGTTTGGCATTACAGGAATTTTCCCACCTCCACCGGGGGCATCCACAACAAAGTTTGGTACAGCATATCCGGAGGTATGTCCTCTTAGTCCTTCAATGATTTCAATCCCCTTTGCTACACTTGTCCTGAAATGTTCGATTCCCATAGAAAGATCACATTGATAAATATAGTAGGGACGAACTCTATTTCTTACTAAACCATGTACTAAGTCCCTCATAATATGAATACAATCGTTAATACCTCTTAGTAGTACCGACTGATTTCCAAGTGGGATTCCGGCATCTGCCATAAGAGCAAGGGCTTTCTTCGCTTCTTCTGTTAGTTCCTTTGGATGGTTAAAGTGCGTATTTAGCCAAATTGGATGATACTTTTTTAGCATATTTACTAGGGCTGGTGTAATTCTTTGGGGCATAACTACTGGTGTTCTACTACCTAGACGGATCACTTCTACATGTTCAATCTCCCGTAATTTACTGATAATGTACTCCAGCCTCTCATCAGAAGCCAGCAAACAATCTCCTCCAGATAGCAATACATCCCTTACCTCTGGTGCATTTCTTATATATTCAATAGCCACATCTATTTTATCAACTGGCATTCCTGTATCATTTTGTCCCGCAAATCTTCTGCGGGTACAGTGCCTACAGTACATAGAACACATGTCAGTTATCAAAAGAAGTACACGATCAGGATATCTATGGGTTAAGCCCGGCACTGGTGAATCTTCATCCTCATGTAATGGATCCTCCATATCAGCACTGCCTTTTAAAAGTTCTACAGTTCTAGGTACTGCTTGTTTTCTAATAGGACAGTTAGGATCATTTTCATCCATTAAGGCTGCATAATACGGTGTAATTCCCATTCTTAGGGTCTCGAGACATTTTAATATGCCTTTTTCTTCTTCTTCCGTAACCTCAATCACTTGCTTCAAACCTTCTAAGGTAGTAATTCTATTTTTCACCTGCCACTGCCAATCATTCCACTCTTCCTCAGTAACATTTTCCCACAATGGTATATCCTTGTAGTGACGCATCGAATTCCTCCTTCTATTTTTTAAGCATATAACTCTTCGTATATTTTTCTTAAGGTTTCGCTTTCTCTCATAATTTGCAATGCAATTTCTGCATGGCCTTTTGTATAGCCATTTCCTATAATCATGGTGGTATCACGGCCTACTCCTTCCGCTCCTAAAGCTGCCTTTGTAAAACTGGTGGCCATGCTGAAGAAATAGATCAATCCATCATCCTTTGCCGCTAAGATACTTGCCATTTCTGTATTTGGTATGTTGACACAGTTGATAACAACATCTGCCATTTCGCCATTGGTTACTTCTCTAACCTTATTCATTATTTCAACTGCATTGGTGGCGTCTGCAGAAAAACATACATCTGCTAAATTAGCTTGATTCACTCTATCTACAGATTTCTGACTATGTCCTATGCAGATTACCTTTCCTGTAATCCCTGCTCGTTTCTTGGCTTCGTATAAGCATAGCAATCCAGATTTGCCGCCTCCACCAATCACCACTACCTTGTCTCCAGGTTTAACCAGCTTTGCAGTCTGTGCTGGTGCTCCCGCTACATCTAAAACTGATAATGCTAAATTTTCAGGAATATCCGTTGGCATAACAGCATAGATACCACTTTCAAACAAAATAGCCTTCCCTTCAATATCTACTTGATCAATATCCTTACGAACTTCTTTTATTTTGTCAATTCTTAACGGTGTTAAAGAAAGAGAAACAAGGGTAGCTAGTTTATCTCCTACCTTTAGATTGGTCTTTCCTTCTAAGGCTGGCCCGATTTTTTCAACAGTACCAATCAGCATTCCACCAGAACCAGTAACAGGATTTTGGTGTTTTCCTCTGGTGGCTACAATATTTGTCATAATTTCCTTAATCTTTTCTACATCTCCTTGTGCCTCTTCCTTTATTTGAGTGAAGCTAGCGGAGTCAATATTTAATGTCTTTACATTGATTAATATCTCATTGTCATAAATCTCCATGTCATTTTCAATCTTTGTTGCAGGCTGTGGCAAAACACCTTTTGGTTCAATTACTCTGTGGGTACCGAATGGGCATCCTTTTTTCATCTTTATTTCCCCCTTAGTTTCATCGTTTTTGCATACTTCCTTATTACAGGTTGTTATATTCATCTTGAATTAAGTAACCCTTACTTTTCTAATAGAAGTCCTTCTATCACATATGTCATTACATTTAAAACTGCAATATTCATGCCAAAAATTTTAACACTCATAAAAATACTATAAGGGGGATTTTTCAATAAAAAAAAGGATTAAAGAATAAAAGAGATAGGTTAATAAATGAAATAATTGCCGAATTTTCGGCAATTATTATGAATCACTGTAGCAGAAGGTCTCTCAATAGGTATAAAGACAAAGCGCTACATAAAATTTCAAAAGAATTGTGGTTTAAGATTCCTTTATCTTGTATTTGCGCATCTTATACTGAAGGGTCTGTCTAGGCATTTCTAACAGCTTAGCTGCAGTAGTAATATTACCCTTTGCCTGCATCAGTACTTCTGCGATGACTTGTTTTTCTGTCTCTTGCAGCTTGGTTTTTAGGGAAATCTTCACTTCATTCATACTTTTTGAATTAAAGGATGGTGAACTATAGCTTTTAAAATAATAGGGTAGTTCTTCTTCAGTAATTAACCGACCTTCAAGTATGTTCATGATGCCTTCAATGATATTTTCCAATTCTCTAACATTTCCAGGCCAGTGATATCTTTGAAATATCTCCATTACCCTCGAAGAAACCCCTAATATTTGTTTGTTAAGCTTTTTATTAAACTTTATAATAAAAAAGTTTACCAGTAGCTCTATATCTTCTTTTCTTTCCTTTAAATCTGGAACTCTTAAGGATACAACATTCAAACGATAAAACAAATCACTCCTTAAGTACTTTTTCTCTACTGTTTCCAAGGGATCCATGTTCATGGCAGCAATGATCCGAACATCTACTGGTCTTGTTCGAATATCTCCAACTCTTCGAATACTACCCTCTTCTAGAACCCTAAGCAGCTTTGATTGAAGCTCTATTGGCATAGAATTGATTTCATCTAAAAAAAGTGTTCCTCCACTAGCTAATTCAAACAGTCCCGGACGATCATCTGCACCAGTAAAGCTTCCTTTTGATGTTCCAAACAATATCCCCTCTAGTAGGGAGGCTGGAATAGCTGCGCAGTTCTGTGCAATAAAAGGCTTACTGCTTCTTTCACTGGCGTTATGAATAGATTGAACAATCAACTCTTTTCCTGTACCAGTACTGCCATATACCATAATAGATGATAGGTTTTGTGCAGCTCTAAGGGCTTTTTCCTTTAGCTTCTTAATCTCTTTACTTTCCCCTATAACATCATCAAAGGTATATTTAGCTGTCCCTCTTTTTTCCCTTTTTTTCACCGCATCTTCGTTATATAGCTGTTTTTGCAGCTCCACAACTTTTTCTGATAGTAGCTTTACTTGGGTGATATCCCTGGAAATTTCCAACGCCCCTAATATTTCCCCCTCCTCTATGATAGGTATAGAAGAATTAATGGTGGTGATTTTATAGCCCTTATAATTTAAAAAAGTCTGCTGAAAATTGTAGATGGGCTCTCCTGTTCTAATCACCCTTAACAGCGTACTAGTTTCTTCAGTTAGGGAGGGGTAAATATCTAATACATATTTACCTATTGTTTCATCTCTATTGAGGTTATCTAAATTAGCTGCCGAAAGATTGCAATAGAGAATCTTTCCTTTTTTATTCACAATCTGAATACCTTCTCCAATATAGTCCAATACCTGTTCCATATTCTTTTTTGAAAGAATTCTTTTCAATTTATCACCGCCAACTTTTAGGCCATTTATGCCGAATTTTCAGCACCCACATTTCTATTATAACGCACAAATTAGAAACTTACAAATTTTCAATCAAAATTTCCTGCGTTTTTCCACACGGCTTATAAAATTCGGCTATAATTCAGAGGACTTTTTATTTCCTCATGAATTATAGCCGAATTTATTTGGAGGATGTAGTGTTTAATATCCCGCTTATAGAAGTGGGCGTCTTAACAATACACCGAAGGATAACGACTTAGGTTGTGGGAGTAGTTTTCGGTGGTCTAGGTCCATAGTATTGATAGTAATTACACTGTATACGGCCATTATATAATTTTCTTTTTTTATCTGCCTTTTTCCCAAACAAATCTTCAAAGTCAGGATGAGAGGTTATGATATAGTAGGACCAGGTATCCAATTGACTAAACACTTTACCCATAGTTTTATATAGTTTTTCTACTTCTTTTCTTTCCCCCAGTCTTTCTCCGTAAGGAGGATTGCAAACAATACAACCATATTGAAATCTTGATGCCAAGTCTTTAACATCTAACTTTTGAATATGCACATCCTCTTCTAAGAAAGCTTCTTTTATGTGATATCTTGCTAAACTTAATACTTCTCCATCCACATCTGATCCATAAATTCTCACTGGCCGATTATAATCCGCCAAATCATGGGTTTCTTTTCTAGCTTCTCTCCATAACTCTTTTGAGACAGCATCCCATTCTTCCGATGAAAAGCTTCTATTCATGCCAGGGGCTATATTTTTCCCTATTAAGGCAGCTTCTATCGGTATGGTACCAGAACCACAGAAGGGATCAATTAACACCCTATCGGGATTCCAAAAACTTAATTGGATTAGTGCCGCTGCTAAAGTTTCCTTTAGTGGTGCTTTGTTAGACAGAGTTCTGTAGCCTCTTTTATGTAATCCTGCACCACTGGTATCGATAGTTAATGTAGCAACATCCTTCAGTAAAGCTACCTCAATGGTATATTGTCCCCTCTCTTCCTTAAACCAACTGGTATGGTATTTCTTCTTTAGGCTTTCCACTACAGCTTTCTTTACAATAGCCTGACAATCAGGGACACTAGCTAGCTGGGAGCTGATGGACTTCCCTTCTACAGGAAATATTCCATCCTCTGGTATCCATTCACTCCAAGGGAGAGCCTTTGTCTTTTCAAACAATTCATCGAAGGTAGTAACCTTAAACTCTCCTATCTTCAAAAGAACTCGGTCAGCGGTTCGCAACCATAAATTTGATCTGCATATAGCCATTTCATCAGCAGTGAAAGTAACCCTTCCATTCTCTACCTTTACATCCTCATACCCTAATTTTTTAACTTCTCTTGCTACAACCGCCTCTAAACCGAAGGCAGCAGTGGCAATTAATTCAATTTTTCTCACTCTATCTCCCCTATTCTATAGATCTTATCTTTTGTGTTTTGAATGTTTCTTTTCTACTTCTTTTACTATGATTTTCCACATAATACTGCCCCATACACTTCCTGCTGCTGCAAATAGACCAAGAGTAATTAAGTTGTTTTTAGAAAAAAGATTCTCAGTAATTACTCTGAAGTTAAACTCATACTGAAAGAAGCTAGTTAAAAATATAAAAATAATACCGGTGGACAAACCCCAGCTTAATACACCATGGACCAATATATAGTTTACTTTACCCTTATTATACAATTCCCTTAAATTTTTATTCTTATCCTTTATAACACTGCTGTTTTGCCTATCTGCCTTCTGCTGTTTTGTGTTTTTCAAAGCAATCACCTCTCTTTTGTGTTTGTGATTATATTTTATCATATTTCAGCTCAGGGCAACCCTCTAATTAAGAATAACAAACAAAAAACAATAGAGTTATTATTTACTCTACTGTTTTCTATCCTATACCTATTGAATACATACATATCCTCATAAAATTCTATCAATTTCCTTAATATACTATATTAATATAGTAATTTTCTCCATTATACACAAAAATCTTTTAAAAATTGTTATAGTTAAGTTAATTATTTTTGTTAATTTATTACTTATAAGGTAGGTCTTTTATTTTCTACCCATAATACTAATAAATAGAAAATTTTGTTGAAAAATAGGTTAAATTGTTTTAATATTAAGATAACATTTAACCTTGTCTTTTTCTTCATATTTATATGCATTCAGAAGCCAATATAAGTCTTAAGGATTTTCCAGTTAACAATACGAATAAAGGTGGTATGCCTGTGAGTACAAATGAATCATTGCCAATCGATGAAGTTCACATTAGTGATGTGAAAGAAAATATGATTGTAGGTCGAGAAATAACAAATGATAGGGGTGTTGTTCTAGTTCCTAAAGAATTTGTAATAAGGAATCCAGAACGTTTTCAAAGTATGCTTGCACAATATAATGTTTTCGATGTAGTCATTGAGATACCTAAAGAAGAAAAAGTCCCTGAAATCGTTGTGGTGGAACCTTCGGTTAATTCATTAAAAGTAAAGAAATTCGTCGAAAAATTTGATAAAAAAAGAGAAGGTTTAAAAAATGAGTTCGAAAAAATTATTAAAGGTGAAGGTATTCAAGAAAAGGATTTAGTCAATAAAATAGAAGAAACCCTTGAGGTTTTTAAAGAAGATATGAACATCTTTCAATTAACGCAAAAAATTAAAGATTTGGATGATATTACTTATGCTCACGCCCACAATGTTGCCTTAATCAGCTATTCTATTGGTAAATGGTTAGATCTGAAGCAACAGGATTTAAATGATTTATCTTTAGCCGCTTTACTGATTGATATAGGTAAAATCCAAATTCCTCAAACTCTATTAAATAAAAAAGAACAGCTAACTAATGACGAATGGTTGGAATTACAAAAACACGTCATCCTTAGCTATGATTTAATAAAAAACTATACTTTTATATCTTTTGAAATAAAGCAAGCTGTTTTACTGCACCATGAAAAAATTGATGGCAGCGGGTATCCTATGGGAATAAAGGGAGATAAAATCCCCCTTTTTGCCCGAATTATTGCTATTGCCGATATATATAGTGCTCTTACTGCCAAACGCCCCTATAGGGATAAAAAGACTCCTTTTGAAGCAATTAAAATTATGGAAACCCAGTTCATGGGGAAACTGGATACCAATATTCTTTATCTATTCTTAAATCGTATTGGAGATTATTTTGTTGGCCAAAAAGTAAAATTAAGTAACGGCCAGATAGGAGAGATTTTGTTCATACCTAAACGGAATATCTACAGACCCATCATTAAGCTAGAGAATGTTGATCCATTAATGGATTTAACCGCTGATGCAAACAAAGCAATAGAAATAGAAGAGTTTATCTAATGAAAAAACTATGCAATTATTTCAATGAGAATGTGGAATAATGCATAGCTTTATAGATGCTGTCTTTGTATATTTCAATTTTAATATCCAAGGACCTATGGCTTCATATGAACTATTTATTTTTTATTTTGAATAAATTACTTGTGGATATATTTGTCCTTATTATGTGTATAATGTGGATAATCCTGTTGATAATGTGATTTTAAAAGGGACAAGCCGATCAATAATTTTGTGTATAAAAAGTGCCTTATCCACAATAAATTGAGACTTAATCCAAAGGACACTCTATAATTTGGGTTAGTCGCTTAATTTGTTTATCTGAAGCGGGAGTCTTAGCAATACACCGAAGGATAAATTTTTTCTAAAAAAATAATTTTTTCATTTTTAGGCTTTTCCAACAGTTGACAGTTATTGCCAAGTATCTTATAATTGATGAGACTGACCGTTCAGTCGGATAATTGAATTGGAGGTGTTATGATGTCAAAGCGATTTATTGTACTTTTTGGATTAATTTTACTACTGAATAGTTTATTGGTGGGCTGTAGTGGTAAATCCTTGGAAACTCAAGCAGACCAGGAAAATATTTTTGCTGTAGAGGTAATGAAGCCTTCTTTGGGGGATATATCTCAAAGCATTACCTTAAGTGGACAGCTTCAGGCGATAGATACCGTAACTGTCATCCCGGAAATACAAGGATTATTAGAAGTAAAAACCTTGGCTGTTCAGCTTGGAGATTTCGTTAGGAAGGGGGATGTATTATTTACACTAGATACAGAATCTGTTGAAGATCAAGTGAGTAGTAGAAAACTTTCCTACGAAACCAATTTGGCAAACTATAAATTTCAGAAAAAATTGCTGGATGAACAAATAGAAGATGCCAGACTTACATATGAAAATGCTAAAAAGAGCTATGAAAATGCTAAGATAAACTTTGAAAGAATCGAAAAGCTATTTGAAGCAGGAGGCGCATCTCAGCAGGACTATGAACAGGCGAAATTGTCGGCTTCTGATATCCCCTATCAACAGGCCAAGCTAAGCTATGAAAATAAAAAAGCTTCTGAAACACAGCTTCAGTATCTTGAGGCACAATTAGAGGAAACAAAGCTTGCTTATAACAACAGTTCAAAAGATTTGAACAATACCATTATTACTGCACCTATCGATGGTATTGTTTCCTCCATCGATATACAGGAAAAAGGATTGATTTCTGCTCAACCTGCTTTAACCATCACAGATATTTCCAGTCTTGAAGTTGTTATGAAAGTAACAGAGGCAACGATTAACAAAATCATGGCGGCAGGCAATGTACAGCTTATGATTCCCTCTATTTCTGATGAAATAGTAATAGGTTCTATTAAGGCTGTAAATCCTGTTCCAGATCCTGTGTCACAGCTTTATACCGTGAAGGTAACTGTTGAAAACCCTGAAGATGTCATCAAACCAGGCATGTTTGCTCAGGTATATATACATACCAACGAAAAAAGTGATATAGTAACACTACCAAGTGCAGCAGTTCTTCAAGAGGATAAAGATTTTTATGTGTTTTTGGTCAAAGAAGAAAGAGCAGTAAGAAAAGCTGTTGAGATTGGTTTAGACAACGGAGAACTGGTGGAGATAACAGCTGGATTAGCACCAGAGGATGCTGTTATTGTTAAAGGACAAGATTTTCTAAAGGATGGTTATAAAATCAAGATTGTGAGAGGTGAATTCTAATGAAGCTCTCTCACATATCAGTAAAACGTCCTGTTACTACCGTAATGGTGATATTCATTATTCTGTTATTAGGCTTTGTTTCCTTAACCAAGCTTTCCATTGATTTATTGCCTCAGATTAATGTTCCAGTAGCCATTGTCAGTAGCCAATATAGAGGAGTTGGTCCTTATGAAATGGAGTCTTTGGTTACAAGACCTCTTGAAGAAGTCCTGGCAACTGTTAGTAATGTGAAAAGTATTAGCTCCACCTCCAGTGAAGGCAGTTCTGTAGTCGTGGTTGAGTTTAATGATGGAACGGATATGGACTTAGCTGCATTGGATATGCGGGAAAAAGCGGAGATGATACAGGATTTTCTACCTGCGGATGCAACCACACCTATAGTAAGCAAAATTGATCCTAATGCTTTTCCAATCATGAGTATGGCTATTACTGGAGATAAAGGTTTAGCAGAAACCCAGCGAATAGCTGAGGATAGAATCAAAAGCAGAATTGAACGATTACCTGGGGTTGCTTCTGTTATGATAATGGGCGGCTATGAAAATGAAGTGAAAATCACAGTAGATCCTGTGAAATTAGATATGTACGGTCTATCTATTGATAATTTAGCCAATACACTAAAGGGAGAAAATCTTAATCTTCCCGGAGGTTTAGTAGAAAGAGGAAATCGGGAGTTATTGGTAAGAACCTTAGGAGAGTTTAGCAGTGTAGAGGAAATGAGAAATCTTCCTGTTATACTAAGTAACGGGGATATTATTTACTTGAAGGATATAGCAGAAGTCATTTTGGAAGCTAAAGATCCTGATCGAATCTCCCGTACCGATGAGATTCCCAGTATTTTCTTAACTGTCAGCAAACAATCCACCGCCAATACAGTTCAAGTTGCTAATCGGGTAAATAGAGAGTTGGATAGACTTGATAATGAACTGGATGGGATAGAATTTCATATGATTATGGATTTATCCGACTATATTAATGACTCCATTAGAAATGTTGCTAAGAACGCTGCTATTGGAGGCATTTTGGCAGTATTGATTCTATTCCTTTTCTTAAGGAATATTCGAACCACTTTTATTATCGGTATTGCTATCCCCATCTCTATTATTGCCACCTTCTCCCTTATGTATTTCTCAGGGGTCACCATTAATTTAATGACCTTGGGTGGTTTGGCTCTGGGTATGGGGATGCTGGTGGATAACTCCATTGTTGTACTAGAAAACATCTATCGCTTCCGCCAAGAGGGTTATTCCCGAATTGAAGCAGCAAAGGAAGGGGCGGGAGAAGTGAGTATGGCGGTTACTGCCTCTACGATCACCACCGTGGCAGTATTTTTACCAATCGTTTTTGTTGAAGGGATTACCTCTATGCTATTTAAGGAATTGGCCATGACAGTTACCTTCTCCCTACTGGCCTCCCTATTTGTATCCCTTACGATTGTACCGATGCTATCTTCTAAAATATTAAAACTCTCCCACGAGATTACAAGAAGAACTACCTTCTCCAAGAGATTATTGGATGGATTTCAAGCCTTTTTTAATAGGATAGAAGAAACCTATAAAAATATATTAGGCTGGTCCTTAGACCATAAAAAGATAATTGTACTGTTAGCTGTTGTTATTTTTGTGGTTTCTATAGGGCTTGCCTTCACAGTGGGGGCGGAGTTTTTCCCGAGAATGGATGAAGGATATGTCACCATTGATATTGAACTTCCTACTGGCAGCAAACTAGAGGAAACCGATAAAATTGCAACGCGCCTTGAAGAAATTACTGCAGAAATTCCTGAAGCCGAATCTCTCTTTGTCATACTAGGGGGATCAGGGAATGAGTATGTAGATACTGGTGGTATAAGCAATACAGCAGCAATATATTTGAAGCTAAAGCCTTTAAATCAGAGGAAAAGAAGCAGCGCAGAAATTGCCGATGAGATTAGAGACCAGACCTCAGAAATTGCCGGAGCCCTCATATCTGTTCAAGCTATGGAAAGTGGTATGGGTGGAACAGGTGGCGCTCCTGTGTCCATCGCAATCAACGGAGACGATATGGAACTCTTAGAGGAACTATCCACCGATATTCTGGGCTTTGTTGAAGGAGTGGAAGGCACAAGAGAAGTAAAATCCAGCTTTGAAGATGCAAAACCCGAAATACAGGTTACTATCAACAGACATATTGCCTCAAGATATGGATTATCTGCGGCTCAAATTGCCCAGTCCGTCCGAAATAACATTCAAGGAACAGTAGCTACTAGATATAAATTCGATGGTACTGAAATAGATGTAGCTCTTCGAAGTCAAAACTATATAAAGGAAAACATTTCGAATTTTAGCCAAATTCAAATAGCTACTCCTCTGGGAATAACAGTACCTTTGGAGCAGGTGGCGGATATAAGTATTCGTCAGGGTCTTACTCAAATCGCAAGAGAGGATCAGGTAAGAACCGTCAAAATTACTGCTGATATATTAGGCAGGGATGTAAGAAGCATTAATAATGATATAGTAAGCCAGCTGGAGAATTATCCAATGCCAGAGGGCTACTCCTATAAAATGGGAGGAGAAATGGAAGATCTTGTAGAATCCTTTAAAAGTTTAGGTTTGGCTATTATCCTGGCTGTACTTCTGGTATATATGGTGCTGGCTTCTCAGTTTGAGTCCTTGCTCCATCCCTTTACCATTATGCTTTCCGTACCCCTATCCTTTGCAGGGGGTGCCTTGGGATTGTTTATCACCCAAAGAACCGTTAGTGTACCTGCAATCATAGGTTTGATCATGTTGTCAGGCATCGTTGTAAACAACGCCATTGTATTGGTGGATTATATTAATATTTTACGAGGTAAAGGTTTGAAAATGAAAGAAGCCATATTGCAGGCCGGCCCTACAAGACTAAGACCTATTCTTATGACAGCCTTAACAACCGTACTGGGATTAGTTCCCCTGGCTTTAGGTATAGGTGAAGGCGCCGAAGCTCAAGCTCCTCTTGCCACAGTAGTTATTGGGGGTTTGTTGTTGGCTACCTTGTTAACCCTGGTCTTTATCCCAGTTATGTATATCATTTTTGATAGAGTAGCCAACTACATCAAAGTGAAAGTCTTTAAGAGAAAAAAACCTTCAATTGAAGTTTAATTAGGAGGCAGCGGATGGCGGAAATAACAAGCAAAAGGGATCTAATTATACAGGCTGCAATTCAAGTCTTTGCTCGTAGTGGTTTTTATAAGGCTAAGGTGGGAGATATTGCAGAAACAGCCGGAGTAGGTAAGGGCACCATCTATGAGTACTTCAATAGTAAAGATCACTTATTTGAAGAAATGGTCCATTTTTCTTTAGATACCTATATAACAAGCATAAAAAATGTACTGTTTCAAAATATTACTACTGAATCAAAGCTCAGAGAATTTTTTCTTCTAATTATCCGATTCACCCAAAAGCATATGGATATCATGCGGATTTTTTCCCAAGAGGCATGGAGATCTGATAATAATATTGTTTATCTAATGATGGATGCCAAAAAACAGATTGTTACCTTGGTTGAGGAGGTATTAACAGAAGCAGTCAATAAAGGCGAATTTCGTCCTATTGATGAAAAGATAGCTGCAATTATCTTCCTTGGAGGAATCAACTATATGGTGATGTATCATGTTTCTCTTCATGATGATCATATTACTGAAGAACAAATCAACCAATATATCGACTTGTTTATAAAGGGATTAAAAAGCCACCAATAACGGTGGCTTTTCACATTGAGCAATTATTAGTTTCCATTCAATCTACTGTTGATCTATATAGATTGTTTTCAAAAAATATGATATGTTAGTATATGGAGAAAATCCAATTCATAATGAGAATCTAAGAAAAGGTGATTAAAATGAGAGTTATAGACTTGTACCATGCTACTGAGGATCACATATTGGCCATTCCTCTTTTCAATGACCAAGGAAAAATTCTACTATCAAACGGGGTTCATTTAAAACCTTCCCTCATTGCAAAATTATTGGAGTTAGGCTACACTAGGGTTTACATAAAGGATGAATATAGCCAGCAGGAAATTGAAGATATTATTAAACCAGAGGTTAGACAGAAAGCTATAGGTCATATCCGTAAGCTGGCATCTATTATAGCAGAGGACAGTGCTGGTGGTAAAAATACTGTTACCGCCTTTAATGCAGATTTAACTATGGCAAAGGCAACAATAGGTACAATTGTAGATGATATTTTTGCTAAAGAAGATATTATAATTGATCTGCTAGATTTAAAAACTATAGAAGGCTATGTTTACGAGCATTCTGTTAATGTTATGATTCATTCTCTAGTATTGGGGACTACCCTTGGATTAAGTAAGCTTGATTTGGAAAAGTTGGCTCTAGCTGCTGCCCTTCATGACATTGGCATGATGTTTATTCCGGAAGAAATCTTAAAAAAGAGAAGTCCTTTAACGCAAGAGGAGGTACTAGAGATACAAACCCATGCTGCAAAAGGCTATGAGTTTTTAAAAACAAAAACAGATTTGAACCCTACCATTCGAGTTGCAGCTCTCCAACATCATAAACGATACAATGATAGTGGCTATCCGGACTCTGTATCCTATAAAAACACTCACTTATTTTCAAGGATTATTGGTGTTGCTGATACCTTCGATGCCTTGACCTCCCACCGTCCCTATAGAAAGGCTGAACCAGTTTCAGAGGTTTTGGAGTTCATCATGGGTAGTGGAGGAACATTATTTCACCCAACGTTGACAAAGGCTTTTATTCTAAATATTAATCCCTATCCTGTCAACACATTGGTTGAGCTAAACGATGGAAGTATCGGAGTGGTATCAAAGATTAATGGTCGATTTTTCTTACGGCCTGAAATTAAGTTAGTGATAGATAAGGATAAAAGGAAGGTTAACAGAACAGTAAATCTACTGGAGGAAAAAACCCTTGTCATTAAGGGGACGGTTAGTGTCATTTAAAAGGTAAAAAGCTTCAGGGGAAATTGCCTCTTCTCCTAAAGCTTTTTTTATTTGAACCCTATCTAAGATTGATGTTTAGTAGCTTTCCTATATAACCACCCAACATATGCCTTCACTCCCTATAGTAGTATTTACTTAATTATTTTTACATTTTTATTAGGAGTCCTTCTGTTTCATGACACAAAAAGCCCTAGAAAATTCTAGGGCGATCATTTGCTTATTACCTTTATTTAGTCTAGATTGATTTCGCTTCCTCTGTAACTTCTAGTTCATTTTCAGTTGCAGATACAGAAACCGCTACTGCAGCATCCCCTACTACGTTAACAGCAGTTCTAGCCATATCTAAAATTCTGTCGATACCAGCAATTAATGCTGCTCCTTCTATAGGTAGTCCTACCGAGGTTAATACCATAGTTAACATGATAAAGCCGGCTCCTGGTACACCTGCTGTACCTATAGAGGCTAATGTTGCTGTCAAAATAATCGTTACCTGTTGCGCAATAGATAAATCAAGGCCATAAACCTGGGCTACGAAAAGTGCACATACCCCTTGATATAAAGCAGTACCATCCATATTGATGGTTGCTCCTAAAGGTAATACAAAGCTGGCAATACCATTGGGTACACCTAGGTTTTCTTTGGCAGATTTAATAGTCACTGGCAGGGCTCCTGCACTACTGGCGGTACTGAAGGCCACTGTAGCAGCAGGTGAAATTCCCTTGAAGAATTTTAATGGACTCATCTTTCCAAAAATCTTTACTAATGAAGAATAAACAATTAGGGAATGTAGTATTGCTCCTAAATATACAGCAATAATTACCTTTAAAAGTGGCAGTAATACTGCTGGCCCATTCTGAGCAACAACTGGTGTGATTAAGGCAAATACACCATAAGGTGCCAAGCTCATAATGGTAGCAGTAATTTTGTACATAATTTCTGCTAAGCTGTCAAAGAAATTTAAGAAGGGCTGACCCTTTTCTCCTACAGTAGTTACACCTACTCCTAAGAATAGAGCAAATACGATGATTTGAAGCATACTTCCGCTTACTAATGCATTTAATGGATTACTAGGAATAATATTGATTAAGGTTTGTGCTAGTGGTGGTGCTTGCCCTGGCTCAACGGTTGCATCTATTGGGATGCTTAATCCTGCCCCTGGTTGGAACAGGTTTCCTAATATAAGTCCGATGGTTACAGCTACAGCTGTCGTAATTAAATAAAATCCGATGGTTTTTCCACCTATCCTACCAAGCTTTTTAACATCTCCTGTACTGGCAGCGCCTACAATTAAAGAAGAAAATACTAGGGGAACAATAATCATTCTAATTAGATTAAAAAATAGTGTCCCAAAAGGTGCTATGTAGGTAGTAGCTAATTCAGCTGATCCCCCTAATGCTAGACCTGCAACAATACCTGTTATAAGACCGATTAATATTTTTGTTGTCAGTTTCAAAATAAAACCTCCTTTATTAAGCAAATTTTAATAAAGCGTTAAGCCCATTTATCCTTTTTCCCACAATCCTCCCTTCACGATAATAGAAATACCTCCCTCCATGTTTTTTAAAACTAGTGGTGAATTTCTTCTCAATACAAAATATGTAATAAATATTGCTTAAATACCCATCTGGGAAATATTATAGACATACGCTTATAAAACTTAATTTTAATATACACAGGTCTACGGTTTCGCCCTTGACTGAAAGACATAGCCAATGACTGCAAATGTGGCCCCTTAGTATATTAAAATTAAAATCTAGCGGTAAACATCTATATAGAAAAGGATAATACTGGATAAGCCTCATTATTATTTTATATGAAATCTCTTTTAGGTGCAATAGCATATATTCTGAATTTTTCAATACATTTCGATAATAATAGCATTATTTGTCCTTATCTGTCGATTAAAATACAGAGATACCAAGGGGACGGTTCTTGTGGTTAGCTTTTCAGAACAATACCTCTACTAATTCCTGTTAACCTTGTTATTTGCCTTGTAGATAGGCCTTCTTCTTTTAATCTTTTCAAGTATTTGTCTCTCGTATGTTGATCAATTTTTTGAATCTCCAGACAGCTTTTTAGATTGCAAATCCTTTTAATTACTTCTATTGCTTCATCATCTGTCGATCTTCTTTTTTCTTCGATATCTAAGCATTTTTCATCATTTATTTCTTTATGGTATGTTTTAAATTTCTCTATTGCTTTTTCTCTATTGCTATCAAATATTTTTAATACAAAATCTATATCTGCAATTCCTTCTTTGTCTATGAATTTATTATAACTACTCCATTTATAGCTTTCTATGTTCTTTGTTATTCCTGCTTTTACAGGGTTTTGATGTATGTATCGTAATACTGTTAAAAAGTAGCTTTCATTTTCAATTGGCTCACTTTTATATCTATCTTGAAACAAATGACCACACCTCTTGTACTTCCAGTTGTACCAATATACATAGCTTGACCCTATACGTCGCATGATTGTTTCTATTCCCTCTTCTACTTCTTGTAAAAGGATATGCGCATGATTTCCCATCAGACAATATCCATAAATCTTATATCCACTTTTATCTTTATACTCATTCAATGTCTGTAAAAATTTTGTGTTATCTTCCTCATCTTCAAATATAATTTGCTTATTGATCCCTCGTAAAATTATATGATAGTTACCGCTTTCGCTTTTCTCTCTTGCTTTTCTTGGCATAAGAAATCACCTCCAAATTTATGTTATCATGTATTTAGAGGTGATTCAACCAACAGAACCGTCCCCTTGGTCTGTACCCTTGGTCTGTATAAGACAAGAGATAGGTTGCTCGTTTTATCTCCTTTGTCTCATAGCCTTTTAAAAATTATTTTTTATCTAATAATTCAGCAATATATATTAACGTCATTGCACTAATTCCTTGCCAAAAACCTCCGAAAAATACTCCTACAATCCCGCCAATAATAATATACATATACAGATTTTTTTTATACATATAATCCCCCCATTATTCAAGGTTTTATCTTCTAATATTTAATATCTTTTAGTTCTTATATATTTTAAATCAACTATTCCACCACCTTTCATAGAATTTTAATCGCTTTAATTTTTACTTTAGTCAATACTAATAATTTCTATCTCTTCTCTAATAACCCTTTATTTTTCATATATATGTATTAAAAAGCACTTTAAAATAACGTACTTATACTTTGATATCCATAGGTGCCAAGCTAGTCCAATTTTTTTATATATTGGAAAAGAATACTGTTAAACCAATTGCTTACCTCTGATTCCCAAGATGTAAAGTACTTGATAAAATCGCTAAATGCTGATAAAGTATAGTCCAGTTTCATAATAAGAACCTTCTTTGTTAGTATTTAGCCAATACTGAGGTTCTCATTTTTTATATAATTTTCAATGGAGATTTATTACTAAATTGAAAGTCAACTTTTTTAGCTTGACGCCTATGTTTTGACATCTATATTTCTTTTTTAAATATTATTTATTGCGCACTGCAAATAACTAAATATTAAAAAATTAACAAGTCAGAAACTATATGCAAATCTGAGAAATGTATAAGTGTATGAACTTATGATAATAGATAGTCGAAAAAGAACTCTTGCTTAGCTTAACAAGAGTTCTTTCTTGAAATTATTTTATCACTAAATGTCTTTGTAAAAAAATTTTGATATGCTATTATGGATATCTAATTGTAAATGAGCCCGCACTAGATCCGTTTTGATAATGAATATCTGACTTAACTGATGTAGTAGAGTATAAGGCGGCTGCAGTATATTTTTCACTTCTTTTAAATCTATAACTACTTACATTGCTAGCAGAGCCCTTCAAAGAATTAGAATATACCTTGCCAATATTACCATCAGATCCAACTAAACCAAAAGCTGTATGGTCTACCTGGGCCTCTATTTTTGTAACCATATGTCCATTTCTAGTAGCTTTTGTTTCATACTCTGCACCGTATGAGTGGTTTATATATCCCATATCACTCCATCCATTACCAGAAATATTTGCAGAAACGAGTCCATCTGAGCTAGTACCAGAAACATTAAAGGAATCTCCTACATACCCCATTATTCCTATATCATTATCTTCTTTATCTTGTTCTATTTTCTTAGCATATTTTTTAACAAATTCTACATCTTCTTCACTGAAGGGCTCATCTATTTCATATTTTGAGTTGATTTCCTCAAATTTGAGTGCAATCTCTTCCTTAGTTAACTCATCTGCATCTTCTTCACTAAAGGGCTCATCTATTTCATATTTTGAGTTGATTTCCTCAAATTTGGATGCAATCTCTTCCTTAGTTAACTCATCTGCACATTCTTCTGTATTTGCAAATACATTTACTGAACCTACAAGCATTACTAAAACTATCAATGTAATTATTCTTAAAAGATTCTCCTTAAACATATGAACACTCCTTCTTTTTTTCTTTAGTACATAACTTATATTTAGACTTATTAAATTAGGATACAGCAATCTAAATAGAAAATTGGTATCTACTGCTAAACTTTTATGAAATATATTAAGCGTATGGTTTTCTCTTATTGCTAAATAAACATACAGCTCTTTTTTTATTTCATGAAACAACCCTCCCTTCAAGTCAGATTTAATGGTACCATTATTTATATTCAATGTTCTATGCACTAGCTATTATACCTTTCTTTTAAGCGTATATAGCCAAATATCGCTATTATTTAACCATATTTATGGTATAAGTAACTAAACAAAAAAAGACTTCCTCATTAATTGAAAAGAGAAAGTCCTTTAAGTTTTTCAAATTTATATCTACTCATATAAGCATTCTTTTTAGTGCAATTAAATTCAATACTGTATGATCTGTTGCCTATTTCTTAAATTTTAGCAATTTTATTAATATTTACTATAAAAGATTGATGTACTCTTAATAAGTTGCTATTTAACTTACTTTCTAGTTCCGCTAAAGTCTTATTTATAACATACTCTTCTTTATTAGTATTAACAACTGTATCTTTACCTACTTTTTCAAAAAAAATTATCTCTTTTAGCGGTAGTATTAATGTATTATTTTTATCTTTTACAGTTATCATGCTGATACTAGGTTGTTTGGAACTATTCATTATACTTAGTACAATTTCATTAAGATTATCTTTTAAAACAGTAATATCTATTGGTTTAATCAAATAGTTATAGGGATGAACAGCAAAGGAATCAATAGCATACTCCATATGAGCAGTTATAAAAACAAATTTTGTATCAGGAGATATTTTATTGATAAGCTTTGCTGCATCAATCCCATTTAAATTAGGCATATCGATATCAAGTAATGCAATATCAATTTTTTCTTGCTGTACTACTTTTACCGCCTCTACCCCATCTTCAGCAACAAAAACTTTGCTGACAAAAGGATTTTCAGAGGCTATTTTCTCTAGCATTTTTCTTATAGGTTTATGATCATCACAAATTAATATATTAGCCATAGACTATAACCTACAATTCTTTTTTAATACTTTTCGGTATATCTGGCTCATATATATACCACATACTAGCTGGACTTACACCACTCATAGCTGCTACTGATAAAACGCTAGTCTTAAGTTTTTTAAACATTCTTATACCTCCCTTCTAGCTCCAGACTATAATCCTAATGAATTTACTACCTAACGGTGTTGCTAAGAAAAATGCTAGAGTGATGCCTAACAAACTGAAAAAACTAATTAGCGATAAAAATAATCTTTCATAACCTAGCAAAAATACAATGATATTTCTCTAATATTTTTTTGCATATATGAAGTCCATACCCTCTTGCTACTGAATCTTTAGTGGAAGCCCCTGGCTCATATAAAATATTTATAAGCTCAAAATCTATCTGCCCTGTGTTTTCAATTTCTAGTACATAACTATTCTCATGATAATCTATGGTAAACTTAATCCACTTTTCACCTGCCGTCATACAAGCAGCCTCTATTGCATTTTCTATTAAGTATGCTTTATATAAAAGTAACATACTTAGGTATTATTTCAAATTAACGTTCGGTAAACTGCTAAGATAGCCGATAAACTGTTTATTGCTGACTGAAAGCTCAAGAGACGACAGAACAATGCTGTCAACTTAAGAGAGAGTATTAATATACAGCTAATTTCATAATGAGATAAAAGTGCGATAACGCTTGATTTCCAAAGCTCCTCTGGGCTTTTTCTATTGGTTTTTATATCAATATAATATATAATAAGTAACATAATACTATTTATGAAAAATAATAGAAATTCAACAGTGGATAAGCTATAGAACACTATATTTGGAAGCAACTATATAAAAAGGACATTCAAATATGAAATCAAGTAATAGAATAAACTTAACTTCCTCTAAATTAGGGGATCAACGTATACATAATATAGTAAGGCTTTCAGATGAAGCGTTTACTAGAAAAAGAAAAATGCCACTCCAAGATATGTTAACACTTACGTTAACACAGAAATGCTGGCTTAATCTCCACCTTCCTATGGCCAGTTCTATTAGGACTCTATTGGAAAAAAGCCAATGCTTCAGGGGCTTTTGCCTCCATTATTACAGGAGTAGGTACCTATATCCTCTTTAGTAAGGTATGGGTAAGACCTTTAGGCATGCATACCATAGGATTACCTTTAATTTTTTCTCTAGTTGTATTTATAATTGTAAGCTCCTGTACTAAAAAACCATCGGATAAAATCATCGAAGCCTTCTGGGGTATTTAGCGTTAAAGACATTGTTTGGTATAGTTGGAGTAGAGGGAGGTTTTCGTTTTGCAAGAAATTCAATTTACAGATATAGAAGGTATCAAGGTGGGGCATCAGCAGGATCTTGCTGCAGCAACAGGCTGTACTGTGGTTATTTGTGAAAAGGGCGCTACTGGAGGTGTTGATGTACGGGGTGGTGCCCCTGGTACAAGAGAAACAGATTTGCTAAATCCAGTGAACTTAGTAGATAAGCTGCATGCAGTAGTTCTTGCTGGGGGAAGTGCTTTTGGCTTAGATGCTGCATCTGGTGTTATGGAGTATTTAGAAGAAAGAAAAGTAGGCTTTGACGTAGGAGTAACTACAGTCCCCATTGTAGCATCAGCAGTATTATTTGATTTAACGGTAGGAGATTATAAAGTACGACCTGATAAAGCGATGGGCTACGCAGCCTGTGAAAACGCAACAAATCAGCATTGTCCTCAAGGAACTATTGGGGCCGGAACAGGCGCAACTGTAGGTAAGTTCTTAGGTGGAGATTATGCTATGAAGGGAGGATTAGGAACCTACTGTATCCAGGTTGGAGATTTAAAGGTGGGGGCGTTGGTGGCGGTTAATTGTCTAGGTGATGTTATTGATCCCAAAACCGGTAAAATCGTTGCAGGAGCCTTAACCTCTGATTATCAATCCTTTGCCAATACTGAATCTGTTATGGTTCAACAATATAGCAGCAAAAAAAATCTCTTTAATGGCAATACTACCATCGGTGTCATTGTTACCAACGCAGATCTTTCAAAGGCACAGGCCAATAAAATTGCTTCTATGACCCATAATGGTTATGCTAGAACCATGCGCCCCGCACATACGATGGTGGATGGAGACACAATTTTCACTATGGCCACCAATAAGGTAGCGGCAGAGATCAATGTTGTGGGGCTTCTGGCAGCAAAGGCTATGGAGGAGGCTGTCCAAAGGGCAATAACGGAGGCTACCTCTTTAGTAGGGATAAAATCCTATAAAGACCTACATGGATAAATAAACATGGGGACACACCGCTGATGAACCGTCGCGGAATGTCCCCAAATCTCATATCGCTACATCACTTGTATATTCAATTCATTAGCCGTATCTGCTAAACCAGCGATCCATAAATCATATTGGATTACAATCTTTCCTTTTTTGGTTTGACTACATAATTCTACGTCTAGCTTTTTTGTAAATATCTCCATTTCAAAATCCCCATACTGGGTTTTATATTGGGAGTTAAATGACTTTCCCACTTGGAAAATCAGTTGCATGTCTGAGCTGCCAAATCGCCGCATCGATACTTTATCCTCCCCCTCTATCTTTAAGGTAGTAGTAGCACCCTCCATCCCAGAAATTTCAGTTTCCTCATAGACAATATAAATATGCTCCTTTTTTTCATAGCAGCTACCTTCTGTCATTAATTCAATTTTATTTTCTGTTCCCTTGGCATCTTTTTGAACACCAGTTACCCTTATCATACGTGTTTCCTTCATCTCATCCATCCTTCTCTATTTATGTTATTGAGGTCTTTCTTTAAATCTTTCTATTGCTAAAACAATTAGCCGATCAATTAATTCTTCATATGGCAATCCTGTAACTTCCCACATTTTAGGATACATACTGATTTTTGTAAATCCTGGCATCGTATTAATTTCATTAAAATAGATTTTGTTGGTTTCCCTTTCCACAAAGAAATCCACCCGTGCTAATCCACTGCAGTCTACCAATTTATAAACTTTAAGAGCTAGCCTTCGTAATTCTGCTATCACTGGCTCTGATAATTCAGCTGGTATTTGAAAGCTACTGGTACCATCAAAATACTTATCCTTGTAATCATAAAATTCATGGGAAGGTATGATTTCTGCTGGCAAGGATGCAATAGCTTCATCATTTCCTAGAACAGAGCATTCTATTTCTCTACCATTGATGAATTCCTCCACCACAATTTTTCTATCATATTGAAAAGCCACTTTTATAGCTCCTAGCAGTTGCATTCTATCCTTTGCTTTAGAGATCCCCACACTAGAACCTAGGTTAGCGGGCTTCACAAATACAGGGTAGCTAAGTTTTGCTTGAATTTCCTCTATATACTGGTCTTGATTCTTGTCATAGCTCTTATTAAGTATCTCCACATACTTAGCTTGAGGTATATCTTCCACAGAACAAAGTTTCTTAGTGATGGCTTTATCCATGGCCACAGCAGAAGCCAAAACTCCAGCACCTACATAAGGCATATTTATCATTTCTAACAATCCTTGAATGGTACCATCTTCACCAAAGGGTCCATGTAACACTGGGAAAACCACATCGATAGCATCTGGATTGTTTTTTCCTAGAGAAATCACTTCTCCAGCTTCTGCTAAAGCCTCCCATTCTCCTGTGACTATTTTATCTATAGGTCCATGATAACGCTTCCATATTCCTTCCTTTGTGATTCCTACAGGCATAATGTTGTATTTTTCTGGATTCATTACCTTTAGTATAGAAGTAACTGACATCAAGGAAACCTCATGCTCTCCTGATTTCCCACCAAATATCACCATCACATTTATTTTTTTCATAAATTCACCTTCCTTTATATCTAATTAATATTCTACTCTTATAATAACTATTATTCAACTTTCAATTCTTAACAAAAAGAAACAAAAAATTAATTGAAGTATAAAGTTCTATATCTATTATAAATTTTAATATGCTAAGAATTACATTTGCAGTCCTTGGCTACGTTTTTTTGCCAAGGGCGAAACCGTAGATCGTGGATATTAAAATTGAAGCATAAAATATATATAAGCACTAATAAAGCGGAGAAATGATCTTCTCCGCTGAGTGCTTTTCTATATTCTATTTACTAAAAGGATGCTGCCAAACGACTTAACTGATTTTTAGAGGCTTTGAAAACTTCTACAATTTTTGATTTTAATTGTAAAGGCAGTTCACCATCATTAGTGGATGAATAAATCAATGTGTATTCTTCCTCTGTTAAAGCCGCCTTCAGTTCCCGTTGGGTTCTTTCATCGGTTAATCCATTTTTTACATCTACAAAACATAGGGGCGGGAACATGACACACCACCAATTCTGTCCTTCTCCTTCTCCGATGACTACCTTTAGGGCTTCGTATTTACCAGCAGGAAATACAACGCCGCCGTAGCGTCTTGTGGGGAAGGTGTCTTCTATTAATGACGCCGATACCTTATAGTCTTTGCCATTGGCAATAATCTCTTTTTCTGCCGCCTCTTCTATTGTAAATAAGCTTTTTTCAAGAATATTTCTTGTTTCTTCTATACCACTGGAGGTTTCCAGTTCATCCTCCATAGCTGCTATAATCTTATCCCTTACCTTCAGCTTCAACTGCTGATCCTCTGGGTCATCACTGTTGGCAAGCACATGAAATCTTATGAGGTTTTCTCCTCTTCTTTCTAGCTCATAGCCTTTACTTTCTTCAGTAGGGATCAATAACATACCTATAAGTGCTATGCTAAGTAAAGCTATAGAAATTCTTTTATACATATAATTTCCCCCTCATTCTCCATTTGATTGTTCTATTATCAGTATGTACAAATAGGGGAAAAAATATACAGAGCTACCTTTATCTTTCCTACATGTTTTCCTTATCCTTCTTCAATAGTTTTCTGATAGCCCTTCCTATTAATATAGCAACCGGCATTCCGATAATAGCAATATAAGCAGTGTAATCTGTAAAAACACCTAAATCATAATAAACATCAGCGATACTGCTGCTATACAAAGTAACAGCATAAACAAAGGGTAGTGTTGGCAAAACAAGGTAGCTGTGTTCCTTTGCAATAATCATATCTTCTATTAACATGGTAGTTGCCAAGTGAAAGGGAGCCAATGTCATAAAAATAGTAAAAACCCATACCGCCATAACAACAATCTCTACATTTTCCACGAAGGCCCCTGGAAATTCAATGGTTTTAAATATACTTAGGGTGGGCCAAATGAGATGCTGCATCTGATATATATCAAAATTTACTAAGGTAGCTATATTTAATAGTAGATAAAAAATCAATACAGCAAATACCGCAATAGGTCCTACTCGAGTGGCTTTCTGTGGTTCTTTTAGAAAGGAACCAAAAACCAATAGGGTTTCATAGCCTAAAAAGCTAAATAATACAATATCTAATGCTCCAAATAGCTGCTGTGGAGAGGCCTGAAAAACCGGCTTCAGCTTTGAAAAATCTGCCTCCCCTAAGGTTAACCCAAATAATAAAATCACAAATATTACTGAAGTGGGAAATACAATGTTGGTTAGCCTCCCCATCGGTTCAATCCCTTTCCTTACTAAATATCCAATGGGAACCAGCATGATAATGATAATAGCCTCTAAAGGCGTTCGTCGAAGTAGTATGGTCTTGACTACCTCAGCAAAAATCCTTAAGAGAAAGCCATTGCTTCCTATTAGATATATAGCAAAAAAAGTTGTTAGTAAATAGGCTACAGGCTTTGTTAAAGTAAGAGCAATAATCTCAAAATAGCTTTTACCGGGAAAGGATTTCACAATATACCCGTGGAGGAAAGCAATTCCCATGGTTATTAAAGCTCCAGCTATAAGCACAATCCAACCATCGGTTTTTACCACCTCTGCTAACTCTCGAGGTAAAGTGAGAATCCCAATCCCTATTAAGGTTAAAATCAATATGTTTGTCATTTGAGGAATGGATATACGATCGTTATTGAGAAGCATCTTTTTTCTCCTTTTCTATTGGTACTTTTGCATCTATATCCCACTAGTTCCTTTTTTGTTTCTTTCCTTAATCACTATAGATGCTAGAATGATCAGAGGAAGAATAATAACGATGCCATAGCCAGTATAGTCAGTAAATGTCCCCATATATTCATAGGTATCTGTTACGCTATCAGGCCATAGGGCGATAAAAAGAATGATAGGCAGCAGTGGCAAACCTAAATAGCTGTGCTCTTTTCCGTGAAGAAGCTGAGTAATCATGTGATTCCCCGCTAAATACATGGGAGCAATCGTCATAAATATTGCAAAAATCCATACCGACATGACAATAACTCCAACATTTTCAATAAAGGCTCCTGGCAGTTCTATTGTTTCAAAGGTAGATAATAAGGGCCAAATAAGCTGTTGTACCTGCTGCTCCCCAAGACTTCCTAAAACCGAGATGTTGATCAGTATATACAGCATGAGTACAATTGAGACGGCTACGGCGCCTGCTTTGGCTAATTTTTTCGGTTGACTGAGAAACATCCCAAAAACCAAAATAACCTCGAAGCCCAAAAAGCTAAAGAATACAAAGGGCAGCCCCCGAAGGATATCCATAAAGGGTGTTTGAAAAATTGGTAGAAGATTGTCAAATTTTATTTCTGTCCAAGACGCTGCAAACAAAGCGAATATCACCACCCCCAGTGGCACGCCTATCAGCTCCGCCATTCTACCCAATACCTCGATCCCCTTTCTATTCAGATAAACAGCAGCAAGTAAAATTCCTAAAATAATTACTCCTTTCGGAGTATGGGGCAACGTATAGGTCTTTAGCACCTCCACAAAAACTCGGGTGACCAGGGCTGTGATCCCCATGAAGTAGGCAAAAAAATATGTCGCTGCAAAATAGGCTACAGGCTTTGTTAAGGTTAAGGAGACAATCTCAAAATAACTCCTTCCTGGAAAGCTTTTTATAATATAACCGTGTAGGGTGGAGAATCCAATAACGATCAGGCCTCCTAGTACGAGGATCATCCAACCATCGGTTCTTCCTTCCTCCACTAATCCTCTTGGTAGGTTTAAAATTCCCACCCCTACCATGTTTAGGATAACGATATGAATCATCTGAGAAATGGATATTTTGTCATTGTTTAAAAACATAATGCCTTTCCTCCTACCCTGCGTTTACCTTGTCAAGCCTATACGGCGTATTTTTGTATCTACCTCTACTGCTATATCTATGGTGGGGAAAATCTCCCCCCACTCCTCTTTCACCTCTTCCCAAAGCTTTGGATGAAATCTGCTGAGGTAATAATCTATACCAATCACATCCACCTCAAATTCTTTTTGCAGCTTTTCTATGGTTTCCTCTAATTGATCCCTTAGCTCCGTACAAATTTTATCCTCAATTTCCCGTATCATATCTGGTTCCAACAAATCATGCTTAGTATCAAGATAAAATTGCTCTATTTCTCCTTCAGTTTTTATCTCTATAGTAATGCTGATATTATCTTCAGATTCATTAAGATAGAATTTTCTTGAAAGATAGATTAGGTCTACAGGAACAATATGATAATCGTGGCCATGCCTTTCTTGGGGCTGTTGGTCTTCTCCATAACGAACACTAAGTCCCCCTGGTCGGGCGGTACCTCTTAAAATCTCTACAGCTCTTGTTTCCGCTTCCCCTAGCCATCCCTGTATCTGATAGTTTTTGAAGACAGCAGAGCCTGCTACTTTAATGTCCGCTACCCCAGGGATTACCCTCGGAATCACTGTGTTCCCCCATCGATGAAAATCCTCTAGGATCTCTCCCATCATTCCTCCACCGGAACGGGGAGAGCGATCCTTATTTTTAAATAGCTCTGCCATAAATTGACCTGTCAATGGATTAATCAGGGGTTCCACCTCCAGTATGCTTTTTGCACTACCGGGGGCGATGGCTATATTAATCTTTCTACTGATAAACTGATCTCTTTCAACAGCATCTAGTATTTCCCGTAATAGCTGTGGATCCCTGGCAACACTTTCTCCGATCACTAAAACCTTCATGTGCCCCAAAAATACTTGTTTGTTCAAGCGAGTGGTCAATATACGGCTGACGCTATAGAGGTTTTCTCCTACAGAATTGTAAAGAGTATTAGGAATATCGGATTCTCCAACGAGAAACTCCACATTAGGAACCACATAGGTAAAGGAAAATCTGTTTCTAGAGGTCTCCTCTGGAACATCGGCGGTGATGTTGTTACCTTCTTCATCCTCTCGTGCCCCAGCCTCCCCTGTAGGTTCCCCTGAAGGTGGCTCATATTTATCTACTCCCAGGGACATTACATAGGCTCGTTCATCTATTTCTATAGCATCCCAGCAGGCGGTTAAGGTGGATATCGTTATGATTATTGTAAGTAGTAACGCTATTTTTTTATTCACTTCTATTCCCCTCCACACGTGTTTTGCATATACCTTCATAAATCTTAATTTTAATACACTAAGGGGCTACATTTGCAGTCCATGGCTATGCCTTTTAGCCATGAGCGAAACCGTAGACACGTGTGTATTAAAATTAAAGTCTAGTGTTATAGCCTTCTATTCCTGCTCCTCTATATCAAAGGTTTCTTCTCTTTTATCATCCAGGCGATTCTTTTGGTTCTTGGGAGCATTGACATCTCTGTTGTTCATAGCAGGCTGTGGTGCTCTTATCATCGTATCCTTTAGATCAGAGCTATCCCTAACAAATGTAATAAAGGGTGATAAATAAGGCATCCCAAAGCTTTTAAGCCCGCAAAGGTGAATCAATATCAATAAGGATACCAGCATAATACCATAGAGCCCAAAAGCGGCTGCAGAAAATAGGATAGCAAAACGCAGCATCCTAATAGAGATAGCAGCATTGTAGCTGGGGATAGCAAAGCTAGCTATGGCGGTAATGGCCACTACAATAACCATCAAGGGTCCTACGATTCCTGCCTCCACCGCTGCCTGGCCAATAACCAAACCTCCAACGATACCTATGGTGGAGCCAATAGCCCCCGGCAAGCGGATACTTGCCTCTCGAAGAATTTCAATGGTAACCTCCATAATCAACGCCTCTACAATGGCGGGAAAGGGTACTCCTCTCCGAGTTGCCGCTAAAGCCAGTGCCAAGTCCGTAGGGATCATCTGGGGATGAAAGGAGGTAATGGCCACATAAAGAGCTGGGGCAAAAAGAGCGATAAGGAGACAAAAATATCTCAGAAGCCTAATAACTGAAGCAATTTGCCATCTTTCATAGTAGTCCTCCGCCGACTGCATCATGGCATTAATGGTGGAGGGTACGATTAGGGTGAAGGGACTATTGTCTACTACGATTGCAATTCTTCCATGATAAATGGCTGAAGCGGCAACATCAGGTCTTTCTGTGTTTTGTACCTGAGGGAAAATAGAAATCCATTTGTCCTCAATCAGTTCCTCTACCTGAGCACTGTCTAAAATAGCATCGATATCAATGGCATTTAATCTTTTGTCTAATTCCTGTAAAACCTTTTTGTTAACGATATCCTCCATGTACATGACGGACACGTCCGTCTTGGACCTTACTCCTACCTGATAGTTTTTTACCTTTAACCGATGATCCCTTATTCTACGACGAATTAGGGTGGTGTTCATTCGGAGCGTTTCTACCAAACCATCTCTAGGCCCCCGGATGACTGCCTCTGTTTCTGGTTCTTGAGGAGTACGGGCAGGCCATCCTTTGGAGGCTATGATGATGATTTTTTCGTAGTTGTCTAATAAAAGAACCGTCTCACCACTTAAAATATTCAGCACAGCCTCATCGATGGTTTCTACTTCCTTTAGTTCTGTTACCGCTATATTTTGTTTTTTTATTAGATCATACAGCCCATTTTTTAACACATTTGGCTCTGGATCTATGTGTCGAGCCAGCAGCATTAGATTGTTTAAGGCAAATTCATTTACAAGCTTCTTATCCGCCATCCCATCCACATGAATGGTGGCCGCCTTATAGTTCCCCTCTTTACCTAGCTCTATTTCCCTATAGACGATGTCATCACAATCCTTGAGAAAATCCTCTTTAATGATTTTGAGATTTTTTTCTAAGCTTCTATTAGATTTTACATTTTCTATTTTTGCTGTTTTGTCTTTTTTACCAAATAATTTTTCCCAAAATCCCATATGAATGCCTCCTACCCTCTATAGACCTTTGCTATAATAAATAATGCAATACCGCCAACGATATAAGTGTATCCTAAAGCCTTTGCTATCTTCATATCTCTCATTAGTTTCTTTTTTCTTAATAGGGGAACATCTCGTAATAATAAAAACACACCAACAAATAGAACTAAACCAAACATATATCCATCATAAATTTCTTTAAACTTCATCATAAATGCTTGCATTTTTCTTCACCCTTTTCCATTTCATGACTTACTATTATAATGTTTGCATTTTTGGAAAGTTCTATACAAGCAGATGTCCAAAATCTGTGATTTTGTGGCAATCGCTTATACAGAGTACAAAAAGAGCAGAGAAATAATTTCTCTGCTCTACAAATACTTTTCTAATAAAGTTATATCTTCTATTTTATCTATATCATTGGCGATCTCTGGGTCTTGACTAATGATAGCTCTGGCCCTAATGCCAAATCGTTTTTCTATGTAGGCCTCTAATTCTTTTATAGTTAACTGTTTCATTAAAAACTTTATGACAAACCTTACACCTAACACCCGGCTCATTTGGAGGGGGTTTTTTCGATATTTTATTAGCATTCCTGCTATCACTTGGATTTTCTCCATGACCGCGGGAGACATCAGCATGATATTTCCTCCTGTAAAGATCCCCTCCTTTAAAGCCACATAAGTTCTTTTTGCATCAGGGTAATAGCTTGTACAGCAATTTTTTTCTACAATAGGATAATAGACATCTGCTTTTATTTGGGAAGTAGCTTCTATAAAATGATCTATTACATCACTATGAATTAAGGGGATATCACAGGTGGCAATCAGCACTTGCTTTTCTTCTTTAAAATAGGTCAATGCCTCCATTAGATTATCCATCATAGAGGATTGCTGTTGCAGAATGTAATCCACCTCCTTGCCAATAATAGGTTGGAGGCTTTGTTGATTTCCCACTACAAATAAATAATCAATATAATTGCTGTTTTTTAAGGAATTAACAACATAAGAAATCATGGGAATACCCTTTATAGGGATGGTTGCTTTGTCTTGCAGAAAGCTATTTTTATCCTTTCTTCCTTCCCCTGCCAATATAATGGCCTTCATGCTTCAGCCTCCTCAGTCTTTTCATTCATTAATATCTTGCTTTGTCCGTTGGTGCTACCTGCTGCATCATATGTTTAGAGAGGTTTTTGATATGTTCCATTCCATAGATATAAGCTTTTTCCTCATTTCTTTCTGTTATCATTTGAAGTATTCTTTCATGCTCCTCCACCAATTCCTTAGATTTGTTATATTCTGAGATATAGCGTACTCTAAAACGATATACCTGTTCCCTTAAGCTTAGGGAAATTTGATAAAGCTTTTCATTACGGGTGGAGACAAAAATCTTTTCGTGAAACTCTATGTCCTTTTCAACCATACCCTCTATGTTCTTTTCTAAATGACATCTTTTAAATTCGTTAGCGATCTCCTTTAATGCTTCTATATCATCATCTGTCATACGTTCTGCTGCTAGAGATGCTGCTAAACCCTCTAATGCTCCTCTAATCTCTAGCACATCTATCATATCCTTTACTGAAACATCTGCTACATAGGCTCCTTTTCTAGCCACCATAATAACTAGACCCTCTAGCTCCAGTTTTCTAATGGCTTCTCTCACGGGAGTTCTGCTTACCCCCAGCTCCTCCGCCAACTGAATTTCCATGAGTCTTCTACCAGGCTCTAGTTTTCCCTCTAAAATAGCCTCTCGTAAATATTGAAATACAATTTCTCTTAAAGGTTTATAATTTTCAATTTTCAATTTTTCCAAATTATTCATGATTATTCCCCTTACTATAGCTTTGTACCAAGTAGGTTTGCCTATTAATTATTTTTAGATTTTCATAAGCAGCCTTGGCCTTTTCGTATTTCTTGAAAATACCAAATACCGTCGGTCCACTGCCGGACATCATACTACCTAGAGCTTGGTATTCTATCATTTTCTTCTTTAAATCTTTAATGATTGGATGTTTCCTTTCCGTCACGGTCTCCAGCACATTTGCCATGTTTTTGGATAATGTATACAAATCTCTTTCCTTTATAGCCTTTAGTAGTTTTAATGTATCGGGTCTATTTTCTATTTTAGACAAATCTAAACGACTATATACTTCTGCTGTTGAAACAGAAATAGCGGGCTTCGCCAACACCATCCATACATTTTTTAAACCATCAACCGCTGTCAGTTTTTCTCCGATACCCTCAGCAATGGCAGCACTTCCCATAATGCAAAAGGGTATATCTGCTCCAATACTTACCCCTAGCTCCATTAGCTGTTTCTGAGCAAGCTTTAACTGCCACAGTTGATTTAATCCAGTTAGTACAGCTGCAGCATTTGAGCTTCCACCAGCTAAGCCTGCTGCTACAGGAATATTCTTTTCAATATAAATGTCTAGTCCGCAGGAAATGTTGTATTGTTTTCTAATTAGTTCCGCTGCCCTGTAGGCAATATTTCCATTGTTCTTTGGAATAAACTCACACTCAGTCAAGATTTGTATCGTTTCTCTATCTCTTCTTTCCACTACGGTAATGTTATCATAAAGATCTATTTGCTGCATAATCATTTTCACTTCATGATATCCGTCGAGTCGCTTTCCTAATACGTCAAGAGACAGATTGATTTTGGCTCTAGACTTCAATTGTATGCTGTTCATACCTAATAACTCCTTCGTATATTCTAAGTAGTATATATTATATATCATCTAGGGGATTTCCTGCAAACTTTTTAAAATTTTCTAAACAAACTCCATATTATCTAAACATCTTCAGGTCCAAAACGTAAGAAAACCCAGTCACCACAGCGTATTCAGGGATACGTAAGGGTGCTGAGTTTTTGAAGCAATAAAAAAGATAATGATTTTCAGCAGTGTGACTGCAGGTGTTAAAACCGTGGTCTAAACCTTAGAATTTGAAACTATATACCTTCTCAATAATAATTTGATCTCCAGGCTTTACATCTTCGGGCCTTTCTATTTCATTGCTCTCCATAATATGTTGTACTGTTGTATAATATTTTTTAGCAATTTTCCATAAAGAATCTCCCTCTTGGAAGAAATAGATCGTTAAGCTTGGTCGTTTTGATATATCTTCGACTTCCTCCATCTCTTCTACATCAGAGATTACATCCATAGATTTTAAAGAATAGGCTTCACAGGTAGTGCTTATGTTCATTCTTACTTCCACCTGTTCTTCATTAATTCGACTATAGTCTAGCTCCTGTACTAGAAGTTCAATATCTATCTCCATTTGGTTTTGTACTCCTTCAATCTCAACATGATGTCTAAAAGGAATCTCCTGCATATAACTATAGATAGGCTGTAACCCTTCTTGAGAAGTATAGATTACTGTGGTCTCCAATACCCCTTCTATAACAACTTTGTTTTCCATAAGATTATAGTCAGTCACAATCGGTTTTGCATTGATAGAAAAAATCTGTGCCATTGGTGGATTATTGCTTGGAAGGTCAAGGGTTTCTCTCAATAACACTTGAGAACGATGGATCCCTAGATTTTCCTTTACCTCTACCTTGCTTTTTTGTATATTTAATGGTTTGGTTGGGGAATAGGCATCTACTACAACTTCTCGTTTTTGACTTTCCATAACTACTGCTTCGATGTGAACGATCCCTTCTACCTCTAAAATTTTCTTCTCACCATCAGCATTTTCCTTGATATCGGTAAATACTTCATCGATTTTCATCTTTAGCTTATATTCCATATCGCTGTAAGCTTCAGGAATCTCAATGAAATGTGTAAAAGGCATTTCCTTTTTAACAATGTTTAGAGGGCTTTCCTCATCTTCCCCTATGTATAATACCTCTAATAAAACACTGCCCCCTATAATTACCTTGCCATCAGTGATCTTTGTTTCCTTTTCTACTGGAATGGCTGACCATTTTAATACTTCCTTCATTTCTGGCACTCCTTCTTCTAGTTCAAAGGCATCCTTTACTAGCGTATCGGAAGCATTTGTGCCAATGATGTCGGTATATTGGAGGGTTTCTCGTAATACTTCTATATCCTCCATCCCTTCTAAATCCTTAGTAATCTCTACTTGTACTTCTTGCACACCCTTTGCTGCCATATTGATGACAGCCTTTACACCTATTTTCCTTTCATTATTTAAGCTGAAGTCTATATGTTCGATTTCTGCCGCTATTTCACTTTTCATTGGGGAAGTTAACCCTTCAATTTCAATGCTTTGTTTAAAATCAGTACTGCTATCTATACTGTATAATGGTTCTTCTCCTTTTTCAGAGGCATACAATACCTTGAATTGAATAACCCCCTCTACAAGGATTTTATTGTCTTGTGTTTCTTTTTTGCTCACTTGTATATTGCCATCTACCGCCACAACTCTTGTAATATCTGGCTTTGTATCAGGGGCTAGTATATCCCCTTCTATAATGGCTTGAACAGTATTTTCTCCTACCAATCGGTCTACCTTCAGTAAATCCTTCATTAGCTCAACCGCCATTTTTCTCTCACCTCTCATTTATCATTAATATTGAAATTTAAACTCCTACTATATCTTATTTGTGATTCCATAAAATATGTTAGAAAGTTTGTCAAATTCTCCTTCTGTCCATTTTTTCTCTACTATATATATGTTGATGCCATAAAAAAAAGAAGTGAAAAATAAGATTTTCACTTCTTTTACTTGAATTCTTTTCTATTAGCTACCAACGATTTCTTCCAAATAATTTAAATGTACGGTAAACCCCTACTGCTACTTCTTCCAGGGTCACATTCTCCTTAGGTTGATAACCATCTTCTTCTCCCTTAAGAATGTCTAATCCATACATCAATGCCACTGCTCCCAATCTGTCAGGATGAATTTCTTCAGCATCTTTTACTGGAAGATTGTAAATATCCTTGACAACAGCTGCCTTTTCCAGTGGTGTCATTTTCACTAGTATTTGTGCAAATTCTTCCTTGGATATAGTCTCATATCCGTTAAAGGGAACTGCCTCATTTTCAATAAACTTTTGCATGACTGCTGTCTGTATGTATTCATAATATTCATCATTAATATTTACATCAGTAAATTTCAGTTCTACAGGTTCTTCGCCACTATAGTACCAATAACCCATAGCTTTAACCATCATTTCTACAATTTCATTTTTAATGACTGGATCCTTCAAATCTTGTTTTTGTAAATCAATGACACCGTTAGAATTCATGATTTTTAATTCCCGTTCTGCCCAATGTCCTTTTAAGTTTTCCTCTACTGTCTCTACTTTGCCATCCTTTAGCTGTATTTCTTGCCCATTCCAATCCAGTAGTGTACCAGTGTGGGCATCAATATAATTATATTGTACAACACTCTTTGGACGATTCACATAAACTAGTTTTACTTCACCTTCCTCAGCACTGCCTATCACAGGTATTCTACTATAGGATAATTTTGCTTCCGATTGCTGGGTCAATAAGTCTATTGCTGCTTCCTCTTCTATGAGATTCTTTTGTTCAGGAAGCTTCATATCATTCCATCTGAAATAGACGTCTTGTAGATTACCTGTTGTGCTGTCAATAGAAACATTGATCTGATTTCCACTAAAAACAATACCATTTTCTCTTCTAGCAAAATTGAAATAATACTCAGGATTAATCACTTTTTGGTCATTATAATAATGAGTATTCTCTCGATAGGTTTGCTGTAAATCAAGCTGCTTCAACTTTTCTGGATAGATCAGCTTTAATACTTCTATTGCCTTATAATAAGCATCCTCCCATTCAACTGTTGGCTCAAATTCTTGAGACATCATCATTTCCCGCATTCTCCAGTTGTAATTGTTCACTTGGATTATTTCTTCTGTTAAGGCATCAATGGTTAAATTTCCACCTCCATAGCGGTCATTATCCAGGTTGAAGTTGATATTCCATGTTTTTCTTCTGCTGGCATCTCCGTAGTAATTATTTGAATTATAGTTAACAGATTCTATTTTTATCGTTGCATCACCATAAAGCTTTTCTAGCAATTGAGTTGCTAATGCCACTGCTTTTTCCCTGCTGATTTCTTTGGTGTGAATTTCTCTTGTGGTCTTTAAGTTTTCAAATGCTGCTTTTTCTCTATCTGATACATCAAGGGTTTTTTCCTCCTCAGAAGATACTCCTGTGTAGTTAACCGTTTTTCCAGTTACTGCATCTATCCATATACCGCCCTGATAATCTGGAGTATATACCAGTTTTACGTCCTCCACTATTTCTCTCCCACTGCTCCTATCTCTAGCAGGTAAATATGCTAGCTGCAACTGTAGATTATCTTTGAATAGCTTGCTAGCTTCTTCTGGGGTGATAGAAGCCTTACTTTGTGGAATGGATTCTTCTCTCCAGTTAAAGCTATAGGAGGCAACTTCTCCAGTTCCACTATTTACTCCAATTTGTACGCCATCCTGTATAACAGGGATTCCATTTTTTTGTCTTGTATAATGAACGTAGTATTCTCTAGGGTAGAGTCCATTACTGTTGTCACTATAATAATACATATCATTATAGCTTGGATCTAGTATAAGCTGATTTAAGATATCTTGATTGACCTTTAATAAAAATTGATGAGCAATTTCCTCTGCTTCTTCTTGTGTGTATCTGGCAATTTGGTTTTCAGGGTTTTCATCCTCACCATATTTTCTCAGTTCCATTAATTTACCATCTTCATCGCTAATGGTAACATTAATATTTAAATACTGATTTCGACCATGTCTTGAAAAGCTTATTTGCCATACATACTTCCCAGTTTGATTCCAGTCCTCACGATAGCTGATATTGTTATTAAAGCTTTGTCCTTCTCCTTCAACATCCACTTGAAAATAAGTTTTTGCATATTCAGCTGCTAAACTCAGCACCTCTGTTTCTGTCATATTTGCACCTTCACCAATAGAAGCTATTTCTGATGCATTATTATGACTTGTCACTTGATAAGCTACCGCCTCTTCCACCACCCTTACTGCCTGTGTAGTTGCAACGCTAACATTTCCAAAGACAAAACCAGCATTAGAAAATAACATTCCCCCTACCATTAGACAGCCTATGGTTTTTTTAAATCTCATTTAAACACATCCTTTCCATATTAGGCAAAATCTACCTCTTATATTAGACGTAAAATTACCTTAAAAAGTTTCATTTATTTATTATATTTATTTTTAATATAGATATGTGGCTCTATATTTCCTATACATTAAAAAAAGACGGAAATCCATCCGTCTCTTTACATTATTTGGTTAATACCGTTCCTGTTTTTCCTGCTATTCCTTCCTTTGCTTTTTCTAAGGAGGTAATAAGAGCCCGTCTTCCATCCTTTGATTCCACAAACTTTAAAGCTGCCTTTACCTTTGGAAGCATAGAGCCTGGTGCAAAGTGTCCTTCTCCGATATATTGCTGTGCTTCTTTAACTGTCATAGTGTCCAATTCCTTTTGCTGGGGGCTGTTAAAGTGAATCGCTACCTTTTCTACTGCTGTCAAGATAATTAAGTAATCAGCATCCAGCATTTCTGCTATCTTTTCAGAAGCAAAATCCTTATCTATTACGGCTGGTACACCTTCTAGCACCCCTTTACCTGTATTAATCACTGGTACACCGCCTCCACCAACAGTGATCACCACATGTCCAGCTTCAACTAAGGTCTTAACGATTGGCGCCTCTACCACATCTATGGGTTCTGGAGAAGCTACAACTCTTCGCCATCCTCTACCGGCATCCTCCTTCATGGTATAGCCCTTTTCCGCCATTAATTTTTTAGCATCCTCTTCTGTGAAAAAAGAGCCTACTGGTTTTGTTGGATTTCGAAAGCCAGGATCACTTTTATCTACTACTACTTGAGTTACAATCGTTGCAACATTTTTTTCCATACCTCTAGCAATCATCTCTTGGCGAATTGCCTGCTGCAAATGATATCCTATGTAGCCTTGGCTCATTGCGCCGCACTCGGGGAAGGGCATTACTGGTATATTTGCATTGGCTTGGGCAGCCGTTTCATAAGTAGCTATCATTTGACCTACCTGAGGTCCGTTCCCATGGGCGATAATTACTTCATGACCCTCTTGTATTAAGTCTACGATGGGTTTCGCTGTTTCCTTAGCGGTTACAAGCTGAGACTCTGCTCTCGTATCCTTAGAATCTGCCTGAAGGGCATTGCCTCCGAGTGCCAATACAATTCTGGTCTTTTGTTGTGCCATCCTATGTCCTCCTTTAATAATTATTACGAAATGGTTGCTACTATCACAGCTTTAATCGTATGCATTCTATTTTCTGCTTCATCAAAAACAACGGAATGTTTACTTCGAAAGACTTCATCTGTTACTTCCATTTCCTTCAAACCAAATTTCTCATGGATTTCTTTTCCTACCTTTGTTTCTAGATCATGGAAGGCAGGTAAACAATGCATGAAGATTACATCAGGATTTCCTGTAGCCTTCATCATCTCCATATTTACTTGATATGGAGATAATTGTTTAATCCTCTCTTCAAATTGATCTTCTTCTCCCATGGATACCCATACATCGGTATAGATCACATCAGCATTCTTTACACCTTCAGCGATGTCTTCCGTTAATGTAATTTTTGCTCCTGTTTCCTTTGCTATTTTCCTCATCTCAGCAACTAATTCTTCCGATGGAAATAATTCCTTAGGTGCTACTGCCCTAAAGTCCATGCCCATCTTAGCTGCACCAATCATTAAGGAGTTACCCATGTTGTTTCTAGCATCTCCAACATAGACAAATTTCACTTTATTTAATGGCTTTGCCACGTGTTCACTGATGGTTAATAGGTCAGCTAATATCTGAGTCGGATGATAAAGGTCTGTTAATCCGTTCCATACTGGCACACCCGCATGGTTTGCTAGTATCTCCACTGTTTCTTGTTTGAAGCCCCTAAACTCGATACCATCATAATATCTTCCTAACACCTTAGCGGTATCCTCGAGAGACTCTTTTTTTCCCATTTGAGAGTCACTGGAACCTAAAAAGGTAACATGAGCTCCTTCATCATAAGCAGCTACTTCGAAGGCACATCTTGTTCTTGTAGAGGATTTTTCAAATAATAATACGATATTCTTTCCTTCAAGTAGATTACCCTTAACGCCCATTCTTTTTTTTGTCTTTAAATCTCTAGATAAATCTAGTAAATAACGGATTTCTTGTGGTGTGAAATGTTTTAGGGTTAAAAAATTTCTTCCTTTCAAATTAACTGGCATAAATTTTTCCTCCTTAAAATTAATTATTTATTAAGTTTATTCCCTTATTAGGGGCATTGACATACATCTAGGGCCTCCCCTACCTCTTACTAGCTCCGATCCCTCAATTTCGATTACTTCTATACCATTCTTTCTAAGGGTTGCATTAGAGGCCTCATTTCTATCATAAGTTATAACCACTCCTGGTGCAATAGCCAGTGTATTTGTACTATCATTCCATTGTTCTCTAGCAGCGGTAATCTCATCTCCACCCCCACTTTGGATAAATGCCACGCTTGGAAGACCTAACGCAGTTTTTAGGGCATCCTTTAGATTTTCCTTAGGTTTTACCCTAGGGGTTGTCTTTCCAATCGTTAACTCATAGGCCCTCACCATATCCTCTACACCAGGATAAATCGTAAACTTGTCATAATCAATCATAGTGAAAACAGTATCTAAATGCATATAAGCTCGAGTAAAAGGGATTTCCACTGCGATTACCTTTTCTATATTACCTTCTCTAAACAATCTTTGGGAAATCGTTTCTATGGCAGCGGCAGAAGTTCTCTCACTGCAGCCAATAGCCACCACCTTATCACTTAATACTAATATATCTCCTCCTTCTATGCTGTGGGTTTCCTTATAGTCATACCAGAGGGGAGTGCTTTCACCTTTAAAAAGGGGATTATACTGGTAGATATATTTCAGAAACATAGTTTCTCTATCTCTTGCTGGGGTTTTCATTTTATTAATAGAAAGTCCTTGTCCTATAGTAGCTCCAATATCTCTTGTGAAATATAGATTAGGTAGAGGATTTATATAAAAGGGATAATCCACTCTAATATAATCTACTAGATGCAGTTCCCTATCTATATCTGGAAAGTCTTTTTTATGCAAGCCTACAATTGCAATCTCTACTAAATCTTTGCTATTTTTTGCAAGCAAAAACTGAATCAAAGTTCCTTCAAATTCACCATTGTCAATGTTGCAATTTTTTACCAAGTCCTTAACAAAATTTTCTTTTACATCCTTATCTACTAAAATTTCTTCTAATAATTCCTCATAATAATATACATTACAGCCTCGATCTTTCATCACCTTTGCAAATTTATTATGTTCTTCCCTCATTTTTTTTAGCCAAGGTATATCATCAAACAACAGTTCCTGTAGATATTGAGGCGTTAACCTTTCTAATTCCTTCCCAGGTCTGTGTAGAAGAACTGCTTTTAACTTGCCTATCTCAGAGTTAATGTTCAAAAACCCTTCTGTCATTTTAACCATCCCCCTTCTTTATTTATGATTTATGCATCAATAGAAATAACTTTAATATTTCTGTAGATTATTATAGACTTAGTGTATCCGAAGAATTCCAACCTTCAGAATTTTAACAGAATTTTTAAAAAAGATCTTCTTTAATAATAGTATAACTTTCTTTTATACATAAATCAAGCGGCTTATTTTCAATGTTCTTGCTCATTTTATACATTGTATGTATAAAAATTCATCTTTGTACTTCAGTTTTTTCGCTGGAAAATTTCTTCTATTACAGTATTTTAATTAAGGAAGATAAGGTCAATGTATTTTAATAAAAAATCATCAAGGTTCGGATTAAAGCTTAAACTTCCAAAAACTCTTAATATTTATTAAAAAAATTAAAATTTTCTCATAGAAAAAAACCACCTAATGTCTAGGTGGTTTTTTTTAGCTTACTTTTATCTGATGATTGTCTTTACATACGGTGACTTCCACTGCTTCTGTAAGAATATCGGAATAGCTGTAGGATACTCTTCTAACTGAATTATAGTCTCCATTGATTCTCACTACGAAAATACTAGGATAGGTGTTTTCTAAAACACCCTCACGAATCATTGTTCTTTTACGACCTTTGTTGGCCTTAAGAGTAACCTGTTGTCCTACATAGCCTTCAATATTCTTTCTTATTTCATTTAAGGTATTTTTATCTGCCAAACCATCACCTTCTTTCACATCTCTAACAACATATATGATATCATAATTCGAGAAGGTTGTCAATTGCTTTAACAAAATATTATACAATGTTTCTACCTAGGTTGTCAATTATTCTTTATTAGATTTTTTAAAAAATATTTTTTTTCTAGAATTTTTTACAAAAACTCTTTGAGATTTTTGTAATGTTACAAGAATATGCAATTTCTGCAAACAACTTTATTGATAAAAATATCCATAATATCTGGTAATACCATCAGCAATTGCTAAAGCAGCTTCTCTCTGGAATTCCTCCTGTGTTAAACGAATTTCCTCCTGAGGGTTTGATATATATCCAACTTCAATATGAATAGAACTTATCCTCACATCTCTAAGCAAGAAAAATTCCGCTGTTTTTACACCTCTATTCACCGTAGAAAGTCTTTCTGTCATTTCTTTAATTATCTCCTCACCTAATCTTCTAGCCTCCTCATCTCCTCTGTAATAATATATTTCCGTACCAGAAATAGAAGGATGTTTAAAGTAATTTTGGTGAATGCTAATAAAAAAGTGAGGCAAAACTTCATTTGCAGTATTGGCTCTTTCAGTAACCGGAATATATTCATCTTTCCTCCTCGTCATATATACCGTTGCTCCCAGCTCCTGAAGCTTTTCCTGCAAATAACAGCTAATATTTAAATTGATGTCCTTTTCCCTTAATCCAGAGGCACCTATGTTGTCTTTCCCTTTTTCGCCTCCATGGGCTGCATCAATCATTATAGCTTTCCCTTTTAGTGGTTGTTTCATGTCCTTTATTTCAATTTCGCTTAAATTTATACCAGTATAATAATATTTTAGTATTTCTTCTGCTGATTTACCTTCTAATGCCATTTGATTAGCACCATACTGGCATAATCCTACACCATCTCCTTTACCAGTGGTAAAAAACCGAATTTTTTCAGGCCTCCAACTGAAACGAGTTGAGTTTAATTCCAGTAGTTTCATTAAATCTTTTCCTTCAAACTCCTTTCCTGCTACTTTTAATTTTATGACTCTTCCCTCTTCATCCCTATCGATATCATAAAACATATTTTGTATTTCCATATTTTTTATGGAATTCCCCTTCATAAACTGCACACCTAGCCTGCCTTGAATGTCTTGTATAGATATGTCTTTATAGTTAAAGGAATAGGGTGTATCTTCACAATAACTGCACAATACCTTCCGTAGATATTGAACAATGTTTCCATCGACATTTTCACTGTTTTCAGTAGCACCACCACAAACCATATGAAATCTAGCATCTATTGGTTTACCCTTGAAAAAGATAATGATTTTTTTGGTGTCATCAACAGCTTTTTTTAAGATTCTCATATAGTTTTCATATTGTTGGCCCCAAGTATCTCGATATTCCTCTAGAGGGATGCATCCTTGAAACTCCTCTAATGAAATATCTACATCAGGTTGATCTTTTATTTCTTTAGCATCGAATAGCTTTAATTTTTTAGCTACTACAGTTCTCATAATAATGCTTTGACATTTCAGGGCCTCTATATGAAAAGTTAGCGGCATACTGTAGGCCACCAACTCTTTAACTAACTCCTCTAATGGTTTTATTATTATTTTTTTATCATAGGGATTATATATGGTTATATTTATTAATCCATTTCTTTCCTTCAACTCCTTTACCCCCTTATTCTTTTGAGTCCTACGGTCTTCAATAGTTTTTAGTTCAATCCATTACTGTAGTATATAATATGAAAAAATTTAATTCCTTGTGCATAATTCCACCTTCTGTTGCATAATATAACCCCGTATATTTTCAAGAGATTGAAAATGCACGGGGTTATTTTTAAGACCTTTTTACCTTAAAAGCAATGCCTAAGGTTTCTAGCCCTTTATCTATTTCCTCTTTTTGGTTTTCTTCCAGCTGTGATAGTGTTTCAACAATAGCTTTTAATAGTTTTTCTTTCATATAATTTACTTTATCATCACCTTTTGGGGTTAAACTAACGTATACATTTCTTCGGTCCTTTGGGGAAGTGCTTCTCTCTACATAGCCTTCCTCCACCAGCTTGTTTAACATAGAAGTCATGGTTCCTTTGCTAACCTCTATGGCTTCACTAAGACATGACATATTGCAAAGACCAAAATCCTTTATAATAAACAAAACTTGAAACTGAGAAAGAGTTAGACATTTATCTTGATCCATATTCTTATATTGGTATCGCATCCAACCTCCAAAGACTATATAAAAGTTTTGAAGTAATTGGGCTATTCGTTGCTCCGTCAATTTAATCAACCGTCCTTTCTTCTTATGCTATTTATTATATAACGATTTGTAACATAGTTTCAATATATAATGTTTTCATTTTCAAATTATTTGCTTGTCAAAATATATTTCGTCGTATATAATTATAATTAGCAATAATTGTAATTATACACCTACTGACTAAAATTTTAGTGAGCTATCAACTTTACATAGAATCTATCTATATTAAAATAAAACTTATAAAATATAGTATTGGGAGGGAGTTCAATGAAGTGTCCTATCTGCGGTAATGAACATACTGGTAAGCTTAGTAAATCTAGATATTTTTGCAGCAATTGCTTTATTGAAATTTTTTATTCGAAAAAACATGAACTTCAAATATTTAAAATATTAGAAGATGGTACTACCTCTGCGGTTCCTATTGCTATTAACAATTAACCCCTTTCAATAAATTGAAAGGGGTTAATTGTTAATAGCTTTTATTTAATTACAACCGCCACCATACTTCAAGGATACAGCAAACTGCTTACTAAACCAATTTTTCATGAAATCTACCGTCACTTCTTCATATTGTTCATCCAAGCTCTTCTCAATTACAAATTTCATTCCATCAACATCCTTAACAGCATCTGTATCTTTAACCTCATCCAGAGATAATCCAAATTTAGGACCACCTCATCCAAAACCACCGGCATAAATTCGGATGGCTTTATTTCTTGTATTTTGCTTAAGGATTTCTTCCTTAGCAGCTTCTGTTAGTAAAATTTTCATCTCCTTATCTCCTTCACTCTTAGACTCCCCCTCTATAGGAGGGGGGTATGTGTTTATTATATGCTTTAGCACAAAAAAAGTCAATATTTTCAAGCAGCAAAATATTTGAATTTTTATTCTTTTTGCTGTATAATTGACTTTGGAGTGTTTTTTAAATTTTCATGGATTATACTGCTAATGTGACTTCTCTTCTCATTGTATAGTTGTGTATTTTTTATCATAATTATCCTATTCGTTTTCAACTGAAAAAACAGGGTCAAACTAGGTATACTACTTGCTTTCACTTCATAGATATAAAAAAACAAACGATTTATTGATTTTTTTTAGGTAGTAAAATCAGATTTGAATTTTCTGATTTTTTATGGTATTATTATACAAACCTATGCTGTTCAAAGAATTAGACAGAATATTATTGTAAACAGTTACAGCATGTTAATCATGGAATTATCAAATTATAAAGGAGGAAGGAAAAGGTATGAGTATGAAATCTAAAAAACAAGCTACTTTTTGGCACGCACTAATTCCTATTGTCTTTTTAATCGTGGTTTTATCTGTGTCTATCATTAAGTTTGAAGCCGACCCCCATATCCCGATTATACTTGCTATTATTGTGGCATCTGCTGTAGCAATATTCCAATTAGGATTTACTTGGGGTGAGTTAGAAGAAGGTATTCTTGATACAATTAAAATGGGGATGCAGGCCAGCTTAATCTTAATGGTTATCGGTACGATTATTGGTACATGGATTTTAAGTGGTACTGTTCCTACAATGATTTTCTATGGATTACAAATATTGTCTCCTGGAATTTTCTTAGTTGCCACTTGTCTTATTTGTGGTGTAGTTTCCATATCTACAGGTAGTTCTTGGACAACTGCAGGTACTGTAGGTATCGCTTTACTTGGTGTAGGGTCTGGTTTAGGTATCCCAGATTATATCGTAGCTGGTGCCATCGTTTCTGGAGCTTACTTTGGAGATAAAATGTCTCCATTATCTGATACAACCAACCTAGCACCTGCTATGGCGGGATCTACCTTATTTGATCATATTAAGCATATGTTCTATACAACTGTGCCTAGTTTAATTATCGCCCTTATTCTTTATGGAATTATTGGCGCTAAATATGCAGGCCGTGCCTTAGATATGGAAAACATCAATATCATGTTAACAACCATGCAAGAAAACTTTATGATTTCTCCATTATTGTTAATCCCACCAATTGTTGTTATCCTTATCGTTGTAATGAAGGTGCCAGCTATACCAGGTCTAATCGGCGGTTCCATATTGGGTGCAATTTTCGCTATGGTTTTCCAAGGTGCAAACTTTGGTGACGTTATCGATGCGGCTCACTATGGATTTGCTATGGAATCTGGTGTAGAAATTGTAGATGATTTATTAAGTCGTGGTGGATTAGACGGTATGATGTGGACTGTTTCCTTGATTTTAATAGCATTATCCTTCGGTGGCATATTGGAGAAAACCGGTATGCTACACGCAGTAGGTGCAGCAATCATGAAGCTAGCCCACGGAACAGGTTCCTTAATCCTTGCAACTGTATTAACTGGTATTGCAGTTAACTTATTAACAGGTGAACAATATTTATCACTTGTTATACCAGGTAGAATGTACAAGGACCTTTATCATGAAAGAGGTATTCATCCTAAGGTTCTATCTAGAACATTAGAGGATGCTGGTACGATTACTTCTCCATTGATCCCTTGGAATACCTGTGGAGCTTTTATGCATACTACCTTAGGGGTTCATCCTTTTGCCTACGCTCCATATGCCTTCCTAAATCTATTAAATCCAATTATCGCTGTGATTTACGGCTTTACTGGATTTAGTATTACTAAGCTTGATGAAGCTGAGAAGAAACCAGCAGCATCCTAATTAAAGTACATTATTTAGTAAATAAAGGGAATTCCTATGTGGGGTTCCCTTTTTATTGCAGAACAAACCTCCTTTATAGACTAAAGAAAACCTCGAGAAGATATCTCTCGAGGTTTCATATGTTAGTTATTTATAATCCTAATGCATCTCTTACAGCTTGAATCATACCTCTACTAGACATAGTTGCATTGGTGACCACGTCCACCTCTGTAGATTGAGCTTCAACGATTCTTTCTGCTATGGTGTCAGCAGCAGCATCTCCCAAACCTTGGGTATCGTTAATCTCTACTACTTCAATAGATTGTATGGCTCCATTTGATACGTTCACTTTAACTTTAATATCACCATTATAGCCTTGTCCTACCCCTTCATGTGTACCATCTGGATAGGTGGCGGGAGCCTGAGCTAAAGCAGCTTCCACCGCATTAATTGTGCCTAAACTAGACATAGTAGCTCCAGATACAACATCTACTTCTGTAGACTGGGCTTCAATAATACTGTCAGTAATTGTTCCAGCTGCCTTATCACCAAGTCCTGGTGTATCATTAATCTCTAGTATCTCAATAGATAAAATTTCACCAGCTGCAACTTCTACTCTTACTCTAATCTCCCCCGCATAACCTTCTGCTGCTCCTTCATAGAATGCACTTTCGGGACCACCAAACACCATGTCCCCACCGAAAAGTATAGCAAGTGCTAACAAGGGCAATAATATTGCTGCAATTTTTTGTTGTTTTGTCAAATAAATACACCTCCTGCTATTGATTACACCTACTATAATAACATAAATCTTTATTTTTTTAAATATTTTTAAATAATAATTATTGTTAGGTATCTTGATAAATAAAGGATACAGGAAAAAATTTTTACATCCTTTTAAAATATGACTAGTTTATTTCTACTCGTTCTCCTGTTACCATATAAATAACTCTTTCACCTATATTAGTGGCATGATCAGCAATACGTTCTAGGTATCTTCCAATAAAAAGCAGATGAGTTGCCTGTTTCACAATATTGGGATTTTCTATCATCATACTAATTAATTCTGTATAAATGGCTCCGTATAATTCATCCACTGCTTCATCATCGTGGGCCACCTCTTCTGCTAAATCAATGTCTTCCTTCATAAAGGCATCTAAGCTTTTCTTCACCATATCTTCTGATAACTTTGCCATCTTAGGAATGTCAATAAGTGGTTTTATAAGAGGTTCATTACCAATAGCTAAGGTTATTTTAGCAATATTTACGGCATGATCCCCCATACGTTCTAAATCAGTAATAATCTTCATAATGGTTCCTACTACCCTTAAATCCTTTGCCATAGGCTGCTGTAATGCTAACAATTTCATACACTCATGTTCGATTTGTAGTTCTGACTCATCTATTTTGTCATCTAGTTGATACACCCTTCTAGCCATCTCTATATCTTGCTTTGCCAATGCCTGCACAGATACTTCAATGATGTCCTGCACCATGGCTCCCATTTTCAATAATTGTATATTTAACTGTTTTAGTTGTTGAAAATAATTGTTTCTCATTTATCTTCCCCCTTATTTTAACCAAATCTTCCTGTTATATAATCTTCAGTTCGTTGATCCTTGGGATTTGAGAAAATTACTGTGGTCTTTCCAAATTCGATAATCTCTCCTGATAAGAAAAATGCCGTTTTATCAGAAATACGTCCTGCTTGATGCATTGAATGGGTAACAATAACTATTGTATAGTTTTTCTTTAATTCTTCTATTAGTTCTTCTATTCTATGGGTAGCAATAGGATCTAATGCAGAAGTCGGTTCATCCATTAACAAAACGTCTGGCTGAATTGCAAGACATCTGGCAATGCAAAGTCTCTGTTGTTGTCCACCTGACAACCCATATGCATTGTCATGTAGGCGATCCTTAACTTCATCCCATAAAGCAGCACTCTTCAAGCTTGTTTCGACGATTTCCATTAATTGCTTTTTATTACGAATTCCATGGATTTTCGGTCCATACACAACATTTTCATAGATGGATTTCGGGAATGGGTTAGGTTTTTGAAATACCATTCCCACTTTGGTCCTTAGCTCTTCTACCCTAACTGATTTATCAAAAATATTGGTTCCTCGATAGAGAATTTCGCCTGATGTTCTTACATTTGGAATCATTTCTATCATACGATTTAGCGTTTTTATGAATGTAGACTTACCGCAGCCCGAAGGTCCAATAATTGCAGTAACTTCATTTTCTCCTATGGCAAAATCAAGATTTTTTAATGCTTGATCGTTGCCATACCAAAGATCTAAATTTTTAACATCATATATGACATTCTGCCCTTTGTTATTTTTATCAATTGGAATTGTCAAAGTAAGTCCTCCTATTTTAATATCGTTTTTGAAACTTGTTTCTTATAAAAATTGCAGTTGAATTCATCAAGAATAACATCACCAGTAATACTATAATCGTGGCGGCAGCAAGGTTTGCGTATTCTGCTGTGAGAACCGTATCAAGTGTCCAGTAATAAATTTGAATTGGAAGTGCTGTAAAATCGTCCATGATACTGGTGGGTATTTTTAAAATTAACGTTGGGATCCCAAGGACAACTAAGGGGGCAGTTTCTCCTATTGCTCTTGAAAGCGCTAAAATAGATCCTGTTAAAATTCCTGGTAATGCTACTGGTAAAACAACGGTTCTTATTGTTGCCCACTTTGAAGCACCCATAGCATAGGATGCATCTCTTAGGAAGCCAGGTACGGCCCGTATTGCTTCTTGACTTGCTACTACAACAATCGGAAGAACTAACAAGGACATCGTTAATCCTCCTGCAAGTATACTGGAACCTAAGTTCAATAATCTTCCAAATACAGTTAAGCCTAATAGTCCGAATATTACTGAAGGCACACCTGCCAAATTAGAAATATTGGTGTTTATAAATGCTTGTAATTTTCCTTTACTTGCATATTCTTCTAAATAGATGGCTGTAGCAACCCCTAATATTATTGTTACTGGAGCTACAACTGCCATTAGCCGTATCGAACCAATGATGACCCCATATATTCCTGCCTTCTCTGGGAAAATTGATAAGTTGCCTTTTAAGAATTTTAGGCTTAACCAACCAACACTCTGATGTCCTATTCTAAAAATTAATATAGCCAAAACCAACAAAGCAAACAATGTTGATAGCAAAAAAAGTATTTTAGCTGCTTTGTCTAGTATAATGCGTTTTTGGATTCTTCCAGCTTCTGTATTGTAAATAGCTTCCGATTTTCTTGGATATTTAGGTTTATTTATTATTTTCTTCTCTAAAACTTCAGCTTTAAAATTCATTGTTAGTACTCCTCTCTGTATCTACGAGAGATATATCGTGCTAGTAAATTCATTAACAAAGTAAAGACAAAAAGTATCAATCCAACTGCATATAAACTGTAATATCCAAGGGTACCGCTACCAGCATCACCGCTAGTAAATTCCACAATATATGCAGTCATTGTTTGTATAGATTTAGTAACATCAAATGTGAAGTTTTTAGAACTACCGCTGGCAATCACTACAATCATGGTCTCTCCAATAGCACGAGAAATCCCTAATACAAAAGAAGCAATAATTCCTGAAATTGCTGCAGGTACCACAACTTTAATTGTAACTTCTAATTTTGTTGAACCCAGTGCTAAAGCACCCTCTCTCATAGCATTTGGAACAGAATTCATAGCATCTTCAGAAAGTGAAGCAACAAGAGGAATAATCATGATTCCCATAACGATTCCTGGGCTAAGAGCATTTTTAGCTCCTAAGTCAGGAATTATTGTCATTAACAAAGGAGTTACAAAGGAGTAGGCAAAAAAACCATAAACAATTGTTGGAATTCCAGCTAAAAGCTCCATAATTGGTTTTAGGGCTTTCCTACAATTTTCTGATGCATATTCACTAAGATAAATTGCAGCAGTTAATCCGATGGGAATTGCCACACCCATTGCAATGATTGAAGTAATAACGGTTCCATTAATTAAAGGTAAAATACCAAAAGAAGGGTTGGAACCTAAAGGAGCTAATTTTGTACTAAACACTTCCTTAATTGGTACTTGTCTAAAAAATTTGTAAGCATCAACTACTAAAGTTGACACAATTCCAATGGTTGTGAGTATAGATATTGTAGCTGCTAAAAAGAAAAGGGTAGGCATAATTTTTTCTATTTGTCTGTTTTTATTGCTATTAATATTTTTTTTAATGATATCTTTGACACGAACAGTTTTATCCACAATAAATGCTCCTTTCTAAAACTGTTGAATTTGGAGTATACACTATATTAATTTCTCAAATACCTTAAACAATATTAAGATGAGAAGCATAGGACCTCCTCACCTTAATTATTTAGCTATCTTCCAATACCGATTATTTAATTGCTTCTAATTGTTTAAGATAATCAGCATATTGTGCTGCAGGCAGTGGCGCAAATCCATTTTCTCCCGCTAACCTTTGGGCTCCATCAGGAGATACAACATACTTGGCATAATCAAGCACTTGTGGTTTTTCTTTTGCATATACTGCATTTAAGTATGTGAATACCGGACGAGTAAATCCAGCATAGGGTAAATCTTCACCAATTGTTTGTAAAGTAGGTTCAACTCCACCATTTCCAAAGTCAATTTTTACTGCAGTAATCTTGTCTTGGTTGTTTATATAGTAACCAAAACCAAAGAAGGCAATAGCGTTTTTATCATTAGCAACTAAGTCTACCAATGTAGAGTATTCTTGTTGAAGGTTAGCGGTCTTAACCATATCTTGTTTACCTAGGATTACTTCATAGAAAAATTCATAAGTTCCATGGTTTTCATTTGGCCCATAAAATTTAATTTCTTCTTTTGGCCAATCTGGTCGTATATCAGACCAAAGCACTTTGTCATCTTCTTTATATGTTCCGGAAAGATACATGTCAATAACTTCTTCTTTTGTCATTTCTCTTGCCCAGTCGTTGTCTTTATTAATAACCATTGTTAGTCCATCAAGTGCTAGTTTAAATTCTAAAACATCTTCACCAAGCTTTAATCCTCTTTCCTCAAGCTCAGCTGCTTCTTCGTCTTTAATGGCCCTTGATGCATCAGCGAAATCTAATTCTCCGGGTATGAACTTTTTGAAACCAGCACTGGAACCAGCACGACCCACTTGTACACTTACATTGCTTTGTTCATTCGTCATATATTCTTCTGCAATATGTGCCATCAAAGGGTAAACCGTACCTGAACCATCAACAATTACTGCACCACTAAGTTCTAAAGCATTTTCTTCTTCCGTTCCTGTATTAGGTGTTGTATTATCTGCTGGCTGTTCTTGGGTTTCCCCGCTACATGCTACGGCAAATATAGTTAGTCCTGCAATTAATACTAACATTAAAAACTTTTTAAACATGAATAAATCCCCCTATCGATTTTTTATGCCTCTTACATAGACTACTATATCTAAAAACATTATCTATTGTGTTATAGAAATGTTAATGCTTTGTTAAGAACATGTTATGTGAAAATATCCTATCTTCAACTTCTATCCTCATTTTGTCTATCTTCAAACTTGATTTGTTTAAAACAGTTGCCTTTAAAAAGATTTTAAAAAGGTTTGAGATTTTAAGTTATTTTTCTTTCACCTTTCTGATATAATACCTTTATATTCATGAAACACTAAAATAGGAGGATCACCATGTCAATTTTTGTTTTTGGTCATAAAAACCCCGATACGGATTCTGTGGCTTCTGCTATCGCTTTTTCCTGCTTAAAGAACAAGCTAGGCTATGACACGATTCCCTGTATTCTAGGGGATATTAATAAAGAAACAAGCTATGTGCTGGATTATTTTCAGTTGCCCACACCCCAGTTTCTGCAAAATGTAAAGGTGCAGGTTCAAGATATGCAATACAGCTTTGAACAGGGGGTTTCTGGAGATGCTTCCATACTATCCATTTATAAGTTAATGGAGAAGGAACAGCTTCAAACGGTGGCCATTGTGAACCAGGAGAATAAACTGTTGGGAATCGTAAGTATGAAGGATATCGCCATGGGCTTGATTAAAGGAGATTATTACCGGTTAAAAACTTCTCTTAAAAATTTGCAGGAGGATTTACAGGGAAAAGTTTTGACAGGTACTACCAGTTATTTCGATGGAAACATATCGATTATTGCCTATTATTATAAAACCATAGCAGGCTCCTTAAGTGAAAGTGACATTGTTATTGTAGGGGATACCTATGATGTCATTGAAGAAGCTATTCAATCAAAGGTACAATTGATTATTATTACTGGTGGAAGAAAGATCCCCAGTAAGTATATTGATATGGCACAAGCACAGGGGGTGACCATGCTAGCAGTGTCTATGGATACCTATTATGTCTCTAAGGTTATTAATCAGTGTAACGATGTTTCCACTATCATGCGAACAAAAAACATCATTCGCTTCCATGAGGAGGATTATTTAGAAGAAATCAAGGAAGAAATCATTAATACTCATTTTAGAAATTATCCCGTAGTAGATAGTGAAAACACCTTCTTAGGGTTTATCAACAAGAAGCATATTCTCAATCCCCAAAGGAAAAAAACGATATTGGTAGATCATAATGAGTATAGTCAAAGTGCTGAGGGGTTAGAGGAATCTGAGATATTAGAAATTGTTGATCATCATAAGCTAGGAGATATTTCTACCTCCATGCCAATCAATTTTCGAAATACAGCAGTAGGAAGTACCTGCACTATTCTCTATTGGATGTTTAGAGAATATAACCTTGATATCGACTTTAAAATAGCAGGGGTTTTAATGGCAGGAATCATATCAGATACATTGCTTTTTAAATCTCCTACCACCACCCCTATGGATCGAATAGCTGTGAAGGAGCTAAATAATATTATAGGTTTAGATGTGGAAGGTTTTGCAATGGAAATGTTTAGAATCGGCACTTCTTTAGAGGGGCAAAGTATTGAACAGATATTTTTTAAGGATTTTAAGGAGTTTAGTCTTGAAACATTGAAGACTGGTATAAGCCAAGTATTTACTTTAGATATAGAGGATGTCTTCAATAGAAAGGATTCCTTTATAAAGTTTATAGGTCAGACCCATAAAAATAATAATTATGATATCACGCTATTATTAATTACAGATATTTTGAAGGAGGGTTCATACATTCTATATCAATGCAAGAATAGTCATCTTATTCCTTCTGCCTTTCATGTAGAGGGAAATCAGGGGGTTTTTGCTGAAGGTGTGGTGTCTCGAAAAAAACAAGTAATCCCTATGCTGCTTGAAGCCATTCATTTAATGAAATAAGTTAGAAATAGACCTCATATAAATTGATTATAAGGGTCTATATTATACTTAAGATTCTTCGGTTTGCTCTAATCCTTGCACCGAAACATAAGAAACGATCATATAATAAACATATAGAGAGAATACTGAACAAGGGGGGAATTACTATGGCACCTTTTGAAAAGGAATTGATCTCACTTTTATCGACAGATCTTTTTTTAAGTTTGCTTAATTCTAATAAGATTAAGTTTTCTCAGCTCTTAGCAATCCAAACCCTTCTTTTTAAAGCTGGGATTCCCTTTGATTTATCGTTTTCTCCAGGTACTAGAAGGGTTGTTTCCACTGCCCTACTAACTATATTTATTAACCCACAAACTACCCTTCGATTTACCATATCCTTTAACGATGATGGAAGCATATTTACCAGTCCAACCTAACTATTGATAATAATCTTATCTAAAGATTACTATACCCCTCAACCATCACAATCCAAATTCTTAGGATATTGGTTACAAGCTTTATGGCTAACACTGAAGCATAAAAAAAGAAGTAGTGGAAGATACTAGTACTTAAATCACCATTTTCTGGTATAATAATACTAACTATATTTTTAAGGAGGGATTCTATGAAGATTCAATATTTAGGACATTCTGCTTTCTATTTAGAGACTTCCACTTTAAAGGCTTTAATTGATCCTTTTATTAGTGAAGAGCTTCAGACCTTAGATTTCTCAGAAGATGAAATAACCCATATTTTTGTAACCCATGGTCATGGAGATCATCTTGGAAATACTATTGAATTAGCAAAAAAATCTGGTGCTACTGTTATCTCAAATTATGAAATTTGTATGTACCTACAAAAGCAAGGTATCCAGGTTCATCCTATGCACATAGGTGGTCGTGTTACCTTGGAATTTGGTACTGTCAAAATGACTCCAGCTCTTCATGGTTCAGGTATCGAGACCGAAAATGGTATAATTTATGGAGGCAATCCCTGTGGTTTTCTGATTGAAGTGCAGGGAAAAAAGCTCCATCACGCTGGTGATACTGGATTAACAATGGATATGCAATTGCTTTCATCAGAGAAAATCGATGTTGCACTTGTACCTATCGGTGGAAATTTTACTATGGATGTCATCGATGCTATAAGGGCAGTAGAGTTTATGAAGCCAAAGACTGTAATTCCTATGCATTATAATACTTTTCCTATTATTAGCGCTTCAGCGGAAGCCTTTAAAGCTAAGGTATTAGATGCTGATGTTGTGATATTAAAGTTAGGGGAAAGCTATAGCTTCTAGCTTTTGCAGCCTCGAGGTTTTAACTATTTTTATTATTGTTTGTATGTTATCTAGTACTTTATAAAGCATTAGCGAAAAAAACCTCTTTTCCATAAAATTGAGGTTCTTTTTTTCGTTATATTTTAGATACTGATTTAAAAGTTTATTTAGAGAAGGGATTTATTTTCTCTCTACTTCCTGTATGAAGATTATAGTGCCATGTGCCACTATAGTCTTGGTTTCTATTATCCTCAAAAACCAATAGTCCATCTTCTACTAAACTGATATTTATATTAGCATCTCTTCTAGTTAATGCCGCCGATAATCCATCAATCATTTTAAATAGTCTATAGTGTAACAACCATTGACTATCTTCAACTACAGCATTCCATTGCAATTCCGTTTCCATGTGATGGTGATAATAGATAATCCAATAAAGCCTTTCACTAATTTTATATTTTTCCAAGGCCATTTTTGCACTTTTTGCTGCATGAATCTTTCCATCTTCAAAGGCACTTTTAGGATCAATTACTTCTCCTACCTTCAGCTTTGGTTGTTGCTTTCCAATATCGTGTAGTATGGAAGCTTTCATCAATAATTCTCTATCAATTGAAAATTTTTGAAACATCTCTAATTCATTTAATTGATAAACAATATCAATGCAATTCAGTACATGCTTTAAGGTTCCTTTATGTATTTTTTTAACAATTGTAATTTTCCCAGTCTTTGGATCATAAGTATCCCTGTACTCTGGAGACATTTCAAGTAGCTTTATTGTATCCCTCTCTATATATGCTTCAAGATTTCTCTTATGCGATTTTAGCCTTTCTAATTTTACTGCATACATATTTGTCCCCCTTTTAGCCATGAATATATATTCTCTTATTAATTATTGAGCGTTTCATCTTTCTCTTGATTCAACTCTCCATGGTTTCTTTTATTATAAACCATCTGTTATGAATTCTTGGATAAATCTTCGACAAACTGCAGCATAATACGATGAATTGTCGGCACAAAAAAAACTTCCTAATAAAATTTTAGGAAGTTAATCATTTTTGACTACTGCAACAAAGTTTGGAAGAACTTTAAATCTTATAACATCACCTATATTTACATTTTCCTCAGGATGGACATGTACCAATAGGTCTTCTTCTTTTCCTAGAGATGTTGTCACCGTAATTACTACATCAATGGCTTCTCCTGTATAGGTGAATTGCTTCACCATTCCCTCCAGTTGTCCTTTTTCATCCATCTCCAAACTGTCGGGGCGAATAGAGATACATACCTCTTCTCCTGCACACATACAGTGGGTGTGACGCAAAGAAAAAAGCCTTATTGTCATTAGCTCCATTTTTGTGGAATCAATGCCAATAAGGCTTCTCTTTTAGAAAAAGTTTTTATTTTCTTCTTTCCTCATTAAGTTTTATCCTGTACTATTACCATTATTTTGTAGTTTTTTTATATTTTTTCTCTCCAGCTGTCTATCAATATAACGGATAACTAGTAGCCTGATAATGGCAAACACTGGAACCCCTAGGAACATTCCTAATACTCCTGCTAGTTTACCCCCTACGACGATGGCGAAAATAATCCAGAAGGGTCTCAAGCCCACGCTATCTCCCAATATTTTTGGCCCTAAAATTAGACCATCAAATTGTTGTAGTCCAAGGATAAATAAAATTACCCAAAGGGCCTTCATAGGACTATCAAAAAAGGTAATGATAGCAACTGGTACGCCCCCAATGAAAGGTCCAAAGTAAGGAATCATATTGGTAACTGCTACAATCACACTTAATAATAGGATATACCGAATGTTCATAATCCTTAAACCTATTAAACAAATAAGACCTATAATAAAAGAATCTAGAGATTTTCCTATAATAAATTTTCCAAAGAGATCATCAGCTTCTCTACCAAAGTCTTTCAGTTTGTCCACTGTATCATCCTTCGCGGTGGCTCTTAAAAACTTCTCGATAGCTACCTTGAAGGACTCCTTATCTGCTAGCATATAGAAGGAAATGATTAGTCCTAGCAGGAAGTTTAAGACCCCGGATGTTATACTTATAACACTGATGAAGATATTATCTACAAGGTATTGCAATACTTGACTAGTGGTATCAAAGATCTCTCTTATATTTTTCTCTATATAATCTGTAACGTTATATAGATTCTCTAAGCCTACATCATTTGACCAGTATTCCAGCCAATCACTAGTTATATTTACATACTCAGGAAACCGTCTTAACATGTCTCTGATATTATTGCTGATTTGTGGAGCTACAAATATGATTAACATAGTAATTAAACTAATTAAAATAGCATATACCGTTAAAACACTAATCATTCTATGAAGCTTTTTCCTCTCAGCAACAAATTTTATTTGACTATAAAGCGTTGTTTCAAACCATCTAACACCAGGATTTAAAATATACGCAATAAAACCACCTATAATAAAGGGGCTTAAAACTCTTCTCACCCAGCCAAAGCTGCCGGTTACATTGTCCAATATAGGACTTAGATTGTCAAGCACTTGAAAAAACATAATTGAAAGTATAATTGCTAAGCTAGCATATAGAGAATACTTTAGATACTGTTTATCCCATTGGACTTTCATAAACCTCACCCCCATTTAAAGTGTTGCTTTAGATTTTATTATACATGATTTTGCAGTATTCGGCTATCGTTATTCATAAAATTAGTCGAATATTGTTTTTGTAAAATATGAATTAATGTTCAATATTAATTGGTGGTTCTTCTCCCCTATAGGGAGATATCGTTAAACCCGTTTTAGGAGAATAGTTGGCAAGAAATATATCTGATATCCGATAACTCTGTTGCTTTGCCATAGTTATAACATGATCTTCTGTCATGTTTAATTTTGCAATGCTTTTCTTGTCTAATCTTCCCTCCAAAATAACCACAGAGGGAATCTCTTCTTCCTCACCAGCAATAGCCATATCCTTTGGGGTTAAAGGCTTCACTTCTGATTTTTTCAATACGGATAATTTACCATTGGATTCTATAATAGCATATTTGACTTCTTTAAAATGAAATACATCCTTCTCCCGAAGCATCATGAGAATTTCATCAATAGAATATTTAATATCCCTTATGTTTTTTACAATGAATCTTCCATTTTCCATAATCAAAGTAGGTTCAAAGGATATAAATCGACCAAAGCCCCTATATTTTAAAGTCAATCTACTAACTAGGTTTTGAAACAAGGCTAGCACAATGACAGCAAATGCAGTAGGTAAATGATGTATACTGGGATCTGCAATGTCAGCTCCTACTACTGACCCCATCGTGATAATGATTAAAAAGTCAAATACCGGCATTTCTCCAATTGGCCGCTTTCCCATAACAAATATCGTGAACAATATTGTTAGCGGCATAATGCTTATAATTCTTAAAAACACCATGTAATAATCCTTCATCTAAAAATTATAATCTCCTTTCCTTAAACTCTAACTTGAATCCTAAGAACAAGATCAAAGATTTTGCTTATCTAATAGTATTGACTAAATAAAAAAACTCTAACCTATGAAAAATCATAAGTTAGAGTTTTTTCTCTATTATAAAATTTGGAATGGTAAAGCATTCTACAACACTGCCGATGATGTTTTGCCTTCCTACCCGTGTATATACCCCTTGTAGTTTTTCATTATACATAAACAATCCTATAATATAGTTATTTTCTATAAACCCTACATCCTCATCAGTAAACATTGCCATTGGTATTTTAGGCACATGACAGAATTGCTGCAATAAATAGTCTTGTCTAGCATCATGATTTATAATTCTTATCCATTCCTCTTCTGTAAAATCTCTTCCAATGTATACACCACAGGAAGCATATTTATCCATCGGCTTTAAAACCAATTCATCCTTGTTGTTTATAGTAAACTCCACCAATTCTTTATTGCTGCTGTCAAACATCGTAGTATAGGGAATATGTTCTTCAACAAAATGTCTTTCTTCCTCTGATAGAAAAGGAGTTTTTAAAGGATCATGTAAAATGCTGAAGATATTTTTATTATGAATAATTTGAGATCGAATAGGCCCCACCACACATACAGCTCCATCTAAATAGGCATTGATAAAATCCTTCACTTCTCCTTGGTTTTCAATGATTTCCCATGTTACTGCTCTACGATAAATGCAATCAATAGGAAAGTCCTTATAATAAAGCTTTCCCTCCTTGTATTCTAATTCTCGAATATCTGCTACTACGGTGGAACATCCTTTTTTTTCAAAGGATTTTTGAAATTCTAGAAACTCACTAGGTACTGTGGTAGAAACCCAATCTACAATAGCAATATTAGGTTTTTCCTCTTTACCACTAAATTGTTGATAATTTTCAAGTAGCGCATCTACCCATGTATCAAATAATTCAAAGGAGGTGAAATCATATTGATCTTCTAGCTCCCTTAGGGCTAAGGACTGTCCAATAATTTGCTGCAGCTCTCTAGCCTCCACCATACCTGAAGATCCATCTGCATTTAGCTCACAAAATTGAAATCTGCCATCGTAATGATAAAAAATGTCAAATCTCCCCATCGGTACAGATTTATCATATCCTGGATTCTTTAAAATCATTTTTTCTAGGAGTGGGGAAAACCCAAAATGTTTTCTAAATTCCTCCTCCTGCAGATAATGATCTATCGTCTTGTTTAAAATAGCCAGTAATTGGCTGGTTAGCTCTTGAAACTTGGAAAAATCCTTCTTATCCAAGAACATTGGCTGATATAAAAATTCCACAGGCTTTCCCTTATATTTAGCAGGAGATTTCTCCACTTCTTGAAAAATGTTTTTATAGTCTTTTAAATAGGCTTCTTTATCTCTTATAATGTTCTGTTGATATTGAGAATAAATTGTATGCATTGAGGCCATCCGTTTTTTCCCTCCCATAGTCATTTAAAGCAAACTGCTTTAAAACCTCCATCCCCTCATGACGTATCTCTTCCTTCATCATAAGAGCCGGATTTTTTTTGGCTAAAGTAAGCTTTTCTAATGACTCTAAATATTTCTTTTCTTCTTCATCTAATCCTTTTTTAGCTAAGTCAAATAAAATAGGTATGAAATCATTAACAGATTTACATTTAAATCTTCCTTCAAAACCTTTTTCCTCAATACTTTGTTTTGCTAAACGAACCTTTTCTTCCTCCACACCCTTTGTCATTTCAAATAAATATTTTAAAACAATATCATTGTAAAAAATTCCTTTTATTAAGGCTACATATCCTAGATTTAGAGGATAAGGCAGGGCATCACCCATACGAATCTCAATATATCTTCTCACTCTAACATCTGGAAAAACCATAGATAAGATATGGTCAATTTCTTCATCTGTGGTGGTATTAATATCTATCAAATCCTTAGCTTTTTTATCCTTAGTACCAATAATTTCCCCATCTTTTATGATCAATATAGGGGGGGTATCTAGTATATACTTAGCATAATTCTTGTATCCAAAGGGGCCTTCTGAAGAATTCATAATAACACCACTTCGGTCTTTATCAGTGTTTTCCCAAATCTGGCTTCTAATACTATTTTTCTCATAAATCTTTCCTTCAAAAATCGGTGCATTATCTGTAATTAAATGGAATAGAGGAGATAAAAAATTAGCTACCCGAAACTTTTTAATAAAATCCTCTTCATCTCGATAATCAATTACTACCTGTAAGGAAGCAGTTCCCTTCATCATATTGTGGGCATATATACCTTTAGCTTCAAAGTATTCTGCCATATAACGATATCGCTTTTTAGGATTAAAGGGTATGTCTTTAATAGAGGTTCTCGGATGGTAGCCTATGGCCATCAATAGTTGATTTTGTTCCTCTAAAATAGGAATAATTTTTTTAAGGAAATCCAAATAAATCTCTTCTACCTCCTGCAGGCTTGAACAGGGTCTAATACTAATTTCCAATTGTCCCCCTGGCTCCAAGGTAATCGTTCCTTCTACTCCTTCTAATCCTATTAAATATTCTCCTTCATACTTAGGTTTATATCCCTTATTCATCAACCTCTTCAAAATGGTTTCTATTCCATCTTCCTCATAATAGGTAACAGAGTGAAGATTCTCATTCCTCACTATAATATGTTCTATCTCTACCCCTATTTTAAAAAGATTTTCAGGTTTCTCGCCACCTTTTATAAATTCAGCGATGCGCTCCACTTGTTTTTCGTATTCCATTATCTATTCACCTCGATTTTGTTTAAACCTACTATAATTAATTACCCTTTTTTCTTTTAGCTAAGCACCTTTTTTTACTGAATATTCTTTTTTTCATTCTCCTACTGCTTCAAAAGATACAATTCCATATCTCTATTGGTAATGATAAAGGTTTTTGTTTTTGGTTCCAGATAGATTTCATTCACTTCCCAAGGCAGCTCTATTAGAAACTCTGTCTTCCCTTCTGATGTGATTTTTATCAAATTGTTTCCATCTAGAAAATACCCTTCTTCCTCATAGGATATGACAAACATATCTTTGCTATTTAACAATACAGGAGTTTCATATTTTTTTCGGTCTTCATGGTAAATTGCAGCTATTTCCAGTACATCTCTTCTTCCTAGTGAACTGCCATACAGGTAATTATCAAATAAAATCTCATAATAATTATAAGGCATTTCTTCCATCTCTACCCCCTCTTTCGTTGAAACATCATAGACAAATACCTTCTCATAATTAACTCTTTCCAACTCTCCATGGGGAGCTTTTGTTATCTCTCCAACTGAAACACCTACCTTAGAGCCATCTTTACTCCATTGTATACTATCTATGGGATCAATAAGCCCCATGGGGCTTTCATAAATGATTTCCTCCTTTTTTTTCTCTATATTCAATAATACCAATTCCTCTCCTATGTAGGTACTCCAATTTCCAATCATGATCTCCTTCTGTTGAAGATCATCAGGCTTTTTAATAAACACTATATGCTGATCCATTGGTGACCATTGGGCACTGGTTGCTTCAATGGTGTCATACAGTTCTCCTTTATCATTATATACCTCTTCATTATTATAAATAAAATAGTTCTTCTTATTGCTCCATTGAGTTGTAAAGGAAAAGTTAGCAAAAGCATCTTCCGGTATGTTCTCTTTTATTAGCATTGGCTTTTCCTGTTGAAAAAAGTATACATATACATCTGCTTCTTTTCCTGCTCCCTTTGTGTATAAAACAGCATTTTGCTTAGGAGATAGTAACAAATTAGGTCGATGTACTCCCACTACATTTTCATCTATCTTTCTCTCTTTTCCTTCCATTCTATGGAAAAGCTGTCCTTCTAGATCAATGTATACAGCCCCGGTTTCACCTATAGCAATATATAAATCGTATTTCTCTACATCCTGGTGAACACTGTTTATATTTCCGCTTTCTAAATCAAGGCTTAAGATATTCCATTCATTCTTCTTCACAGCGGTAAAAAGAAATCTACTCTCCTGTACCTTATACCCATTAATTGAAGTAAACCCTTGAATTTCTTCTACTTGTTGAAGTTTATTGGAATTGTTTTTCTCCTGGGGATTGCTGTTGCAGCCTATTAGAGCTCCTATTATCAGCATGATTATAATTAAAATATAGCTTTTTCTTTTCAACGGTTTCACCCTCTTTATCAATTGTTATTTGATAGTTTTTCCTATAATCGTTGAAATTAACCGAGGACATCCATCATATTAGAGAGTCTTTTTCACTTTTTAGATGTTTTCTCTATTTTAATGAAGTCTACAAAATTTTTAATAATTCATACAAAACTTTTGTATTTTCAGAGGATATTGTCAATACTTGTAGAATATGTTAATGCTCATTTATTTTAGATGATAAAATAAGATACTTGCATCACTAAGCCACAATAAGGGGGATATGTCTATGTCCAAGGATAAAGATGAAATTGTAAATGTTATTGGAAATATTTCTGCAGTATCAGAGGAAACAGCTGCTTCTTCTGAAGAGGTAACAGCCTCCATGCAGCAGACCGCCAGTGCCGTTGAAGAAGTAGCCAAAGCTGCAGAGGACTTAAATAGTTTAGCCGAAAAACTTAATCAAGGGGTTAAAAAATTTAAGATATAATTACGTAAAATAAGGGACTAGCTGAGCTAGTCCCTTTATTTTACCCCTTCGTTATCCCCTTTTAGAGTAACAATATTCCACTCCTCCGGCATACCTTCTATTATACGATAAAATATCTTTTCCTTTTCTTCCTTTTCTTGATTCCAGGTTAAATATACAATGGAAGGTCCCGCTCCGCTTAGAAATAATTGGTTGATCTCCTGCTTTTCAGCTTCTTGAAAAATATTTTTCAAAGAATCTATTAAACTTATTCTATAGGGTTGATGTAGACGATCCTTTAAGCTACAGGAAATCTTTTCTAATTCTCCTGACATTAAAGCCGCCACCAATAAAGAAGACTTTCCAACATTTAAAACAGCATCTTTAAAGGGTACGAACTCTGGTAAGGCCCCTCTAGAAGCTTTGGTGCTCAACTGCACCTCAGGAATGGCTACAATAAATTTTAAGGCTTCATGAACAGGGAATCTTACGTAGTTGGTTTCCCCTTGATCTTGGCAGGAAACTACTACTCCGCCAAATAGCGCTGGTGTTACATTATCAGGATGTCCCTCGATCTCTACGGCTAATCTCAACATTTCCTCCTTGCTAAGTGGAGAATTTTTTAGTTTGTTGGCAACCATAATACCTCCCACAATGCAGGCAGCGCTACTGCCCAATCCCCTCGATACAGGAATGCGGTTATACTGCTTTATTCTTAGTCCCTTTGGGTGCCATCCTATTCTATCAAAGGTTTTTAACATACTTTGATAGATAAGATTGCCTTCATTAGTTTCTATCTCTTCTTTATCTCTTCCCTCTACCTCTATAAGCAATCCCTTTTCAATTTCCTCTGCCTCAATTTCGTTGTATAGTGAAAGTGCTATACCTAAACAATCAAAACCAGGCCCAATATTTGCAGTAGTGGCAGGTACTGTAACCCTAACCATTTTGGCCACTTCCCAGACTTTTGTCAATGATAGCCTTTATCTCATCTATCTTTACACTATAGACTTTTAGTTCTTCATCTGGCGATACCACTGAAGGATCTTTTAGACCGTTTCCAGTTAACACACATACAACATTCTTATCCTCCTGTTGAAAATATCCTTTTCCATATAGTTTTATTACCCCTGCAACGCTTGCTGCAGAAGCGGGCTCTACAAAGATACCTTCCTTCGATGCCAGTAATTTCTGTGCTCGTAGTATTTCTTCATCTGTTACCTTATCAATCAATCCTTTTGATTCATCTCTTGCAGCTACCGCCTTATCCCAGCTAGCAGGGTTTCCTATTCTTATGGCGGTGGCAACTGTTTCAGGTTCTTCGAAGACCCTGTTTTCTACGATAGGAGCAGCTCCTTCCGCTTGAAAGCCCAACATAGTAGGTAATTGTTCAATTTTTCCTGCCTTATAATAATCTTTAAACCCTGCCCAATAGGCAGATATATTACCAGCATTGCCCACGGGAATAGACAGATAATCCACTTTACCCTCCAGTTGATCACATACCTCATAGGCTCCAGATCTTTGTCCCAATAGTCTATAAGGATTAACAGAATTTACCAAAGTAACCTTTCCTTCTTCAGCAATTTCTCGTACAATTCTTAATGCATCATCGAAGTTTCCATTTACAGGAATAATTACTGCACCGTAAAGTATAGCCTGTGCCAGTTTTCCTAAAGCTATTTTGTTGTTGGGAATTAGAACAAAGCATTTTATCCCTGCCTTAGCAGCATAGGCAGCAGCAGAGGCTGAAGTGTTCCCGGTAGATGCACAGATGATGGCTTTGCTTCCCTCCTGTACTGCTTTAGAAACAGCCATGGTCATCCCTCTATCTTTAAAGGAACCTGTAGTATTCAATCCCTCATATTTCAAATAAAGCTTTATACCTCCCAGCATCTTGCTTAAATTTTCTGCCACAATTAAAGGAGTATTCCCTTCATTAAGTGAAACAATAGCTTCTCCATCTTTTATATCATAAAAATCCTTATATTTTGAAATAATTCCATTCCACATGATTATGCCCCCATTCTCTTTTTGCCATTTTCTACTCGAATAAGATTTGCCAATTCTACTACCGCTTGAAAGTTGGTTATTTCGTTAATAGCTGCCTGTACATTTTCTTCTTTAGTAAAGTGGGTAATAAAAACCAAGGATACTTCGGGTATTCCTTCTCCCTTTTGAATAACAGAGGATATGCTAACATTGTTCTTACCAAAAAGGCTTGCAATAGCACCCAACACTCCCGGTTTATCCTTCACAATCAATCGAATATAGTATTCTCCCTCTGTGTGCCCCATAGGTTTCACTTTTTTTTCTAGCTTTTTATGCGCATAGTATCCATTTATCTTCACGTTTTCAATATCCTTAACAATCGCTATAATATCCCCTACTACTGCACTGCCAGTAGGTAAATCTCCTGCTCCTCTACCATAGAACATCAAATCTCCTACTGCATTTCCCTTTACAAATACAGCATTAAAGGAGTCGTTAACAGAAGCTAAAGGGTGACTCTCTGGAATAAATGTGGGATGCACCCTTAGCTCCATTACCCCTTCCTTCTCCTTCCCAATGGCTAGCAGCTTAATGGCATATCCTAATTCTTGTGCGTACTCTATGTCAATAGGCGTTATTTTAGAAATTCCTTCCCTATAGACCTCTTGAAACTCAACGGATGCTCCAAAGGCTAGAGAAGCCAATACAGTAAGCTTGTGGGCAGCATCGTAGCCTTCAACATCGGCAGTAGGATCCGCCTCTGCATAACCTTTATCCTGTGCCTCCTTTAAAACCTCTGAAAAGTCCACCTTATCTTTGGTCATCTTTGTTAAGATATAATTGGTAGTACCGTTTAAAATCCCCATAATTTGTTGAATCTTATTTCCAGCCAAGCTTTCTTTTATAGCATGTATAATAGGGATGCCTCCTGCTACACTGGCTTCATAATATAATTTTACCCCTTTATTCTTAGCGGCCTCTAATAATTCATCTCCATGGTTGGCTAATAAAGCTTTATTAGCAGTTACAATATGCTTTCCCTCTCCAATAGCAGTTAATATATATTGTTTAGCAGGTTCAATGCCTCCCATTACCTCTACCACCATATCTATTTCTTTATCCTTTATAATGTCATCAAAGTTAGAGGTGAATAGATGTTGGGGAATAGATCCGTCTCTCTTTTTTGCAGGATCCTTTACTAAGATTTTTGCTACTTCTATTTGGCAGCCACAATTATTAGAGATTTCTTCTTTATTTGTTTGGAAAATCTCCCATACACCACCTCCTACAGTTCCTATTCCTAATAGTGCAATTTTTACTTTTTTCATTTTTAGATTGTCCCCCTTGATTTATTCTTTTGCCAATATATTTACCTTTTTTACCCCCCTAGTTTTCTCTAAGGTTTGTATGAATTTATCTATATCAATCATCATATTTTTAAGTTCTAAGGATATGGTTACATTAGCAACCCCATGTACAGGTATGTTTTGATTAATCGTTAATACACTAGCCCCAGATTGAGCAATTTGATTTAATACTTCTGACAAAACTCCTGGTGAGTGACCTAGCATAAGAGCAATTGTAATCATCCTTCCTGTATTCATCTCATAGAGGGGGAATATGTAATCCTTATACTTATAGTAGGCACTCCTACTAATACCTACCTTTTCTACAGCCTCAAAGATGGTAGATGCTTCTCCTCTTTTTAATAGCTCCTTCACTTCCATTGTCTTTAAAAAAACCTCTGGTAGCGCTTCTGATTTTACAATATAATAAGTAGTCCCATCAGATTCCATGATGTCATCACTCCTTTTTTGTTTCCGATATGCATACAATTGTTTTCGTATAAAAAACATATTACCACAAAGCTTATTTTCTTTCAACTACTTTTAGTTGTTTTTTTCTTATCTTCATCATTGTTCTTGTGTATTAAAATTTATAAACACATATCTATATGCATAATTGTTAAAAATATGTTATTATATTAAGTATTAAAGTTCTTGAACTCAATAATTTCTACATAGTGAACTTGTTCAGTGTAAAGCTGAACATCAAGAATCGGTTGGAGGCTCTACTTCACCTGATTCAACGCCTACTTATAGAAAAAGTAGTGGGCCTTAACTGGCGTGAAATATTGAAGAACAAATTTATTAAGGAGGTTAGATGCCAATGAGTCAAAATAAAGAACAGTGGGGCAGCAGGTGGGGATTTATTGCTGCATCTATTGGTATGGCAATAGGCACAGGAAATATTTGGAGATTTCCTAGGGTTGCTGCCGCCAACGGAGGAGGACCCTTCATCATTGCATGGACGATTGCATTATTTGTATGGGCAATTCCATTGCTTATGGGAGAAATGGTAATGGGTAGAAAAACTGGGTTAGGTACCATAGGTGCTTTCCGAGACTTTGTAGGTCGTAAGTATACTTGGATGGGAACTTGGATTATGGTTGTATGCTTAGGTATTATGTTTTATTATTCTGTTATTATGGGATGGTGTGTTAAATACTTCACTTTAGCTTTATCAGGTGCTTTTCAACCAGGAATGGATACACAAGCTACTGAAGCCATTTGGAATACCTTTACAACTAATCCTTCTCAGACAATTTTCTTTCACTTTGTCTCCATGCTATTAGCAGGATATATTATTTATAAGGGAGTTACTAATGGAATAGAAAAGGCTAGCAAAATCATGATACCTACCCTTTTCATATTACTTATAGCGGCAGTTATACGTTCTTTAACTTTACCTGGAGCTGTTCAAGGGCTGGAGTACCTCTTTAGTCCTAAGTTAGAAATGTTAGGTAATCCAAGGATTTGGCTAGAAGCCTTTACACAGGCTGCTTGGTCGACAGGAGCTGGTTGGGGCTTTATTATCACCTACGCTGTTTATACAAAGCAAAAAGAAGATATTGGAGGCAACTGTCTTATTATGGGCTTTGGAGATAATTTAGGTGCTCTTATTGCTGGTATGACGGTTCTACCGGCAATCTATGCCTTGTCTCCTACAGAGGAGTTTGCTAGCCAAGCCCTTGCTTCTGGTAATACTGGGATTACATTTATTTACTTAGCTCAACTGTTTACCGAAATGCCTGCTGGCGGTTTATTAGCAACAATTTTCTTCTTGGCAATGGCTATTGCAGCTTTATCCTCTTTACTACCAATGATTGAAGTCGGAGTAAGAAACCTGATGGATATGGGTTTTGAACGCAAAAAATCCACGTTGTTGATTATAGTTTTTGGATTTTTATTGGGTATTCCTTCAGCCTATAGCCTAAATATCTTAGACAATCAAGATTGGGTTTGGGGGATAGGCTTACTGGTAAGCGGATTGTTTGTTGCTTTTGCTTTAATGAAATTCGGATTAGAAAAAACAAGAAATACAGTCATCAATACGGAATGGGCAGATTTTAAAATTGGTAAATGGTGGAGTGTTTTTGTATTTTTATTCCCAGGTTTCTTTGCTGTCATCACTGGTTGGTGGTTATGGCAAGCCATTACATGGTATCCTGGAGAATGGTGGAAGCCCTTCGAAGTCTCTAGCTTTGGTACAATCATTTTCCAATTTATTATCGTTATCACCTTTGCTTTATTAACCAACAACTGGCTTGCCAACAGGATTAAAGAAGGTCGAGATATTACCAAGGAACTGTAAAGAGATACCCTTAGGGAGGAATATAAAATGTCTACAGAATCAATTATTATGATGATAGTTGTCTTAGGATTTTACGGTATTGGGTTTGTATGGTTACTAAACAAAGCCTTTTATTCCAAAATTAAATAACATTAGAAAAATAAAACCTCCAGAACCTAATAAAATGTACCCTTTGTGCAGGACAATTTATAAAGATTCTGGAGGTTTTATTTATTCATTTTCCTGGCACCATTCATCTAACTTCTCCATCACAAGATCATAGGTTCTTTTTGAAACCTCCGGTAGACCCCCTAGTATTTTCTCAGCTTCCTTAAAGCCTTTGTCGATAGCAGCTTTTAATTCCTCAAGCTTTGTTTTATCACCACCAGAAATAGCAATAGCAAAATCTACAATTCTATCACTGGTTTTTTCTGCCCCTAGGGGTCCATCCTCTGCAATGAGAGCCTTTGCTTCCTCAACAGCTATATCGTCTACCTTTATGTCATCAAAATCTCCTTGGATAATTTTATCCCAAGTGTATCCCTGTCTTTTTAGTAATTGCTCCACTAATTCCTTTAATTGCTCATGAGCCTTCTCGCTTTCCTTTTTTAATGCAGCTATTGTCTTTGTATCTACTGTCCCCTTTGGCTTATCATAGGTAACCTTTTCCAATTGTTTTTCTTCTTTTGCCTCATAGCTGTCTTGTTTTTCCATCTCTATTGTTGTTTTTTTATCTTGAGACTTTTTCTTGTCTTCCACATGTGTTACAGTAGGCACCTGCGTAATTGAGGTTATTGAGTTAATCATCTTCTACACACACCCTTTTATTTTTTATATCGGCAAAATTTGCCAGTTTATTTAGATGTGTGTTCTATTCTTATCCAATGCATTGTTGAAAAAGTCTTTCTACAATTCACTATGCAGTTGTTTATCCACATTTTTTGTCTATCTTGTGTTTTTATCCCCATTACCCACAATATATTGTGTATATCTTTCACTGTCATCAACTTAATAAGCTCCTTGAAAATTGCATAAGAATATAACGAAATCTGGAAGCTCAAAATAAAGAAAAAAGATAAACTACCTTAAT
>NZ_FZOJ01000001.1 GCF_900188145.1 Anaerovirgula multivorans | reverse complement strand
ATGACAGCTTTTATGAAGAAGTTTATGGTTGGAGCCAGTGACAAAATGCTATTAATCAGTATTTTCATTATAGGAATCAGCGGAAATATCGCTTCCGATGCAGCAGCTGTCATCGTGCCATCTATAGCAGGAGCCATATTTTATGCCACAAAACGAAATCCACTGGTGGGTATCGCTGCAGGCTATGAAGCTGCCTGTGCAGGATTTTCTGCCAACCTATTAATTGCAGGTACAGATGCACTTTTAGCCGGCATAACAGAAGAAGCTGCCAAAACCATTGATCCCAGTATGGTGATTAACCCCACGGTAAACTATTACTTTATGGTTGCGTCTACTTTCATACTGACCATTGCTGGTGTATGGGTAACCAAAAAGTATGTCACACCCTTAGCAGGGCCCTATACACCTATAGGAGAAATAAAAGAAGACCAGAATTTAGAAGTAACAAGAGCTGAAAAAACTGGACTTAGCAAAGCAGGCATTGCCACGTTGATTTATTAGGGTCTAATTATTGCTAGCCTCCTTCCTAAGAACTCACCCCTTAGAAGTGATGCTGGAACCATTATTCCGTCACCTTTTATTAATGGCATTGTGCCCTTTATTTTCCTATGGTTTGTCATTATAGGGATTGTCTACGGCAGAGCTGTTGGGACCATTAAATCCGAAGCAGATGTTCCTAGATTAATGGGTACTGCTAGAAACTGGAAGAGCAGCCATTAAAGAAGGACCTATCATGGGGGCCTCTGATAGAATCTTTATAACAATAAAGGGGAAAAGCAGTCACGGTTCCGAACCAGAAAACGGTGTCGATACCGTTGCTATCGCTTCAAATGTTGTCTCCGTACTGCAATCTATTGTAGCTAGAAACATAGGACCTTTAGATTCAGCCGTGATCTCCATCTGCAAAATCCATGGAGGCATGAAATACAACGTCATTGCCGATAAAGTTGAACTAGAAGGTACAGTGAGAAGTATTGATCCTACGATTCGGAATGCTATGCCAGAGAAAATAGAAAATCTAGTCATTTAATTGGATGCTATATAGCCATTATCTACTTCATGCGAAATGAATAAAAGATTATAGCTATTACAATATCTAATATTTATTAGTGATTTTCAAAAGTGCTGATATAAAATAATGCTATTTGAGGGTTTGAAAAAGGTGCCCTTTATGTTTTTCTTGCTGTTTAGACTCATTCTATGATATCGTTATGGATAAGGTAATCGGATAAAAGCAGGTGTGGTTGCCACCTCTATTCCCTAATTGGAAGGGGGTGGTGCTATGTCTACATATGAAGCATTGTCTTTAATGATTTTGTTTTCTATGTTGGTAATAGCAGTCCTGAGTTTCAGGATAAAAAAATAATCACTCCTGCACGGCCATGTAGAGTGATTAAGATAATTTAACATTTACTGTGGCAATCGCATTATGCGAATTCGATTACCCTTTTATATATTATACCACAAAACAGATTAAATAAACAATATAAAAATAAAATGTACTCTTTTAAAGAGCTTTTTTATTTTTTATTTTTTTGAGATATATTACTTTAGGAAAGTATGAGTCTCCTATATAGGGAGACTTAATTTTATAATAACATTACATTTTTGTAAATTTGTCGTTTGTTAAAGGGGATTCGTTATTTTATGTAGAATGCTTTAATAGAGTAAAAGAGAGGTATATCTGCTGTTAGAAAGCGAGGGGCATGAGTAGCATGATGAAAATAAATAAGTTAAAAATCAGCATAATCACAATAATATTGGTATTTCTAAGTTTCATATATATAAGACCCAATAATAAGCTGTTGACTAATTCTGAAATACAAGAATTTATTTCAAACAAAGAAATTCAACCAATTCTGGTTAGCAATATAGGAGAATCATATACAGCAATTATATTTAAGAATAACGATAAAACAGAAGATATTATGTATTATGTATATAAAGACAAGAAAAATAATATAAGGGAGCAATTATATTCTTTTTACCAACCATCAAGAGCTAACCAGGTAGAAGTTGAGTTTTGGGGAACGAGACCCCCAAATTATAACTTGATTGGATATGTGCAATAATGATTATGGATGAAAAAATAGCAAGTAGAGCTGTTGAGGCAAGAGTGGTTTTAAATAATGGTGTAGAAGAAGTAGGATTTTTTGAAGGCGAGAATCTATTATTATTACCAGCTACAAGAAAATATTTTTGGCAAAAGCCAACACTTAAGATAATAGAGATTTATGGAGAAAATAACGAAAAATTATACTGGTGGCATGCCTCCTTAGATGTAGCAGTTAATAGAGAATAACAAAATCCTTATTTATTCAAAGCAGTCAATAGGCAACAAGGTATAATCTTTATTAGCTCTAGTAGATTGAAAATGTGGCTTAATAAAATACGGAGCAAAGGGGTGATTTCGTGCATAAGTTAAATAAGGATTATTTAAATGTCAGTATGATTATTGCAATTGTAGCAACTGTTTTGGTGCCAAGCAACCCTGAGCAAGGGAATATATTACTAAGATATAAATATGGATTTCCTTTCAGTTATATAACTATATTACAGCGTGTACCTACAAGTAAGTGGTTTGGGGCTAATTTTTTTACTGGCAATATGGGACTTGCGATAAATCCGCTTACTTTCTTAATCAACATATTTGTTTTATATTTTATAATATTGCATTCAGTAAAAATATTTTCAAAAAACAGTTAGTAATTTCTTGATGTTTTTGAATCAATTTCTAATTTATTGAAGTCCACGCTATCCCTTTTAGATGATATAAGTAGTTGATCAGGAGAATGGACGTTTGCGTTTGAGATATCATTACTATGTTTATCGTTCAATTTTTATGGTACTCACATATACCTTTTAAAGGTGGTGCAGCAATTGAAAAGGATTCTGGATTTTAAAAATATTAGAGATAGCATAATCTTAAGAGATCTATACAAAACATTTTTAGTTTTTGCCTTGTTTTTGCTTTTAATTGTAGCGCTATTTGATAAAAAGCAGCTTAATAGGAAGCTACCTAAAAAAATTAATAATACTGGAGTGTTTCAATGAAGATATCTTTTCGCAGAATTGCACTTTTTATATTACTGGGCTACACATTATTGCTAATTTATTGGATGATTTGGGGCTTTGGCAGAACAACTCAGCCCCAATATATGTACAACTTAATACCATTTACTACGATCAATCAATTCCTACAAATTAGTAATTTTAACTCAAATACATGGGTGATTAATCTAATAGGAAATATTGGTGTTTTTGTCCCCTTCGGGATACTGCTACCATTAGCCTTCGGGGGGAGGTACATTAAACTGCTAGTTACATTTTTGAGTGGTTTGCTACTGCTAGAGACTTTGCAATTGCTTACTAGGAGAGGAAGTTTCGATGTCGATGATTTCTTATTAAATACTGTTGGCTTTATGATTGGATATGGAATATATGTGGTTGCTAGGCGATGGGCTTATTCAAGAAGGGGGAGACCTAAAACACAACACATCATTTCAAGAAGGAAGGTCGATCATGACTATCAATCGTAATAGATTCATTTATTTAGCTTTAATTTTATTGGTTATAGCTCTAGGTTTAGGATCTAGATTAGATTTCTTACCAAGATGGGTGCATCTTTATGTAGGTGATGTACTTTGGGCACTTATGATTTTCCTTATTATTGCAGCCGTGTTTAAGAGAAAAAGTACTTATTGGGTGGCAGTGGCTGCTGTTTCTTTTTCATTTCTCATTGAATTTAGTCAATTATACCAGGAAGCATGGATAAACGATATAAGACATACAACGATCGGTGGATTAGTTTTGGGTTTTGGTTTTCTATGGATTGATTTATTTTTATATATAATCGGGATTAGCATAGGTGTTGTATTAGAAAAAGGTGAGGTAACTGTGAAGGCAGCAAAAAACAAACTATTTTAACATTTAAGGTAAAAATATATATTGTTCATTGGATTGCTGACTACAAGGATTGGACTATTTTATGGTAGCCGCTTTTTTTATTGCAACAATTTTCATTATGGCATTTTAAGCAATAGGAATCGGAAAACAAAGTTAGAGCAATGTAAAAAAATTTTAGGTGTAGCTAGGGAAAGTCTACAGAAGATTAAGAAAAGAGAACCATGGGAGGAACTGCTTTTAAAACTAACAGGTGTAGATTACACAATATGTCCCTGTTGCAATAAGGGGAAAATGATAAGAAAGATAAAACTAGAACCTCGATGCTATTCGCCACCACAGTTAAACACAAGAATAGCATAGATAAAAAAACAGCTAAAACTGCCAAGGGAGTAGTATGCCCTTTTTTAATAAAACCTACTTTGCTTTTCTTGCATGGAAATACTGCTTCCTCAAAAATGTTTTGTGATGTGGTAGAGCCATTTGCAAAGGATTATAAAGTTGTCCTCATAGATTTTGTTGGGCATGGCAAATCAGATAGAGTAGAAAAATTTGCAACAGATTTATGGTTTGATGAAGCATTGCAGGTAATAGCATTTTTAGAACAAGTACAGTATAAAAAAGCAAATTTAATTGGTAGTAGCGGTGGTGCATTAGTAGCTATCAATGTAGCTTTAGAACGCCCTGATTTAGTGGATAAAGTAATCGCTGACAGCTTTGAGGGTGAAGTTCCCTTGCAAGAGTTTGTTCAAAATGTAGTAGAAGAACGAGAAACATCAAAACAAGATAAGGTCGGAAAAATGTTTTATTATGCAATGCAAGGCGAGGATTGGGAAAGTGTTGTTGATAACGACACAACTGCTATTCACGAACATGCGAAGACCATAGGAAAATTCTTTCACAAGCCATTAAACGGATTGCATACAAAAATGTTACTTACAGGTAGCAAAAAAGATGAGTTTGTCAAATTAGTTCATCCAGATTTTTATTTGAAAACCTACTCAAAACTCATTGAAAAAATAGGTGATGGAGAAATGCACATATTTGATCAGGGCGGACATCCTGCGTTGCTATCCAATAAAGATGAATTTGTTAAACTGGCAAAAGATTTTCTTGGCAAGTAAAATAAGGATATGCTCAGTTGAATTACTAATTCGTTTTATTTTTATATTCTTTATGGATTTGTCTTTTAGGAAGATTTTCTGCCACCGCCTTGGGCGGTTTAGTTCTATTTATATATTGCGAATTAAAGACTATTTATATATTGGGTGGTAAATGGTATGAATGAAATTGCAAAATTAGTTGAGGATTTGAGTAATAAAGACAACAAGTATGCTTATAAATGCCTAAAGCAACTTGAAGAAGAAAGTCAGATGTCAAATTCCGTTTACTTATACTTTGATGACTTTGTTAACATGCTTGACAGTCCAAATTCATATATAAGAACACGGGGCATGATTTTAATTGCTGCTAATGCTAAATGGGACAAAGATTATAAAATTGATGAAATAATTAATAAATATCTAAAGCATATTATGGACGATAAGCCAATCACCGCAAGACAATGTATTAAGGCATTACCTACTATCGCAAAATATAAGCTGGATTTAGTAAATTGTATTTGTACTGCTCTGCGAAAAGCAGATGCTGAAATATATAAGAACAGTATGCAATCATTAGTTTATAATGATATTGTTACTGCTTTGAGAGAAATAGATTCTATTTAGGCAAAATTATGAGCATAATCCTAGGCGCCTATTATTTATATAAGGTGTAGTACTGGTTGAGTGGTCTGTGTTTAAGGGTGCGGCATCCTGTCGCGGATTGTTGAAGGACATTTTAAGAGCTTTATAATTTGCATCTGTAAGAAAATGTAAATAGAAGAAAGAGGATATATGATGAAACCAAAAGATATTTTAGAATACTGCTTAGAAAACCTTGAAGGCACTATATTAATTGAAAGCTGGGGTGAAAAAGGTATTTTTTATAATCCTAATCAAGTGCTTAAGCGAGGAGTATATGTGTTAACGGTAAAAGAAAAGGACGGAAACAATGATAAGGGTTCAAATCTTGATAGAGAAAATATTTATCGTGTAAACGTAGGCTTGCGAAAATCCAGCTTTAAAAAAATATTTGGTGAGATACCGAAACGACCTAATGCTGCTTGTATTGTAAATATGAATTATGATTTTACCGAATTAAATAAGATTATTCCACATCCTGTTTATGCTTGGATGGGATGGATAAGTGTGTTAAATCCAAGTAAAGAAACATTTGAAATACTAAAGCCTTTAATACAAGAGGCTTATGAGTATTCAAAAGAGAAGTTTAAAAAGAGAAAGTAAGAATGAACAATTATCAACCATAGATGTAATTATCACTATCAGAGTAGTTCTTTGGGTCATTTATGTTTAAGGGAGCTAAGAAAAATTGTTAATCCTTTTAAGGGGCGAGGTTAAGTTGAAAAAATTTAAAGCAGTTTGTTTTGATATGGATGGAACTTTGATTACAAATACTAATTCAGTAGAATATGTTTGCCAATTAAATGGAAAAGGAAAAGAAGTTAAAGAGGTTGAATTAAAAGAAGAACGGAATGAAATATCTTGGATAGAAGCAGATTACATAAAAGCAAAATTTTTTACAGGGTTAGAAACGAAAAGAATAGACGAAGAATTTCAAGAACACATAAAGGTGATTAGCAACATAGAAAAAACGTTAGAAGAATTGAGAAAGAATGATATTCAATCGATTCTAGTAACTGCTGGACCGATACAGGTTGGAAAAGTACTTGGAAAGATGTATAAATTTGATGAAATTTTTGGAAGTTTATATGAGGTAAATAACGTTTTTTTTACAGGGAAAATATTAGGGCATCTAGGTGATAGTGGAAAAGTAGAGAGTTTGAACAAATTTTGTTCTGAAAATAATATTGAACTAGAAGAGGTTGTCGCAATTGGAGATAGCGCATCAGATATAAAAGTATTTGAAAAGAGTGGTAAATCAATAGCTATCAATTATTCTGATAAACTAATTGGAAAAGCCGATGTTTATATTAGAACTAACGATTTGTTCGATGTAGTTGAGCATATAATTGGGTAGTGCTCTGTAGCAGTGATAACAACATATAACAATATATTTGCAGAAAGGTGCTGCAAGCACGTGTCAAGGGAACGGTCAGAGCACCACATTCCTTCACTGGGAGCGAAGCTCCGCTAAGGGTATTCCTTTGGGGTACAGTTCAGGAACGTTGGAGCGACCGAGCAAGGTCGTGTAATTTAATAGGTGGAAATCCTATCTGGTAAGGCATTAGCCAAGCCACCAGTAGCGAGTCTTGGAGTAGAGGGAGTAATCCTGATATTTAAGCGTAGACAGTTAGGTAGTAGGCCCGAAGTCCGGGAGGACGAGTGATTGAGCCTCGTAAGACTGAATAATAGGGAAGGACGACAGTGTCGACGTACTGGAAGACAACATCTAGTTAAGCGTAACGGCAAGTTTAACTAGGCTTCCCCGGGGTCGAAGAGCCGGGCATGCTATACAATGATTACATGGCAACTTGGGAGATCCAGTAGGCTCTTCCAAAGAGGAGTATGACAAACAACCGATAATAAGGGAGAATGTCAAAAGGCTTGCTGGAAGTCGGATAGTTCAATAGTACCAATGATAGTGGGTAATGCCAAAGGAGGGAAGGGAACTACGTAGATGCTGATATTAAGGGATTCTTCGATAACGTGAGCCATAAATGGATGATGAAATTTATAGACTTAAGAATAGCTAATCCAAATATAAAGAGACTAATAGTCAAGTTTCTAAAGGCTGGGGTAATGGAGGATGGGATATTGGAAGAAACAGAACTAGGTACGCCACAGGGGTCAGTGATATCCCCTTTATTATCTAACATCTATCTTCACTATACATTAGACTTATGGTTTGAAAGGATAATAAAGAAGAGATGCAGAGGGGATGCATATATTGTCAGATATGCTGATGATTATGTGTGCTGTTTTCAACACGAGGACGAGGCAGAGAAATTCTATGAAGCATTAATAGAGCGACTAAAGAAATTTGGATTAGAAATAGCACAGGAGAAAACGAAAATAATACCCTTTGTAAGTACTTGAAAATTAATCCTTTACCAGCTGCAAGGATTTATGTAAATGTATTAGGTATACCTTAGGAATTTTTTTTGTAAGATGATATGAAGAGCCGTATGCGTTAATTGCGCCTGTACGGATCTGAGAGGAGTGTGGATTCAATCTTAGGACTCAGGGCTTAAGAAAGATCCATACTTACTCGACCAAATGCGAGGACGTTAGTGCGCCAAGCAAGCTTGGCATTTCTTGCAGGATGAAAGTCCTTGCTGGGTAAGGTCTAACCAGCCACCCATACCGAGTGTTGCGCCGAAGCTGGTAACAGTTAGGTGAAGCGTACACAGGGAACTATAGGGTTAGCAACATTTGAGATTAGCCGATGAAGAAGTTAACAAGACGTCGCTAACCCTAGCGCAGTTATATGCCATCCCTACTAAAAATTAGTGGCAGTAGGTAAAGGAAGATGGTAAATATAGTTGTATCAAATGGATTATGTCCAACAAGAAAAGGATTACAATAAAAATCTAATATGCAAATTTTTAATACTTCTTAAACTGATGAGACGGGTTAGTATAATTGAAGATTATCGGTGTATATTTACATATTTCTATAAATGGGGGAGCTAATGTGATCAATTTTCAGCTTATTACAGAAGATTTACTAGAGTTTGTACTGGAAATACTTAACTCAAATTCTTATTATAATATTCTAGAAAACGGGAATCCCTTAAGGTCAATAGAGGAAGCAAGGAGTGAATTTCTCAACCAAGCCACTGATAGCTACCTTATAATTTTGGGAAATAAGTATGTTGGAATTATTGATTTTTTAAAAAATAATCCTAAGGACAACTGTCCTTGGATAGGCTTACTTATGATTCATGGAGATTACCATTCTATGGGATATGGGAAAAAGGTATACGTTTCGTTTGAGGAAAAATTAAAACAACAAAACTTTGATAATATTCGGATTGGTATATTACAAAAAAATGTTGGTGCTAAAAAGTATTGGGCATCGTTGGGTTTCAAGTTTTATAAGAATGGCCAATGTCAAGGAAAGTTAGTTGAATGTTTTGAAAAACGATTGACGTAGCTTGTTCAATTTCAGCGATTTCACTTAACAGAGAATTTTCAACACTTGGAATAAATGACTGTATTTAAGGTACGTCGGGTAACTGGCGTGTCTACCGTGACTGAGACACTTCAATATCGGAGCAGAAGACTGGGGACAATTGGATTGTCTGATGTTGACTAATATCAGTAATTTATAGTGAATATTATTTGTATTATACGTTGATTGGAGAGATATATAGATGGATATCAGTTTTGAATTAGGAAAAACAAATGATATTGATGAACTAGAACGGCTCTATAATGATTTAAATGACTATTTAGCAAAAGGAGTAAACTATCCTGGATGGATAAAAGGGATATATCCCATTAGACAAAATGCAATTGATGGAGTTAAACAAAATAGTCTTTATGTAGCGAAACACGAGGGGCAAATAATCGGTTCCGTCATTTTAAGCCATAAACCTGAATCTGCATATTATAAAGCTAAATGGGAATTTGAGTCTGATTATTCAAATGTTTTTGCTGTATATACATTTGTAGTGCATCCAAAATTTTTGAAATGTGGTGTAGGCAAAGCATTAATGGACTTCTGTATTGAACACAGTATCAAGTCAAAAGTTAAGTCAATTAGATTGGATGTTTACGAAGGTAATATACCAGCTATTAGATTGTATGAGAAATGTGGTTTTAAATATATTGATACAGTTGATTTAGGACTTGAAAACTATGGACTGAAATGGTTTAGACTATACGAAAAATTACTATGAGATAATGAGCATCATCCTGTAGAGCATTTACTTTAACATCTTTATTATATTCAGCCTCGTAAACGCTAAAGCAGATGGCGACATGCCGCGCCGTCTTGGCGCGGACGAAATGGGATTTGAAGTATTTCTTCGCAGTAGTAAGATAACGTGGATTACGAATTATTTATATAACAGGAGGTAAGGGATCTTGAAAGCAATCGATATAAAAAACAAAATCCTATGGGGGGTTGCTTTGATTGGATGTCTTGGTCTTTCATATTGGCTGTGTAGATTTGCATTTTTCAAAATGCATGGCATGAAATCTTGGTCAAATACGTTGGCTATGGTTAGTCTGATTATAATAGTTATTGCATCCATCGTCGGAAGACGAATACTTTCGGTAGCGACTGTTGCGGGTTATATGGGTGGATTTGTTTTTGCCATGGTATTTAATACTGATGGCATAGATCCAGGAGGAGGAGCGACAAATAATGCTTGGATGATATGGAGTATTGTTTTCATTGTCTGTTTGCTGATAGGTTTAATTGTGAATATTATCTATAAAGGAAAGATACAAAAACAGCACATCGATTGAGATTATGGGTATAATCTATATTTAAAGTTAAGACATATAATCTTATTTTGTGTCATAGGTATTTGCCGTTTAAGGTAGCGCGGCCGTAGCGCTGCTTAGTTGGGCTTTTATATGCTTCAGTTATTTTGTACCAAGGCAATAAATCTATTAACATTGATAATATTATAGTTGATACAGGCGCATTTCATACAATTATTTTGACGGACTATCTAGAAGATTTGGATGTTGAGTTTACTGAAGATGATGAACTAGTTAAATCGTCAGGATATGGAGGTTTACAATTAAGCTTAGTGAGAAAGAAGATTGATGAAGTAAGAATAGGTGATATATTCTTAACAAAAATTAAAGTTGATTTTGGAGAGATAGATCCTTATGAAAGAGTTAATGGACTTATAGGATTAGATTTTCTAAGGACGGCAGGAGCAGTTATTGATTTAGTTGATCTAACAATGTATAAAAAGAATTGTTAAGGCAATTCTTTGCAGAAAGGTGCATTCCTTCGTCTAACAGAGGCTTAGCAGACATCGGGGAGAGATTTTTAGGGAAATTCCGACATCGCTACGCCTCAAAACGTTAAAAGGAAGACTAGCATAGACCGGCACGTCCTGCGGGACTCTGACTTCGAGGGTCTAGGTCCATCTTTTAATAAACCATTTGCACAATAGAAGGATTATTGTACAAATGGTTAAATCGGAGAAGTCAGAGGAAAAGTTTCACTAAGTGTAAATTTGAGAAACACTTGGAAATTAATCCTCTACCAACCGCATGCGTAATTGACTATAAAGAGGTGGAGATATGACTGAAAGCAGTTTAATTGAAAGAGTAGCAAATAAAAACGTTAATATATATGAATTTGTTGAAGTTGTTATTAATGATGAAAATATTAGAGAAGAAATTATAAAACAGCTATTAACTAATAACCGCATAATGGTTTATTATCACTGCTATTATATAATATCTAAGGCAAGTGAGGAAAAACCAAAGTTGTTTTATAAATACTGGGATGATTTTGCTTCACTGCTTAATCATAAAAATTCTTATCACCGAGATATTGGATTAACAATTATAGCTAATTTAACAAAAGTAGATGAAAAAGACTTATTTTCTATTTTATATGAACAATATATTAAGCATTTCAATGATACAAAATTTATGACAGCACAGTGTTTTGTGCAAAATTTAAAGAAGATTATTAAGCACAAAAGCGAATATATAGAAAGGGTTGTCGAATTATTATTAGAAGTAGAAAATAGATGCAATTACTTACAAAAGCAGAAAGAACTATTAAAGAGTGATATTATTGAAGTTTTAGATGAAGCATATCAACAAATAAAGCATCAGAATATAATTGAGGAGTTTATAAGGTCTCAATCTAATAGTATTAGTCCTAAAACTAAGAAAAAAGCAAAAGAATTTCTAAAAAAGCATAAGCTATAGCTAAACCTACTACGTATAATATGCCAATTTCCACATGAGCCATTCACGGTTTTTCGGGCACTGTTTGGTGAGCATATTTTAAGATTATACAAGTTTCCTAGAATTTGCTGCTCATATCTCTGCTTTTGGAATATTGCTTCATGTAGTATACTTAAATTTCTTGTAATATCAAGGGTAAGCGGTTTTGATGGAAAAGAAGTCAAAACCGCTGTTTGATATATTGCTCATAATTTACCCACAGCTATCCACCCGCCGTAACAACGGTTTTTTTATTACCGTGGGGCAGGTGTTCTAATTTAACATTCTGTAAGAAAAGGCGGTTACACTTCTCTTCTTATAGCGTTTTTTGCTATACAAAATGCAGTGAGGCCCAAAAACCCGAACAGACCGATTGAAATTCCGTATTCAGCCCAATTTACATAACCGTCGTTAATTAGGTTCCTTAAGCTGTCTATGGCATAGGTGAGTGGGTTGATAGAAATAATAACCCGAAATATCATAGGGACTTGCGCTTTTGCGATAAATGCGTTTTCATCCGGAATTACCATACTTAACGCATAGGATATACTTGATACAAATAATACAACACAAAAAAGCAGAATTGTTCTTGTTGACGTTTCTTCCACAGGTTGCAGCTGCTTTTCTTAGCTGATGCAGGGGAGATCGATGTTTATAGGGCTTGGTATTACCTATGCTGATAAAATGAAGGGATGTAGTTTGTGAATTTCCTATCATATTTATCTATTCAATTATGGAAGTATATAGAAATTTTCGATTTTTCAAGTTAGTAGCTTGATGGTAAGATTAATTTGTTTGCAAGAACAAAACTGAAATAATATTGTTTTAAAGGGGAGAGAAAGAATGATGAACAAAAGAAAAGGAATGATTATAGTAGGATTTATGCTAGTAGCCCTACTAGCATTATGGGGATGTAGCAGTACAGAAGTAGCAGAAGAGGGTGGCATAGAAGAAGGAGTTGTGGAGGAACCTACTAAAGAAAAAATTGTAGTAGGTACTTCTGGAGAATATTATCCATGGGCATTTCAAAAAGATGGAGAGTTACAAGGATTTGAAATTGATGTATGGAAAGAAATTGCTGAAAGAAATGATTTAGAAATAAGCTTTGAGACTTCTAAATTCAGTGGACTTATTGGTATGCTAGATACAGGAAGAATAGATACAATAGCACACCAAATGTCTATAACAGAAGAGAGAGAAGAAAAATATAATTTTACACAACCCTATGCTTATAGTTATTATGACTTCGCAGTGAAAAGTGATAGCACCTCAAAGTCATTGGATGACTTAAAAGGAAAAAGTGTAGGTTGTTGGCAAGGTGGTAATGGCGAAAGAACGTTAAGAGCAATTAATGAAGAATATGGCCTTAATTTAGATATTAAAACCTATGATGGTGTGCCTATTGAGAAAGAGATAGAATTAGGCCGTATAGATGCTGGTTGGCAAGGTGAAGTTAAGACAGCAGCTACAATAGAGCAAAATGATCTTGATTTAAAACTATTAGGCATAAAGTTAGTTTTTGAAACAAATGCTTACCCATTTATAAAAGGCAGTGAAAAAGATGCATTGCGAGAAGATATAAGCAAGACCATAAGAGCCATGCATGAAGATGGTACGTTATCAAACCTTTCACAGAAATGGTTTGATCTAGATACGACAGTAAAACCATAAAAATAATTAGGTGATGCTTTGTGGTAAATTTTGATATTCAATTTGCAATAAGGTTAGTACCATTAATGATGCAATATTTGAGAGTAACGCTTATGTTATCTATATTTACTATGATAATAGGGTTGATGATAGCTTTTATTATATCTCTAATAATTGATGCTAAAATAACTTTTTTATCTCCTTTAATGAGAGTCTATGTTTCTTTTTTTAGAGGAACACCACTTTTGGCACAATTATTTTTGCTATACTTTGGTTTAGCACAGGTTATTCCTGTCTTTCTAAAGCTAAGTGCCTTTAATGCTGCCCTTATCGTACTAAGCCTTAATTCAGCGGCTTTTATGTCGGAAGCGATTAGAGGAGCCGTTATATCAATCGATAAAGGTCAGATGGAAGCATGTATGTCTATTGGAATGACTTATTGGCAGGCTATGAGGCGAATCATATTACCTCAAGCTATTCGAACAGCAATACCAGCACTATCGAATAGCTTTATAAATATAGTAAAAAGTTCATCATTAGCTTATACAATAGGGGTTACGGAAATGATGGCAATGGCTCAATTAGAGGCTGCTTCCAGCTACAGATACTTAGAAGCTTTCGTAGTGATTATTTTGGTCTATTGGCTAATCATAAGTGTATTAACATATCTGCAAAATAAATTAGAATTAAGACTAAATCAATACTAGGTGAGATTGATGTTAAAATTAAAAAAAATATATAAAAGCTTTGGCGATTTACAGGTCTTAAATGGAGTGAATTTGGAGGTTAAACAGGGTGAGGTAAAGGCAATAATTGGACCTTCTGGAACTGGAAAATCAACCTTGTTAAGGTGTATTAATTATTTAGAGAAACCAGATGAAGGAGAAATTATTCTAGATCAACTACAATTAAATGCAAAAACTATAACAAAAAAGGAAATCTATGAACTTAGAAAGTCGACAGCTATGGTTTTTCAAAGTTTTAACTTGTTTAAGAATAAGACAGTCCTTGAAAATATTATAGAGTCCTTGGTATTAATAAAAAAGGTTGAAAAAAATAAGGCCATAGAAGTAGGCATGGATATTTTAAAAAAGGTGGGACTAGAAGAGAAAAAGAACGTTTATCCTGCTAAATTATCCGGTGGACAACAGCAAAGAGTAGCCATAGGAAGAGCCTTAGCTATTAATCCAAAGGTTATCTTATTTGATGAACCTACATCTTCTTTAGACCCAGAACTAGTAGGTGAAGTACTGGAGCTTATCAAAAAACTTGCTAAGGAAAATATGACTATGGTTATTGTTACTCATGAAATGAGCTTTGCAAAGGAAGTAGCTGATAAAGTAGCCTTTATGGATGATGGGAAAGTAATACAAGAAGGAACATCAGAAGAACTATTTTCTTCTGTAACAAACCCAAGAATTTCAAAGTTTATCAGTAGATTGAGTAGATAAAGGAAATGAACGAGACGACCCAAAATATTAGCAGGTTGTCTCGTTTTACTGTCTTTCATACCAAAAGAAACATATGGATATTAGGATATATAAGTGTTAACGATATTATAAATAGAAAGCTCAACAGGAAAGGTGGAAGTAGTATGAAGTATAATTTCGATGAAGTGGTAAGCAGAGTGAATACTGGTTCTCTTAAATGGGATGGCATAGAAGAACGTTTAGGAATAAAAGAGAAAGGGCTTTTACCCATGTGGGTAGCCGATATGGATCTGAGAAGTCCTCAACCAGTTCTGGATGTAATCAGAAAAAAGCTAGAGCATGGCATCTTAGGGTATGCTGGAGGATATGATGAATATTTTGAAGCTATAATCAACTGGATGAAGCATAGGCATCAATGGGAAATCGAAAAAGAATGGATTGTTTTCGGCGGCAATTTGGTGTCCGTTTTAAGTAGAATAATAAGAACCTTTACGAATCCTGGAGATAAAATTATTGTGCAATCCCCTGTGTTCCCAACTTTTTATCATATAATAGAAGACAATGGTAGACATGTCGTCAATAATCCACTAAAATTCAATAGGGAAAAATACGAAATAAATTTTGATGATTTGGAAAAAAAGTTTGATTCTAAGGTAAAATTAATGCTGCTTTGCAGTCCACATAACCCAGTAGGCAGAGTCTGGAATCAAAATGAATTAGCGAGGCTAGGAGAACTCTGCATAAAAAACAATGTGATAATTGTGTCGGATGAAATTCATGCTGAAACAGTTTTTAAAGGGCATAATCATATACCCTTCGGATCAATTTCTAAGGCGTTTTCTCAAAACAGTATCATTTGTACTTCTCCCCATAAGGCTTTTAACATGGCAGGATTGGAAATATCCAATACGATTATTCCTAATGAACAATTAAGAAGAAGTTTTAAAAATATGTTAGCTAGTGATGGTATTAATAAACCAAACTTACTAGGAATTTCTGCCTTAATAGCAGCCTATACCGAATGTGAAAAATGGCTGGATGAAGTGGTAAACTATTGTGAAGGAAACTATCAATTTCTATGCAAGTATTTGAAGGATCATATCCCGGAGATTGAAGTTATAAAAATGGAAGGAACCTATTTAGTATGGTTAAATTGTAAAAAATTAAATTTAAAGGATAAAGATTTAGAAGAACGACTGATTAAGAAGGGAAAGCTATTACTAAGTCAAGGATATACCTTTGGTGAAGGTGGTTCTGGTTTTGTTAGAATGAATATTGCTTGCGCAAGATCAACCTTAGAAGAGGCTTTGGTTAGGTTTCAAAGTGCTATTAAGATGAATGATAGCTCACAAAACGAATAAACTCCTAAGACTCTAAATGAATTGAATGAAAAAATGCTACCAAGACTCATTCCACGATATCATCATGAATAAGGTAATTGGATAAAAGTAGGTGTGATTGCTGCCTCTATTCCCTAATTGGAAGGAGGTTTATTTCCTTTTTTGACCCGCTCGTCAAATACGAGTTATTAACTTGTCTCCCCAAATTTATAAAACAAAGGAGAACTTAATTTCTTAATAACATGCCAATTTTGTTAAGTTGCTATTTGTTAAAAGGGATTCCTTCTTTCATGTAGAATGTTTTAACAGAGTAAAAAAAGATATATCTACTGTTAGAAAGTGAGGGACAAGCGTAATATAATGAAAATGAGTAGGTTTAAAATCAGCATAATCATAATAATATTGGCATTTCTAAGTTTCATGCATATTAGTAGATAGAAAATTGACTTAATTAAATACAGAACAAAGGGGTAATTTTGTGCAAAAGTTAAAGAAGGATCGTTTTAATGTCAGCATAATGATTGCAATTGCAGCAACTATTTTGGTGCCAAGTAACCCTGAGCAAGGGGATATAATACTAAGATATAAATATGGATTCCCTTTCAGTTATATCACTATATTGCAGCGTGAAACTACAAGTAAGTGGTTTGGAACTAATTTTTTTACTGGTAACATGGGACTTGCGATAAATCCACTTCCTTTCCTATTCAACACATTGATCATATATTTTATAATATTGTATTTAAGAAAGATATTTTCAAAAAACAGTTAGCAATTTGTTGAGTTTCATCCATTTAAATCTGCTTTATTCGCATTGTTGAGCGTGACAGATTGGAAATGACCACAATAGGTATGAAGTAACCGAGATGTTGATGCAGAGCATATATTTTTAGCTGGACACAGTTTCTAGTGAAGGTATATTATTGATGCTTGTAAGGGTAAGGATTATTGGTGTATATGTGATAAAAAATAAGAAAAGCGGTAGAAAGTGAGATCAATTATCTTTACAAAAGAAGAGAAGAAAGAAATATACAGGAAAAGCTTTAGTGCAGATGCATTTTTGTGTAGTACAAACGCTTTGACAGAGGAAGGTGAGCTTTACAACATTGATGGCAACGGAAGTCGTGTAGCAGCAATGATTTATGGACCATACCAGGTAATTATTGTTACTGGTATGAATAAGATAGTCAGAAGCTTAGAGGAAGCAGAAAAACGAGTAAGACAATATGCTGCTCCATTGGATGCAAAAAGGTTAAATAAAAAGACACCATGTGTAACTTTAGGATATTGCATTGATTGTAAAAGTGAGGAAAGAATTTGCAATGATTTCGTTGTTATAAAGCGCCAGTTTAACAAGGGGAGAATTAAGGTTATTATTGTAGGAAAACATTTAGGATACTGATTCTTGGTAAGTATATTGTATATGGCTTAATAATACGTATCATTAATATATTCTTCACCTATGGAGAGTTTTTTGGTTATTGGTAATTTAATTGCAGTGAAGTGGAGATGAACTCCCGATAACACAGGGCTAGCGATATTGTTAGTTGCCATTTTAGGACAAGCCCGACATCGCTAACCCCTAAACGGTACCAACACTAATTACCTACAAAATATAGATGTATTTTAGTTAAGGATAAAACCAGTGTTTTACAATGATTTTTAAATATGAATTAAAAATTATTTGCATAATAAGAGGTGAAACATGCTTATAAAATATAAGAAAATTAGAATTCTCCTTATTGTAGTTATTATTGCTTTAATCATATCATTATTTTGCGTATGGCAGAATAATGATATAACTACAACACAAATTGATTATAGTAACATTAAGATACCGAATGAATTTAATGGATACACTATTGTTCAAATTTCGGATTTACATAATAAAGAATTCGGTAAAAATCAGGAACACTTATTAAAGAAGATTCGAGCAATTTCTCCCGACATTATTCTTGTCACAGGAGACTTAATTGACAGAAGAAAGTATGACCTTGATACTGCAATAATATTTATAAATGGTGCAATGAAAATTGCTCCCGTGTACTATGTTTCAGGAAATCACGAAGCATGGTCTGGTGATTATAAAAATATTAGCCAGAAGTTACTAAGTTATGGTGTACAAATACTTGATGATAATAAAGTTAAATTGATGAAAGGCGAGGCAAGAATAGAAATATTAGGCTTATCGGATCCAGATTTTTTGACATTTGACTATATGGATGGAACGAATTCATCTAAATTGGAAGAACATCTTGCACGCCTATCAGATGATTCAGTTTTTCAAATTTTACTTTCTCATAGACCGGAACTTTTTGATCTATATGCAAATGAAAATATAGATATCATTTTTTCAGGCCATGCACATGGAGGACAGTTTAGAATACCTTTTATTGGAGGACTGGTAGCACCAGATCAAGGACTGTTTCCTAAGTACACAAGTGGTATCTACACACAAAATCAGTCAACGCTGATCGTCAGTAGAGGACTTGGCAATAGCATAATTCCTGTTAGAATATTTAACAGACCAGAGATTGTGGTAGTTACTTTACAAAATGAAAGGTATGCAAAATGAGTATCATCTTTATTTTAACCTATGGCAATTGAATAACATAAATAGCTATGCTTGTTAATGCACATGAAACTATCGAAGCAAGTAGAAGATGAGAGCGTTTTTAGGCGTCGTTAACATGATTTATAGTGTATACTTGATAGATAATGCGCAGTAATTCTTTTATTGAATGGAGGGGAATCGTTGAAAAAGAATTTAAAAGTTATCATATTAATATTGGCTATGTCTATTATAGGTATTTGGGTTCTATCAAAAATACCATTTGAAAGTGATATTAACCAAACAATAACTGCAAAAATATATAAAGATGGAGTTATAGTTCAAGACACTACGGTTATTATCAATGGAGCCAGAAGTAATTATATATTTGCTGATGAACAGTATTACGAAGGGCAATTTATTGTTGAATATTATGAAAGAACCAGTCGTGAAGGCATGAAAGCAAATATAAAATGGAATGAAGAATTTGAAGAGGCGAGAATATTATATCATCAGAATGCTACATTCCCTTCGTTAGAAATAAATCATGAGCTTCTCATTAATAAAGAAATGAAAGATTTCGCTTTAGGTCTTCAAGATGGCACAATAATTGCGACTTCAGATGAAATGTATCAAAATTATCTAGAAAGCATTAATCCATCAAAATGACATATTATTCTTAAATTGCGAAAGAAGCCGATTAGTAACTATTTGGCACTTTCTTTTCTGGATGACATAAACTTTTTTAAAAAAGATTAAAGGAAGCAAAGAAAATATAAAGGAGGAATTTTTATGCAATTTTTAATTACAGCATATGATGGAACTGATGAAAAAGCCCTTGAAAGGAGATTTGCAATTCGTGAACAACATTTAAAACTTGTTGAAAGATTAATGGATGAGAAAAAATATTTATATGGTGGTGCCATGCTTGATGAAAATGACAAAATGATTGGTTCTTGTGTTGTTGTTGAATTTCCTACAAGAGAAGATGTAGATGAATATTTAAAGATTGAGCCTTATGTTAAAGGAAATGTATGGCAGAAAATTGAAGTTAAGCCTTACAAAGTTGCGCCTATGTTCATGGCTTTACATAAATAAGTAAAGATTGATCCACCCGTTGAAAATAATTCCATTGCTATGGAAGTAACTGAGTCCCTAACACGGGGCGAAATAACTAAATTTTAAAAAGTTGGGTCTAGTAAAGACAAACAGCCTCCATCACTGAAGGTAGTACAGCTAACAACATAAATTAAGAAACACACCAATGTGTTTCTTTTTTTATACATAATTTAGGGACTATTGAGGTTAATGTTAGATCTTATTGAGATGATTTCTAGGAGATATTCAAGTTTACACGCTGATATAAATGATGATTTTATAGATATATGTCGGAATTTACTAAAGTAATTGGAAGGATATAGCATTTAAACATAGAAATAGAAGAATATGTGTGCCTATTCTAATGCGATCTCTCGAAGGCGAAGGTCGTACATATTTATTATCAATTTATTAAGGAGGGAAAATAATGACAAACAAAAGCAATAAACTCGAGTTTTATGGTGGAGAATGGATGTCTTTTATTCCATTTATCGTTTTCCTTGTGCTCATCGTTATCACAACCTTTGTACATGGTTCAATTTCCGATGGGGCATTATGGATTCCAGCATTTATGGCACTGATTATTGCATTTTTCTTTGCAAAAAACAAAAAGCTTTACAGCGAAACGATTATTAATGGAATGGCTAGTAGAGAAGCAATTGTACCAGTTGTTTGCTGGATTTTTGCAGGCGTATTCTCTAGGATTCTAAGGGAGTCAGGTCTTGCTGGGGGCATTGCTGGTATGGCAGCATCATTAGGAATCGCCGGTACAGCCTTCATTATTGTATCATTTATTGCATCAGCGATTTTTGCAACAGCATCTGGGACAGGATTTGGAACTATTGCAGCAGGAATGGGGGTGCTTTATCCAGCAGGAGTTGCTCTTGGTGCACATCCAGCGCTGTTAGCAGGAGCTATCGTTTCTGGTGGTGCATTTGGTGATAACTTGGCACCAGTTTCTGATACAACAATTTGTTCTGCAACTTCTCAAGGGGTAGATGTTCCGGGGGTTGTCAGGTCTAGATTAAAATATGCACTAGTGGCTGCAGCGATTACTATAGTTGGGATTATTATTGTTGGTATGACTTATAAAGGAGAAACTGCCACTTTTGACCCAACAAGCTATAACGGAACTGCATTGATCATGCTGGTTCCTGTGGCGATTACGATTTGGGTAGCAGTAAAAGCTGGGGACATAATTATTGCCACTACAATCGGATCTGTTTTAGCAGGTGGAACTGCTGTTCTTGCCGGTCTGATGGATTTTATTCAAATTGATCCTGGACAAGAGATAACGAAGAAGGCTTTATTTAGAGTTGCTGGTGCTGGCCTTGACAGGACAGTTGATGGGGTAATTTACACAGGTATCAATAGTATGATACAAGTATGTCTTTTAGCTATTCTTCTATTCGGCTCAATTGCTGTAATGAGAGCTGGTGAAGGAGACTTAAAACTACTAGACTCTATTGGTAAGATTGCCAAGGGGCCAATGGGTGCAGAATTCTCTATTACTGGCATGATTATTGCTCTTTCCTCATTAATGGGTCTGAATGCTCCTGCAATTTTAGCGGTTGGCTCTTCGTTTGCAAAGCCACTATCTAAAAAGCATGGTATTAGCCCCTATAGAACAGCAAATTTACTGGATGCAACTTCTTGTACACTCGTATATTCTTTACCATGGACTCCAGCAATAATTTATACAATTGGCTTCACTAGAGATGGCATCCATCCTCTTACAGCCTTAGAAGTAACTCCATTTGTCTTCTATGCCTTTGCTATGTTGGCAGTCATGTTGACAAGTATTGTATTAGGCATTGGAAGACATGATCATATGACTGCAGAAGAAATCGAAAATATGAAAGCTATAGCTACTGAATAGGTTTATCAAATCGATACTTCTTAAAACTTCATGATTAAAACGATTTTATTAACCTACCTTTACACACTTTAGAGTAAAGGTAGGTTTCACTTTATCATTATTAGAATAAATAGTATGCTATATATAATATATTGTTTTAAGAGGCACAGAGCTTTTTGCATCCAATGAAGATATAAATTTGAAGCTGACTTTGCTGGTTCACTAGAGTATTGGTATTAAAATTTCTAGATTAGCAGGAGGAAAAGTAAATGAACAACAAAAAAAGAATTGAAGATTATGGTGTCACAATAGGGAAATTTTCTAAAGGAAAATTAAATAAAATAACTGATGTAAAAGGTGTTAAGGTAGGACACTGCACAATTGATACACAAGAAAATAAAACTGGTGTTACTGTAATATTACCACAAGAAGGAAATGTTTTTCAAAATAAGCTGATTGCTGCATCTTATGTGATAAATGGTTTTGGAAAAACTACAGGACTTATGCAAATAGAGGAACTAGGCACCTTGGAAACCCCTATAGCTCTAACCAATACATTAAATATTGGTATTGTACATGATGCGATGGTTTCCTATATGATTGAGCAATGTGAAAAAGATCATATAGAGATACAATCTATCAATCCAGTGGTAGGAGAGTGTAATGATGCTGGCTTGAATAATATAAAAAAAAGAGTCATACAAAAAGAACATGTATATGAGGCAATTAAAAATAGTTGTGTGAATTTTGAAGAAGGAGACGTAGGTGCAGGTAAGGGAATGACATGCCATAAATTAAAAGGCGGCATCGGATCATCATCCCGTAAAATTCTTTTAGATAATAAAGAATACCATTTAGGAATATTGGTTCAGTCCAATCATGGGCTGTTAGAAGACTTAACTATAAGTGGGAAAAATATTGGAAAAGAAATTGCCAAAAGAATTAAAGTAGAAGGAACCATTGATAAAGGATCCATCATAATCGTTGTGGCTACAGATATCCCCTTATCAAGCAGACAATTGAAAAGAGTTTGTAAAAGGGCGAGTGTTGGCTTAGCGAGAGTAGGTTCCTATATTGGGCATGGTAGTGGAGAAGTAGTTATTGGTTTTACGACGGGAAATATAATAGAGCATGATGATAAAAGTGATTTAGTCACAATCCGTATAATAAATGAGAATCATATGGATTTGCTCTTTCGAGCAGTGGCAGAAGCTTGTGAAGAAGCTATATTAAACTCGATGATTACAGCTAATAGTGTGGTAGGATACAAAGGCAATAGAAGAGAAGCTTTGAGGGATTTTATTAAAGGACTAATGGATGTATAAAATAACTATCTTACTATAAGGCATAAAATTATCTAATCAAAAATGATATATACTGGATTAATACTGGTAATTCTTATATCAATTCTATAGACAGTTTAAATCAGAGCTAAAAAATATGGTAGAATAGAATGAAGGTGAAAAGGACAGTGGTAAACTTTTAGTATAATGTTATTAGTATTTTGAAACTATTTAAAGGATGATGCTTCATGTTTGGAATTCAATTGAATGAACAACAAAGATTAGCTTCTTTACATAAGGATGGTCCAGCTATCGTTTTAGCTGTTGCTGGAGCAGGGAAAACAACAACATTGTGTACTAGAACAGCTAATCTTATTACAAAACACAAAATAAATCCTAAAAAGATAAAAACAATGACTTTTTCTCGGGCTGCTGCAAGGGATATGAAGGAGAGATTTATTAAACTGTTTGGTGAACATATTAGGCATATTCATGATGTTGAATTTAGTACGATACATTCCTTTGCCTATTCAGTGATAGCATACTATTACAGACAAAAAAATATACCCCTCATCATCATAGAAAATGAAAAAGAAGAAGTGAATAAGTATTATATATTGAAAGATATTTTTAAGACGGTTAATCATGAGTATATTACTGAAGAACAGTTAGAGGAACTGTTAACCCAGATCACTTACATTAAAAATATGATGCTTAAGACAGAAGAAATTGAGGAAATTAAGACTACCATAAAAAACTTTGCCCTTATATTTGAAACCTATGAAAATATAAAAAAGGAAAAGCATTATATAGATTATGATGATATGTTAACAGTGATGTATAATATATTGATTCATGAACCGCAGCTTTTAAAAGCTTTACAAAATAAATATGACTATTGGCAGGTTGATGAGTTTCAGGATACTAGTATTATACAGTATGAGATTCTAAAACTACTAGCAGAGCCCAACAATAATCTTTTTTGTGTAGGTGATGATGATCAAACTCTCTATTCATGGCGGGGCAGCTATCCAAAGATCTTATTGGACTTTCCTAAAGCGTTTAAAGAGGCAAAAGTGTATTTTATGGAAGAAAACTATAGAAGTACACAGGATATTATTAAATTAAGTAATAGAGTAATCTCTTTAAATGAACAACGGTACAAGAAAAACATTTTTACCCAGAAGGGTAAAGGCCTTCCTGTATTTATTGAGGAATTCAATAATGAAAAAACACAAATTAAAACGATCATAGAGGAAATCAAACAAAAAAAGCAATTACATGAAGTAGCGATTTTATTTCGCAATAACTTCTCTGCTATACCTTTTATAGATAGCTTCCAGGAAAATAATATTCCATTTTATATTAGAGAGCATAAAATGTCTTTTTTAAAGCATTGGATTGTGAAGGATATTGTATCATTTATTGAATTTGCCTATAGGCCTTGGGATTTAGAACTATTTAATAATATTTACTACAAGCTTAATGCCTTTCTATCAAAACAGTCAATTTTACATGTTGTTCAACAACTGGAGAAAATGGATGCAACAGAAAGAGGAGAGATAAACGTCTTTGATATACTACTGACATATCCGCATCTTAAATATTATCAAAAAGATAGGATTCTAAGAATCAAATATGATTTTGATGTCTTTAGAAGGCAAAACACTAATAGCTTTATGCATTTTATTAGAAAAAGATTGAAATATGATGAATATTTAGGGAAGCAAGATTTAACCTCTGAAGAAGTAGTTAATAATACCATAGGCACTTTAGAATACTTAGCAAGTAATGTTACTACAGGATTAGACTTTATTGATAAGATCAATGGATTGAAATCTCTTGTTGAAGAAGCCAGCCGTAATAAACAGAAAGGCGTGATATTATCAACGATTCATTCTGCAAAAGGTCTAGAATTTGATGATGTTTATGTTATTGATGTCATCAATGGGGTTTTGCCTAACACTTCAAGTTTAAATCAATTAAAGAAATATGAAGATTCTTCTGAATTTGAAGAAGAAAGACGAGCTTTTTACGTAGCGCTAACCCGTGCCAGAAAACAATTGAAAATTTGCTCCATTAAAAAGAGATTTGAGAACATAACGGAAGAATCAATTTTTCTAAAAGAGGTTAAGCAAATCCTTAATATTAATCAATTGAAACCAAATATAAGATCAAAAGAAATAGATATTGATACCACGAAGATTGACATGAATGCTTATAAAAAAGGTAAACAGCTTAAGCATAAGGCCTTTGGTAAAGGATGTATAGTAATGCTTGATGATAGTATTGCAACAGTTGATTTTGATAGTGTTGGTACAAAAAAAGTGGACATAAAAACCTGTATTAAATATGGGTTATTAATTTAATACAGGTGATTTTACTCCTCTGTAAAAATAAAGTAATATTAGAGCATCAAAAGTGGAAAAATGATGGAAAAAGAATTGCTAAATCTTAAAAGACTAGATGAAAAATGGAAGGAAGTTGCTTAATCTGAAGTTGATAATAATAAAAGTATCAATAAGTTTACATAATATATAAGATATAGATATGTGTGGGATAGATTGGCAAGCATTTAAAACCAAAAAAAAACTTGCAAACTCCCCATTTCTGTGACAATATATAATTATGTATATATGCGAATGTCGGTTAATTTTCAAGGGTTATTATAGATAGACTGTGACAGAATATATATGTTAACTTTTAGTAGCTATGGATAGATATAGATAACCAATTTTAAACTTTAATTGCACTCTGTGAAAGTGACTGACAGCAAATCAAAGATTTGGGGCATCTACTTTTGATATACACGGTCTACGGTTTCGCCCAAAACCATGGGCTGCAAATGTAGCCCTTAGTATATCAAAATTTCACCTTGTATAAGCGACTGACATGAAATCATAGATTTCAGTCATCTGCTTAAGTTCTGTAGTTGATTACCCATATAGGAGGGGTTAGTGTGAATAATAAAGCAGTAATTTTAGGTACTAATTATTATATAGGGCTAAGCGTAATTCGATGCTTGGGTGTTCATGGGATACACACTGTCGCTGTAGATTATTCTCAAGAAAATACCTACGGCGCTAAATCTAAATATTGTTCTGAGCAACTTGTTTCCCCCCACTATAAAAAAGATACAAAAGCATTTGTTGATTTTTTGAAAGATTATGCTAGTAAACAAAGCTCTCCACCAGTGCTTATTCCGTGTCATGATACATATGTGGAGATCATTGATGACCACCTAGAGGAACTAAGAGAGCATTACCTCATTCCTCAAACGGAAGCTGGTTTATATACTAACTTAATGAACAAAGAAGCATTACATCGATTAGCAATGGATAAAGGTGTGGCTGTGCCAGAGACTATTAGAGTAAATGAAGAGAATTTCTTCGAAAAAATAGAAACGATAATTAAATATCCTTGTATAGTTAAGCCTGTTGATTCACCGACCTTTGTAGCAAAGTTTAGAAGAAAGATTTTTAAAGTTCATAATAAAGCGGAATTAGAAGAAGCTTTAGCAAAGGTAAAGGATGCAGGATTAGAAGTGATTGTACAAAGGATTATTCCAGGCTTTGATGATCATATGTATACTTTTGACGCATATTTGAACCAAGAAGCAAAAGTGACCCACTGGAGTACTTGTCAAAAATATCGGCAATATCCTATTAACTTTGGTGCTTCTGTGTATACTGGACAAAAGTATGTGCCAGAGCTTTATGATATAGGGGCAAAGTTTTTTGAAGAAGTTAAATATAAAGGTTTTGCTGAAATAGAGTTTAAAAAGGATGCTGAAACTGGACAGTTTTATCTAATAGAAGTAAATGTGCGAATCACTAATTTTAATAGTCTACTGTATAAAATAGGACTAAATATACCTTATATCACTTATCGAGAATTAACAGGGGCTCCTTTAGAGCCGAAAGCCATTGAAGAAGATACAAACATAGTATTTTGGTATGGATATGAAGATTTATTAGCCATTAAAGATTATATTAAAACTGGACAACTTACCTTTAGAGAGGTGTTTTTATCTTTATTTAAACCAAAGGCCTATGCGATCTGGGATTGGACAGACCCTGCTCCAGCTTTATCCTATGCAGGAATTATTTTAGGGAAAGTATTTAAGAAAGTTTTTAGGATTAAGAAAGCGGATGGCCTCAATCTTTGATTTGGTGTCAACCACTTTCACAGAGCGCAATAAGAACTTGGATTAACGAATAGAATGGAGTTGAACCTATGTTATTGACCACGCTAATTAAAGACCTTGAATTTGTTAAGCTTAAAGGAGACTTAAGTATAGACGTTAGTGGGATTGCCTATGATTCTAGAGAAGTGGCGAACAATGGAGTTTTTGTTGCAATGCCAGGATTTAAAATGGATGGTCATGATTTCATTCAACAAGCAATCGATATGGGTGCTAACACAATTATTATAGAAAAGGATTTGTATATAGAAGACAATATAACCGTACTTAAAGTTACGGATTCTAGAAAGGCATTAGCTAGAATAGCTTCTAACTTCTATAACAAACCTACTGAGAAACTGAATATGGTTGGGATTACTGGAACAAATGGCAAAACTTCAATAACATATTTTATTAAATCGATATTTGACCATGTCAATAAATCTACAGGACTTATTGGAACGATTGGAACGATGATAGACAATAAAATAATGCAGAATAAAAACACTACACCGGAATCCCTCAACCTTCAAGCGATATTTAATAATATGTTAAAAGTAAATACTGAGAATTGTATTATGGAGGTATCATCCCATTCTTTAAGCCTTAATAGGGTGGCCTATTGTGAATTCAATACTGGTATATTTACAAACCTTACTCCAGATCATTTAGAGTTACACAAAAATATGGAGGAGTATTTTAACGCTAAAGCAGAGTTGTTTGAAATGACTAGAGATTATAATATTATCAATGCAGACGATGAATATGGTAGAAGATTGATAGAAAGAGTTAAAAATTATGATGCAAAATTAGTAACCTATGGAATAGAAAATGAAGCAGATATTTATGCAACAGACATTTTCTATTCAGTTGAATTTACTAAATATACCCTAAATACACCAAAGGGTAGTATAGAAATTACAGTGAATATACCTGGAATCATCTACGTATATAACAGCTTAGCAGCTATAGCATGTGCTTATTGTAATGGTATTGATCTAAACGATATACAAAAAGGAATTAAGGAATTGAAAAGTATTAAAGGCAGGTTTGAAGTTGTATATACAGACCAAGACTATAAGATTATAGTAGACTTCGCTCATACAGAAGATGGGTTGGAAAAGACACTAACTACCATCAAGCCTTTCGCAAAGGGCAGAATCATACTAGTATTTGGAGTTTATGCAGCCCCTGGAGAAAAAGGAAGAGGTAAAAGGCGGGCAATGGGTAAGGTTGCGGCTAAGTATTCAGATTTTGCTGTAGTAACATCGGACAACCCTAAAGAGCAGGATCCCAATTTAATCATTCAAGAAATCGTTGAAGCTATAAAAGAAGAAAATGGAAAGCATATAGCTATTGTTGATAGAAAAGAAGCGATTAAATATGCGATAGGAATCAGTAATAAAGATGATATCATTCTTATAGCTGGGAAAGGCCATGAAACTTCACAGGTAATAGGAAAAGAAGAAATACCTTTTAATGAAACGGAAATAGTTACAGAAATAATAAAGACTTCAAGAGAAATGAAAATAAGTTAGAACTGGATGATCAACAGTATAATGTCATAATAGTGAAGGGTGATAAAAATGTGTGGCTTTGTAGGTTTTGCAGATGCTAATTTAGCATTAGATAAAATTAAAATAATTAATGATATGATGGATACTATTATTCACAGGGGTCCTGACAGTGGGGGAGTCTTTTCTGATGATCATGTGACACTGGGCTTTAGAAGGCTTAAAATTATTGATTTATCAGAGGTAGCAAGTCAGCCCATGTATAATGAAGATAAAAGTTGTGTATTGATTTTTAATGGAGAGATATACAATTATCAAGAGTTGAGAGATGACCTTAAGGAAAAAGGTCATCTATTTAAGAGTGAAACAGATAGTGAAGTTATCATCCATGGCTACGAGGAGTACGGTGTAGAGATATTACAAAAACTAAGAGGCATGTTTGCTTTTGTAATATGGGATGTAAAGAATGAAACCATGTTTTTAGCAAGGGACTTTTTTGGTATAAAGCCTCTATACTATACTCAGAATACAACTGATCATTCTTTTATATTTGGTTCTGAAATAAAATCTTTTTTAAAGCAACCATCATTTAAAAAAGAGATGAATGAGGATGCATTAAAACCGTATCTTACCTTTCAATACTCAGTACTTGATGAAACCTTCTTTAAAGGAGTGTACAAGCTGAAGCCTGGGCATTATATGTTGTATAAGAAGGGTGAAATAGAAATTAAGCCCTATTGGAGTGTCAATTTTAATGAAAAAGAAAATAGCTTAGAACACTATGTTGAAGAGATTAAAAGCACCTTGAAAGAATCCGTTAATTATCATAGGATTAGCGATGTGAAGGTGGGATCATTTTTGTCTGGAGGTATTGATTCCAGCTATATTACAGCGTTGTTGATGCCTAACAAAACCTTTTCAGTAGGTTTTCAAGATTATGAAGGGATATTTAATGAAACAAATCATGCAAAGGATTTATCTGATATCTTAAAGATAGACAATTATAGAAAGATCATTAATGCTGATGAGTGTTTTGAAATGCTACCAACAATTCAATATCATATGGATGAGCCTCAATCCAATCCCTCTTCAGTGCCACTATATTTTTTGTCAGAACTAGCTAGTAAGCATGTAACAGTGGTGTTATCTGGAGAAGGAGCGGATGAAATCTTTGGAGGCTATGAATGGTATGACACTACTCCAACGATGGAAAAATATGAAAAAGTTCCCTATGTTATTCGACGACCAGTCTCTCAAATTTGCAAAAAACTGCCTAGAAATAGAATTACTAGGTTTTTAGTAAAAGGGGGACAAAAAGTAGAAGAAAAGTTCATTGGTCAGGCTAAGGTTTTTGATGAAGATGATGCATTAAGGGTATTAAAGGATGATTACAAAAATGGTCCCTCAACACGAAGTGTGACTAAAGGTGTCTATGATCAGGTTAAAGATAAGGATGACATTACTAAAATGCAGTATGTTGATCTTAATCTCTGGTTACCGGGGGATATACTTTTAAAGGCGGATAAGATGAGTTTAGCTCACTCTATTGAATTAAGGGTTCCATTTTTAGATAAAGTAGTCATGTCTTTAGCTTCACAAATTCCAACCAGATATCGTGTTAATAAGATAAACACTAAATATGCATTAAGAACTGCTGCGAAAGAAGCATTGCCAGATGAATGGGCAAATAGACCTAAAGTAGGATTTCCTGTTCCAATAAGATTTTGGCTGCGTGAGAAAAAGTATTATGATATAGTAAAAGAAATGTTCCAATCGGATATTGCTGAGGAATTTTTTAACACTGAAGAGCTTGTGAGATATCTCGATGAGCATTATACAAAAAAGGATAATTATGCTAGATACATTTGGACAGTATATGTATTCCTTGTATGGTATAAGAAATTTTTTAAGGAATTATAGATAATCCTTACTAGGTATTCGTTGTCCACCATCGTAAAAAATATGTTCGGTCTTTTGAAGGTGGATGTACATGACTGGAATAAGGGGGAGACAGTTGAGAAAAAGATTACGTTTTAAAAGCAAGTTGAGGTTTACTCTATTTTTGATGTTTGTTATTGCCATTATATTGAATGGTGGTAGGTATTACTTTAAAGATAATAATATAATCCATAAAAATAACAGGATGGGCGTTGAAGATAGTGATATAATCGATGATATTATACCCACCAAAAAAGGGACAATTACAATTCTAAATATGGATGCTGTTATAGACATTCCCATAAAAAACACTGAATATGTCATTACTGATTTAGAATCAGGTGAGGTCATTGAACTGTTGATTACTGATGAAGATGGTAGAGCGACGTCAAGCCCGCTTAATTATGATGCAACTTATGAAATAAAACAGGTTAACATTAAAACACCCTATGAACTAAGAGATGAAGTTTATCCTATAGAAATTAATAATGAAAATCATGAGATTACTATTAAGAACAATTGGCTTGAATTTATTAAAGCGGTTGAACCTATAGTTGAAGCTGCCGAACCTATGGTTCAAGCTATTGAATCTACAGATGATGGTAATGTTAAAATTACTGAAGTATATATTCCGGTGGGTACTATTATGCAAAAGCCTGAACTGCCAAATGGCTGTGAAATTACTTCTTTAACAGCTGTATTAAATTACTATGGATATGAAGTATCAAAAACTGAAATGGCTGATGTGTATTTACCGAAAGAACCTTTTATAGCACGGGATGGTACACTATATGGGGCGAATCCCTATAAAGCATATGCTGGTGATCCCAGAGATCAACGGGGAGGTTTTTATGTATTCGCACCTCCAATTGTTGATGCAGCAAAAAACTATTTTGAGGCAGCTGGTGGAAATATGAATCCCATTGATGTAAGTCAAAGCACTAGGGAAGAGATCATTGACTATCTTAATGAGGGGATTCCTGTAGTTATTTGGATGACTATTGATCTAAAGGCTCCAAGAATCGGATATGCATGGTATTTTCACGATACAGAGGAAACTTACTCAGCATATGTTAATCTGCATAGTGTTGTAATCAATGGATATGTAGAGGATAATGTTCATATTATGGACCCTTTAAAGGGACAAGTTATATATAATGCAGATGAATTTTTTGCAAGCTATTATTCTTTAGGCAGCCATGCCATGGTTATTGTTGAAGAATAAAAAAAAATTTGAAGAGCACAACTTGATTAAAATTATAAAAATTGCGTTGAAATTGTATAATAGATAAGATTAAGCTAGTTGAATTATTTATGATTTAGAAGGGGGGACAACTATGACACCAAATGAAGTGGAAAGATTAGAAAATTTTTTGACGGAGTCTTTTAGGGAAGGAATATATTTTAGAGAATTAAGATTATCCTATGAAGAAATGGAATATATTAAGAAAAAGTATCCAAAAGCTAATGTGAAAAAGTGTGTAACAACGGAGAATTCAGATGAGAAAGTTTGGTGGGAAATTAACCTTCTACTTTCCATCAATAATCAAAAAGAATTCATTGATATTGAGAAAAGCCAAGCAACTGCAGTCTAGCTAACACCTGTAGCTGCAGGTCAGACTGTTGAAAAATCTATATCGGTTTCGTTGATTCGAAAATCCAGCACCCTTACGTATTCTGTATACGATGCGGTCGCTGGATTTTCTTTTGTCTCGAATCTGAAGGCTTTTAAACAGCCTTAATTTTTTTGACTATTTCAGCAAGCTGAAATATCGAGGAATCAGATGAAGCGCCTATTCTACTTAACGAAAAACCTATCTACGCTAACAAGTGGATACCTTGAAAGTAAAATAGGATAAGAAATTTTTTAAAAAACAAAAAAACAAAAAAAGAAAAAAAAAAGAAAAAAAGAAAAAAATACCTTTACACAGAACAACTGTTCGGTTATAATCCCGTCTTTGACAGTTGGAAAGGATAAAAAGCTTGAAACCTATTGTAAATACTAGGATTCAAGCTTTTGTTATGAGTTCAAAAACTGCGTACTTTTTTTAGTTTTTCGTATCTTTAAAAATTTTTTTCATCTGAGTGTTTTTAATGATTTGATAATCTGTTCTGAAACCAAAAGCCTCGTGAAGAGCATCTGTAAAATCCGTTCGAGTATAAGTTGGAATATAGCCATCGCCAGGGATTTCGTAAAAATTCATATCCCTTAACCCTTGTATAATTTCAGAACAGGTGAACTTACTATCTAAGCGCTTTTCAAGATATCTGTAGAGTACCATTGCTAAGAAACAAGTTGTAAAATGTGCTTCTATACGATCATCTCTTGTTAAGTACACAGGTCTTGCCTTAAATTCGCTTTTCATAATTCTAAAGCATTCTTCAATCTCCCAACGTCTATGGTTAACTTTGATAATTTCAGAGGCCTCATCTTCTAAGTTGGTGCATACCCCATAAAAACCATCATAAGCTTCTTCTTTTGCAATAACTTCTAAATCGAGGCTATAGAGATCCTTTTCCGCCACTTCACCATCTGGTGTAACACTGGTTTTTCCAATAAACCGTTTGTAATCGTTCTGATGGCTTTTTTTAAGCTTTGAAGGGTTTGTTTCAATGACCTTAAGGGCGCGGTCAATTTGACCATTTCGAATCTTTCTTTGGTAGTCTCTATATTTGATGGAATAAGTAACGATTAACTTTTGTTCCAACCCATTTTCTTTAATCCAGCGTTCTTTATAGAAGGTTTTGTCTGTAAACTGATCTTCTTGTATATTAGAGATATCATAAACCTTGTTATCACCACTTAAACACCATCCTTCAGTTGACAGGGTCCAGTCTTTAAGGTGCTTTTTAAGTTTTTTGACAGATTGGGTGGTGATAAAAGCCCGCTGTCCCTGGTCATTAAATTTTCTATTGTCATTGGATGCAAGGCCTGCATCAGTGCAGACAACAAATTTTGAGAGCTTGAAATCATCCAGTATTTTTTGTTCTAGAGGCCTCAAAGTCAGCTGTTCATTGGTATTGCCTTTAGTGATGCTAAAAGCTAGTGGAATACCATCACCATCCATGAAAAGCCCCATTTGAACGATGGGATTCGGTTTATGCTCCTTAGAATAGCCATACTGTTTTAGACCTTGCTCTTGTTCAATCTCAAAGAAATAATTTGTACAGTCATAATAAAGAATGCCTGAATTTCGCTTAGAAAGTTTTTGGCTATTTTTATAGAGTTCAGATTGAATAAAGTTCGTTTCCTTTGAGATTACCTCAAGGGCTCTATAAATGTGTTGAATATCAAAGTCAGGCTTTTCTAAAAACCTAGAAGACAGATTATAGGTAGAAAGTTTAGAGCTAGGAAAAATAATTCTACCGTATAAAAGCCTTGAAAGTATGGAGTCGAGATTAAAAGAAAATTTATGGCGATTAGAAATCTCTTTACAGATGTTGTGAAGCCCTAGTTCGTGATATGTTTTTTGAAGAAATAGATAGCCGCCATTAAAAGAACGTTGTTTTTCTTTTTCAATAAGTTTTGTAGGCGAGTATTGAACCATGATTTTACTGTTTTCTTCTTTTTCTTTTTCATTAAGTTCTGAAATATATTTCTTAGCCCATTCGATAGGATCTTCTCCATTTAACTTTTTTAAGAGTTCATCGTATGTACCGAGTTTTTCAACAATTTTAGTAGTTCGTTTATTCTTTTCAATAACATCCTTTATCACATAAAGTGAAGTGGCATTTTTAGATTTTGAAAGAGATAGTCTCATAATATTAACCCCCTATCCCCTATATTATAACATAATACGATAAAATACGAAAGTAAAATTTTGAAAAAATGACAAAAAAATAAAGCCTTTTCAAAGACTTTAGCGATTTATTTACTATTCAACTGTCAAAGACCCGGAAATTTTTTAAAAAACAAAAAAACAAAAAAAGAAAAAAAAAGAAAAAAAGAAAAAAATACCTTTACACAGAACAACTGTTCGGTTATAATAAAGACAGAACATACGTTTGACGAGGGGGAAAAATAATGAAATCAATGGTTTTTGTTGGCACGGTAAAAGAATTAAGAGAATATTTAAATCAATGGAAGAAAACTTCTTCTAAGAACATTAAATAATGTAAACTGTTAGAAAACTGAGTCAAGTGATTCCTTGTGGAGAATGGGAGGAGGAGACTAGATGAAGTATAGTCAATTAGATGTTGTAAAAGCTGTAGAGAAGTTCATTAAAGAAAATGGATTTAGTCCAACAACTCGAGAAGTTTGCAATTTTACAAACCTAAATTCTACTAAGAGAATACATACTTACTTAAATAAATTAGAAGAGCTAGAAATTATTAAGAAACGAGAGCTTTTTCCAAGGACGATAAGGATTACAGATAAAGGTAAAGAGATGATAAAGGCATATGAGATTATAGGATCATGATATGATAGATTATGTACTAAGGTATTCGTATAAAAACAAGAAGCCAATTACTCTTATTTATCAAAAACAACTAGAAGTAAGCCAAAGAAGGATAAAGGTGATACAACTAGGCGATAAGATGGTTCAAGGCTACTGCTATGAAAAAAAAGCTATTCGCAACTTTAAAACAGATCATATATTGGCGGCATTTATTCCAGGACTTATTAATACAACATATGGGAAAGGGGATTGCAATAGACCTGTTTAATTTAATAATAAAAGACGGAATAGTGCAGTGTCCTTCTCTCTGAAGAGAGTTGGGCACTGTTTTTACATTCTGTGAAAGTGACTGACACCAAATCAAAGATTTAGGTCATCTACTTTTAAGAAAAGAGAAAGTCTATATGGGTGATATTAATAGAATAATTTGGTATAATAAAGTCGAAAAATAAATTCACTATAAATTTACACAGAAGGGTGAATAGGATGAATAATAAGAAGATCATCGTGGTTGGAGCAGGTCCAGCAGGGATTATGGCTTCAATTACTGCAGCTGAATATAGTAAGGATATAACCATAATAGAAAAGAATGCAAATATAGGACAAAAACTGAGAATCACTGGAGGCGGAAGGTGTAATGTAACAAATAATTCTTCTCCTGATGAAATCATGAAAAAGGTAATGACTAATAGTAAATTTTTATATAAAAGCTTGCATACTTATACCAGCCAACAGGTTATAAAGCTTATTGAAGATCAAGGATGTCCACTAAAAGTAGAGACAGAAAATAAGGTATTTCCTGTAAGTGACAAGTCCTCTGACATTATTGAAGTTTTTCAAAACCTATTGATAAATAGGGCAGTGAAAATTTACTATCATTGTGAAATGAAGGATATCTTGGTAAAAGAAAATAAGGTGATAGGTATCAAAACAAAGGATAATCAAGATTTCACATGCGACGCCATTATTTTAGCTACCGGCGGCGTATCATACCAGTATACAGGAAGTACTGGAGAAGCCCTTCAGATTTGTGAAAGATTAGGACATTCTATTGTTCCCTTAAAACCAAGCTTAATTTCTATGGTAATCAAAGAGAAATGGTTAACTGAACTGACAGGAATTTCGTTAAAAGATATTGTACTTAAAACAAAAATAGAAAATAAATCCTTCTCTTTTAATGGAGATTTGTTATTTACCCATTATGGAATATCTGGTCCTACAGTTTTTGAACTAAGTGCATATCTTAATAAGATTTCATTGCCTAAAGAAGGTCATAGGGTATTTATTGATTTTTTACCTAAAGTCCCTCAGGAAGAGTTAAAAGAAATATTAATTACATCTCAAAAAAGTAACAAACAAATTTCCAGTGTATTAACTGACTATCTTCCAAAGAAGTTGTCAGTTGCATTGCTAAATGATATAAACATAGCAAGCGATATAAACTTGAGCCAGCTTAATAAAAAAGATAGAAATAGAATGATTGATACATTAAAGCATTTCCCCATCACTGTTGAAGCATTACGAAGTGTTAAAGATGCTATTGTTACATCAGGAGGAATAAATGTAAAGGAGGTAAATCCTTCAACGATGGAATCAAAGCTTGTTAAAGGATTATATTTTGCGGGAGAATTGTTAGACGTCGATGCCTTAACAGGAGGATATAACTTACAAATAGCTTTTTCTACAGGGTATATTGCTGGAGTCCATAGTTCAAAATAAACTATAGAATCATATAGGTATACGCCCCTAAATTTTAATTATAAATGCGTATATCTATAATAAAGATGAATTAGAAATAGAAGGTGGAATTTTTTTCATCTTTTTCTTTTTGAGATAAAGAACCACCAGCGAATATATTATATAGAGTTACAGAGACATATACGAGTATTAGTGAAAAATATAGATTGAAATTATAATTATTCAGTATAATAATATTCAAATTTAATAATGCTAAAACATAATATGCTATTTAGGAGGATCGCTGATGATGGATTATGGAAACACGTGGCAATTGATCCTATTGATGGTGCTGCTTTTATTGTCCGGCTTTTTTTCTGCGTCAGAAACTGCATTAATGTCATTGAGCAAAATTAGAGTTAGACATATGATGGAGGAAAAAATAAAGAGAGCAGAAATAATTAATAAATTCATCAAAGACCCTAGTAGATTATTAGGCGCAATTTTGTTGGGCAATAATCTTGTTAATATCGCGGCTTCTGCTTTAGCTACCTCTATATCTATTCGATTTTTCCCAACTTCAGGTATAGCTATAGCTACAGTGACCATGACAATACTCGTATTGATATTCGGTGAAATAACTCCAAAATCAATTGCAGCACAATACCCTGAGAAGGTTTCCTTAAAGGTTATTAGACCAATAGCATTAATGGTAAAGATATTAAATCCTATCGTTTTGGTATTAACTTATACGACAAATATGTTTATTACAACATTAGGAATAAAAATTAATAAAAAACAACCATTTATCACTGAAGAGGAATTAAGGACAATTGTTACAGTCAGTCAAGAAGAAGGCGTTTTAGAAATAGAAGAGAAGCAAATGATTCACAATGTCTTTGAATTTGGTGATTTGCAGATCAAGGATATTATGATTCAACGAACAGATATCGTTGCACTTGATGTGGAAGCTAGTTATCAGGAAGTAATGGAAATAGTTAAAGATCAACAATTCTCAAGATACCCAGTTTTTAAAGATGGTATTGATCATATTATTGGTACATTGAATACTAAAGATTTAGTATTTTTAGATATTAATAATGAAAATTTTTCTATTGAAAATCATATAAGGAAACCCTTTTATACTTTTGAATTTAAAAAAATTAGTGATGTCTTTAAGGAAATGAAAAAAAAATGGGTTCACATGGCGATTGTATTAGACGAATATGGTGGCACGGCAGGGATTATTACCATTGAAGATTTAATTGAAGAAATCGTCGGTGATATCCAGGATGAATATGACGAACTAGATGATGAAATAAAAGTAGTAAAGGAAAATGAGTATATAGTTGAAGGAAGTACGAGAATTAATACAGTAAATGAAATGTTAGGAATTGAATTGGAATCGCAGGATTTTGATTCAATAGGAGGTTTTATCATTGGGGAATTAGGACGGTTACCTAGGAACGGTGAAACCATTCAATATGAGAGCATAAAAATAACTGTGGAATGCATTGAACGAAATAGGATTCAAAGAATAAGAATTTTTACATAAACTAAAGGTCTATATCTTAAACCACTATAGATAACCAATTTTAAACTTTAATTGCACTTTGTGAAAGTGACTGACAGCAAATCAAAGATTTGGGTCATCTACTTTTGATATACACGGTCTATGGTTTCGCCCAAAAACCCATGGGCTACAAATGTAGCCCTTAGTATATTAAAATTTATGATAACATAGCTATATTTTAGGATATAGATTTTTAAGTTAAAATAGCTTTCGACAAAGCAATAAACAATTTGTAGAAATTTTACTATTTCCAAGGCAATGAATTTAGGATAATTTGCAATGTTGCAATCTAAAACGATAATGCTATCATTATGAATAATTACATATATAATAAAACTTTTTATTAATTTGAAGGATTGCTATATACTGAGTGTTGAAAAAACACTCTTTTTTATTTGAAAAAATATAGAAGTATATATTTTAGACATCTAAAAAGAAGACCATATCATTCAAGTCAGCAGGTTAATTTAATTTAAGAAAAGCTAAAACGATGGAAGAATGGTTTTAAAGATATTGAAGAAGGCATGGTGTCTTGTAACATGGAATTATATGTGAAAAAGTCGAAAAAACATTATATTTTGTAGAAATTTAAGAAATTTAGAAGGTGTTCTTTCAGCAGAAGTAGAAATATAGATATACACCTTTTTATAATTAAGTATGACAAAAGAAAACCCACGGACTGGAGAGATTAAGATGAAAAGACTAGCGATTGTTTTAAGCATAATAATTTTTTGTTTAATTGGAGGGTTTACTTTCTCTGAAAATAATCAGCATTCAGCCAGTGCTGGTGCTGAAGCCAGATATGAAGATGTAGTTGAAGAGAAGGTGGACGTAGTAGAGGAATCTATAGATGCAGAAGAAATTCAAGAAGAAATTCAAGAAGAAATTCAAGAAGAAATTCAAGATCATGAAGAAACTGATACAAATATGAACAATACTATAGAAGAAAGTGAAAGTGTTAATAAGAAATCAGAAGAGAAGGCTAGTAGCAATGATGATCATACATCCTCAAAAAAAGTATTTCTTACCTTTGATGATGGACCAACTACCTTAACACCAGAGATTTTAAGAATTTTAAATGAAAATAATGTACAGGCTACCTTCTTTGTTATAGGCAGGTTGGCTGAAGAAAATCCAGATCTTATAAAAAGAACTTATTTAGAAGGTAATATGATATTACCTCACTCCCATACTCATGATTATGCTATTTATAGTACCTTTGAAACATTTTACGAGGATTTTTATAAGGTAGAAGAAACGCTTAATAACATACTGGGTATTGAAGTGCCACCTGTTTTTCGTTTTCCAGGAGGCTCCTCCAATCAAAGCTCTTTTAAATATGGAGGTAAACAGTTTATGCCCAGGTTAACAGAGGATGTTAAGGAAAAAGGATATTACTATATCGATTGGAATGTTTCATCAGGTGATGCAGGGTCGGATTATAATAATAAAACTAAAATGGTTGAAAACGTAATAAACGGAGCTAACAATAAAGATTTTATTGTAGTACTATTTCATGATGTGTCTCGAAATACCAGAGTAGCTGAGATATTACCAGAAATCATAACATCCTTTAAGGAGAAGGGGTATGAATTTAGAACCTTCAGAGATATTACAGAAGAAGAATTAGATAAGATGGTTCAATTAAAGCTTGCTAATAAACCTATCATTAGATAGCATATATAATACATAAAAACCCGACTATACCAATAACTATAGACTAGAAAAACAACGCTAGTCTATTTTTTTGTCAAGAAATTCAGTAAGCTATAATATATTAATTATATAGATGAATACATAAAAAATTATTTAGAACAATATAAATATAATAGGTATATAGAACAAATGATTAGGAGAAGAAATTTATGGAAACAAGGAACCACTTTGAAGAAAAACTAACGATTAAAGAATTGAAAAGACAACAGTATTATTTTATTTATGAGGCTATCATGAGCATCATTGAGTTTTCTTTATTAGTAGGATGCTTTTTTGGACTACTGATGCTTCTATTTGAAGCATACAATCTATAGCAATTACAGCTTAAAATTTTAAACTTAAATGTAAATGAGAAAACCATATATAATCTACACATTAAATTTAATCCATCCTTAAAGGGTGGATTTTTGTATATAGTACTAGCTAATTACAAAATTTATTATATTAGATGAAGGAATTTTAAGGATTATGCAGAATTAGTATATAATAATTAGCAGGTAGGTGATGTTTTTGTATAAAAAGAAAAAAATAAAAAAAAGATCGCCATTAAAGATAATTAGTAGGTTGTTTACAATCATCATTGTGCTATTCTATCTTCTATCTCGCATGCCTCCTTTTTTTAGCCAAGCAACCAATAAGACATACGTAGCTGAATATGGTAAAATAGAAGCCGTAGTATCAACAGAAGGATACATCGTAAGAGATGAAAAAGTAATAAAACATCTAGGCGAAGGAGAGATCGTTCTTTTAACAAAAGAGGGAGAAAAGGTTAGGAAGGGTCAAAAACTGGCTACTCTACATTTTAATGACTTAGATGAAAAAACTTCAAAGGATTTGGAAATAATCAACTTAAGGATAGAGAGTATCAAAGATAAGCAACCGGAACAGCAGCTTTTTCATAAAGACATTGAAAAAATTGAAAGTGATATAGCGGCTGTGTCTAGAGAAATACAGCAACTCATTAAAGATGAAGAATATGAAAAGGTGTATTCATTAAAAGAAAATCTATCCCTGTTAATAGAAAAAAAGAGTATCATTACCGGTGAGAAGAGTTTTTCTGGAAAAAACCTAGAACAATTGGAACAACAACGAAAATCTCTACAGGAAAAAGTTAGTGCTTCGGAAGAAGCTATCTATAGTGAATTTCCAGGGATTGTTGCTATTGGCAGTGACGGTTTAGAAGACTTATTAACCCTAAATAATTTAGAGGATTTTACATTACAAGAATATGAAACTATAAAAAATAGTATCAAACCATTAAATTCTAATGATGATGGGGATCAAGAAATTAGTTTAAGGATTATTCAAGACCATAAGTGGAGTATTATTACAGCATTAAAAGAAAAAGATATACAACAGTTAGAGGAAGGAAAGAGTATAAAATTAAGACAGCGAGGCGAAAGTAAAGAGTATAAAGCAATGATTAGAAGGATTATACATGAAGATGGCGAGGATGCCATGATTGTATTAGACCTAACAGAGTTTATGGAGGAATTTTATAGTAAAAGAGTGATTACCTTTGATATGATAAAAACTAGCTTTGAGGGAATCATGATCCCAAATACTGCAATCATAGAGCAAGAGGGAAAACAAGGTGTATTTAGGTTAGATGTTAATGGATTCTCAAGGTTTATTCCTGTTAAGATAAAAGGAAGTAATAGAGAGTATTCAATAATATATAATGGATTTTTTGAGGAAAGTAATAATGGTGAAAACAGTAGAATTAACACGATTAATTTTTACGATGAAATTGTAACAAATGCAGAAAAAATCAGTCAAGGTGACAGAATACGTTAGTATTACAAAGGAGGAAGACCGTTGGCAGTAGATATTGAAATGAATCTTAAAGATGTTCAGGAAAAAATCCAGAAAGCAGTAGTTAAGGCCGATAGGAATCTCCAAGAGGTTCAGTTAATAGCAGTGACAAAAACAGTAGAACCAGAAGCTATGGAAAGAGCCATTGAACTTGGTGTTACTCACGTAGGTGAGAATAAGGTTCAGGAATTAACCAGAAAATATGAAATAATAGGTGATAAAGTTAAATGGCATATGATAGGACATCTACAAAAAAATAAGGTGAAATACATTATAGATAAAGTAGCTTTGATACATTCTTTAGATTCCTATGAACTAGCAGATGAAATTGACAAAAGAGCAAAACAAATTGGACAAGTAATGCAATGTTTATTACAGGTAAATGTGTCAGGAGAAGAATCGAAATATGGGGTAGAGCCTAAGGATGTAGATGAATTATTACATAGGATTAGTTTGTTGAAACATATAGAGATTGTGGGCTTAATGACAATGGCTCCTTATACTGATGAACCAGAAGAGGTAAGAGTTTTTTTCAAAAAGCTAAAACAATTATCCAATGATATTAAGGAGAAGAAAATACATAATATCAAAATGCATTATTTATCAATGGGAATGTCAAATGATTTTGAAGTAGCAATAGAAGAAGGGGCAAGTCTAGTAAGAATTGGCAGTAAAATTTTTGGAGAACGGAATTATTAATTTTAGGAGGGAGATTCATGTCAGGAAAATTAATGGATAAAGTTAAATATTTTATAGGATTAGATGTTTTTGAAGAAGAAGAGATGGAGGAAGATGAAGCCTTAAATTCACAGGAGGAAATGACACCTGTTTTCAGCAATAGTAAAAAAAACAAAGTGTTAAATATTCATACGACTACCCAGATGAAGGTTGTTCTCTATGAACCAAGTAACTTTGACGAAGTTCCAGGTATCGTGGATAGTTTAAAAAATAGAAAACCTGTAATTATTAATTTAGAAAATATTGATGCAGAATTGGCAAAGAAGTTTTTTGACTTTTTAAACGGTGCTATTTATGCATTAGATGGAAATATACAAAAAGTTTCTACAGGAATATTTATATTAGCTCCTAATAATGTAGATATTACAGGTAATATTAAAGAGGAGCTGAAGAATAAAGGCGTGTTTCCTTGGCAGAAATAATAAAGGAGAGTGATTCTGTTTGTTTGCAACCCGTGACATTGTAAATGCATTATACTATTTGGCAAGATTAATGAATATTTTTATACTGGTTCGAGTTGTTTTTTCATGGGTAAATCCTAATCCTCATAGTACATTGGTACAGTTTATTTATGGAGTAACTGAACCTATTTTATCACCAGTGAGAAATTTGATCCATAAATTAGGTTATAATGGAATGATAGATTTTTCTCCGATTTTAGCAATATTATTGATTAACATGGCTTACTCAATGATAGTAAGGTTGGTAATTGCCCTGTGATTCAAAAAGAAAGCTATGTACAGCATATTATTGATAGCGATTTAAAGCACCTTTTGATTAAGATTCTAGATAAGGTGGAGGCGGTAATAAAGAATCATGACATTAAGATAACGGACTTCCTAAATCCATATGAATTAAAGGCAGCTACAGATATTTTAAATGCTTTTCAAGAGATTCGATGGATTGAAACAGGCGGGTATGAGGAGGCAGAACGAAAAATCTTAATTATTTTTCAGGATTATATGTCTATTGAATCTATCCCTATTCCGTTAATTGTCCTAGAGGTAGCTTCTGCTTCGCAATTCAACACGTTAAATCATAGAGATTATTTAGGGGCATTACTTTCTTTAGGTATAAAACGTGAAAAAGTTGGGGATATCATCGTTAGTGAAAAGATTTGTCATATCGTCTTACAAGAGGATCTTAAAGATTATGTTATATTTCAGCTGAATCAAGTAAAAAATGTTTCTGTCTCTACGAAAGAAGTAGAATTTGAAGAAATAAAATTATTAGCAGATAACTATAAAGAAATATCTGGAAGTGTTGCTTCTCTTAGGTTAGATAGTATAGTTAGCCTTGGGTTTAGGATTCCTAGATCAGAGGCCCAAACCTTAGTAAGTAAGGAAAAGGTATATATTAACTGGGGTGTTGCTAGTAAGAATTTCCATGAGATAGATGTGGGGGATGTCATTTCTGTTAGAGGAAAAGGAAGAGTCATTGTTGATGATATTCAAGGTAAAACAAAATCAGGTAGAATACATATAAAGCTCAGGAAACCAATATAACATAATGGAGGTGATTTTTTATGCTAACACCTTTGGACATTCAAAATAAGGAGTTCAAAAAGGGATTTAGAGGCTATAAAGAAGATGAGGTAGATGAATTTTTAGATGAAATCATGGTACATTACGAAAAATTATTCAAGGAAAGCTCTGAGTTGAAGGATAAAGTAGAAAAAGCCCATCAACAAGTGGAACAGTATAAAAACTTAGAGGAAACCTTGAAAAACACATTGGTGGTTGCACAAAACACTGCAGAAGAAGTGAAAAGTAGCGCATCTAAAAAGTCACAACTGATTATTGAAGAGGCTGAAATGAAAGCAAAAGAGATTATTAACAAGGCTGATCGAGATGTTCAGGGTATAAGAAGTGAGTATGATGAAATAAAAAGGCAAATGGAAATATTTAAAACCCGATATAAAACTTTATTGCAGTCTCAGCTAGAGACGTTAATGGAGCCTAAAGAAGAGATGCAGGAGGGTTAAATTACAAAAAAAATCTCGTTCTAATCATACTATGAACGAGATTTTGGTTTGTTAATAAAAACTTACATAAGAAGTGAATGAATTGTAGTAAACTATCATAAAAGTAGATGACCCAAATCTTTGATTTGGTGTCAGTCACTCTCACAGAGTGGAAAAATGTTTCAGTAGCATTGAAAAGGGAGGTAAATTATGAGTAGAGTAGGAATTATCGGAGCAATGGATGAAGAAATTGAAATTTTAAAGGAAGAGATGAATATTAAAGAGATAGTAAGTATGGCTAATATGGATTTCTATATTGGAGAATTAAATCAGCGGAACATAGTTTTAGTAAGATGTGGGATTGGAAAAGTAAATGCTGCAGTGTGTACCCAAATACTCATTGGTCAGTTAGACGTCTCTTGTATTATTAATACAGGTGTAGCTGGTGCTGTTAATCAAGAATTAGAAGTATTAGATGTTGTTATTTCTTCAGATGTGCAGCAACATGATTTTGACGTAACAGGTTTTGGATATAAAGTAGGAGAGATCCCAAGAATGGAAACTTCAATCTTTAAAGCTGATGAGGTTTTGGTAAGTAAAGCCTATGAAGCAGCTAAAAAGGTATTGCAGAGCCAAAAAGTATTACAGGGAAAAATTGTATCTGGCGATATTTTCGTAAGTAGCCCTGAACTAAAGAATAAACTAGAATCAGTTTTTCAAGGATATTGTACAGAGATGGAGGGTGCAGCTATTGGGCATACCTGTTTTTTAAACAGTATTCCCTTTGTTATTATTAGAACAATGTCAGATAAAGCTGATGGATCTGCTCATAATAACTTTAATGAATTTGTCAAAGAAGCATCTAATCATTCAAAGGATATCGTTATTCATATGTTAAATCAAATGTAACGAAAAGCTGATATTCCTCTACAGGTTTCAATAATAATACTTCAATCTGTTAAGTTTTCAAGCCAATATTTTAACAACTGATTATTAAATTAAAAGCGGGAGTCTTAGCAATACACCAAAGGATAAAATGAAATAAAAAGGTTAAAATATTAAAATGGAGGAGAAACGTACTATGCCTAACAATAAAAAGAAACCTAATATAGGAGATAAATTAGAAAATTTATCAAGAAAAATGGATAATATGAGAATAGCTGAGTATGTGGAGATGAATTCTAATCCTAAGCGGCTTATTTTCATGAATTTTCTTCTAGGATTAGTACGAGGCATAGGAATGGGTATTGGTTTTACTTTATTAACAGGTCTAATTATAGCACTACTGGCCTATATTTTAAAAAGTTGGGTAAACCTACCTGTTATAGGAAAACTTATAGCAGATTTAATCGATATTATTGAAAACTACAGATAGGAGGAATCATGCCTTGGATATACAGAAGAAAAATCATTTTAAGAAATTGCTATTACAGGAGAAAAAAAACATTTTAGATACCTTAAAACGAATGGAAGATCATCAGCCTCATAGTGCCTCCATGAAAGAATACACAGAAGAGCTATCTGCCTACGATAATCATCCTGCTGATTTAGGAACTGAAATGTTTATGGCGGCTATGCAAGCAAACTTGGAGAATAATGAGAAGTATAGATTAAATGAAATAGAAGAAGCTTTACAAAAAATAGAAACCGATGAATATGGTATATGTCAGGGGTGTGGTGCTGAAATAGCAGAGGAAAGACTAGAAATCATGCCTGAAGCTGATACTTGTATGAAATGTGAAGAACATGAAGTTGCTTTATATGATTCCGATGCTAATAGGCCAGTCGAAGAAAGACTATTAAGACCTCCCTTTGGTAGGACTTATAAAAACGATGATGATTATACTGGGTTCGATGGAGAAGATGCCTATCAAGAGGTGGCAAAATTTAATGAGGTAAAAAGCGATCCTTCCTTTTCTACCGCTGATAACCAAGGAGTATTTGATGATGATAGTATAGGCATTGTTGAAAGGACCGATAAAATAACAGAAGGTCATTATAAACAACAATTACCTGAGACAAAGGGCGAAGGAAAGAGAAAGAAGGATTTTGAATAAGAAAAAGGTACTTTTTGTATCTTTTTTCTTTTTCTAATGATATAATCATTAGAGAAATTGCATAGGAAAGGGGCTTAACTATGAATTACGTGTTATCTTTGATTGTATTAATACTAGATCAAGTGAGTAAAATATTAGTAGTAAACTATTTAAAAGATCCTGGTGAGATACCAATAATAAGGAATATATTTCATTTAACCTATGTTGAAAATAGAGGAGCAGCATTTGGTGTTCTTCAGCATCAAAGATGGTTTTTTATCATTTTAACAGTTCTTATTGTTGGAGCTATTATTTTTTATTTTAGAAAGCATAGGAAATATCCAAGAGCTATGATGATTGGTCTTAGTCTAATCATTGGCGGGGCTATTGGCAACTTAATAGATAGAGTTCTATATGGTTTTGTAATAGACTTTTTCGATTTTCGAGTATGGCCGGTTTTCAACATTGCTGATTCTGCTATCGTTATTGGGCAAATATTGGTGGCTTACGTTATATTAAAATATGATAAGCTAGACCAAAAGGAGATGTAAGTTTTGGAAAGGGAAATGTTTTATGTATCGGAAGAGGATGAAGGGGTTAGACTTGATGTTTATATTGCAGATCAATATCAAGATTTGAGCAGAAGCTATATTCAAAAATTAGTAAAAGATGATTTGATAAAAGTAAATCAAAAGCCTCAAAAAAGTAGATATATTGTTAAAGGTGGAGATGAAATAGAGGTTCTTATTCCACCTGCTAGAGAATTAGAGGTACAACCCCAAGATATTCCAATCGATGTAGTCTACGAAGATGAAGATGTAATTGTTCTCAATAAACCTCAAGATATGGTTGTACATCCTGCTCCCGGTAACTATAAAGGTACTTTAGTGAACGCCTTGTTATATCATTGCAAAGGAAGTCTATCTTCTATTAATGGGGTGATACGTCCGGGAATTGTACATCGAATTGATAAAGACACTTCTGGTCTGCTGATGGTTGCAAAAAATAATCATTCCCATAAATCTTTAGCAGAGCAATTGAAGGAACATTCTATCACCAGAAAGTATCATGCGATTACCCTTGGAATTATAAAAGAAAACAAAGCAACCATTGATGCACCCATCGGCAGACATCCTATTCATCGACTTAAAATGGCGGTGGTACAGGATGGTAGAAGGGCAATTACCCATATTAACATTCTAGAGAGATTTAAGGATCATACATATGTTGAAGCAAAATTAGAAACTGGGAGAACCCATCAAATCAGGGTACATTTATCCTATATAAAGCATCCATTGCTTGGTGATGACATCTATGGCGGCAAAACAACGAAATTTAACTTATCAGGACAAGCTCTTCATGCAAAAGTATTAGGATTTGTTCACCCTACAAAAGGAGAATATATGGAGTTTGAGGCTCCTTTACCTCCTAGCTTTGAAAAAGTATTAAGGGTTTTAAGAAGTAGCACGATTAAACCATAATAAGATCTTAATAATTTTTATTATAAAATGGGGTGAAAAAATGAAAAAACAGGTACAACTAATGGACGATAAGGCTATAAATAGAGCATTGACGAGAATTGCCCATGAAATACTGGAAAAAAACAAAGGGGCAAGTGATATCATTTTAATTGGTATCAAAACAAGAGGAGTGCCTTTAGCCAACAGACTAGCTGAGAGGATCAAGTCCATAGAAGAAACTGTAGTTCCTGTTGGAATAGTAGATATTACATTATATAGAGATGATTTATCAAAGGAAACCATTGACCCGGTTATTCACGGCTCTAAAGTAGATGTAGATATTAGTGATAAAACAGCTATTTTAGTTGATGATGTATTATATACAGGGAGGACTGTTAGAGCAGCTCTTGATGCTTTGGTGGATATAGGAAGACCTAAGAGTATTCAATTGGCAGTTTTGGTGGATAGAGGCCATAGAGAGTTACCCATTCGAGCTGATTATGTTGGAAAAAATGTACCTACATCAAAAGATGAAGTTGTGAAGGTGAATCTACAAGAAGTAGACCAAGATAACTGTGTTATGATTGATAAGCTATAAAGAATCTATGTAGTATAGATAACTCTAACAATTCTCCTTCGGTGTATTGCTAAGACTGTAATCATAATTTTTCAGATGCTGTAATTTTCTCTATGACAAAGGAACGCCACAGGGGGGCGTTCCCTACTGTTGTATCATCAAAATTGCATGTAGATGATAGGATTATTCTATTTGTCGCATATGGCTAATTGCTTTCTCATTTCCATCTACTAATATAGTAGAATAATGATCATAAATCACCATACCTGGTTTAGCTCCCTTAGGTTTACGAACATTTTTTCTGATTGTATAATCCACCGATACTTTTGTGGCGCTTTTTCCCTTGCTATAGTAAGCAGCTAATGTAGCCGCCTCTAATATAGAGGTATCCGTATAGTTGTTGCCGGCAACCCTCAAGATCACATGAGAACCTGGCATATCCTTCACATGAAACCATAAATCTTCTTTATCAGCAATTTTTAAAGTGATTTCATCGTTTTGCTTATTGTTTTTTCCAACTAAGACTTCTAAACCATCAGAGGATCTATATTTAAGATATCCAGACTTTTTAAAACTAACTATACTTTTTTTGCCAATTCGTTTTCTTAAATAGCCGGTTTCCATGAGTTCGTTGTGTATTTCCTCAAGGTCTGATAAATAAGTAGATTGGTCTATATTTAGTAAAATTTGTTCTAAATAATCAATTTCTCCCTTAGTTTTTTCTAACTGTTTATCAATCTCTAAAAGAGCAGTTTTAGCTTTATTATATTTTTTATAGTAGCTTTGGGCATTTTGAGAGGGCGTTAGTCGCTTATCTAATTCTATAATCATGCTGCCTTGATTTTCATCGTAATAATTTGTTAATTCTATTACTTCATCACCTTTTGTAATTTGATATAAGTTCGCTGTTAGAAGTTCACCTTTTATCTTATAAGTATTTGCTTTTGTTGCTTTTTTAAAATCTTGATGAAGGTTTTGCATTTTATTATATAATCTGTCTAGTCTTGTACTAATACTTTTTCTTAAATCATAGGACTTTTGTTTTAACCTTTCTTTTTGATCACGGTTGGCATAAAAGGTTTCCAACATACTACTAACGGATAAAGAAGCATTTTCTTTGAAGTCGGAAAGCTTTTGTAGAGGAACAACACTAAAATCAATATATTTATCATTATAGGTGTCAATATAGATAGTAGGTGTATAATGATTTGTTAATACCATCTTCAACATGGAGGCAAAGGCTGTAAATAAGCTTTCCAATTCAAAAGGCGATAGGTTACTTACAAGCATAGCTTCCTGAAGTTTAGCAATATAGCAGATTTCTCTTGCTATTAAAGGCGAAACACCAGTAAAAACATGATAAAGTGCTTTCTCAATCGTCAATTGAGACGCTTCGGAAAGATATGTTCTAAAGATTTCAGGGGTAGTACAATCTAGAGGATTGTGCTTGTCTTTAGAAGGCGGCATAGTATATTTCAAACCTGGAAGTATTTGACGAAAGCGACTAACATCAAAGGGTATCCTTTTTATACTATCAATGACTATATCATTTTCACAATCTATAAGAATGATATTGCTATGGCGGCCCATCATTTCTATAATTAATTCTCTAGATTTCACTAAATTCAATTCATCTAGACTTTCAATCTTGAATTTGATCATTCTTTCAAACTCTGGTTGCACAATATCAACAATTTTTCCACCCTGCAGATATTTTCTTAAAAGCATACAGAAATTTGGAGGGGTAGAAGGATTTTCTTTATTAGCAGTGGTAAAATGCACCCTTGGATAATTACTGTTGGCGGATAATAAGAGTTTTGTATTTTTTCCTTGACTGCGAAGATTTATTATTATTTCATCAACTTCTGGTTGATATATTTTCTCAATTCTATTATAGCTTAATAGGCTGCTGAGTTCATGAGTTAAAGCAGCAACCACGAATCCATCTAATGGCATGATTGATTCCTCCCATTGTTTTGTAATCATAATATAGCATAAAAACAGCATGAATGCAAAAAACTAAAGATTCTTCAAAATTTCAAAAGGAAACTATTGCATTCTATGAATAATATTAGTATGCTTTAAATACTAAAGGAAATATTACGAATTTGAAGGAATTTTATAAAAATTGTTAACACTTTAAATAAAGCGAGGTGCTTTAAACAATGAATATACCTTTTAAAAAACTCCATGGTGCTGGCAATGACTTTATCATAATCGAGTATGATAGCTTTCCCTACGAAGATCAGTTCCCGGAATTAGCCCTTAGAAGCTGCCATAGGCGATTTGGTATTGGAGCTGACGGTTTAATGGTTGTGGCGACATCCCCTTCAGCTGATTTTAAAATGTATTATTATAACAGTGATGGTTCCAGAGGAAATATGTGTGGTAACGGTATAAGATGTTTCACTAAATTTGTTTACGATGAAGGGTTGATAAAAACAAAGGAATTTAAGATTGAAACCTTAGCAGGAGTATTGACTGTTGTAATAACTACAAAAAATAATAAGGCGCATACCGTTAATGTAAGCATGGGTAAAATGATTTTAGAACCTAGTAATATTCCAGTAAAAACAGAAAAGAAAACAGATTTTATTAATGAAGAATTAGAAATAGAAGGAAGAAAGTTTATCATATCAACTGTTTTAATGGGTGTTCCCCACACGGTGATCTTCACAGAAGAATTGGATATAGATCTTATTAAGAAATATGGACCAATGATTGAAAACCATTGGCTATTCCCTGAAAAAACTAATGTTAACTTTGCACAAATTGTTGATAGGACACATGTAAAAGTGGGCACATGGGAACGTGGCGCTGGTCATACATTAGCCTGTGGTACTGGAGTTACCAGTGTCTGTGGAGTAGCCCATTTATTAAATCTTGTGGAAGATGTTGTCTGGGTAGATGCTGAGGGTGGCAGACTAAAAATCACAATTCATCAAGATCAACAGCTAGAGATGGAGGGTCCAGCAGAGGATATATGCTGTGGAATTTATTTTTTCGATAATCCTGCTTAATTTCCTTGTAATTCTATTAAGTGGAATATAAAATATAAAAAGTAAGGTAAAAATGGAAGGATGAAATCTATGTTGATAAGCATGACAGGATTTGGCAGAAGCGAAGTCCAAAAAGAGTATAAGCAATTTAATATTGAACTAAAAACAGTAAATCACAGATATATGGATATAAGTATTAAAATGCCTAGAAGTTTTGCATTTTTGGAAGATAATATTAGACAAGTTGTTAAAAACTATATAAAAAGAGGTAGAATAGAAATATATATTAATTATAAGAATATTGGAGAAAGTGATGTTAAGGTATCTACTGATATGGCACTGGCTCATCAATATATTAGCGCATTAGAAGAAATCCATAACAGTTTTAAAATAGAGAAAGATATAGCAGTTTCTACCATTGCTAGATTCCCTGATGTTCTACAGCTAGAAAAAGCGGAAGAAGATGAAGAAATTATTTGGAATCTATTAAACGAAGGACTGATAGACGCTTTAAATAATTTATCAGGAATGCGACAAGTGGAAGGCTTGAAGTTGAAAGAAGATCTACTTCATAGGTTAGAAACTCTTGTATTGTTAATAAAGAAAATAGAGGTTAGAAGCCCTGAAATTGTTTTGGAACATAAGGAGCGTTTAAACAAACGGATTAAAGAATTATTAGATGGGGAATCCGATGTTGATGAGAGTAGGATAGCATTGGAGGTGGCATTGTTTGCAGATAGAAGCAATATTACAGAAGAAATTGTTCGATTGAATAGCCATATTAGCCAATTCAAAAAATCAATGAAACAGGAAGAAGCTGTTGGAAGAAAGCTGGATTTTATTATTCAAGAAATGAATAGAGAAATAAATACTATTGGTTCAAAAGCTAATGACCTAACTATTTCGAATATTGTAGTAGATGTAAAAAGTGAGTTGGAAAAAATAAGGGAACAGATTCAAAATATTGAATAGGGAGGCAAAAAATATGAATATAAAGTTAATCAACATTGGTTTTGGAAATATCGTATCTGCTAGTCGAATTATTGCTATTGTTAGCCCTGAATCAGCACCTATAAAAAGAATCATTCAAGAGGCTAGGGATAGAGGGATGTTAATAGACGCTACATATGGTCGAAGAACAAGAGCTGTTATTGTAACTGATAGTGATCATATTATCTTATCTGCAGTACAACCAGAAACTGTCGCCCATAGATTAAATGCTAAAGATTCAAATAAAGAAGTGGAGACAACTGTTGAAGGTGATTAGAGGTATGAAAGAGGAGATAATTATGGAAAAAAAGGGATTATTAATCGTTGTATCTGGACCCTCGGGAGCAGGGAAAGGTACTATATGCAAAACTTTAGCTAGACTAAATCCAGACATAAAGATTTCCATTTCTGCTACTACAAGAGAACCTAGAAGGGGAGAAACTGACGGAGAAAATTATTATTTCATTTCTAAAGGGAATTTTGAAGGAATGCTTCAGGAGAATGCTCTCCTTGAATACGCTAAAGTATATGACAACTATTATGGTACTCCTAAAAAGTACGTATTAGAAAATTTAGAAAAGGGCAATGATATTTTATTAGAAATAGATATTGCTGGTGCGTTACAGGTAAAAGAAAAATTTCAAGATGGTGTTTTTATTTTTATACTCCCACCGTCACTAGAAGAACTAAAAAACAGAATTGTAGGTAGAGGAACAGAAAGCGAAAAAGATATTGAAAAAAGATATGGTTGTGCAATAGAAGAGATCGAACAGGTTATAAAATATGACTATGCGGTTGTAAACGATGATATTGAAAGGGCTACTAAGGATGTAGAAGCCATTATAAGAGCAGAAAAATGCAAAGTTACTAGAGTTCAAGATAATATCAAATCAATATTTTAAGGAGGAATGATATCGTGTTATATCCATCAACGAATGATTTAATGAAAAAAGTAGATAGTCGTTATACATTAGTAGTAGCTGTTGCTAAAAGAGCTAGACAGTTAATAGACGGAAATGATCCTAAAGTAAAGCCTTCTTCCCATAAACCAGTTTCTATAGCCACTCAGGAGATCGTAGAAGATATGGTGACCTATACTCCAGCTGTAGAGGATAAAAGTACAAAGGTTGTTGAATAATGTTAACAGGGAAAAATATTGTAGTAGGAGTAACCGGTGGAATAGCTGCTTATAAAGCTTGTGATATAGTAAGTCAACTTAAAAAACTGAATGCCAATGTCGACGTTATGATGACAAAAGCTGCAATGGAATTTGTTAAACCCTATACTTTTCAAGCTTTAAGTCAAAATCCTGTTATTACTGATCTCTTTGAGACTCCGAGATATTGGGATATAGAACATATATCCCTTGCTCAAAAAGCTGATATCATTTTGGTAGCCCCTGCTACAGCAAATATCATTGGAAAGATAGCTCATGGGATTGCTGATGACATATTATCTACTACCATTATGGCATCTACTGCAAAAGTAGTTTTTGCTCCTGCTATGAATACAAAAATGTATGAGAACCAAATACTTCAATCAAATATGAAGAGATTAATAGATCTTGGCTATGGATTTATACCGCCAGGAGAAGGAAGATTGGCTTGTGGAGATGTTGGCACAGGAAAACTAGCAGAAGTAAGCAAAATCGTAGAGTTTCTCCTTGAGTTAGAAAGGGAAGACAAGGATTTGTTGGGTAAGAAGATTTTAATCACAGCTGGACCAACAGTAGAATCTATTGATCCTGTTCGATTTATTACGAATCATTCCAGTGGAAAGATGGGTTATGCGTTAGCGGAGGCTGCAAGTAAAAGAGGTGCTAAGGTCACATTAGTTTCAGGACCAACAAATTTGACACCACCTTGTCATGTTAAGTTTATTTCTATAAAAAGCACACTAGATATGTATGAGGCTGTCATGTCTAATTTTAGGCAGCAGGATATTATTATTAAATCTGCTGCTGTTGCTGATTATCGACCTAAAGACGTTGTTGATAAGAAAATCAAGAAACAAGAGGGAGATTTATCGATCACTTTAGTGAGAAACCCTGATATATTATTGGAGTTAGGAAAAATAAAAGATGACAGGGTATTAGTAGGCTTTGCTGCTGAAACAGATCATTTAATTGAATATGCGAAGGAAAAAATTATTAAGAAAAATTTGGATTTTATTGTAGCAAATGACGTGACACAACAAGGAGCTGGATTTGGTACTGATACCAATATTGTCTGCTTAATTGATAAGAATAATCATATTAAGAAAATTGATAAAGCTACCAAACTAGAAATTGCCCATCAAATTTTAAATAAAACAAAGGAATTTTATCAATAATCCACAGTGCTTCTAGTGTTAAGGAAATTAATTATTAACATACATTCATAAAAAGGGCCTCAAAAATAAAGGCTCTTTCTTTTTTATTTAGATAAAAATTTGATATAATAGAGAGAATAGCAAAGCATTAAGCTAAATCAGGGAGGTGATGGAATGAAAAAAGAAATCCATATAGCACAGGTTATTGTTAACAACAACAGTCTCCAAACTGATAAAATATTTGATTATAAGATTCCAGAGGGACTACAGAATACTCTCCAAAGGGGTATGAGGGTGATCGTACCCTTTGGTATGGGAAATAAGAAGCTTGAAGCTTATATAATGAATATAAAAAGAGAAGAAAAGATTGAGTATAAGTTAAAAGAGCTCTTATATCCTATAGATGATGAACCGATTATTAATGAAAAACAAATAAGATTAATTGTTTGGCTGAAGAATAAGTATATGTGCAAGTATATTGAGGCGATTCAATGTGTTCTTCCTACAGGGATTGTCAATAAGGAAAAGAAAACTATTTGTTTATTGGAAGAAGATTGGGCAACAAAATGCTATAAAAATTCCAAAAATCAAGTGGAGCTTCTAAAATTGTTAGAGGATTTAGGTGGTAAAGCCACTTTAGAAAAACTATATAGCAGATTGTCAACTAACAATATAAATAATACCTTAAAGCTGTTAGAGGAAAAAGAATTCATTAAAATAGATTATGAAATTTCTTCTCGTGTAAAGATACAAACACAACAGTATGTACAGTTAACTATAGAAAAGAAAGAAATTGAGACCATAATCAACACCTTGAAAAATGCTAAAAGACAGAGAGAAATTTTGTTGTTTTTAAAGGAACATAGAGAATGTCCGGTAAAAGAATTACTTGACCTATTAAAAGCAAATAGAGCTTCATTAAATGCGTTAGTTTCCAAAGGCTATGTTACAATTAGTGAAAGAGAATATAAGCGGGATCCCTTTAAAAATTTAGAGTTTAAGAACTTTCCAAAACTTAACCCTAATATAGAACAAAAAGAGATTATTGATGAAATCAAACCATATATTCATAAGGAAGAGCCAAAAACCTTTTTGTTGCACGGGGTAACTGGCAGTGGAAAGACAGAAATATATTTACAGCTTATTGAGGAAGTTTTAAACAAAGGAAAACAGGGGATTGTCTTAGTGCCAGAAATAGCTTTAACACCTCAAACAATAGAAAGATTTTATGGAAGATTTGGAGAAGGAATAGCTGTACTTCATAGTAATCTTTCTGAGGGAGAAAGATTTGATGAATGGCGTAGAATTGTGGAGGGAAAAGTAAATATTGTTGTTGGTGCTAGGTCAGCTATATTTGCTCCCTTTAACAAGCTTGGTATGATTATTATTGATGAAGAGCATGAAAGCACTTACAAATCGGATCATCATCCAAAGTACCATGCTGCAGAAGTTGCTGCTTTCAGAAGTAGAGAAGAAGGGGCAATTGTAGTACTAGGCTCAGCTACACCTTCTTTAGAAACCTATTATAGAGGGGAAAAAGGTGAAGTGTTATTGCATACCTTGGCAAAAAGAGCGACAGCATCAACCTTACCGGAAGTTGAGGTTATTGATATGCGTCAGGAATTAGATCATGGGAACACAGAAATTTTAAGCGAAAAACTTTTTTCCTTGATTAAAGAAAACCTTGATAGAAAAAAGCAAATAATACTGTTTTTAAATAGAAGAGGTTATGCTACTTTTGTTTCTTGTAAACAATGTGGTTACGTAGTAAAATGTACCCATTGTGATATTACCATGACTTATCATAAAAATATGAAAAATCTTCAATGTCATTACTGTGGAGAGAAAAGAGAGGAACCAAAGCTTTGCCCTTCATGCGGGGGTACTCACATAAGGTATAATGGGATGGGGACTCAAAAAATAGAAAAGATCATCGAAGGATACTTTCCTAATGCTGTTATTGGGAGAATGGATATGGATTCCACCAGCGTTAAGGGTTCTCATCAAAGAATACTTGAAAGTTTCAAAAATGGGGAAATAGATATTCTTGTTGGGACCCAAATGATTTCTAAAGGTTTAGATTTTCCTAATGTTACATTAGTAGGTGTTATTTCTGCTGACGCTTCATTAAATCTCCCAGACTTCAGAGCATCTGAAAAGACTTTTCAACTAGTCACCCAGGTAGCGGGGAGAGCAGGAAGAGGAAGCGAAAAGGGAAAAGTAGTTATTCAAACCTATAATCCTCAGCATTACAGTATACTTGCAGCATCACAACATGATTACGATAGCTTTTATAAGGAGGAATTACCTATTAGAAAAGAGTATTTTTATCCTCCTTTTGTACAACTGATCAATATAAACTTTATTGGAAAAAAAGAAGAAGAGGTATATACTGTTTCCAAAAAAATTGCAAATAATATAAAATATATATTAAAGTCAAAAGGATATAATAAATATGATGAAATTGTCTTTGGACCTAATCCAACCATCATTGCTAAAGTGAATGAAAAATATAGATATCAATTATTGCTAAAGGATATTGATGTACCCTATAGATTTTTAAAATCTATTTTAAAGTATTTATTAATGGAGAATCGACAGAAATTTGTACCTGCTTCTATATCTTTAAGTATTGATATTGATCCATTATACACAATGGGAATTTAGTTAGGAGGAGAAAAATGGCGATTAGAATAATTAGACAGGATGATGATCCGATCTTAAGAAAAATATGTAGAAGTGTAGATAAAATTGACAGGAGAATAGAAATTTTGTTAGAGGATATGGCGGAAACTATGTACAGTGCCGAGGGGGTTGGTTTAGCGGCTCCTCAAATTGGAATTCTAAAAAGAGTGATTGTCATAGATATTGGAGAAGGACTTATAGAGATGATTAATCCAGAAATTATAGAGGAGCAAGGGGAACAATGTGATATTGAAGGCTGCTTAAGCCTGCCTGGTCAATCAGGTGATGTAATTCGTCCTAAAAAAGTAAAGGTAAAGGGACTAAATAGAAAAGGTAAAGAAATAATTGTTGAAGGGACTGAACTATTGGCTAGAGCACTTTGTCATGAAATAGACCATCTTAACGGCATTTTGTTTACTGATAAAATTGTAGAATAAAGATAATTAGAGGTGATGACGGTGAAGATAGTTTTTATGGGTACCCCAGATTTTGCAGTACCATCATTAGAAGCTTTGGTAGAGGAGAAACATGATATTGTGCAGGTTTTCACTCAGCCTGATAGACCAAAGGGTAGAGGTAATAAGCTTACAATGCCACCAGTGAAGGAAAAGGCATTAGAACATAACTTAAAGGTTTGCCAGCCCCATAGTTTGAAAAATACTGAGATAGTAAATATCATTAAAAATCTAAATCCAGATCTTATTGTTGTAGTTGCTTATGGACAAATACTAACAAAGGAAGTACTAGCCATTCCTCCACTAGGGTGTATTAATGTGCATGCCTCCCTTCTTCCTAAATACAGAGGAGCTGGTCCAATTCAATGGGCTATTATCAATGGTGAGAAAACAACAGGTATTACAACAATGTATATGGGGGAAGGACTAGATACAGGAGATATGATATTAAAGGAAGAAATTTTTATTGGTGAAAATGAAACAGCAGAGGAGCTACATAACCGATTATCTCTATTAGGTGGAAAAGTACTGAAAGGAACCTTATTACAAATAGATAAAGGTACTGCACCTAGAGTAAGACAAAACCATGAGGAATCCACTTATGCCCCTAGGCTTACTAAAGAACTGGGCAATATTCAATGGAATAAAACTGCAGAAGAGATACATAATCTAATAAGAGGGACAATTCCATGGCCGATGGCTTATACAAATTATCTAGACAAGACAATGAAGATTTGGAAAAGTGGTATTGAAAAAGGTAATGGCTCTAATGAACCAGGTAAAATTATTGAAGTAACTAAGGATAAAATCATCGTGGCGACAGGAAAAGATTCCTTAGCAATAGAAGAATTGCAATTTAGTGGAGGGAAACGTTTAGCAGTTAAGGATTTTTTAGTAGGGAATACAATAGAAAAAAATATCATACTGGGTTCTTAAGATGGAGATGAATAAAGAAATTGTTAAGGATACATCTACTAAATTGTTTGCCTATTTATTAGTAATTATGTTAACGATGGTATTAGGAGTATGGGTAGCATTGTTTTGGTTGTCTCTTAGAAGTACCACCATTTTATATCAATTCATTGTGTTTAGTAGTATGATTTTATTGCTTGGTGTGGGAGTAGCTATAGGCATAACCATTTTTGCGGTTATGTTATTATGGTATAATAAAAAGGTACCCTCTATTATTAAAAACATTATGATGATCTTTATTGATGCTTCCCATCCCTTCATTATGGTACTGGGGAAAGCTTTGAAATATGATAAAGATACTATTAGAAGGGGTTATACAAGCTTAAACAATCAATTAGTATTAAGTAATAAGTATCATTTAAAAGGGGAAGAAATATTAATACTAACACCCCATTGTATCCAAAAATCATTTTGTCCCCATAAAATCACTAACGATACGAATAATTGTAAAAGATGTGGTTTGTGTAATGTGGATCAGCTACTGGAGTTTAGAGAACAGTATGGTGTTGAGTTTAGGATTGTTACAGGGGGAACTTTAGCAAGAAAACTAATCATGGATTTAAAGCCTAAAGCTGTTATTGCTATCGCCTGTGAGAGAGATTTGCTTAGCGGATTGATGGATGTTAAAACAATACCTCTTTTAGCTATTGTTAATAAAAGACCAGAGGGCCCTTGTGTTAATACAGAAGTAGATTTACTAGAGGTAGAGAAGGCAATTATACATTTTATAGAGGAGTGAGTAGGCAATGTTTTTACCTTTTGATTCAACAATGATTTATTTACTACCAGCTATCATCTTTGCTTTATATGCCCAAAATAAAGTGAAAACAACTTTTAGTAAATATTTAAGAGTTCCAACTCGAAAGGGGTATTCAGGATACGATGTAGCTAGGGCGATATTAGATCAAAATGGTCTTAGAGATGTACCGGTTGAGATGGCTCAGGGGTATTTAACGGATCATTATGATCCAAGACGTAGAATACTAAGGCTATCTAGGGAAGTATATAATGGAAGTTCTATTGCGTCCGTAAGTGTGGCGGCCCATGAAGTAGGCCATGCCTTACAGCATGCTGGAGGTTATGTTCCTTTAACGCTTAGGAATGTGATTTTCCCAATAGCAAGCTTTGGTTCAAGAATGGCTTGGTTTTTTGTAATCGGTGGGCTCTTGCTTATACCAGAATTATTGGACATAGGAATTCTCTTGTATACAGCCGCAGTATTATTTCAAGTGGTTACTTTACCGGTTGAATTTAATGCCAGTAGCAGAGCTTTAAATCTATTGGAGACTAATGGTTTTATTTCAAGTGAGGAATATAGACCATCACAAAAAGTATTGAAGGCAGCAGCATTAACTTATGTAGCAGCAATGGCAACGGCATTGGCACAATTGGTCCGATTGATAGCTCTCAGAAACAGAAGAAGATAATAGAGGCGTGCAAACGCCTTTATTTTTTGGGCAAAACTATAGACTGTATGTATTAAAATTTAATGATAAAGACGTACATCCATACAGTAAATAACAAAGTTATTAAATTTATTTATATAAATCTTATAATGATATATAATAATTAGAAACAGGAGGTAGCATGTATGGAGGCTAGAGAAGCTGCATTAAAGGTTTTATATAATATAGAAGCAGAGAAGGCTTATTCTAATATAGCTCTAAACAAAACATTTAAAGCCAATGAATTTACAAAATTAGATAGAAATTTTATTACGGAGCTGGTTTATGGAACATTAGAAAACCTAATTTTTGTGGATTACGTTATTCAACAGTTCTCTACAATGAAGCTAAAAAAAATGAATCTATGGACATTAAATCTTCTAAGACTAGGAACCTATCAAATCTTCTTTTTAGATAAAGTCCCTGATTTTGCGGCTGTTAATGAATCAGTAAACCTATCTAAGATATATTGTAAGAGAGCTTCTGGGTTTATAAATGGTATATTAAGGAATATGATTAGAAACAAAGAAAATATAGAACTGCCTAATAAAGAAAAAGAATTTAAAAAGTTTTTATCTGTCAAATACTCTCATCCACAATGGATGGTGGAAAGATTTTTAGAGTATTTTCCAAAGGATTTTACAGAGGAACTATTGAGAGTCAATAATGAAACCCCTAAGCTTCACATAAGAGTGAATACATTAAAAGTCTCTGTAGAAGAAGTTGTTCGTTTTTTACAGGAAAAAGATATTCAAGTAAATAGAAATCCTTATATTTCCGAAGCGATAACTGTAGAAGAAGGCTTCAGCCAGTTAGAAGAGCTAGATATATATATAAAAGGATTGATACATATCCAAGATTTTAGTTCAATGTTAGTAGCTAAAATTTTAGATCCAAAGGAAGGACAATTTATCATAGACGTGTGCAGTGCTCCAGGTGGTAAAACTACCCATATGGCACAATTAATGAACAACAAAGGAAGAATACTAGCAAGAGATATTCATGAACATAAGCTAAAACTGATAAAAAGCAATGCCAATAGATTAGGTGTTAAGATGATAGATGTAGAAAAATTTAATGGCAAGGATTTAGATGAAGATTTAATAGAAACTGCAGATAAAGTATTGGTTGATGCTCCATGCTCAGGATTAGGCATTATTAGAAGGAAACCAGAAATCAAATATCGTAAAGAACCAGATGACATGAAGACGATCACAGAGCTGCAGCTATTAATATTGACGAATGCATCAAGATATGTGAAAAGGGAAGGTGAGCTTTTATACAGCACCTGCACAATTGATCCTAATGAAAATCAAAAAATCGTTGAAAGATTTCTAAAACAGCATTCAAATTATGAGTTGATTGATATAAATCATTTCTATAAATCGATAGTACCTGGAGAACATAAAGGAAATATGATTCAGCTATATCCCCATCTTCATGGGACAGATGGTTTCTTTATTGCAAAATTGAAAAAGAAATAATATCATTTATTAATATACGTCGTTAGACTTAAATTTTAATACACACGGTCTACGATTTTGCAAAACATAGCCCTTAGTGTATTAAAATTTATAAGCGTATATCTATAATAGATTAGGAGGCTTATACGTGAGTAAATTAGACTTGCTAGGCTTGACGTTGGAAGAGACTGAAGATTTAGTAGAAAAACTAGGAGAAAAAAAATATCGAGGGAAACAGATCTTTCAATGGGTTAATAGAGGAGAAAAAAGTTTTGAGGCTATGTCCAATATATCAAAGACCTTGCGGGAAGGATTACAGGAAAATACCTTTATTACAGAGGTGAAAATCGAGAAAAAGCTCGTATCAAAGATCGATAACACTACAAAGTATTTGTTTTTGCTGGAGGATGGGAATATAATAGAAGGAGTAGTCATGCAGTATAAGCATGGACTTACAGCATGTATATCTTCACAGGTGGGCTGTCTGATGGGATGCAGTTTTTGTGCATCTACAGTTGGAGGATTAGTAAGAAATCTAAGCGCAGGAGAAATGATAGATCAGATCCTGTTAATGCAGAAGGATTTAAGAGAGAGAATTTCAAATATTGTCATCATGGGTAGTGGTGAACCATTACATAATTATAAGGAAGTCATTAACTTTATAAAAATAGTCAATAATGAAAATGGATTAAAAATAGGGAATAGACATATTACCTTATCCACTTGCGGCTTGATTCCAGAAATAAAAAAATTGGCTGATTTGTTAATTCCTATCAATTTAGCAATATCTCTTCATGCTCCTAATGACGAAATAAGACAGAAACTAATGCCGATTGCAAAGAGGTATTCCTTAAAAGAGTTGATAGAAGCCTGTAGGTACTATCTACAAAATAACAATAGAAGAATAACCTTTGAATATGCCTTGGTTAAGGGAGTAAATGATCAGGAGAATCACGCGCAACAATTGAGTCAATTATTAAAAGGCTTACTCTGTCATGTTAATTTAATTCCTGTCAATACAGTGGAGGAAGCAGGACTTAAAAAGTCAAACCAAGATCAGATAAAAAGATTTCAAAACATCTTAAAAGGAAAGGGTATAGAAACCACAATAAGGAGAGAAATGGGTTCTGATATCCATGCTGCATGTGGACAATTGAGAAACAGTTATATGGATCAGATGCAAGGACTGTAAATGTAACTCTTAGCGTATTAAAATTTATAAGCATGTATTCATAGGAAGGGTTTGGAGTAAAACTGTCGAATATATGTATATTGATGGGAGGGAAGCAAAGATGATAGCAGCAGCAATAACCGATGTTGGAAAAGTAAGAGAAATAAATGAAGATAACTATTGTATTGATGAAAATCAAGTAGGCTTATATATGGTGGCAGATGGCATGGGAGGTCATAAAAGTGGTGAGGTTGCTAGTTCGATAGCGATTAATATAATAAAAGAACATATTACTCATTACTTAACGGAAGAGTTTCAAGAGCAATCGGTAAAAGGGGTTATATTTGAAGCATTTAATAGAGCCAATAAAGAAATATATAATAGATCTAAAGAAGATTTTGATTGTGAAGGCATGGGAACTACTGTAACAATGGTTTTAATTATAGATAAGAGAGTATACATAGGCCATATTGGAGATAGTAGAGCGTATCTCTTAAGAGAAGAGGTATTGCAACAAATTACTGAGGATCATTCCCTAGTGGCAGAGCTAGTTAGGAACGGCAGCATTACCGAACGGGAAGCGATGCGACACCCTCAGAAAAATATTATTACCAGATCATTAGGAACAGATGAAAATCTCAAAGTAGATATATTTTCGATGGATTTGAACAAAGGGGATATACTAATATTATGCACTGATGGTTTAACTAATTTTGTAGACAAAGAAGAATTGAAAAAGGCGGTACTTGAAGAAGACGATTGTTTTGAAAGCTGTAGCAACCTTGTTTCTTTAGCAAATCAAAGGGGTGGGTATGACAATATAACAGTACTTATTGTTAAAGATCAACCCACTTTTACAGAAGGTAGGTGAAAGCGATGATTGGCAAAATATTAGGTAATCGATACGAAATTGTGGAAAAAATTGGCGGCGGAGGAATGGCTTTAGTATATAAAGCTAAATGTAATCTATTAAATAGATATGTTGCAGTCAAGATATTGAGATCAGAGTTTACCAGCGATAAAGATATCATTGATAAATTTAGAAGAGAATCTCAAGCAGCGGCAAGCTTATCCCACCCTAACATTGTGAACATATATGATGTTGGAGAAGAGGAAGATATTTATTATATTGTAATGGAATATGTTAAAGGACAAACCTTAAAGCAGTTAATACAAGAAAAAGATAAATTATCCTTACAAGAAATTATTAACTTTACTAAACAAATAGCTATGGCGTTGCAACACGCCCACTATAACCATGTAATTCATAGGGATATTAAGCCCCATAATATTTTAATTGCAGAAGATAATCGGGCAAAGGTTACAGATTTTGGGATTGCTTTAGCTGCAACGACCTCAACCATAACCAATATGGGTAGTGTAATCGGTTCAGTTCATTATTTTTCACCAGAGCAGGCTAGGGGTGGCTATATCGATGAAAAATCTGACTTATATTCTTTAGGTATTGTAATGTATGAAATGGCTACAGGAAAAGTGCCGTTTGAGGGAGAGAGTCCTATATCTGTAGCTTTAAAACATATTCAACAGGAGCCAGTTATTCCTTCAGAAGTTTACCCAGAAATAGCTCCAGGATTAGAAGAAATCATATTGAAACTAATTGAAAAAGATCAAGCATCTAGATATCAGAACACACAAAGCTTAATAGAAGATTTAGAAACGCTAAAGGAAGATGCTAGTGCTAATTATATGTCAGACCCAATAAATCATGAAGATTCTCCCACACAAATCATACCGAGGATTAAAGAAGAAGATATCCAAGATGTGAAAAAGAGTCCTTCAAAGAGTCCGGGAAAAAATAAAAAGAAAAACAATAAAGTTTTAATCGTTTCTGCTGTTGCAGCAGCGTTAATTGCAGCATTATTGTTTACCTTTGGTCTTTTTTATGTTAGTAATTTATTTAAAACAGAAGAGGTAGAGGTACCTAATTTAGTTGGGAAGAGTATTGATGTAGCTAGAGTAGAGGCAAATCAACTGGGTTTAGAGCTTAAGGAAACATCAATGGCCAGCAGTGAGGTTCCTATTAATGAAATTATTGATCAGACAACACCATCAGGTAGAAAGGTTAAACCAGGCTTTGCTATTGAAGTGGTGGTTAGCACAGGACCAACACCAGTAAAGGTTCCAAATCTAGTATATAAAGAGGCTACTGATGCCCCATTTATATTAGAAAATGAAGGATTACAGGCAGGAACTCCCAGTTATGTATTTGATGAGTTGCCTATCGGGACAATCATAGAACAGGACCCAAAGGAAGGAACTTCCGTTCCCGAAGGGACTACTGTTACTTATACGGTTAGTCAAGGACCACGGGTGGTTACCTTCCCCATGCCAAAGCTTGTGGGCTTGAGCTTGGAGGTTGCTAAAAATAGAATACAACAGTATAATCTGCAGGAAGGCAGTTTTGTTGAAGAGCATAGCGATGAACATCCTGAAGGACAAGTATTTTTCCAAAATCCTGCGTTTGAAAGTGAGGTACAGGAAAATGATGTTGTAGACCTCATTGTGAGTAAAGGACCTAAACCAATAGAAGAAATTGAGGAGCCAGATCCAGAAGACAATAATAACGATGAACCAGAGGACAGTGTGAATACCTCTACCAATAATCTTTCTACACAAAATGTAACAATCAACTTTAAAGGTCACACAGGTGTTGTAGATATCGTTATCAAAAGTATCTTATCAGGAAAAGAAGTTGTAAATATCAAGCATGATGTTGCTAAGGATGGAAGTAGTGCGTTGGTTACGCTTACAGGTTCAGGTGCACAAGAGTTCGAATTATATGTAAATGGTAGAAAACAAGACAATATTAAGGTGAATTTTAAGAATTGATATTAGGAGGGAACTGATGATAAAAGGCCGGTTGATAAAAGGAATAGGTGGATTTTATTATGTTGATGCAGCTGGAGAAATTTTTGAATGCAAAGCTAGAGGTATTTTTAGACAAATGAAAGTAACACCTTTAGTTGGAGACTATGTAGAAATATCGATCCTAGATCAAGAAAATAAAAAAGGGGTTTTGGAAAAAATCTTGGAGAGAAAGACTGAATTAATTCGTCCAACTGTAGCAAATGTAGATCAAGCTGTTATTGTCTTTGCTGTGACACAACCAGAGCCTAATCTTTTATTGCTGGATAGATTTTTGATACTGGCAGAAAAGGAAGAACTTGATATTGTCATCTGTTTAAATAAGACAGATTTAGTAGAAGAAGACCAACATTTCAAAAAAATTCTTGATATTTATCATACTACAGGCTATAGGATTTTGTTAACAAATTATAAAAACGAAGATAGTATAGTACAGTTAAAAGAAGTACTAACCAATAAAACCAATGTTTTTGCTGGACCATCAGGTGTAGGAAAATCTACTTTGCTAAATAAAATTCATCCCGGTTTAAAATTAGAAACAGGTGTGATTAGCAAAAAAACCTCTAGAGGTAAACATACTACAAGACATGCAGAACTTATTTCTATTGGTAATAACAGTTGGGTAGTAGATACGCCAGGATTTAGTTCTCTAAGTATAGATTTTATGGAGGCAGAAGAGTTGCCGCATTTTTTTCCAGAGTTTTCTCCTTATCTGGAAGAATGTAGGTTTTCTTCTTGTCGACATATTGATGAACCAAAATGTGGTATTAAAGAGGCATTGAAAACAGGTAGTATTTCAGAGGAAAGATACAACAATTATTTACAATTTATTGAAGAAATTAGAAGTAGTAGGAGGTTTTAATAAATGGTAAAAATAGCACCCTCTATTTTGTCTGCAGATTTTTCCAATTTGATAGCAGATGTAACTAAGGTTGAAGAGGCTGGATGCGATTTGCTGCATATAGATGTAATGGATGGTCATTTTGTACCTAACATTACTTTAGGGCCACCGATCGTTAAAAGCTTAAAGGGGAAAACAAAGCTACCCTTCGATGTTCACCTGATGATAGAAAATCCAGACAAGTATATCGAGGATTTCGTGAATGCAGGAGCAGACATTATATCCGTACACAGTGAGACCTGCATTCATTTACATAGAACGATACAGCAAATAAAAAAACACGGTGTTAAGGCGGCAGTCGCCCTAAATCCTGCTACACCCCTGACAGTCATTGAATATGTCTTAGAGGACCTGGATATGGTCTTAATTATGACAGTAAACCCTGGGTTTGGAGGACAAAGCTTTATACCGAGTATGATTGAGAAAATAAAAAAATTGAAAACCATGATAGAAGAAAGAAATCTAAATATTGACATACAGGTGGATGGTGGTATCAAGCCTGACAATGTTCATCTGGTAACAGGGGCGGGAGCAAATGTTATCGTAGCAGGTTCTGCTATATTTAATAGCAAGGATATTAAAACAACGGTAGAATTAATAAGAAAAAATGCTTTATAGAGAGGGAAGACAATGGAGATTGCAATTATCACAAATGGGAATATACACAATCTAGAACTCATGAAAAGAATGATTCAAGATAAATATATCATATGTGCTGATGGTGCAGCGAAGTATTTGGTTCAATCCAGCATTGTACCTCATTTATTAGTAGGAGACTTTGATTCTATAGATTCTAGTCATTTGTTATGGATGAAAGACCAAGGAGTAAATTGGGAAAAGTTTCCTACTAAAAAAGATGCAACCGATACAGAGCTTGCAGTAGAATATGCAATAAAAATGAAACCTAAAAGTATAACAATTATTGGGGCTTTAGGATCAAGACAGGATCATAGTATTGCTAATGTCATGCTGTTAAATAAAATATTACAACACAAAATACAGGGGAAAATCATTGATGAAAATAATGAAATAACGATTACTGATAGTGTTCTAGAGGTTGAAGGAGAGTTAGGTGAGACAATCTCTATTATCCCATTATCCAACACCGTAAAAGGTGTTACACTAAAGGGGTTAGAATATCCATTAGTCAATAGGGATATACCCATGGGAAGCACTTTAGGAATCAGCAATGTTTTTTCTTCTAAGATAGCTACAATTGCTGTAGTGGAAGGAACATTAATGATCATAAAATCAAAAGAGTAATAAAAAACAAATGTCATTCTATATAGATAACCAATTTTAAACTTTAATTTTGATATACTAAATTAAATCTCGTTTTAACCCAAGGGGAAAAGTGTAGACTGTGTATATTGAAATTTGAGACTAATGGTGTATGTTTATATAAAAAAGAGTGGCATTTTTATTGTTTTTGAATATGATATTAATAACAAGAGATTGAGGCAGGTGATGTTATGTTTCGGAAGAGAAGAGGAATGTCTCTAACGAAATTGATAGGGATCATACTATTTGTCATAGGTTTTTGCATATTTTTATATATTATGCCATTCAAAATTTGGATCTTTGTATTTGCTTTTGTCTGTATGGTTGTTGGAACACTGATATACCATTTTTAAAGCAAAAAAAGCCTCCCCGTTTTAAGGTGGCTTTTTTTATTTATATTGCTCTTTCAACTTTTCCGGAACGTAAGCATCTTGTACATACGTTAATTCTTTTTGTTGTACCGTTAATGATAGCTTTTACTCTTCTTAGATTAGGTAACCAAGTTCTTTTGTTATGACGGTTAGAGTGACTTACTTGATTTCCATGCACTTTACCTTTTTCACATATATCACATACTCTTGCCATGATGAACACCTCCTTCAAGTCTATGTTCAGACTTTAAAAACATTATAATATTATCACAATAATCCTTACTTTGCAATAAAAATATAAAAAAATTAAAGCTATTCCACAATATCCAGTGTGTTAATCTGTAGAGTATAACACAATCATGGTTTTATATTGAACTATTTCATAGATTCATATACAATAGTTATATACATTTTAAATATATATTGTAGTAATTACATATATTATTATATATTATTGCACAGATTATGAATATTTTATTATTCGTTTTAAGGAGGGTAACAAATGCCAGGAAAATTAACCAATGATATTGGAACAATAGTTATTGATGACCATGTATTGGCTTCAATTGCTGGTGCATCAGCTATGGAGTGCTATGGTTTAGTAGGTATGGCGGCTAAATCAGCAGCTGGAGGCTTAGTTGAACTGCTAAAAAGAGAACATTCCAGTAAAGGAGTAAAGGTTACTACAGAAAATGATGAAATCACGATTGAATTGTTTGTCATTGTAGAATTTGGCACTAGGATTTCTGTGGTGGCAAATAACATCATTGAAAAAGTAAAATATAATATTGAACATTTAACTGGGATGAATGTAAAAAAGGTCAATATTAATGTACAAGGTGTTAGAGTTCAAAAGTAACTTAAGGAGGTACGAGACTTGAAAATTGAATACATAGATCAACAATTATTAAAACAAATGCTTATTGCAGGAGCTCAATCTCTTGAGATAAATAAGAAAGTCGTTAATGCATTAAACGTATTTCCTGTCCCAGATGGTGATACTGGTACTAATATGTCATTGACAATGCAGTCTGCTGTAAAAGAAATAAAAAATAATAAAGCCAGTTCTCTAGAAGAAGTTGCTAGCTTAGCTGCTAATGGTTCATTAATGGGAGCTCGTGGAAATTCTGGAGTCATCCTTTCCCAGCTCCTTAGGGGTTTTGCTAAAGGAGTAAAAGGAAAAGAAAAGCTGAGTACTACAGATCTTGCCTACGCTCTAAAGCTGGCTTCTGATACTGCTTATAAAGCAGTAATGAAACCAGTTGAAGGGACGATTCTAACTGTAGCACGAGAAAGTGGAGAGAAGGCAGTAATCATAGCTAAAAAAGAGAAAAATATTGTATCATTTTTTGAAAAAGTAATATTAGAGGCAGAAATAACCTTAAAAAAAACACCGGATATGTTAAAGGTATTAAAAGATGCAGGGGTTGTTGACTCTGGAGGAAAAGGTTTAGTTTATATTTATTTAGGTGCTCTTAGTGCGCTAACAGGAAATGCACCAACAACTGAAGATATAGAAATCATACAGCAAACTGTAGAACATGAAGAATACATTGAAGAAGATCTTGAATTTGGATATTGCACTGAATTTATTATTAATGCTTCTAATAGTAATATAGAAACACTTAAAAATACTATCAAGGATTATGGAGATTCCATGCTGGTAGTGGGTAATGAAAATGTTGTAAAGGTTCATATTCATACAAATCATCCAGGAGAGGTTTTAGAAGAAGGATTGAAACTGGGTTATCTAAGTGATATCAAAATAGATAATATGCGGCTACAGCACAGAAATGAAAATTTTCAAGAAGCTGTAGAAGCTCCTTCAAAAACACAGAAAAAGCAGTATGGTTTTGTTACTGTTACTATGGGAGAAGGTTTAACCAAGATTTTCAAAGATTTTGACATTGATTATGTCATCAAAGGGGGACAAACAATGAACCCCAGTACAGAAGATTTTGTAAAAGCTTTAAATGGTATTGAAGCGGAAACTATTTTTATTCTTCCAAACAATAGCAATATTATTATGGCGGCGAATCAAGCAAAAGAAATCTCAAATAAAGACATAAGAGTTATACCAACAAAATCTATTCCACAGGGAATAGCAGCCTTGATGGCTTTTAATTTAGAAAATACTGTTGAGATTAATGAAGCTCAAATGATAGATGCTATTAAAAATGTAAAAACCGGCCAAGTAACCTACGCCGTTAGAGATACCAGCTATGACGATATGCCCATCAATAAAGGAGATATATTAGGTATTGGAGAAAGTAAAATCCAAGCAGTGGGCTCAGATATATTTAATGTTTCCAAAGAACTTTTAGAAAAAATGGTGACTGAGAAAGATGAAATCATAACAATTTTTTATGGAGAAGAAATAAAAGAAGAATATGCCAATGAACTTTTAGACCATTTAGAAAAAATATATCCAGAGTGTGATATGGAACTATATTATGGAGGACAGCCTTTGTACTATTATATCTTTTCTGTTGAATAGATGGATTTTTGAAGAAATAGTAGTTGCAGGAGTGGTAATGAATGGAAATGTTAAAAAAAGATATTCAGTATATTAAAGGCGTAGGGCCAAAAAAACTCTCGCTACTAAAGAAACTAAAGATTTTTAATGTAGAAGATATGATTTATCATTTTCCGCGAGATTATGAAAATCGTAGTTTTTCTAAAAAGATAATCGAATTGAAACCAGGTGAGAAGGTTACTATATATGGAGTAATCGTTGGGCAACGTCAGTCTCTAAAAGTAAGAAAAGGCTTGAATATTAATAGATATTTAGTAAAAGATGATTCTGGATTTATAAGTATTACATTTTTTAATCAACCCTATGTGAAAAACAAGCTAAAAGCGAATGATTCTATCATGCTTAATGGCAAGATTAAAATGGGTTTACAAGGATTAGAGATGGTCAATCCCGTATTTGAAGTAGTGAATCAAGGTGAGAATCCTACACTAGATACTATTGTCCCCATTTATTCATCTACTGATGGTTTTACTCAAAATCAGATGATTAGTATAAAAAAGAATATCTTGCAAATGGTTAATGATGATGTTGTGGAGTATATGCCTGAAATAATTATTGAAAAAAACAAATTATGCGGCTTAAATTTCGCATTAAAACGCATACATTTTCCTACTTCTCTACAGGAGGTAAAGATAGCAAGGTATAGATTAGTTTTTGATGAGTTATTATTATTACAATTAGTTCTAGTACGTATTAAGAAAAAAGTAATAAGCTCCAAAAACAGTATACCACTTAAAAATAATGAGGGTTTAGTCCAGTTCATAAACCATCTTCCTTTTCAATTGACTGGGGCACAAAAAACTGTATTACAGGAAATTATAAAGGATTTAGAAGATGTAACTCCGATGAATCGACTAGTACAAGGAGATGTTGGTTCTGGGAAAACCATTGTTGCAATCATTGCTTTGTATAAAGCTGTTATAAACAGTTGTCAAGGAGCATTAATGGCACCCACTGAAATATTAGCAGAACAACACTACACTTCATTAAAGCAATTACTTGAGCCGATGGGAGTACGGATAGGCTTATTAATCGGCAGTTTAACAAAGACTAAAAAACTGGAATTATTAGAAAAAATTAAAGAAGGACAAATAGATATTATTATTGGAACCCACGCACTTATTCAAGAATCAGTAGAATTTCAACGTTTAGCTTTGGTTGTAACAGATGAACAACATCGTTTTGGGGTAAGACAAAGGGCAATTCTTGCGGAGAAGGGTGAAAATCCTCATATTTTAGTTATGACTGCTACCCCAATACCTAGAACCTTAGCTTTAATATTATATGGTGATTTAGACATATCTATTATTGATGAATTACCACCGGGGAGAAAGGAAATAAAAACCCATGGTCTCACTCAGGAGGAAAAAGAACGGGCTTATGAATTTGCAAAAAAAGAATTAAATTCGGGTAGGCAGATCTATGTAGTATGTCCCTTGGTAGAAGAATCAGAAGTAATTGAAGCTAAAGCAGCTACAGATATAGCAGAAGAGCTGGCCTCTACTTTTTTTCAAGACTATACAGTGGGCTTGCTTCATGGGAAAATGAAAACGAAAGAAAAAGAAGAAATTATGAAGAAGTTTACAAAGAATGAAATCAATGTATTGGTTTCCACAACGGTCATTGAAGTAGGTGTAAATGTTCCTAATGCGACAATGATGATCATAGAGAATGCTGAACGTTTTGGCTTAGCTCAGCTACATCAATTAAGAGGTAGGGTAGGACGAGGACATTCTCAATCCTATTGCATATTACTACACAATAATAAAAGCAAAATAGCTAAAGATAGAATAAAGATTATGGAGAGCACAAACGACGGCTTTGTTATTTCAGAAAAGGATCTTGAAATAAGAGGGCCTGGTGAATTTTTAGGATTAAGACAACATGGTTTACCTGACTTTAAAATCGCTAATTTACTTAAGCATATGAAGGTATTGAAAAGGGTGCAATCACAAGTAGAAGAAATTCTTCAAGAAGACCCCTTATTATCTTTAGATAAATATCCTTCATTGAAGACAAAATTAGAAGAAAAGTTTAAGGGATTTGAAGGTATATAGCAGTTATAGGAGCAACCTCGGTTGTTCCTTTTTGCGCTCTGTGAAAGTGACTGACACCAAATCGAAGATTTGGTTCATCTACTTTTGTAATGTATAAAAATAGTAAAAAAGTTGTAGAATGTGAAATAAACAAAAATATTTTGTTAACCAATAGTCAGTATGTTAAAATATTGATATAATTACATGAGGAGGAAATATATGCGAATTATTGCCGGTAAGGCTAGAGGGCTCAAACTTATTACTCCAAGGGATTTACAAATAAGACCGACCTCAGATAGGGTAAAAGAATCTGTTTTTAATATAATTCAAAGTAATGTTTATGATAGTATTATTGTTGATTTATTTGCAGGTACTGGTAATTTAGGTATTGAAGCCTTATCACGAAATGCTAAGAAGGTATATTTTATAGATGGTAGTAAGGATAGTGTAGACATAATAAAAGAAAATCTAGCTAAAACTAATTTTATTTCACAGGCGGAAGTAATATCTGGGGACGTTGTTGCTGGTATCCACAAGTTAGCTGAGAAAAATGTACAAGCTGATATTATTTTTATGGATCCTCCTTATAATAAAGGGTTAGCTTTAGTGGCATTAGAACATATTGCAAGTAAAAAGCTGTTGAATTCATCAGGGATTATTGTTGTGGAGCATGATAAGATGGAGAATATGCCAGAAGAGATGGATATAATCATACGTTTTCGAAGGAAGGACTATGGGAATACAAGTGTTTCCTTCTATAAGCAAAAGGAGGAAATTAAATGAAAATAGGTATTTATCCTGGAAGTTTTGATCCTATTACCAATGGACATTTAGATATCATTGAAAGAGCGTCAAAACTTTGTGACAAAGTTATTGTAGCAGTTTTGCAGAACCCCAGTAAAAACCCATTATTTACTTTAGAGGAAAGAGTATATTTGATTGAAGAAGCTGTAAAACCCTTTAAAAATATTACAGTGGACTGTTTTTCGGGGCTTTTAATAGATTATGCAAAGAAAAATGATGCTAAAGTTATTATTAAGGGATTAAGAGCTGTTTCGGATTTTGAATATGAATTTCAAATGGCTTTAATGAATAGAAAATTAGCACCAGATGTCGAGACGATTTTTTTAATGACTAGTAGTGAAAATTCCTATCTCAGTTCTAGCTTAGTAAAGGAAGTAGCTAAGTTTGGTGGATGTATTGAGGGATTAGTACCAGCATCGACAAAAAAAGAAATCTTTAAAAAGATAAAATTGTAGGCGAATTTATTTCGAGGATGTAGTGCTTGACTTTTTAATTAAGTAAAAGGAAGTCATGGCAATACATTGAATGGGAAAATGAAATTAAATTGTTAGGGGGACAAAATTGTGGATGTATTAAAATTATTGGAAGAATTAGAAGAAATCGTTGAAAGTGGCTCGTCAATACCTTTTGCCCATAAGGTGTTAGTAGATAAAGATGAGGTGTTAGAGATCATTAAAGAAATTAGAATACATCTACCAGATGAGGTTAAACAAGCCCAATGGATCAAGGAAGAAAGACAGCGGATTTTAATCGACGCACAACAAGAAGCAGATACAATTATACAAGAAGCAAATGAACATATTGCTGCAATGGTAGAGCAGGATGAGATTACTAAGATTGCCCGCAAACAAGCAGAAGATATTATTTCACAGGCCCAAACAGGAGCAAAAGATATGCGACTAGGCGCTAGAGATTATGCCGACGAAATATTATCAGAGGTAGAAAATAATCTAACTGAACTCGCTAAAACCATAAATAATAATAGAAATGAATTGAAGGGGATGAAATAATTTTCATCCCCTTTTTATCTTTAATGATTTATATTAGATGTGGGTCTTCGAATTTTTAATATTCTAAGGAGATACATTTGCAGTCCTTGACTATATCTTTTAGCTCCATGATCAAAACCGTAGACTCGTGTATATCAAAAGTAGATGACCCAAATCTTTGATTTGCTGTCAGTCACTTTCACAGAATGCAATTAAAGTTTAAAATTGGTTATCTATAGATACGCGTTAACAAACTTTAGAATCATCTTTTTTTATTAAGACAAGATGTCATATAGGTAAAAAAGCCAACAATAAGTGAGAAAAGTAAGAGAGTAATTAAAATTACTAAAAAAAACTCAACAGACAACTTAAAATTATTAAATAAATTATGATATATTGACAGCTGCTGATAATGATTAGAGGCAGGAACTGAAAAAGTAAAAAACAAAGTAAAAATAGGATACAATAAATAAATTAATGCATAGGATAGTACCCCATGAAAGAATTTAGAGAAAATATATAAATAAGAATTAATGTCAGTTATACTAATAATACTAATTGATTGAGCATGAATAGAAAAGCCGCTCCAGCCAATGATAAAAGCAGCCGCAGCTATTCGATTAATAAGGCTAGCACTTAAAGTGCCAGCTGCTATTTTACAGCCCATTGTTATTTCAAATAAGCCTGTAATAAGAGCTTTGATGATTGGCAATTCAATATGGAGCGGCTTAAGAAAAAAGAATAAGACTTTAGAAATAAAGCTAACAAATCCTATAAGCTCTAGAATGTTAATAATAACAGAAAATAAAATGATAAAGCCGCCAACCATTAACATTGTATTGATAGATTCCTTAACAGCATTGCCTAGCAGGATACCAAAGGAAGGAGCTTTGCTACGGGTAGAGGCCAAATTCAAAATGGCTCTTTTTATGATACTCTGGTTTTTGTAAGAATAGCTTTGTAATCGGGTATTAACTTTCCCTCTTTTATAAAAACTAAAGAAAAGACCAACAATAATAGCAGCTAGATAATGGGCAGTAGCTAGCAGAATACCTATCTCTGAAGATTTAAACATACCTATAGAAACAGCTCCTACTAAAAACAAGGGACCAGAAGTACTGCAAAAGGATACCAACCGTTGGGCTTCTACCTTAGATACAATATGATCATTTCGTAATTTGGTTGCTATTTTTACACCAACTGGATAACCAGAAGTTACACTCATGGCAAAGGCAAAGGAGCCTTCTCCAGGCACATTAAATAAAGGACGCATGATTGGTTCTAGTAATGTCCCAACAAATTTTACAACGCCTAGACCAACCAGTAGCTCTGAACCTATAAAAAAAGGCAGTAAAGCTGGTAGAACCACCGTAACCCATATATTTAAGCCATTATATGCAGCTTTAACTGATTCGTTTGGAAAAATGATAATACAAAAAACCAGCATAACGACAATAGCAACAATGACATAATCCCCAAAAAAATTTTGAAATCTAGTAAAAGACCCTTTTAAAAAATAAACAAAAGCAGCACCTATGATTACTAAAAGAAGCAAGGTTATAATAATAGACATATGATTCCTCCTACTGAAAAGACATTAATAAAGCTTTATTATAGGTAACCAACTACAGAACTTAAGCAGATGACTGAAATCTATGATTTCATGTCAGTCGCTTATACAAGGTGAAATTTTGATATGCTAAGGGCTACATTTGCAGCCCATGGGTTTTTGGGCGAAACCGTAGACCGTGTATATCAAAAGTAGATGACCCAAATCTTTGATTTGCTGTCAGTCACTTTCACAAAATGCAATTAAAGTTTTAAATTGGTTATCTATAATATATATTTGATAAAAAAATATATATTCTTTTCAAAAGAGGATATAGCATTACTTATTTTCTTGCGTAGTAGGGGCTCTGATAATAGTCTAGGGGCTTTGAAGAAAAAAAATGGTTTTTTAGTGCTAATGTATAGATGTTTGTTGCTCTTATGTCCAATTCCAATAGTTCTTTAGCTGTCTCATCGCTGGGGATATATTGGTTTATTTTATTAATAATAGGCAACTTAGATTTAGACTTGCAGGATTTTAGTATTTCTCTACCTTTGTTATTAAAACCCAATGCTCTGATATATTGTGGTCCTCCTTCATGATTAAATCTCAAAAGATCTTTTTTCTTTAGATTTAAAAGAGCATGCATACAGATTCTTTGAATTCTAGTAAGGGTATAGCGTTTGCTTTTTATGCAATTGTATAGAGATTCTATTGAACTACAATGATGACTACATTCATAGATTCTATTTTCTAATCCCTCGTTTACATCAAAGTATTCAGCTAAACCTACTGAATTCTCACGTCTCAAAATGGTCAAAATAGTATGTTCAAAATCTTCCTTAAATACAGGAGCAATGCCAGCTTCGTATGCTTCCTTTAGTAGTTTATGTGAAACAGAGGGCATTACTTTCCTCAGATCCTCTAAAGGTTTTCTCATTTTGAGATGTTCTCTTATGGCAGTAGCGCTAGAAATATCTGAGGTCATATTCTTTGAATGATACGCAGCCTTAACACGGGGAATCGTATAAGGAAGGATTGTACTACCTAGTCTCTTTAAAGCTTTAAGATATTCTATAGATAATATATTATTTGGATTATTCATGATGCTTTCTATATTCATCGATTCTTCATCACAACCATTACTGTGGCAGAATTTATAAAAATCTATTAAAGCCTTAGAGCGAGCTGCTGGAAAGGGAAGACCTTCCTTTAAATAACTTTTTAAGGAGTTTTCAAATGATAACGGTGATTTAAATAAAATATCTGCAATCATTTCTAGCGTTGAGATTTTTCCGTATTCACTGCCAAATGCAATACAATCTATAACCCCTAAATTATGTAATAGATTAATGGAACCAAAGGCAAATAACTCTGCTGTAGCACATGCATAGGCAGTGGGCAATTCTATAACCAAATCAACCCCACACTCAATAGCCATTTTTGCTCTCTGCCATTTATGAACTAGAGCTGGCTCGCCTCTTTGTAAAAAATTACCACTCATTACAGCTACTGTATGAGTTGCACCTGTAATTTCTATAGATTTATTCAAGTGATATAAATGTCCATTGTGAAACGGATTATATTCTGTAATCAGTCCTAATACTTTCATAGTAACCTCCATCGTTTATTTTTTTACAAAAATACTATTTAGTAATGGATATGCTTCTTATTCCTTAATGTATAGTTTAAAAGAAATAAGGTTATTTTAGTAGATGTATATAGATTAAATCAATCTATATCTTATTATAATAGTATAATAAGATTTTATCAGTAAATATATAATTACATTAATATTTTTTAAAATATCATTGAAAAACTTGAAAAATCCTTCGAAATTTATTATTATTGAAATGTTAAAAGGTTTTTGATATTTCTTTATCAAATCATCTATAACTATTATTACATAGGGAGGTTTTTAATCAAATGAAAGTATTAGTTATGAACTGTGGAAGTTCATCCCTCAAGTATCAGCTAATTAACATGGAAAATGAAGAGTTATTGGCAAAAGGTATAGCCGAAAGAATTGGAATCGAAGGATCTTTTGTAAAGCATGAAACAACAGGAAAAGAAAAGGCTGTTATCGAAGAGCCAATGACAGATCATAAAGCAGCAATAAAAATTGTATTAGAAGCATTAATCCATGCTGAATATGGAGCTATACAATCTATGAGCGAAATAACAGCTGTAGGCCATAGAGTTGTACATGGCGGCGAAAAGTTTTCAGGTTCTGTTGTAATAGATAAAGAAGTAAAAGCTGTTTTAGAGGAATGTTCAGAATTAGCACCATTACACAATCCACCAAACCTAATGGGAATCTATGCTTGTGAAGAGATATTACCTAATGTACCTATGGTAGGTGTGTTTGATACAGCATTCCATCAAACAATGCCAAAGGCTTCTTATATGTATGCACTACCTTATGATTTATATGAAAAATATAAAATAAGAAGATATGGTTTCCATGGAACATCCCATAAATATGTTGCAATGAAGGCGGCAGAATTATTAGGACAACCATTAGAAAGTCTAAAAATTGTAACCTGTCATTTAGGTAATGGCGCTAGTGTTACAGCAATAAAGAATGGTAAATCAGTTGATACAAGTATGGGCTTTACTCCATTAGAGGGATTAGCTATGGGAACAAGATGCGGAGACTTAGACCCTGCTATTATCGAATTCTGGATGAAAAAGGAAAACTTGACAATAGCTGAAGTAAATAATGCTATGAACAAAAAATCAGGAGTTTTAGGGATATCAGGTGTAAGCAGTGACTTTAGAGATGTTGAAGAAGCTGCAAATGCAGGTAATGAAAGAGCTCAATTAGCTTTAGACTTTTATTATCAAAGAGTTAAAAAGTATATTGGGGCCTATGCAGCAGAAATGGGCGGTCTAGATGCAGTTGTATTTACAGCTGGCTTAGGTGAAAACTCCATAGTAGCTAGAAAAGAAATCTGTAAGGATCTTGAATTTTTAGGAATCAAGATTGATGATGAAAAGAATAGTATTAGAGGTAAAGAAACTGTTGTAAGCACAGAGGATTCTACAGTGAAGGTGATATTAGTTCCAACAAATGAAGAATTGATGATAGCAAGAGAAACAAAAGCCCTTGTAGGATAATAAAAAAGAGGTAGGGATATAAATTTCTCTACCTTTTTACTAGTTTTAAAAATCAGAAAAATACACTCTTAAAGCAATAAAGAATCAATAGATAAATGAATAATTGTTTATGAATTAATTCAACGTATCAAGATAAAATACTTGACAAACCTTCAATTGATTTGTATAATCAATTTTGTTAATGTATTAGAAAGTGCCTTTTTCTTAAGCGGGAGTACCTAGTAAATGATAATTTGAAATCTATTGTTTTATGGTGTTAAGAAAATATATAAAAAATTGTTTCCTTCACAGTAAATAGAGGTGAGAAATTTGAAGTTTGATTTAAACACCATTAAAAGAGGGGAAAACGACAAGATAGACTTAGACTTTGTTGTTAATCTTGAAAGTATTGACTATTATGGTGATGTCCTTAAGGTTATTACACCTATTTCTGTTTTGGGTAGTTTATATAGTATTGGGAAAAAAATCTTTTTATCCTGTAAGCTTGAAACAGATTTAGAGGTTCATTGTGGAAGATGTTTAAAGCCCTTTATTTATTTATTAAAAACCAATATTGATGTTGAATTAACTGAAGAAGATGAAGCTATGGATGAGGACGACCTTGACGATATCATTACTTATAATGACAACATGATTGACTTTGATGAAATTGTAAAGGAACAGATTATTTCTAACATCCCTATGAAGACTATTTGTAATGAAAATTGCGAAGGTTTATGTAGAGTATGTGGCGTTGATTTAAATCTAGAAAAATGTAAATGCAATACAGATGATGATGAAAATATAGATCCTCGACTAGCTAAATTGAAAGAACTGTTACAACAAGATTAAGGAGGTGTTAAATATGGCAGTACCAAAGCGTAAAACAAGTAAATCTAAAAAGAATATGAGAAGAGCTGCTAATTCAAAGCAGGTTGCAACAGGCTATGTAAAATGCCCACAATGTCATGAACCTAAATTATCACATCGTGTGTGTCCTGAGTGTGGATATTACAAAAACAAAGAGGTTATCTCAGTAAATGAATAATGCAATAAAAAAATAGTAATGACAAATCATTACTATTTTTTTATTGCGTAAAAAAGAGTCCTTTGTTGAATTCACCCATATAGAAAAAATATAAAAATATATATGATAATCATTTGTATAATGAAAATAATAGAGATAAAGCACTTGATTTTTATAATAAAATAATATATACTAAACATTAGTATCAGGTACTAATTATTAGTACTAATGATGAGGTGAAAATTGTGAAATCTTCGGGGAAACTAAATAAATCAGTTCGACAACAGAAATTAATTGATTTAATTAAAGAAGAACCCTTTCTAACGGATGAGGACTTATCGATTAAATTTAATGTTAGCATTCAAACGATACGATTGGATAGATTGGAATTAGGCATACCAGAATTAAGAGAAAGAATTAAAAATGTGGCTGAAAAAAACTATAGAAAAGTTAGAAGCATCATTGGAACGGAAATAGTAGGTGAGCTAATCGATTTAAACTTAGGGGAAAATGGTATATCAATACTAGATACTACACAGGAAATGGCCTTTAGTAAAACAAATCTTGTCAGAGGTCACCATATTTTTTCTCAGGCTGAATCATTGGCGATGGCAGTAATTGATGCTGAGGTTGCATTAACAGGTGTGTCCAACATTAAATATTTGAATCCAGCTAAAGCAGGAGATAAACTGGTGGCAAAGGCTGAGGTTGTTAGAGTTAGGGGAAACAATCATTTTGTGCATGTTCGTATAAAAGTTGATCAAACCCAGGTTTTTAGAGGAAAGTTTATTTTAGTTGTAATTGATTGATGAAAGACGAGGAGGGATACAATGAAAATCGTCCTGGATGCAATGGGAGGAGATCATGGTCCAGCTGTAACAGTATTGGGAGCTGTTGAAGCAGTGAATGAATATGGAATAAACATAATATTAACTGGAAATAGAGATTTAATTGAAAAGGAATTAAAAAAATATGATTACTTAGAAAGCTACATAGAAATAATACATTGTAATGAGGAAATAACTAATGAGGATAAACCTGTAGCAGCGATTAGACGTAAAAAAGATTCCTCTATGGTAGTTGGACTGAATTTGGTGAAAGAGAAAAAAGCTGATGCTATTATTTCAGCAGGGAATACAGGTGCTTTATTGGCTGGAGGATTATTTGTATTAGGCAGGATTAAAGGGATTGACCGACCTGCACTAGCTCCTGTATATCCAACGACTAAAGGCGCATCTATTTTAATAGATGGCGGTGCTAATGCAGATTGTAAACCACGAAATTATCTGGAGTTTGGAATTATGGGAAATATTTATGCTGCGAAAATTTTAGGAATCCATAATCCAAGGGTTTGTACTGTTAACATTGGCATGGAAGAAGGCAAAGGTAACGATGTTACAAAGGAAGCCTATAAGCTTTGTCAGAAGGCTAAGTTTAATTTTGCAGGAAATGTAGAAGCTAGAGATATTCCCTCTGGTTCTGCAGATGTTATTATTTGTGATGGGTTTACTGGTAATGTTATCTTAAAATTGACAGAAGGTATAGCAGCAACAATATTTAGCACATTAAAAGAAGAGTTTACCAGAAACACATTACGTAAACTGGCAGCAACGATATTAAAATCTGGGTTAAAGGATTTCAAAAAAACATTTGATTATACAGAGTATGGAGGTGCACCTTTTCTAGGAGTCCAGGGGAACCTTATTAAGGCCCATGGCAGTTCAAATGCTAAGGCTATAAAAAATGCGATTAGGCAGGCGAAGGCTTTTGTGGAAAAGGAAGTAGTAAAAGATATTATGCAGCAAATAAATGAGCTAGGAGAGGATACTGTTGAATAATTTTTTTGCAGTTGGTATAACCGGTACAGGAAGCTATTTGCCAGACAAAATACTGACAAATCATGATATGGAGAAGATTGTTGAAACTTCTGATGAATGGATAAGAACAAGAACCGGTATCGGTGCTAGAAGAGTAGCAGATGAAAAAACTGCTGCCTCTGATATAGCATCCGAGGCGGCAGAGAGGGCTATGGAGGATGCTGGGATTAAGGCTGAAGATATAGATTTAATTATTGTGGCTACGATAACTCCAGATATGCCAATTCCTTCAACTGCATGTATTGTTCAAAAAAACATTGGTGCTGTAAATGCTGCGGCCTTTGATGTTAGTGCAGCTTGTACTGGGTTTATTTATGCTATGACCATAGGTGAACAGTTTATCAAAACTGGGTTTTATAAAAATGCATTAATTATAGGTACAGAAACCTTAACGAAATTTCTCGATTGGCAAGACCGAAACACATGTGTATTATTCGGAGATGGAGCCGGGGCAGTGGTATTGCAAAGAACAGAAGAAGGTTTTGGTATACTATCCTCTTATTTAGGGGCCGACGGCAAGGGAGGCGAATCCTTAACCTTACCAGGCGGAGGTTCTAGGATGCCCGCCACCTATGAAACAATAGATCAAAGATTACATTGTATAAAAATGGATGGTAGTGATGTATTCAAATTTGCTGTTCGTGTTATGGGGGCTGCAGCATTAAAAGCTCTAGAAAAAAGCAATTTAGAAATAGAGGAAATTGATTTTTTAGTGCCTCATCAGGCAAATATAAGAATTATAGAAGCTGCAGCAAAACGATTAAAGCTTCCGATGGAAAAGGTGTACGTTAATCTTGATCAATACGGTAACATGTCTGCCGCCTCCGTACCAGTGGCATTAGATGAAGCTGTGAAAAAAGGACATATTAAGAAAGGTGATACTGTTGTATTGGTAGCCTTCGGTGGTGGTTTGACATGGGGTTCTAGTGTAATTAAATGGATAAAGTAAAAAAAGAAGGTGATGGTTATGATGCAGACAGAACTATGTAAAATTTTAAATATTCAATATCCAATTATCCAAGGAGGAATGGCTTGGGTCGCAACTGCGGAATTAGCTGCAGCAGTTTCAAATGCTGGAGGACTAGGCATTATTGCAGCTGGTAATGCTCCTGGAGAAGTTGTAGAAGGAGAAATTATCAAGGCGAAAAAGCTAACTGATAAAACCTTTGGTGTAAACGTAATGTTATTATCCCCTTTTGTTGAAGAAGTAATGGAGATCGTACATAAACATAAGGTTCCTGTCGTTACAACTGGAGCAGGAAACCCTGGAAAATATATAAAAAAGCTGAAGGAAATTGGAACGAAGATCGTTCCTGTAGTACCTTCAGTGGCCTTAGCTAAAAGGATGGAAACCCTTGGAGTGGATGCTGTCATTGTTGAAGGGACAGAAGCGGGAGGGCACATAGGGGAGTTAACCACTTTTGCACTGGTACCACAAGTAGCAAATGAAATCGAAATTCCAGTAATTGCAGCTGGGGGAATAGCTGATGGAAGAGGGTTTTTAGCGGCTCTGGCTTTAGGTGCAAAAGGAGTTCAAATGGGAACAAGATTCATCTGTTCTACCGAATGTACAGTTCATGATAATTACAAAGAGATGGTGTTAAAGGCAAAAGACAGGGATGCTGTTGTTACTGCCAGGAGCACGGGGCATCCTGTAAGAGTATTAAAAAATAAATTTACAAAAGACTTTTTAAAGCTAGAAAAAAATAGCATATCTCCAGAGGAGATAGAGGAGCTAGGGGTAGGAAAACTAAGAATAGCTGTAATAGATGGAGATGTGGAAAACGGATCTGTTATGGCGGGGCAAATAGCTGCTATGGTTAAGGAAATTAAATCCTGCAAAGAGATTATTGATGAAGTAATAAATGAAGCAGCCACAGAGTTAAAAAGATTAAAGGCATTGAATAAGGAGGAATAGCTTATGAGTAAAACTGCCTTTGTATTTCCAGGTCAGGGTTCTCAATATATAGGTATGGGTAAAGAAATTGTTGGGAATTTTAAAATTGCAAAAACAACCTTTGAAGAAGCCAGTGATTGCTTGCATTTAGATATGGAAAAGCTGTGCTTTGAAGGTCCAGATGAAGAATTAATAAAAACAGAAAATACTCAACCAGCGATATTAACCACCAGCGTAGCTATTTTAAGGGCCATGGAAGAACTGGGAATTGGTTGCGAAATGACAGCGGGGCTAAGTCTTGGAGAATATGGATCATTAGTTAAATCCAATGTATTTAGCTTTAGTGATGCAGTGCAATTAGTGAAAAAAAGAGGTAAATATATGCAGGAGGCAGTTCCCTTAGGTGTAGGTGTAATGGCAGCTATTTTAGGTTTGGAAAGACAAGTGTTAGAGAAATGCTTAAATAGCTGTAGTCAGTATGGTATCGTTGAAGCTGCGAATTTCAATAGCCCAGGTCAAATCGTTATTTCAGGTGAAATTGAGGCTGTGAAAGTAGCAGTAAAGAAAGCCCTTGAGCTAGGAGCAAAAAAAGCTGTATTACTTCCTGTAAGCGCTCCTTTTCATTGTAGTTTACTTAAACCAGCAGGTGAAAAACTTAAAGAAGATTTACAAAGTCTAAGCATCAATTCTCCTGAAATCCCAGTTGTAACAAATGCAGAAGCTAAGATATTAAGCTGCAAGTCCAAAGTAATAGATTCATTGGTAAATCAGGTAAGCAAATCAGTATTGTGGCAGGATTCTGTGGAGTTAATGATAGAAAATGACGTGGAAACTTTTATTGAAATAGGGCCAGGAAAAACATTGGCATCATTTATTAAAAGAATAGGAAAGAGCCTAGATAAGAAAATAAACATATATAGCATAGAAGATATGGCTAGCTTAAAAGCACTACCAGTAAAACCGTAGGGAGGGGTACCGTTGATTTTAGAAAATAAAAATGTTATTATAACAGGTGGTTCAAGAGGAATTGGCAGATCTATTGCTTTACAATTAGCCCGAAATGGTGCGAATGTAATCATTAATTATACTAGCAATAAAGAAGCTGCTGATAAGGTTGTAAAAGAGATAGAAGCCTATAATGTAAAAGGACTAGCAATTCAATGTGACGTAACCAAAAGTGATGATATAAAAAAAATGATAGAGACAGTTGAGAATCATTTCGATACCATTGATATCTTAGTGAATAATGCTGGTATCACTAAGGATAATCTCTTACTAAGAATGAAGGAAGAGGAATGGCAACAGGTTATAGATGTTAATTTAACAGGTGTTTTCCTATGTACTAAAGCAGTAATTAGAAAAATGATGAAGCAAAAGCATGGGAAGATTGTCAATATATCATCCGTTGTAGGTGTGACAGGTAATGCTGGTCAAGCAAACTATTCTGCCTCAAAGGCTGGCGTAATTGGGTTTACTAAGTCTATTGCAAAGGAAGTTGCTAGTAAAAATATTCATGTAAATGCAATTGCCCCGGGGTTTATTGAAACAGATATGACCGCTGTTTTATCAGAGGATATAAAAAGTGGTTTAATGGAGAGTATACCACTTAAAAGATATGGGCAACCTGATGACATAGCAAATCTTGTGGTTTTTTTAAGTAGCAATCAATCCAACTACATCACTGGTCAAGTGATAAACGTAGATGGTGGTATGGCAATCTAATAAATTAAATTTAAGGAGGATTTTACTATGGTATTTGAAAAAATTGTAAAAATTGTTGGAGAGCAATTAGGAGTAGATGATCTAACAACAATTAAAAAGGAAACATCACTAATGAACGATTTAGAAGCAGATTCATTAGATGCTGTAGAAATCATAATGGCTATTGAAGATGAATTTGGGGTTGAAATACCAGATGATGAAGCTGAAAATTTTAAAAACATTGGTAATATTGTAACTTTTGTAGAAAAAAACCTATAGGACTGAAAAATCCCGATGTCATCGGGATTTTATAAGTCAAAGTAGGTAAAGGAGGACAATATGAAAAGAAGAGTTGTTGTAACAGGATTAGGTTGTGTTACTCCCATAGGTATAGGAAAAAAATCCTTTTGGGAGGCATTGACAACAGGAGTTTCAGGGATCGATTTTATCACAAAATTTGATACAGCTGATTATCCTACAAAGATTGCTGCAGAGGTTAAAGATTTTCAACCAGAAAATTATATTGATAAAAAAGAAGCAAGAAAGATGGATAAGTTCACACAGTTTGCGGTTGCAGCTTCTCAATTGGCAATCCAAGATGCAGGTATCGATATAGAGGAGATTGAGTCTGAAAAATTTGGTGTAATTCTTGGTTCAGGTATAGGTGGTATAGAAACCTTTGAAGAGCAAAACCAAAGGCTTTTAGATAAAGGCGTAAGAAGAATAAGTCCATTTTTTATTCCAATGATGATAACAAACATTGGTGCTGGACAAGTCTCTATGTACTTCGATGCAAAGGGACCAAATAGTACGATTGTTACTGCCTGTGCATCTTCTACCAATGCTGTTGGGGAAGCTTATAGGATCATTGAACGAGGAGATGCCGATATAATGATTACTGGAGGAACAGAGGCTTCTATTACTCCGTTAGCTATTGCAGGTTTTTGTTCAATGAAGGCAATGTCTACCTATAATGAAGATCCTAAAAAAGCCAGCAGGCCCTTCGATTTAAATCGAGATGGATTTGTTATGGGAGAAGGAGCAGGTATGCTGATATTAGAAGAACTAGAACATGCCCTTAATAGAGGAGCAACAATCTATGGAGAAGTTGTTGGGTATGGTATGAGCGCTGATGCATATCATATTACTGCTCCAGATCCAGAGGGAAAAGGGGCAGCGCGGGCAATGGAAAATGCTTTAAAGGATGCAGGTATTTCTTACGAGGAAATTGATTACATCAACGCCCATGGTACTAGTACACCTTATAACGATAAATTTGAAACAATGGCTATTAAAAAGGTATTTAAAGAGCATGCAAAAGACATAGCCATTAGTTCTACTAAATCTATGACGGGACATCTATTAGGGGCAGCTGGCGGTGTAGAAGGTATGATATGTGCATTGACTATCTATAATGATCTTGTACCGCCTACCATAAATTATGAAACGCCTGATGAAGAATGTGATTTAGATTACGTGCCAAATCAAGCTAGAGAAAAAGTAGTAAATTATGCACTATCCAATTCCTTTGGATTTGGTGGACATAATGCTACAATTATCTTTAAAAAATACTCTGCATAAGCTTTCATAAAAAATAATTATAGAAATCTTTAGATTTCTATAATTATTTTTTGCATTTATCACTTTTTAATAGTAAAATGTTATTGGATTTAATGTACACAAATAGGATGTTGCATTAAAGAATAATATAGGAAATCTGTATATTAAAAGGAGTTCTACTCTAAACTACAAATACAGAAGAAATATTCCAATTCTTTATTGGGGGGAAAAAGATGCCATACAACAATACAAATATTGAAGAAAATATGATGTTACTTCAGAAGGCCTTGAATTATAACTTTAAAAACTGCGAAGTTTTAAAAGAAGCTTTAACCCATAGTTCTTTTGCAAATGAATCAAAATTTAAAAAGGTTAAGTATAATGAAAGGCTAGAGTTTTTGGGGGATTCTGTTTTAAGCTTAGTGGTTAGTGAATATATCTTTATCAAGTATAAACATCTCCCTGAAGGTGAACTAACGAAGGTAAGAGCAAATGTAGTCTGTGAACCTTCTTTGGCAATGCGATCCAAAGAAATCAAACTTGGTCAGTATTTATTACTGGGCAAAGGTGAAGAGTTCACTGGAGGTAGACAACGGGAGTCTATCCTGGCAGATGCTTTTGAAGCATTAATTGGAGCCATATATATTGATGGTGGAATTCAGGTGGTAAAGCAATTTATACTGCATTATTTTTTAGAGAGTATCGATCTTGCCAGCAAGGGAATCTTATTTAGAGATTATAAAACACATCTACAGGAATTGTTGCAAAGCAAAACCTCAGAAAGAATTACATATCATGTTGTAAATGAATATGGTCCTGATCATAACAAAGTCTTTGAAGTTGAGGTTTTAATTGGAAATAAGGTGATTGGTAGAGGACGTGGAAAAAGTAAGAAGGAAGCTGAACAAAGAGCAGCAGAGGAAGCTATTAAGAAAGGTTAAGGTAAATATGTCTAAAAAAAGCTATATTATTCCTATCTTCATTCCCCATAAAGGTTGCCCTCATGATTGTAGTTTTTGCAATCAAAAGAAAATAGCAGGTGAAGTTGAGAATAATAGTGAGGAGAATATTATAGAGGTTATTAATCGGTATATGGAATTATATCCAAAACCTATTACAAATCTAGAAATAGCCTTCTATGGAGGCAGCTTTACAGGACTTCCGATAGAAAAACAAGTAGAATTATTGACGCCAGCTTATAGGATGAAGAAAAAAGGCTATGTAAAGGAGATTAGACTTTCTACTAGACCTGATTATATAAATAAAGAGATATTATCTATATTAGAACAGTATGGAGTTTCGATTATTGAATTAGGTGTGCAATCTACTGATGATCATGTTCTCTTTTTAAATAAAAGAGGCCATACAAGAAAAGATATATTTAAAGCAGTTGAACTAGTGAAAAAATACGATTTTCGATTGGGTCTACAAATGATGGTTGGATTATTTGGGGACAGTGGAAATACAATTAAAAGAACTGCTGAGGATATTATTTTGTTAAAGCCAGACTTTCTTCGGATTTATCCAACCATTGTTATTAAAGATACATATTTGGAAATTCTGTACAAAAAAGGAGAATACGTACCCTTTACCTTGGAGGAAACTGTGGACATATGTAAAAGCCTATTATTAGAATTCAAAGAAAATAACATTCCTGTCATTAGACTAGGACTCCAATCCACTGAAGATATTGCTTATGGGAAAGCGATCGTGGCGGGACCTTATCACCCGGCATTTAGAGAAATAGTGGAGTCGGAGATCTATAAGGATTTAATAGAAAATAACCTTAGAAAATATGACGGTTATGAGTTGAAAGAACTTACAATCTATTGTCATCCTAGTGCAGCATCTAAAGTAGCAGGATATAAGCAGTCAAATAAAAATTATTTAATAAATAAGTATCATTTATCAAAAATAATAATAAAACCTTACCCTAGTATAGAAATAGATACAGTGAAGTTAGAGGTTCATTGATAATGGTAGTCAGAAAAAACTTTTATAGAGTTAAGAATAAGGTTTTATGATAAAATGATTTCATGGTGATTGAATGGTAAGTGTGGAGGGATTTTTTTGTATTTAAAAAAATTAGAACTTTATGGATTTAAATCCTTTGCAAATAAAATAGAGCTAAATTTTGAAAAAGGTGTCACTGCTGTGGTAGGACCTAATGGAAGTGGTAAAAGTAATATTTCCGATGGTATTAAGTGGGTACTTGGAGAACAAAGTGTTAAATCTTTAAGGGGAAGTAAGATGGAAGATGTTATTTTTGCTGGTACTAGCACTAGAAAGCCATTGGGGATGTCGGAAGTCTCTTTAACTTTAGATAATAGCTCTCAAGCTTTGCCCATCGAATATGATGAGATAACTATAACGAGAAGAATGTATCGATCAGGGGAAAGCGAATATTATTTAAACAAGTCAGCCTGCCGACTTAAGGATATTAGAGAGCTTCTAATGGATACTGGAATCGGTAAAGATGGATATTCAATTATTGGACAAGGTAAAATAGATGAAATATTAAGTAGTAAATCAGAGGATAGACGTCAGTTATTTGAGGAAGCGGCAGGGATTGTTAAATATAAGCATCGGAAAAATGAAGCAGAAAAGAAGCTAAGTGCTACAAAAGATAATTTAATTAGAGTTTCAGATATATTAAATGAATTGGAAAATCAATTAGAGCCTCTAAAAAAACAAAGCTTTAAAGCACAAAAATATAATGAGCTAAAAGAAACATTGCTAAAGCTGGAGGTTAATCTATTTATTAAAGAAATCGACAAAATTGATACGGAATTGAAACATATTCACCAGCAGATGGAGATTCTTAAAAAATCCTTGTCGACCCAAGAAATAGAGAAAAATAATTTTTGTGAAAAACTAAGTGAAATAGAAAATCAGCTGGAATTAAGAGAAGAGGAAGTCGCAAAGATTCAAGATGAGTATCATAATACTCAAAAGGAAATCGGCAAAAAAGAAGGGGAGATTAATGTAAATCAAGAAAAATTGATGCATTATACCCAAAATATCAATAGATTAGAAAAAGAAATTAAAGATATTTCAAACATAAACCTTAAAACTAGAGGAGAATTGGAAGCTAAGCTCATCCAACTAAAAACAATTGATACAGATTTAGATGAACTTGAAACAGAAATGAAGGACAAAGTTTTACAATATAATGACATTAACCGTTCGAAGTCTTTAAAAGAGGAAGATGTGGAAAATTCTAAATCAACGATTATTGATACCTTAAATGCTATTTCAGATCTGAAAAGTGAAGGCAATAGATATAAAACGCTTACGGATACGATGCAACAACGTATGGAACAAATTCATAAGGAAATTAATCATCATGAGGAGAAGGCAGTTGCAGGACATAAAACCTTTATAGAATTACAACAAGGCTTAACGGAATTAAGAAGCAATATGAATAATATAATGGATAGGATAAAAAACATTACAAGTGAGAAGCATTTACTTGTGAATCAAGAGAATAATATACTAAAAAAGCTAGACAGCATGAGGAAAGAAATTCAACATAAAGCTTCTAAGAAAAATGTTATAGAAGAGATGGAAAAAGAGCATGATGGATATAACAAAAGTGTAAAAAACATATTAGTTGCTTGTGACAGGAACCAAGCATTAGGTGAAGGTGTATATGGCGTTGTGGCAAATCTTCTTAAGGTTCCTAGAGGATACGAGGTTGCTATAGAAACAGCTTTAGGAGCAAGTATACAGCATATTGTGACTAGAAATGAAGAAGATGCAAAAAGATTAATTGGGTTTTTGAAAAAGAATAGTTTAGGCAGAGTTACACTTCTCCCATTAACTTCTATACAAAAGAAAACGATACAAAATAGTGAGCTAAAAATAATCGAAGGTTTTAAAGATGTAAAGGTAGCAATAGACATTATTGAATTTGATCATAGCTTTACCAATGTTTTTTCTAGCCTTCTATCTAGAGTATTGATTGTACCTAATTTAGATATAGGCGTTAAAATGGCGAAAGCAACGCAACATAGATTTAAGATTGTAACCATTGATGGAGATGTTATGAATCTAGGGGGATCGATTACTGGGGGCAGTTCTGGTTTTAAAGGAAGTAGTATTCTAGGTAGAAAAAGGGAGCTTGAGGAGCTGACAGAATCAATAGGAAATTTAGAAAAAGAAAAACATACTGTAGAACTACAATACAACCAATTGATTGAAGCAAAAAATACTTTGGATGAAGAAGTAAAAATGTTAACGGAGAAACAACAGGACTTAAAGATTCAAGAGGCTACATTAGCTAGTAAAGAACAGCAGACTGAGGAAGAAAACCGAAAAACAGATGTTTTTATCAAGCAATTGAAGCGAGAAATAAAGGAATTAATGGAAGCAAAACAAACAACTTCAGAAAAATATATTGGTATTAATAAAGAAATAGCCTCTATGGAAGAAATGATAGCAAGTACAAAGCATACTTTAGAAGATTGTGAAAAACATTTACTTATTGGGAAACAAAAGTTAGAAGAATTGAATGAAGAAATAACAAAGCATAAAGTAAACCTTGCATCTTTACAGGAACAGAAAAGAGGGTTATTACAGGAAATAGAAAATCTACAGGAAACGATTAAACATAATGAGATGCAATGTTCTGAAAAGAATGAGGAAATTATAAACACCAACAATCAATACAGTTCTCTTCAAGAGGAATTAATGAAGAGCAAAAAAGAATTACAGAATAGCGTTCATAAGCTAAACCAACTTGAAGAAAGATTAACGGTCTTAAAAAATGGCAAGCAAGAGCTTCAACAGGTACAGAAACAAACGAAAGAAATGTTAAATCAGGTTGAAGAAATAATAAAAGATTTGCATGACAGTACCTATAAACTTGATGTAAAATGTACAAGATTAGAAATGCAACAGCAAGCCTTCTATAATAAATTGTGGGAGGAATATGAATTAACCTATAATCATGCTAAAGAAATAAAAGAAGATGTTCCTGATCATATTAACATGACTAAGGAAATAAAGTCTTTAAAGGACGGAATAAAATCCTTAGGCAGTATCAATCTAGATGCTATTGAAGAATACGAAAGCGTTAAAGAAAGACATCAATTTTTAAAGCAGCAAAAGGATGACTTGGAAAGTGCTCGACAAACGTTAGTCAAAGTCATTAAAGATATGGAAGAAAGTATGAAGCAACAGTTTCTTCAAGAGTTTAATAAAATAAGAGAAAACTTTAATGAAGTGTTTATTAAACTTTTTGGTGGAGGTAAAGCTGAATTAGTATTAGAGGATGAGAAGGATTTGTTAGATTGTGGCATTGAAATCATTGCTCAACCTCCCGGCAAAAAATTACAAAGCTTATCACTTCTTTCAGGAGGAGAAAGGGCTTTAACTGCTATTTCTCTTTTGTTTGGAATACTATTAGTGAAACCTAGTCCCTTTTGCATATTAGATGAAATTGAAGCGGCATTAGATGATGCCAATGTCAATCGATTTGCCAAGTTTTTACAGGAATTATCTTTTGATACCCAATTCATTGTTGTTACCCATAGGAAAGGTACTATGGAAAGCGCTGATGCATTATATGGTGTAACAATGGAGGAAGAAGGTATATCAAAGATTGTATCGGTCAAATTTACAGATGAATTCAACAAAGAAATTGCTAGTTAGGAGGATGCTTCATGTTAAAAAAAATATGGGATAAGTTATTGAACAAAAATGAAAAACCTGATGAGGTAGAAGAGAAAAAGCAAGAAAATCAAGGTGGCAATGAAGAAGAAAATCCTGAGAGACTAGAGTTAGAAGAAGATATGGATTTATTAGATACAAATAAAGTTGAAGAAAATGAACATTTAGCTGAAGAGGAAGAGTTGGAAGTAGAAGAGATACCTGAGGATTTTGAAGCAAATGAAGAAAGCTTTCTTCAGGAGATAGATGAGGATGAAGAAATAGAAGTTGATGTTGAAATGACAGCTATCGAAGAAGAAGAGATAGAGGAACAGGTAGTGGATGAAGCTACGGAGAAGGTAAGTCTCTTTAAAAGGTTAAAGGAGGGCTTATCAAAAACAAAGAAAGGTATTACAGATAAGATTGATGTGTTAATAAAATCTTATCAAAAGATAGATGAAGAATTATTTGAAGAATTAGAAGAAATCTTAATTGGTGCTGACATTGGTGTGAGCACAACAATGGAGGTTATTGAAGAACTAAAAGATACTGTAAAGGAACGAAAGCTTGTTGAACCACAGGAAATTAAAGAAATACTTCAAGAAAAATTAACCATTATATTGAATGAATTATCCTTTACAGCATTGAATGTTGAACCCTCTCCATCAATTATTTTAGTTGTAGGAGTGAATGGAGTTGGAAAAACAACTTCTATTGGGAAAATAGCTCATAAGTTAAAAAAACAGGGAAAAAAGGTAGTACTAGCTGCAGGAGATACTTTTAGAGCGGCTGCTATTGATCAGCTTAAAATCTGGGGGGACAGAGTAGGGGTAGATGTAATAAAGCATCAAGAGGGATCTGATCCAGCAGCTGTTGTATACGATGCAATTCAAGCTGCCAAAGCTAGAAATGTAGATGTGTTAATATGCGACACTGCTGGACGACTCCACAATAAAAAGAATTTAATGAATGAATTAGGAAAGGTGTTTAAAGTAGTAGAAAGAGAATTTCCGGAAGCTTCTAAGGAGGTACTACTAGTTTTAGATGCCACAACTGGACAAAATGCTATACAACAGGCTAAAACATTTAAAGAGGTAGCCAATATTTCTGGATTAGTGCTTACTAAGCTAGATGGCACTGCAAAGGGTGGGATCGTTATCGCAATTAGTAAAGAATTGAATATTCCTGTTAAATTAATTGGAGTAGGTGAAAAAATGGAGGATTTACAAGAGTTCCATTCCAATACCTTTGTAAAAGCATTATTTGGTGAAGAATGAAGAATTGTAAATAAAAAGTACTTGACAGTAGGTGGGTTATAGTATAAAATCCTAATGTAAAGGAAATTTACTTTACATCAATGAATAGGAAGTGCTGTCATGATTGAAAAGAAAATTGAAATATCAATGCTATATGATTTTTACAGTCAACTTCTTACAGAAAAACAAAGAGATATGATCGATTTATATTACAATCAAGATCTATCGCTAGGTGAAATTGCCCAGGAACTGCAGATATCTAGACAGGCAGTGTATGATACGATTAAAAGAACAGAAAAAATTCTTTATGATTATGAAGATAAACTCAAGCTTTTTAAACTATTCGATTCAAAGATGACGAATATTGAAAAATTGAAGGATAAAGTTTTTAGGTTAGAAAAGCAAGTAGAGTCTAATTCATCAAAAGAAAAATTGAAACAAGAAATTAATGATATGAAACTGTTATTTGATGAATTGTTTAATAATTGAATCCTCTAGGTAGGTGAAAAACATGGTTTTTGAAGGATTAGCTGAAAAGCTTCAAAACACTTTTAAAAAGTTAAAAGGCAAAGGAAAGCTTACTGAACAAGATGTATCAGAAGCTATGAGGGAAGTAAAATTAGCTTTATTAGAAGCGGACGTTAATTTTAAAGTGGTAAAAGACTTTGTAAAAAAAGTAAAAGACAGATCTGTTGGAGTAGAGGTGTTGGAAAGTCTTACTCCTGGTCAACAGGTTATAAAAATAGTAAATGAAGAGTTAACAGAGTTAATGGGTCAAACCCAGAGCAAATTAACCTTTGCTTCTAAACCTCCTACCATAATTATGTTGGTAGGCTTACAAGGAGCGGGTAAAACTACTACCTGTGGTAAACTGTCAGGGCTACTGAAAAAACAAGGGAAGCGACCTTTGCTGATAGCGGGAGATATTTATAGGCCAGCTGCCATCAAACAGCTGCAGGTTGTTGGAGGACAAGTAGATGTTCCAGTATTCACTATGGGAGATAAGCTAAGTCCAGTTGATATCGTTAGAGCTGGAGTAGAGCATGGAGTAAACCATGGGAATGATGTTATCATTATTGATACCGCAGGAAGACTTCATATTAATGAAGAGCTCATGGAGGAATTACAAGATGTAAAATCTACTGTTAAACCTCATGAAATATTATTAGTAATTGATTCTATGACGGGTCAAGATGCTGTAAATGTTGCAGAAGAATTCAATGGCAAATTAGGTATTGATGGTGTCATTTTAACAAAGCTAGATGGAGATACCAGAGGTGGTGCTGCACTATCTGTTCGATCAGTAACTCATAAGCCAATAAAGTTTGTTGGCTTAGGTGAAAAGTTAGACGACCTTGAACCTTTCCATCCAGATAGAATGGCTTCAAGGATATTGGGAATGGGGGATGTTTTAAGTCTTATAGAGAAGGCACAGGCTTCTTTTGACGCAGAAAAAGCCAAGGATCTTCATAACAAAATGAAAAGCCAGCAATTTACTTTTGAGGATTTTTTAGATCAGCTGCAGCAGGTTAAAAGTATGGGACCCATAAGTCAACTACTAGAGATGATTCCTGGTGGTGGTGGTAAGCAACTAAAAAACCTTGAAGTGGATGAGAAGGAACTAGTTCATATACAGGCCATTATTCAGTCTATGACAAAAGAAGAAAGATTAAATCCAACGATTATTAATGGTAGTAGAAGAAAAAGAATCGCAAATGGTAGTGGCACAACTGTTCAACAGGTGAATCGCTTAATTAAACAATTTGAACAAACAAGAAAAATGATGAAGCAATTTACTGATATGGAAAAATCAATGAAAAAAGGAGGGAAATTTAAGTTTCCTTTCCTTGGACAATAACTTTTGAATATTTAAAGGAGGTGAAAAAAATGGCAGTAAAAATTAGATTAAAAAGAATGGGTCAAAAGAAAAGACCTTTTTACAGAATCGTAGTTGCTGATGCTAGAGCTCCTAGAGATGGTAGATTTATCGAAGAGATAGGATACTACAATCCAATTTCCCAACCAAAGGAAATAAAAATAGATAATGAGAAAGCAATCAAATGGTTAGGCAATGGTGCACAACCAACAGATACTGTAAAAGACTTGTTTAAAAAGAATGGGATTATTGAATAATAATTCTATATACTAGGGGGTATACAAATGGGTCATTTAGTGGAAATTATCGCTAAAGCACTAGTAGATCATCCAGAAGAAGTTGTAGTTACTGAGGTTGAAGGCAATCAATCTATTATTGTAGAGTTAAAGGTAGCCCCAGATGATATGGGAAAAGTCATTGGAAAGCAAGGTAGAATTGCAAAAGCCATTAGAACCGTGGTCAAAGCAGCTGCCACTAAGGAAAACAAAAGAGTGATTGTAGAGATTATCTAACAGCAAAGGATTAGGGTTCCCTAATCCTTATTCAAATTAAATCTTAAAAATAGTCATTCTTTAAATCTTTCAAAAGAAGACTATTTTATACTATAAAATTTGATTTTTAAGCTAATACTAACGTTAGTTTAAAGATATCCTCTAATTTTAAAAAGGGTGTAGAATATATGAAATATATAAAAGTTGGGAAAATACTAAATACCCATGGAATCAAAGGGGAAGTGAAAGTTCTTTCCTTAACAGATTACGATGAGCGATTTGAAGAATTAGAATGGATTTATATTGAAGGTGTTGAAAAAAAATTCTATATCAATAGTATTAAATATAGACCTAAAAATTTGCTGATTTCCTTTAAAGATTATGATGATATTAATCAAGTAGAAAAATTTAAAGGGAAGTATCTACTAATAGATGAAAGTCAAAAAAGAGTATTGGCTGAGGATACCTATTATATCTCAGATATCATTGGTTTAGAGGTTTATACTGCTGAGGAGGAATATTTAGGCAAAGTAGTGGATATACTGCAGGCAGGGTCAAGTGAAGTATATGTCATTAAAAATCAACAGGGAAAAGAAGTAATGATTCCAGCAGTAAAGGAGTTCATCCCGGAAATTTCTCTTGAAACAGGTAGAATCATTGTTAAACCCATTGAAGGAATGATAGAATAATGAGGATTAAAGTACTAACTTTATTTCCTGAAATAGTTAAAGGACCTTTAGATGTTAGCATAATAAAAAACGCTCAAGAAAAAGGTCTAATAGATATAGAATATATAAATATTAGGGATTTTTCAGATAGCAAGCATAAAAAAGTTGATGACTACCCGTATGGTGGTGGAGCAGGTATGATCATGACACCACAACCTATATTTGATTGCTATCAAGCTGCAATCAAAGACGTTATGGCTAATAATGAAGACATAAGAACAATATATTGTTCGCCTAAAGGAAAAGTTTTTAACCAAGAGTTAGCTCTTAACCTTGCTAAGGAAGACTCTTTGATATTTATCTGTGGTCATTATGAAGGGATTGATCAAAGAGTTATTGATTCATTAGTAACAGACGAAATATCTATTGGAGATTACGTATTAACTGGAGGAGAACTACCGGTAGCTGTTATAATAGATGCTGTAGCTAGGTTAATACCAGGTGTTTTAGGTCAAGAGGAAAGCTTTCAAGAGGAATCTTTCTATTCAGGATTGTTGGAATATCCACATTACACCAGACCCTATGATTTTAGAGGATTAGAAGTCCCTTCGGTATTATCCTCTGGCAATCATAAAGAAATAGAAAAATGGAGAAGAAAGAAATCCTTAGAAATCACCTTTGAAAGAAGACCTGATTTGCTTGAAAATGCTAGCCTATCAGATGAGGATAAAAAAACCTTGGATTTCTTAAAAAAACATAGCTAGGAAACTATTGAACTATTAGAATAGTTATGATATAATTGCAAAGTTAGTACGGACGGTCCTCTATGAAAACATATGAACGTCTAGGAAGGAAGGAGGTACAACCATGGATTTAATTAGAGCTATTGAAAAAGAACAACTTAAAAGCGATGTTGTAGATTTTAATACTGGTGACACAGTAAAAGTACATGTAAGAATTAAAGAAGGTAATAGAGAAAGAATACAGGTTTTTGAAGGAATCGTTATTAAAAAACAAGGTGGAGGTATTGGAGAAACCTTTACTGTAAGAAGAATTTCTTATGGTGTAGGTGTGGAAAGAACTTTCCCAGTGCACTCTCCAAAGCTTGAAAAGATTGAAGTGATAAAACATGGTAAAGTTAGAAGAGCTAAGCTATTTTATTTAAGAGATAGAATTGGTAAAGCAGCGTTTAAGATTAAAGAAAAGAAAAAATACTAGTATAAAAGGGACTGTAAACAGTCCCTTTTATTTCGCTATTAAATAATGCTAAAATTAATTATAGTCTAACCAAGTCCTCTAATTCTTCATGAATGATAAAGGAGCGATATGATGAATATAAATTGGTATCCTGGACATATGAAAAAAACTCGAGAGTTGTTAAGAGAACAACTTAAGCTAGTAGATGTGGTGTTTGAATTATTAGATGCGAGAATTCCTTTAAGCAGTAAGAATCCTGTTATAGATGAAGTAATAGGAAATAAGCCGAAGGTCGTGGTATTAAACAAGGTTGACTTAGCAAATGATCGAGTCACAAAAAAATGGATAGATTATTATAAAAACCAAGGAATAAGAGCGATACCTGTTGACACAATAGAAGGCAAAGGACTAAAACAAGTGTTAGTTGAAGCCGAAGATGTTGTGAAAGAGAAGATGGAGGCTTTAAAAGCAAAAGGAATAAAGGGAAGAGCGATACGAGTCATGATTGTAGGCATTCCTAATGTTGGGAAATCGTCTATAATTAATAGGTTAACTGGAAGGAAAAGTGCTAAAACTGGAGATCGTCCTGGAGTTACGAAAGGTAAGCAATGGATTAGATTGAGGGGAAATATGGAACTGCTAGATACACCAGGTATTCTATGGCCTAAGTTCGAAGATCAAGAGGTGGCACTTAATCTAGCTTTCACAGGAGCAATTAAAGATGAGATTATGGATGTAGAAACACTTGCTCTCAAATTAACAGAGAAGCTATGGCAACAGGATAAGGATAAATTGGTAGCTAGATATAAATTAGATGAAGTGTTAGACTTACCTATAGATATAATGAACAAAATAGCTAAAAATCGAGGTTGCATTATTAGTGGCGGTGAAGTAGACTATTCAAGAGTAGCTAATATGATACTAGATGAGTTTCGTGGGGGCAAAATAGGTAAAATTTCTTTAGAAGAACCATTTGTAGCTTTGTAATAAAAATTGTGGGTATAGAATAACAAGGGGGATAAAAAATTAATGGAATTACATATAGAAAATAGTCTCTGGGAAATTGGATATAAGAACCTTGCTTTCTGTGATGAGGTTGGAAGAGGGTGTTTATTTGGACCTGTTTTAGCAGCATCTGTAATCTTACCTAAAGGTTTAAAGATAGAGGGTGTGAAGGATTCAAAAAAGCTCTCCCCCAAAAAGCGGGAGGAGATGTATGAAATTATTAAAGAAAAGGCTATAGCAATTGGTATTGGCATCGTATCATCAAAAATAATCGATGAAATTAACATTAAAAATGCAGCTAGATTAGCTATGAAGGAAGCAGTTAATGATTTGAAGGATTATCGGGGAAACTCAGCTATACCTGATTACATACTAATTGATGCAGAAGAAATTGAAACCAACATTCCTCAAAGGGCCATCATCAAAGGAGATGATTTAGTTCATGGCATTGCAGCTGCATCGATAATCGCTAAGGTTACAAGAGATAAGCTATGTGTAGAATGGCATGGACAGTATCCCCAATATGGGATACTTCAACACAAAGGATATGCCACAAAAGCCCATAAGGAGGCTCTGATAAATTATGGAGCGACAGAAATGCACAGAAAAAGTTTCCTTAAAAAAATTTTAACCTAATATTAAGAGGGGAATGGGTATGAGAAAAAAAGTTGGTGAACTGGGGGAACAGTTAAGTAGAAAATATTTAATTGATCAAGGTTATAGTATATTAGTCAATAACTACAGAACCAAACTAGGAGAAATCGACATTATAGCACAGAAAAATAATGTTGTGGTTTTTATAGAAGTAAAAACTAGAAAATCTACGGTTTTTGGGTTGCCTAGGGAAGCAGTTAACTATAGAAAACAAATGACTTTACATAGATTGGCACAACAGTACATACAACATAAAAAAATACAAGATGTTAATTTTCGTTTTGATGTCATGGAAGTTCAATGGATGGAGGAATCCTATCAAATAAATCACATTGAAAATGCTTTTTAAATATAACTAAATTAAGATGTCCCCCGCCTCTATAGGCGGCGGGTTCCACTTAATTTTTTCAGTGGGAGTTCAATCTCCCACTGAAAACGTTGAATGACGGGCAAAGCCCTTATTGAATCATAAGATTACAGCAGGTTTTTACAGCATATACCTAATTTATGGAAAAAAGATGTAGAATTTAAAGGGATAAACTATTATATATAGAATACTTTACTTATATTAAGTATAAGATGAGACTTAATTCAGAGGGAGTTTTTACTCCCACTGAATTTGTAGTCGAATTTACTTCCAGAATGTAGTGCTTGATCTCCCGCTTGTTGAAGCGGGAGACTTAGCAATGCACGGAAGGACAAATTCATGAATTAGGGTGTGTGGATATGCTTGCTAAAATAAAAACTTGTTGTATTTATGGTCTACAAGTAACGGAGATTGAAGTTGAGGTAGATATAGCTAATGGACTGCCTGTTGTGAACATCGTCGGACTGCCAGACGTTGCACTGAAAGAATCTAAAGAGAGAGTAAGGGCTGCCATCAATAATAGTGGATTTGAATTTCCTTTAAAAAGAATAACAATCAACTTATCTCCAGCAGATACTAAGAAAGAAGGTACCCATTTTGATTTGCCTATTGCTCTTGGTATTTTGGCTGCATCTAGACAAATTACACTTGAAAATTTTTCCGAAATCATTACTTTAGGAGAACTATCATTAGATGGAGAGGTTAACCGGATCAATGGCGTTTTACCTATGTTGTTAGAAGCCTATGATAAAGGATGTAGCAAGGTTATACTACCATTAATGAACATAGAAGAGGCTAAGCTCGTCAATGGACTACAGTGTATAGGAATAAAGTCTCTAAAAGAATTGGTTTTGTTCATTAAAGGGGAGATCCAAGTACAGACCTTTGTTGGAAATAATGTAGAGGAATTAGAATTTCATGAGTTTGAGGATGATCTAAAGGATTTAAGAGGTCAAGAAAACTTAAAAAGAGGTTTGGAGATTGTAGCAGCAGGTTGCCATAATCTTCTCATGACAGGGCCCCCAGGCTCTGGTAAAACAATGGCAGCCAGAAGACTACCTTCTATCCTCCCTAAGTTGACGTTTGAAGAGGCGATGGAAATCACAAAAATATATAGCATCACAGGCTTGCTAGAACCTAATAAAGGCTTAGTAGCTCAAAGACCCTTTAGATCGCCACACCATACTTCATCCATGGTGGCGTTAACTGGAGGAGGTCGCATCCCTAAGCCTGGAGAGGTTTCCTTAAGCCATTATGGGGTGCTGTTTTTAGATGAGTTACCTGAATTCAACAAAAATGCATTAGAAGTTCTAAGACAACCTTTAGAAGATGGATTTATAACCATATCTAGAGCAAACGGTTCCTTCACATACCCAGCTAAGTTTATGCTGGTTTGTTCCATGAATCCGTGCCCCTGTGGATATTATGGTACTGAAGGCAATGATCACCGATGTAGTTGTACACCGCATCAAGTAAATCGTTATGCAGGCAAAATATCAGGACCTCTCATGGACCGTATGGATATTGTTATTGAAACTACAGCAGTTTCCTATAGGGATTTAACTAGTAATAAGGCAACAGAAGGATCCAAAGAAATAAGACAAAGAGTAGAAAAAGCTCGTCAAAGACAATTGCAAAGGTACAAGAATACTAAATTTACTTTTAACAGTCAGCTAACTGCTTCTGCTGTAAAAAAGCACTGTGTATTAGATAATAAATCTCAACAGTTATTAAGCAATGCCTACGAAAGAATGAAGTTGAGCGCTCGGGCCTATAATAGAATAATCAAAATTACTCGAACGATTGCAGATTTAGATGGATGTGATGCTATCAAAGTTGATCATTTAGCTGAAGCACTTCAATATAGAAGGACTTCTAATCTTGTAGGGAGGTAAAGTATGATAAATGAAAGAAATCTATTAATTTGGCTTAATCAATTAGGTGGAATAACCTATGAAATGATTTTGGATATGATAGATTATTTTGGAAATCTTTCAGAAATTTGGAATGCAAAAGAAGTGCATCTTTACGAAGTTCTATACAATCATCGTATAATTGCTGATAAAATGTTGAAAACTAGAAACAAATGTTTCTTGGATGGTATAATAAACAAAAAAACACAGGACTGGTATGAAACTAAGACGATCTTAGATAATGACTATCCTGAAAAATTGAAACGAATATATAATCCACCCTATGTAATATATATAAAAGGAACAATGAACTTCCAAAAACCTCTTATTGCTATAGTAGGGGCTAGAAAATCTACTGCTTATGGCAGATGGGCAGCAAAAAAGTTTTCAAAAGAACTGGTGGAATGGGACATTGGAGTGGTGAGTGGTTTAGCATTAGGTATTGATGCTGAAGGACACAAGGGGGCATTAGAAGCGAATGGATATACTATTGGAGTATTGGGCTGTGGGATTGACCAATATTATCCGCGATCAAACTATCAGCTATTTAAACAAATAGAAGAGAAGGGTTGTATCGTTTCGGAATATGGACCGGGGGTAGAACCGTTAAAACATAATTTTCCTGCGAGAAATCGAATTATTAGTGGTCTATCAGATGGTGTAGTGGTAATTGAAGCAGGGGAGAAAAGTGGTACGCTTATTACAGTTGAATGTGCGTTAGAGCAAGGAAAGGATGTTTTTGCTCTTCCAGGTAATATAAATAACTACCAAAGCAAAGGCACGAATAAACTAATAAAGGAAGGTGCAAAAATTCTTTTAGATATAGACGATATTATCGAAGAATTAAAGTATAAATATCCGTTAGAAAATAGAAAAGAGAAAGTAGAAGTAAGGGAAGCTTTAAGCAGTGAAGAAATGAAGGTTTATGAAATCATAAAACAAGAGCCAATACATGTAGATTTGATTACTTATCAAAGTGGTATGAATATTTCTGATTTAAATACAATCTTAACGGTTTTAGAATTAAAGGGCTTTATTGATCAATTGCCAGGAAAAACATTTACAGCACATAAATAAACTGATATAATGGATTGAATTTAATTTTGTCTAATTATTCCAAAAACAACGATATACTGGAGGTGAGGTGATTGACTAAGTCCTTAGTTATTGTAGAGTCACCTGCTAAAGCAAAAACAATCAAAAAATTCTTAGGTAAAAATTATGTTGTAAAGGCCTCTGTGGGTCATATTATAGATCTGCCAAAAAGTAAACTTGGCATTGATATAGAAAATAATTTTAAACCTGAATATATTACGATAAGAGGCAAAGGACCAATATTGAAGGAAATCAAGGCGGAAGCAAAAAAAGCAAAAAAGATATACCTTGCAACTGACCCTGATAGAGAAGGTGAAGCGATATCTTGGCACTTGTCAAACGCATTAAATATTAAAGATGATGTTCCCTGCAGAATTGAATTCAATGAAATAACTAAAAATGCAATTAAGAATGCTATTAAAAAGCCTAGAAAAATCAATAAAAACTTAGTTGATGCTCAACAGGCTAGAAGGGTATTAGATAGGTTAGTAGGTTATAAACTTAGTCCTCTATTATGGCGAAAAATGCGAAAAGGCTTAAGTGCTGGTAGAGTGCAATCCGTTGCTACTAAAATCATTAAAGATCGTGAAGAAGAAATAATCAAGTTTGTTCCTGAAGAGTACTGGAGTTTAGTATTAAAAGTAGAAACTAGTAAAAAAGAAGCTTTTCAAGTGAAATTTCATAGTGATCATCAAGGAAATAAAGAGATTAAGTCTCAAGAAGAAGCAAATAATATCATTAGTGAAATAAAAAACAAAGAACTAACTGTGATGGATGTAAAGAAAAGTACTAAAAAAAGAAATCCTAATCATCCCTTCACAACCAGTACTTTACAACAGGAGGCGTCCAATAGATTAGGTTATTCAACAAAAAAAACCATGTCAGTTGCGCAACAGCTTTATGAAGGAATTGACCTTGAAAAAGGAGGAACTGTAGGACTAATTACTTATATTCGTACAGATTCTACTAGATTATCTGAAGAGGCTAAAAAAAGTGCACATCAATATATTACAGATAATTTAGGCGAAAAATATGCTAATGAAACTCCTAAGGCTGCTCCCAAAAAGAACCAAGAGATTCAAGATGCGCATGAAGCTATCCGACCAACAGATGTCCTAAGACATCCAGATAGTATTAAGTCTTCTTTATCTAGGGATCAATATAGATTGTATAAATTGATTTGGGAAAGATTTGTAGCAAGCCTAATGACACCAGCTATTTATGATACCTTAACGATAGAACTACAAGTAAACAACATAAGGTTTAGGGCTACTGGCTCCAGATTGAATTTTGATGGGTTTTTAAAGGTTTATTCTTTTGCTGCAATCTCTGAAGAAGTTAACTTACCAATATTGGAGGTGGGAGAAAAAATTGACATTCGTGACATCATTCCGAATCAGCATTTTACTCAACCACCTGCTAGGTATACAGAAGCTTCTTTAGTAAAAACTATGGAAGAATTAGGCATTGGGCGTCCAAGTACTTATTCACCAACGATCTCAACTATTTTATCCAGAGGTTATGTAGAAAAGGAAGGAAAAAATCTAAAACCTACTGAATTAGGGATCATTGTTACAGAAATATTAGAAGATTACTTCACAGATGTAATAGACATTAACTTTACAGCAGATTTTGAAAATAGATTGGACTATATTGAAGAAGGTAAAGAGGATTGGCCAAAGCTCTTAAAAAAAATTTACGACCCATTTGCGAAAATGTTAGAAAAGGCTGAGGAAGATATTGAAGAGATTGACTTAGTCGAAGAAAGTGATGAAGTATGTGAAAAATGCAATGCAAAAATGCTGATTAAGTATGGACGTTACGGTAAGTTTTTAGCATGTTCTAATTATCCTGACTGTACCTCTACAAAACCAATTATACATAAAATAGGGGTGAAATGTCCTAAATGTGAATCTGGAGAAATTGTTGAAAGAAAATCAAAAAAAGGCAGAGTGTTTTATGGATGCAGTGAATTTCCTACATGCAGATATGTATCTTGGGGCAAGCCGATCGACGAAAAATGCCCAAACTGTGATAATTTATTGGCTCATAAAATTAATAAGAAAAGTGAAAAGATCATATGTACCAATAAAGATTGCAAATATTCTAGAGATGTTTAATACATTAAGAATAGAGAGCGAAATATCTAAGATTTTACTAAGTAATTGGGATTAATGATAGGTGGTGGATAAGCTTTATGTTGAAAGGGACCACGATTGTAGCAGTGAGAAGAAACGACAGGGATTGTGCTATCGCTGGAGATGGGCAGGTTACATTAGGAGAAAGAACTGTAATTAAACAAAAAGCTAAAAAAGTTAGGCGAATATATAAAGACCAAGTACTAATAGGTTTTGCTGGTTCAGTATCAGATGCCTTTACATTAGCAGATAAGTTTGAAAACTACTTAGAAAAACATGATGGCAATTTAAAGAGAGCTGCTATAGAGCTGGCCCAAAGCTGGAGGAGAGATAAAATACTCACGAAGTTAGAAGCTATGCTAATTGTCCTCAATAAGAATTCTATGTTATTAATTAGTGGATCAGGAGAGGTGATCGAACCTGATGATGATGTTATTGCAATAGGCTCCGGCGGTTCCTATGCTTTAGCAGCAGCAATTGCACTGAAAAACAATACGAATCTATCCAGCAAAGAAATTGTACAGAAATCTTTAGAGATAGCTGCAGATATTTGTGTTTTTACTAATCGTCAAATCATTGTGGAAACATTGTAGAAGTAAAGTGAGGTGGGATATGTGAAGGAGTATACACCAAAACAAATTGTGGAAGAATTAGACAAATATATTATTGGACAGATGGAGGCTAAAAAAGCTGTAGCTATTGCCTTGAGAAATAGAATCAGAAGAAGTAAAATAGCAACAGAATTTCAAGATGAAATTAAACCCAAAAATATATTAATGATAGGACCAACTGGGGTAGGAAAAACAGAAATTGCACGTCGGTTAGCCAAACTAATTGATGCTCCTTTTATTAAAGTAGAAGCTACAAAGTTTACTGAAGTAGGCTATGTGGGAAGAGATGTAGAATCTATGATTAGAGATTTAGTCGAAGCCTCTATAAGAATCATTAAAAATAAACATATAGAACAAAATTATGAAAAAGCTAAATTATTAGCAAATCAGAGATTGCTACAGTTATTAGATCCCACACCTAAAAAGGAAACTAGTTTTAAAAATCCTTTTGATATGTTATTTAAGGGTAATAATACCATGGATATAGATGAAAAGGATGATCGAGATGAAGCTGATTTAGAACTAAAAAAACAACAAATACAGAGGCAACTGAAAGATGGTTTGTTGGAAAATGAATTAGTAGAAATTGAGATAGAAGATCGAGCTCCTAATACATTTGAAATCTTTGGGTCAGGCAATGAAGAAATGAATATTAATCTCCAGGATATGCTGGGGGGGATACTACCTAAAAAAACTAAAAAAAGGAAGGTTACTGTAGCTGAAGCTAGGAAGGTATTAACGGAGGAAGAGGCGCAAAAACTAGTGGATATGGATGAAGTTATTACAACTGCTATAAAAAACACAGAACAACAAGGAATCATCTTCATTGATGAGATTGATAAGATTGCAGGAAGTCATGGAGGTTCAGGACCTGATATATCAAGAGAAGGAGTGCAAAGAGATATTTTGCCTATTATCGAAGGTTCAACCGTTATGACGAAATACGGTCCAGTAAAAACTGACCATATTCTTTTTATTGCCGCTGGCGCATTTCACATTGCAAAAGTTTCAGATTTAATACCAGAACTGCAGGGAAGGTTTCCTATTAGGGTTGATTTAAGCAACTTAACTGTTGAAGATTTTAGAAGAATTTTAACACAACCTCAAAATGCTCTGCTAACTCAATATAAACTGCTATTAGAGACAGAAGGTATAAAAATCCATTTTTTAGAGGAAGCTATAGATGAGATTGCGAGGATTTCCTATTTAACCAATGAACAAGGAGATAATATCGGTGCTAGAAGGCTTTATACTATAACAGAAAAATTGCTGGAGGACATTTCTTTTGATGCTCCAGAGTTAATCCATAAAGAAGTAACAATAGATCAACAATATGTAAAAACTAAGCTAAAAAATACTGTTAAAGACTATAGAGAAGATAAGTATATTATTTAAAAAAACAAAGGAGGAAATAAAATGGCAAGCGCTTTATTAGAGAAAACAAGGAGAATTAATAAAATATTACAACAATCTGGAGATCATGCAGTATCCTTCAATGAACTTTGTAGAATTCTAAGTGAGATATTAGATGCTAATGTATATGTTGCTAGTTCAAGAGGAAAGGTACTGGGAGTAAGTTTAACAGATACTTCTGATTGTCCGATAGTAGTTGATGAAAAAACAGGAACAAAAAGATTCCCAGACGAATACAATGATCAACTATTACAAATTATTGAAACTCAATCTAATATTACTCAGGATGAATTATTAAGAATATTTATATATGATGTTGAAAGCTATAATAAATTGGTAACGATTGTACCTATTAATGGTAGTGGCAAAAGATTGGGAACTATGGTATTAGCTAGACATGAAAAGGAATTCCAAGATGAGGATTTAGTGATGGCTGAGTACAGTGCTACGGTAGTAGGTTTAGAAATATTGAGAGCAAAGACAGAAGAAATTGAAGAAGAAGCTAGGAAAAAAGCTGTTGTTCAAATGGCAATTGATACACTATCATACTCAGAGTTAGAAGCGGTTGAACATATCTTTAATGAATTAGAAGGCAATGAAGGGTTACTGGTAGCAAGTAAGATTGCAGATAGAGTAGGCATAACTAGGTCTGTTATTGTTAATGCATTAAGAAAATTTGAAAGTGCAGGTGTAATCGAATCAAGATCCTTAGGTATGAAGGGAACGCATATTAGAATATTAAATGATAGATTACTTGAGGAACTAAGAAAGCTAAAGCGTTAAGTAATTTATAGAATGATTATTTAGGAAGCCAAAAGTAAATTGGCTTCCTATTTTGTTGTGAAAAATTTAGAAATAGTACTTTAAGAGGAGAATTTGGAAATAATTAGTAGTACCATAGAATTACATTTTCTTACAGCAATTGACAATGTATATCTTAGCATATATAATTACGATAAAGTAAGTGAGTATTCACTTACCAATGCATAAGACAAGTAACATGTTGTAGATATTTTTAATGCATATTTCGATTTCATCTAACACTTAGACAATAATTATCTATTGATTTTAGATTACTAATAATATCTTACGAATAATTAGATGAAAAGGACAAGATATCTATGGGTTCCCATTGTCGCTATTAGTCATATAGTCCCAAGAATTGTTTGGAACAAAAAAATACAAAAAAAATGGAGGAATTTTGTAATATATTATCGAATTATAGAATAGATGCAAGCAAAAAAATTCAATAATATAGAAAAAAAGTAAAAAATTTCAAATTGAATTTGGTGTTTACTAGTATGGAATAAAGAGTAGTATCGAATAGTAATTTGACGGTAAAACATGAAAAATTAACCTTCAAAGAGGGAGGGGAGACAGATATGAGTAATATGTTTCAAAATGTTGATTTAATGACCAAAGCGTTAAACGCTACATGGAAGAGAGATGAAGTGATTTCAAACAATATAGCCAATGCTAATACACCAAATTTTAAAAAATCTCATGTAGAATTCGAAGCGTTACTGCAAAAATATTTGAAGGGCAGTGAACTTTCAGGGAGCACCACTCATGATAAGCACATTCAGATTGGTGTTAAGAGCTTAAATGATTTGAATCATAAAGTGAACACACCACAGAATTTCAAAACACGCAGAGATGGTAACAACGTAGATATTGACGTAGAGATGGGAGAATTAGCAAAAAATTATATTGTTTTTAATACATTATCTACACAATTGAACAACGACATGAAGAGATTAAGAATAGCTATTAATGAAGGAAGGGGATAGGGTATGTCGATATTTAATGCGATTAATGTAAGTGCCTCGGGTTTGACGGCTGAAAGACTGCGGATGGACGTGATTTCTAAAAATATTGCCAATGCCAACACTACCAGGACTGTAAATGGAGGTCCATACAGAAGACAAGTAGTTGTGTTCAAAGATCAACAACAGCCTGCTTTTTCTCAAATATTAAATAATGCTGTTAATAATAACAGCAATCATATGAAGGGTGTAGAAGTTGTAGGTATTCGGAATGATCAATCGCCTTTCAAAAAGGTTTATGATCCTGGACATCCAGATGCAAATGAAGAAGGCTATGTAATGATGCCTAATGTCGAAATCGTTGCGGAAATGGCTAATATGATATCTGCTTCTCGAGCTTATGAAGCCAATATAACAGCTATGAATGCAACAAAGAGTATGGCATTGAAAGCTTTGGAATTAGGAAGATAGCGGAGGAATAAAAAATGACTATAAATCAAATATCCAATAAGGTCAATGAATATAACAACAATGACTTAGGTTTATTAAATAAGGCTAATAGTGGAAGTAATACTTCTTTTACTAACTACTTAGCAGATGCAATACATAAAGTAAATGAGTTAGAGAAAACTTCAAAAGATTATTCAGTAAAATTAGCATCTGGTGAGTTAGAGAATATTCACGAAGCTATGATTACATCTCACAAAGCTGAAATATCGCTACAATTTATGATGGAAATTAGAAATAAAGTTCTTGATGCTTACAAAGAAATCATGAGGATGCAGATATAAACATAGCTGAGAAGAGGTGAATTAATGGCTGAAGCACTTGAACAAGTAAGAAATCAGTTGAATGATTATCTTCATGGAATGGAAAAAAAACAAAAAATAAAAATAGTTGTTGCTGTATTACTGATTTTACTAACTTTAACTGCAATTATCTTATATTTCTCAAGACCTCAATACGTAGTCTTGTACAACAACCTCGACCCTAGGCAAGCAGGGGAAATTATGAATACATTACAGGGCAGTAGCGTTAGAGCTAAGTATGGAGAAACCAGTAGTACGATTCTGGTGCAACAACAGGACTATCAAAAGTCACAGGTGCTCGTTGCTACTGAGGGGTTACCTCAAGCTCGCTTTTCTTATGATGATTTCTTTTCAGGAAATAACTTTATGAAAACAAGCGAAGAAAAATCCAAAGAATATATCGTTGCTTTGGGGAACGAGCTAGGGAAAATTATTGAAGAAATACCTGGTATAGAAAAAGCTTATGTAACTCTTTCGGTGCCAGATACAACAGGGTTTATTCGTACTAATCAAGAACAACATGCAAAAGCTTCGGTGTTTTTGAACTTAGGATATAATAACCCATTAGATAACAATAGTGTAAATGGAATAGCATTATTGGTATCTAATGCTGTTCAAGGATTAGATCCTGAAAATGTTACGGTTCATGGATCTGATGGGAAAGTATTAAATCCAACATCTCCAAGTGAAAACAATGTATTTGGGCCAACTGAACAGTTATCACTGCAACAAATGGTTAAGGATGATCTGGAAAAGAGTATCACTGATTTTCTTTCATCCGTATATGGATATGGCAACGTAGTGGTAATGTCTAATGTTAAGCTGGATTTCAATAGTGAAGTTACAGAAATACAAGAATTTTCGCCTCCTATTGAAGGTGAAACCGAAGGCATTGTTCGAAGTATGCAGGACCTAGAACAAAGAGTAATAAACCGCGGAGCAGGTGGAGCACCTGGAACTGATACGAATACCGAAGAAGTACCTCAGTATGTTGAGGATGAAGAAGGAGATTCTTTATACTATGAGGCGAATAAAACAATTAACTATGAAATCAATGAGCTAAGACAAAAAGTAGTAAAGGCACAAGGTCAAGTACAGGACATCACTGTTGCAGTATATTTAAATAGTAGGGCAATTGCTGGTGGAACGCTTGATGATGAAGAAGAAAGAAAGTTGGAGAATGTCATTTCTGCAGCAGCGGGACTTGATACTAGAGTTGTACAGATTGCTGTTCAGGAGTTTAGCAACACTTTGGAAGATCAGCTTAGACAAGCAATGGATGTAGATGGAATGGGAACCTCTGCAAGAATCCCAATTTGGTTATATGGTGTACTTGCTGCAGTATTATTAGGCGTGGGATACTTTGGATTTGCTAGGAGAAGAAAGAAGGATAGTGAACCAATCGATGAAGTACCTATAACGATTCCAGAAGCACTAGAAGAAATAGAACTAGAATTAGCAGGCTCTCAGGTTAAACAACAGCTTGAAAAGCTTGTTAGTAAAAAGCCTGACGCTATAGCGCAGTTACTTAGAAATTGGCTTAGTGAAGATTAGAGGTGAATTGGGAAATGGCTAGAAGAGGTGCAAAGGGTGAGTTGACTGGCCGTGAGAAAGCGGCAGTATTGTTAATTAGTTTGGGACCAGAATTTTCTGCACAAATATTTAAACATTTAAATGACGAAGAAATCGAAGAGTTAACTTTAGAGATTGCCAACATGAGAAAAGTATCTCCAGAAGAAAAAGAAAAAATCATGGATGAATTTTACCAGATTTGTGTAGCTCAAGAGTATATTTCTGAAGGCGGCATTAATTATGCTAAAGAAGTGTTGGAAAAAGCATTGGGTTCACAAAAAGCAATGGATATTATCAATAAATTAACAGCCTCCTTACAGGTTAAACCTTTTGATTTTGCTCGAAAGGCAGATCCAGGACAACTGTTGAATTTCATACAAAATGAACATCCGCAGACAATAGCTTTGATTTTATCGTATCTTCCTGCCAGTCAATCGGCGCAAATAATGTCTGCGCTTCCACAGGTGAAGCAGACGGAAGTAGCACGTAGAATTGCAACGATGGATAGGACATCACCTGACATTATAAAAGAGGTTGAGATGGTTTTAGAGCGGAAATTGTCTGCATTAGTAAGTCAAGACTATACTTCTGCAGGAGGAATCCAATCTATTGTTGATATTTTAAACTCTGTAGATAGAGGTACTGAAAAAAATATTATGGATACATTAGAGGTACAAGACGCAGAGCTAGCTGAAGAAATAAGAAAGAGGATGTTTGTATTTGAAGATATTATTAACCTTGATAGTACATCTATTCAAAGATTCATTCGAGAAATTGACAATAGTGATCTGGCTATTGCATTGAAAGGTGCAACTGAAGAAGTTGCTAGTGTTATTTATACCAACATGTCTAAACGTATGGCAGAAATGATTAAAGAAGATATGGAATTTATGGGTCCAGTTAGACTTAGAGATGTAGAGGAAGCGCAACAAAAAATTGTTAATATAATAAGAAAGCTTGAAGAGACTGGTGACATTATTATTTCTCGTGGCGGAGGAGATGAAATCATTGTATAAGGTGTATAAATCTGTAGAGGTCATCGTGGGAAATAAGAAAGAACTTCAATTTAAAGGAGATAATATTTTAAAAAATATCGATGAGGATACAAAAGAAACATCTGAAAATCCCGAAGATATAAATGAAATCGCGCAGTTAAGATCTAAGAAGATACTGGAGGAAGCTGAGTTAGAGAAAAAAGAATTGTTATCAAATGCCGAAAAAGAAGCAACTATGATCATAGAGGAAGCCTATGAAGATAGTAAAACGATTTGTGAGAATGCAAAGACACAAGGTTATAATGAAGGATTCCAGATAGGCAAGCAAGAGGGATATCAAGAGTTTCAACAACTATTACAGGAAGCAGCTGAAATAAAAAAACAAATGTTCCTAGACAAAAAAAGATTAGCTAAGGAACTTGAAAAAGATATCGTGAACCTTGTCATGTTTTGCATAGAGAAAGTAATCGATTATGAATTAGATAATAATCACGAAGTATTACTTAATCTTATAAAAAAGGGATTGAAAAAATGCACCTTTACTGAAACCTTAGTCATCCGTGTCAGCGATCAAGATTATGAAACGCTTAGCACCTATAAAAATAAAATCTATATGATGACAGAAGGCATTGACGATATGCAGATAAAAAGTGATGCAGCACTGCTTAAAGGTAGCGTTGTTATAGAAACGCTATCAGGAAAAATTGATGCCAGTATTGATACTCAGATAAATCAGATTGAAGGATTGTTCAAAGAATTATTGAAAAGTGAGGGATTCCATGAAGGAGATCATGCTTGAAAAATATAAGAAATCCCTCGAAGTACTAGACTTGGTTAAATATACAGGGTATGTTTCTCAGGTAATTGGTTTGACCATTGAAGCCATTGGTCCAGCCGTGAAAATTGGAGAAGTTTGCAAGATATATACCCTCAAGGAACGTCAGCCCATCATCGCAGAGGTTGTAGGATTTAAAGAAAAAAAGGTTCTTCTCATGCCGTTGGGGGAAATGGAAGGCATTGGACCTGGCAGTAAGGTGGAAGCATTAGGTACTTCATTGGAGGTAAAAGTAGGCGAAGAACTATTGGGGAGGATACTGGATGGATTGGGTAACCCAATTGATAACAAGGGAAGTATCATGAGTACAAAAACCTATCCAGTTGTAGGGAAGCCATTAAACCCTTTAGATCGAGCAAGAATTAAACAGCCGTTATCCTTAGGAGTGAAGGCGATTGATGGATTATTAACCTGTGGCAATGGACAAAGAATAGGGATTTTTGCGGGCAGTGGCGTTGGCAAAAGCACATTATTAGGAATGATGGCTAGAAATACTCAAGCGGATATTAATGTGATTGCAATGATTGGTGAAAGAGGTAGAGAAGTCAAAGAGTTTATAGAGAATGATCTTAAAGAAGAGGGTCTAAAAAAATCTGTGCTAATTGTAGCTACCTCGGATCAACCTCCCTTAGTTAGGATGAAGGGGGCGCTATTAGCCACAGCAATTGCAGAGTATTTTAGAGATGAAGGTAAAAATGTGCTGCTGTTAATGGATTCTCTTACGAGGTTTTCTATGGCACAAAGAGAAATAGGGCTAGCAATAGGAGAACCTCCTGTTACCAAAGGATATACACCCTCGGTTTTTGCAGTGTTGCCAAAACTATTAGAGCGTACAGGCACATCTAATAAAGGAGCCATTACAGGTCTATATACGGTACTAGTGGATGGAGATGACATGAATGAGCCAATTGCAGATGCGGTAAGAGGGATTTTAGATGGTCATATTGTGCTATCTAGAAAGCTGGCAACGCAAAATCATTATCCAGCCATCGATGTAATCTCTAGCGTTAGCCGGGTAATGCCAAATATTGTTCCTAAAGAACAGTTATTGGAAGCCAATGAGATTAAACAGGTATTAGCTACTTTTAAGGATGCAGAAGATTTAATTAATATAGGAGCTTATGCTCAAGGAAGCAACAGAAAAATCGACTATGCTATACAAAATATAGATAACATTCATGCTTTTTTAAAACAAGATGTTGATGAACGAATTACCTATGAAGAATCCTTAAACTTAATAACACAACTACTTAAGTAAAGAGGGGATATGCTATGGCTATGACATTTTCTTATAGATTTAATAACATCCTTAAAATAAAAGAAAAGACAGAGGAAGACAAAATAAATCAATTAGCCAGTGATCAAAAAAGACTGGATAAAGAAAAAAACAGCTTGCAATTGCTTTTAGATAAAAAAGACTGCAATCTAAGCAAATGGAAGGAAATTACCAGAGATAATAATGTAGTAAGCATTAAAGACTTGCAGAATGCTTCAATGGATATACAAAGTATTAATCATCTAGTAGAAAACCAATTTGTTACAGTAAAAAAACATGAATTAAAATTAAATGAATCAAGAAACCAGCTAATAGAAGCAAAGAAACAGACGAAAATTTTTGAAAAATTAAAAGAGAAAGATTACGATTATTTCAAAAATATTCAATTAAAAAATGAAGCAACGCTTATCGATCAATTAGTCACATTCAAAAGCACAGTTAGTAAAGGAGGTTAAAATGACTACTAGCCTTCAAGAAAATGAAAAAACAAGTAATTTAAAAGGTATTATTGTTGTCATTATTGCTTTTTTACTCATTCCTTTAATGACGATCACTATAATGTACGCTAGCAATGAAAATTTTAGGTATACTACCAATAATTTTTTAAGAATTTTACCTGGGAATGCAGGAGGATATTTTAGAAGATTACCTACGAAAGAAGAAAAAGAGAACATCAAGGTGCAAATAGCTAAATTCTACATAGCGTTAGAAGAAGATAGATTAGTAGATAAGCTCCTTATTATTAAAGGGGAAGATAATAATTTATACGACGATTTATTGATACTTCTAAGTAAAGAAAACCCGATGAAAATGCGAAGCGTCAAGGAAAACCTTAGAAATACGCAGTTACAATCAAATGTATTGGGTCGTGTTCTAGAAGAAATTAATCAAGAGAAGGCAACTAAGATTAATGAATACACAGATTATTATGCTTCACTGAAGGTCACTGACGCTATTTTAGAAATAGAGAGGACTTACAAGAGTGGAGAGTTGAAAAGCGAAGAACTTCCATTGATTTTTGAAAACTTTTCTACTGATGCAAGTGCCAATTTATTGATTTACTTAGACGATAGCATAAGTGAAAGAGCTCTTTATGGTATTAAAGAGGCGAAAAGAAGAGAAATTGAAAAGAAGATTCAAGAAATTCATAGCAGACAAAATGAACTAATAAGACTTGCAAATATTTACGAAAAAGAGTCTTTAGAAGAAAAGATGGATGACTTAGGGACAAATAACAAATTTAGGGCACAGGATTTAGCTGTTATCTATAAAAACATGAGTATTAAAAGTGGCGGCCAGATTTTAGCAGATGTAAAGGATAATGATTTCATCACAAATCTTTATGATCAAATTGACGCTTTTGAAATGCTAAACAAAGAAACAAAACAGCTATCATCCCAGTTAGCGGAAGCCATTGAAATATTCCAAAATTATGATACCAAAGTGAAGGAATTAGTTGGTATATATGAAAAAATGTCATTACAGGAGCTAACCAATATTATTGAAGAAATGGCTAAAAGCAACAGAAACTATCAAAGATATTTAATAGGTGATGAAGAAATTATTTTCACTGAAGAACAATTAGTGCTAGATGTAATTAGTCAGCTTAAACCCAAAAAAGCGGCTGAGTTATTGGAACAGTTAAAAACACAAAGATCAGTAGATCTATCTAAAAAATATATTGTGGAAAGATGAAATTTAATGTACTTATCTTAGTGTGCAAATTATCGCAGCGCAGTATAATTGCAGACTATTGATGAGATAGATGAAAAAAATTATTATGGAAGGAGGTGAAAAGATGGTGACACTTAATGGGGTAATGAATGTGATGGATTTCATGACTACAAAACAATCTAACAATTCTGAAGGTAGTAATGGAAAGGATTTTTCGCAGATATTTCAAAGTAAAGTCCAGCTAAAAGACAGCAATCGTCAAAAAAACTTTTCTACAACAAATAATCATAGTAAACCAACAGATAGTAAAACCTTAAGTACTACTGACAACGGGATAGATAAACAACCTAAGCTGTTAGCTTATGAAGAAAGTTCAGTTGAACAATCAAAAGGCAAAAGCCTGGAGGGTGAAAGTAGTAAAACAATAAATACTCAAGAGGAAAATGAGGATAAGAAATTTTTGTTGTTAGAAACTGAAGAGGACGCATTGCAGCAATACGAAGGCATCATACCGCCACAATTATTACAACAGCTAGAAGCATTAATTACAATAATGCAACAACAAGGACATATAACAGAGGATGAAGCTGAAGCAATCATGGTTGAGCTAGCGGGAACAAGTAATCTTGATGAAGGAATTCTAGCGTTAAATAATCTCTTCAAAGAACTCAACATTAAAACTGAACTACAGAATTTAGAAACGAATAACCATACTGAGATAGCGGATTTTGAAAAAACAATAAAATCTTTATTACATGATGCAGTAAATCAATCATTTGATAAGATTATTGATGAAGAACCGAAAATACAAAACTCTATCAGTATTGACCAAAGGAATGTAGAAAAGACAAATGAAGAGTACACAACTGTAGAGGAAGAAAGACCGCTTGAAAAAGGTTTGACAGAAAAGACTTTAGATATCCAAAGCACAGATAAACCTGTGAAAATTGACGGCTATGAAAAAGTAGATATTGAAAAAGTAGATATTGAAGAAGCCCATATCGTAGTAGATCTAAATAAAAACTTTGAATTGAAGCTCAATAACATAGCAAACCAGTCCCTTAATCCTGAAGAAATACATGCTAAAAATCTAATGGAACAGCTGATACATAAGGTGGAGGGCACCTACAAGTCTGGAAAAACTCAATTGAAGCTACAGTTGATGCCAGAAAATCTTGGAAAGCTCTCTATTAATCTATCTTCTGAAAATCAGACGATTAAGGCAAAAGTCTACGTAGAGTCTCTTCAGGTGAAGGAGATCATAGAAAACAGCTTAAATCAATTCAAAGAGTCCTTAAGAGAAAAGGGACTCAACATTTCAAGTGTAGAGGTTTCTGTAGGACAAGACTCCGAAGCTTTTTTGCAGAATAGAAGCTTTGCTCAGCAAAAATTAAAACTGAAGAAAGCTCCAGCTTCGATGGATAAAGGCTTAGTAGGGATAGAAGAAATGAATTCTATTACCAATATAAACCCCTATTTAGTTAATGAAGGTTTTGATAAAATGGGGTAAGGAGGATAAAGGATAATGAGTGATGTTAACGGCACCACCAACGTGGAACACAAATATCGATACTATGATGAACAACAAAAAAATACGAAATCTAATGACCTTGATAAAGATGTTTTTATGAAGCTGCTTATTGCACAAATGCAAAATCAAGACCCGTTAAATCCGATGGACGATAGAGAATTTATAGCCCAGATGGCTCAATTCAATGCCTTAGAGCAGATGACAAAGATGAATGACAACCTAGAAGCTACCAAAGTGACACTATCTGATCATTTTACCATGATGAACAATAACATGGTAAAGAGTCAAACCTTTATCAGTGGAACACTAGATAAAGTAAATGATACCTTAATAAAATTAGCAGAGCATTTTGGAATCGAAATTCCTGAAACTCCTGAAAATGAAACAGAAGAAGGAGAAGAAACACCTTAGGAACCTGCCTGAGTAAGGAGGTGGCAAGATGGTTACCTACAAAATTAATAACAAAGCTTTATTGGCACCAAATAGTACGCAGAAAATCAACAATCTTAATACTACAACAAATTTTGATCAAATTTTACATCAGCATATTGAGAAAAATAGTGAAGTGAAATTTTCCAAACATGCTGTTGAACGGTTAGAACAAAGAAACATACAATTGTCCAAACAAGATATCATGAAGCTTAACAATGCAATAGATACAGCTGCGAAGAAGGGCATAAGAGAAACCTTGATCATCATGGACAACACAGCCTTTATTGCCAGTGTAAGAAACAAAACAGTAATTACAGCTGCTGTGGATGAGCAGCTAAAGGAGAATGTCTTTACCAATATAGATGGTGCTGTAATCGTATAAGCCGGACCACTATGGAGGCTTATCGCTTCTGACTGATTGAAGAAGTGAATTAATTATGAAAATAGGGGGTCAAATATTATGATGCGATCAATGTTTTCAGCGGTATCAGGGCTGAAGGCTCATCAGTTACGTATGGATGTAGTAGGCGACAACATTGCCAATGTAAACACAATTGGCTTTAAAGGTTCAAGAGTTACCTTCCAAGAGGTTTTTAGTCAAACCTTAAGAGGCGGGGGAGCAGCTCAAGGTGGCAGAGGCGGTACCAATCCTCAACAGGTAGGGTTAGGGGTTAATGTTGCATCGATGGACACCTTCCATGTAAGAGGTGCCGTAGAAACCACTGATTATAATACAGATCTAATGATCAATGGAGATGGCTTCTTCATTGTTGAAGATGGGGATAGTAGAAGCTATACAAGAGCTGGAAGCTTTGCCATAGATGAGGTAGGCAACCTAGTAACACCAGATGGCATGAGGGTAATGGGGTATATGTATGATGAGGAAACAGGGAGAATGGGTACTGCTTTAGAAGGACTACAGATTTCTAGAGGGATAACTTACCCGGCATCTTCTACCGGGATACCAGTGAAGAATGATGGTACACCTATAGATGCAGGAGCTACTATACCTACAAGTGTGTATTTTGACGGAAATTTGAATGCTGATGTAAAACCTTATGATGGACCAAATATTACATTTACTCCGGGACCTTTGCTAGAGGATTTAAAAGATGCAGAAGGGAAAAGTGCTATTGCTCGAGATACTACCCTTACAGTATTTGATGAGTTAGGAGGAACCCATGAGGTAAGATTGATTTTTTTAAAAACTGATGTAAATGAATATACAGTTTATGGGGCTGATAAAGATGGACGATTGACTAGCTTGACTACAGATCCAACTAATAATCATGTTATTGAATTCAATTCTGATGGTAGTATTAAAAATGATGATGCAATTAAGAAAATGCAATATAATATCATAAATCTGGATCCAGCTGATGATTTATTACCAAATGGATCAAGACAATTTGGGTTTGTTATAGATTTCAGCAAACTCACCCAATTCGCTAACGAATCTGATGCGTCTGCAACTAAGACTGAAGGCTATAAACAAGGGAGTCTAGTGGATTTTGCAGTAGATAGTAATGGAGTAATTACAGGTTATTTCAGCAATAAACAGATGAGATCTATTGGGCAAGTAGCGCTAGCCAACTTTAAGAATCCAGCTGGTTTGGAAAAAACTGGAAACAATCTATATAGGACTACACCGAACTCGGGAGATCCTATGATAGGCAATCCGGGAACTGGTGGACGAGGTGCATTAAAACCTGGTGCCGTAGAAATGTCTAATGTTGATTTGTCAAGAGAGTTTACTAACATGATTACAACCCAAAGAGGTTTCCAAGCCAACTCAAGGATCATTACCACAAGTGATGAAATGCTGCAGGAAGTAGTAAATATGAAGAGGTAGTTTTAAAGTAGTAGAGTAGTTCTACTACTCTACTACTATTTTAATACGAATAGAGGATTATAAAGAGGAAAGTATGATGATTAAACTAAGACGGCTAAACAATAGTGAGTTTGCATTAAATTGTGAAGCAATAGAATGTATTGAAGAAACACCAGATACCATTATAACCTTATCAAATGGACATAAGATAGTGGTATTAGAAAGCGTTGATCAAGTCATTGAAAAAATTATAAATTATAAAAGGAAAATACATAGTTTTCATCCTGAAAATGAAAGTATGCTTTAAGGAGAAGAGGTGTAGATTTGGATTTAGCAACAGTGATAGGGATTATTGTAGGATTGATATTTGTTATTTCAGGAATCCTCGTTAATGGCGAATTAGCCGGATATTTCAGTTTAGCTTCGATTCTTATTGTACTAGGAGGAACTATTTCAGCCACATTTGTAGCATATCCCTTAACAAGAGTTTTAGAAGGTATGAAAATTGCTTCTAAAGCATTTTCAAATAAAGTCCTTGAATCAGGGGAAATAATCGCAAAGGTTATTGGCTTAGCCAATACTGCTAGAAAAGAAGGATTACTAGCATTGGAAGAAGCGGCAGAAGATATAGAAGATGAGTTTTTAAAAAAAGGCGTTATGCTCATTGTCGATGGCACGGATCCTGAACTTGTGAGGAACCTGCTAGAAACAGAATTGGCCTTTGTTGAAGAAAGGCATAAAGAAGGTCAAGGGATATTTGAAGCGATGGGGACATTTGCACCAGCTTTTGGTATGATTGGTACATTAATAGGATTGATTAATATGCTGAGGACATTAGAAGATCCATCTTCCGTAGGACCCAGCATGGCTGTAGCATTGATAACAACCTTTTACGGTTCATTATTAGCCAACCTCATATTTCTTCCAATGGCGAACAAATTGAAGCTTAGAAGTAGGGAAGAAATTTTAAGAAAAGAAATTATGGTTGAAGGTTTACTCTCAATTCAAGCTGGGGAAAACCCAAGAATCATAGAAGAGAAGTTGAAAGCCTTTTTACCACCTAAGTTGAGGAAAGACCTGCAACAAAAACAGGAAGGTGTTGAGGCTTAATGGCTAGAAGAAAAACGAATCAAGATGAACCAAAAAAAGGGTCGCCAGAATGGATGACAACCTATGGTGATCTGGTTACATTACTTCTATGTTTTTTCGTGCTACTATTTTCATTTTCTGAGATAGATGTTGTGAAATTCGAGGCCATCATTCAATCTTTTCAAGGTTCTCTCGGTATTTTGGACTCTGGTAAAACCATAGAATCTAGTGACTATATCTTCAGTGCTTACGATATGGAGTTAACAACAAAACAGCTAGAGGAACTAGAGGATTTTAGAAAGCTTGAGGAACGATTGCAGCAGTATTTAGATGAAAAAGAGTTAGATACTGATGTATTAGTTAATCTAGAGACTAGGGGACTGGTACTGCGTTTTCAAAATAATGTTTTGTTTAGTCCGGGGAGGGCGGAAATCAAGGAAGACTTTAAGGAGACTTTAGTCGCTATCTCAGATTTCTTGCAGGAACCAGAATTTGAAGCTAAGTATGTGAGGATAGAAGGTCATACGGATACGGTTCCCGTAGGAACTAATGATAAGTATGAAACGAATTGGGAACTATCAGTTGCTAGAGCATCCAATGTAGTTAGATACTTAATAGAAGAAATAGAAATGGATCCTATTAGATTTTCGGCTTCAGGTTATGGTGAGTACCATCCAGTTGCACCAAATGATACAAGTGAAAACAAGTCAAAAAATAGACGGGTGGATATTGTAATTTTAAAATCCGAATTAAATATTTCCGCACCCTAACATTGAAGAAATTGGGGGGAGTAACACAGTATGAATCTCAAAAAAATAATTATATTTTCAGTAATTGGTTTTATTTTATCAGGTGTTTTTTTTGGAACAATTCTATATTTTACTGTTTTCAGGACACCGCAAGAAGCTTCTAACAATATGAGGGTTTACGAATTCGAAATTGGAAGTTTTTCTACCAATTTGAGTAATCATAAAAATTTCTTTAAAGGTGAAATTGTTATTGAAACAAATGATAAAAGGCTATTGAATAAGTTTGAAGAAAAAAATGCTGAGTTAAGGGATCAAATAATCGAGACAATTATTGCTAAAAAACCTGATGATTTACTTAGTCCTGAAGGGCAACAAGCGTTAAGACAGGAATTGATTGAAACAATATCGCAAGTGATGACATCAGATAGAATCACCAATATATATTTTGTTGACTATATCATTCAATAGGAGGTGAACCAGTTGTCTGATGTTTTGTCTCAAAATGAAATTGATGCATTATTACAGGCTTTGAGTACTGGCGAATTAGATGTGGAAGAAATAAAAGATGACAAACTAGATAAAAAAATAAGAACCTATGATTTTAAAAGTCCTAAAAAACTAGCAAAGGATCAACTTCGTACCCTTCATATCATTCATGATAATTTTTCTAGAATGCTAAACACTTTTTTGTCTGGGTATTTACGAAGTTATGTTCAAGCTGAAGTTTCATCTGTTGAAGAATTATCCTATTATGAATTTAGTAATTCAATAGTTAATCCTGCTGTGATATCTATTGTTAATTTCCATCCTCTTACAGGACAAATAATAATTGATTTATCAACCTCTGTAGCATTTACCTTAATCGATAGGATTTTGGGTGGTAGTGGGAAAAATTATGAGGAAACTAGAACTTTTACGGAAATCGAGATTACGCTCATAAAAAAGCTAATGCGGCAAGTATTAGAGCTAATGATCGACCCATGGGAAAATGTAATTGAACTTCAACCGAATTTAGAGAAAATGGAAACAAACTCACAGTTTGCCCAAATAATTTCTCCAAACGAGACAGTTGCTTTAATCACCTTAAACATAAAAATTGGCGATGTAGAAGGTATGATGAACATTTGTATACCCCATATTGTAATAGAACCTATCTTGCCAAAGCTTAGTACTAAATTTTGGTTCTCTAGTATTAGCAAAACAATTACAGAAGAAGATAAGCAGACATTAAAGAACAGGGTGGAAAAAAGCAAGGTTAATATTAGCGCACAGCTAGGTTCTACTTTTATTACTGTAAGAGACTTCTTAGAATTGCACAAAGGAGATGTAGTTTTATTGGACAAGTTGGCTAATGATGAAATAGAAATACTTGTAGGGGAAAAACGCAAGCATTTTGGAATACCAGGAACGATTAACAATAAAATGGCAATAAAAGTTACAAGAATTGACAAGGAAGGAGATGAACTAGATGAGTGATATGTTATCCCAAGAAGAAATAGATGCTCTCCTTAGCGGAAGCGGTATGGATACCAGTCCTTCTGAAGATGAAACCTTTGACTTCACTGAAATAGAAAAAGATGCTATTGGAGAAATAGGTAACATTAGCATGGGGACTTCAGCTACCACATTATCTACATTATTAGGTCATAAAGTAACGATCACAACACCAAGGGTTTCTATTATCACCATGCAAGACTTATCTGAGCAGTATCCTATGCCTTTTGTAGCCGTAGACGTGAGGTATAAAGAAGGAATTCAAGGTATGAATCTATTGATCATTAAAGTAGACGATGTAAAGATCATAACAGATTTAATGATGGGTGGCAGTGGCACAGTTAGCAGCGATCCACTTTCAGAGCTGCACCTAAGCGCAATTAGTGAGGCTATGAATCAAATGGTAGGTTCATCTTCTACATCATTATCAGAGATGTTTTCTAAAAAAATAGATATTCATCCACCAAGAGCTTTTGAGATAGATCTACAGTCAGATGATGTACATGAAACTTTTGCCGATGATCAAGAACAGTTAGTGAAAATTTCCTTTAAAATGGAGATAGAAGGATTAATTGATAGTGAGATTATGCAATTGATTCCTATTGATTTTGCTAAAGAAATGGTAGAACTATTGATGCCTACTAGTGAAGTTGCTGATACAAAACAACCTTCTCCACAAAAGGAAGTAAACCAGGTCAATTCAGTATCGAATGATAACCATGATGAAATTCATAATTTGATGATGCATACCAGTCATTCTAACGAAGCATATGAAGAAAGACCAGAGGAAAATCAACAGTCACAAAAAAATGCAAAGGTTAATGTTCAACCGGTTCAGTTTCAAGCCTTTGATCAAGAGAGCTATAAAGGTATGCCTGAAAATATAGCATTGATTCAAGATGTGCCTTTAAAGGTAACTGTTGAATTAGGGAGAACTGTGAAGAGAGTAAATGAAGTGCTGGAATTTGGTCCTGGAACCATTATTGAATTAGATAAGTTAGTAGGGGAACCTTTAGATATCTTAGTAAATGGGCAATATGTTGCTAAAGGAGAAGTCGTAGTAATGGATGAAAACTATGGTATAAGAATAACAGATATTGTTAATCCAAACAAAAGGTTTGCGAAACTTTAAAAAAATTGATACCAAAAGCTATATAATATTTCAAATAACATAAGGTCATTTTACTAAAATACAAATCTAGCAGTTTATTATTAGGAGATAATGAAGGAGGAAAATATAATGTCTAAAGGAATTTTAATAGTTGATGATGCTGCATTTATGAGAATGATGATTAAAGATGTGCTAACTAAAAATGGATTCGAAGTAATTGGAGAAGCCGAAAATGGACAAAAAGCAGTAGAAAAGTATAAGGAACTAGACCCAGAATTAACGATTATGGATATAACGATGCCAGAAATGGATGGTATAGAAGCTGTAAAAGAAATAAAAAACTTAGATGGTAATGCAAAGGTCATTATGTGTTCTGCTATGGGTCAGCAGGCAATGGTAATTGAAGCGATACAAGCAGGAGCAAAAGATTTTATTGTTAAGCCTTTCCAAGCAGATCGCGTTATTGAGGCTGTAAAAAAAGTTATTGGCTAATTTGATAAGGAGAAACAATGTGGGAAAAAGTTTACACAATCACAACCATGATTGTAATGGTAATTTTAATAATATTGATGGCTTATTATGCAACCGTCCTCATTAGTAAAAGGTCAAATATTTATTTTCGAGGAAAAACTGTCAAGGTTTTAGAACGAATTGTTTTGTCTACTAACTTATCTATTACGATTATACAAGCAATAGATAAGATATACATTTTAGCAGTCAGCAGTAAAAATATTGAACTGTTGGATGTGATTGAATATGAAAAATGGCATGAGTATAAGAAGGCTCAAAGCCTAACGGATCAACAGGATTTATTAGATATTTTTAAGCGTTCTTTCTTTAATAAAAAATTTGGAAACAAAAGCCCAAATACAAATCCTATAAAAAATAACAACGATAAAAAGGGTGATTAAAATAGAAACTAGAAATAATAATAAATCCTTGAAAATAAAACAGAATAGCTATAAAATAATATTATTTTTAACAATCACTCTAATTCTTATTGGATTTAGTACTGCTAGCATTTATGCTCAACCTGCTATTCCAATTCCACGAATAGGGCTTAATGTAGAAGAAGCAAACAATCCTCAAGAGGTTGCAACTTCCATCCAAATACTTTTTTTATTGACGATTTTATCTCTTGCGCCAGCTATATTGATGATGATGACTAGTTTTACTAGAATCATTATTGTGCTTTCTTTTCTAAGAAATGCTATAGCTACACAACAGACACCGCCAACACAAGTATTGGTTGGTTTAGCACTATTCTTAACTTTCTTTACTATGGCACCTATTGCTTCAGATATTAACCAAAATGCAATTCAACCTTACTTGCAAGAAGAAATTACTCAAGGGGAAGCAGTATCTATAGCGATGGAACCTATTAGAGAATTTATGATAAGACAAACTAGAGAGAAAGATTTAGCGCTTTTTCTGGAAATGGCTACTATAGAGGAAGCTGTTGAAATCAATGAAATACCTAATACGGTTTTAATACCAGCTTTTATAATAAGTGAACTCAAAACTGCTTTTCAATTAGGTTTTGTGTTGTTCATACCCTTCATAGTAATTGATATGGTGGTTGCCAGTACGTTAATGTCTATGGGTATGATGATGTTGCCGCCGGCTATGATTTCTTTGCCTTTTAAGCTGTTACTATTTATTATGGTTGACGGGTGGAACATTTTAGTGCGCTCTTTGTTAACCAGCTTCCGTTAGAGGTGATATGATGGATGAAGCTATGATTATTGAACTAGGTCAACAGACAATGTTTACAATTCTATTAATGGCAGCACCTATGCTGGGCCTAGGCCTTATCGTAGGGTTAGCTGTAAGTATCTTTCAAGCAACAACTCAAATTCAAGAGGCTACTTTAGCATTTATACCAAAAATAATTGCGGTATTAGGGGCTGTAGTTGTATTCGGTCCTTGGTTACTATCTATTATTATGGATTTTACAATAGCATTATATACAAATATGAGTAGTTTCATACAGTGAAAAGTGGGTATATATGGATAACCTATACGATTTAATCTTATTAAATATAAGCTTGTTTTTCCTTATATTAGTTAGAGTAAGCGGTATTTTTATTGCGGCACCTGTATTCGGTAGAAATAATCTACCTATGATTATGAAGATTGCTTTATCAATGTTAATAGCCTTCATTTTATTGCCAATCATTTCAATAAGTACGACAGTGCAATACAATAGTTTTCTTGAATTGGCTATTAACACGACAAGAGAGTTCCTTTTAGGAATGATTATAGGACTTATATGTTTTATATATTTTAGCACCTTGTATTTAGCAGGAACAATTATTGATACACAAATGGGGTTTAGTATGGTGAATGTGCTGGACCCTCAAACCAATTCGCAGATGCCTATTATGGGTAATTATTATAACATCATCGTTACATTGATTTTTTTAGCGGTTAATGGCCATCATTTAATAATACGAGGATTAATTTATAGTTTTGAACTGTTACCAGTAGGATTTAATTTTACTATAGAAGAAGACTTTATCGTAAAACTAATTGCAATTATGGCAGAAGTTTTCATACTAGCTTTTAGATTTAGTGCACCCATCTTAGGAACTATTTTCCTTGCTAATGTATTATTAGGGATTTTAGCTAGAACGATGCCTCAGATGAATGTCTTTATTGTTGGAATGCCTCTGAAGATTATGGTAGGTTTAATAACGGTATTAATCACTTTACAGTTTTTAACGCCTTTTTCCGAAATGTTATTTAGCAAAATGTTCGAAGCATTATTTGAGATGATCCAAATTCTAGCTAGAGGATGATACAATGGAGTTTATAATAAACCTACAGTTATTTGCAGAAGAAAAAACAGAAAAAGCAACACAAAAAAAAGTTAAGGAATCTAGAGAAAAAGGACAAGTACTGCAAAGTAAAGAACTAAATTCAGCATTTATGTTATTAGGAGCGTTTGCAGTCTTAAGTGTATTATCAGGCTACATAGGAAGTTCTATTCGTAGTTTTACAACCCATATTTATGGGGAGTACATGAATCTAGACTACCTATTTTCCATAAAAAACATGAATCGTCTTACCCTGATTGTTTTTTCAAATCTTTTTAAACTGACGATTCCTATTGGAATGATATGTCTGGCTATTGGGGTAATAACTAGTTACATACAAGTAGGCTATCTTTTCACAACAAAAACCTTAACCTTGAAGCTTAGTAAATTAAACCCTATAGAGGGATTTAAGAGAATGTTTTCACTAAAATCATTAGTGGAATTATTAAAATGCTTTGTTAAAATCATTCTTATCGGTTATGTGATTTATCGGTATACTGTAAATCAACTGAGCACCATCTTTAATACAATAACAATGGATGTAAATACCATTGTAAAAACTCTAATTGATATTACCATTAATATAGGCTATAGAGCAGGTATTGTGTTGTTGATTCTTGCAGTCTTAGATTATTATTATCAAAAATATGACTACGAAAAGAATTTAAAAATGTCTAAGCAAGAAATTAAAGAGGAATTTAAACAAACAGAGGGTAATCCACAAATAAAATCAAAAATTAAAGAAAAACAAAGGCAAATATCTATGCGAAGAATGATGCAGGATGTACCTAAAGCGGATGTTATTATTACCAATCCAACCCATTATGCAATAGCAATACAATATGATCCAAAGCAGTTTGCTGCACCAAGAGTTTTAGCTAAAGGACAAGATTTGATAGCACAAAATATTAAAAAAATTGCTAGTGAAAATGAACTGCCTATTATTGAAAATAAACAGCTAGCTAGAACATTATACGATACTGTAGAGATTGGGGAATTTATTCCACCTGAACTATACCAAGCAGTAGCAGAAATATTAGCTTACGTTTATCAAATTAACAACAAGATTTAGAAGGGGGAGCTACATGAAACACGGAGATATTATTGTTGCTTTGGCAATTATTGCTATTGTTATTATCATCATTATTCCTATCCCTCTAGGTGCTCTTGATGTATTGTTAAGTTTTAATATATCATTGGCTCTATTAATTTTATTAATAGCAATGTATACCCAAGAGGCTCTACAGTTTTCAATATTTCCATCTATATTATTGATAACAACTTTGTTTCGGCTGGCTTTGAATATTACAACGACTAGATATATTTTATCTAAAGGGACTGCAGGAAATGTTATTAATACTTTCGGCGATTTTGTAATAGGAGGCAATGCAATTGTAGGATTTATTGTGTTTCTTATTATCATTATTGTACAATTTTTAGTTATTACAAAAGGATCCGAGAGAGTTGCAGAAGTAGCTGCAAGATTTACTTTAGATGCGATGCCTGGTAAACAAATGGCAATAGATGCGGATTTAAATGCGGGATTAATAGATGATAGTGATGCTAGGGACCGACGTAAGAAGATTCAACGGGAAGCAGATTTCTATGGAGCTATGGATGGAGCCAGTAAGTTTGTTAAAGGCGATGCCATAGCTGGAATTATAATAACGATTATTAATATTATTGCAGGTTTTATCATTGGAGTCTCAATACAAGGCTTGGACTTAACTACTGCTATGGGAAAATACACCATATTGACGGTGGGGGACGGATTAGTGAGCCAAATCCCTGCTCTTCTAATTTCCACCGCTACTGGTATTGTAGTTACTAGAGCTGCTTCAGAAGGAAATTTAGGAAATGATTTAATGAAGCAACTTTTTAATCAACCTAAAATTATGTTTATAATTTCTGGTGTGCTGTTGTTTTTTGGAATTATTGGTTTACCGTTTATACCCTTTGTTTCATTATCCATTGTATTTTTATTTTTAGGACTCAATTTGAGAAAGGCATTAAAAGAATCAGAGGTAGAAGATATCCCTGATGAAATAGCAGAAGCAGTTGATGAAAAGAGAAAACCTGAAAATGTTATGCCATTATTAAATGTTGACCCTATAGAACTGGAATTCGGATATGGCATTCTTCCGTTAGCTGATTCCAGTCAAGGCGGAGATCTATTTGATAGGCTAGTAATGATCCGAAGGCAGTGTGCTCTTGAGTTGGGCATCATTGTACCAATGATAAGATTGCGAGATAATATACAATTAGAACCCAATCAATATATCATTAAAATTAAAGGTGTAGAGATTGCGGTTGGCGAAATAGTATTTGATCATTATTTAGCCATGAATCCTGGAATGGTAGAAGAAGAACTAGAAGGTATTGATACAATAGAGCCTGCTTTTGGACTTCCAGCTAAATGGATTAATGAACAAGAAAGAGAAAAAGCTGAAATATTAGGTTATACTGTTGTTGATCCACCTTCTATTATAGCAACTCATTTAACGGAAATCATTAAGAAACATGCTTTTGAGTTGTTGGGAAGACAAGATGTGAAAAAGCTAATTGATAATGTGAAAGAAAATCATTCTGTACTAGTAGATGAATTAATTCCTAATCAAATGGGTCTGGGAGATATTCAAAAGGTGTTAGGTAACTTGCTAAAAGAAGGAATATCCATAAGAAATATGGTAACTATTTTAGAAACGCTAGCAGATCATTCGAGTATTACTAGGGATACAGATATGCTTACTGAGTATGTAAGACAAGCTCTAGGCAGAGCCATTACTAAACAATTTATAAGTTCTCAACCTGCTAAGGTAATTACAATTGCAAAAGAATTAGAACAAAAAATTATGGAATCCATACAGCAAACAGAAAATGGAACCTATATATCCATGGATCCAGACATGATGCAAAAAGTTATTAACAGTCTTTCCCATCAGTTGCAAAAATTGATTGCTCTTGGGGAACAACCAATTGTGATTACAGCACCAATAGTAAGATTATATTTTAAAAGATTATCTGAACAACTTACTTCAGAATTAATTGTGCTATCCTATAATGAAGTAGATCCGACAATAGAAATTCAATCGGTAGGGGCGGTGAATTTATAGATGAAGGTAAAAAAGTTTTCTGCCAATAATAACCAGGAAGCACTGAGTATGGTAAGAAATGAATTAGGACCAGATGCTGTTATATTATATCAAAAGAAAGTAAAAGCAAAAGGATTATTCGGTTTTTTAAAGAAACCGATAATTGAAGTAGTAGCTGCTAAGGAAGATAGGGTGATCAAAAAACCTGAAAAGACAAGTGAAAGCTATCAATCAGCCATGGAATTGATCCAGAAAAAAGTTGAAAGCAGTAAACAGGATAAAGTAACGACTACAACAATCAATAGTGAAGTAAATGAAATAAAGAATATGTTAAATACAGTCATTAAAAAAATGAACAAACAAGAACTGCCAGATATGCTAAAAACTACAGAAAATAAAGAAGTATTAAAGCTATTTAACCTCTTAAAAGAACAAGAATTAGAAGAAGCTTTAATTGAAGAAATAATAAACAAGTGCATTACTGTTGATAATGATAAACCAGGGATGATACAGGATAAACAATTACTAGAATTAGAAATGAAAAAGGTAATAGACAAATATATAGTTTTGCAACAAAAAAACCATAGTACAAAAATCATGGTTTTTATAGGACCCACGGGAGTTGGTAAAACTACCACAATTGCTAAACTAGCTGCTCAATTTGCATTAAATGAGGGGAAAACAGTGGGATTAATTAGTGCCGACACCTATAGAATAGCAGCAGTGGAGCAATTAAGAACCTATAGTGATATATTAAATGTGCCACTAGAAGTAATATATGATTCTTCAGAAATACATTATGCAATAAATCAGATGAATGAAAAAGACATTATCATGGTAGACACTGCTGGCAGGAGCCATAAAGATAAACAGCAAGTGATGGAATTGGAAAAATTACTTGAGGAAATCAATGAAAAAGATATTTATTTAGTAATGAGCTGCACCTCAAAATATAGCGATATTAAAGAAATAGTTAATACCTATAACTTTATAGATAATTATAATATAATATTTACAAAAATTGATGAAGCTACCACCTACGGTACCATTCTAAATACGGCAAAAGAAACGAGGAGACCTATTTCCTATATAACAACAGGACAAAGTGTTCCAGATGATATTGAGGTAGTTAGCATTGAAAAGATTGTAAGCCTTTTAATAAGGGAGGCTATACATTAATGGATCAAGCTACAAGATTAAGAGAATTGATTACTCAAAAGAAATTAATGTCCCATGACTCTGACGATGTAAAGAAAATTAGAAAGAATAATACAAGAGTCATATGTGTAACCAGCGGAAAAGGTGGTGTAGGGAAAACAAATTTCACGGCGAATTTAGCGATTTCCCTAAGTAATCAAGATAAAAAAGTAGTTGTCATTGATGCAGACTTAGGACTAGCTAATGTGGATGTTGTACTTGGAGTTATATCAAAATATACGCTGCTAGATGTAATTAATCATAATAAAGATATAACTGAAATCATGAATACTGGCCCTAACGGCATCAAAATAATCTCTGGTGGTTCAGGCATAATTGATTTAGTAGATATGTCAAAAGAAAAATTAAATATACTAATAGCACAATTTAATAAAATATATGATGATGCAGATATCATTCTAATTGATACTGGAGCAGGTTTATCAAAATCAGTATTATCCTTCGTATTTGCTGCTGAAGAAACAATCGTGGTGACAACTGCTGAACCAACATCTTTAACAGATGCATATGCTATGATAAAAAATATAGCATTAAGCGATAAGGATAAAAAGATTAAAGTCATCATTAATCGCGTTGAAAATGTTGCTGAGGGGAAAATTGCATTTGAGAAATTGAGAAATGCCTGTGAAAAATTTTTAAATACGAAGATAGAAAAATTAGGATTTCTTGCTGATGATCACAACGTTAGTAAAGCTGTAAAACTTCAAAAACCCTTTGTAATTGAATATCCTAATGCTGCGATTAGTAGAAATATTAAAGTAATCGCTTTAAAGTTGACAAATAGTATCGCTGAAGAAAAAGATTACGCTAAATCTGAAAGCTTTATTAGTAGAGTCATTAGCTTGTTTAGATAGGAGAGAAGCTGTGATGAATCTTTTAACAGAATTAAAGATAGGGGAAAAAATAGAAATTGAGCCTGTTAGACTTAAAAATACTATTATTTCAAGACCTATAGTTAGTCAGGTAATAGAAATAAGAGGAGATAAAGTGTTTATTGCTAACCCTATAAAAAAAGGGATGCCTTATCTACTGCATCAAGGACAACAAATTAGCATCATGTTTTATCGAGATGAAAAAGGAATATTTAGTTTCACTGGAGAAGTAATACAAAGACTAGAATTGAAACTTCCGGTATATATTATCAAGCCAATAACTCCACCAGAAAAAATACAAAGAAGATTATATTTTAGATTAAAGGTACTAACAAAGGTGGTAATCAGAGATCTTAATGATAATAAGTCCATAGAAATTTTTACTAAAGACATAAGTGGAGGAGGATTAAAAGCAATTACAAAAAAAGCGTTCGAAGAAAAACAGAAGGTTGAATGCATTATTTCACTGAATAACAATAATACAGTAACGGTAGTAGGCGAGATTGTGAGGGTAGAAAAGGAACCTACAACGAATGAATATGAAATCGGTGTAAGATATATAGATATTTCAGATAGTGCTAGAAATCAAATTATAGCATTTGTTTTTAGAAAACAACGTGAACTACGACAAAAAGGGTTGATTTAGAATGACAAAAACTAGTAACAGAATAAAAGTAGTTGTAGTAGACGATTCTCCTTTTATGAGGAAAATCCTAAGCGATATCTTAAATAGTGATGAACATTTACAAGTAATTGGCGATGCGAAAAATGGTAAAGAAGCAATCGAGGTTATTAAAACATTAAAACCAGATGTTATAACCCTAGACGTTGAAATGCCAATTATGAATGGGATAGATGCATTGAAAATCATTATGGAGATTAATCCAATACCAGTTGTGATGTTAAGTGGATTAACGTATAAAGGTGCAGAATCTACAATGATAGCTTTAGAGTTAGGGGCAATAGACTTTATTCAGAAACCTTCAAGTATTTTTATGGTCAACGCTGATCATCTCAAAAAAGAAATTGTTGAAAAAGTAAAAAACGCTCATAAGGCAAAGGTATTCTATGATCATAGCATTACCAATAAAGTAGATACTACAAGACGTTCCATAGAACGACAAAGAAATACAAGAGGTAATACATCTATAAAAAATATTGTGGCCATAGGTATTTCTACTGGAGGGCCTAGAGCATTGCAGCACATCATTCCTCTAATACCTAAAGATTTTCCTGGGAGTTTTTTAATTGTACAGCATATGCCACCTGGTTTCACACGATCTTTAGCAGATAGACTCAATAGTATTTCTAGTGTAACGGTTAAGGAAGCAGAGGACGCAGAATTACTTTATCCAGGTTGTGTATATATTGCACCTGGAAGTCATCATTTAGAAGTAAAGACAAACGATGTAAACAAATTATACATTCACTTATCTGAAAAACAACTTGTTTCTGGACATAGACCTTCAGCAGATGTGCTATTTAGATCACTGGCGAATTTAAAAGAAAATAGGAAAAATCTGATAGGAGTGATCATGACGGGAATGGGTTCAGACGGTACAAAGGGTTTGATTGACCTCAAACAAAAAACATCTGCTTATATCATTGCACAGAAGGAAGAGAGCTGCGTTGTATATGGAATGCCAAAGAGCGCTGTTAAAGCGGGCATTGTTGACGAAATAGTTTCTTTAGAAAAAATAATGAATGTTATAGTAAATAGAGTGGGGGTGTCATAATATGGATATGAGTCAATATTTAGACATATTTATGGAAGAGTCAAAAGAGCATTTACAAAGCATGAATGATATTTTAATGCAGTTAGAAAACTCTCCAAAAAACATTAATTTGTTAAATGAAATTTTTAGAATTGCCCATACCTTAAAGGGTATGTCTGGGACCATGGGATTTAGCAATATCGCAAGCCTGACCCATGAAATGGAGAACATATTAGATGATATAAGAAATAAGAATATTGTTATTACTGCTAAAGTCATTGATGTGTTATTTGAATGTTTTGATGAATTAGAAAGCTATGTTGATCAGATTGAAAAGCATAACAATGAAGGAGCACTTACTTCTCAAGACTTAGTAAAAAAACTGCAAGCATTAAAGCATCATGAAGATATTGGTGAGGCAAAACAACCATTAAAGAATTTTGAAGTTTCGGATGATGCTCAGCCCATAGACATTACGATTAATCATTATACAAATGATATTATTAAAAAAGCAATAGAAAGAGATTTCAATGTATTTTCTATAAAAATCACATTAGATAAAAAATGCATGTTAAAATCTGCTAGAGCTTATATTGTGATCAATACGCTAGAGAAATTAGCAGAGATTATTCAATCGACACCTAGCATAGAAGATATTGAAGATGAGAAATTTGATTTATCCTTTGAACTGATCATCGTTTCGAAGTGTGATGAGGCCTATATTCGTAAAGAATTAAATGGAATCTCAGAAATAGAGTCGGTAGAGGTATTGGATTTTAAAAACACAAGATATTCAGTTGAGTTTTCGGAAGAAGATGATAAAAATTTAGAAAAATTTGAAGAACATCAACAAGCTTTAGATAGTCCATCTAGTGAAAATAAAAAAGAAGAAGCAAATAGTAGAAAGTCAAAAACTGGCAAAACAGTGAGAGTAGATATTGATCGTTTGGACAATCTGATGAATTTAGTTAGCGAATTAATCATTATTAAAACCAGACTAGAGGATATTGATGACTTAGAAAAAAGGCAGAGAATGAATGAAGCTACAGAGCATCTTGAAAGAATAACGACTAGCTTACATGATGCAGTGATGAAGGTCAGAATGGTTCCCATTGAAAGAGTATTCAATCGTTTTCCAAGAATGGTGAGGGATCTTTCTAAAGAATTAAACAAAGAAATATCTTTGATCATGACAGGAGCAGATACAGAAGTAGATAGAACGGTAATAGACGAAATTGGAGATCCTCTGATACATTTAATAAGAAATTCCATTGATCACGGCATTGAAGATACAGGGACCAGATTGCGAGTAAATAAAGACAAGCAAGGCACGGTGAAACTTTCAGCATATCCAGATGGCAACAGTGTTGTGATTGAAGTAGAGGATGATGGAAAGGGCATAGACATTGATAAGGTTAAGGCAAAAGCCATTGATAAGAATATTATATCATTGCAACAATGTCAGCTAATGGAGGATAATGAAATTATTCAATTATTATTCACACCAGGTTTTAGTACTGCTGATAAAATATCAGATATATCAGGTCGTGGTGTAGGCTTGGATGTGGTAAAAACTAAAATAGAAGCCCTTGGAGGAACGGTAGAAGTCAACTCTTCTATTAATAAAGGGAGCAAATTTGTTATTAGACTGCCTCTAACATTAGCTATTATACAAGCGTTACTCGTTGTTACAGGAGATGAAAAATATGCTATTCCGTTAAATAATATAAAAGAAATTTCAACGATTGAAGCTAATTCTATTAGAAAAGTCCAAGGAAATGAAGTTGTATTATTTAGAAATACAACGCTGCCAATATTAAGACTTTCAAAATTATTAAATGTACCCAATTATGTAGAAGATAAATTAGAATATACAATTGTCATTGTTAAAAAAGGGGATAGGACGGCGGGAATTGTCGTAGACGAACTGATAGGACAACAGGAAATCGTAATAAAATCATTAGGTAAGTTTCTTTCGAATATTAAAGGAATTGCAGGTGCAACAATCCTTGGTAATGGTTCTGTAGCACTAATACTTGATACGAATTCATTTTTTTAAAGGGGTGAGGTAGATTGGACAATAACAATGAAAGAACAAACCAGTATGTTATATTTAAATTGGAAGAAGAGTATTATGGGGTAGCTATCAACTTTGTTGAAACAATAGAAAAGGTTCTAGAAATTACTCGACTTCCTAACACGCCTCACTACATTAAAGGAGTTATCAATTTAAGAGGTGAAGTCATTCCTGTGATCGATTTAAGAACAAGATTTAAAATGGGAGAAAAGACTTTAACAGAAGAATCAAGGATTATTATACTTACTGTGGAGGAAATGACGATTGGATTATTAGTGGACAGTTCTTCAGAAGTGTTAACCATCGAAAAAGAAAATATTGATAATACCAATAGCTTAATTAATCATACTGAAGATGATTATATCAAAGGCATAGGTAAAGAAGATGATCGAATGATTATTATTTTAGACATTTTGAAAATATTAACTCAAGATAGCCAAGAAGTGTAAAGGAGGTGCATTTTAAAAGTGTTTAAGGTGGAAGATTTAAACAATATGCATCTAGATGTATTACGGGAAGTTGGTAATATAGGAGCAGGAAATGCAGCTACAGCCCTTGCTAAAATGATAGATAAAAAAATAGACATGGAAGTCCCAATAGTAAAAATACTAGATTATGGTGACATTGCCAATACCCTAGGAGGAGAAGAAAGTGTAGTAGCTGGAATTTATTTTGACGTTGAGGGAGATATCACTGGAAATATTATGTTTCTGCTAGATGTAAACTCTTCAAAGACGTTAACGGGAATGCTTATGGGCAGGGAAGATTATTCAAAGGATTTAGATGAAATGGATCGATCAGCGCTACAAGAAGTAGGAAATATTCTATCTGGATCCTATATTTCTTCTCTATCCTCTCTTACTGGTTTAAATCTACTACTTTCAATTCCATCTCTTTGTATAGATATGGCAGGGGCAATATTGAGCGTACCAGCCATTCAATTTGGATATGTTAGTGATAAAGTTTTACTAATAGAAACAAAATTGAAAGACGGTAATGACTTAGTAAAGGCAAATTTTTTCTTAATACCAAATGCAGAAACCTTCAGTACTTTATTAAATAGTCTAGGAGTGTATGATTAGATGCAAAAGATTATAAAGGTTGGCATGGCTGACTTAAAGATTGTAAAATATCCAGAAATATTAACAACATTAGGTTTAGGCTCTTGTGTAGGCATCGCATTATATGATAAAAAAATACAACTTATTGGGTTAGCTCATATTATGCTGCCAGATAGTAGACAAATAAAAAACAATGCCAACAAAGCAAAATTTGCGGATACAGCGATAAATCTATTAATAGAGGAAATGGTAAAAGAAGGAGGCAATAGGAGTAGATTTGTTGCCAAAATAGCTGGCGGGGCACAAATGTTCTCTTTTGGCGGGAATAGCGATGTAATGAAAATTGGTTTCAGAAATGTAGTCGCTACCAAAGAAATTTTAGGAGATCTTAAAGTACCTATTATTGCAGAAGATACAGGGGGAAATTACGGTAGAACAATTGAAGTTTATTCGGATACAGGAGGATTACTAGTAAAGACAATAGGACACGGTATTAAAGAAATCTAAGGAATTAGAAAAGCCAGGAGGTCTTTAAATGGGAGATCAAAGCCTATGGCAGAAGTATAAAAAAAACCATGACAAAGAAGCTAAGAATCAATTGATAGAAAGATACATTGAATTAGTTAAGATCATAGCAGGTCGTTTATACTCTACATATGGATCAAATATAGAATATGATGACTTAGTAAGTTATGGCATTTTTGGCTTATTAGATGCTATTGAAAAATTTGACATTGATAAAAAAGTTAAATTTGAAACCTATGCTCAAATACGTATTAGAGGTTCGATTATAGATCAATTAAGGAATTTAGATTGGATTCCTCGTTCTGTCAGACAAAAATCTAAAATGATAGAAGAAGCTTATAATAATTTAGAAAATAGGTTTGGAAGAAATGTCAAGGATACAGAGGTAGCAAAGGAATTAAATATATCGATCGACGAATTAAACACTATACTTCAGCAAATAAACAGTTTCAATATAGTGTCTTTAGAAGAAAAATTATATGACAGCAATATCGTAGATCATCTAAAATACGAGGAAGAGTCTTTGCCAGAGGACATTATTTGCAATAGAGAATTATATGAAATATTACAACATAGTATTGAAAAATTGCCCGAACGAGAAAAACAAGTTATTTCATTATATTATTTTAATGAAGTAACTTATAAAGAAATAGGAGAAATATTAGAAATTTCAGAATCAAGAGTATCTCAACTACATTCAAAGGCGATCAGTAGATTAAAAGCAAAGATAGTAGAAAAATAGGGGATTAAAGAAAAAGGGGGGGAATCGCATGAATAAGGATTATATAATTAGTAAAGGAAACAGCTATGAAGAAGCACTGAACTCTGGATTGGCACAGTTAAACTTAAAATTAGAAGAGGTTGAAGTTGAAACTCTACAGGAAAAAAAATCCAGCTTTTTCCGGAGCGGTTATATAGAGCTAAAGATTACTAGAAAAGATCTCACTCTGCAAAGCGCAATAGAACAAATTAATCAAATTGAAAGTAATATTGAAATAGAAAATAATATTTCTACTGTAGAAGAAGACGATTTTTTTAAAATAGATTATTTCCCTGATGGCGTTTACATTACAATCATAAAACAAAACGCTTGTGATGCGAAAAACAAGCTAAAGCAGTTAGTAGACTATTTATCTAAAAAGTCTGTAAAAAGTTATGATATAGAGGTAATAAGTAAACATCTAAATGATAATGTAACTACACCTATAAAAATTGCCCCCTATCAAGAAGAAGTGAAAATTGATTCAGATGCCCATATTGAGATTAAAAGAGATAAACTTGAAGCTTATATTACTATTATAGAAGCTGATGGAGGTAAAGAACTAAGTTTTGACGACGCAAAGGAAAAGCTAAGGGAAAAAGGAATTGTATTTGGGATTGATGATAAAAAGCTGCATGATATAATAGACAATAGAACTTTTGGGGTCAAAATTCTAATTGCACAAGGGAATAGACCTGAACATGGTGAAAATGGGACAATAATATATTGTTTCGATACTCAAAAAGACTATACACCTCAGCTTTTAGAAGATGGGACAGTAAATTTCAAACATTTAAATCTAATCAATAATGTAAAAAAAGGACAGTTATTAGCTGAAATTATTCCACCTACAGATGGAACTGCTGGCAAAAATGTTTTAGGAGCAGAAATATCTGCTTTGAAAGGAAAACCGGCGAAAGTAATTAAAGGAAAAAATATCTATGAGGACGAAAGCGGACTAAAAATCTATGCCGATGTTGACGGACAGGTGTTTTTTAGAGACGGGAAATTGCAGGTAAGTCAGGTATATGAGGTTCCTGGTGATGTAGATCATTCAACCGGAAATGTTACTTTTAATGGGAAGGTAACAATAAAAGGTAATGTTAAATCAGGATTTACGGTAGAAGCTGACGGTGACATTGAAGTGAATGGTGTGGTGGAAGGTGCAACCCTCCTATCAAAGGGCAATATTCTATTGAACAGAGGAATACAAGGAAACAACCAAGCCTATTTACAATGTAGTGGAAACCTTATTTCCAAATATATAGAAAACACCACCATAAAGAGTTTTGGAAATATTGAAGCAGATTGTATATTGCATAGCAATATTGTGGCTAAGGGAAATATTATAGTAGATGGAAAGAAAGGTTTGATTGTTGGAGGACAAGTAAGAGCTGGTGAAGAGATAAGAGCTAAAATCATTGGATCCCATATGGGTACCATCACTAATCTAGAGGTAGGAATAGATCCAGATGAAAAAATGAGATATGAAAAGCTTAAAGAAGAGATTGCAGAAATTCAAAAAAATTTAGGAAACTTAAAAAAGACTATTGAGTTATTAAGCAAGTTGGCGAAGGATAATAATCTGCCTAAAAGTAAAGAGGAAATTCTTGTTAAATCCCTGAAAACATATGAATACTTGAAAAGCAAACATGGCCAACTTCAAAAAGAAATGCAGCTATTAGAACATCAGCTACAAAGTTTATCAAGCGGCAAGGTACATGCAGGTAAAATCTATCCAGGAGCAAAAATAACTATTTTAAGTGCAGTTAGACATATTTATGATGAGCTGATTAATAGCACGCTATATAAAAAAGATGGAGATATTATGATTGGACCTTATGAAAAATAGGGAGTGATAATATGGCTATTAAACCAATAGATTTTCATTTGAGCTTTAACAAAACAATTCATGAATCAAAAGAAAAGCAAAATGATTTTAATCGAATAAAGGATACAAATACTTTTTTGCAAAGTCAGCAAAAAAATGAAATTAAGAGAAATAGAAAAAAAACTCAACAAACAGAGCATACAGATGGCAAAAAGGTTAGGCGAGAGGGTAAACAAGATTCTCAAAATAGAAAGAAAAAACAAAATTCTAATCAATCCTTTAATTCTTCAGATACTGAAAATAATAGAGAAAATAAAGATAAAAATAAAAAAGGACAAAAATTAGATATATTTATTTGACAATAAGAGGTGTATTATGAATTATAACATAAACCATATTGTAGTTTTATTAGGAATTTCTGTAGTTATCATTTCATTTTATTTAATATTCAAAAAAAAAGAAAACGATTCTATAGAAGAATATATACTTGCCTCCGGTAATTCTAATCAAGAAGAAATAAACCTTTCCCGGGATTTATTTAAGGAAGGTAACGATAAAATTGTCATAGAAATTGAACAATTAAGGAAAGAAGTCACCAATTTGACCCATGTTATTCAGGAGGTGTACCTTCTGCTAGAAGAACAAAAAAATGATGAAAATCTGACTGTTGAAAGCAATAGTGAGAATTTCAATCATTTATTAAACTATAATCAGTTCCTTAATAAAAATAAACCCATTATTGATTTATCTAAACAAAATAAAACATCTGAAGAAATAGCGAAGATTCTCAATAAAAGTGTTAGAGAAATTGAGATGGTTATAAAGCTAATAAAATGAGGTGGAATGGTTGAAACATTTTTCAATTCATAGTATAGCCATTGGCATTGGTATTGGGATGGTCATAGCAGGTATAATCAACATCCTTTTTATTAATGATTCAATGAATGATATACAAAGTATAAATAATGACCCCTTTGTAAAAATTATAAAACAAAACGAAACAACGAATGATTCTGAGAAAAGCCATATAGATGGAATAGACAATAATATTATTGAGGAGAGCAATATAGACAACAGCGATGAAATGAAAAATGTAGATAGTAACAAAGCGTATAAAGAGGTTTATATAAGAAAAGGTATGACTAGTGAAGAAATAGCTCAATTATTAGAGGAAAAAGAAATTATTCTTAGTAGAGATGAATTTATATATGTAGCAAATAACTTACAAATGACCGGTCGTTTGAAATATGGCTTAAAAAGAATTCCTAACGAAAGCTCTATTGAAGATATTTTAGAAATATTAGTAGAAATCAATTAATAAAAACACCATTAATTGTCAATAATGATAACAGGAATTAAAAAAAATATATTGATTAATAATTGATGGTATGTTAGAATACAAAAGGTGATAAAACACACATCTTATAATCTACTTAGTGGTGCTTTGCAAAAGTCCTAAGAAGAAATGATTAAGATGGAGGGAAAACTAAAGGAGGTAAATAACAAATGTCAGTAATTTCAATGAAACAGTTATTAGAAGCAGGTGTTCATTTTGGACATCAAACAAGAAGATGGAATCCTAAAATGGCAGAGTATATTTTCACAGAAAGAAATGGTATTTATATCATTGATCTTCAAAAAACAGTGAAAAAAGTAGAAGAAGCCTATGATGTAGTTAAAGAAATAGCCGCTGAAGGAAAAACGATTCTTTTTGTTGGTACAAAAAAACAGGCACAGGAAGCAATAGCAGAAGAAGCTAAAAGAAGTGGTATGTATTATGTAAACCAAAGATGGTTAGGTGGAATGCTAACAAACTATAATACAATTAAAATCCGTATCGACCGTCTACATCAATTAGAAAAAATGCAAGAAGACGGAACTTTTGATGTATTACCTAAGAAAGAAGTTATTAAACTTAAAAATGAGATGGAAAAACTCGAGAAATTCTTAGGTGGAATTAAAGACATGAAGGACATGCCAAGTCTTTTATTTGTAGTTGATCCAAGAAAAGAAAGAATTGCAGTAAAAGAAGCGCATATTTTAGGTATACCAGTAGTATCTATTGTAGATACTAATTGCGACCCCGATGAAGTCGATTATATTATCCCAGGAAATGATGATGCGATCAGAGCTGTAAAACTTCTTACTGCTACTATGGCAAATGCAGTAATAGAGGGAAAACAAGGATTTCAAGTTGAAGAATAATTAAGACTGAAGAATAATAAGGTAAGGGTTAGGGGGTTTTCCCTTACATCCTTACCTTTAATAATATTATAGGAGGCGTTAAGAATGAATATTACTGCAGGTATGGTAAAAGAACTTAGAGAAAAAACTGGTGCAGGCATGATGGATTGTAAAAAAGCTTTAACTGATGCACAAGGAAATATTGATAAAGCAGTAGAAGTTTTAAGAGAAAAGGGCTTAGCTGCTGTTGCTAAAAAAGCTGGAAGAATTGCAGCTGAAGGATTAGTGGAAGCTTACATACATGGTGGGAGAATTGGCGTATTAGTAGAAGTAAACTCCGAAACAGATTTTGTTGCTAAAAATCAAGAATTTAAAGAATTCGTTAAGGATGTAGCTATGCAGATCGCAGCATCTCAGCCTCAATTTGTTAGTAAGGAAGAGGTTCCACAGGCTGAAATTGACAAGGAAAAAGAAATTTTAAGAAAACAAGCTTTAAATGAAGGCAAACCAGAAAAAATTGTAGATAAAATGGTAGAAGGAAGAATTGAAAAATATTATAAAGAAGTGTGCTTATTAGAACAACCATTTGTAAAAAATCCAGATGTAACCGTTAGTCAATTATTAACAGAAAAAATTGCTAAGATTGGCGAAAATATTAGTATTAGAAGATTTGTAAGATTTGAAGTAGGAGAAGGAATTGAAAAGAAATCTGAAAATTTTGCAGAAGAAGTAGCGAAACAGATAGGTCAATAGTTTTGTGGGAGAACACTTTTTTGTGTTCTCTTTTCAAATAAATATTTTCAAGAAATCTATTTATTTTTTAGTGTTAAACAGAGGTTTTTAGTAAAAACTATTAACAAAAATAAAGGATTTTTTTATTCGTTGTAGAAATATTAAGATTGGAGGCTTGTAAATGAAAACACCTCTATATAAAAGAGTACTTTTAAAGTTAAGTGGTGAAGCTTTAGCAGGAACGAAAGGATTTGGTTTAGATACAGAAACGATTAATAAAATTGCTGAGGAAATAAAATATATTACTGAAAAGGGAGTACAGGTAGCAATTGTTGTTGGAGGAGGAAACTTCTGGAGAGGTAGAAGTGGTGAAGGAATGGATAGGACCACTGCAGATTATATGGGAATGATGGCTACTGTAATTAATGGATTGGCTTTACAGGATGCTTTAGAAAATATAGACATCATGACAAGAGTGCAAACAGCTATAGAAATGAGACAAATTGCAGAACCCTATATAAGAAGAAGAGCTGTAAGGCATTTAGAAAAAAGTAGAGTTGTTATTTTTGCTGGAGGAACTGGAAATCCTTACTTCTCTACAGATACTACTGCTGCATTAAGAGCTGCTGAAATTGAAGCAGATATCATATTATTAGCAAAAAAAGTTGACGCTGTATATGATAAAGATCCACATACTTATCATGACGCTAAGAAATTTGAGGAATTAACCTATTTAGACGTGCTAAAATTAGAGTTGAAGGTAATGGATTCAACCGCTACTTCTCTTTGTATGGATAATAGAATACCCATTAAAGTATTTAGTTTAGACGAACCAGAAAATATAATCAAAGTTATATACGGTGAAAGAATTGGTACTTATATACATAGTGAAACTTAATATAATTATTATTTAAGGGAGGAGAAAACATGTATTTACAAGCACACAAAGAGTTAGAAGAAAAGATGAATAAAACTCTAAAGGTACTAAAGGATGACTTGAACAGTATTAGAGCTGGTAGAGCAAACCCTGCAATGCTGGATAGACTTACGATTGATTACTATGGAACAGTGACACCTATTAAGCAAATTGCCTCCGTAACTGCACCAGAACCAAGAATGATAACAATTCAACCCTATGATCCATCTATTATGAATCTTATTGAGAAAGCTATACAACAATCAGATTTGGGGATTAATCCTTCAAACGATGGAAAAATTATAAGGTTGAATATTCCTCAGCTAACAGAGGAAAGAAGAAGAGATTTAACGAAAATAGTTAAGAAGACAGCAGAGGATAGTAAAGTTGCTTTAAGAAATGAGCGAAGAAATGTAAATGATGCATTAAAGAAAATGCAAAAAGATGGAGAACTAACAGAAGATGATTTGAAAGCGGCTCAGGATGAAGTCCAAAAAATCACTGACAAATTTACAAAACAAATTGATGAAATGATAGAAAACAAAGAAAAAGAAATTTTGGAGGTATAAATTTGAAATCAATCCCTGATGTTTTAGGCTACAGAGCTGAAGATGCTTTAGCTGTATTAAATTCTAATTCATTTAAGGTTGTTATAAAGGAAAGTATCAGTAAAAAAAGTAACAAACAAGGGGATACTAGGGTTATACAGTTAAAAAAGTTAACTGATGATGAAGTAGAGATGATTATATCTTATTTTTAAGCCCCCATTTGGGGGTTTAAAAATACTTAAGGTGGGTTACAAAATGAAGATTATTCGTAATATAATAAGCAGTAAAGTCGAAAACGGTTTAAAGATTGACCTAGAAAAGATACCAGGACATATCGCTATTATTATGGATGGAAACGGAAGATGGGCTAAAAAAAAAGGTTTGCCTAGGACCTTAGGACATAGGGCAGGGGTGGAAGCATTAAGAGATGTGGTTAGAACTGCATCAGATATTGGTGTGCAGTATTTAACCCTTTTTGCATTTTCAACGGAAAATTGGAAAAGACCTGAACAAGAGGTTTCTGCTTTGATGAAGCTATTGATAGAATTTTTAAAAAAAGAAGTTAGTGAGCTTCACAAGAATAATGTTAAGATTAATACCATTGGTGATATACTTGCATTTCCGACTGCTGTTCAGGATGAAATAAGTAAATCAAAATCTTTAACCAATAGTAACACTGGGTTATGTGTAAACATTGCATTAAATTATGGCAGCAGAGATGAAATAACCAGAGCAGTACAAAAGTTATCGATTGAAATATCAAATAATAAGTTAAGTATTGACGATATTAATGAAGATATAATTAAAAAATATTTAGATACTGAAAATATACCGGATCCTGATTTGTTAATTAGAACCAGCGGAGAATATAGATTAAGCAATTTTCTTCTATGGCAATGTGCCTATACAGAATTATGGTTTACAGATACTTATTGGCCAGACTTCAATGGAAAACACCTATTGGAAGCTATATTTGATTTTCAAAATAGACAAAGACGATTTGGTGGAGTTTAGGGGGGGTTTCATGCTAAAAAGAATAATCAGTGGTTTTATAGGAATTCCCTTTTTGGTTATTATCCTTCTTAAAGGTGGTATTTACTTATACCTGGCAACAATGTTGGTGGCTTTAATAGGATTAAATGAATTTTATCACGCTATGAAACATAAAAACTATGAACCAATGTCCTTGATTGGTTATGGACTATCAATTATTCTTTTAACAATGTTTTATTTATCCTTTGACGTAATATACTTCTTAGCAATTATTGTCCTCACTATTATTATTTTTAGTGGTTTACAGTTATATAATTTCAAATATAATGTTGTTGATGGGAGTCTAACTCTTTACGGATTATTATATGTAACAACATTTCTGGGACATATTATTTTAACAGATAAATTGGCGAATAATGAAATGATATGGTTAATATTCATTATTGCATGGTCTACTGATACTTTTGCCTATTTTGGCGGATATTTTTTTGGAAAAAGAAAGCTATGTCCTAAAGTAAGTCCCAAGAAGACAGTTGAAGGAGCTATTGCGGGCGTATTAGGCTGCATGTTTTCTTGTGGTATATTTGCATATGTTTTTTTCATAGAATATATGGTAATGATTATAATATTGGGAATGATAGGAAGCATTCTTTCACAACTAGGAGATTTGACAGCATCACAAATTAAAAGGTATGTTGGAATAAAAGATTTTGGTAATTTAATACCGGGACACGGGGGTATTTTAGATAGATTTGATAGTATTCTATTTACTGCTCCAATTGTGTATTATTTCTTTATTATATTTATGAAATAGCAATTAAAGTAAGCATAGCACAGAGGCAATGCTTATTTTATATATTAAGAAAGTTCTACTTTCCTATGCTCGTCTTCAGGAAGGTGCTCAGACAGCTTTGCTGTCGTCGAAGGAAACCTAGGGTTTCCTAGCGAAAGCATCGAAGATGCTTTTTTATTGAGGAGTGAAATGATGAAAAAAATTTGCGTACTAGGATCAACGGGTTCTATTGGAAAACAAGCTTTGGAAATAGTAAAAGAACATCCTGAAACATTTAAAGTGATTGGTTTAGCAGCTATGCAAAGTATTGATGATTTAGAACAGCAGATTAGGGAGTATCAGCCTAAAATAGTGGCGGTTTTTAATGAAGAGAAGGGAAAAATGCTGGCTTCTCGGATATCCTCAAATACAAAAATATGTTTTGGTATAGAAGGACTTATTGAAGCTGCTACTTATGAAGATGTGGATATTGTGTTAAATTCCGTAGTAGGGAGTGTGGGATTGTTACCAACAATTGCTGCATTAAAATCTAAAAAAAATGTGGCGTTGGCCAATAAAGAAACTTTAGTTGCTGCTGGAGAATTGGTAATGGAGACCTCCTATAAAAATAGTGTAAGTATTATTCCAGTTGACAGTGAACATTCAGCTATTTTTCAATGTTTACAAGGGGAAAAGCAGGAAGATATTTCTAAGATCATACTAACAGCCTCTGGAGGACCCTTTAGAAACTGGGACTACGCTGATATAAAAACTGCTAGCTCAAGTGATGCTTTAAGGCATCCTAATTGGAGCATGGGAAAAAAGATATCTATTGACTCAGCAACACTGATGAACAAAGGATTAGAAGTCATAGAAGCCAAATGGCTATTTGATATTCATGTTGAAAACATTGAAGTGATTATTCATCCCCAAAGTATAATTCACTCTATGATAGAATTAAAGGATCGCTCTGTTATTGCACAATTAGGGATCCCAGACATGAAACTTCCAATACAATATGCTCTTTCCTATCCCGATAGAGTTGAAGGCAATGTTAAGGGCCTGGATTTTAAAAAGATTAACAGCTTAACATTTACAGAACCAGATTTACAACGGTTTCCATGTTTAAAGTTAGCCTTTGAAGCTATAAAAATAGGAGGTACAATGCCATGTGTATTAAACACTGCTAACGAAATATTGGTAGATTATTATCTAAAAAATAGAATAACCTTTTATGATATATCAAAATATATTGAAAAAGTGATGAATAAACACAATGCTTTTTCTTACAATAATGTTGAGGAGTTATTGGAGTTAGAAAAATGGGTAAAGAGTTGGATAATAGACGAATTATGATAGGAAGGTGTTTTTATGACTACTGCTCTTACAGCAATTTTAGTGTTTGGTTTGTTGGTGTTTTTTCATGAACTAGGCCACTTTAGCATTGCAAAACTTGTCGGTATTAAAGTGCATGAATTTGCAATAGGAATGGGTCCTAGGCTGTTGAAATTTACAAAAGGAGAAACTGATTATTCCATTAGAGTTTTGCCACTCGGCGGCTACGTTAAAATGGAGGGAGAGGATGAAACTTCTAATGATATTAGGAGTTTTAGCAAAAAAACTGTTGGTGAACGAATAGCAGTCATTTTTGCTGGTCCTTTCATGAATTTTATTTTAGCGTTAGTGCTATTTGCGATTATTTTTTACAATATAGGGGGGATTCCAACTACAACCATTGATGAAGTGATTGCTAATTCTCCTGCAGAGTCAGTAGGGATTCAAAGGAACGACCAAATCCTTACGATTGACGGAGTTGCAGTAGAGGATTGGGAACATTTAGTGAATGAAATAAACACTTCAGAAGGTGAACCTATGAAGATTGGTTTACTAAGAAACAACGAAAGAATTGAAAAAATAGTGGAGCCACAAAAGGAAGAAGAAAGCAATCGTTTCATGATTGGAATTGTACCTGCTACAGAAAAATCATTTACTTTGGCTATGAAGGGAAGTTATCAACAAACAAAAATGATTTTTATCGAAATGTTTGGCTTCTTTAGAAGAGTTTTTGCTAGGCAGGCTACAACTGCAGAAGTTGTAGGACCTGTAGGAATTATTAGCTTAGTAGGGCAAGCGAGTCAAGATGGTTTATACAATGTGCTGTATTTGGCTGCACTAATAAGTATTAATCTAGGCATAGTAAATCTACTGCCTATACCGGCACTTGATGGAAGCAGAATTTTGTTTTTGGTATTCGAATTCTTTAGAGGTAAACCAGTAGATCCGGAGAAGGAAGCCTTCGTGCATATGATAGGATTGGCACTACTGATGTTATTGATGATTATTATTACCTATAAAGATATTTTAACCTTTATTACGGGGTAATATATAGATAACCAATTTTAAACTTTAATTGCACTCTGTGAAAGTGACTGACACCAAATCAAAGATTTGGGTCATCTACTTTTGATATACACGGTCTACGGTTTCGTCCAAAACCATGGGCTGCAATGTAGCCATTAGTATATCAAAAATTCACCTTGTATAAACGACTGACATGAAATCATAGGTTTCAGTCATCTGCTTAAGTTCTGTAGTTGCTTACCCCTATCTATAGATAGATTAAAATTGAACCGAAGGTGATCAAGTTGAGAAAAAAAACTAAAGTAGTTGCTTGTGGAGATGTTTATATTGGAGGTAATCATCCAATATCAATTCAATCTATGACAACAACCGATACTAGAGATATAAGTGGAACTGTAGAGCAGATAAAGGCATTGGAAGAGATAGGCTGTGATATTGTTAGATTAGCTGTACCTAATATGGAAGCAGCCTATGCTTTAAAGCAAATTAAAGATCAAACTACGATTCCTATTGTTGCTGATATACACTTTGACTATCGTTTGGCTTTAGAAGCTATTAAAAATGGGATTGATGGCTTAAGATTAAACCCTGGTAATATTGGAGAAAAAGATAGAGTCAGAGAAATCGTTAAGCTAGCAAAAGAAAGAAATATAAAAATTAGAATAGGCGTTAATGCAGGCTCCTTAGAAAAAAAACTTTTAGATAAGTATGGACGCCCTACTTCCGATGCAATGGTAGAAAGTGCTTTAGCTCATATAGCTATTCTTGAAGAAATGAAATTTTATAACATTGTAATTTCTTTAAAAGCCAGTGATATTCAGCTAACGGTTGATGCCTATAGAGAAATGTCCAATAAGGTTGACTATCCTTTGCATTTAGGAATCACTGAAGCTGGTACAATATGGGCTGGGACGATAAAGTCATCAATAGGAATAGGAGCATTACTACTTGACGGAATTGGTGATACCGTTAGAGTTTCATTAACAGGAGATCCGATTGAGGAGATAAAGGTTGGAAGACAAATATTAAAATCTTTAGGAATAATACAAAATGAAATAACGATAATATCTTGTCCCACCTGTGGTAGATGCCAGATTAATTTAATTCATTTAGCCAATGAAATAGAAACCAAGATAAGTACCCTAAAGAAACCTTTAAAAGTTGCAATTATGGGATGTGCAGTAAATGGTCCTGGAGAAGCAAGAGATGCAGATATCGGCATAGCTGGAGGAGTTGATTCTGCATTATTATTTAAAAAGGGTAAAATTATAAAAAAAGTTCCCGAAAGCGAAATTATTAGAACATTGATAGAAGAAATAGAAAATATGTAACTAAGGAGTAGAAGGTTTATAATGGAAATATCAGCTATTATACCTGCTTATAATGAAGAAACAAGGATAAGAAATGTACTAGAGCCATTAAGCAAATACTCACTGATCACAGATATTATTGTTGTTGATGATGGCTCAGAAGATAATACATCTTTAATCGTCTCGGAATATGATCATGTAAATTTAATTAAATTATCACAAAACAGAGGGAAAGCTCAGGCCATTAAAGAAGGTTTAAGCTATTGTACAGGAGACATTATACTCTTATTAGATGCTGATTTAATAGGATTAAATTCTAAACATATTGAATCTATGTTGGCGCCTCTATTATATGATAATATAGAAATGACAGTAGGAATCTTTCAATCTGGTAGGCTAATAACAGATTTAGCTCAAAAGGTTGCTCCTAATTTGTCGGGGCAGAGGGCATTTAAGAATACCTTACAAGAAGATATTAAGAAGTTAAATATGAGTGGTTATGGTATCGAGATAGCTATTTCTCAATATATAAAAAATAATAAAATAAAATATCAACAGGTTTTTTTAAAGGACATTAGTCATGTGATGAAGGAGGAAAAACTTGGCTTTAGTAAAGGTATGGTGTGGCGGTTGAAAATGTATAAGGACATACTAAAATACTGGATGAACTAGAATAGGGGGAACCATATGGATCCTTTAAAACAAAAGATTAGTATTGTTGACTTGGCAGCAACTTTTAATATAGAACCCATTTCAACGTTGGAAAATACTTTAATAGAAGGAATAAAATTTTATAAGAAAAGAAAAAAGTTAGTTGTTCATTTAGAGTCTACAGAAATAGTAAAACAGGAGGAATTGGAGCTCTTTATTAAACAACTTAAGAAAAATATAAAAATTGTAAAAGATGTAGAGATTCACATTGAGTATAATTACAAGTATCACACTATTGAAGAATTAATAACAATAAATTGGGATAATATTTTATATATTCTTAATAAAGATATTCCGGCAATTGCAGCTATAACAGACCAGTTAGAATGGGAAGCTAAAGAAAAAACATTATCTATTACAATTGAAGAGCCTTTTCTATCTCAAAAAGCCAAAGAACGGAATGTGGGGAAAAAGATAGAAAAGTATTTCATGCATTATTTCCAACAAAATATAAAGTGTAAAATAATCTGCAGTAAAGAGTTTTCATTTGATTTATCTACCTACGAAGAGCAAAAAGAAAAAGAAAACACGATTTTGGTAGATAGAATGAAAAAAGAAGTGACAGAGTTAGAAAATAAGCAACAAAAAGCTGATAGCTCAAATAAGGGAGCAGGAGCTAGTGTATATTCACCAATACTCTATGGCAAGAAATTTTCTGGCGATTCAATACCTTTAAAGGATATCTCAAATGATTTAGAAAGTATAATCATTGAAGGTGAAGTTTTTTCACTAGAAGCTAGAACATTAAATAGTGGTAAAACTTTGCTTATTCTACAAATGACTGACTATACAAACTCAATAACTGTAAAAGTTTTTGAAGGAAGAAATCAGACTGTCGATATGAAAGAAATCGTATCAATAGGACAGTATGTAAAGGTTAGAGGAGATATTGCCTACGATAAATATTTGAGAGAAAACATTTTAATGGCTTCTGATATCCTTCATATTTCTAAAGAAGACAGGAAAGATCTTTCAGATACAAAAAGAATAGAGTTACACTTACATACACAGATGTCCTCTATGGATGGCATTTCAAATGTATCTAATCTAGTAAAAACCGCAGCTAGCTGGGGACATAAGGCTATAGCTGTTACGGATCATGGAGTAGTACAGGCTTTTCCAGAAGCTATGGAGGCCGCCAGTAAATATGGTATCAAGGTGATTTATGGTCTAGAAGGATATTTAGTGAATGATGAGGGCAAATTGATTGAAGTGGATGAAAAAAGCTATTCATTAGAGGATGAATATGTTATTTTTGACATTGAAACAACTGGTTTATCTAATGTTCGTGATAAAATCACTGAAATTGGCGCAGTGAAAATCAAAAATAGACAAATCGTTGACAACTTTTCTACTCTAATTAATCCTCAAATTCCTATTCCAGAAAAAATTACTGAATTAACAGGTATCACAAACGAAATGGTTGAAAATGCTCCTACAATAGAGAGTGCATTACCAAGATTTTTAGATTTTATTGGTACATGTTGTTTAGTGGCACATAATGCTGATTTTGACGTTGGTTTTATTAGAGAAAATGCAAAAAAAATAGGATGTCAAATAAAGAATACCATTGTTGATACCCTAAAGCTATCAAGAATCCTGTTAAGCCATTTAAAACGACATAAATTAAACACCATTGCGAAGGAATTAAATGTGGTACTAGAAAACCACCATAGGGCAGTAGATGACGCTAAAGCAACAGCAGAAATATTTATTAAATTTATAGAATTAATGAATGATCGAGAGATTTATACACTACAAGATATTAATCAATTTCTGGGAAAAAAAGTTGATGTCAAAAAGCTTGACTCCTTCCACATTATTTTACTAGCTCAAAATCAGGAGGGTTTGAAAAATTTATATAATATTGTCTCTGCGTCTCATCTTAATTATTTTTATAAAAAACCTAGAATACCTAAAAGCTTATTGAATCAATACAGAGAAGGTATTATCGTTGGTTCTGCTTGTGAATCTGGAGAGCTATTCCAGTCATTACTTAACAATGCACCTATTGAAGCAATAGAGAAAATTGCTCAGTATTATGACTATTTAGAGATACAACCATTGGACAATAATAAATTTCTAATAGAAAAAGGCATGCTCAATGGTTATGAAGATTTAAAAAATATAAATAGTAAAATTGTAAAAATGGGAGAGAAGTTAGGTATCCCGGTTATCGCCACAGGAGATGTACATTTTTTACACCAGTATGATGAATATTATAGAAGGATTCTCATGACAGGCCAAGGATTTAGTGACGCAGATGATCAAGCACCATTATATCTTAAAACTACAGATGAAATGCTACAGGAATTTAGTTATTTAGGGATGGACAAAGCAAGAGAAGTAGTTGTTACAAATCCCAATAGAATTAACGATAAAATTGATGAATTAATTCCTATACCCAATGGTACTTTTCCTCCTGAAATCGAGGGTTCTGAGGAAGATCTGAGAAGACTGTGCTATAGTAAGGCTGAAAGAATTTATGGGGATCCGATACCAGCTATTGTGAAGGATAGGTTAGATAGAGAAGTAAACTCAATTATTAATAATGGTTATGCAGTCATGTATATTATTGCACATAAATTAGTTGCTAAGTCTCTAGAGGATGGATATTTAGTTGGTTCAAGGGGGTCGGTAGGGTCTTCATTTGCTGCCACCATGAGTGATATAACTGAGGTAAATCCGCTACCTCCTCATTATGTATGTCCTGATTGTAAACATTCTGAATTCATTACAGATGGCTCTTATGGTTCAGGTGCTGATTTGCCGGACAAAAAGTGTCCTCAATGTAATCAAGAATTAATTAAGGACGGGCATGATATACCTTTTGAGGTATTCTTAGGTTTTGAGGCAGATAAAGAACCAGATATAGACTTGAATTTTGCTGGTGAATATCAAAGTGAAGCCCATAAGTATACAGAGGAGCTCTTTGGAAAGGGCAAAGTTTTTCGAGCAGGAACGATAGGAACCATAGCCGATAAAACTGCTTATGGATTTGTAAGAAAATACCTTGAAGAAAAACAAATAGATTGCACTCAAGCTGAGATTAATCGGCTTACTATGGGATGTACAGGTGTAAAAAGAACTTCTGGACAACATCCTGGAGGCGTGATGATTGTACCTAGCAACAGAGATATTCACGAGTTTTGTCCCATACAGTATCCGGCTAATGATGTCAATGCTGGAGTGATCACTACCCATTTTGATTATCACTCGATAAGCGGAAGATTATTAAAATTAGATATTCTAGGTCATGATGTACCTACCATTATTAGAATGTTAGAGGATATTACAAAGCTTAATGCACAGCATATACCGTTGGATGATCAAAAGACTATGAGTATATTTACTTCAACAGATACATTAGGAATTGATAGTGAAGACTATAAGTGTGAAGTAGGTACTTTAGGCATACCAGAGTTTGGAACAAAGTTTGTAAGACAAATGCTGATTGATACACAGCCAAAAACTTTTGCGGAACTAGTTAGGATTAGTGGATTGTCCCATGGAACGGATGTTTGGATAAACAACGCACAAGAATTGGTGAGAAGTAATGTTGCTGAATTGAAGGATGTTATTTCTACTAGAGATGATATAATGAATTATTTAATCTTAAAAGGCTTACCAGCAAAATCATCTTTTAAAATCATGGAAAATGTAAGAAAGGGAAAAGGTCTAAGCCCAGAGGATGAAGCGTTAATGAGGGAAAACAATGTACCAGAATGGTATGTTGATTCCTGCAATAAAATAAAATATATGTTTCCAAAAGCCCACGCAGTTGCTTATGTTATGATGTCCTTTCGAATTGCATTTTTTAAAGTCCATTATCCAGAGTCATTTTATGCCACTTATTTTACCATGAAGGCAGAGGATTTTGATGCTGATTTAGTTACAAAAGGCAAAGAAATAGTTAAAAAGAAAATTATAGAATTAGAGAATATGGGCAATAATATGACAGCGAAGGAGAAAAACCTTTTGACAGTATTAGAAGTAGCTCTAGAAATGTTTTGCAGAGGAATTGAATTATTATCGGTAGACCTATATAAATCAGATGCAGATAAGTTTATTATAATAGAGAACAAACTTTTACCTCCATTAAAATCATTGCAGGGGGTTGGGCAAAATGCCGCCCGTAGTATTGCATTAGAAAGAGACAAAGGAGAGTTCCTTTCAATAGAGGATTTACGGATGAGAACAAAGATTACTAAAACTGTCATAGAGACTTTAATAAATCATGGGTGCATTCAAGAACTGCCTGTAACAAATCAACTTTGCCTCTTTTAACTTGCACCAAAAGAAAGTTTATGATATACTCGAAGTAACAATATATATTATTTCTATAGGAGTGGGAATGCCCCACTCTTTCCTATTATAAGGGTAAAATGAGACTTAATTCAGAGGGAGTCTTTTTTTCCTCTGAATTGTAGCCGAATTTATTTCGAGGATGTAGTGCTTGGGCTGCCGCTTTAAGTAGACAACCGAAAGTTTGGTTTCTAACTTTCGTGTCGGTCACTTAGTTTGTTTATATAGAATAAGCGGGTGCCTTAGCAATACACCGAAGGGGAAAATCAAATCGTTACATAGAATGGCTACAAATTAGAATAATTATAAATTAAATTACAAAATATACAAGTATCACTAAAAAACTAAATATTAGGGAGGGTATAAAATGGGGAAAGTTAAAATAGAGAAAATAACAGAAGAATTACTAAATCCTATTTTGCAAAATGAAGCATTTGAATTGGTAGATATTGAGTTTAAGAAAGAAGGACCCCATAGATATTTAAGAGTTTATATTGATAAGCCTGGAGGAATTACATTAGATGATTGTCAGAAAGTAAGTGAGCAACTAAGTGAAAAATTAGATGAGCTCGATCCTATTGAAGAAAATTATTTTTTAGAAATTTCTTCGCCTGGCTTAGATAGGCCTTTGAAGAAGGACAGCGATTTTGAAAAGTTCAAAGGTGAAAATGTTGAAATCCGCTTATATGAACCCATTGATAATCAAAAGGTTTTTGAAGGGGAATTAATTAGTTTTGAGGACAATATTATTGGATTAAATATTGCTAATGTAGGTTTAGTAGAGATACCTAAAGAGAAAGTTGCACTTACTAAACTTGCTATTAAATTTTAGGGGGTATACATCATGAATGTGGAGTTTATTGAAGCTCTTGAACAAATACAAAAAGATAAAGGTATCTCTAAAGAAATTTTAATTGATGCTCTTGAAGCAGCTTTAATATCAAGCTATAAAAGAAATTTTGGGTCTGCACAAAACGTAAGAGTAGAAATAAATAGAGATACCGGAGAAGTCCATGTTTATTCACAAAAAAAAGTAGTGGAAAACCTAGAAGATGAATTACTTGAACTCAGTTTGGATGAGGCAAAAGGGATAGACAGAAATTATGAGGTTGATGATATTGTTGAAAGAGAAGTAACACCTAGAAACTTTGGGCGAATTGCAGCACAAACAGCAAAACAAGTAGTTGTTCAAAGAATTAGGGAAGCAGAACGAGGGGTCGTTTATGAAGAATATATAAATAGAGAATCTGATATTATTACTGGATCAGTTGCTAGATTAGCAAAAGGTATAGTTTACATTAATCTAGGTAAAACAGAAGCAATTTTAGGGCCGACTGAACAAATGCCTGGCGAAGAATATAAACATGGAGATAGAATAAAATCCTATATTGTAGAGGTTAAAAAGACACCAAAAGGTCCTCAAGTATTGGTATCAAGAACTCATCCAGGATTAATTAAAAGATTATTTGAATTAGAAGTGCCAGAAATTCATGATGGAATCGTTGAAGTAAAAAGTATCTCCCGTGAAGCCGGTTCTAGAACCAAAATAGCAGTTGAATCGAAGGATCCTAATGTAGATCCTGTAGGATCATGTGTTGGGCCAAAGGGAGCAAGGGTGCAAGCAATCGTTGACGAATTGAGGGGAGAAAAGATAGATATTATTAAGTATAGCGAAGACCCAAGTGTCTTTATCGCTAGCTCTCTAAGTCCTGCGAAAGTGGTTTCTACTGAAGTGAACATTGATAATAAAACAGCCAAAGTAGTGGTTCCAGATTATCAACTATCCTTGGCTATCGGTAAGGAAGGACAAAATGCTAGATTAGCAGCGAAATTGACGGGATGGAAGATCGATATTAAAAGTGAAAGTCAAGTAAAGTCTGATAATTAAAGGTGGTGACCCCATGAAGGTAAAGAAAATTCCACTAAGAAAATGCATTGGCTGTAATGAAATGAAATCAAAAAAAGAATTAATAAGAATAGTACAAAACAAGCAGGGAGAAATCAATGTGGATTTGACAGGAAAGGCTCATGGAAGGGGAGCCTACATCTGTAACAATAAAGACTGCTTTCAAAAAATGAATAAATCCAAAGCGCTTAATCGTGCTTTTCAATCAGAAATACCACAAGAGATTTATGAAAAGCTAGTCAAGGAGATCGATTCTAGTGAAAACTAACATTTTCAACTTTATAGGATTGGGCATGAGGGCAGGTAAGGTAATATCAGGAGAAGAAACATGTAAGAAAGAATTAAAAAAAAATGTTTATTTAGTTATAGTTGCGAGGGATGCCTCTTCAAATACAATAAAAATGTTTAGTGATAAATGCAGCTATTATGATGTTCCTCTGAGAATAATGAGTACGAAGGAAGAACTAGGTGAATCTATTGGGAAAGGATTCAGGGCTGTTATTGCTATCAAAGATGAGAAATTTGCAGCTGCACTTTTGGGGTATATAGATAATACTGGTTAGATTAATTTAGGGGGTGATCACTTTGTCAAAGATTAGGGTATATCAATTGGCAAAAGAATTGGGTGTCAGTAGTAAAGAATTAATTGAAAAATTGAAGGAATTGTCTGTGGAAGTCGGAAATCATATGAGTACTTTAGAGGATGAAGAAGCTAATCTTTTATTAGAATTATTTACTGAAGATAAAAAAGAAGAACTACCTATTGCTGCTTCAGAAAAAAAACCTGAAGATCTAAATAAAAAAAGCAATAAAGATACGAAAGAACAAAAGAATAATGATACAAAAATGTCGGTAAATAGTAAGAATAAATCTAAGAAAAAGAACAAAAATAGAAAAAAAGCTTATTCTTCTGGAGAAGAAAGACTTAATAAAATGGAAGAAAAAGGTGAGCAAGTGATAAAAATAGACGAAAAAATTATAGTTAAAGATTTTGCAGAAAAAATTGATAAAACGGTAAATGAAGTGATTGGCAAATTAATAAAAGTAGGCGTTATGGCTTCTATTAATCAAGAAATAGATTTTGAAACCGCTGAAGCCATTGCTAATGAATTTGGATTAGAATTAGAAAAGTCTACTGACATACCTGAAGAGAATAATGATATCATCATTCCACTTGATAATGAGAAGGACTTAAAACCAAGACCTCCAGTAGTAACTGTAATGGGGCATGTTGATCATGGGAAGACTTCTTTACTAGATGCTATTAGAAAAACCCATGTTACAGAAAAGGAAGCAGGGGGTATAACACAGCATATAGGTGCTTCAGAAGTAACGATAGATGGTAAAAGAATTGTATTTTTAGATACACCTGGCCATGAGGCGTTTACAACAATGAGAGCCAGAGGAGCTAAAGTTACTGATATCTCTATCTTGGTGGTAGCCGCCGATGATGGTGTTATGCCACAAACGATAGAAGCTATTAACCATGCTAAGGCGGCAGGCGTACCAATTATTGTTGCCATAAATAAAATTGATAAGCCTGGTGCAAATCCAGATCGCGTAAAGCAAGAATTAGCAGATCGTGGTGTTGTAATAGAAGAATGGGGTGGAGATGTCATCAGTGTTCCTGTATCAGCTCTTCAAGGAACAAACATAGACACCTTATTAGAAATGATCTTATTAGTAGCTGAAATGGAAGAATTGAAAGCCAACCCAAATCGGAGTGCTGTAGGTACTGTTATAGAAGCAGAACTAGATAAGGGACGAGGTCCTGTAGCTACAGTTCTTGTTCAAAATGGGACATTGAGAATCGGTGATTCTGTTGTTATCGGAACTACCCATGGTAGAATTAGGGCAATGGTAAATGATAAGGGGAAACCAGTAAAACAAGCTCTTCCTTCAACCGCTGTAGAGATTACTGGTTTTTCAGAAGTGCCAGAGGCCGGAGATCAAATGGTGGCTGTAGAAGATGATAAAACCGCTAGAGATATAGCAAGCAACCGTATAGATAAACTAAAAGAAGAACAAATGAAGAGAAGTCAAAAAGTGTCTCTTGATGCTCTCTATAGTCAAATGCAACAGGGTACAATCAAAGAATTAAATATTATTATAAAGGCAGATGTACAAGGTTCTGTAGAAGCAGTGAAGCAATCCATTGAAAAGCTTTCTACCGAGAAAGTTGTTATCAAAGCCATCCATGGAGGGGTTGGGGCTATTACAGAGTCAGATGTCATGTTGGCTACTGCCTCTAACGCCATTATTATTGGCTTTAATGTAAGACCTACCTCAAGTGCTGCTGCATTAGCTAAAAAGGAAGAGGTTGACGTAAGAACCTATAGAATTATCTACAATGCGTTAGAAGATATTGAAGCAGCTATTGAAGGTATGCTAGATCCTGAATTTAGAGAAGCTGAGCTAGGAAAGGCAGAAGTTAGGGCTACCTTTAAGGTTCCTGGGGTTGGAATGATTGCCGGATGCTATGTTATAGAAGGTAAAATCTTAAGAAATGCCAAAATTAGACTTGTTAGGGATGGTATTGTTATCCATGATGGGGAAATTGGTTCTCTAAAGAGATTTAAAGATGATGTAAAAGAAGTAGCCACTGGATATGAATGTGGTATTGGTATTGATAACTTTAATGATGTTAAAGAAGGAGATATTTTTGAAGCATATCACATGGAAGAAATAAAACGTTAACAACGTTAATATAGAAAGGATGAGGAATACCTTGGCTTATCCTAGAGTAAGTAGATTAAATGAAGAAATGAAAAAATATATTAGCCATATTATTAGAAATGATTTGCGAAATCCTGATATATCTACCTTAACCAGTATTGTAGCAGTGGATGTAACTAGAGATTTAAGATATGCAACAGTTTATATAAGTGTTCTAGGTAGTGGAAAAGAAAAGACAGAGACAATAAAAGCATTAGAGAAATCTGCAGGGTATGTGAGGCGAGAAGTAGGCAAGCAGATTAAAGTAAGATATACACCTGAGATTATCTTTAAATTAGATGAGTCTATCGAAAAAGGAATTGATATGTATCATAAAATATCGAAAATGACAGAAAAAGATAAGAACCTAGCAGTGATACAAGAGGATGAAGACGATGATAACGAAGAAATATAATTCATTACCACAATTGCAAAAAGATGATGTTATTGCTCTTATTTCTCATATTAGTCCTGATGGAGATAGTTTAGGATCTTTATTAGCTTTAGGTATGGGTTTGAAAAAGCTATGTAACAATGTAAAAATTTATATAAATGATGAACTCCCTGAAAAGTATAACTTTTTACCGGGAGTTCAAGATATTCAGTTGTATAACGAGAAAAACAAAATGATCTTCGATTTTTGTTTTGTTTTAGATTGCGGAGATCAACAACGGCTAGGTTATAGCGAGGAAATCTTAAGTAGAAGCAACAAAGTCATTAATATAGATCACCATATCAGTAATAATGGTTTTGGAGATATAAATATAATCGACTTAGAGGCTTCTTCAACTTGTGAAATTGTATTGGACTTATTAAAGGATAAAGATATTCCCTTAGATACGAACATAGCAACCTGTCTTTATACGGGTATTGCTACAGATACAGGTAATTTTATATATGATAATACTACAAAAAAAACTCATAAAGCAGCAGCAGAGCTAATGGAACATCATATTGATCTCAATAACATTACCTACAACCTCTATCAAAACAAGTCTTTAGATGCGATAAAGTTTTTAGGTTATATATTAAATCGATTAGAGCTCAGCTGTGATGGAAAATTAGCCATAATGATGGTTTATGAGGATGATTTAAGGAAATATAAATTGGCTTCTAATGATGTGGACGGAGTAATTAATTATGCCAGAGATATACAGGGAGTAGAGATCGCAATACTGTTAAAGGAAACATCCAACGGTTCTGTTAGAGTAGGATTTAGGTCTAAAAATAATGTAGACGTAAGTGAATTAGCTGGAAAATTTGGCGGGGGAGGCCATAAAAAAGCTTCAGGAGCTACTATGATTGGTAGTATGAAAGAAATTCGAGATAAAATCGAAGTTCAAATAAATAATGATTTAGGCTGGGATAGATAATTTTGAAAGGAATATTAAACATTCTCAAACCCCCAGAAATGACCTCCCACGATGTTGTAGCGATAGTAAGAAGAAAAACCCGTATAAAAAAGGTTGGACATACAGGAACGTTAGATCCTAATGCAGCTGGAGTTTTACCGATCTGCATCGGACAAGCCACTAAAATTTCTCAGTATTTATTAGATAGTACAAAAAAGTATAGGGCAGAATTAACCTTAGGAATTACCACCGATACACAGGATGCCTATGGAACAGTCACTAATAAAAGAAAAGTTGATGTCTCAACGAAAGAAATTGAGTCGGCTGTAGTAAGCTTTATTGGAGAATACAATCAAATACCACCCATGTATTCTGCTTTAAAGATAAAAGGTAAAAAACTCTATGAGCTAGCTAGACAGGGAATAGAAGTTGCTAGAAAACCGAGACGGATTCATATAGAAAGCATAGATATAATTAATATGAAGGGTTCTACTGTTTTATTTGATGTAACTTGTTCTAAAGGAACTTATATCAGAACCTTATGCCATGATATTGGAGAAAAATTAGGCTGTGGTGGAATCATGTCATTTTTATTAAGGACCGCCACCGGCAAATTTTATATTTCGTCGGCCATAACATTGGAGGAATTAGAAGCCATTCAAGACCTTCACGATGTTGAAAAAATTCTAAAACCGATTGACTATCCCTTAGATCATATTGCAAGAATTGATCTAGATTCTTCCTATGAGAAAGCAGCGCTTAATGGTAATAAAATATTTCTTGAAAGCCTACCACATCACATATTCTTAGGTGATGATGTTAGAGTGTATATAAATCAAAATTTTATTGGTATAGGTACTATTCTAAAGGATAGTACAGGAAACATATATATAAAGTTTTCCAGGCTTTTTGCATAAAGGAGCATACTTATGAAGGTAATACATGAATATCAACAAATTAGTTCTAATTGTGGACGGGGGATAGCCCTAGGAAATTTTGATGGAGTGCATATTGGTCACCAAAAACTAATTCAACATTTACTTGCTAAAAGCAAATCGAAAAAATTAGAATCCTGTGTTTATACATTTATGAATCACACGATACCAGTTATTTCTAATGGCAACACAATGAAACATATTACCAGTTTACATGTCAAAAAAGAGATTTTTAATAGCTTTGGCATCGATATTCTCTATTTAGATAATTTTAGTAAAGAATTAATGGCCTTAAGTCCAAAGGAGTTTGTTGAAAATATACTAGTGAAAATGTTGAATTGTAAAGAAGCAATTGTGGGCTTTGATTATCGATTTGGGCATAAAGCAGAAGGCGATGTCTTTCTGTTAAAAGAGTTAGGAGAATTATATGGCTTTCAAGTTACTGTAATTGATGCAGTAACTATAGAAAAAGAGAAGGTTAGTAGTTCAAACATAAGAAAATATTTGGTTAATGGGGATATACAAAAGGTGAATAGATTTCTAGGAAGATACTTTTCACTATATAACAAAGTAATCCATGGAGATGCAAGAGGAACAAAACTGGGTTATCCCACAGCAAATATCGCTATTGATCCCTTACAGCTTTTACCGGAGCCTGGTGTTTATGCAACTTTGATTAAGGCCAACAATGAAACCTATAGGGGAGCAACTTTTATTGGAACAACCCCCACCTTTGAATCCCATACTCCGTCTATTGAAACCTTTATTATAGACTATGAAGGAAATCTTTATGATCAATATATTGACATATACTTTGTAGAGAGGATCAGAGGTCAAGTGAAGTTTAAGACGGCCGAAGAATTAATAATTCAAATTAACAGCGATATTAAAGAAATAAAAAAACATTTACAATCAAAGCTAAATGTGCTAAAATAGGTAATGCTAAGAACCTATTCTCAGTAATTTGACTCACCAACAATTACTTAGAATAAGGGGTTATTTAATAAGGAGGTGAAATATACAATGGAAAAAGAAAAAAAACAAACCATTATTGGATCATTTAAAACGCATGATAGTGATACTGGTTCACCAGAAGTCCAAGTGGCTCTATTAACAGAAAGAATTAATCACTTGAATGAGCATCTAAAGCTTCATAAAAAAGATCATCATTCAAGAAGAGGTCTTTTGAAAATGGTAGGTAAAAGAAGAAATCTACTTAACTATGTTAAAGATAAAAACATTGAAAGATATAGAGAGCTAATCGAAAAACTAGGATTAAGAAAATAATGTAGAGCGGGGAATTTCCCGCTCTATTGTTTATGGTTAATAGGAAATTATTCACATTATAAGTTGACGAATACGATAATTTCCATGTGAAAAATTGCAGCCAATTTAATTTGATAAATTCCGCTGCAGGTTTAGTCATTTGATTTAAAGTATATTAGAGATCTTCCGTAGGAAGGTTTGGCTATTTACATAATACGCTAAAAAAAACATAAAATATACAGTAATTCAACAATGGTTAAAAGGTAATAATAATATAGACATGAGCCTCTATACTTCAATTTTAATACACAGAGTTTACGGCTTCGCCTTTGGCTGTAAATGTAGTCGAGGACTTTTAGTGCATTAAAATTTATAAGCACATATCTATAGATGATTATTATATGAAAAGGTTAATTTTGAAAGGAGGATACAAATTTAATGTCAAATATTTTCAAGACAGAGATCGCAGGTAAAACCTTTGAAGTAGAAATCGGAAAATTAGCACAACTATCTAATGGCTCATGTTTATTAAAATACGGAAAAACAACTGTATTAGTAAATGCTTGCTCTTCACAGGCCCCTAGAGAAGGGATCGATTTTTTCCCATTAAGCGTTGATTACGAAGAAAGGCTATATGCAGCTGGGAAAATACCAGGGGGTTTTATTAAAAGAGAAGGAAGACCGTCAGAAAAAGCTATTTTAACTTCTAGATTGATTGATCGGCCTATTAGACCTTTATTCCCAAAAGGATATAGAAATGAAGTACAAGTTATAGCTACAGTATTATCGGTAGACCAGGATTATTCTTCTGACATAGTAGCCATGGTAGGTTCATCGATTGCTCTTTCTATATCAGATATTCCTTTTGATGGACCTACTGGTTCTGTAAGAGTTGGAATGGTTGATGGAGAATATGTAATTAATCCAAACAGTAAAGAAAGAGAAGCTAGTGACTTAGATTTAGTTTTATCGGGAACAAAAGATGCTGTTATGATGATTGAAGCTGGTGCTAACGAATTAACTGAAAAACAGATGTTAGATGCTATTTTATTTGGGCATGAAGAAATTAAAAAGATTGTAGCTTTTGTTGAAGAAATAGCTGCTGAAGTTGGAAAACCAAAGAAAGAAGTTGTTTTATTTGAAGTAGATGAAACACTAAACAAAGAAGTAAGAGAATATGCAACTGAAAAAATGGTGAAGGCAATAAAAACCGTTGATAAAACTGAAAGAAATGAAAAAATGGACAGTGTTAAAGCGGAAACCATTGAATACTTCGGTGAAAAATATGAAGATGATCTGAAAGTCATAAAAGAGGTCTTGGATAAAATTGTTAAAGAAGAATTTAGACATATGATCATTAAGGAAAAGAGAAGACCAGATGATCGAGGGTTAGAGGAAATCAGACCTATTACTTGTGAAGTTGGTTTGCTACCTAAAACCCATGGTTCAGGATTGTTTACAAGAGGACAAACCCAAGTCTTAAATGTAGCAACCCTAGGAGCCTTAGGTGAAGTGCAGATTTTGGACGGTTTAGGAGAAGAAGAATCCAAAAGATATATGCATCATTATAACTTTCCTCCCTATAGTACTGGAGAGGCAAGATTTTTAAGAGGACCAGGAAGACGAGAAATAGGACATGGGGCATTAGCAGAAAGAGCTCTAGAGCCGATGATTCCGTCAAAAGATGATTTTCCTTATACAATACGTTTGGTTTCAGAAGTATTAAGTTCAAATGGATCTTCTTCAATGGCAAGTGTTTGCGGCAGCACGTTATCTTTATTAGATGCAGGTGTACCCATTAAAAGCATGGTAGCTGGTATTGCCATGGGATTGATAAAAGAAGAAGATGGAGTCGCTATTTTATCAGATATCTTAGGAATGGAAGATTTTTTAGGAGATATGGATTTTAAAGTAGCTGGAACTGATAAAGGTATAACAGCGATTCAGATGGATATTAAAATTCGTGGAATAGATAAAGAAATCATGGAAAAAGCATTAGAACAAGCAAGGGTTGGAAGATTTCATATTATGGGGAAAATGAAAGAAGTGATTGACACCCCTCGTCCAGAGCTTTCTCCACATGCTCCAAGGATTTTCACTATGAAAATCAACCCAGATAAAATTAGAGATGTTATTGGTACTGGTGGAAAAACAATTAATAAAATCATCGAAGAAACTGGTGTGAAAATTGATATAGAAAATGATGGAACCATTTATATTTCTGCTGAGAATAAAGAATGGGGAGAAAAGGCTGTAAAAACAATTGAAAATATAATAAAAGAACCAGAAGTAGGAGAAATCTACAAGGCAAAAGTCGTAAAACTAATGAACTTTGGAGCATTTGTAGAATTACTACCAGGTAAAGAAGGGCTAGTACATATTTCTAACTTAGCCCATGAAAGAGTAAACAAGGTAGAAGATGTTTTAACAGTTGGACAAGAATTAGATGTTAAGGTGATGGAGATTGATCAGCAGGGAAAAATCAATTTATCTCATAAAGCATTACTACCTAAACCTGTTAATAAGGAAAAGAAACAAGAGGATGATAAGAAAGCATAAACCTAAAAAGGTTTATGTTTTTTTAATGAATTTAATAACAAGAGAATAACTTTCAACTTTTGGAATAGTATATTATCAAAACAATGTTTAAAGGGGGAAGTGTTATGATTGTTATTATCAATAAAAGAGTTTTTAGAATTTTAATCGCACTAATATTAGTTATCATAATAATTGCAGTAGGAACCATAATATATAATAAAAGAAGTATTACTCCTGTAACCGTAAATTATAATATTACAAATAAACCAATTGAAAGAGGAAGCTCAACCAATGATTATATTGCTTTTACTTGTAATGTTGATTGGGGTAATGAAGTTATACCAGAAATGTTAACGGTTTTAAAAGAAAAAGATACTAAAATTACATTCTTTGTTACTGGAAGATGGGTAAAAGCTTTTCCTGAGGTGTTTCAAACAATTATTGAAGAAGGACATGAAATTGGTAGTCATGGATATCAACACTTAGATTATAGCAAACTATCTTTAGAAGAAAACAAAAAGCAAATACAAGAAGCTGAAGATCAAATCATGAAGTATACAAATACAAAACCTACTCTATTTGCTCCTCCTTCTGGTGCTTACAATGAATATACATTGATGGCGGCAGAAGAATTAGGGTATAAGACAATATTATGGTCTATCGATACGATTGATTGGAGACAAGGTAGTACAAAGGATCTTATTGTAAAAAGGGTGATAGAAAAATCAAATCATAACGGTGCAATTGTACTAATGCATCCGATGCCTGAAACTGCAAAAGCGCTACCAATCATTATAAAAGAATTAGAAGAACAGAATCTTAAGGTTGGCAATGTAAGTGATGTATTATCCGATTAGGTTGCATATGAAGTTAAACTGAATTATAATTTATAATGTACACTATATATAAAATCAGTTACATAGGAGGAAAAAATGTATAAGAAATATACACTAGATAATGGCTTAAGAGTAGTAACAGAACATATTCCTTTTGTAAAATCCATTTCTATAGGGGTTTGGATTGAGACTGGATCAAAACAAGAAACTATTAATAACAACGGTATCTCTCATTTTATTGAACATATGTTATTTAAAGGGACTACTTCAAAATCTGCTAAAGAAATTGCTGAATTGATTGACGGAATAGGAGGACAAATTAATGCTTTTACTAGTAAAGAATGTACTTGTTATTATACAAAAGTATTAGACAGTCACTATGAATTAGCTATTGATTTATTAGCAGATATGCTATTTAATTCTAAATTTGATAAGGAAGATATTCAGAAGGAAAAAAGTGTTATTTATGAAGAAATAAGTATGTATGAGGATTCTCCTGAAGATCTGGCACATGACTTATTATATCAATCCATATTTAAAAATAGTTCTTTAGGATTTCCAATACTGGGTACTAATAAATCACTGGAATCTATTGAACGGGATGAGATTCTTAACTATATGCAAAAATATTATGTCCCCAATAATGCAGTGATATCTATAGCAGGTAATTTCGATGAAGGAAATCTTTTGAAGGTTATTGAAGATAAATTTGGAAAATGGGAAAAAACTGAAAATCTAGTAATTAAAGAAGAAACCTTAGATTATAATTTTACTCATTATTCAAAATCAAAAGACATTGAACAAGTTCATCTATGCTTAGGATTTAAAGGAATTCCATTAGGAGAAAACAAACTCTATCCCTTATTAGTTGTAAATAATATATTAGGGGGAAGTATGAGTTCTCGACTTTTTCAAAACATTAGAGAAGATAGAGGCTTAGCTTACTCTATATATTCTTACCCTTCAACCTATAAAGGCGGAGGATTATTAAGCATTTATGCAGGTATGAATCCTAATCTATTAGATGAGGTTAGTGCACTTATTTATAGTGAATTAGAAAACCTAAGCAGAAATGGATTAACTGCATTAGAATTAAATAAATCTAAAGAACAGCTAAAAGGAAATTATATTTTAGGTTTAGAAAGCACGAGCAGCAGAATGACTTCTATTGGTAAATCAGAATTACTCTTACATAAAATATATAGTCCTAAGGAAATAATACAAAAAATAGATGATGTGGGAATGAGTGAAGTGGGAGATATTATAAAAGAAATTATAGACTTAAATCATATTGCCTCAACAACTGTAGGAAAAATAGAAAGAAATTTGATATTTAATAAGGCTAATTAGAAGGCCTTATTTTTTTAACTTATACAACGATCATAATAGATGTTATCATAATTGATAACATTCTTTTTATGAATATATTCTGTTTCAAAATAATATATTTTATTAAGACAAGTATATATTTGATAGGATTTATTCATATAAAGGAGGGATTTTATGAGATTTAACACAATAGGTGGTAAAGAAATAGTTAATTTATGTGATGGAAGTCGTCTAGGGGTCATAGCAGAATCAGATCTATTAATAGATGAAAAAACTGGTAGGATTATTGCTTTATTGATTCCGGATGAAAGAGGTTTGTTTAATTTATTTTCTAGCAATTCTCTTCTTGAAATACCATGGGAAGCTATTAAAAAAATTGGTAATGATATGATTATAATAGAGCTAGAGGATAGTAAAAAAAGAAAATACTCATTATAGTTAGTAAATTAAAATTTATTTTCACATATCTATATAGTTTATATAATACACATCATAATTCCAGAATAGTTACCTGACAAAAGGTAAAAATAGTACTAGAATTAAAAATACTTATTAGAGGTGAATTATGATGCATAACAATAAATTTAAATTAAAGAAAAAAGAAGATAAAGAAGATAAAGGAATAAAAGAACCAGCAAATAAAGGGGAAGAAATAAGCAATGCTTCTGCAGCCACGATTTCAAATATTGACAATCTAGGAACTCCTAATATACCTAATGTAAATGAAAAAATTCATACGATCACAATCATAGGACATATAGAAGGACATACAATAGCGCCACCTCAGAACAAAACAACAAAGTATGAGCATATAATACCTCAGCTTGTTGCAGTGGAAGAGAATCCTAATGTAGAAGGTATGTTGGTTATTTTAAACACAGTGGGAGGAGATGTGGAGGCTGGATTAGCAATTTCGGAACTAATAAATAGCTTATCTAAGCCAAAGGTAACATTAGTACTTGGAGGTAGTCATAGTATTGGTGTGCCATTAGCTACATCGGGAGACTATTCTTTTATCGCACCTACAGCAACCATGACGATTCATCCTATCAGAATGACTGGACTTGTCATCGGGATACCTCAGACATTTAAATACTTTTCAAAAATGCAAGATAGAATTATTGACTTTATTGTGAGAACTTCAGATGTAGCAAGAGAAACAATCTTTGATTTGATGAACTCAACAGATGAATTAGCTAATGATGTTGGCAGTGTACTCATAGGAGAAGAAGCAGTTAAATATAAGATCATAGACGAAGTTGGAGGATTAGATAAAGCTATGATCAAATTACATGAATTAATTAAACTTAGTAAAGAAAAATAGAAATTACCAAAAGTGTTAATTTTTCATTAACACTGCAGACTATTGAAAAATCTTCATTTTCTTCGTTGATTCAAAAATCCAGCACCCTTACGTATTTCTGTGTATACGCTGCGGTCGCTGGATTTTCTTGCGCCTCGAATCTGAAGGCTATTGAACAATCTGGATTTTTTGCAATTTACAATTTGTAGAAATACAAATTATGTTGTAAAATTATTATGAGAGCAATTATAATAGCGCAGGTACCTGCGCTTTCTTGCGTAGGATAGAAATTTTACAATTCCTATTCTTCTGCTAAAGGCATAAACATTTTAAAGAGAAATAAGCCATCTGATAAAATGTTATAAAATATACGCCAAGTAGTTATTATTATGATACAATACATAAGTACATATTGTGAAGAGGTGATGAATGTGGCTAGAAAAAGCAAAACAAATAAAAAAAACTCTTTTAATTTTAAAGAACAATTTAATAATGAGATATATGGTATATTTACTATTGCTTCAGGACTTATTTTGTTAACGGCGCTGCAAACTAATAGTGCTGGGAAGGTAGGGGCGGGGCTTAAATATTTATTAATGGGACTATTTTCTAATATTGCTCTTGCACTTCCTTATATTTTAGTTTTCTTTGGTGTATTAATTTTTATTGATAAACCCTTCTGGAGGGAACTAAAGGGTTCGTTGTTTTTTATATTAATATTTATATGTGGGTTAGTTTTTAAATCTCTTTTGGATATGGAATTTTTGCATGAGATATCTAATGAAGGCTTAAGCCAGTCAGCTAAAATGATTTTTTTAAGTGGGTCAGAGGGCAAAAGTGGAGGAATTATTGGTGTATCTATAACTTATCTTTTGGTAAGTTTATTTGGACAAGTTGGCAGTTATATTATTATCACTACAATATTTTTAGTCTCTATCATTCTATATACAAAAATATCTTTATTGGATATTACAATAAAATTTAAAGCATCTGTTAACAAATTTTTCACTCTTATTAAAGATTTGTTAGTAAAGCCTAAGGTTATTTCCAATAAAAAAGAGAAAAGTGTTAAAATAAAGACAATGGCCACTGAAAATGATACCTTTATTGAAGATGACACTGCATTATCTTCAAAGAATCTTGATGAAAAAATTAAGGTATTAGATTACACTGCGAGTGATGACGACATTGAGACACAGGAAGATATTCCTAGACATAATATGGCAAAAGGTGAAGCTGGAATTGATGAAGAAGTGTTGTCCATTTTAGAAGAAGAAGATTATCATATTATTGAAAAATATGAATATGATCTACCTAGCACTGAGCTATTAAATCAAGTGGATTATTTACCCAATAAAGAGGATAAAAGAAAAATTGTTTCAAAGGCAAAAATTCTTGAAGAAACATTAAGTAATTTTGGAGTTCAAGCGAAGGTTTTACAGGTGAGTAAGGGGCCTACTATTACAAGGTATGAATTGCAGCCAAGCACAGGAGTCAAAGTAAGTAAAATTGTGAATTTAAGTGATGATATAGCTTTAAATCTAGCTGCGCCAGCCATAAGAATAGAAGCACCTATTCCAGGGAAAGCTGCTATTGGCATAGAAATACCTAATGATGATATAACTACAGTAACCTTAAAGGAAATTATTGATAGCGAAAAATACAAGACATCAATAGCTAACTTACCCTTCTCTTTAGGCAAAGATATTTCTGGAAATCCTATTGTTACAGATATTAGCAAAATGCCACATTTATTAATAGCTGGAGCAACTGGATCTGGGAAAAGTGTTTGTATAAACACCTTAATATTAAGTTTATTGTATAAAGCAACACCCGAAGCAGTAAGATTACTTTTAATTGATCCTAAAGTCGTAGAGTTAAATCAATACAATGGTATTCCTCATTTATTAATTCCTGTAGTAACAGATGCTAAAAAAGCTACTAGTGCTTTAAACTGGGCAGTTCAAGAAATGACACAAAGATATAAAATGTTTGGAGAAAACGGAGTAAAAGATATAACTGGTTACAATGAAAAGACCTCAGGTGATAAATTACCTTTTATAGTCATTGTAATAGACGAATTAGCCGATTTAATGTTAGTTGCTCCAAACGACGTTGAAGATTCCATATGTAGATTAGCACAAATGGCGAGAGCAGCAGGTATACATTTAATTATAGCTACTCAAAGACCTTCAGTAGATGTTATCACTGGTGTTATTAAAGCTAATATTCCGTCAAGAATTGCTTTTGCAGTTGCTTCTCAAACAGATTCTAGAACAATATTAGACATGGGTGGTGCAGAAAAGTTATTAGGTAAAGGGGATATGCTTTTCCACCCTATTGGATCAAGTAAACCCACAAGGATTCAAGGGGCTTTTGTTTCGGAGCAGGAAGTTGAAAGAGTCGTTACTTTTATTAAAGAACAAATTGAAAAGCCTAGCTATGAAACCGAAATTATAGAAAAAATTGATAAAAATAGTATCATTGAGGAAAATTCAGATTCTGATGAACTATTTGATGATGCTTTAAAAATTATAGTAGAAAATCAACAGGCGTCTATTTCGATGCTGCAAAGAAAATTGAAGATAGGTTATAATAGAGCGGCAAGGTTGATTGATGAAATGGAGGCTAAAGGAATTGTCGGTCCACATGAAGGGAGTAAGCCTAGACAAGTTTTAGTGGATAAAGAAACATATTTTGGCGAAAATAGTTGATAATAGCAGTTAAATATAGATGTTCGCTTCTATAGTTGGTTACCTATATAGCAATAGTGGAAATAATAGATATGAAGGTGAAAAGATGATAAAATTTATAGATGTTAAAGATGCCATATATAAGGAAGAAAAATTGCTTGTAGACGTACGCTCTCCTTTTGAACATTCGGAAGGGACAATTCCAGGTGCTATTAATATTCCTCTATTTAATGATAAAGAAAGAATAGAAGTAGGTACGCTTTATAAAAAGGTTGGAGTTGATCATGCAAAGATCAAAGGTATAGAGTATGCTGCTACTAAACTATCAGTTTTCTATGAGAGACTATTAGAATTAAGCAAAACAAAAAAAGATATTATAATTTTTTGTGCTAGAGGAGGACTAAGAAGTAGTTCAATCGTATCCTTTTTTAATAATTTAGGGGTAGAGGTCTATCAGTTAAAGAATGGTTACAAAGGATATAGAAGATTTATATTAGAATATTTTGAAGAACTTAATAAACATCATCAATTTATTGTACTGCATGGGTATACAGGTGTTGGGAAAACAGAAATCCTACAAAAAATCAATAAAAGAAATATTGCTGTATTAGATATTGAAATGTTAGCAAGAAATACTGGTTCTGTATTTGGCAATATTGGCTTTATAGATAGTCAAACTATTAATCAAAAAAATTTCGAAGCAATAATTGTTGATACATTGATAAAGTCAAAGCAAAGAACGATGATAGTTGAAAGTGAAAGCAAGAGAATAGGAAATGTATCTATGCCAAATAGTTTATATGAATCAATTATAAAAGGTAAACATATTCTTCTTAAAACTACCATAGAAAATAGAGTAGATAGGTTGGCAAATGATTATGCTTATAAAATTCCTGAACATGATGAATTATTAATAGAGTCTATTATGAGCTTGAAAGCTAGAATCGGAAATGAAAATGTATTAAGATATATTGAATATATTAAAAATAAACATTATGAAGATGTAGCACGGGAATTAGTGATAGATTACTATGATCCACTTTACCAGCATTCTATAAAAAAATATAATTATGATTTAACTATAGATTATGATAAAATTGAGGAGGCAGTGGATGTAATCGAGAACTTTTATCATACAATAGAAAAGGAGATAAAAAGATGAGCTTAGCTATTTATTTAGAATCCCTTGGATGCTCTAAAAATCTTATTGACGCAGAAATCATGTTGGGTTTGCTAAATAAGTATAAATATAAATTAACCAATAATAAGCATAAAGCAGATGTTATCATTGTAAACACCTGTGGGTTTATTGATTCTGCTAAGGAGGAGTCAATAAATAAAATTATAGAAATGGGAGAATTAAAAAGAGAAAACTTAAAACTATTGATTGTGTCTGGCTGTTTAGGAGAGAGGTATGCTGAAGATTTATTAAAAGAATTACCAGAAGTAGATGCTATTGTGGGAACAGGCAATTATGATGAAATTATAGATATTATTAACGAAACGGTGAAGGGCAATAAGACTGTTAGGATAGGCAATGTTGACAAAGTTTACGATGAAACATTACCTAGGTTTCAAACAACAGCGAACTATAGTGCATACGTCAAAATATCTGATGGTTGTGATAACTTTTGTACCTATTGTATTATTCCAAAGCTTAGAGGTAAATACAGAAGTAGAAAAATAGAAGGTATCATTAAAGAAGCACAGATATTAGCTGATAAGGGTGTTAAAGAAATCATATTAATTGCACAGGATACGACTAGATATGGAATAGACTTATATGATCAATATATGTTACCGAAGTTATTGAGAGAGTTAAATAACATTGAGGGGATACAATGGATCAGGCTGCTATACTGTTATCCTGAAATGATTACTGATGAATTAATTGAAACTATTGCAAATCAGAAAAAAATATGTAAATATATTGATATACCCATTCAGCACTGTAGTGATGAAGTACTAAAAAAAATGAATAGAAGAACAAGTAAGCAAAAATTAATTGAATTAATTGAAAGACTTCGATTCCAAATACCTGATATTGTTATTAGAACCTCACTAATTGTAGGATTTCCTGGAGAAAGTGAAGAACACTTTTCTGAGTTGGTAGATTTTGTAAGCAGCATAAAGTTTGATAGATTAGGGGCGTTTACCTATTCCCAAGAGGAGAATACTCCAGCTGCAAGAATGACCGATCAAGTTACCGAAGATGTAAAAATAGAGAGACAACGAAAAATTATGGAACTTCAGCAACAAATCTCTTTAGATAAAAATAGAGAAAAGATTGGGAAAATAGTCGATGTGCTGATTGAAGAAAAACTAGAAGGAAATAACGAGTATTTAGGTAGAACAAGAGGAGATGCACCAGAAATTGATGGTTTAGTATACCTTCAATCGAAGTTACCCATAAAGCCTGGTGATATTATTCCTGCAAGAATTAATAATGCACTGGAGTATGATTTGATAGGAGAGAGAATAGATGAATTTAGCAAATAAGTTAACACTGCTAAGAATATTTTTGATTCCAGTTTTTATGATTTTTCTACTGAACAAAATTTCATATGGAGTAGAGATTGCTGCTATTATTTTCATCATCGCAGCACTTACTGATGCTCTCGATGGTTATGTAGCTAGAAAAAAGAACCAGATTACAACATTAGGCAAATTTATGGACCCATTAGCAGACAAACTTTTAGTTTCAGCTGCATTAATCTCTTTGGTACAAATGGGGAAGTTATCTGCTCTTGTGGTTGTTATCATTATTGCTCGAGAATTTACTATCAGCATACTAAGAGCCGTAGCTGCTGCAGAGGGTGTAGTCATCGCAGCCAGTTGGTGGGGAAAGTTTAAAACCATTACTCAAATCATTGCAATTATAGCGATTTTAATTGATAATTTTCCATTTAAATATATTAATTTTCCCTTTGATACGATTATGATATGGGTAGCAGTAATTTTTACTGTTGTATCTGGAATAGATTATATTAGAATTAATAAACACATATTAAAGCATTAGTATGATGATGCAAAAAATAATATTTTACAAGCCTTTAGATTATTGGAAATGAATAAAGCATTTCATAAACTAAAGGCAATTTTTTTTAGGCTATAAATTTTGTTAGCCCTAAATTTTGTCTAAATTTTGTTTGACCATTAAGTTTTAATAAGTTATAATGAAACAAGAACGTTTGTTCGAAATAAACGAAAGGCAGGTGAACCAGAGAAAACTCTGGATTACTATGGAAAAGAAAAAAGCATTGGAAATGGCTATTAGCCAAATAGAAAAACAATTCGGTAAAGGTTCAATCATGAAACTAGGAGAAGAAGCTAAATTAAATCTTGAATGTATTTCTACTGGTTCAATTGATTTAGATATTGCGTTAGGAATTGGCGGTGTTCCCAGAGGAAGAGTTATAGAAATTTATGGGCCAGAATCTTCAGGTAAAACAACGGTCTCTCTGCATATTGTTGCTGAAGCTCAAAAAAATGGTGGAACAGCTGCTTTTATTGACGCTGAGCATGCATTGGATCCTGCCTATGCAAAGAAATTAGGTGTAGATACTGACAATTTAATTGTTTCACAACCGGATACAGGTGAGCAAGCGTTAGAAATTGCTGAAGCATTAGTAAGGAGTGGGGCAGTAGATGTTGTTGTTATAGACTCTGTGGCAGCATTGGTACCAAAAGCTGAAATTGAGGGAGAAATGGGAGATTCACATGTAGGGTTACAAGCTAGACTGATGTCCCAAGCTTTGAGAAAGCTAGCAGGTGCTATTAACAAGTCAAGAACAACAGCTATCTTTATAAATCAATTAAGGGAAAAAGTAGGAATCATGTTTGGAAATCCGGAAACTACTTCTGGTGGTAGAGCCTTGAAATTTTACGCTTCGGTTCGACTGGATGTTAGAAAAATAGATATTATTAAGCAGGGGAACGATGTAATGGGAAATAGAACTAGAGTAAAGGTTGTGAAAAACAAAGTAGCGCCACCTTTCCGTCAAGCAGAATTTGATATTATGTATGGAGAAGGTATTTCAAAACATGGAGATGTTTTAGATGTAGCAACCAATCTAGAAATTGTCAAAAAAGCAGGTGCTTGGTATAGTTATGGAGAGCATAGATTAGGTCAAGGTCGGGAAAATGCAAAACAATTTTTCCAAGAAAATCCTGATATCTATTTAGAAGTAGAAAATATTATCAGAAAACATTACAATCTGCCAGAAATGAAAAATAAAATTAAAGATGATGCAGCAGTAGAAAAGGAAGCGTAGTCATAAAACAAACAACAACAGAACTTCTATATTAGAAGTTCTGTTGTTGTTTGTTGCAAAAGTTAACAAAATCCAGCGTGTTAAAATTCTACCGATTCAAGGTGTAAGAAAACCTAACCACCGCAGCGTATGCTGTACATAAGATTAGAAGGAAGAATGTAACTTGACACATAATAAAAAAAGATATACAATAATATCAAATCATTGTATTTAGATGATTTTACCTAAACTTTTAGAGATAAAAGTTTTTTATAATGAAATTGATAATAATATGAATGAAAAACTTAATAAAGGAGGTGTCCACGTATTAATAACGGTCTAATCATACTCATAGCGTTAGTTGCTGCAATAGTAGGATGCCTTATCGGCTATTTTATTCGAAAAAACATTGCGGAGGGTAAGATAAATTCTGCTGAAGAACTGGCAAAAAAATTAATTGAAGAAGCTGAAAAAGATGCTGAAACATCAAAAAAAGAGATTTTGCTAGAAGCAAAAGAAGAAGTTCATAGACTTCGTAATGAATTTGAACGAGAGAGTAGAGAAAGGCGAAATGAACTACAAAAGGTTGAAAGAAGACTGATACAGAAGGAAGAAACTTTAGATAAAAAATCAGACGTGTTAGAACACAAAGATGAGAAGTTGAATAAAAAAATTAAAGATTTAGAAGATCAACAACAGGAAATACAGTTACTACATGAGAAAGAACTTCATAAACTTGAAGAATTGTCAGGTTTGACTTCTGAGGAAGCGCGCCAACTCCTTCTAAGTGATATCGAGAAAGAGATTAAACATGAAGCTGCAATGATGATTAGAGAAATTGAGACGAGAGCGAAAGAAGATGCAGAGAAGAAGGCAAAAGAAATCATTACTTATGCTATTCAGAAATGTGCTGCGGATCATGTTGCGGAGACTACCGTGACAGTTGTTCAATTACCTAATGATGAAATGAAGGGAAGAATTATTGGAAGAGAGGGTAGAAATATTAGAACCCTTGAAACTTTGACAGGTATTGATTTAATAATTGATGATACACCTGAGGCAGTAATTCTCTCTGGATTTGATGCTATTAGACGTGAAGTAGCTAGACTAGCATTAGAGAAATTAATAGTAGATGGTAGAATACATCCAGCAAGAATTGAAGAAATGGTTGAAAAAGCTAAAAGAGAAGTTGATAATATCATCAAGGAAGAAGGAGAACAAGCCACTTTTGATACTGGTGTTCATGGACTTCACCCTGAACTTATCAAACTGTTAGGTAGGTTGAAATATAGAACAAGCTATGGTCAGAATGTTCTAAAACATTCAATAGAAGTATCTTATTTAGCAGGAATCATGGCAGCTGAACTTGGTGGAGATGTTAAACTAGCAAAAAGAGCAGGTTTGCTTCACGATATTGGTAAAGCTGTAGATCATGAGATTGAAGGTACTCATGTAGAAATAGGTATGGAGCTGCTTAGAAAATACAAGGAATCAAAAGATGTTATCCATGCTATGTCAACACATCATGGAGATTATGAACCGGAAACTATTGAAGCTGTTCTAATAACTGCTGCAGATGCTATTTCAGCAGCAAGACCAGGTGCTAGACGTGAAACATTAGAATCATACATTAAACGTTTAGAAAAGCTTGAGGAAATCGCCGATAGCTACGATGGTGTTGAAAAATCATTTGCTATCCAAGCAGGAAGAGAAATAAGAATCATGGTAAAACCAGATCAATATAATGATGAAGAAATTGTTGTCTTGGCAAGAAATATTACAAAGTGCATAGAAAATGAACTTGAATATCCAGGTCAAATTAAAGTTCACATTATAAGAGAAACAAGAGCAATAGAATATGCTAAGTAAAAACTGCTACCAGCAGTTTTTTCTTTTACTATGAAACAAAAGACAAAAGAAAATAAATTTTCGCAAAATTTTATAAATAATGCAGGTATTTTTAAAAATAAGTAGAATACTAATAGGATAAATTTAATTAATTGTAGGAAAATACATTATATCAAAGGGGGCTTTTTTAAAAATGGAAGTATTAAAAGTATCAGCGAAATCAAAACCAAATTCTGTTGCTGGAGCATTAGCAGGAGTTCTAAGAGAACGCGGCACTGCTGAAATTCAAGCTATTGGGGCTGGAGCTCTAAATCAAGCAGTAAAAGCAGTAGCAATTGCACGAGGATTCGTGGCTCCTAGTGGAATTGATTTAATATGTATACCTGCATTTACAGATATCGAAATAGATGGTGAAGAGAGAACGGCGATTAAGCTAATTGTAGAACCAAGATAGTATTTATAAGATAAAAGCCTGCTACTTTAAGTAGGCTTTTTAAAATATATGGGCATAGAGTACAAATAATCGTCAATAATGATATAATAAGAGGATAGATGTATTGTAAAAGGAGTAGTTAGATGAAATACATAGACATGCATGTCCATACTACCGCTTCCGATGGGATATTAACACCTAGACAATTGATTGATTATGGACTACAGAAGGGACTAAGTGGTATGGCTATAACAGATCACGATACAGTAAATGGAATTCATGAAGCAGTAAATTATAGTAAAAGATACTGTGAATTCTCCATCATAGCTGGGATCGAACTAAGTACAGAATTATTAAATGAGGAAGTGCATATTTTAGGTTATGATATTAATTATAATGAAAATGAATTATTGGATGTTCTTAAATTAATTCAAAATCAACGTGTAAATAGGGCAATAAAAATTGTAGAAAAATTGCAAGATTTAAAAGCATCCATCACATATAAGGAGATATTACAGATTTCTAAGGAGGGTGTTGTTGGGAGACCACATATCGCAAAGGTTTTAATGGAGAAAGGCTATGTGAAAACTGTAGAGGAAGCATTTGAAAATTATTTAAACAAAGGATGCCCTGCCTACGTACCAAGATATAAACTGACCCCCTTTGAAGCCATAGATTTAATTCATAGGGTAAAAGGATTAGCAGTATTAGCTCATCCTGGATTAATTAAAAACAAGAAAATATTGATTGATATTATAAAAAGAGGAATTGATGGTATCGAAGCTTATCATCCTGAACATAAGGAAGAAGATCGCAAGAGATTTTTATCTATAGCACAGGAACATAATTTAATCATTACTGGTGGCTCTGACTTTCATAGCCCGCCGATTGATGACGATCGACATGGGGATTTAGGTAGTGAAAAGGTATTAAAAGAATACATAAGTAGGTTTATTAAAGGTCTTGAGAGGTGATTTGCTGACTATGATGATAAAGAGTGAAAGAAATAGACAATTTCCTTCGAAGATTAGCACAACACAGCTTGTAAAACTATACATACTGCATTTGCTCTCTCTTAAGAGTTATTATGGAAATGAATTAATCGATGAAATTAGGAGCAGAATGGATTATAAATGGGAACCTAGTCCCGGAATGATTTATCCTTTATTAAGAGAACTTGAAGGAAATAATTATATTAAAGGATGGTGGAAAGAGCCAGACAAAAGATCGATTAGACATTATCGTATAACAGATGAAGGAATAGAACACTATAAAAATATTAAAAGGTTATATGAATCGGTTTTACTAGATTCATTAACAATTATAAAGAATACTTTAAAAGATATCTATAAACGAGATTGAGCTATTGATTAAATATATTTTTTTCTACATTTTTCTATCAGTAATCACAAAAATCTGGTAAAATTAAAGGTATGCAGAAATATGTATATAGATATACGCCTTTAGACTTAAATTTTAATATACACGGTCTACGGTTTCGTCCAAAACCAAGGACTGCAAATGTAGCCCTTAGTATATTAAAATTTAAGGGCGTATCTATAATTAATTTAGTGGCAAAATTAATAAATATTATGGAGGGGAATCAATGAATATTACACTTTCTAAAAAAAATCTTAACATTTCAGCATCACCGACATTATCCATTGATGCTAAGACAAAGCAGATGAAAGCAGAAGGTATAGATGTTATTAGTTTTGGTGTTGGAGAACCAGATTTTCAAACTCCAGAAAATATCAAGAAAGCTGCTATAGCGGTCATAGAAAAAGGATCAATAGGTTATACTGCCGCTGCAGGATTACCAGAATTAAAGAAGGTTATTTGCCAAAAACTTGAAAAAGAAAATAATTTGTCCTATCATCCTGAAAATATCATTGTATCTAATGGTGCAAAACATTCATTGTATAACATTTTTCAAGCAATATGCAATCCTGGAGATGAAGTTATTATTCCTGTTCCCTATTGGGTAAGCTATCCAGAACTAGTAAAAATGGCGGATGGGATTCCTGTATACATAGAATGTAGTGAAGAAAATCAATTTAAATTAAAGAAAGAAGACTTGTTATCAGTAATAACGTCAAAAACAAAAGCTATTATTTTAAATAGCCCATCCAATCCAACTGGATCTCTTTATTCTAAAGAGGAGTTAGAAGAAATTGCTGAAGTAGCTGTTAGAAATAATCTTATCGTTGTCTCTGACGAAATATACGAAAAATTGGTTTATGATGGTCAGATTCATATTAGTATTGCCAGTCTAAACAATGAGATAAAAGAAAGAACTATAGTAATTAATGGAATGTCTAAAGGATATGCTATGACTGGCTGGAGAATAGGCTATACAGCATCAACAAAAGAAATCGCTAAAGTGATGGGAAATATTCAAAGTCATGCTACCTCTAACCCTAACACAGTAGCACAATATGCAAGCATTGAGGGGTTAAAAGGAGATCAATCTTCAGTAGAAGAAATGAGAAAAGCTTTTGACGAGAGAAGAAAATACATGGTAAATAGAATAAATGCAATAAAGGATTTATCTTGTATTACGCCAAAAGGTGCTTTTTATGTAATGATGAATATCTCGAAATGGATTGGGAAAGAGATAAAAGGTCATACTATTAAAAATTCAATTGATTTTGCAGAAATACTGTTAGAAAATGCTAAGGTAGCAATTGTACCAGGCCTAGCATTTGGAGCTGATGATTTCATGAGATTATCCTATGCTACTTCATTAGAAAATATTGAAGAAGGACTTAATCGAATTGATGACTATTTGAACAAATAAGATATGGGGACTTCTCATATCTTATTTGTTGAAGCATACCGTATTGAATTAATGATTTGAAGAAAGGAGCAATATGAATTTGAGTTCATCAACATATCAGAACCCTTTAATTGAAAGATATACAAGTAAAGACATGAACTATTTATTTTCCTCCGACAATAAATTTATTACCTGGAGAAAATTATGGATTGTACTAGCAGAAGCTGAACAAGAATTAGGCTTGCCTATCTCTGATGAACAAATAGAAGAATTAAAGAAATATAGAGATACAATCAATTATGAAGTAGCAAAAAAGAGAGAGCAGGAAACAAGGCATGATGTGATGTCTCATGTCTTTGCTTATGGAGAACAATGTCCTAAAGCAAAACCTATTATACACTTAGGAGCAACAAGTGCATTTGTAGGTGATAATACAGATATTATCATTATGAGGGATGCATTACAATTAATAAAAAAGAAATTAGTTAATCTCATTTTTGTACTATCGAAATTTTGTAATGAATATAAAAACTTACCTACATTAGGGTTTACACATTTTCAGCCAGCACAATTGACAACTGTTGGGAAAAGGGCTACACTATGGTTACATGATTTATTAATGGATTTAGAAAATGTAGAAACGCAATTGAATAAAATGAAGCTTAGAGGTGTAAAAGGCACAACAGGTACGCAAGCAAGCTTTATGAACCTCTTTGATGATGATGATGATAAAGTGAAAATGCTTGATAAAAAAGTAGCTGAAAAAATGAGCTTTGAAAAAACTTTTCCAGTTACGGGACAAACCTACACTAGGAAATTAGATTATGAGGTATTATCCATATTAAGTGGTATAGCACAAAGTCTACATAAAATGACAAATGATATTAGACTATTACAAAATCTTAAGGAAATAGAAGAACCATTTGAAAAGAATCAAATAGGATCCTCGGCAATGGCATATAAGCGAAATCCCATGAGAAGTGAACGAATTGCTTCGTTAGCAAGGTATATAATAGCTGGGGTGCAGAATACTGCAATGACGGTATCTACTCAATGGTTTGAAAGAACCTTAGATGATTCAGCAAATAGGCGCATTGTCATACCTGAAATATTTATGGCTACTGATGCGATTTTAGAGATTTCCATAAATGTTAGTAATGGATTAGTAGTATATGAAAATATGATCAATCAACATATTGAAAAAGAATTGCCTTTTATGGCAACAGAGAATATTATTATGGAAGCTGTAAAAAATGGTGGAGATCGGCAAGAGTTACATGAGAAAATAAGAATACATTCTATGGAAGCTGCCAAGGTAGTGAAAATTGAAGGAAAAGAAAATGATTTATTACATCGAATCCTTCAAGATCGTACCTTTAATCTTTCAGAGAATATATTATCCCAGATCATGAATCCGTTAAACTTCATTGGGAGAGCACCACAACAGGTTACAGAGTTTCTAGAAGAATATATTCATCCACTCTTAGAAGTAAACAAAGAGTTAATTGGAATTGAAGTTGATTTAAAGGTTTAAATTAAATTGAATTATACAAGTAAATTTGGAGGTGTAGCCCAATGGCTGTATTCACAACTATAGAAGAGATAAATAAACATGATGGACAAGAAGTTCTTCTAAGAGGCTGGTTATATAATAAACGTTCTAGTGGTAAAATACATTTCCTACAAATAAGGGATGGTTCTGGGTTTATTCAAGGGGTTGTTGTTAAAAATGAAGTGCAAGAAGAAGTTTTTAAGGCATGCAAAGACTTGACACAGGAATCTTCCATGGAAGTAATCGGCATAGTACAAAAAGACGATAGAGCGCCAAGTGGCTTTGAATTATTAGTTAAGGATGTTCAACCAGTACATATTGCTGAGGAAGGTTATCCAATTTCTCTTAAGGAGCATGGCACAGATTTCTTAATGGAAAATAGACATCTTTGGATGAGAACACCTAAACAAAATGCTATATTAAGAATCAGAGATGAAATTAATCTAGCCATTAGATTGTTTTTCCATGAAAGAGGCTTCGTATTAGTAGAACCTCCTATCATTACCCCGTCCTCCTGTGAAGGAACAACAGAATTGTTTGAAATAGATTATTTTGGGGAAAATGCATATTTGTCACAAACAGGACAATTATATGCAGAAGCTGCAGCAATGGCCTTTGGTAAGGTATATAGCTTTGGACCTACCTTTAGAGCTGAAAAGTCAAAAACTAGAAAACATCTTAATGAGTTTTGGATGGTAGAACCAGAAATGGCCTTCGTAGATTTTGAAGGCAACTTGAAAATACAAGAGGAAATGTTAGAATACATTGCACAAAAGGTACTTCAAAATAAACAATATGAATTAAAAATACTAGGAAGAGATACATCAAAGCTAGAAAGTATTAAAGCACCATTCCCTAGAATCTCCTATACAGACGCAGTAAAAATGCTAAAGGAAGCAGATTATGAGTTTGAATGGGGTGATGATTTTGGTGCTCCGCATGAAACCTATATTGCAGAACAGTTTGATAAACCAGTATTTATCACACATTTTCCAACAGCAATGAAGGCTTTCTATATGCAGCCTGATCCTACGAATCCAGATGTTATTTTGGGAGCTGATTTAATTGCCCCAGAAGGCTATGGCGAGATTATTGGTGGTTCCCAGAGAATTCATGACTTGGATTTGATTTTACATAAAATCAAAGAAGAAAATTTACCTATGGAAATTTATGAATGGTATTTAGATTTAAGAAGATACGGATCAGTACCCCATTCAGGATTTGGATTAGGACTAGAAAGAACAGTTGCGTGGATATGTGGTATAGATCATATTAGACAAACAATTCCTTTTGCCCGTACATTAAACCGTGTATATCCATAGTAACTGATGAATTTTTAAATAATAAAGCTAATTGTGGTCTAATAAGACTACGATTAGTTTTATTAATAAATGGCTATTATTTCTTAGTGTTTCTCAAGTAATTAAAAGAATAAAAATTGAATAAGAGGGAATTTTCTACTTATATACATACAAACAACAGTAGACTTTTAAGGTGTAAAGTAGATTAAAGGAAGTGAAAGGAATGCGCCTGCAAAAATACTTAGCCTCCTGTGGAATCGCTTCAAGAAGAAAAAGTGAAGAATTAATAGAGAAGGGTATCATTAAAGTAAATGGAAAAGTGATTACAGAGATGGGATATACGGTAGATCCAGATAATGACAGAATCACCATAAATGATAAACCTGTTGAATTAACTGAGAAAAAGGTATATATTCTATTAAATAAGCCTACAGGGTATATAACCACTGCATCAGATCAATTTAACCGAAAGAAGGTAATAGATTTAGTAGATTTACCCTATAGGATTTTTCCTGTAGGGAGATTAGATTATAACACATCGGGCTTGTTGCTGCTAACAAATGATGGAGAATTAACCTTTAAATTGACACACCCTAAATTTAAAGTTACAAAGACCTACATTGCTAAGGTAGAAGGCATAATGACAGACAAAGAAATGCAAATGATTAGAAATGGTATACCAATAGAAGATTATGTTACCTTGCCTGCGAAAATAGAGCTCCTTAAAAAAGATAGAAAACATAGTATTGTAGAAATAATCATTAGAGAAGGCAGAAATAGACAAGTAAGAAAAATGTGTGATGCTGTTGGGCATCCTGTTATGGCTTTAAAAAGAATAGCTATGGGAAATATATCACTAGGGGAGGTTCCTATTGGTAAGTGGAGATACTTAACTGAAAACGAGATTAAATACCTGAAAGAGCTATAAAAATATGATAAAGGAGTAAAAAAAATGATTACTGTTAGAAAAATACTTCGAGATGAAATTGAAGCTTTGGTAGATTTTTATCAGGATAATGTTTTTTATGAAGAAGATAGCAACCAAGAATTTATAGTTGCTTTTGATAATAATCAATTTTTAGGATTTACACAAATTGATATTGGGCAACACATAGCGGAAATAATTAATATTTATGTAAATGAAAATGAAAGGGGACAGGGCTTAGGTGATGGATTATTAAGAGCTACATTGAATTATCTTGAAAAGAACGGTTACCTATGGACTTTGGTTCAGGATAATATACAGCTTAATGGATTCCTAAGAAAAGAGGGATTTGTTTTACTTCGAGAGGCTTCAATTTCAACAGCTATCATGGACGCAATAAAGGATTATGATTCTAACTCTACATATTATTGCAATATACCGCTATTCTTTAAAAAAGGGTGTAAAAATAATAAAAACTGAGGTGTGAAATGAACTCAAAGTCAATCCATAGGACAACTGATTTTTTGCACTCTTTATTAAGAGAGCGAATTCATCAAGGTGGGACTGTAGTTGATGCTACAATGGGCAATGGTCATGATACCTTATTTCTCTGGGAACAGGTGAGTTCTTCAGGTATTGTATATGCTTTTGATATACAACAAGAATCATTAGAAAAGACTAGACAGCGGTTTAAGGAAAGAGACATAACAATTGATTCAACCAACATTAAACTGATTCTCGATGGGCACGAAAATATGGAAAAATATATAACACAGCCGATAGATGCTGTCATGTTTAACTTGGGTTATCTGCCAGGTGGGGCTAAGGAAATAGTTACGAATCCTAACACTACTATAAAAGCTCTTTCTATAGCATTATCATTGTTAAAAAAAGGGGGGATCATCTCTTTTATTATTTATTATGGTCACTTAGGTGGAATGGAAGAAAAGAATGCCTTGCTTACTTATGTTAATCAGCTAGAGGATTCTAAATTTACAGTATTAAAATGTAGTTATATGAACCATAAAAATAATCCCCCTATAATTTTAATTATAGAGAAAAAATAATTTTTTTTATTATTACTCATACTTTAATAAGGAGGTAAGTGCAAATGAATACAAAATTAAAAATTACTGAAACTGTATTTAGAGATGCTCATCAATCTCTACTTGCTACTAGAATGAAAACTGAAGATATGTTGCCTATTGCAGAAAAAATGGATCAGGTAGGTTATCATTCACTAGAAATGTGGGGAGGAGCAACCTTTGATTCCTGCCTAAGATTTTTAAATGAAGATCCTTGGGAGAGGCTGCGAAGCATACGAAAGGTTGTTAAAAACACAAAACTACAAATGTTATTGAGGGGTCAAAATTTATTAGGATATAAGCACTATGCAGATGATGTAGTCAGTGAATTCGTTAAGAAATCAGTTTATAATGGTATAGATATTATTAGAATATTTGATGCTTTAAATGATTTGAGAAATTTAGAAACTACTTTAAAGGTCACAAATAAAGAAGGTGGACACGCACAATGTGCTATTTCATACACAATTAGTCCAGTCCATAATTTGCAATACTATGTAGACAAAGCTAAAGAAATGGAAAACTTAGGAGCAAACTCAATCTGCATCAAGGACATGTCTGGTATTCTTACTCCATATATTGCCTATGACTTAGTAAAACAGCTTAAGCAGGCAGTAAAAATCCCTATAGATTTGCACACTCATTATAGTAGTGGAATCGCCTCTATGACCTATTTGAAAGCAATTGAAGCTGGAGTAGATATTATTGATACCGCCATCTCCCCCTTAGCATTGGGAACTTCTCAACCACCGACAGAGCCTATAGTAGCTGCTTTAAAAGATACACCATACGATACTGGCATGAATTTAGAGTTGTTAAGTGAAATAGCGGATTATTTTAGACCTTTACGTGATAAATATTTAAAAGAAGGGCTTATTGATCCCAAGGTATTGGGTGTAGATGCAAATACGCTTATATATCAAGTTCCTGGGGGCATGCTATCAAATTTAATCTCTCAATTGAAGCAGCAAAATAAATTAGATAAATTCGAAGAGGTATTAGCTGAAGTGCCAAGGGTTAGGGAAGATTTAGGTTTTCCGCCACTAGTAACACCAATGAGTCAAATGGTTGGAACACAGGCAGTATTTAATGTAATTATGGGAGAACGCTATAAAATGGTGCCTAAAGAAATAAAAGATTATGTGGGTGGTTTATATGGGCAACCTACAATACCAATAAAAGAAGAAATACAAAAGGCAATTATAGGTAATAAAGAGTTAATTACCGATAGACCTGCTAATCATATACCACCTCAATTAGAATCTTTAAAAAACGAGATGAAGGAGTATATGGAGCAGGAGGAGGATGTATTATCCTATGCTCTTTTCCCTCAAGTTGCAATGAACTTCTTTAAACAAAGATGGGCAGAAAAATATAAGATAGAGTCTACCTTATATAATGAAGAAGAAAAAACACATCCAGTGTAAAAAAATCACAAAACAGATAGCTCCTAGAATACTAGGGGCTATCTATATACAAGAATTATGAACAAATACTTTAGTAAGTTTATTGCTAGTATATGTGATAGCAATGCCTTCGGTATCTTGAGGAATATTTTTATAGCACTTTAAGCACATCAGATCGTTTTTTCTAATTAATTCTCTATTATGTTGCACCTCTAAATTACCATACTTTTTCCAGCTTTTCCAACCTGTTTTACATAATAAATGTCGTTTTGGATGGTCAGCATAAACCCATTTTAAAATTCGGTGAAAATGAAAAGGATATTTTGTATAAGTGATGAAGCTTTTTGGCAATCCTAAATCAATAGTATATTCTTCAAACGTTTTTTCTATTTTTGTCTGAAGAGGATCCTTGATTTCTGTTTTTATAAAATGATATCCATGATCTTCAAGCCATAGGGCTAATGCATCAAACATATAACCACGACAAATTTCAATGCCTTCATTTTTATTGACTCTTAGCTTTTTTAACATTTTCTTTACGATAGGTATCACATATTGTATATAAGCTTTATTTTCGAAATTTTGGTTTCTATAGAATTTCAAAGGAATAATTTCATATGTAAATTCACCAGTTTCTGTTCTTAGAACACCAATAATTGTTCCACCAAGTAGGCTTCCGCTACCTGCATCATCAATTTGAATCAAAGTATCACCTCAATAAGAAAGATATATTTAATTAAACAAAGTTAGTTCTTATATTATTTGTAATTGATGGACTATATATGATTAAATTATTAATAAATATTAAACATATAAGGCTTTATAATTAAAATTTAGAGGCGTATCCTTATAAAGGAGGAAAAATATGAGGATTTTAGTTACAAATGACGATGGCATATTTGCAGAAGGGATATACTATTTAGCTAAAGGGTTACAAAATATTGGTGAAGTAATTGTAGCGGCTCCTAATACAGAAAGAAGTGCAACAGGGCATGCGATCACTATACACCATCCTCTAAGAGTGGATAAAGTTAAGTTTTTTGATACAACGATTGAGGCCTACTCGATTAATGGTACACCAGCAGATTGTGTAAAATTAGCAACTGAAGCGTTGTTAAAGGACAGAAAGCCTGATCTTGTTGTTTCCGGTATCAATAACGGACCTAATCTTGGAACAGACGTTATTTATTCTGGCACTGTATCAGCAGCAGTAGAGGCAGCTATTATGGATATTCCCTCAATCGCTATATCTATGGGGAATATTCATATAAAAGAATACACAGATGCATCGGATTTTGCATGCAGGATGGCGGAGAAAATATTTCATCATCAGAGTATTATAGATACAATTATTAATATAAACTATCCAACCTGCCCAAAGGATAAGATAAAGGGAGTAAAAGTAACCACTCTAGGAATCAGAAAATATGCTAATACATTTATTGAAAGAAAGGATCCCAGAGGAAATTCCTATTACTGGACTTCAGGCACAGTAGTTGAAATGGAGCAAAATACAGAAAGTGATATTGTAGCTTTGAAAGACAATTATATCTCTATTACACCTATACATTTTGATTTAACTCATTTTAAAACCTTCGAAAAAATTAAAAGCTGGAATTTTGAAATATAACCTAATAAAATAGGTTATATTTTTTTGCGAAAAAACAGTGAAAAATGAAAAATGTGAAATAAAAATTGCAAAACAAATAAATATTTTTTGAATTATGAAATATAAATTGCAAAATAGTTGAAAGAATGATATTCTGTTATTAAGAAGAAGAAAATGTAATAGTTTATGAAGATGGAGGGAGTTGTAAAGGGTGGCTAATGAAAAAGTTAACAAAGAATTAAAAACTGTTAAAGAATGGTGCAAGGGATGTAACATTTGCGTTGAATTTTGTCCTGTGAAAATTTTAGAGCTAAAGGACGATAAAATTCATATTACAGATAAAGAAAAGTGCATAAAATGTGGCTTATGTGAATTAAGATGTCCAGATTACGCTATTTATTTGGAGGTGGATAACAATGAAAAATAGAAAAGTAAAATTAATGCAGGGGAATGAGGCATGTGTTGAAGGAGCTCTTGCAGCAGGGATGAAATTTTATGCAGGCTATCCTATAACTCCTTCCACAGAAATAGCTGAGATTTGTGCACAAAAGTTGCCGCAGATAGGTGGCAAATTCATTCAAATGGAAGATGAAATTGCTGGCATGGCTGCAACAATTGGAGGTTCACTAGCAGGGCTTAAATCTATGACAGCAACCAGTGGACCAGGGTTTTCATTGAAGCAAGAAAATATTGGTTATGCAGCATTAGCAGAAATCCCATGTGTGATAATAGATGTTCAAAGAGCGGGCCCAAGTACTGGATTACCAACAGCACCTTCACAAGGAGATATTATGCAGGCTAAATGGGGGACCCACGGTGACCATCCAGTTATAGCACTATCTCCTACTTCTGTAAGGGAAACCTTTGATTTAACCATAAAAGCCTTTAACTTAGCAGAAAAATATAGAACACCAGTATTTTTGATGTTGGATGAAATTGTTGGACATATGAGAGAAAAAATAGAGATTCCCGCTGAAGATGAGATAGAAGTAATAGATCGATTAAAGCCAGAGGTGGGAGATACAAATTATATGGCATATAGGCCAGTAGAGGGTGGATTAGTACCACCAATGGCTGCCTTTGGAGAAGGATTTAGCTTTCATGTAACAGGATTGATGCATGATGAATTCGGATTTCCTACAAATGATGCTGAAGTATCTGACAACCTTTTAAGAAGAATAATGAAAAAAATAGATGTAAACGTTAACGACATTATAATGTATGAAGAGGAGCAAGTAGAAGATGCCGATTTAATTGTATTAGCCTATGGTGGTACAGCTCGTTCTGCTAGAAGTGCAGTAAAAAAGGCTAGAGAATTAGGTTTAAAGGTAGGATTGTTTAAAGCTTTAACAATATGGCCTTCTCCAGAAAAAAGAGTAAAAGAGTTAATTTCAAATACAAAAAAAATACTAGTGCCTGAATTAAATTTAGGACAATATGTATTGGAAGTAGAAAGAATCGTTGCAGGGCAAGCTGAAGTAAGTCATTTAGGCAAAGTTAATGGAGAGGCAATTACTCCTGAAGAAATCCTAACTAAAATTAGGGAGGTGCTATAAGATGCATACAGGTAGCGAGTTATTAAAAAATAATTTTAGAATGGAAAGATTACCTCATATCTGGTGTCCAGGCTGCGGACATGGAATTTTAATGAAGGCTGTTGCACAAGCTATTGATAACTGTAATCTAGATAAGAAAAAGGTATGTGTTATATCGGGAATTGGATGTTCGTCGAGGGCTCCAGGGTATATGGATTTTAATACCTTACATACAACCCATGGAAGAGCACTAGCTTTTGCTACAGGTGTAAAGCTAGCAAATCCAGAGCTTAAAGTTATCGTTATAACTGGAGATGGTGATTGCACTGCGATTGGTGGAAATCATTTGATCCATTCAGCTAGAAGAAATATAGACATTACGACAATTGTATTTAATAATAACATTTATGGAATGACTGGCGGACAATACTCACCAACAACGCCAACTGCTGAATTTGGAACAACAGCACCCTTTGGAAATATTGAAAAAGCTTTTGATGTATGTAAACTAGCTGCTGGTGCGGGCGCTACTTATGTTGCTAGGGGAACAGCTTATCATACAACTCAATTAATAAAATTAATTGAAAGTGCTATAGAAAATAAAGGATTTTCTCTGGTTGATGCAATTAGTACCTGTCCAACTTATTACGGACGAAAAAACAAAAAAGGTTCTGCTGTAGATATGATGAAGTACTTGAAAGATTTTGCAGTTGATGCAAAGGTAGCTGAAAAATTACCAAAAGAAAAGTTAGATGGGAAATTTTTAATAGGAGAATTTAAGAAAACTACTGAACCAGAATACACTGAAGAATACATGAAAATCATAGAGATGGTTCGTGAAAGCAAATAGTCTAAAAAAATTAAGTAGATTAAAGGAGAGATGTTATGAAGAGTCAACAGGAAATAAGACTCAGTGGCTCTGGGGGTCAAGGCTTAATTCTAGGTGGTATTATTTTAGCAGAAGCGGCAATAATAGATGGAAAAAATGCTGTGCAATCTCAATCCTATGGGCCTGAAGCAAGAGGTGGTGCTAGCAAGGCTGAAGTAATTATTAGTAGTGATGTCATTGATTATCCCAAGGTAGAAAAGGCAGACGTATTATTAGCTTTAACTCAAGTGGCATATGACAAATATATAAAGACATTAAAAGATGATGGTATTCTGATTATTGATTCAATAGTAAAACATAATAATACAACTCATAAAATTCTACAGATACCAATATTATCAACGGCTGCAGAAAAAGTCGGTAAATCTATGGTTGCTAATATTGTAGCAATTGGTTCAATTCAACAGTTAACAAACATTGTTACAAAGGAAGCACTAGAGAAAGCAGTTCTTAATAGAGTTCCTAAAGGAACAGAGGAGTTAAACAAACAAGCTTTGATGGAAGGATATCATTTAGTTGAAGAACACACATCCTTGAAGGTCATTGTTTAGAATATTAAGTATTTAATACAAAAATATTATAAAAGTGGGATGAGGACCTATGAAAGAGGAAAAAAAAGATTTAATACAAGAGATCCAAAAAAACTTTACTAGATTAAGTAAAGGACAAAAACTGATTGCACAATATATTGTTGATAATTATGATAAAGCTGCATTTATGACTGCTTCAAAATTATCTAAGATCGTTGGAGTTAGTGAATCCACAGTTGTAAGATTTGCAAACGCTTTAGGTTTTGATGGATACCCTCAACTACAGAAAGGTTTACAGGACATTATCAAAGTAAAGCTTACGACTGTTCAACGGGTAGAAATGGCTAGAGATTACTCTGGCGAAGAGATGATTTTAAAGAAAATGTTCAAATCTGATATAGAAAATATTCGTTCTACACAAGAAAGTATGGATTTTGAAGTCTTTCAAACAGTTGTGGATAAGATATTAGCTGCGGACAAGATCTATATCATTGGACTTAGAAGTTCAACAGCATTAGCCCAATACTTAGGATTTTATTTAAATATGATTCTAGATAATGTGAAAATTGTAGGATACGGCATTAGCGATATTTTTGAACAAATGCTTAGGGTATCTGATAAAGATTTAGTTATTGGTATAAGCTTTCCAAGATACTCTAATCGAACTGTAGAAGCACTAAAATATGCTAAAGAACAAAATGCAACGATTGTTTCAATTACTGATAGCTTTATGTCACCAATATATGGAATATCTAATTACTGTTTAACAGCTAAAAATAATATGGCATCCTTCGTCGATTCCCTAGTAGCCCCCTTAAGCTTAATTAATGCACTCACAATAGCAGTTGGGATGCGAGAAAAAGAAGAAATAACAGCATACTTTAATAAATTAGAGACTTTATGGGATAAACATCATGTTTATGATACAGAAAAGTAAAAAGTCTTCTTTTGAAAAAGTTAAAGATCTACCTTAGATGGAACAAATAACGAAAATGATAACTTATATATAATCCTATAAAGTTTTAATTTTACTCTGTGAAAGTGACTGATATCAAATCAAAGATTTGAGTCATCTACTTTTTTATTGATCATAAAAAAAGATTAGGGTACCTAATAATAAAAAGGTACTCTATTTTTTTGTTATATGAATAGTTGTAATAATTTCCTTAGTATTTGAGCATAAATAAAAAAAACTATACTTACAAATAGAGGCAAGATAAAATGAAAAAATTATATATAGCTAGACATGGAGAAACCAATTGGAATCTACAAGGAAGAACACAGGGTATAAAGGATTCTGAATTGACTGAGCTAGGATTACAGCAGGCAGATTTATTGGCAGAAAGACTAATAAATGAGAATATCGAAGTTATTTACTCAAGTTGCTTATCTAGGGCTAAATCAACAGCGTCAATTATCAGTAATAGAGTCAATGTACCATATTTTTGTAATGAAGATTTAAATGAAATCAATTATGGACGATGGGAGGGGCTAACGAGTCAAGAAATAGAAAGATTGTATCCTAATGAATTAAAGAAATGGAGAAACGAACCACATAACGTCTGTATACCAGAGGGCGAAAAACTATTAGCAGCTCAAGAAAGAATAGTAAAATTTTTTGAAAGACTAGTTATTAATTCCTTCTATTCTAACATATTAGTGATTAGTCACAGTACAATCATTAAATTATTACTATTACATATTTTGGGAATGGAATTATGTAGTTATTATCGATTAAAACAACAAAATTGTAGTCTAAATATTATTAGTTTTGAAAATTATGGACCTGTATTATTGAAATATAATGATCAATGTCATTTAAAATAAGAAATCATGGTGAAGACAATGAAAAGTTTGAAGATAGATAAAATAGAAAAAATCTTTTTCTTTATTTCAATACATTTTATTTTAGGAATTCTTGTTTTTAACTATTATACAAATTACTTTAGATACTATCATACCTCCTATTTTAGTGACAGAAGCCAATATAGCTTATATCTGCCATTAGATCAAGAAAGTTTTATAAAGCTACAGTTGATAGCAGATAAGAATTATCCTGACCTGGAGGTGTTAATTAATGGTGAAATTTTTCAAACATTTAGAAAAGACGAAGTGCTGCTAGTTCCTGTAAAAAAAGGAGATGTAGTTCAAATTAATGGTACCATGTATAAAGATAAGATAAAACTAGAAGTGGTAGATAAATCTCTAAAACTAAAAGGAGAAGACTTAGCAAGGCAAGTTATTGTGAACCAGAATATAGAATTTCTATGCTTAATTCGATTTTAATAGCCTCTATACTTTAATTTCATATGCTTTCATCTATTGCTGAAGACTGCAAATGTAGCCATTAGTGTATTAAACTCTATAAGCGTATATCTATACTTGAGTAATTGAAAAAATTAATGTATAATTTTAATAGTGTATGCCACAACAGAGAGGTTAAGCAAAAATAACCACCCTACTGGTGGTTTAAACACTTTAATGGGAGGAATATTATTGAATAATATACAAATAGCTATTGATGGACCAGCAGGAGCAGGTAAGAGTACAATCGCTAAAAAAATAGCTGAAAGTCTTGATATAACATATATTGATACTGGTGCTATGTATAGAGCTTTAACTTATAAAGCTATTATGAATAATATAAGTATGTATAATCATGAAGAAATAATTCAACTGGCAGCTAATACGGATATAAATATTAATAAAGGCGAGTTATATGTTGATGCAAAATATGTAAAGGATGAGATAAGAAGTCAAGGGGTAAATGATCATGTTTCCTACATAGCTCAGATTCCCGGAGTGAGAAAAATATTAGTTAAACTTCAAAAAAAAATTGCATTGGGTAATAGTGTAGTTATGGATGGTAGAGATATTGGTACTTTTGTTTTGCCAGATGCAGATATAAAAATATTTTTAACAGCTTCGATTGAAGAAAGAGCATACAGACGATATTCTGAGCTGTTAAAGCAGGGTGAAAATATAGACTTAAAGGATATTGAAAAGTCGATAGTGGAAAGGGATAGAATTGATACTGAGCGAGAGTACGCTCCATTAGTTAAAGCAGAAGATGCTATCATTATAGACACTACAGGTTTAAACATAGATGAAGTAGTAGAAAGGATAATAAATTTGATTATGAAAAAAATAAAAAAGGATAGTAATACTTTATTAAACAACTAAGAATGATAACCTTTTCAAAAACTATTAAATAATAAAGAAGGAATTTTTAATATTTTATAGAAATTAATTTTGGACTACTTTTTATGATAAAATACTTAACATAACATGTTGTTTAACAGGAGGCTAATAATGAAAGTAATACTAGCTGACTACTCAGGATTTTGCTTTGGAGTAGAAAAAGCCATCAACACTACCTTTGAAGAATTAGAAAAAAAGCAAGTGAAAGATAACATTTCTTCACTAGGCCCCCTTATACATAATAATCAGGTAGTAAAAGACTTAGAAGAGAAAGGGGTAAAAGTATTTGAAGATATTAATGATATATCTACTGGATCAGTCATTGTGAGATCCCATGGCGTATCAGAAGAAATATATGAAATTGCTAAAGACAAAGGATTAAACATTATTGATGCAACCTGCCCATTTGTAAGAAGAATACAAAATATTGCTAAGAAATATCATGATAAAGGATATACTATAGCTATCATTGGTAATCCAAAACATCCAGAGGTTATAGGGATTAATGGATGGTGTAATAATGAAGCGATCATTATAAAAGATGAAGAGAATTTAAAACAAATACCTAAGTTTGATAAGCTATGTGTAGTAGCGCAGACAACAATGTCAGTTGATCAATATGAAAAAATTATTGAACAACTAGAAAATTATGCAAATGAAATTGTAAAATTTAATACGATTTGTTCAGCCACTAAAGAAAGACAACTGGCAGCAAAAAACTTAGCAGAGAAGGTAGAGGCAATGATTGTAATTGGCGGATATCATAGTTCCAATACTCAAAAGCTAGTGTCTATCTGTGAAGAAATAAAACCTGATGCTACCTACCATGTAGAAACTGTAGAAGATTTACCGCTAAAAGATATAAAACAATACAAAATAGTTGGTGTAACTGCTGGAGCATCTACCCCAAAATGGATTATTAATGAAATTATTCATAAACTAAGTAATATATAATTTAACTAAGGAGGCTACAAAATGAATAATGAAATGGAAAATTTGATGGAAGAAATAGAAAAGTCTATGATAAGATTACATAGAGGGGATATAGTAACAGGTAAAGTAATAAACGTTACAGGAGATGAAATTGTTGTAAACGTTGGCTACAAAGCCGATGGGATCATACCTAGAAACGAAATCTCCAATGATAATTCAATTAACCCACATGATATTGTAAAAATAGGAGATGAAATAAAAGTATATGTTATTAAGGTAGATGATGGTGAAGGCAATGTTTTATTATCTAAAAAGAAAGTAGATATTGAAAAGGGTTGGCTAGACTTGGAAAAAAATAAAGAGTCTCAGTCCTTGGTAGAAACTAAAGTTATTGAAGCTGTTCGAGGTGGTGTTGTTTCAATATCGAGAGGAATAAGATGTTTTATTCCGGCTAGTCAATTGTCTGATAAATATGTAGAGGATTTAAAAAGCTTTGTTGGTAAAAGCTTTAATACAAAAATTATAGAATTTGATCGAAAAAAAAACAAAGTAGTATTATCAAGAAAAATAGTTGTAGTTGAAGAGAAGAAAGAAAAGAAACATGAAGTCTTCAACCAATTAGAAAAGGGTCAACGTATAAAAGGAGAAGTAAGACAAATCACGGATTTTGGTGCTTTTATTGATATCGGAGGAATTGATGGTTTAGTACATATTTCTGAGATGTCATGGGGAAGAGTCAAACATCCATCAGAAATATTAAAAAGTGGAGATATTGTAGAAGTTGAGGTTTTAGATTTTGATAAAACTGCTGAGAAAATATCCTTAAGTCTAAAAAACACACAACCACAACCTTGGAATTCCGTTGAAGAGAATTATAAAGCAGGAGATATTGTAGAAGGTAAAGTTGTAAAATTACTAGATTTTGGTGCTTTTATTGAACTAGAACCAGGTTTAGATGGATTAGTTCATATCTCGCAAATTAGTGACAAGCATATTGCAAAGCCTTCTGATGTTTTAAATGTCCATGAAAAAGTAAAAGTGAAAATTCTAGATATAAATAAAGAGGGAAAACGAATTAGTCTAAGTATACTAGCAACAGAAAAGAAGGAAGAAGATACGATACAGGAATATATTAGCGATGATGAATCAGTAAAAATTGGAGATGTTGTTAATACACCTGAAAGTATCAATGAAAATAAAGAGTCATAGACTCTTTATTTTTTACAATACAGTAGGAAATTATAAAATACTATTTCTATCTATAAAAAAGTTTAGCCGTAATTAATAAAATGTTATAAGTAGGGGGGACAGAAAATGGAAGGCTATAATGTTTTTAAAGAAAAAATATATAAAATGATAGGAATTAATTTATCTAGCTATAAAGAAAGACAAATGAAAAGAAGAATTGAATCTTTAATAACTCGCAATAGCTATGATACATATGAAAAATATTTTGAAGCGCTTACAAAAAACCCAAAGTTATTAGAAGAATTTGTTAACTACCTGACAATAAATGTATCTGAGTTTTATCGAAATCCACAACAGTGGAATACATTAGAAAAAGAAGTGTTTCCTGAACTACTAAAAAACAAAAAAAGGCTTAAAATATGGAGTGCCGCATGCTCAACAGGTGAAGAACCATATTCTTTGGTTATGTTGTTAACAAAGTTCCTTCCAATCCATGAAATTAATATTATAGCTACAGATATCGATAAAGGCGCATTAGCTAAAGCCAATATGGGTATTTATTCAAAAAAGAGTCTAGATAATCTCCCGATAGAGTTTATAAATAAATATTTCGAAAAAATTAGTGAAAGCTACAAGATCTCTGATGAAATAAAGAAAAGAATATCTTTTAAACAGCATAACCTTTTGGAGGATAAATATCCAGATGATTGTGATTTGATTATCTGTAGAAATGTAATGATATATTTTACAGAGGAAACAAAAGCGGAAATGTATCATAAATTTTATAAATCGTTAAATAATAATGGTATATTATTTGTTGGAAGTACTGAACAAATCATATTACCGCATAGATATAAATTAGCACCAATTAAAACTTTTTTCTATACAAAAATGTTTTAAACAAAGAAAGGAAGCTGCTTATGGAAATAAAAGAATTGTTACAAAAATTATCCGAAGCAACTGGTGTTTCTGGTCATGAAAAAGAGATTGCTGAATTAGTATATACATCTTTTGCACAGTATACTGATAACATTTACACTGATCCATTAGGCAATGTCATTTGTGTTAAAAAAGGAACACAAAATGATGGGCGAAAAATCATGCTAGCGGCTCATATGGATGAAATAGGCCTTATGGTGAAAGAAATTGATGAAAATGGATACATTCAATTTACAAATATCGGAGGAATAGATCAAAGGACATTGCTATGCCAAGAAGTTATTGTTCACGGGACAGAAAAAGTTTTTGGAATTATTGGAGTGAAGCCTCCCCATCTAACGACGGAGCAAGAAAGAAGTAAGGCATTAAAGATAGAAGAATTAGTGGTTGATGTAGGTTTAAATAAAGAAAAAGTAGAGTCTTTAATCAAAATTGGTGATGTCATTACGATAAAAAGAAATGTAACATTTTTATTGAATGATTGGATGTCAGGAAAAGCCTTCGATGATCGAGCTGGAGTTGCAGCAATGTATATATGTGTAAAGGAACTAGCGGAAATGAAACATGATATGGATGTTTACTGTGTTGGTACTGTACAAGAAGAAGTAGGTACTAGAGGTGCAATCACTTCAACCTATGGAATCAACCCCGAAATTGGAATTGCTATAGATGTAGGTTTTGGAAGAACACCAGAATTAAATAAATTTGATACAATAGAAATGACCAAGGGACCTGCCATAACATTAGGAGCAAATATACATCCTGAAGTATTTAAAAAGTTGAAGGAAGTAGCAGGGAAGCATTACGTTGATTATCAGATAGAAGTAGCTCCAGGACGAACTGGAACAGATGCTTGGCCTATGCAGGTTTCAAAAGAAGGTGTAGCAACTGGACTTTTATCTATTCCATTAAGATACATGCATACTTCTGTTGAAACAATAAGTATTTCTGATATTGAAAAAACTGGTAAACTGTTAGCCCATTTTATAGTAGCCTTAAATCAAGTGGATTTGGAGGAATTGTTATCATGCTATTAAAAAAACTAACGAGTGCTTTTGGTGTTTCAGGGTGTGAGAGGGAGATTCGTAATGTTATACTGGAAGAGCTGAAGGATACTGTCGATAAAGTTAAAGTAGATAGAATCGGAAATATTATAGCAGAGAAAAAAACACCTAACTCCTCTTACAATGTTGTTATTACTGCCCATATGGATGAAGTTGGATTTATGGTCAAAGGGATAGAGGATAGTGGATTGATAAGATTCATATCAGTTGGCGGGATTGATAGTAGAATACTAGTATCTAAGATTGTTTTAATCGGTGACGCTAGAATTCCAGGAGTCATAGGAGCTAAGGCTGTTCATATGCAAAAGCCTACAGAAAGGGAAAAAGCTTTAAGCTATGATGATTTATACATAGATATTGGCACAAAAAGTAAAGAAGAAACGGAAAAAAAAGTCACTATTGGAGACTATATCAGCTTCCATAGTGAATACGTGGAATTTGGAGAAAATAGAATAAAAGCAAAAGCGTTAGATAACAGGGTAGGCTGTAATGTCATCATAGATGTTTTGAAAAGACAACTTCCAGTGAATGTTACAGCTGTGATTACTGTTCAAGAAGAAATTGGATTAAGAGGTGCAGAGGTTGCAGCGAATCAATTAGAGGCTGATCTAATAATCGTTTTGGAAGGAACTACCTGTTCTGATGTTGCTGATATCGAGCCACATTTTCAAGTTACTACCTTAGATAAGGGACCAGCCATCTCTATCATGGATCAGACTTCCATATATCAAAAAAAGCATATACAATCTGTAATAGATACAGCAAAAAAGTATAACATTCCCTGGCAATATCGTAGAACTACCTTCGGAGGTAATGATGCTGGCAAATTTCATCTTGCAGGTACAGGTACACCTTGTGTATCGATAGCTGTTCCATGTAGATATATTCACTCCCCAGTTTCAGTTTTGAGCAAAAACGATGTAGATAACACGAAAGAGTTAGTTATCAAATATATTGAAGAGATTAGTAAAGGAGGTATAATATAATGCATGACTTAGATCTTGAGCTCTTAAAAAAAATGCTCTCAGCCTATTCTCCTTCAGGAAACGAATCAAATGTTCGAGAATTAATAAAAAATGCGATTGAAGATTATGTTGATGAAATTTCAGTTGACCCATTAGGAAATTTAATTGCCAGAAGAAAAGGTAATGGAACCAAAGTAATGTTGGCAGGACATATGGATCATATTGGATTAATGGTAACCTATATTGATGATAAAGGGTTTTTAAGATTTACTAATGTAGGAGGTATTTCCCCTGCTATAACACTATCTCAAAGAGTTATCTTTGAAGATGGGATTATTGGTGTAATAGGGAATGAAAAGATCGATAGCTTAAAAGATTTAACTTTAGATAAGCTCTACATCGATATTGGAGCCAGCAATAAAGAAGAGGCAGAAACCATGGTTTCAATAGGAGATGTCTGTGTATATCATAGTGAGCCTTTAATAGATGATAAAAAAGTTATATCTCAAGCTGTAGATGATAGAATAGGTTGCTTCATAATGATTGAAGCATTAAAAAGAATACAAAATACAAATAATGATTTATATTTTGTATTTACAGTACAGGAGGAAGTTGGGACTAGGGGCGCAAGGACTGCAGCATTTGGAATAGAACCAGACATAGCCATAGCCTTCGATGTTACAGCGACAGGAGATACTCCTAAGGCTAAAACAATGGCAGTAAAACTGGGTGCAGGTCCAGCAGTTAAGGTGAAAGACAACTCAATACTATGTCACCCTAAGGTTAAGGATTATATGATAGCACAAGCAAAAGAAAATAACATACCATATCAAATGGAAGTGCTGGAGCATGGAGGAACTGATTCTGGAGCTATTCATATTACTAAAAGTGGTGTTCCTTCAGGTGTTCTTTCGATTCCCTGTAGATATCTCCATAGTAATTGTGAAATGGTATTTCTTTCCGACATAGAGAATTCAGTTGAATTAACAAAGTATATTTTACAAAATAGCATCGAATAAAAATACTTATTTAAAAAGACATGGTGTGCATGTCTTTTTTTGTCTAAAGCTTTAACCTTTTATTAGAGAATGACTGAATTTGTATAACGAAATTTTCAGTTTTTTAAAGGAAAACCTTCCATAGATATGGAAGAAATCTATAGGAGGTGAAGATGTGGAAGTAATGAATGAAATATATTCTATAAAAGAAATTTCCGAAATAACTGGATTCAAACCCCATGTTATAAGATACTATGAAAAAGAATTTGATTTAGAAATTCCAAGAAATGAAAGTAATAGAAGGTTTTTTACCTATAAAGAATTAGAAGAACTGCGGAACATCAAAACTCTGCAGGAAAAGGGACTAACAAACAAACAAATAAAGCAGGTATTAAAATCACCTGAAATAGTGATGAATGAGGATAATGCACAAGAAATAGCTGCTTCGGTAGCAAATTTAGAAAATTCCTCATACATAGCAGAATTTGGTAATGAAAATTTGTATACTATTCTAAAACAATTATTTGCTCACATTCAACAAATTGACTATAAAAAGGATATAGAAGAGCTTTATTATAAAATAGATGAGCTTCAGAATCAGCTTGTTAATCAAGAAAAAGATGTTTTAATATGTGAAAATGCAAAACTAAAAATGAAAATTAAAGAGAAGTCCTATGAGATGGCAGAGTTAAAGGAAAAACTAAAAAGAGAGGAAAACAAAAAGGTTTCTATTTTCGCTAAAATATTTGGAAGTAAACAATAAAAGCTCGGATTTAATCCGAGCTCAGACTGTTGAAAAACCTCCATCTTCTTCGTTGCTTCAAAAATCCAGCACCCTTACGTATTTCTGTATACGCTGCGGTTGCTGGATTTTCTTGCGCCTCGAATCTGAAGGCTTTTCAACAGTCTAGATTTTATTAAATTTATAATGTTCTATTTGGATAACTTTCTAAAGCTTTTTTCAAGAGATCCATAGATGCTGTTAAGTCATTTTCATTTAGAATATAGGCAATTCTAGCTTCATCTTTTCCCAGGCCAGGAGTAGCATAAAAGCCTTCAGCTGGTGCTAACATTACAGTGCTATTATCTACATCAAAGTCATTTAGCATCCATATAACAAATTTTTCTGCATCATCAACTGGTAATTTAGCTACCACATAAAATGCACCAGTCGGTTTTTTGCATAGAACACCAGGAATATTATTTAGAGCAGTATAAACGATATCTCTACGTTTCTGATATTCTTCATTTACTAGGGTAAAATACTCTTCTGAAGTTTTATACAACTCAACAGAGCCAACTTGCTCTAATGTAGGTACACATAATCTACCTTGACAAAGCTTTAGTATTTGTTTCATCAATTCTTTATTCTTACTAGCAATGGAACCAATTCTTGCACCACAAGCACTATATCGCTTAGATACACTATCTATAATAATTACTCGATCTTGGATTCCTTCAATGTTACCAAAACTAGTATATTCTAATCCATCATAAACAAATTCTCTGTATACTTCATCTGCAATAATGAATAAATTGTATTCTTTAGCTAGTTCTGCTAACATTTCTATCTCTTCTTTTGTATATACAACACCAGTTGGATTACCTGGGTTAGATAAAAGTATCGCTCTTGTTTTAGGGTTGATTGCCTCTTCAATGCTCTTTTTGCTTGGTAAGTGGAAACCATCTTCAGCTTTACAGGTAATAGGAGAAACCTTAACATCTACAGCTGAACTAAAGCCATTATAGTTTGTATAGAAGGGCTCGGGTACTAATATTTCATCCTCTGTATCAGCTATAGCAATAATGGCAAATAAAAGAGCTTCAGAACCTCCGTTCGTTATCAATATTTCATCTTGTTCATACTCCATATCGTATTTTTTATAATAGTTGATAATGGAATCAATTAATTCAGGCATACCTTGTGATAGAGAGTAAGCTAAAACCTTTTCATCAAAATTACGAATAGATTCCATAAAGGATGACGGGGTTTCTATATCAGGTTGTCCAATATTCAAATGATAAACATGCTTTCCTTTGGCTTTAGCAGCTTGTGCATAAGGAACTAGTTTTCTAATGGGAGATTCTTGCATGCCAGTGATTCGTTTAGATAAATTCATACTAATTACCTCCTATATATATTATTTATGTACACAATTATATAATAACACAATTTGTAAAAATTAAACAAGGAAAACCTTTGCACTGAAAATAAGTTGGAATATTTAGATTTTATATTAAATTATATATAAATTTTATTCAAAATTGATATATTGATATAGATAACCAACTACAGAACTTAATTTTGATATACTAAGGGCTACATTTGCAACCCATGGTTTTGGGCGAAACCGTAGACCGTGTATATCAAAATTAAAGTTTAAAATTGGTTATCTATAGAATAAATTCGCAAATATTATTTTGCGATTTGAATGATAGATTTAGTTAATGGTAATAATGAAAAAATATAACTAAATTAAGATGTCCCCCGCCTCTATAGGCGGCGGGTTCCACTTAATTTTTTCAGTGGGAGTTCAATCTCCCACTGAAAACGTTGAATGACGGGCAAAGCCCTTATTGAATTGAAATTATAGTTTGGAGGAAGAAAAATGCGAATGCCAACACATATAGGAATAATTCCTGATGGAAATAGAAGATGGGCCCAAGAAAAGGGCTTGGGAAAAGAGGAGGGCTATAATAGCGGATTAAGACCAGGTGTAGAATTATTTAAGCTTTGTCAAGAAGTGGGAATAAAGGAACTAACCTATTATGGCTTTACAATGGATAATACCAAAAGGCCATCTATACAAACATTGGCTTTTACGAAAGCATGTATTGATGCGGTAAATATACTATCGAAAGAAGACGCATCTTTATTAGTTATTGGAAATACAGATTCACCTATGTTTCCTAAAGAGTTAGAATCCTATACAACAAGGAAAGCTTTTGGGGAAGGTAAAACAAAGGTTAATTTTTTAGTAAATTACGGATGGCATTGGGATTTATCAAAGGCCTCTGTAAATGACTCAAGCAGCAAAGATAATATAATGCAAAATTTATATTCCTATGATATATCCCGTATAGATTTAATCATTCGATGGGGAGGTAGACGTCGACTAAGTGGATTTCTTCCAGTCCAATCAGTATATTCTGATTTTTATGTAGTGGATGACTATTGGCCGAATTTCCAATCTAAACATTTATTTGAAGCATTAGAATGGTATGATAAGCAGGATGTCACATTAGGAGGATAGTCAGCATTTACTTATGAAGTACTAAAGAAGCTTTTTTTATAGGTCAAGTTAGGATATAATATATTAATGAAAAGTAGATGACCCAAATCTTCGATTTGGTGTCAGTCACTTTCGCAGAGTGCAAGTAGATGACCCAAATCTTCGATTTGGTGTCAGTCACTTTCGCAGAGTGCAAGTAGATGACCCAAATCTTCGATTTGGTGTCAGTCACTTTCACAGAGCGCAAAAAGAAATATTTGTAAAGGGCGTTATACTATAAGGAGGAAATAGTTTTGAAAAGACAAAGTAGTTATGAAGTCAATTCTCTTGACCTACAAAGACAACAAGAAATAATAGAGGAAATATCCTATAGAAATAAAGAAATATTTGAGAAAACTGGGAAAGAAAAAAAGGTAATGATTGTAACCTACGGTTGTCAAATGAATGAACATGACTCTGAAAAGCTATTAGGGATGCTGAAGGATATGGGTTATACAGAGACTACTCAAAAAGAAACCGCAGACTTAATTATATATAATACATGTTGTGTAAGAGAAAATGCCGAATTAAAAGTTTATGGCAATCTAGGAGCCCTAAAACCATTAAAACAAAAAAATAGTGATTTGATCATAGCAGTATGTGGTTGTATGATGCAACAGCCTAAAGTAGTTGATGAGATCAAAAAAAAGTATAGACATGTAGATTTAGTTTTTGGTACCCACAACCTTCATAACTTTCCTGAACTATTAGCAAACTGTAAACAAGCAGATAATATGCTGGTAGAAGTATGGGAGCAAGAGGGAGAAATAATAGAAGGTATTCAGTCAATTAGGAAATATGACATTAAAGCCTTTGTAAATATTATGTATGGTTGTAATAACTTTTGCACCTATTGTATCGTTCCCTACACAAGAGGTCGGGAGAGAAGCAGGGAAGTAAAAGACATTCTTAATGAAGTGATTGATTTAGCAAAAAACGGTACTAAAGAAATTACTTTATTAGGTCAAAATGTAAATTCTTACGGAAAAACATTAGAAGTAAAAACTGATTTTGCTGATCTTTTAAGAGAGCTCAATGAAGTGGAAGGTATTGAAAGAATTAGATTTATGACTTCTCATCCTAAAGATTTATCGCAGGAGTTAATTAAAGCAATAGCTGAATGTCAAAAGGTATGTGAACATATACATCTTCCTTTTCAAGCTGGCAGCAATCACATATTGAAAAAGATGAACAGAAATTATACAAAAGAAAGTTATCTAGACTTAGTTCATCAGATGAAGGACACTATACCTAATATAGCATTAACAACAGATATTATTGTAGGTTTTCCAGGAGAAACCGAAGAAGATTTTCAAGGCACTTTAGATATAGTAGAAAAGGTTAGGTTTGACTCTGCATTTACCTTCTTATATTCAATAAGAGAAGGAACGCCAGCAGCAAAGATGGAAGAACAGGTAGATGACGTAACAAAACATAGTAGATTCAACAAACTAGTAGAAATGATCAATCAAATAAGTGGTGAAATTAATAAGAATTATTTAAATAAAGAAGTTGAGGTTTTAGTGGAAGGACCCAGTAAAACTGATCCAGATAGACTGATGGGCAGAACAAGACAAAACAAATTAGTCAATTTTGATGGAGGTAAATCTTTGGTAGGTAAGCTTGTGATGGTAAAAATTACTGAACCCAAAACCTTTTCTTTGAATGGTGAAATTCTATAGGTGTACGTCTACGACATAGCGTTTTGTTAGATGAAACTGGCTTCTTCATATAGCCAGTTTTTGTTTGAAGAAAATAAAGATTATTGCAAAAAATCATAACAGATCTTATCATAATTGATATTAGTATCAATAAGTAATGTTGACTTTGTTCTATCAATACTTATCTGATATAATTAACCTATGATTTTCTTTATTAGGAGGTTTTATTTTTGAAAAAGTTAACGCCCATGATGGAACAATATATGGAAATTAAAAATCAATATAATGATACATTATTGCTGTTTAGGTTGGGGGATTTTTACGAGCTATTTTTTGACGACGCTTTAGTCGCCTCTAGAGAACTAGAAATTACTCTTACAGGAAGAGACTGTGGTCTTGAGGAACGGGCTCCTATGTGTGGTGTCCCTTATCATTCAGTAAATAACTATATTAATAAGTTGATCATAAAAGGATATAAAGTTGCTATATGTGACCAGGTAGAGGATGCTGCAGAGGCTAAAGGTATTGTGAAGAGAGATGTTGTTCGTGTTATTACACCAGGTACTTTAATCGATACAGAGCTGTTGGAAGAAAAAAAGAACAACTATTTAATGTCAATATATGGTAAGGGTAAAGGTGTTGGAATAACCTATGTTGATATTTCAACTGGTGAACTGCTAACAACTGAAATAGTAAAGGAAAAGTTTAAGGAAAATCTACATGATGAAATATGTAAAGTCCACCCAAAAGAGATTATTTATTATGTTGAAGATCCTTTACTAAAAGATCTAATAACAGATTGTGGAGAAAAGCTTAATTTATATATAAATGACTATGAAGATTGGCACTTTGATTATGAATATGCAACAAAACAGTTAAAGAGCCATTTCAATACTATTTCTATAGAAGGATTAGGATTTGAGTATAAACATTTAGGTGTGCAGTCCACAGGGGCTTTGATTGATTATTTAAAATCAACCCAGAAAAGAACACTAAATCATCTGAAAAGAATACAAGTATATACATTGAAGGATACAATGATTTTAGATTTAAATACTAGGAGAAATCTTGAATTAACTGAAACGATTCGGGAGAAGAAGAAAAAGGGTTCTCTATTGTGGGTTCTCGATAAAACCATGACTTCAATGGGAGGAAGATTACTGAGGAGATGGATTGAAGAACCTTTATTGGATATTGAAAGTATCAATAACCGATTAAGTATTGTAGAAATATTTAAAGAAGACTTGCTATTGAGAAAAGAGTTAAAAGAATACTTAAAAGACATTTATGATTTAGAAAGGTTATCCGGTAAAATTGCTTATGGCACTGTTAATCCAAGAGATTTAATTGCCCTAAAAAACTCTATAGCTTGTCTGCCTGCAATTAAGGATTTATTATCAAATAAAGAATCTACATTTTTGCAAGATATTTTATCAAAAATAAGTAATCATGAAGAAGTTAAGCATTTAATAGAAAATGCGATACTAGATGAACCATCAATTAATGTAAAAGAAGGAAACATCATAAAAAATGGGTATAATCAGGATGTAGATGAATTGAGATACGCTTCAAAAGAGGGGAAAAGCTGGATCAGCAGTCTAGAGACAAAAGAAAGAGAAAGAACAGGAATTAAATCCTTAAAGATAGGCTACAATAAAATTTTTGGTTATTATTTAGAGGTTACAAAATCTAATCTCCATATGGTTCCTAACGACTACATAAGAAAACAAACCTTAGCAAATTGTGAAAGATATATAACACCTGAGTTAAAAGAGATGGAATCAAAGGTGCTGGGGGCTGAAGAAAAAGTGATAACATTAGAATATCAGCTTTTTCTAGAAATTCGAAAGGAAATAGAAAAAGAGGTGCCTAATATACAAAACACTGCTCAATCTATTGCGCAATTAGATGCCCTGTACTCACTGGCAGAATCAGCTTATGAAAATGGATATATCAAACCTTTAGTTAATAATGATCATAAAATCATTATTAGCAATGGAAGACATCCAGTGGTAGAGAAAATGATAAACAATAATGGCTTTATATCAAATGACACGATTATTGATCGAGAAAAGCATGAGATTTCCATAATAACCGGACCCAATATGGCAGGCAAATCTACCTATATGAGACAAGTTGCATTAATTGTTTTAATGGCACAAATAGGGTCCTTTATACCAGCTGAAAGTGCTACGATAGGCGTAGTTGACAGAATCTTTACTAGAGTTGGAGCCAGTGATGATTTAAGTCAAGGGCAAAGCACCTTCATGGTTGAAATGAGTGAAATGGCCAATATATTGAGTAATGCGACGATGAACAGCTTACTGATATTAGATGAAATAGGTAGAGGGACTAGTACCTTTGATGGCTTAAGTATTGCATGGGCAGTCATTGAACATATTAGTCAAGCTTTGAAATGCAAAACCCTTTTTTCTACCCATTATCATGAATTAACAGAATTAGAAGGGATCATTGAAGGAGTTAAAAACTATCGTATTGCTGTTAAAGAAGAAGAAGACAATATCGTCTTTCTAAGAAAGGTTATAGAGGGAAGTGCAGACAAGAGTTATGGAATTCAAGTTGCTAAGCTTGCAGGACTTCCTACAGCTGTTATAGGTAGAGCCCAAAAAATATTAATGGACTTAGAAAAAAATGATTTAGCAAAGCATGATATCGTAATCAAAGAAAATCCTCTACAGGGTAATGTCAATAATCAACAACTAAATTTCTTAGATATTGATAATGAAGAAATTATTAGTCAAATAAAAGCTTTAAATTTGATGGAGACAACACCTATAGAATCATTAAATATTCTTTATCGCTTGCAGAAAAAAGCTAGCGGTGTTTAAGGAGGCCTTGAATGAGTAAAGTAATAAGGATTCTGAATGATTTAACGATAAATAAAATTGCCGCGGGTGAAGTAGTCGAAGGGCCTTACTCCGTTATAAAAGAGTTAATAGAGAATGCTATCGACGCTGGTGCTTCCAATATCGTAGTAGAAATAAAAGAGGGGGGCCAAAAATATATTAGAGTTAGTGATAATGGTGTAGGCATCGATGATGAAGATGTAGAAATAGCTTTTATGCGGCATGCTACCTCTAAAATAGAAGTTGTAGAAGATTTAAATTCTGTTCTTACATTAGGCTTCAGGGGAGAGGCATTAGCAAGTATTGCTGCTGTATCTCAAGCGCAAATAATCACAAAGCCTAAGGAACAATTACATGGTGTTTCTTTAGATATTGTTGGAGGAGATATTGTTAATAGACAAGAGATCGGTGCTCCTAATGGAACAACGATTATTGTAAAAAATCTATTCTTTAACATACCTGCAAGATTGAAATTTATGAAAAGCTCGCAAGCTGAAGCAACAAAAATAGGAGAGATCATTTCAAGACTTGCCCTCAGTCAACCTAATATAGCCTTTAAATATATTAACAATAGCAATATTATGTTTACTACTCCTGGCAATAATAACTTGGAACAGACAATTTTATCTATCTTAGATAAAGAATTAGTTAAAAATCTATTGCCAACAAAAATTAAAACGAACCAGATAGAAATAGATGGATTTATTAGTCAACCTACATACGTCAGAGGTAATAGAAACTATGAGATTGTTTTTGTAAATGGTAGATATATTAAAAGCAAACTGATTTCAAAGGCTATAGAAGACGCATATAAGGAAAAGTTACCTATTAATAAGTTTCCAGTATGCATTTTAAACATAAATATAGATCCAAACCTAATCGATGTCAATGTGCATCCAACAAAAACAGAAATTAAATTTCATGAAGAACAAATAGTGTATAGTCTCATTCATAATACAGTTACATCTTGTTTAAGAAAAAATGTCACAATTCCTTCCTTAGTGATGAAAAAAAATAATGAAGGCAAAAACTTATGGCTGGATAAAACTTTTTATCATAACAATTTTAAAGAGAATAAAAGCACTTATAATACACATAATAACAACGAATCTAATAGTTTACAGATCGCTATGAAAGAACCTAATGAAAATAAAATTGACACGAAACAAAATGAAAATATAAAACTTTCTATTGATCATAAAGAAGAATTCAGTCCACAGGTTAGTGAAACTTTTGAGGAGTCAGAAACAACTCAAGAAAGTTTTCTAAGTAATTTATTAAAAGATTATAAAATTATAGGTCAACTATTTAATACCTATATCATTGTAGAAAAAGAACTTTCTATGTTCCTTATAGACCAACATGCTGCACATGAAAGATTAGTTTATAACAAATTGTCACAGCAATTTAAAGAAAATAGCATCACAGCCCAAAGGTTGTTAAGCCCAGAGATTTTACACTTATCTAATGAAGACTATTCCTTCATTACACAGTTTCTAGATAAATTTAAAAATCTTGGTTTTGAAATCGAAAGCTTTGGTATGAATACGATGATTATTAGAGAAGTTCCCTTAGTCATGGGAAAACCAAAAAATTATGACTTCTTATTTGAGGTCATAGATGAGTTAAAAAACGATAACTATAATGAAGAATACTTTACAGAAACGATTATTAGAAAGTCTTGCAGAGAAGCTATAAAGGCATCGGACAAATTAAGCCTTAGTGAAATGAATGAGTTAATAAAAGATTTATGTAAAATAGAGCCTCCACTTACTTGTCCCCATGGTAGACCTATTTTACTGTCACTAACAAAGTATGAAATAGAAAAGAATTTTAAAAGAATTCAATAGGGGGAGATGTTTTGGATAAGAAGAAGTTGCTGATAATTGCTGGTCCAACAGCTGTTGGCAAAACAGATACTTCCATTGAACTAGCCAGAAGATTAAATGGAGAGATCATATCAGCTGATTCAATGCAGATTTACAAATATATGGATATTGGAACAGCTAAGCCAGCTCCTGAAGAAATGAAAGGTGTTCCTCACCATTTAATTGACATCATAGATCCAGATCAAGAATATTCAGTTGCGGTATTCCAAAAAGAAGCAAGAAAACTAATTACAGAAATAAATCATAAGCATAGATTACCAATTGTAGTAGGGGGAACCGGACTATATGTTAATTCAATCATTTATGATATGGATTTTACAAGTACAGTTTCAAACTGGGATTTAAGAAATCAACTGCAGGAAGAAGCACTTGAGTATGGTAATGAATATATACATAATAAATTAAAAGCAATTGATCCTCAAGCAGCAGAAAGAATTCACAAAAATAATGTGAAACGAGTCATTAGAGCTATAGAAGTTTTTAACGAAAGTGGAGATAGTATTGGAGATTTTCATAAGGATGTAAAATTCAATAATGAATATGATCTTGTATTAATAGGTTTAACTAGAGATAGACAAGAACTTTATGAGAGAGTTAATCAGCGGGTTGATATAATGATGAATAATGGGCTTATTGAAGAAGTGAAAAGCCTTATTGATTTAGGGTATAGTGAAGATTTAGTAGCCTTTAAAGGTCTAGGATATAAGGAAATAATAAGTCATCTAAAGGGTGAGTATAGCCTTATAGAAGCAATAGAAATATTAAAGAGAGACACCAGAAGATATGCTAAAAGACAATTAACCTGGTTTAAAAGATTAGAAAAGATGAAATGGTACAATTTATCAGAATATACTTCAAATGAAAAATTAATTGATAATATTATGGAGTATGTTGAAGGACATTTTGATATCTTATAGAATACTAATATTAGTATGACAATAGATATAATAGATAGATAATTATTAAATGAACGTTCAAGCATTATTGCCTGAATGTAAAGTATAAGGATAAATTCAAGGAGGGTAAAAGATGAAAAATAATATCAATTTGCAAGATATTTTTTTAAATCAAGTCAGAAAGGAAAGTGTTCCAATTACAATATATCTGGTAAATGGATTTCAACTCAAGGGTCTAGTTAGGGGATTTGATAATTATACAATCGTTTTAGACAGTGACGGTAAACAGCAATTAATTTATAAGCATGCGATTTCAACTATTTCTCCTGGAAGTGCTGTAAATTTCATGCAGAACAATAAAAATACTGGAGAATAGAAAACTTCAAAGTAAACTTCTCTATCAATTCATGATAGAGAAGTTTTTTTTATGGAACATTTCTTATGTTTAAAGAATATGATAATATAGTATGTTTTTGAGGTGATGATATGACAAGCAAAAATAGAAAAGAGATTGATTATTTATATGAGCTAATTAGAAGAGGCGATATTAGAAGCAATGACTTTTTAAATCATCTTATTATAAATGCCAAGACAAGTAGGACTATGGAAGATCAAAGAATAAAAGAAGCTACTGCAAAAGAATGTCAAGAATCACTAGAAGATATTATGAAGGAATTACATCAATTAATAGGCTTAACGGAAGTTAAGAGTATGGTAAATGAAATATTGGCCTATGTAGAAATACAGCAAAAAAGAAGATTACAAGGATTAAATGCCTCTTCTCTCGTATTACATATGATTTTCAAAGGGAATCCTGGAACTGGTAAAACTACAGTGGCTAGGCTTTTAGGAAGGATATTTAAGGCAAGGGGATTACTAGAAAAAGGACATCTTATCGAAGTTGAAAGAGCTGATTTAGTAGGAGAATATATTGGTCATACTGCTTTAAAGGTTAGACAGCAAATCAAAGAAGGAATGGGAGGCATTCTTTTTATTGATGAAGCATATTCTTTAGCAAGAGGAGGAGAAAAGGATTTTGGTAAAGAGGCAATTGATGCATTGGTGAAGGCTATGGAGGATTATAAAGATGATTTCATTTTAATTTTAGCCGGATATGAAGAAGAAATGGATAATTTTTTAAAAGTGAATCCAGGATTAAAATCAAGATTTCCTATACATATAGATTTTAAGGATTATTCAATAGAAGAATTAATAGATATTGCTGATTTAATGGTTGAAGAAAGACAATATACTGTTTCAAAATCTGCTAGAGCAAAGCTTTACAATGTATTAGCATCGAAAAGAATAAATGAGGGCAGATACTCTGGTAATGCTAGGCTGGTAAGAAATCTAATTGAAAGGTCTATCAGAAAACAGGCAGTAAGATTAAGCGATAAGCCTTATTGTACAAGGGATGATTTAATTACTTTAAAAAGAGAGGATTTTATGGATGGTGAAGGATAATGAGTAATTGTATATTATTAGGAAAGCCCAATGTAGGTAAGACATCATTCTTTCTGAATTTTGCAGAATACTTAGGTATGAATAGCTGTATCTTAGAATTTACTGATTTTGAAGGTAAAAAGAGTGTTAAAAAGTATTCTATTAAGGCTGCAAAAAGCTATTTAATAAGTTCAACTGCTTTCAAAACAAAAGAGGTCTGCAAGATGAAACTATCTATTCCTATATATAAGGGGAAAACAGATATTGTATTACTTGATACGGGAGGATTAATAGATGGGATAAACAAAGATGAGTCCATTAGAATATCTATGGCAGAAACCTTAAAGCATTTATACATAGCTAATATTATTATACATATGATTGATGCTTCTAGTATCTATAAGAAACAAACAAGTACAATAAGTGAAATTGATTACCAAATAAATCAATATGGCAATTCTAAAGGGGCCTACTGTATTTTAGCTAATAAAATTGATTTAAGAGAAGGGTTAGAAGGGCTAGAGTTTCTAAAAAAAGAATTCAAGGATACTTATATCATCCCAACATCTGCTCTTAAGCAAATAGGATTTAAAGAGGTGAGGAAATTTGTTTCTAGAAATATTGAGTAAGTATTTTGGAATATTATTGATAGGAATTGTGATCAAGCTTTTGGATGATGAAATTGATGATGATAAAACCAATACAAGATCTCAAAGTAATCTTTACAGAGATGTTATGGAGTATAAGCTTCCCTATTGTCTTTTGTTTTTGGCTATAGCGATGCTACTAGAATCGCAGCTAATCTTTGCACTATTTACTTCCGCCTATATGATAGGTATGTTTCATCTTCCTCATCAAAGATTACCCTTCAAGTTAAAAGGTTATGAAGAAATGATCATTCTTTTTTGCATTAATCTATTGTTAATACCTTTTGATATTTTTGCAATTGCTTTTATATCGATTTTTCTTATCCAATTACTTGATGATTTGCAGGATTATCAATATGATTTCAAATATGGTTTTAAAAACTTTGTTAACAAATATGGCAAAGGAGAGGTAATTCTAGTAAGTGGCATACTATTGGTTCTATGTATTATAATATCTTTGATGAATACGATGATTATATTATCATCAAGCTTTTTAATAAACCACTTGTATTCTAGAATATAGGAGGGATATAATGTTATATGGATACATACTAATAGCTTGTTTAACAATGGTACTATTAGGCTATAGCATTGGTAGAAGAATTGGTATAAAAGAAGGCCGAGAGAGGGCTAAAAATCATGCAATTATTGAACTGAAGCTAGATTACTATAATAATAAAAAGTGTCCGATCTGTCTGAATAACTCAGTAAATAAAAATTCATTTAAATAGATTGCATGGAATGTACAAAAGAGGAGGAAGAAATAAATGCAGGATCATATATTATCTAGTTTATTTAATATTGATGAAAGTATTATTGAAAAAACTGAAGAAATAGAAAAAAAATTACAAGAAACATTTGCTAAAATTGATTCTATCAAAGCTTATAATCAATATAAGGTTTTAAATGCAATGCAGAAATCAAGATTAAGTGATCAACACTTTAATTGGACAACAGGTTATGGCTATAATGATATAGGTAGAGATAAATTAGAAGAAGTTTATGCAAAGGTTTTTTGTACAGAGGATGCTATTGTACGACCTACTATCGCAAATGGTACCCATGCTCTGACCTTATGTTTAACAGGATTACTTCATGGTGGAGATGAAATGCTTGCTGTTACCGGTAAGCCTTATGATACATTGAATGAGCTAATTGGTATTAGTGGTGATTATAGAGGAAACTTTAAAAATACTGGTATAAACTATAAGCAAATCGATCTTTTAGAAAATGGAGAAGTTGATTTTGAATTAATCAAGAATGAGGTTACAAAAAAAACAAGACTAGTATATATTCAGAGATCTACAGGATATGGATTTAGAAAAGCATTAAATATTGATACGATTAAAAGTATTATTGATTTCGTAAAAAAGAAAAATCCTGAGGTCATTTGTATGATTGATAATTGCTATGGTGAGTTTTTAGATACTAAAGAACCCACAGAAGTAGGGGCAGATATTATGGCAGGGTCTTTAATCAAAAACCCTGGTGGAGGATTAGCTTTATCAGGGGGATATATCGTTGGCAAAAGAGAACTAATAGAATTAATTTCTTATAAGCTTACTTCGCCAGGTATTGGGAAAGAATGTGGACTTACCTTTGGACTCTCAAGAACTATGTTTCAGGGACTTTTTTTAGCTCCACATATAGTAAGTGAAGCGATTAAAGGTGCAGTTTTTTGTTCCAAACTATTTGAAGAAGCTGGTTATGAAGTTAAGCCAAAGTATAATGAAGATAGAAGTGACATTATTCAAGCGGTTAAGTTGGAAAAGAAAGAAAAAGTCATAGCATTTTGCAAAGGTATACAAGCTGCAGCAGCTGTAGATTCATTTGTTACACCTGTACCATGGGATATGCCAGGATATGATGATCCAGTTATTATGGCTGCTGGTGCCTTTGTACAAGGGTCCTCTATAGAACTTAGTGCAGATGCTCCAATAAGATCTCCCTATATTGTATATTTTCAAGGGGGATTAACTTATGAACATAGCAAGCTAGGGGCATTAATGGCGTTACAAAACATTAAGAATTTATAGTAAAAAATATAGGGGGTATAAAACCTCCCTATATTTTTCTAAATACCCCAATTACTTTTCCAAGAACAGCTATGTCTTTAACTATTATAGGCTCCATAAATTTATTCTCTGGTTGTAATCTAATATGATCAGATTCACGATAAAACCTTTTCACTGTTGCTTCGTTGTCTAGCAAAGCAACGATAATGTCACCATTGGAAGCATGGGCTTGTTTTCGAACAACAACATAGTCCTTATCTAAGATTCCAGCCTCGATCATACTTTCTCCTTTAATAGAAAGGATAAAAACATCTTCATTATTATGATTTAAAAAGTCAGCAGGCAGAGGAAACATTTCTTCTACATTTTCAACTGCTAAAATAGGTTCTCCAGCAGTAACCTTACCTATAATTGGAACATTGATCATCTCTTTATGTATCTTAAAATCATATGTACTATCATTATCCAGGATTTCTATAGCTCTAGGCTTTGTGGGGTCCTTTCTGATATAACCCTTATTTTCTAATTTATTTAAATGTCCATGTACAGTAGAAGTGGACTTTAAACCAACAGCGAGGCAAATTTCTCTTACTGAAGGAGGATAACCTTTTTTATTTATTTCATTTTTCATATATTGCAGTATTTCCATCTGTTTATTACTTAAATCTTCATACATAGAAATAAAGACTCCTTTCTTATCTTTCTCTTATCTAGTTTCTTATCTAGTCTTATCTTTCTTTATAAACTAAGTATATCATATGTATTAAGGATTATCAAACGTTTGTTCGAAACAATTCTATATCTCATCTAACCAGTTAACGACATACTGTAGAATACTGTAGAATTGATTAAGGAAGGACAAATGATGGGAGAATTTAAGTCAGGAAATCCATATAAACTATCTCTTTTATATTATTCAGTTATACAAGGGATAGCCAACATGAAGCTATTCATGAAAGAAAATTATATTGCACCAGAAGTACAGGATGTTCTAGCATTTCTATTGAAGTAAAGGTGTGTTTTTATTTGCCCTTAGTACTAAATTAGGTGACATCACATGCTTTTCATCTGAAAAGATGTTTGAAAACTACATTATGAAAACGTTATCTGAAAATGTTGTGTCTAATACAATAGTTAGGTGTTTTACAAATTGATAAAAGGATTCTAATATAAAAGTGTGAGTAATCAAGAGAACATATACTTATAAATAATTATGTCAAAAAAAAACAATATAATTGCTTGCTTATAAAAGGCACGTATTCAAACTAAAAGGAGGCGTTAAAGTGTTAAAAAATTTATTTTCGCAGGGTAAAATTGGAACAATGGAAACAAAAAATAGAATTGTGATGACAGCTATGGGAAATTATTTGGCAAATACAGATGGTACTGTATCAGAAGAAGATATTGCCTTTTATAGTGCAAGGGCAAAAGGCGGCATAGGAACCATAATTACAGAATGTGCTATTGTTGAAGATTTAAGAGGAAAAGGTAATACCCATCAAATAACTGTATCCCACGACAAGTTCATACTTGGCTTAAGGAAACTGGCGGATGCGATCCATAAGTACCACAGTAAAATAGTTGTACAAATATACCATCCAGGAAGACAAGGTATAAGCGCTATTAATCAGAATTTACCTATGCTTGCACCAAGTGCTATTGAATGTAATGCTGTACATCAACCAGTAACAACTATGACAACAGAAGAAATTTCTGATATGGTAGAAAGATTTATACAAGCTGCAGTAAGACTCAAAGAAGCAGGAATAGATGGTGTTGAAGTTCATGGAGCCCATGGATATCTAATAAATGAATTTTTAAGTCCATATACCAATGAAAGAACAGATAAGTATGGTGGAAGCTTTGAAAATAGAATGAGATTTTTAGAAGAAATAATTGTTGGAATAAGAGAACGGTGTGGTAAGGATTATCCTTTATTAGTTAGATTGTCTGTAGACGAATTTTTAGGAGTTATAGGATTACCAGGAAAAGGACTTCAGCTTGAGGATAGTGTCAAGATAGCTAAGAGACTAGAGGCACTAGGGGTAGATGCACTAGATGTAAGTTCTGGAATTTATGAAAGTATGAATGTTGCTTGGGAACCCTCCTCTTTTCAACAAGGATGGAAAATTCATTTGTCTGAAACTATAAAAAAATCAGTAAATATATCAGTAATAGGTGTTGCTGTTATTAGAGACCCTGAATATGCAGAACAAATCTTAGCAGAAGGAAAAGTTGACTTTGTAGGTTCTGCCAGACAGCATTATGCTGATGCTGAATGGTCTAGTAAAGCAAAAGAAGGTAGAACTGATGAAATTAGAAAGTGTATATCCTGTCTTCACTGTATGGAAACATTGAGTTCAACTGATATGACCTCAACACCATGTCAATGCGGTATCAATATAGAAGCTGGAAAAGAATTAGAATACAGTAATTTAAGGGAAGATGGCGAAGGAAAAACTGTAGCGATAATAGGAGCAGGTCCTGCAGGTTTAGAAGCGGCAAGAATTTTAGCAAAGCGAAAATATAAACCTATAGTTTTCGAAAAAAACGACAAAATAGGTGGTCAATTACAATATGCTAATAAGCCACCTAAAAAAGACAAAATCAATTGGTTAATAGACTATTTGAGAGTGCAGGTGGAAAAATTAGGAGTAGAAATAAGATTAAATACCCCTGCCACTATAGAAGAACTAAAAGCATTAGATCCTTATGCAGTATTTATTGCACATGGTTCAAATCCAGTCCTACCAAAATCTATTTCAGGAATTGATGGTGACGAAGTTTTATCAAGTATTGACATATTAAGTGGAAATAAAGAACTAATAGGTAAAAAAGTTGCCGTAATTGGTTCTGGAATGACAGGTATAGAGACAGCTCATTTATTAGCTGAAGATGGTAATGAAGTAAGCATCTTTGAAATGGCTGATAATATAGGGCCAGGATTATATTTCCAAAACCTTATAGATGTAATGGGACATATCGAAAAATTAGGTGTACAGATATATCCAAAACATAAATTGACTAGTATAAAAGATGGCAATGTAATTTTTGAAGTCATGGAAGGTGGGGAAAAGAAAGAATTTAACTTTGATAATATTGTTATTTCTATTGGTACACAATCTAATGATGAATTAGTAGCTGAAATAAAATCAAACTTTGAAAATGTTAAACTGCTTGGCGATGCTAAAAAAGTTGGAAAAATAAGAGATGCAATAGAAGCAGGATATGTAAATGCATTTACTTTATAAATTATAAAAGGGGGAAAGAAGAAATGGGAAAATATGCACAAACATGTCCAATAATCTATGGAAGTGGAACAATTAATTTATTAGGTGAAGAAGTTAAAAATCTTGGTTGTAGCAAGATTATGATAGTGTCAGATGAAACGGTTGAAAAGCAAGAATTTTATGCTACAGCAAAAAAAAGTTTATTAGAAGCAGGTTTGGAAATTGTAGAGTTTAATAAAGTAGTGTCTGATCCACCTGACTATATTATAAATGAAGGTGGAGAACTAGCTAAGGCAGAAAAAATAAATGGAATCGTTGCTATAGGTGGTGGAAGCCCGATGGATGCAGCAAAAGCCATCAACGTATTAGTTAATAATCCAACCCCAATAAATCAATATTTTGGAAATCCTTTCTATAATCCAGGAGTACCTGTAGTAATGGTTGTAACAACTGCTGGAACAGGAAGTGAAAGTACATCTATAGGTGTAGTAACTGACACAATTAATAATGTTAAAAACTCAGTTATATGTAATGCTACTTTAGGCATCTTAGATCCAGAAGCTACTATAACGGTTCCTGCTGATATAACAGCCTATACTGGTATGGATACGCTTGCACATGCAGCAGAAGCAATTACAGCAAAGTTTCCAAATCCAAAGTCTGAACTGCTTGCAGTGGATTCAATAAAAAAAGTAAAAACCTATCTATCAATAGCTATAGATGATGGTAAAAACATTGAAGCAAGAAAAAATCTCCTATTAGCAAGTAATTTTGCTGGTATTGCCTTTAATGATTCCTTAGTGCATTTAGGTCATGCTATAGCTCATGCAGTGGGTGCTAAATTCCACATTACCCATGGTATTGTTTGTGCTCTTGCATTACCTGAAGTGATGAAATATGCAGCTGATATAAATGCAGAAAAAGTAAAAATTGTAGGAGAAGCTATGGGAATTGCTTTTATTGGAAAAGAAACAGAAGTGGAAATTGGAGAGATAGTAGCTACAGAAATAAGAAAATTTGCTAAAGAGATAAACATTAAATCCTTAAAGGAATTAGAAATATCAAAAGATGAACTAATTAGTACAGCAGATATGGTTATTGATGATGCTTGCTTTAACTTTATACCAAGACAATTATCTAAAGAGGAAGTTACAACCATACTTGAAAACATGTACGATAATTATAGCTAAATTAAGATGTACACCGCCTCTATAGGCGGCGGATTCCACTTAATTTTTTCAGTGGGAGTTCAATCTCCCACTGAAACTGTTGAATGACGGACAAAGCCCTAATTGAATTACTTTTTATGAAGATGTCAGGAAGCAGTTTTATAATTATTTAAAAATCCTGGAGGATATCCATAATGACTGTTAAGGAGGAAAAAGAAATGAAAAAGTTTATAGGCTGTTTTATAGTTATCACTTTATTTATGATGCTATCAGCATGCAGTAATGAAGTCAGTGTTCAACAGACAAGGGCATTGCCAAAAGCTTCTGTAGATGCAGGAAGTCAGTTTGGTGTGGATGGAAATATCAATATTGGTACTATTGATGATTGGTTAGGTAGAGATGATGTAGCTTACATTGATGTTAGAATGCTTGTAGATCCAGGTGATTACGATAAAATTGGGGGAGATCCAGTATTATCTGGAACTGTTGAAGGATTTCAAGTAGTTCCTTACCCGTATTTGGCAAACCTAACTGGATTACCACCGGAAGTTGCCGCTTCCCAATATAGTGGGTCTACATTATTTACTTTAACATGGGATGCTGATGGAATTATTGATACGATTCAACCAAACTATGAAGAATCAGAAATGATTATTAAAGATCTGTTTCCAGAAGATAAAGCAATTTTCCTAATGTGCGGCGGCGGCGGTTATGCTAGCTTTACAAGAACGTTATTGATTGAATTAGGATATGATCCAGAGAAACTCTATAATATTGGAGGATTCTGGCAATATAATGGGAATCGAAAAGTTCATGTGAAAGTTTCATATGGAGAAAACAATGCGAAAGAGTACAATGCTCTTCATAGATTAAACTATCGCCTGATAGATTTTAATCAATTGAATAAAAAGACATCATATTAGAAATGGGGGACATGTATTATGAGAAGACTTAGAATTTTATCTTTATTGCTAATTACTGTCATGTTATTTGTTGGCTGCCAAGCGGCACCTACAAGCAATTCTAAGGAATATCCTAATTTTAATGATAGCAGAATTATTCCCTATCAACATATTAAACATGGAAGTGCAGAAGAGTATGCAGCTGTTATATTATTTGAGTATCAGATGGATAACTATACGAAGTATCAAATAAGCTATTTATCCTGCAGTTGCAGAGCAGCATCTGCTAATTATCAACACCTATTATATGTTGAGATCAACAATAATAATGACAGTGCTCAAGAAGCGACAATAAGAGATATAGAATTCCAATTTTGGGGAGACAGTGCTGTTAATCCTGAAAACGGAATGACCTATGAGATGATAGAGAAAGAATTTCTGCCATATTTGATTTATAAGAGTAAAGCAGAGATTGATGCTATGACAACTCTAAAAGATATTAAAGATGCTGATCAGGTAGAAAGAAATGGTAATATGTATGATTTTGTAGATGCTTATACTGGTGCAACAGTATCTGTTGATAATACTTTAACTATATTACATGCATTATTTGAATATCATACAGAAAAATACTACTAGAATATAATTCTAAATATACCTTTAGATTCTATTTCTTATTAAAATTCAAACTCCTATAATAACAAAAAGAAAGTTATTTTAGGAGTTTTTTTATCTCTAGTCTAGACTGGCCTGATCTGAAGATAGAGATTTCATACGTATCATATTATTAAAGTCTGTCGCAACAATCAGGATAGCTATGAAAATCAACTTAAGTAAGCATATCTCCCATATTAAATGACACGATTTTAAATAATATTAAATTAGGTAAAAAGGTGACATTGTCACAAGTTAATAACACTCTAATTTATCAAGTATTTGTATTCGCAAGGACTTGTATTGTATAATATATATATGGTACAAGTTCCTTTAGTATATGGAGTGATATTATGGATACAACTGATTTAAAATGCTTCATAAAAGTATATAAAAATAAAAACTTAACAAAATCTGCAAAGGAGTTATTTATAACACAGCAGGCCCTTAGTAGGATTATTAGTAATTTTGAGAAGGAAATAGGAGCACCACTATTTGATAGAAATTCTAGAGGCGTAACACCTACTGAATTAGGCAAATATATTTACTCAAGGGCAGAAGATTTAATAAAACAATTTGATGATTTTGTAGAGGATATTAACAATAAAGTAAAAGCTGAAAAAAGGAAGTTAAAAGTAGGTTTTTCTCCTGGAACACTCCAAGTATTGGGGGCAAGGGAGGTGCTAGAACAGAGCAAAGAATGTCTAGGAATAGATATTCTTATATCTGAATACTCAGACACTTCCTGTGAAGCAAATATACTAAACGGATGTCTTGATATAGCATTTACGGTTAATCCTAGAAATAAAATAGACTTTTCCTTCTATAGTTTGATAAAAGATGATTTGGTAGCAGTAGTTAATAAAAATCATCCTATTGCTTATAAACGCACTATAGATTTTAAAGATCTTAAAAATCAAAAACTTATTTTATTAGATGATACATTTCGTATGCAGTTAGTAGTAATGGAGCATTTTAAGAAAGCAGGCTTTAATCCAGATATTTATAGTAGATGTAGTCATGATTTAAAGATAGTATATGATTTTGTAACATTAAATAAAGGCATATTTATTTTTGTAAATTCCTTAACCCATATAGAAACTTATAATGAAATAATCAGTATTCCTATTACTATTCCTACTGCTTTCTGGGATATTGGTTTTTTAGTAAAAAAAGATACTAAAATAAATCATACTATGAAATTATTTATGAATTATTTTTTAAATAAGTATGATAAGGATATGATTAAATAGAAGTTGCATTTAATAACAAACATTGAAATAAGGCTCTGGTCAATTAAATTGACTGGAGCTATTTTTATATAATAGGAAAGTTCTACTTTTCCTATTATATAAAAAAGGATGGTTCATATAATGGATAGATATTTCTGGGAACAACAAAAAGGCCATTGGGGAATGACTTTAAAAATAAGGGATTTTGTAGGTAGATTACTTTTTAAATTCATATTTTATGCCACGAATACCAGTATAAGAAACAGGAGTCATGGTATCATCACATTTCTGACAAAAAGGTTGAGGTGGAACAGATTGGTCAAGGTCATCAAAAATATTATCTTCTTCAAGCTGATGGACAATAAATCTAGGAACCCACAAAGAATAATTGCATTTAGTACAGATAAATTCCACACAATTGCTGCCCGGACGAATATGGATTAGCTGTTGGATTTGACTCAAAACCTTGACTGCTATGATTTTTATCCAGAATTAACTGCATTGGAGGACTATGCTAGGCAAGCATTCCTGAAATGCTATCAGATTCCTGCCAATGATCCTATTGTGCAGATAACTTATTTTTCTCCGTTAGATCCGACCATGTTGCCGGAAGAACAAGCGTACATTACTCCCTACGGTATCATCCGCCGTAACGAAAATGAGATGGTATTAGAATACTCCAATCCCCAAACAGGCCAGCAGATGCTGTGACTCATACGAGAAAATAAAATACTAAAAAGGCGTTGTCTTACAAAAAAGGCAGCACCTTTTTTGCTTTTCCGAGAAAGGAGCTGAATCATGAAGCATGATGTAAACGCAGAAGAAAAAACAGGTGCCGAGGTAAACGATCCGCCGAAAAAGTATACCACACCGCCTCCAAAAGATTCCGACTGTTGTGAAGGCTGTCCCTATCCCCGTGTTGGCTTCATCTGCTGGAGTCCGGACGACTCCTGCCTTAAGACGGAAATGGATAGAATCAGCCGGCGAAGCAAAGGCAGGTGACGGGAATGAACAGCACTATGACTATGGATGTAGAGCTGCAGGCGACAAGTTAAGAGGAAGTTTAAATAACATTCCAATTCATATACTAAAACTATATGTACAAGCTAAGATAGATGGAATAAAGGAGTATAATAATGATCGTGAGCAATTTATAAATTCAAATAAAAATAGTTATCCTTATATTTATTATGTTGGACATAGAGAACGTATGTGGTTGGAGTACTTTAAAGGTAAGGATGAGGATTTGGATAGGTTAATTGATGAATTAACTATGCAATGTTAAATAGATTTGTTCTGTAACTCAAAAAACAAATAGAAGTAATCTAGAAGCTACAAAAAAACCGCTGTTATACCCGTTGCGGTGAACCGTACCATAACTGCGGTTTTCCGGTTATAGTAAAAAGATGAGGATATAGAAGAGAAGCTTAGAGCCTAACCATGGAGGGTAGGCTTTATTTATTTGCAATTAGTCAACCTTATAAAAATTTTAGGTTGACAATTAAAAAGTGTCTAGCTATACTATTGTTAACCAAACCCACGCATTAAGGTTGACGAATGAAAAAGTAGAAACGACTTTTATGCTTTGAAAATTAATCTTTATTGGCAATAAGAATATGGGGTAGGCAAAAAGACAGTAAGGTTTTAAGAGGAAAATTTAAATGATTAGGAGGAGATTTTATGCATCATTACATAGCAGAATTAGGTGAAAAAATTTTAGACGGAGGTCAAATCAATTATGAGGAAGCTTTGACTTTGGGAAAGGTTCATGGAGCTGATCTTCATTTTCTTTCGGCTTACGCTTTTAAAATTAGAGAAGTCTACCATGGGGACCGGGTCGATCTTTGTTCTATCGTCAGTGCCCGTACAGGAGGATGTGGAGAGAACTGTGCCTTTTGTTCTCAGTCTGCACATCATCAAACAGATACAAAAGTGGAAATTAATCTTGATGAAGCAGAAATTTTACAGAGGGCTAAGGCTATGGAAGTGGCAGGAGTTCACCGATTTGATATTGTAACTAGTGGGAAAGGCTATAAATTAGGTGACCCTGAATTCACGACACTTTTAGATATTTTTAAAAAACTGAGGGAGGAGACGAAACTGCAACTATGTGCCTGTCTAGGGGTAATCGGGGAGGCAGAGGCTCAGGCCATCAGAGATGTGGGGGTTACGAGATACAATCATAACCTAGAAACTGCTGAGAGTTTCTTTCACCAGATTGTTTCCACCCACAGCTATAAGGAAAGAGAGAAAACCCTTATGGAGGTTAAAAAAGTTGGAATGGAAGTTTGCTCCGGAGGTATAATCGGCATGGGTGAGACCTTTTCTCAAAGAGTTGAGTTTGCCTTTGCACTTAGAGATTTAGGGGTTGACTCCATACCTTTAAATGTATTGAACCCTATTCCTGGCACACCTCTAGAAGATAAGGAACCCCTGCCCCCTTTAGAAATAATAAAAACCATGGCGATGTTCAGATTTGTTTTACCTAAGACCAATATAAGGTTTGCCGGTGGTCGAGAAGTAAATCTACGGAGCCTTCAGGCATTAGGGCTTGTTTCAGGGATAAACGGCATGCTTACGGGAAATTACCTTACCACAAAGGGTCAGAGAATTTCAGAAGACCTGGCAATGATTGAAGACTTGGGACTTAAGTACTAACTTACAATTGGAGAAAAAGTAAGGGGGAAATGATGTGAATAACACAAGAGAGATAACATTAATAAGCTTGTTAGCAGTGATAATTGCAATTTCAGGGTCCTTTAAAATACCTGGACCTATACCAGGAACAGAATTTCAGTTATCTGCACCTATAGCGGTGGCTATTGCAGCTTCTTTTGGATTTAGGAGATACATATTGGCAGGTATTATAGCTAGTGCCATTACTTTAGTTCTTGGAACCCATACTATTATTAATGTGATAATCGCAATGACATTTAGAGTTGTAGCGGGAGGAATCATTCACTTTTTCAAACCTAGATTGATACCTGTTATTATAGCAGGACCATTAGGATCTATAGCTGCAAGGATCGTACTGGGTTTATTGTTCAAAAATTCTATTGCTGTAATGCTAGTGGCAGGTTTGCCAGGAATGATATATACTGCTATAGTTGCTTGGCCATTAAGTAAATTGTTGAATAAAATAAAAGAGCATACGCCTTGGAGAGAGATATCCTATGAAGGAAGACATGTATAGTATTAAAATGAGGGCAGTAAGGAAGGAAAAACATATTTCTGGCGCTGAGAGAATTATCTCAGAAAAAGAAATAGAGGTATTGGTACAGCAACTAACAGCAAGGGCATTGGGTCATAGCAAAGGTAAGCCGGACTTTATAAATATAACTATACAAAACATAGGGAATCAAGCGATTGAATATATTGCTCCTCTAAATATAGCAACGATTACAGTAGATGATTATTTCAAAGGGAGAGAATGTGCCATTAAAGCTCTACAAAAAAGTGGTTTATCTTGTAAAACCTCTCAGGCAATACTCAATATGTTAAAGACTTGTAATACGATGAGGGGAGCCATTCTTTTGGACATTCATTCGTTAGAGAGACTTGAGCCAGATGAAAATAGGGGTGTGAGAGTCACCAACATAGACTGGAGCTTTAAAATAAAGGAAGATTTAGAGAAAGCATTAGAAAAAAAAGGGTTAAACAACAATCATGTAAAAGAGGCAGTTGCACTTGCAAGTAAGGTTTCCAATGCCCCTGGTATCGTTGCTGAATTGTGTTGGTCAGATGATCCAGATTATACTGCTGGATATGTAGCTTCTAAAGATGTAGGCTATATGAGGATTACGAAACTAAAGCCCTTAGGCGATTCCACTGGAGGAAGGGTATTTTGCTTTGATTCATCAAAGACATCCATAGAAGAATGCATAGAATATTTACAGAAAAAAGTGACGCTGATCCATAAGATTCCTATGATAAAGGATTATATCTCCTATAAAGATTTTATGGAGGAATAACGGATGAAGTTTATAGATGAATATTTAAGTGATATAAAAGATAAAGGTCTATATAGAGAGTTGAAATTTTTTAATCGTCCTCAAAGTAAATATACGTCAATAGGTAATAAAAGGATGTTATTGATGGCCTCTAATAATTACTTAGATCTATGCAATGATGATAGATTGAAGGATGCAGCAGAGAAGGCAATTCATACATATGGGGTAGGATCAGGCGGGTCTAGACTAACTACTGGAAGCTATGAACTTCATGATCAATTAGAAAAAAAGATAGCTATCTTCAAAGGGACAGAGGCGGCAATTCTTTTTAATACAGGATATATGGCCAATATAGGTACGATAACGGCGATAGCAGATAAGGAATGGATTATATTTAGTGATGCGTTAAACCATGCAAGTATTATCGATGGATGCAGGTTAAGTGGTGCTAAGATTGTTGTCTATAAGCACTGTGATATGGATGATTTACAGGAAAAAATAAAGGTTTATAAAGGAAATAAGCGATTCATTGTGACAGATGGAGTATTTAGTATGGACGGAGATATAGCGCCATTGGATAAAATCGTTAAGTTGGCCAAAGAAAATAACATCTTAACAATGGTTGACGATGCCCATGGTACAGGAGTCCTAGGGGACAATGGTACAGGCTGTGTAGAATATTTTAACTTAAAGGGACAGGTTGACATACAGTTAGGAACCCTTAGTAAAGCCCTTGCTAGTGAAGGGGGCTTTGTGGCTGGCACCAAAAGCTTGGTGACGTATTTAAGACATAAAGCTAGGAGTTTTATTTATTCAACTGCATTATCTCCAGCTATGATTGCAGTTTCATTGTGTTCTTTAGATATTGTGAAAAATGAAAAGGAGAGAAGGGTTAAACTTCTTGAAAACTCCAAATGGTTCCAATGGGAGCTAAGAAAACTTGGATTTAATGTTTTAGAAAGCAACACAGTGATTATTGCACTTGTTATAGGGAATGCAGAAAAAACAATAAAATTAAGCGAAAAATTGTTTGAAAAAGGTATTTTTATTTCGGCAATTAGACCTCCCACTGTACCAGAGCATACCAGTCGATTAAGAATCACATTGATGTCTAGCCATAATAGAGAAGAGCTTAAATATGTTCTGGATAAATTAAAAGAAGCAGGAATGGAATTAGGTATTATCTAGTCTAATAATAAAAGTACTTGTGGAATGGAAGGAGGGATTGACTTGCAAAAGGGATTGTTTATCGTAGGAACGGATACTGATGTAGGCAAGACCTTTGTTACAGCAGGAATAACTCATGTTTTAAGGAAAAACAGTTTTAACGCAATAAGTTTTAAACCCGTACAAAGTGGGGGGATTTTAAAAAATAAAAAATTAATAGCTACAGATGCGGAGTTTGTAAAAGAGATAGCTGCAATAAAGGAAGATGATGTTGTGATGAATACCTATTGTCTAAAGGAGGCAGTGTCCCCCCATATAGCTGCTGAAAAAGAGAAGGTGGAGATCGATGTTAAGAAAATTATTGATGACTATGCAAAGCTAAAAGCAGCTTATGATTATGTGTTGGTAGAAGGGGCAGGGGGAGTAGTGGTACCACTGATTAGAGATCGGTATTATATTTATGATCTGATTATGGAATTGAATATCCCTGTTGTAATCGTTGCAAGGGCTGGTGTAGGTACGATTAATCATACTGTATTAACTGCTGATTTTCTCAGGAGGTTGGGAGTAAAGATAAAGGGATTTATTGTCAATCAATATAGTGGAAGCTATTACGAAAAGGATAACATAGAAGTGATCAAGAAAATTACAGGATTAGATGTTGTAGCTACTATTTATAAAATTGATTTAAAAGAAGAGAAAGAAGCTGTGATCAATATAAGACAAGCCTTTGAAACAAGTCTAAAAATAGAGAGTGTCTTAGATTTATTTCATTAGCTATTGAATTTAAAATCTATAAACGAAGTTAAATATGAGGAGAAGATAGAATGAGTCGGATGAGAGATTTTCAAGAGAAGGATTTAAAATATATTTGGCATCCTTGTTCACAAATGAAGGACTATGAAACCTTTCTTCCTATCGTGATTAAGCGGGGAGAGGGAGTATTTCTTGAAGACATAAATGGCAAAAAGTACTTAGATGCCGTATCATCATGGTGGGTAAATTTATTCGGGCATTCAAATCAGCGAATAAACGATGCATTATATAATCAAGCCAATAAATTAGAACATGTTATTTTTTCAAACTTTTCCCATGAGCCAGCTATAGCGTTAGCCGAGAGAATTATTAACATTGCTCCAAAAGGTTTAAGTAAAGTAATTTTCGGTGATAATGGCTCTTCAGCTGTGGAAATTGCCTTGAAGCTTAGCTTTCAATACCACCAACAAATCGGTAAAATCAAGAAGACAAAATTTGTAGCTCTAACAGGTGCCTACCACGGAGAGACCATAGGCGCACTTTCAGTAGGCGGTGTTGATTTATATAACAAAATATATAAACCATTACTATTGGATGTGATTAGACCACAGGGACCAGATTGCTTTAGATGTCCATATGGTAGAAATAGAAATAACTGTAATGCTGAATGCTTTGAGCATATGGAAAAAACAGTAGAAGAACAACACGAAGAAATTACCGCTATTATAATAGAGCCGATGGTACAGGCAGCTGCTGGAATGAAAATATATGCTGTAAAATATCTTAAAAAGCTGAGAAAGCTATGTGACGAATATAATATAAACTTAATTGCTGATGAGGTAGCGGTTGGTTTTGGAAGAACTGGAGAAATGTTTGCATGTAACCATGCTAGTATTTCACCGGATATAATGTGTGTTTCTAAAGGATTAACGGCGGGATACTTACCTTTATCCCTAACTATTATGACAGATAAAATCTATGATGCTTTTTATGATGAATATCATACGATGAAGGCTTTTCTACACAGTCATAGTTATTCAGGAAATCCTCTTGGATGTGCTGTTGCTGTAGAAACCTTAAAGATATTTGAAGAAGAAAATATAATAAAGAAAAACAAAATAAAATCTAAATTGTTAAAAGAAAAGATTGAAGAAATGATAGAAGATATACCCTGTGTAGGAGAATTTAGACAAATTGGAATGATTGGAGCAATTGAACTGGTTAAGGATCAAAGGACCAAGGAAGGCTTTGACTGGAGAAAGCGTGTAGGATATCAAATATATAAAATAGCTGTTAAAAAAGGTGTTTTATTAAGACCATTAGGAAATATCGTTTATTTTATGCCACCTTATGTAATAAATGATCATGAAATTGACTTTATGCTTCAGATAGCAAGAGATTCTATTTTGGAGTATTTAGGTTAAAACATACTTAACCGTCGTTAAAACTATTACGGAGAACCTTAAAAGAATGATATAGTAGTGTATTGCAATAATTTAAGAGCTGTAAACTTTGGATTTTGATCACACTAAATCTATTTACAGTCTCTAGAAATCTTTAAATATAAACCTATGAAGTAAGAAATACAAGAAAAGACTATTAGCGTATAGCCAATAGTCTAATTCTTTCTAGCAGTCTCACTAATGAATACTTAGGTTCTATATATTACCAAAGTTTATCCTTCGGTGTATTGCTAAGACTCCCGCTTCTTCTAGATAAACAAACTAAGCGACTAACACAAAATCAAAGATTTTGGTTATCTGCTTATAGATAAACAAACTAAGTGACCAACACGAAAGTTAGAAACCAAACTTTCGGTTGTCTACTTAAAGCGGGAGATCAAGCACTACATCCTCGAAGTAAATTCGGCTACAATTCAGTGGGAGTAAAAACTCCCTCTAGATAAACAAACTAAGTGATCAACACGAAAGTTATAAATCAAACTTTCGGTTGACTACTTATGAATTAAGTCTCATTTTATTAGCTAGATATCAGAAAATGCAAGTAGCTTAATGAATCGTTATAGAATTTTTAGATAGGCCAATTGCATTTTTTACATTAATAATACCAGCTCCTTGAGAATTAGCATCTACGTCCTCTAGTGGGTTTGCAGTATGAATCAATAGTTCTTTTACTTGATCTGGTGTAAGAGATGGGTTAACCTGTAGAATTTGAGCTATCACTCCAGAACATACAGGGGTAGCCATAGATGTCCCTGAAAGAGAAGTATACCATTCATCAATCCTAGCCTGTTTATTTTGTTTGTCTAACATAGAGTTTGGAGAACGAAGAGATATAATATCTGTGCCAGGAGCAATGATATCAGGTTTTTCAAAGCCATCGATTGTAGGACCACGACTAGAAAAGTCAGCAACTGAATCATCTTCTAGGGATACGGTATTTCTATCATCTAAAGCACCTACTGTTATTACTGAAGGATGGATACCTGGTGAATTAATCGTATTATTTTGTGGTCCACTGTTACCTGCTGCTGCACATACAACAATACCTGCCTCCCAAGCATTTGCAACTGCCATACAAACAGGATCCTCGGAATAGGGCATAGTGGTTTCAGCACCTAAGGACATATTTATAACTCTAATGCTAAGAGATTCTTTGTTGTCTATGCACCATTGTAGTCCCTCGATTACTACAGAAAGCGATCCGCTACCAATTTTATTAAGCACTTTAACTCCTATAAGTTGTGCTTCAGGTGCAGGACCACGATAATTGCCATTTGACTGACTTCCATTAGCTGCAATATCTCCAGCTACATGAGTTCCGTGACCATTGTCATCATAAGGGTGTGATTTTTGATTAACAAAGTCCTTAAATGCTATAATCCTACCAGATAAGTCAGGGTGTTCATAAATACCTGTATCCATCACAACTACTACAACATCTTTTCCTGTAATATTGTTATTCCATAGAGGTGTAGAACCTACAGTTGGACTAGCCACATCTAGTAGAGTCTTTACTTCTCTATCATACCAAATTTTTTTAACATTATTATTTTGAGCAAGTAATTCTAATGTTTTGGCATTAACTTTAGTAGAGAAAGCATTAATAGTATGCAATTTTCTATCAATTTTACATCCAATAGAGGTGGCTAAGGATTCAACGGATTGGTTCATTTTCCCCAATTCGTTTGTCTCGACAATTACTGGAATTTTACGAAAAGATTGTTTGAAAATTCTAAAGTATTTTTGTATAAAGCAAGGAACATAGTTAACAGGTCGATACCATTCTAAAGCCATTGTTCTTAAGGTAGGACAGAACTTATGTCTATGGGAACGGATCCAGCTAACTTTATGAAAAATCATAATAATCTCTCCCTTCATATTGCTACATTATAATATGAAACTGATCATAAAATGGTACATACACAATATGAAGAAGATGTTAAAGATTAATTGAATGATTTCAAAAAAAACAATTTCTTTCATTAAATACAACATTAGTTAAAAGAGTTTGAATAAGGAGTAAGCTATTATATAAGAAGGAATATAATAGCAAAAAAAACAAATAATAAATTACATGACTAACTCCAAAGGGGAGATCATAAGACTATGAAAAAATTTAGAAGGACTAAAAAACCTATAAGAATAGGAAGCAACTTTAATCGAAAAGAAGAAAAAAAAAATAACAGACTCCAAAGTGTCTTTGAAGAAATTGAAATAAAAAGTGAAAAATCTCTTGAAAAATGTTTGTTATCAGATAAATTGGAGGATAATTATGAAAGCATCAGCAGTATTTTTAACAATTGCTATGGGGTTATACTAAGAAAATTTACCATTGGAGAAAAACAAGTAGAGAGCTTTATTGTATATATAGACGGTATGGTAAATCGAGATGATATTAATCAAAATGTGTTAAAGTCTTTGATGACAGATATTAAGAATACAGACTATGAAAAAGAAAGCTATCAAGAAAATTTATTATCACTGGTGATGAATAGCTTGATTTCTGTAAGTGAAGTAATACCCGTCTATTCCATTAAAGAAGCAGTTAAATTTATATTGAAGGGTTACTGTGTGATTTTTATAGATGAAAATAATGGAGCCCTGGCCATGAATACCGTAGGAGGAGATGCCCGTAAAGTTTCAGAGCCTTTGGTAGAGACTGTTCTGAGGGGTCCTATGGAGGCTTTTGTGGAGGATATTAATGTTAATACTACATTAATTCGCAGAAGAATTAAAACCCCTGATTTAAAGATAGAAAAGTTTAATTTAGGGCGGTTGAGTCAAACTGAAGTAGTTATGTGTTATATTGAAGGCATTGCTGCTGAGGATGTTCTTAGTGAAATAAGACAGAGGTTAAGTCGAATAGATACTGATGTAATCATAGAAGGAGGAGAGATAGAGTTCTTTACAGAAGATAATTGGCTCTCTCCCTTTCCACTATCGGAAGTTACAGAAAGACCTGATAGTAGTGCTGCTTCCTTGGCAGAAGGGCGGGTTGTTATTATTGCTGATGGTAGTCCCTTTGTACTAATTGTACCAGTTACCTTTAGCTATTTTTTTACTGCACCAGAAGACTATTACAATAAATTTTTTTCTTCATCCTTTGTTAGATTATTAAGATATTTTGCCTTTTTTATTACATTGACACTTCCGCCTCTTTATGTGGCAATTACTACTTACCATCATGAAATGATTCCATCTATTTTATTGATTTCTATTGCCAATGCCAGAGCAGAGATTCCTTTCCCTGCAGTGGTTGAAGCTTTTTTCATGGAAATAACCTTTGAAATTATTAGAGAGGCAGGGGCAAGGCTTCCCATATCTATTGGTCAATCACTAAGTATTGTTGGTGCTCTAGTAATCGGAAATACTGCAATTCAAGCAGGGTTGGTATCTCCTGGTATGGTGATTGTAGTTGCCATTACTGCTATTTCCTCTTTCTTGATTCCCAAAATTAATTCTTATAGAGCCATTAGCGTTCTACGATTTCCAATGCTCTTACTGGCATCGACAATGGGTGTTTTTGGTATAATCGCTGGTGTATTAACACTGCTAATTCATTTAGCATCCCTAAGGTCCTTTGGGGTTCCTTTCTTATCACCCTTTACACCAATTAGCTTAGAAGATTGGAAGGATACATTTATCATGCTGCCAAAGTGGTTAATACACAAACGGCCAACCTTTTTACAGCATAATAATCAAGTTCGTACTGAAAGGGGATTGGCACCAAAACCACCAAATAAAGATAATGAATAAAATGAGGTGTATGTAGATGAAAAGAAAAACAAAATTGTTTTTTTTAATCATCCTTATGGCATTAATCTTAGCAGGCTGCTGGGGACAAAAAGAGGTCAATGATTTAGGCATTATTCAGGTGACGGGGATTGACAAAGAGCCTGATGGAAATTTCCGGATGACGGTATTGGCGATTATTCCTATAGGAGGGACTGAAGAATCTTTAGACAGATCAACAATTTGGATTGGAAGTGCTGTGGGAACAAGTATTAACGATGCTAGTAAAAACCTAAGAGCTATTGCTCCTAAACGGTTAGTATGGATAGATAATAAAATTATAGTCGTTGGAGAAGAGATGGCACGGCATGGACTAGATGAAATTATGGATTTCTTTATAAGAACTAGAGAATTCAGATATAGAAACTCAATACTAGTTTCCGAAGGAAAGGCATTGGATACTTTGTCTATTCCAGCTGATATTGAGGAAGGTTTACCCCAGGAGCTTGAAGGTATTATTAGAAATACTGAGGAATGGTTAAAAGCCTATGTCCCAGATTTAAATGATTTTTTAATTAAGTACTTAGATAAACATATAGAAGCTGTTGCTGGTCGACTCACTTATTATGAAACGGATATAGATACTTTTTCTACTTCAAGAGAAGAATACAAAAGTATAGAAGATAATGGCGAAGATAAGAAAAAGAAAGTAGTTACAGTTAAAGGTAGTGCTGTATTTAAAGGAGATAAGCTGATAGGATGGTTGGATACTGAAGAAACAAGGGGATATCGTTTGATTATCGGGGAAATAGACTATGGCGCTGCTACTGTTAAAAATGATGACCAACTGGTAAGTCTGGAAGTCAGAAATTTAAATAGCAACATTGAAGCAAAGGTAAAGGAGGAAGAAATTTTATTTACTATAAAGCTTAAACTAGATGGGGACATAGTAGAAAATTTAGGTCGAGACAATGTTTTAGACGAAAATGCTGTAAAGGACATACAAAAAAGCTTTGAAGCTTATCTTATAGAAAGAATGGACAAGACAATTGCAAAAGCTCAAAGAGAATATGAATCGGATTTTTTGGGCTTTGGAAGAATTCTTCATAGAGAGTATCCTAATGTATGGAAGGAAATACAAAATGATTGGGACACAATATTCCCTAGAGTAGAGGTGAAATATGAAGTAACGGTGAATGTAGACAGAATGGGTGAGCGTTTTTAGACGAAAGATAGTAATAAAGCTGACTCGTATAAAACTATTTCAAATAATATTTTGGGTTCAAAGTAGAGAGAGCTTCCCCGAAGGGGAAAGGAACAAAGGGTGGTTTTTATTGTCTCTCATAGGTTTGTAGAGATAATATAGCTGCCCCTATTCTATTAAATAAATTAAAAAGGTGGTAGATGCAGATGACTATACTAAATTCCTATAATATGCTAGCTCTAGTTATTGGTATTATAATTATGACAGCAGGTCTAATATCTGCCTACATTGCACAAAAATGTCTATTTGTTAAATATAGAGGAAAGACAAATCATGTTAGGAATAAAAAGGATACTAGGTAGCACTTCCCCGCTTTTTTAATAGGAGAGCCATAACAAACAAAAATAGCTCTAAACCACTTTGAACAAAGATCGCTAAAAAAGGGTAGCTATAAAAGACGAATCGAAGTGCGGCAGTGTCGCTTTCAAAAGAAGTAATACTGAGGGCAAAGGAAATCAATACAACAGGATATACCAACGGTTTATAGCTACTTAATTCAACCACCTGGGATATTCCTAAGCTTGAGGCCCAAATCAGACTGGCACCAGTCATAATGCCGGCCCCAACAGCAATAGACATCCAGATAATCTCAACCCGTTCAAAAAAATTACCTAATTGAATATATTTTGTAAGCTGAAGGCCAGGATTAACCATGATACTAGCATGATCTATACCAAAAACACCAATACTGGTAACGACGATTATTAGAATAGCAAAAGATCCCATAGTGACTGCAATAAACTTAGCTAAAAATCCGTTTTCTGGTTTATTGCAGATGGGAATGTACATGGACATCATAATGCAAATACCAATGAAAGACAGCATAAAAGGAGTACCCGTTAAGGCTGGATAAAACCCTTCGTATAACTGAGGCTTTAAATTATCTAGCTTTATTAGAGGAGCTAGTAAGATAAACAACACTATAAAGCTAAAAAAATATAAAGGTCCCAAAATTTCACTGACTCTTGCCATGCTTTCAATACCATTTTTAACTGCATAGGCAATAATAAGATAACATACTGTCAGAGGTACGCTTATTGGCATTTCTGGAATAAAGGCATTGCTGAGCAGCAAAGCTAAAGCCCTCATTAAAATAGAACAAATCAATATAAAATAAAGGGGAAAGAGAATACCTATTATTTTTCCTATGTACTTTCCTAAAATGGTTTGACTGTATTGAATAAAATTTTCCCCTGGAAATCGAATCCCCATATAAGCATAGACAATAGCAAGAAGAACATCTAAAAGCCATGCTCCAAGAATCGCCAGCCAAGCATCCTGATGACTATGTAAAATTAGAAGTCCAGGTACCTGTAAAGCGGTAAAACTGGTAATAATTATAAAAAGCATCCATACAAATTGGTGGGTACTAATAATTCCTTTTTCTTGCATCAGCTATCATTCCTTTTCCTGTACAACATTTATCACACTCTGTTGTCATATGTAATTTGAGCAGCAGGTATACTATATAAGGCTTCTTTTCAATCTTATAGTCAATTAAAAGCGCTTAAATATAGACTCCCCTAAAGGACTTAATAAATTATGGATATGATGTAATATAGAGGGTAAGCCCATTTTGTTTGAGACATAAAAGAGGATAGCGACACTTACCATAATTGATAAAGCAATAAATTCTTTCCACTGTTTTTTTTTACAAAGGGAAATACTTTCTATTAAACACATTAGTAAAAAAATCGAATAAGAGAATGACACTATTTCCACTACTCCTTTTGATTTAATGAGATTTAACCATTTATCAAAAGATATAAACAGCAAATTTTTTATAATATATAGAAAATTATGTACTTTCATAAATTGTGGATAAGTCATAATTTCCGTAATGTATTTCAACATAAGTAGACAACCATAAGCAGGTGACCAAAATCTTTGATTTTGTGTCAATCGCTTATACAGAGTGCAAGTTTGATTTGTAACTTTTGTGTTGGTCACTTAGTTGGTTCATCTAAAGTCTATCTATAAATCTTCCAAAGGAAGACGTTGTTCTTACTAGTAATTGTTTTATTATGTTCAATTAGTTAGAGACTTATTCAATAGGTACTCATGCTGATTCTTTGATTTAGACAAGAAAATAGAGGTGAACAAAGTGGAAGACAAAAGAAAAACCTTAGATCTAACTGATAATGTAAATATTTCTATATAAATTACTAGACAATCTATAAAGGTATAATTTAAATTTGTTGAATAACCGATTGAGAAATGATATGATTAGTAAAATTTAACTGTTAAAAATCTTAATTAATAACCATTATTTTTCTGAGCATATTACTAATAAGACGGTTAAGAATGAGTATATAGTTCTATTAGATATATATAATGTTAAGTATAAGGAGGAAAACCATGACAAAGATAGCCATTGTTTCGGATTCTACCAGCGACCTAATAGACGATATAGTAAAAAAGTATGACATAAAGATATTACCCCTAAAAGTAGTATATTCTGATGTAGAAGAGTATAGAGATCGAATAGAAATAACACCAGAGGATATATATGAAAGATTCGATAAAGATATTCCCACAACATCACTACCTTCTCCTGAGGATACAATTAATCTTTTTAGGAAGTTAGAGGAAGAAGAATATACCCATGTAATTGTAACAACAATATCCACTGAATTAAGCGGAACTATGAATATGATTCGTAATGTTGCAGCGGATTTTAAAAATATGGTATTTGAAATTATTGATTCTAAAGCACTGACTATGGGATTGGGTTTTCCAGTACTAGAGGGAGCGAAGGAATTAGAAAAATCAAATGATTTTGAAAAGACAGTTCAAAAGATTAAAGACACTATAAAGAATACTGAAGTTTATTTTGTAGTGAAGACTCTAGAATATCTTAAAAAGGGTGGTCGTATTGGTAAGGTAGAAGGGACTATAGGAGAAATACTAAATATAAAGCCTATTATCTCAATTAATGAACATGGAATATATTATACCTTTAAAAAGGTAAGAGGCAGATATAAATCAATTCAAGAAATATATAATTTAGTTAAGGAAAAAGCAAGTGATAAAATGGTAAGCATAGCAGTAGCCCATGGTAATGCATATGAAGAAGCCTATACATTACTTGAGAAAATTAAAGAACTTAAAAATGTAAAAGATACTGTCTTCACCCAAATCAGTCCAGTTATGGTAGTTCATACGGGACCTGGTCTGATAGGAGTAGTAATATCTAAACATAATGAATAAATTATATTGGCACTCAGTAGAGTGTCTTTTCTTATTATATATTAAAATTTTAACGTTGTTAATTATATTTTGTATATTCTACTTGCAGATTCGTGAAAGTATAAAAAAATACAGTTTTTCTCACAGTATAGTAAAATAATGAAAAAAATTGCCGATATATTTTTATATGTATTTTTTTATTAGGAGGTGATTCTAATGTTTAAACTAGGAACACATGATAAGTGATTAAAAAATACTGAAAAGAAGCAGTATAGTAAATATAGAATATTAAATGCTATATTTTGCGAGGAAAGTAGTTACTGCAAGAAACATGATATAGTATTTAATTTTGGGGGTTGAACCACAGCTTGATATTAGTTAAAAATAATTGGGGTGAGAAATATGAATGGCATATCAAGAAATGTTATACGTGATCTGTATAATAAAGAAAGTAAGGTATCCTATGAAGAAAGTAAGAAAGATATGTTCAAAAAAAATTTAGAAAAAATAAAGCAGGTTTTAGAAGGAACTAATTTCAAAACAGAAGAAGAAAAAAGCAGATATGAGAATAAGCTAAATGAAAAGATTAAGTCAGGTGAAAAATTATCACAAAGTGAGATGAGCTATATTCAAAGAACGAATCCCATTATGTATATGCGTATCAAGCGGGTTCAGATGCAAAGAGAGATGTTGGAGAGGAAATTAAAACAATGCAAGTCTAAAAAAGAAGTAGCAGAAGCGCATAATCAGGCTATATCTATGATTCACGAAAAGGATCCAGATAAACAATTATTAGTAAGTGCATATAATAATGTGACCAAAGAATTTAAAAATACAAGAGAATATAGATCTTTACCTTTAGATATAAAGGATAAGAAAAATGGAAAAATTTCAAGGGAAAAGGAGCAACAAAAAGAACTTTTCAATAACTTTTCAAAATTATTTTTTAAAAAAGGATTGTAGTATAAAAACATATTGGTATACTGAATATAACGGCGCGCCGTAAATAAAACAAATTGAACTCATCAAAAAGTCTGGCTTTCTTTTAAAAAAGCCGGACTTTCGATGAGATGCATAGGTTTATGTATTTAGATTTATAGGACTTTGTTAATGAGATGATACTGTAGTTGATGTTTTTTTAAACTAGCAATCTATTGCATTGTTTCTATTATATTTTCAACTCTGTTAAAAAATGTTCTGCCTTCCATCACATTATCTGTAGGCATCGTAATTTCAAAAGAGTCTAAAGCCTTGATGGTTCTCTCCATAAAAAAGTCAAACGCTATCTTCTCTACACCAGTATTAATGTCTATGTTTAGATTTATTATAGTTTCATAAGTATGGCTATCTATTTTTTCAAATATTATGTTTAATTTGGTATTCTCTGCATAATTTTGAACTTCACTACGAAGTGTATCCATAGACGCATCAACCATAGATTTATAATGTTCTTTATTTGAACTTACTTCTTCAACAAAATAATCAATTTGATTACTGATTTCTTCAAGCATTGTATCAAATTCAACAGTAAGCGATTCTATTTCAGTTTCATCAAAATACATTCCCATCATATTATTATCATACATCTGTTCTTTAACAGTTTCAATATAAACAGGAAGAAATTCCTTTAATAATTCTCCTACTTCATTAGCATTATCTATAGAATAATTAGTAAAATCTTGTACTAAATCCAAGAAATCTATGATGCTAATGGATATCGTAAATTTATTATTTTCTTGGTTTACTAAATCCATTTTAAGATTACTGTAGATATCCATTGCTTTCTCTACAAAAGGTTCAAAACGTTCTATCATTTCATTTTGCTCCTGTTGTAAGAATTCTTGGTCAAATGAAGCATTACTTATCACTTGTTTCAAGAAATCTATTTCCCCTTCATCCATCTCACCTGATAACTCGAGTACATCTATATACAAGTCAAGAATTTCTTCCACAGTAAAACTAATATATTCAGTATCACCAAAAATAAGGGCAAAAGCAGTATTTATTTCCTGTGGCAGGGAATTAGTATCAACAAATTTTTCAATGAAGTTTTTGATATCATCTATTTTGACATAGTATGTATCCTCATTGGAAAGTATGGACAGGAAAGGAATCTTTTCATTATTAATCTTATCATTAACAAACAATGTAAGGGCTGCTTGTCTTGTATTGGTATCTTCTTTAAATTCATAAATAAAGGAATAATTTTCAATAGCATTCAAGACAAGCTGAGACTCGTCATCAAGATTTTCTAGAAAGCTTTGCGGCAGCTCTTTAATATTAATAGAAATTTCTCCTTGGGTCTCATACTTTTCTAGTTGCTCCATTTCTTCTATTAATCCTTCAAAGCTTAGTTCTTCCTCTGGAGATGAACAAGCAGTTGTAAATGTTAAAATCATAAAAATCAAAACGACACTACTAACAATTTTTTTGTATTTTTTCATTTTCTTACACTCCTTAAATTTTTTAAAAGATCTTTTTATTGCTGTTTAGTATGGAGTACGAATATATAGTGTGCTGCAGATGAAGTAAAATGTGGATTTATTAGAGCCACTCTAGGTTGCCTACTGGTGATTTAACTTCTTCCCATAGCTTTCTAAAGGTACTATAAGCTCCTAAACCAGCAAAGAGTAGACCTAGTATTGTATCAAAAATAAATGCGCTAGTGATTTCTGGATCCGTGAAGGGCAATTCAAAAGTAGCACGCAGCACATCAAAAATAGGTATATCGAAACCTGCATTTGTAAGTTCTCTGTAAAAAACAATATCAAGAGTGACAAATTGAGCCAGAATGAGTGCAGTAAGACTTGTTAGTCCTATAATCCATAATGATACACTGGTTATCTTACCTTTGAAGAGGAGATAGCCCTTTACAGAAGCAACAATGATGGCAAAACCAGCAAAAGAAGCAATATATCCAAGGAGACTGATGATAACCCATATGATAGAGCCCAATAGTGCACCTAAAATAGCACCTAATGTGCCAAAAGCATAATTATTATCTATGTCTTGATATTCAACCATTACCTCATTAATATTATCAGAGATAGAGGTATAGCAGATAGGACACAATGTGGTGGCAATATTGTTATAGCGAGCAAATTTTTGTTTGCCCTCACTGTTGCAAATAAAACAAGCGGGTTTAGCATCAATTTTCTGAAATACATCTACAAGATTATCCAGCAAGCTTTCTAATTCCTTTATTGGAAATCGTCCAAAAAGTTTCGTTTTTTTTATGGTTAGTGAGCCTCTATTGATTTCATAGTTTTGGATTTCTTTTTTGGCCACCATACCTTCCAGTATAGAATTTAGCTTTTCTTCATGGGAAGAGTCCTCAAAATTAAGTGCTGTAAAAACCGTGAGAATATTGTTATTATTCTCATAGCGTCCAATTGCAAACTGATAGCCTTTATAATCTCCCCAAGCTTGTTTTTTGTCACTCTGGAAACCGTAATTTTCTTCAAAATGTTTAAATTGTTTCATAAGTATCAAACTCCTTTCAAACAGTATTTTCTGGATAATATTAACACAAAATTTGACAAGAACCAACAGGACTCTTTACCTACTTTTATAGTGGGCTATATTTAGATTTAGGGGTAATACTTGTAAATTTTCAGGGACTTTGAAGAGTTTATGATACAAGTGCAAAATTCAAATAGAGATGTAAAACAGTAGGGTAAAGTACCAATTGACAAGCAAAGAAATCGCAAAAAGAAAAGAAAAAAGTTGTAATCTTAGCCAAAATAGCAGAACAGTTTGAGTATGGAAAACGGTATACTGAAAAAGAGTTAAAAGAGATGGTTTCATTTAACTCTTAAGGTTGATAAAATCACCTGTATTAAATGTCTTCGAACATTTATTTGGAATAACTCTAAATCTCATCTAACCATTCAAAGTTTTTGACAATTTCTCGTTTTACGTCCTTTTTATGTGCAGCATATAATTGCGTAGTGGTGACATTGTCATGGTCAAGCAAATTTTGAACATCATATATTGAAAACCCTTGTTGTATCAACGAAGTAGCAGCTGTTGCTCTTAATTTATGAGGGCTATATCCATTATCTCGACTTGTTCCTAGAGCCAACGATGTGTACTTTTTAACTAAATTCCGAATAGCTCTTATAGTCATGCGCTTATTTTGCAATGATAAGAACAGAGCATCTTTATCAATATCATCCAGGCTATGATCAGGAGAGCGTTGTTGGGTAATATACTCCTTAATAACTTTTTCGCAGGTTTTATTTAGAGGCATTAGAACCTCTTTCCCACGTTTGCGATAAATTTTAAAATCTCCTCTATTAAAATTAAAGGAAGAAATATTTAACTGCTGCAACTCACTTACTCTTAGTCCATAGGTAACAAATAATATAATGATTGCTTTATCTCTATACTTTGTTTTTTCCCAATAGATTTTTTCTTTATCAGTAAAAGTACTACCATTGTCAATAATATCTAACATTCTTGCTACCTCATCAATTTCAAGACGTTTAATAGCATCCGGTTGAGGTTTAGGAAGACGAATAGGATTAAAACCATCGGTTATGTTTTTTTCTATGATTTCATCCCTATATAAGAATTTAAATAATACAGATAAGGTAGATTTTTTTCTAGCTAAAGCCCTATTACGATTTTCAATAACTTTGATATATTCACCATTTTCCATTGTGTATCTTGAACAATAGTCACCTAAAAAACGATTAATATCTTTAGCAGTAATTTGGTTAAATTCATTAATGGATATAAGTTTAGTAGAATCAGCCTCAGTTAAATTAGATTCAGTTACTAAATATTTGCAAAAGAATAGTACATCTTCTAAATAAGCTAAACGAGTAGATAAAGCAACACCACTTTTTAAATAGAGGAAAAAATCCTTCATAAAATTAGGTAAGTGATTTTCTATTTCTAAGCATCTTTCTATGATTTCATTTTCTTTTAAAACAATATTATCAGGTTTATCAGATTTATTATGTATAGATATTTTATTTTTGACCATGTTATCACTCCTTGATATATACATTGTAAAATTATTGAAAAGAAGGAAATAAGTAATAGGTTTCAATTGTGAAATAAAGAATATGTTTCTTGTGCTGTTATAAACCATTATATCAAAAAACTAAGATGAAAAGTTAAAAATTTGGGAATCTGAGCCTCTATAATGGGGAAATAAAAAAGTATTGACCTTTGAGCTACTCCAACCTTTATACTAAAGGTATTCGGAAAATATTCAATGTCGAATAAAAATTGGTAATGGACAAAGCAAAAGGGGGTATATCCTATGGATATTAATATTATTGGTGTTCCTATATATTATGGTGCGGATAAAAGAGGTGGAGAATATGGACCAGAAAAGCTGAGACAAAAAGAACTATTAAAAATTCTTAGCAAAAACAGCCATCAAGTCTACGACCTTGGCAATTTATATGTTCCTGAGGTCAAGGATTATGATAAATTCTATTCCCATTCAAACTTAAAATACTTAGAGCCGATTGTAGAAGTCAATAAAAATTTGGCACACAGCGTATATTCTTCACTGAGAGCAGAGAGCTTTCCGTTAGTTATTGGTGGGGATCATTCCATTGCACTTGGTAGTATTTCTGGTGTTAGCCGTGCTTATAAGAATTTTGCAGTGATTTGGATGGATGCCCATGGAGATATCAATACCCATGAAACTAGTAGAAGTGGTAATATTCATGGCATGCCATTGGCAAAAGCAATGAATGTGGGTTATAAGGACTTAACGAATATCTATTTTGAAGGCCAAAAAGTTAATCCAGAAAATGTATTTATTCTAGGTGCTAGAGATCTTGATCCTGGGGAAATTGAATTAATCAAAGAAATGAAACTCAATGTTTATTCCGCAGATGAAATCAATGGAAAAGGGATTGATACAGTTATTAATCAGGTTAGGGTGAGTCAGCATTTTATGAAAGAAAAATTTTTAATAGGAGAGCTTTCTAAAATTTTCAATATAAGTACAGATACATTAAGGTACTATGATAAAATTGGATTATTAAAGCCTGATTATGATGAAGTTAATCGTTATCGCTACTATAGTATTGAGAAGTTTTTTATATTAAGTAGGATTCTATTTTTAAAAAACCTTGATATCTCTCTTGAAGATATTAAAAGTTATTTTAATAATCAAAATACAGATCATTTATTGATGCTTCTTAAAAATGAAGAGACTGAGATTGATATTGAAATTCATCGACTTATGAATTTAAAAAGAAAAATCACAAATAAAATTAATTTAATTGAAGGTGCAGATCAATACATCAATGAAATAAGAATTGAACGACTATCAGAACGATGGGGTGTTTTTATTGATATTGAAAATATAGAGGATAATTACGAGATAAAAAACTCCTTTAAGAAACATGAAGCCCACTTTAAGATATCTTCATGGCTTAATGAAGGACAAATCTATACTTCTATATCAAAGGAAGATATTCTAGGTCAGCGTTTTCAACGGTTTAACTACTTTATTGAAATCTTATCTAGAGGAGAAAATGTTAACACCCAAGTGAGAGTCTTGCCAGAAAATGATCATGCTTGTATTGTGTATTGTGGTTCCTATAATAAGATTGATCACTATTACAAGATGCTAATTCAATGGATTGATGAAAATGGTTATGAAATAGCTGGGGATTCTATTGAAAAAAATATAGTGGATTATGGATTCTCTGATTCTGAAGAAGAATATATCTCAGAAATTCAAATTCCTGTTGTATTAAAGGAATCATAATTGCAAAAACATTAGCTTTATGATTTTTTATTCTTATGCATTTATATATTGACAATATTTTCAATCTGAATTATAATATTTTTCATAATCGAATAAAAATATCAATTACTAGGTGCCTCTATTTAAGAGGAGAATAGGAAATCGGGTTAAAATCCCGAACGGTCCCGCCACTGTAACCGAGGAGTCTTTTGCAAAATGCCACTGTTTATTTACAAATAAATGGGAAGGCGCAAGTAAGATTATGATCCGGAAGTCAGGAGACCTGCCTGGTAATGAAGTGTTCTATATGTGAATCATGGTAAAGTTCGCGGTCATACGACTGCGGACTTTTTTGTTTGCCAATTTTATAAAGGAGGAAGATACGATGACTTTATTAGAAAGTGCAAGAAATGGAATCATCACCGATGAAATGAAACAGGCTGCTGTGAAGGAGGGAGTAACAGAAGAATTTATACGACAGGGGATAGCCAAGGGGGAAATCGTTCTACTGGGAAGTAACCATCACAAAGATGTAAATCCAGTTGCAGTAGGCACTGGATTATCCACCAAGGTTAGTGCAAGTGTGGGTATACATAATGATGACGATAGTATCACTGGAGAAGTAGATAAAATAATGACCGCAATTGCAGCAGGTACAGATGCCCTTATGGATTTAAGTGTAAGTGGTGATATAGACGGAATGAGGAAAGCAGCTTTAAGCGCTACAGCAAAGCCCATTGGTACTTTGCCTCTATATCAGGCGCTGGCTGATGCTAAAAAAAGAAGGGGTTCTTCATTAAAAATGACAGTGAATGATTTATTTGAAGTTATCGAAAAACATGCTTCTGAAGGAATAGATTTTTTAGCCCTACACTGTGGAACCACGATGGATATTGTTGAAAGGGCAAAACGTGAAGGAAGAATAGATCCTTTAGTAAGCTTTGGAGGAGCTCATCTAATCGGTTGGATGATACACAATCAAGCAGAAAATCCTCTATATCAATATTTTGATAGACTCTTAGAAATAGCAAAGAAATATGATGTGGTTCTAAGCTTTGCTGACGGCATGAGACCCGGCTGTCTTGCAGATTCACTAGACGGTGCACAGGTCCATGAACTTGTTATCTTAGGGGAATTAGTAACAAGAGCAAGAAATGCAGGGGTGCAGGTAATGGTGAAGGGTCCTGGACATGTTCCAATTGATCAAATAGAAACAACAGTAAAGCTGCAAAAAAGCTTATGTAAAGGTGCACCGTATTTTGTTTTTGGGCCACTGGTAACAGATAGTGCAGTAGGTTATGACCATATAAGTGCAGCTATAGGCGGTGCTATTAGTGCCTTTGCTGGTGCGGAATTTTTATGTTATGTTACCCCAGCAGAACATGTGGGGTTACCCAATAAGAAACAGGTTTATGATGGCGTGATAGCTTCAAGAATTGCTGCTCATGCTGCAGATGTAGCTAAGGGCATAGAAAAAGCAATGCAATGGGATTTAGAAATGTCACAGGCTAGGAGAAGTTTAGATTGGGAAAAACAAATGGAATTATCCATCGATCCTGAGACCGCAAGAAGAATGTGGAAGGAAAGAAGTGATGACTTCTCCTCTGAATGTAGTATGTGTGGAAAATATTGTGCAATGAAGATTGTTTCAGAATTTTTAAATAAGGAAAAAGCCTTAGCTTAGAAGAAATATAGATAGGCTTTAGATGAAATGCATTCGAAAGATTATGGCTTATGCATTAGAAAAAAGTGAGTTAATTTAGGAGGGAAAAAGATGAATCAAATAGAGACGGCAAGAGCAGGTAAGGTTACAGAAGAAATGGAAATTGTTGCATTACAGGAACAGGTAGAAGTTGAATTTGTCAGAAAAGGTGTAGCGGAGGGAAGAATCGTTATACCTAAAAATAGATTAAGAAACCGTTCAAAAATATGTGGTATCGGTGCAGGTTTAGATATTAAGGTGAATGCCCTGATTGGTACCTCCAGTGATAGAGACCAAATGGATATGGAGATGAAGAAGTTAAGGATTGCTGAAGAAGCGGGCTGTCACTCCTTTATGGATTTAAGTACAGGTGGAGACATAGATGGTATGAGAAAACAAACCTTATCCTCAGCTAACGTGGCTGTAGGAAGTGTCCCAGTTTATCAAGCAGGAGTGGAGGCAATAGATAAAAAAGGTAGTATCGTAGGTATGACTTCCGATGATCTCTTTGAAACTATAGAAAAACAAGCAGCTGATGGTATGGATTTTATGGCTGTTCACTGTGCACTAAACTTCGACATTATCAATACCCTTCAAAAAACAGGAAGAGTAACAGATGTGGTAAGTAGAGGGGGATCCTTCCTTACAGGCTGGATGCTTCAAAATCAAAAAGAAAACCCTTTATATGAAGAGTTTGATAGACTGCTGAAAATCATGAAGGCCTATGATGTAGTTCTAAGCATAGGTGATGCCATAAGACCAGGATCTACAGCGGATTCATTAGATCAGTCTCAGATCAAAGGATTAATGGTTGCAGGAGATTTGGTAAAAAGAGCTCTTGCAGCAGGGGTTCAAGTAATGATCGAAGGCCCAGGACATGTTCCACTAAACCATGTAAAGACCACGATGGAATTACAGAAAAGATTATGTCATAACGTTCCTTATTACATACTAGGGTTTTTAGCAACAGATATTGCTCCAGGATATGATAATATCACGGGTGCCATCGGTGGTGCTTTTGCTGGCATGCACGGTGCAGACTTCCTTTGTTATTTGACACCAGCGGAGCATTTAGGGTTACCTAATGAAGATGATGTAAGAACAGGGGTAATCTCTACAAGGATAGCGGCTCAAGCTGCAAATATTGCCAGAAAGCGTGGTCATGTTATCAACAATGAACTACAAATGGCCAAAGCTAGAGTAGAGATGAACTTAGATAAACAGCTTCAAAGAGCGATTCATCCTGAAATATTAAAGCAGGCAATGAATAAGCAAAAGGATTCAGATCATCATTGCAGTGCTTGTGGTGATGATGACTGTGCTATGCAGGTGGCAGCAAAATACTTTGGTATTGCATAAATGCTAAATGGGAAAGGATGATAATGAATGTGTGTTAAATTAGATGAAATCCTTCATGGAATTCAACCCAGTAATAAGGTATGGCGATTAAAAGCGAAGGAATACTTAAATCATCTAGCAATTCCTCCAGGTAGCCTAGGAGAATTACTTACATTAGCAGAACAATTATCAGCAATAAAAGAAACCTTGAAGCCTTCTGTAAGGAATAAAATGGTTATCGTCATGGCGGGAGATCATGGGGTAGTGGAAGAAGGTGTCAGTGCTTTTCCGCAGGAAGTTACCCCTCAAATGGTATCAAATTTTGTAAAGGGTGGTGCCAGTATCAATGTTCTATCAGAAGTGGTAGGAGCAAAGGTTGTTGTTGTTGATATGGGGGTAGCAGAGGATTTAACAGTGTTTATTGAAACAGGAGATGTTCTACCCTATAAAATAGATTATGGGACAAAAAACATGACCAAAGGACCGGCAATGACAAGAGATCAAGCTGAAAAAGCACTTCTAGCAGGGATTGAAGTAGTTAGCAAAATGATTCAAGAAAAGGGAGTAGAATTAATTGCCACTGGTGACATGGGAATAGGCAATACTACCCCCAGCAGTGCAATTGTGTCGGTAATGACTGGGAAAAGTGTTACTGAAGTTACCGGTAGAGGAACAGGTATAGATGATCAGGCCTTAGAAAATAAGATTCGCGCCATAGAGAAGGCGATAGAGATCAATAAGCCTGATGCTAAGGATTCTTTAGATGTTCTATCAAAGGTAGGGGGCTATGAAATAGCGGGAATTGCTGGGGTGATTTTGGGAGCAGCTTATTATAAGGTACCAGTTGTTATTGACGGTTTTATCTCTACTGCAGGAGCACTGATCGCTAAAGGATTGAATGCAAATGTGGTGGATTATATGATAGCTTCTCATAAATCTGTAGAAGTAGGTCATCAACATATGTGGCAGGAACTAGGTCTGGACCCTATACTTGATTTGAAATTTCGACTGGGGGAAGGTACTGGTGCTGTCATGGCTATGAATATTGTTGAAGCTGCTGCTCAAGTAATCAACAAGGTTCTTACCTTTGAAGATGCAGGGGTTAGTAAAGATGCTTAATTCTTTCTATGATCCTCAAAAATCTGGTGTTCAGTATTTAGAGGATTTGGCTTGTGCCTACTGGAATTCCCAGGTGATTTTTACTGCTGTGGAGCTAGAATTGTTTACCTACATAGGAACAGAACAAAGAACTTTAACAGAGATCAGCAAGCACTACACTAGTGATGAAAATGCAATGCAGCGCTTTCTCAATACCTTGACGATATTAGGATTGTTGGTAAAATATGGTGAGTATTATTATAACAGCCAATTGGCTTCGGAATACTTGATAAAAGATAAGGAAATGTATCAAGGGGATTCAATTTTATGGAGAAAAGAGCTATATTCCAACTGGCAGGATTTAAAGGATACTTTAATCCACGGAAAACGGCTCAACTATATTCCTGATGAAAAGGAGGAGATTCTGAAACAAAAAACAAAGAAATATATAAAAGCAATGGATTGCATAGCAAAATCCAAAGCTAAGGAAATTGTCAAACACTTTGAAGGACTTAACCTAGAGGGTAATCTCTTAGATGTAGGGGCAGGATCTGGTGCCTTTTCTTTAGCCTTTCTCCATGAATTTCCTTCTATGAGGCCAACGCTTTTTGATTTAAGCTCGGTAATTGATATAACAAAAGAAAATTTAGAAGGTTATCAGTGCAAAATTTCCTATCATCAAGGAAATATTTTAGAAGATTGGAACTTTAAAACAGAAAAATTCAATGTAATATTATTATCCAATATTCTTCATGCCTATTCAGAAAAGGAAGTGGAGCATATCCTAAATCAAGTAGCCAAATGGAGTGATGCAAATGGAATGATCATTATTCATGACTTTTTTATGGAACATCATTCCTTAAAGGCTGGACTATCTGATTTAAATATGATGGTAAATACCTACAACGGCAAGGTGTTTGAAGGGGATTGGGTATGTAAAACATTGAGAAGTCTTGGATTTTATGATGAAGGACTTATTCCTCTGAAAAGTGATACAGCCCTCATTATTGCTTCAAGAAAGAAGGAGCTTTTGAAGGAAATTCATAGGGAGCCAAAACAATACCTGATGCTAAAGCTAAAAGCTCTAGGTTTTAAGAACATACAGCTTCTATCTAGTGACGAGGTATGTTTCACTGAATCGGCGGAGGTAAAGTGTCAATTTGGTTGTGAGCATTATGGATTAGGGAAATGTCCTCCAAACAGTCTTCCTATAGAAAAAACAAAAAAACTTTTAAAAGAATTTAAATATGGACTATTGTTGGAGGGAGAACCCCCCACAAAAGACTTCCAGTTGAAAATCATCGCAGCTGAAAAAGAAGCCTATCAGCAGGGTTTTTATAAAGCATTTAGTTTGTGGGCGGGACCTTGCTCTCTATGTCATCAGTGTAAGCCCCAAAGCTCTTGTCCAAAGGCAAGACCCTCTATGGAGGGTTCAGGCATAGATGTTTTTGAAACAGTGAAAAACTTAAAGGAAACTCTTGAACCGGTAAAAAACAAAAATGATTATGTCAAATATTTTGGCTTATTATTATTGGAGTGATTATATGAAAATATTATTTATACAAGCTATGTCCACGGAAACCAGTACATCGGAAATGGTTTATCCTATAGGTATTGTTACTTTAGCCACGCTGATTAAGAAGGACTATACTGTTGAAATTTTCGATATGAACATTCAAGAGGATCCTTTTAGTCAGTTAAAGAAAAAATTAGAAAGCTACCAGCCAGAGATAATATGCATTTCCCTAAGGAATATTGATCCTCTAGGAAATAAGATGACCTCTCTTATTCCTCCCTTTGTAGCAACCATAAAAATGATAGCAGTCCTTGTCCCCAAAGGAAAAATCATTGTGGGTGGTACTGGATTTTCTCTTTTTCCGAAAAGAATTATGGAGGAATTACCAGAAATTCAGTATGGGATCATTGGTGAGGGGGAAAATACATTACCTAAGCTGCTGGCTAATTTAGAAAATCCTTCACACCTCAAGGGATTATGCTTCAGAGAAAAAGGTGAAGTGGTGATATTAAGCCCTTCTAAAGAGTTGGATATGGACTGTGATTATATTCAGCCAGATAGAAATTTACTAAGTCCAACCCTATATAATCATAGAAATAGCTATGTACAGACTATGGGGGTGGAAACAAAAAGAGGGTGTCCCTTTAACTGTAGTTATTGCGTATATCCTAATCTACAGGGAAAAAAACTTCGTTGCAGAAGTCCCAAAAAGGTAGTAGATGAAATAGAATTGTTAAATAAAGAATTTGGTATCGAAAGAATACATTTCACTGATCCAGTGGTTAACATACCGAGGGGACATCTAGAAAGCATATGTGAACTGCTAATAGAACGAAACATTAAAGTTCAATGGAGTGGATTTTTTCGAGAGGATTATTTAGATGAAGACAATATGATGCTTTTCAAAAACTCTGGATGTGAATGTTTTTCCTTCTCTCCCGATGGTCTTTCTCAGGAAGCCTTAGATGTTTTAGGGAAAGGTTTCAAGGTTGAGGATATCATAAGAGCTGCAAAGCTATCAGCTAAAACTGGTGTATTGAGTGTATATCACTTTATGGTGAATGTTCCAGGAGACAATGAAGATACCATAAAAAAGGGCATGGAGTTAATAGATGAAATTTATACTATTCATAGGGAAACCAAAAGTCTAGGCACTATTGTTCTAAACAATGTTAGGATTTATCCCAATACACCTATTTTTGAAATAGCTAGAAAGAAGGGGTTTATTTCCTCTTCCACAGATCTATTATATCCTGTCTATTACAATCCTGAGCCGTTGAGTAGTATGAGATATCAATTAGAAACCTTCCATCTGTGCAAAAATATTTTCATGTGGCAGGAGTTGAAATAAAATGAAAATCTTATTATTAGAACATCCTCGAAACATTGATGAGGAAAACATCAATGATATTGCTAATGCACCACTTTCCTCATGCTTGTTCACTGGATATATTGCGGGGGTGTTAAAACAACAGGACCATCATGTAGATATTACTGAAGGTAATCTAGAAAAAATCACCTATGAAGGAATATATCAGAGGATTAAAAACTGCAAACCGAAGATATTGGGGATACATATGGTATACCAATGGAAATCGGATTTAGAGCTATATCATCTTTTAGATAAAGTAAAAAATGAGGGTTTGGTATCTTATATTACAGCCTATGGTTATTATCCTACCTTTGCCTATGAAGAAATCTTCAAAGAGTGTAGCGCCCTAGATTCTATCATCCTTGGGGAACCAGAGATGACTTTCCTACAGCTTGTTGAAAAGCTAGAGGATCATGATATGCATCACCATTTGAAGGGGATAGCCTATAGGGAATCAACAAATAAAATACATATTGCATATGCTGAAGCCTTTGATGATTTAGATAGCATCCCCTTTCCAGAAAGGACCGTCGCTTCGTTATCTATAGGGGAAGTGAATATCATGGGAAGCAGAGGCTGTTATGGTAGCTGTAGTTTTTGTTATATCAATCCTTTTATCGGCAGTTCTTCTAGGTGGCGAGGAAGAAGCCCTGAAAATATTGTACAGGAAATTGATCAAGTTATTGCTAAAACTGGTATGAGATCCTTTTATTTTACAGATCCCAATTTTTTTGGCCCAGGAAAACAAGGACAAGAAAGAGCTATAAAATTGGCTTCTTTATTAAAGTCTAGAAATATACAATTTGGTATAGAAGCAAGAGTAAATGATATCCACGATGAATCCATAAAGGCTTTAGTAGATGCAGGGCTAAAGCATATCCTCATCGGCCTGGAAAGCGGCAAAGAAGAAAGCTTAAAAAGATTAAATAAAATGACCACCGTAGAACAAAACGAAAAAGCCTTAAAAATATTAAGAAAGTATGGCATAAAACCTAATGTAGGATTCATCATGTTTGAGCCAGATTCTACGGTGGAGGACTTGAGAATTAATTATGATTTCTTAAAAAGAAATGAGATTCTTAATAGTCTTGATATTACCGTCAATGTTCTTTACCATCATCAAATTATTCTTCAAGGAACAAAGTCCTACAAAGAATTAAAAGAGCAGGGTAGACTAAAACTGTCTTCTTTATCTACCTATGAAGGAAGTGCTGATTATAAAAATCCACAGGTAGCTCTATTTGCTACCATCATGAGGGAGATAACAAATTGTATCTTTAGCTGTTATAAGACTTTATGGTGTAACGGCACCTACAATGCAGTAGGTATGACGGAAAACTATGACAAGGTCAACACCATGTTAGTTCATGTGTTTGAAGAGACTTTAGCCTTGCTAGAAAAGGGCAATAGCATCGAGGATAGCTATAAAGCAAATACCATAAATTCTTCAAAGGAGTATATTTATAGCATATTAAAATAGATTTCCATCATACACATCTATGGTTAAGAAGCTTTCTTAAAAGAGAGCTTCTTTTATTTATAGTGGCTTTCCTGAAGCTATTCATAGTGAGACTGCACTTAAAATATTGAAAAGCTTTGCAGATAAAACTAACTTTAAGTGGCTTGGAGGTCTTACTATGGGATGTGGTTCTGCAATAAATGGCAGACCTATTAAACAAATAGGTGGTATGACTAGAAATATAGTCAAAGCCTTAGATATGGCTGCAAAATCAATAGTTAATGATGATACTATTCCTTCTAAAGCTATTGAATTGATGTCAAGCAAGTTATTCCCAGTATGGTTATATACTTTTTTTTGGAAATCAAGGTTGGAAAACTCAGGCTAAGCAGTTTAATATGCATAGGCATTTATATGCTAAACCCTACATAAAAAGGTAATAGATGATGACTTTAAGAGTCAAAAGGGCGGTTACATTTGACTCTTTTTGTTTGGTAAAATTTCTAATTTCTCGCTTCACGTCCTTTTTATGGGCAGCATACAATTGTGTAGTCGTAACATGAGCATGGTCATGATTAAGCAAATTTTGAACATCAAAATGTTATTATACAAATATAGGTGTAATATGATAGGTAAAGGGGTATAAAATATTAAAGAAATTAAGTGAACCAATGCAGAAAACCTAATAGAGCAGTTAGGGACTCATGATGTGGAGCAGCGGGTGGTGGATATGATTTTAAGTATGGCCGACGAGGAAAATAAAGTGACATTATCCATGAGCAAAAAAGATTTGGCAGACTATATCGGAACGTCACAAGAAACTTTTGGTAAATTTATAGTTATTATTGTAGACAAGAATTAGTTGATATAGACATAAGAATATAATTATTAAAGGGTGCATGCTTTTATGCAAGAATAAACAAATACAGAAATAAGTAAGGGAGAAATATTTATAATCGGAGGGATTTTTGATGAACCAGATAAATGAAATGATTCAAAGACAGCTTCAACATCGTACAATCCGTGAGTTTAAGGATATAAGCATATCCAGAGAAGTTTTCGATACATTGATGGAGATTGCGAGACGAACTGCAACCTCCAATGGCATGCAATCATATTCAATAATTCGTGTAACAGCCCCCTCTATTAAAAAGGCAATTGCAGAGGTTTGTAAACAGGAATATGTGGGAAGGGCACCAGAACTATTGATATTTATGGTAGACCAATTTAGAAATAATAACATTGCAAAGGAGAAAGGGCCGACAACTGAGAATGCAGCAGATATGGATAGATTCTTTCAGGGCTTCACCGATGCATGTTTAGCATCTCAAAATGTTGTTAATGCAGCAGAAGCAATGGATTTAGGTGCTGTATATTTAGGTAGTATTTTAAATGATCCAATAAAAATTTGTGAAGTTTTAAACCTACCTAAGCTAACATTTCCAGTAGTAGGATTGGGCATAGGATATCCCAATCAACATCCACAGCTTAAGCCAAGATTTGAAAATAGGCTTAGGGTTTTTGAAAACAGTTATAGGATTTTTGATAGTTATTTAGAAGAAATAAAGGATTACGATGAAGAAATGACAACCTACTATGACTTAAGGAATGCAAATAGGAGAGTAGATTCCTTCAGTGACCAAGTAGTGACGAAATTAGATACTTCTATGTCTAATAGACAAGAGATACTCAAGGCTATCCGTCAGCAGGGGTTTCAGATAGATATTTAAAATTTATTTTCTCTACAGGGTGAAAAGTAAAATTTGAAGGTTCCCTTAGGTTAAAGGGAACTTTTTGTAATGATTTGACTAATATGTTGAAATTACCATATAATATTGATATATTAGTTAGGAGATATAGGTTATCTCACCAAATAAATGATATATTCTTATCAGAGTATCTAGAATATGATATATTTAAATACGTAGAAGGAATTCGAACGTGCTCGTGTTGTATGATATCCCCTTGCGAATGCGTTCGGATTAGTTTTGTGGAGAGGTGTTTAATGTATGGGAATGATTACAGAAGAAGAAAAAATAAAAACAAGAAAAAAAATACTTGAAGCAAGTAAAAAAATGTTCGTTGAAAAAGGATTTGAAAAAACAAACCTGAGAAACATTGCAGGTGAAATTGGAATAGGGGTAAGCACAATATATGGATATTTTTCTTCAAAACAGGAGATATTTATAGCAACTTTTTTTAGTGATTTAAAAAAAATGGATGATGTAGATTATGGGATTAGATCTATGGATTATGGAAGTTTAAACCTGGATAATCTCAGTGAATTATTAACATTTTTGTTTATGTTCCATTTCGAAGAAATTAATAAACTGGACAAAGATATATTGAAACAATTTTATTGTTCCTTTTATTTGGCAGAAGAAATTAAAGAGAAGGAAAAAACCATTGCTTCTTGGGAAGAAGGCTTAAAAAAGAAGATCATGGAAATATTAAAAAACTGCGAGGAAAATAATGTTTTTCTTCTTCCTATAAATTTAGGAGAAGCAACTGAGGTCATCTATATAATTTACGAAAGTCAAATAGAAGATTATATAATGAAAAAATCATTAACAAAAGAAAATAGCAGAATAAAAATAAAAAGACTTATAAAGCTATTTTTACTGGGGAAGGTAAAAGTAAAAACCAGCTATGATGAATTTATGAAAATGTTTAATAAATTGGATAGCAATTAAGAAGCAGGACAGATAAGAGCATCTATTACACTGGAAATACAAAATAAATATGGCTAACTAGAATTCCAAGGAAGTTAATTCCATTGTTTTCCCTATTAATATAGAACTTGCAACTTATGATATAGATAACTTTTTTTATATTACTTAATTTATATTACTTAAATAGATGAATCGATATAATCAATATAAATATCTAACAGATAGAATAATGGCTTATAGACAACTGATTTGTAATAAGTTTTGTGACAACAGATAAATTCCATCAAACTATTCCCTAAATATACATTTAAAGAATAGTTTGATGAGCCAGTAAATAGGCCTGTCTCTGCATTGAAATTCTAGATAATGCTTTATATCCTTTTACTTATTTATGTATCAATAAAAACATTTAAAATAAATAATTGTATAAATAAATTATAATTCTCAAATTAGATCAAATCAGTTTGATAATTTATTTGGTTTATAATGAATCAAATCATTAACCTTTATAAATAATAAATTATAAAATATTATATCCTATAGTTACTAATTTTGTAAAAAATCATAGAAATTCACCTTAGCTATACGTGTTTTTTTGACATTGCCTCCATGAATTTTGTCGTTAAAGTGCATGGATCAATCAGTGATTCTTCGACAACATTTTCATAGTATTAGTTATAGTTATTCTATTACATTCGACATTTTATTAAAGTAATATCCAGTCACTGCATAACCATACATAAATATACAGTACATACATACATTGTATGTTTATTCATATTTACAGAAAATGATAATGTATATCAATTGACATATTAGTAATATCAATGAGCACAGTTCCTCCCCTACTTGATAATATAATTATTTATCTTTATCTTTGACTTGGGTATATTAATAGGTGAGGTGATTTATTTGAGAATACGATTAGGGTATGTTGCAATAGCTCTAAATGTTAATGAGGGATCTCCTAACAAAACAATTACTTTCAAACAGTTTTGTAAGCTTTCAGATGATGAAACAAAGCTATATAAATTAAAAACTTTAACAAAGAAAAATTTAGACACCACTAAAAGAATTCTGATCTATAATAGAGCTTACAATATTATGTTATACCGTTTCACTTCCAAGCTTGTACCTTTAGCTACTCATCCTGAGGCTTTACCATGGAACTATATTCAAGAATTTGCTGGATTATATAAAGATATAGGAAATTACATATTAGAAAATGGGCTTAGGGTAAGTGCGCATCCTGATCACTTCACTTTAATTAATACGCTTAAAGAAGATATCCTACAGGCTTCGTTGAAAGATTTAGAATACCATGTAAAGATCTTTGAGGCTATGAATTTAAGTGCAAAGGATGCTAAATTGGTTTTACATGTGGGAGGTACATATGGCAATAAAAAAACAGCTTCTGAAAGGTTTATTAAAAATTTTCAAGAGATGGAAAAAAGATATCAAGATAGGATTATACTGGAAAATGATGATAAATCCTTTACTGCTAAGGAGGTATTAGAGATATGTCAAAGTCTATCTATACCTATGGTATTAGACATTCATCATCATTGGTGTAATAATAATGGCGAAAGCCTTGAAGAACTTTTGCCCAACATATTTCAAACATGGGTCAATGAAAAGTATCCTCCTAAAATTCATGTTTCAAGCCCTAAAGATCAAAAAAACATAAGAGCTCATGCTGATTATGTTGACAAGAACTTTCTAATGGATTTTATAGGGATAGCTGAGAAGTATTCACATGACTTTGATGTAATGATCGAGGCAAAGAAAAAAGATTTAGCTTTATTTAAGTTAATAGATGAATTAAAAAACGAAGAACATATTAGCATAGTAAATGAAGCCTCTATAGAAATTAATTAACAGGGCAATTTTGCCCTGTTAATTATAATATCTTTATACTAATTTTTCGTTGTATATGTTCAATAGATTTAATCTTTCTATTTTAGACTTGAGACTATTACTGTCTGTAGTATATAATCTCAACTTCTGCATTCTTCTAAAATACTCGCCACCAGCAAACGTATATCTTTTTTTCAAACCTTCTTCTTCTAATATTTCAGCATTAGCATAGGCTATTAAGTCACCAGAGGCGAGATTTCTAGGTAGTTCTAACAAGGGTATGCCTAGTAACATTCTAATGCTATTATGTCCTGCTAAGCTTCCAGTTACAATTGCTTCTGTATGGCCAACAAAGAGACCACTTTTCTCGCCAGCACATAATAAATTATCTATACCCTTCACCTTCATACTATTATTTCGAGGAGCAATTGATAGATATCGAATAGAGTTCCCTACCCCGCCGGCATAAGGATCTTCAAATCTAGCATTCTCAAAGCCTTCTAATTTTCTAAGCTTATCTAAGGGATAGAACGGTGCCATTAATTTGGCATGACCTGTATCAAGCAATACTATATTTTCAGCATAATCCTTTAAAGCATATTGTTGACACACTTTTATATTTAATTTATCCATATTGATTTCTTCTTCAGGGACTGGTAAAACCACAACGCCTTTACTATTCAATTCTTCAACGATCTTTTGAGACAATGATTCTTTGTTAAGTTTACATGACCCGCTAAAAGCTCCAAAGGAACCGTCAGCCCTTTGCCCTAATAGATCCTCCACGCCAGCTTTGTAGCTTAAACTAATTCTAGGTCCGAAGGATGGACAGCGTAATATACACATAACACAGCCATTGCCGTATTTTAAACAGTTCCCCATTGGCCCAGTGGAGCCTGTTGTTTCAATAAAAATATCCCCTTGAATAATACTGCCATCATGAAGTTTTATAGCTGTAATCTTATTTCCTTGTTTTATAACATCAGTAACACGCTGCTGAAGATATATATTGATACCTTTTGATTTTATCAACCTTCTAACAGAAGGCTCTATAATTGCAACATCATAAAGGTTAGCATGCTTGTGTCCTGGAAAGTCAATGTTTTTATGTCTAGAGCATTCATCACATAATTGAAATAGCTCATTAGCTCCTAATAAGATGGATTCCTCTGCAGCAGTATATCTACCATTGTTCCTCATAATACCACCAACATTACCTAAGCCTAATAACATATCTGTTCTTTCGTATATGGAAACTTCTCCTCCAGATTTTTTTGCTGTTAGAGCTGCTGCACATCCAGCCCAACCTCCACCTACAATAACAACCTTAACAACTTTCGGTTTTGTCATAAGAAATCCCCCCCTAATTCTAGTTTGTTATCATCTGAGCCTTACATGTTCGAATCGGGATTCCATTTATATCATGATTCGTACATGAGCCGCAAATCCCTTCGCCACAACAGATTTCATTATTATTAGTCGTTACGATTCTGAAGTTCTTTATATTCTCAATAGACAAAAACACTTTTTCTCGTAAATAGTCAGAAGTGCCTAAAAAAATCAGTTCATAATCTTTAGAAGATATTTGTCTGTTGAGAAATTCTAGTCCTTCAGCTTCATAAAGGTTACATTCCTTTACTTCCTGTATATTACAATATTCCGCTATAAAATTATAACTGGTTGAAGTCTTATCAATTATTAAATCGACGGAATTGTTATTTTTCAACAAATGCTTAATTACTAGTACTGCTGGAGCTTGTGCAATACCGCGCACTGCTACTAAACATTTGCTATTCTGAACCTGCTTTAGATGATCCAGTCCAAAGATACCATTCCAATAGGGCCCTCGTATCAGTAATTGATCATTAATAGACTTTATTGTTTTTGTCTTTATCCCATGAACCTCTACAGCTATTTTTATTAAATCATTTCTTGTATCGGCTTGCATAATAGATATAGGTATATCAAAATACTGATTGAAATTTTTATTTCGTATAAAAATATAGGAGCCTGGTTGATTGAGTTGCCTAGCTAATGTATGAGGAACTTTTATGGTTAATTCCAATATATTTTCATCTAGTTTTCTTATCTCTGCAACCTCAACCTGTAAACTCATTCTGGGGTCCTTTTTCTTATTGCCTTCAAAGATATAAGCTTGATATATACATATACCTCTCCAATCACAATCACAAAATTCTTTTCCTTTCAAATGAGAACAGGTAATACAGTCCATTGTCTCAGCTAAGTAACAAGGGCAATATTCACTACCAGCATCAATACACCGCCATCGATGGTTGTTCATAATCTGCCTCCTTTTATCCTTAAAATCACTATAATATTAGAATATTTATTTTAACAATTTTTGTTACAATGTTTTTATATAACATAAGAAAAAAGCGACAGCTTTTATAAGCTATCACTTTTTTTCTTATTTAATAAATGAATCTATGATAATGTATAATAAATAATAAATATTGTCACTTAAATTTGAAAAATCTTAAAAACTTATCCTTTGTAGTTAATCGTTCTATATCTTCCTTTGCTAAAAGATAGGTACTATTGATAAGCTCACCATCTAGATAAGTTGAAATTTTTCCAATTCTTTGGCCCTTGATCACCGGAGCAGAGACGGTCTCAGGGGCTTGTATGATAGATAATATTTTACCTTCTTCTTCCTCTTGGATCGGAACAATTAATTCTTTAGCCGCTTCTAAATACATAGTGGTCTTGACGCCATTCTTAACCATTATGGTTTTGATTAAGTCCTGCGCCTTAAAAACTGTATAGGGTTTATATTGATTAAAGGAATAATCTAATAACTTATTGGTTGTATTAAACCAATCTCCATCATTTAACGTAACGGCTATAAATTGCATGTTATTTCTAGTAGCTGAAGCAACCAGGCACCTGCCAGCCTTTATTGTATAGCCTGTTTTAACACCATCTCCCCCTTCGCATATATTCAATATCTTATTCTTATTGGTGAAATGTTGGTAACCATCACGTTCAGCTAACCAAAATTTTGTTTTCACTACTTCTTTGAAGGTGGGATTTCTTAATGCTTCTCTTGTGATAATAGCTAAATCATAAGCTGTTGTATAATGATCATTATGTGATAGGCCATGGGGATTAACAAAATTGGTATTGTTTGCTCCTAATTCCTTTGCTCGTAGATTCATAAGCTTAGCAAATTCTTCTACAGATCCACTAACTTCATAAGCAATAGCAGTTGCAACATCATTTCCAGATCTTAACATCAATCCATAGAGCAGGTCAATCATTTTTATTTTCTCATTAGCCTTAAGATAAATTGATGATCCTTCTACTCCTTCAGCTTCTGGATGAATTTTCACTTTTTTATCAAGAGGCATATTTTCAATCGCTAATAAAGCCGTCATAATTTTAGTAGTACTGGCCATGGGCAATTTTTCATGGATATTTTTTTCATGCAATATTCTTCCAGTAGCTACATCTATCACGATATTAGCCTTGCCAGTTGTATGAATTTCTTCAGCAAACACAGGTGGAGATAAGACTAGGGTTATACAGAAAATGATTAATAAAAAACCTACAACTTTTTTTAACATATACTTTTACCTCATTTCCTTTTAGTAAAAATGCTGTACGTAGATTATTATAAACAAAAGGAGGTAAAATCATTCTTATACAGAGTATAATCCTTGATTTTCGGTTAGTTACTTATATAAATACAAAATAGATGACCCAAATCTTTGATTTGGTGTCAGTCACTTTCACAGAGTGCAATAAAAAAAATGATAAGTAAAATTATCTACTTATCATTTTACGCTTCATTAAATTCATGTTTTATTTCACAGCCAAATTCTTTAGCGAGCTTTTCTGCTTCTTTAATATCTTCTGTACTCCAGATGGACCATCCACCCTTTAATACTCCATCTACATATATTTCCACTTTATCATTTTTAAATATCATAATTTTAGTATTTCTTTTTTTCATTTGTTCAACTTGTTTGTTAACAGCATCAACAGCATCGACATCTAAGACTTTCATTGCTATAAATAAACAAGACATGGCATCCTGTAATTCACGTTTGGCTTTGTCTACATCACCCTTCATTAGCGCTTTTAGAGATTCGGCTACTTCTTCATTCAAATGACTAATAGCGGTTTTAGGGTCATTGGTATTATACTTTCTATTATTCCATATCTTTTCGATTGCTTCTCTAAGATCCATATTTTTCCCCCTTATTTAATAGTATCTAAGTACTATTATACTCTCATCCTCTATAAGTTTCAAATTTCTAACAATATGAAAATAGAGGACAGCTATATCCTCTATTCATAAGTAATTATATGATCCTGATCATTACCTTTATGTTTTTTATTGAACATATTTTGAATACTATTTATTACTTTTGGTGTAGTATTTATCAAATTATCAATCATATTTGCCCTTTGATCTACGGGCATAAGCTTAATTTGTCCATTGCCTACAACCATAAATGCAACTGGTTGCACAGAGACACCGGCTCCTGCACCCCCTGCGAAAGGAAGCTTTTCTTGTTTGGGTTCACTATTTTCTTCTTTGTTATTTTCTGGCTTAGTATTACTTATATAATCTCCACCACCAGATGCAAACCCAAAGGAAACCTTAGATATAGGTATGATTACTGTACCATCTGGTGTTTCAACGGCGTCACCTACAATAGTGTTAACATCAACCATTTCTTTGATACTTTCCATCGTTGTCTTCATTAATGCTTCAATTGGATGATCATTCAAATTTATCACCACCTCTAATTTTTATTAAGAATAATTTTATACCTGTATTTATAATATATCCTATTTTTAAAGTCACTATACAGTTAAAAGTCATAGCAAATTTTTTTGAAACATAATAGGGAGTTACGTTGACATAAATATTGTTCAAGTTAAATTTATTTTTAAAAAATAGTATAATAGACGATTTTATTCCCCATAAAGCTCCTGTAAGGATAGCTGTACCGGCAGCATCCTCTACACCTATTTTTGTCTCCCATTGTACTTTGCTAATTATAATTTTTTTCATAACATAACTAATAATATTGTGATAGTTCCTATATAAAACCTCTGCTTTTTCAATCAATATTTTCATTTCATTTAGATTAAAGCCCTTCTCTTCAGCATGATCAGCGAGGGCATTATCATCCCCCACTTCAGCTTGACCATGCATATGAGCTTTTAGCAAATTATTATAGCCATTGAATATATCTATAAAAGGAATGACCATTCTATATTTCAATAAGTCGTTTAATAAAGAAATAGACACATTAACCTCATCATTGTTATCTTCTCTGATGACTCTTACTTCTATTTTTATATTTAAAAAAGATAATACAACGATAAGACCCATTAGAAGAACTATTGCGAAAATAAAATAATTAAATACCAAAGGAAATCACCTCATAACTGAACTATTACTATTTTTTCCATTTTTACTGATAATAGACTATTTTATAAAGTTTATTTATATAAAATAGTAAAAGATCTATTTCTCTCTAATAAAAAAAGCTGCTTTTTAATAAATCTATTAAAAAGCAGCTTTCTCATTTGAACTATCCTTTAGTAAAAATATGCTTGATATCATTGGTTTCCTGTGTTAATAATTTAAATTCACTAATATCAGGGAGATCTTCAATCGATTTTAATCCAAAGGTTTTTAAAAAGCTTAAAGTTGTACCATATATGATTGGTCTACCAATCTTTTCTAGTCTTCCCTGCTCTTCTATCAAATTCTTTTCCTGCAAAGTACTAATTGCTTTATCACATTTAACCCCGCGAATCTCTTCGATTTCTATCTTGGTAATAGGCTGTTTATAAGCAATAATAGCTAAAGTTTCTAAAGCAGCTTGAGTTAATCCTTTGTTTTGCTTGGGTTCTACGAGTTTTTGTATATAGGAATAGTGCTCTGGTCTAGTTGATAGTTGGTAATGATCATTCATTTTAATGATTTGAAGACCTCGTTTACCAAAATTATACTCGTTTATCATTTCTTCAAGAACATTATTAATATTCTTAACATCAACAGCTAGGGCTTTACTTAGTTCCTTAACAGATATGGGTTCAGACCATACAAAAAGAATAGCTTCTAATACTGATTTAATTTCATCTTTGTCCATTATTATTACACCTCAAAACTATTATTAAACTATAGGCTTTTTAATCTACTAATTCTATCATTATACCATCAAAACATTTTTCTTGAATAACTTTTATTTTTTTTACTTTCATTAACTCTAGTAGGGCCAAAAAGGTAACTACAACCTCTAATTTATCTGCTATTGATGTAAATATGCTCTGAAAAGTAATCTTTTTTTTATGATTTAATATATTTAAAATATCAACTAATTTATCTTCTATTGAGACTGGTTCCCGTTCGATTTCTCTAATATTATAATAGGGATCTTGAATTTTTTTGCTAGTATCCTTTAGTAACTTATTAAAAGCATTGATTAAGTCATTTATTTCAAGATTGTCAAGTATTTTATCATGATCATGGCTTTCAAAAATAATCTCTTCTTTTGCCTTAAAGTAGATTCTATTATATAATCCTTCTCTTTTCTTAAATTCCTCCGTTACAGCTTTATATTTTTTATATTCTAATAGTTTCCTTACCAATTCATCCCTGGGATCAATATCTTCGACCTCTATTCCTTCTTCTACGAATACATCTTTTGGTAATAACATTTTAGACTTTATTTCGATTAAAGTTGCTGCCATTACTAAAAATTCACTGGTAACATCTAAATCTAGTTTTTCCATTTCATAAATATAATGAAGGTATTGCTCAGTAATATCATTTATAGGAATATCATAAATATCAATCTCATTTTTTTCTATAAGATGAAATAATAAGTCAAAGGGCCCTTCAAAGGCTTCAATTTTAATTGTGTATGCCATTGTTGACCTCCTATATTATCAAAAATAAAAAGCTCATTAGATAATTTAATATGAAGTTAACAATAGGAAATAATACTTTATTAATTACTCTAAAATATACAAGCGCAAGTAAAAGAATATAAGAATATTTCTGTAATTGGTAGTATTTCTGTTCCATACTATGGGGTAGAACCGCTAAAAGTATTTTTGATCCATCTAATGGAGGAATAGGAAACAAATTAAATACTGCTAGTACTAAATTTATGAATATAGCGTAGTATAACATATTATAAATAAAAACATTTAATTGTAACCGTATAGCAATCGCCATAATAAGCGTCGTAATAATTGCTAATATAACATTAGAGAGAGGCCCAGCAATAGACACTAAAAAATAACCCATTTTTCTGTTAGAAAAGTTATTAGGGTTTATAGGAACTGGTTTTGCCCACCCAAATCTAAAGAAGATAAGCATTAAAAATCCAACGATATCTATATGAGAAAGTGGATTTAAGGTCAATCTGCCATACTGCTTAGCAGTTGTATCTCCCAATAAATAAGCACTGTAGGCATGAGAAAACTCATGCACAGTTAATGCTATCAATATACCAGGTAATGTTAATAGAATAGTAGGAATATCAATATTAAACATCATCTTCCCCCTTTATTTTTTCATACAGCTCAACTGCATAACGAATTTCATCTGTCTTATCATATATTTTTCCTAGCACCTTTGCTTTTAAAGTTTCATCAAGAATTCTCTTGTAAATTGGTCCAGGTTTGATATTTAGATCTAATAAATCTTTTCCTGTTATACTAATTTTAACATTTTTTAGATTTAGCATATAATACATAATATAATGCTTTATATATGAGTTGTGACAATCATTATAGTAAAATATTAGATTCTCTAGACTATGCTGACTTAAAATAGTATGTAGAGTAAGTTTATCTACATCTTCCTTCATTAAGATATTGTATACATTTTCTTTATGCTGTAAAGCCATTTCCACATTAGTCATAATGATCCTATAATTAATAAATTTACAAATAACCTCAGATAGTTTATTTATTGGGATATTATGTAGAAGCTGTGTTATTATTAATTCTCGTTTATCTATACTTCCATTACTAAATCTACTAAACTCTTTAGCAGAGGAGTCAATATTGCTTAGTTTGTGAATCGTATCATCGGTAATCATTAAACTTGAATGCATTGCTTTAAAAATATTTAAGGAATTCATAAGGGAGATACTCATACTGATATTTTCATCCTCTATAATATGAATAAATTCCTCTCGAATTCTATCATCTGTAACCTTCGATAACATATTCCCTTTAATAGCCTCTATAATAAAATTATTTGTTTCTCTGTCAATTTCAAAATTCAGTCTAGAGGCAAATCTAATAGCACGAAAAATCCTAGTAGGATCTTCTATAAAGCTCATATTATGAAGAACCCTTATTTTTCTATTTTGTACATCTTCTAAGCCTCCAAAATAATCAATTAGCTTTCCAAAACCATTAGAATTGATTTGAATTGCCATGCAGTTTATTGTGAAATCCCTTCTAAACAAGTCATTCCAAAGGGAGCTTTTTTCTACCTTTGGTAAAGCAGCTGGGTATTCATAATATTCCCGTCGAGCAGAAACAATATCTAAAGTTGTATCATTATCCAATATAATCGTAGCGGTACCAAACTCTGAATGAGATAATAATTTGCCACCCAACGTTTTATTTAACTTCTCAGCAAAAAGAATCCCATCCCCTTCTATTACCAAATCGATATCTAGATTCTTTTTTTCTAACAATAAGTCTCTTACAAATCCACCAACCACAAATACATTTTTACCTAATAAATCCCCTGCTGCTCCGGTGGTAATTAATAGCTGAGAGATGTCCTCTGGAAGTGCCTCCAATTTTTGAATACAGTTCATAGCATCCTTTGTTTCATGAAAGGTCTTTTTATACCAATAGGGATGTTTCTCTCCATGAAGCATTCTTAACAAATCTGTCCTTGTAACGATACCAACGATGATATTATTTTCTACAACAGGCAACCGACCAATATTATGTTTTACAAGTAAATTATTTATTTCATTTATGGAAGTACCGAGATTAATAGTTTGAACCTCTCTGGTCATAAAACCTTTTACAGGAGCGTGACTTAAACCATGCTGTATTGCCTTATCAACATCTGTTCGAGAAATAATTCCAATAAGCTTATTATCTTTTACTACAGGCATCCCTGTATGACCATACCGCAGCATGATCTTATTTACTTCCTCCACCGTCATATCCTCTATAACTGTTTTTACAGGATAATTCATAATATCCTTAGCTGTGGTCTGAGGTTTTATTCGATGAAATAGACTATCTAATAAGATATCTCTAATTTCGTTAGGATTACCATCTTTTACTACAGCAGATGCTGCACTTGCATGACCTGCTCCATTAAAATTCTCAAGAATGTCGGGGATAATAATATTATTATGTAAACTTCTTCCGACAATATAACAACGATTAACCATTTGTACGATAAGAAATACAGCATCACAATCTTTAATTTCCAGCATTTTGTTAGCAATATATCCTAATTCACCAAGATAATGATCTTGAGAATAGACTGTAATAATAATTTTATAACTATTTACTTCTATCGACTCCATGTTTAATAATAAAGATAGGAACAATTGATCATGTTGGTTAGTCAGGGATTTTTGAATATAAGTACTTACAATATTCAAGTCCCCTCCTTTTTTTAACAAATAAGCTACTGTTTCTACATCTTCTGCTGTAGTACTTGTAAAGGTTAAGCAATTTGTATCAGCATAGATGCCTAAGATAAACAAAGTAGCATCAAAGCTTGAAATTTCAATTTTATTTCTTCTTATCTCTTCTACTAAAATCGCTGTACATGACCCATAGGGCTTTATTGTTTTATGAGTAGCATGCTTTATTGAAAGCTCTGTTTCCATATGATGATCAAAAATAGTAATAGTTTTGAGATTTTCCATAGCATCTTTAAATTTACCTATTCTATTCGCAGTATTTGTATCTACAATGATTAGGTCTTTAATTTCTTTGATATCAATTTCATTAGCTGATTTTATTGATAAAACATTCTTATAAAGACCAAAAAATTCTTTAACATCATTATTAAGCTTTCCTGAGAAAACTAATATCCCCTCAGGATATAGTTTAGAGCAAGCAACCATACTAGCGATTCCATCAAAATCTAAGTTAATATGACTAGTAATTACCTTCACAGTATCTCTCCTTCAATTCAGCTAATTCCTATTCATTATAACATACATATTTTTCAACAAAAAGTGAAGTAGTACATTTCTGTACTACTATCAGTTTTACTATAGAAATATGCTAATGATTAGCGCCCCATCATTCTATTGAACATTCTACTTAATATATTTATGATTGAAGCCTGCTCAACATTTTCAGCGCAAACAATATCTGTTTTTTTAACTTCCTTTCCATCAATTGTAACAATTATTTCACCAATCTTTTCACCCTTCATTAGTGGAGCCTTTACTGATTGAGGTAAAATGATCTCTTTTTTAACTTTTGATTCTTCTCCTTTTTTAACTAAAACATTTAGATCTTCGTTAGAAACAACAGGCACCTCTAATGTTTTGCCCTTGTCAACTGGTACTGTACCTAGGATTCCATCCTTTTCTACAATCTTAATCGTATTAAAATTTGCAAATCCATAATCTAGAAGTTTAGATGCTTCACTGAAACGTATAGGGGAAGTAGGAGCAGATAGAATTACTGCTATAAAAGTATTACTGCCTCTTGTAGCTGAAGCCGATAAACAATACCTTGCTTCAGAAGTAGAACCAGTTTTGATGCCAGTAATACCTTTATAGGTTCTTATTAATTTATTCGTATTCACTAGTTCCTGTACAGATGGAGTTTTTCTTCCTACTTCTACAGTATCCATCCAAGTGGTTAACCACCTATGCACTTCCTTATGCTTCAGTAGCTCTTGAGACATCAATGCAATATCATAGGCAGAAGTGACGTGACCTTCTACAGGCAAACCATTTGTATTAACAAAATGAGTATTCTGCATTCCTAATTCCTTAGCTCTAGCATTCATTCTTTCAATGAAAAGATCCTCGGTTCCAGCAATATGTTCAGCAATTGCAACTGCAGCATCATTAGCAGACCTTATAGCTATTGCCTTCATTAAATCCTCTACAGTTTTAATCTCTCCAGGCTCCACGTAGATCTGGGTGCCGCCCATTGAGGAGGCTCTTTCACTAATGACAACCTTATCTTCTAAAGTAATCTTATTAGAATCCAGCGCTTCCATTGCTAATAGCATAGTCATAATCTTTGTTACACTTGCTGGAGGTAAAGCTTCATGGATATTTTTTTCATATAGAATGGTACCTGTTGAAGCATCCATCAATATAGCTGCTTTCGAGTCTACTTCAAAGGGCTGTGTTTCTGCCATAGAGGTAGAATTACCTAATAACAACGTAATAATAAATACGATAGACATAATCCTTATTAATTTTTTTTTCATAGATTCTCCTCCTTATAACTATTTAATGTTAGGTTTTCCATATAGATAGTTAGTTATACAATTAGTTATACAAGGAGAGAACATAAAAAGAGACTGTTACTACAGTCTCTTGATACCATCTTTTGTTACTACACCATATATAAAAGGTCTATATTCCGGCTCAAAATCCTCTATTATATATGCAGTTGCTAATTTATCTATAGCTGCATTTCCTTTAGCAAAATCATTACAATGTATATAGGCTAAGATTTCTCCCTCTTCAACAAAATCTCCTGCTTTTTTATTTAGAATAATTCCTACAGACAAATCAATTTTACTTTCTTTAGTATCTCTACCTGCGCCTAAAATTAGGGCGCTTACTCCAACAATATCAGCTTCAATTTTATGGACATAACCACTTTTTTTAGCTTTATAGGTAAGGATTTCTGTGGCTTGGGGCAATAGATTAAGATCTTCAATATAAGCTATATCGCCGCCTTGATTTTCAACAAAATTCTTAAATGTCTGAAGGGCTTTGCCAGATTCTATAGCCTGTTCTATCATTCTTTTACCTTCATATTCTGTAGCTACTTTATTAGCTAATAATAACATATACGAACCTAAGGATATACAAATCGATTTTAAGTCTTCAGGTCCTTCTCCTTTTAACAGCTGAATAGCTTCTTTAACCTCTAAACTATTACCAATAGCATAGCCTAGAGGTTGGTTCATATCGGAAACAACAGCGACAGTACTTCTATTCACATTATTACCAATATCAACCATTTCCTTTGCCAATAAAAAGGCTTCATCTATATCCTTCATAAAAGCTCCACTTCCAGATTTAACATCTAATACAATTGCATCTGCTCCTGAAGCCAGCTTCTTAGACATGATACTACTAGCAATTAAAGATATATTATCTACTGTGGCTGTTACATCTCTAAGGGAATAAAGCTTTTTGTCAGCCGGGGTTAAATTAGCCGTCTGACCAGCCACTGCTAATTTAATACGATTAACATTATTAATAAAAGTTTCTTTTGTCATTTCTACGGAAAAACCTGGTATTGATTCTAATTTATCAATTGTTCCTCCTGTATGGCCCAGACCTCTTCCAGATAGTTTTGCAACGGGAACACCACAAGCTGCTACTATTGGACCTAAAGCTATGGTGGTTTTGTCTCCTACACCACCTGTACTATGTTTATCAACCTTAATACCCTCGATACTGGACAAATCAATCACTTCTCCAGAATTCATCATTGATTCAGTTAAACAAACCGTTTCTTCCTTATTCATTTTTTGAAAATAAATTGCCATTAATAATGCCGAGGCTTGATAATCTGGAATGATTCCTTTTGTATATTCCTGAACAAAAAAATCTATTTCTTCTTTATTTAAAGCCTCGCCATTTCTTTTCTTTAAAATCAAGTCATACATTCTCATTAGAGCTTCACCTCATTAAGAATTCCTTTAACTAAGTTTATAAACTTTGGCTTGGTTCTGTTGGCAACCTCCATCACCTCTTCATGACTGATGGAAACTAATTGATCCGGAATTGCCATATCAGTAACACAGGAGATTCCTAAAACCTTCAATCCCCCATGGCGTGCCACAATAACTTCTGGTACAGTGGACATACCTACTGTATCAGCCCCTAATCCAATAATCATTCGAAGCTCTGCTTTAGAAAGATAATAAGGTCCACTTATAGCAATATAAATCCCTTCATAGGTTTCTATTGCTAGCTTTTCTCCAACTCTTTGAGCTAATTGAATTAAGTCTTTATCATAGGCTGAAGACATATCCGGAAACCTTGGACCAAACTCACTATAATTAGGTCCTATAAGTGGATTGCTACCTGTAAAATTAATATGATCGTTGATGAGCATGAGGGCTCCAGGATGTAATTTAGGATTTAAGCCACCACATGCATTGGTAACCAATAATAACTGAACGCCTATAGCCTGCATTACACGGACAGGGAAGGTAACTTCCTGCATACTATAGCCTTCATAATAATGGAATCTTCCCTTCATAACAACAACAGCCTTATTTTCAAGTTCTCCTATGACTAATTGTCCTGCATGGCCTTCAACTGTAGAAACTGGGAAATGAGGTATATCCTTATAATCAATAATCGTTGGATTCTGCACTTCTTCAGCTAATGTCCCTAATCCTGAGCCTAGTATCAATCCTATTTTTGGTACAACTGTAGTTTGACTTAAGATATAATCTTTTGCCTCCTGAACTTTTTTTAAAAGATTTTCCATATCTTTTACACCCCTTTATATCTTATTAACAATTTCTTTTACATAACGTATAAATTGATTTTTTACCTTTTGAGTGGTTTCTATAACTTCTTCATGACTTAAAGGTTGATTCAATATGCCAGAAGCCATATTTGTAATACAAGAGATCCCTAGAACCTTAATACCACCATGTACTGCTACGATAACTTCCGGTACAGTGGACATACCTACGGCATCTCCTCCAAGGATTGTCATCATTCTAACTTCCGCTGGCGTTTCATAGGTAGGTCCAGTTAAGTAGGCATATACTCCTTTTTTTACATCTAGCTTAAGATCATTAGCAATAGACTGTGCTAGGCCTATGAGTTCTTTACAATAGGCGGTGGACATATCAGGAAACCTAACACCTAATTGATTATCGTTTGGTCCAATTAAAGGATTATTAAAGGCGAAATTGATATGATCTTCAATAATCATCAAATCTCCTGGAGTAAAGGATTTATTGGTACCGCCTGCTGCGTTAGTAACAACCATATTTTCAATACCTAAGGCTATCATAACTCTTACAGGGAAGGTAACTTTCTCCATAGAATATCCCTCATAATAATGAAATCTTCCCTTCATGGCAGCTACTAGCTTCCCTTCTAGTTCACCAATGACCAGTTCTCCTGCATGACCTTCAACCGTAGATACAGGAAAATGAGGTATTTTTTCAAAGGGAATTACCTGTGGTTTTTCAATTTCATCTGCCAATACACCTAATCCAGATCCTAGAATTAGTCCAATTTGTGGTGTGGTGTCAATGAAGGATTTAATATATTGAGTAGCTTCTTGAATTTTATTCATAATATTTATTTTTCAACTCCTTTGTTAAATAATCATATTTTTAAAGCTAGTACCTTTACCAGTATTAGGAATATTTAAAACATCAGAAATTGTTGCAGCAATATCTGCAAAGGTTTTCCGGGTACCAATATTAACGTTATTTTTTATAGATGGACCGTAGATTACAATAGGTATATACTCTCGTGTATGGTCGGTACCTTTATAAGTTGGATCATTACCGTGGTCAGCCGTGATAATGAGTATATCCTCTTTCTTCATAGCATTCATAATATCAGGTAATCTACTATCCATTTCTTCTAAAGCTTGTTTATAACCCTTTGCATCTCTCCTATGGCCATACTTAGAATCGAAATCAACTAGATTGGTAAATATAATTCCCTTATTATTCTTATGTAAATAATTGATAGTTTCTTCTATGCCTTCCATGTTATCTTTAGTATGTATTGCTTCTGTTATACCTTGTCCATTAAATATATCCTCAATTTTGCCAACACCAATAACATCTAATTCATGTTTCTTTGCAATATCTAGAACAGTCTCTTGAGGTGGGTTTAATGAGAAGTCTCTTCTATTTGAGGTTCTAGTAAAGTTTCCAGGAGTTCCTATAAATGGGCGAGCTATGATTCTAGCAACTGCATGGTCTCCCATCATAATTTCTCTAGCAATTTTACACATAGTATATAATTCTTCTAAAGGAATAACATCTTCATGAGCAGCGATTTGAAACACACTATCAGCAGAAGTGTAAACAATAGGATAGCCAGTTTTAAAATGTTCCTCCCCTAGCTCATCAATAATAACGGTACCAGAAGCTGGTTTGTTGGCTAATGATTTTCTACCAATTTTACTTTCAAATAGATCCATAACCTCTTTAGGGAATCCATCAGGATAGGTTTTAAATGGCTTTGATAAATGCAATCCTGCTATTTCCCAATGGCCCGTGGTTGTATCTTTGCCTTGAGATACTTCTAAGGATTTACCGAAAGCTCCTAAGGGAGCACTAACAGGATCCACTCCTTTAATACCATCAATATTGCCTAATCCTAGTTTCTTAAGGTTAGGCAAATGAATACCCTCTTGGTCCTTAGCTATATTTCCTAATGTGTTTGCTCCTAGATCTCCGAAATCTATGGCATCAGGCAATTCTCCTATCCCAACACTATCTATTACAAATAGAACGACTCTTTTAATCATAAAGTACCTCCCTTATATTTGATAATAATATTATACCCTCTAACGGTAAATTAAAGAAAAGAAATTAGACCAGATTAAAATAGGACCTATATTAGGCCCTAGGATGAGTTTTGTTATATACATCCTTAATCTTATTTTTCGTTAAGTTTGCATATATTTGTGTTGTTGATATATCTGAATGTCCCAGCATTTCTTGAACCGACTTTAGGTCTGCTCCATTCTGCACCAAATGCGTTGCAAAAGAATGTCTTAAAGTATGAGGTGTGATGGTTTTTTCTATATTAGATTGTTTTGTATATGCTTTTATTATTTTCCAAAACCCTTGCCGTGTTAAATGTCCTCCTTGCATATTTAAAAAAAGCAATTCTTTCTCTTCACTCTTAAGAAAGTGGGTCCTTGCATTATTTAAATAATCAACTAATGCCTCAAGTGCTACAGAACCAATAGGTATAACTCTTTCTTTAGAAGCACTGGCACATTTTACGAAGCCCAAGTCTAAGTTTAGATCATTTAGCTTTAAAGAAATCAGCTCTGAGACACGAATACCAGTTGCATATAACAATTCCAGCATAGCTTTGTCTCTCATGCCTTTGTAGGTAGACTTTTGAGGTTGATTGAGCAACATATCAACTTCATTTAAAGTCAGTATACTAGGGAGTTTCTTTTTAGCCTTTGGAGATTCCAAGTTTAATGTAGGATCTTTAACAACAACATTATTTTGCAATAAATATTGATAAAAACACCGAATAGAAGCAATGCTTCTAGATATGGTTGATACTGCTCTCCCTTTATTTTGTAAATGCACTAAATAAGTAAGGATTGTAGTTTTATTTGTATAGGTAAGATCATCAACTTCATTGTTTCCTAAATAGGCCAAATACTGCTTAGTATCTCTTATGTAGGATTCTAAAGTATTATTGGATAATTGCTTTTCACTTGTTAAATAATCAATATAATTTGAAAAGAGTTGATTCATAGTCTAATTCTCCCTTTATTAACGCTATACAAACTATTCAACAAATGATTATTAATTCCTGCAAGAAAATAAAAATTACTTAAAAATCTTTATTTATCCTTCGGTGTATTGCTAAAACTCCCGCTTCTTCTAGATAAACAAACTAAGCGACTAACACAAAATCAAAGATTTTGGTTATCTGCTTATAGATAAACAAACTAAGTGACCAACACGAAAGTTAGAAACCAAACTTTCGGTTGTCTACTTAAAGCGGGAGATCAAGCACTACATCCTCGAAGTAAATTCGGCTACAATTCAGAGGGAGTAAAAACTCCCTCTAGATAAACAAACTAAGCGACTAACACGAAAGTTAAAAACAAACTTTCGGTTGTCTACTTATGAATTAAGTCTCATTTTATCTTTATAACTATAAAATATTACTAACTAGAACTCTTATAAAAAATGGAGCAATATAAGATTCAATTAAAGAAGCAAATAAAATAAATAGTAATATGAATCCAAACAAACCACTATATACTAAAAATCTCTTTGAAAAACTGATTCCTTTTGTTTTATGTATTTTTCCCTTCAAGAAGGAAAGAGCAAAGGATAAAGAGGCAACAGATCCAATGATAAAGGCTGGTACAATAATAATATTTTGAGGGAAAATGCCAAATATAAATATTAAGACTCCCCACAATCTAAACTCTTCAATTAATAAGCCTGCAGTGAAACCTATTACAAACCCTTTAAAACCTATAATAAATAATACTAGAGGAGCCGTTAGAAGAAGAGCACCTAGAATCCAATTTAATGTTAATAATTGAAAATTATTGATAAAGGATTGTTTAAATATATTATAACTATCCAATTCACTATTATGAAAAAGCTGAAAAAAATCTCTAAGATAATAGAACAATTCCTCCTTCTGATGTTTGTCTACTATTTTTACAGTAAAAGCGCCTACAGATATACCAACTAAGAAGCACAAAATAATGATAGAATATATCAACAAATTATCCTTTATATGTCTTTTCAATGATTCGATAGTTTTATTAGACACACAACAACCCCCATTCAGTAGAATATTGATATAAAATCAATATGCTACTGAAGGAGGTTTTATGACATGTCCCTATCGTTAGTTAACTATATTTTTATAGGCCAGAACAGCTATAATTGTTTTACTATCCTTTATTTCTCCATCAGTAATTTTTTTAATAGCTTCATCAAGTGTAAGGTATACAGCTTCGATATATTCATCTTCATCTGGAGTAGCGATACCTTCTTGTAAATCTTTAGCTAAGTAGATATGTAAGATTTCATTAGAAAAACCAGGAGTAGTGTAAAATTCCAGCATTTTCTTAATGTTTGTAGTAGAATAACCTGTTTCCTCTTTCAGCTCTCTCAACGCGCAACTCTCTGGATTTTCATTTGCTTCAATTTTACCAGCAGGGATTTCCAACAAAATTTCCTCAACAGGCTTTCGAAATTGCCTAACAAAGATAATCTTGTCATCTTTAGTTACCCCTAGTACCCCAACACCCCCACTATGCTCTACTATTTCTCTTTTTGAGTATTTTTGGTGGGGCAGTTCTACCGTATCCACCCGTAAATTGATTATTTTCCCTTCATAAATACGTTCTGATTTTAAGGTTTTTTCTTCAAATGGCATCAGAAAATGTAGCCTCCTTTATAAGGATAATAATATAACAATTTCAAACTACTTTTTGTCATCATTAAACAGCTGATTATAACTATATACCGCCGCAGCAGAGCAAGCTAAAAAGAAAGCAGAATCCTCTGCATATCCACGCCCCATCGTTTTAACAGTTAAGTTAAAGCGATCTAATGCATTAGATAATATACTGCCGTCTACTTCAATAATATTATGTTTTTCATTAATTTTCAAGCTTTCTATTTGATTATAGATATAATTCTGCTCTTTTATAGATAATACTGGGAGTACAAGCTGACACCTTGTTTTTGTAATTTTACTAAAAATAGTTAAACTATGATGACTGACACCATAATGTCTCTGACGTTGATCTCCAAAGCTTATTCTTGGTATCCCTATAGGTAATCCATCTAAATCATTCACGATATCTATGATCTGCCCCTGCTCGATACCTGAAAAGCCATAAGGAGTACCCGTACCTACAATACCAGGGCCCATGGCAACAATAGCTATGTCACACTTAGCTATTTCTTTAGCTGAAATTAAGCCATTATATATATTAACAGTTTCTATATCCCCACCAAATGCATGCCCCACTGTAATGGTCGTATCAATCAATCCTTTATTCTTCAGATTATATACAGTATCACTAAAATAAATAGGTAATGCGGCGGCGTCAGTCATGATATAAGCAATTTTTACATTTAGATTCATGTGTTTTATGGTTGCTGCAATGGGTGCTACCATACTATGTAATGTACCTACCAAAACTGGGAGCCTATCTAAGGTGACAAAATTATGAAAAACCTCATGATTTGGGCTCTCCTGTTCTTCTGCTGTGAAAACCTTGAGCTGGAGAGGACTATAACGACATTTCATAATATGACCCTTTCCATTTAACTGCTGATAGGTATAATTTAGGTTATAGACGACAAAATGATAACCTCCTGTACCAAGATTCAATTCAACTGCAGTGGTATTTAATATTACTTCGTCATTTACTTGTATATCTCCTGTCATAAAGTTGTAATTAATTGCTAATTCATCCTTTTCATCTATAGAAACAATGATTTTTGTTCGCTCCGCTACTTTACTGAGTATCTTGACTACCTTTCCAAGCTTCATACTAATCATCATGTTTTTATCACCTCATTCATTCTAGTTCCTGCCTAATTGATCTATGTAATTTAAAAAAGAGTTATTTTTAATAATTTGAGATAATGAATATTTTTCTGATACTACATGAATTAAGAATAAAAGTAATAATATAAAATATTTGATGTTCATAGAAAAACTAATAATAGAAATAATTCCTAAGCTTATTCCCAAAGGATTTGATCCAGCATCCCCCATCATACTCTTTGCTTTTATATCTTGGGGCAAATACCCGATACAATAACCAATAATGCAAAAGAGTACTATTTGATTGATACCTGAAATACCTATTACAATAAAAAGAAATGCTAAAAATAAATAGGACTTTATTGCTCTACCAGGTCTTAAATCCAAAAGGTTTAATAAATTAGTAAACAATGCAATAATAGATGCATTGATAATCAATTGGCTTATAGAATTTGAATGAATTAGGGAAATGATTAGAGAAATCATGCCCCCAATCCATGCTTTTAAAAATCCTGTAGTTAACCGTCCTCTAAAGATACTATAAAAATGTCCTTTAAAGCCTGATGCCTTTCTATCACCCATTAAATCGTCTGCTAATCCTACAAAGGCCATAATACTCGTAGCCGTAAGAAATATCAGTAAAATAGGATACATTTCCCTGTAAAACAATAATAATATAAAACAATTCAATAACATCACAGGAACAAAGGTGATACCCATGGCAATAGGGATATTTTCTCCTCTATAGTTTTTAGCCAATACCTTTGCCTCTATTAGCATATGCATCATATAGGGTATGATTAAATAGGTAATGATGATGCTAATAAACAAGAATAATATTACCATATGTATGCCTCCGATGATTTCTGTATCAAAATTATCTAATTCTTCTGCCCAGCAATGATTTAAAGATATGATAAAATTGTTTACCTCTGTGATAAAAACCCGATAGATTTCTTTCGGTTTCATTATGAAACATTTCTACCTCGATTTCCTTAATAACAAAACCTTTTTTTATAATATCTATTGTCATTCCCAGCTCAATAGCATATCCTTCGTAGTCTAGGTGTATATTTTGTAATACTTTTTTTTTGAAGGCTCTTTGACCAGAAAGAACAGTATGTAATTTAACACCCGTGTTGAGAAATACTCCATATTTAGCTAAGTTTTTTACTAAGCCAAATCCTCCTTTTTTCTTTGAAGGAGGAAACTTAGCGATTGTGACATCTGCTACATCATTAATAAGAGGTTCTATAAGCTTAGTAGCTTCTTTTGCACTCTCCTGAAGATCAGCATCTAAAAAAACAAGAATATCTGAATCTTCAATAGCAGCTTCTACACCAACCTTTAGAGCATGTCCTTTTCCTTTGTTTTCCTTATTTTTTATTACTATAATATTTTCAACAGTTAAAGCTTGTTCTACAGTTTGATCTATTGAACCATCATCAACAACAAAAATCTTTGATATAAAATCAACTTCTTTTACTGCAAGTAAGGTATTTACAATTCTCTTCTCTTCATTGAATGCTGGAATAATGACTGAAACATTTTTGTACAACTTGTACCCTCCTTGACTAAGGTGTTCCAAGGGGAACTAGTTCCTCGGAATAAGGTTTTTCACCAAATGAACCAGCTCTTCCTTTAGCTACAAATACTAAGGAAATACGTCCCAATAATGTATCTATATTATCAACTGTTGAAATACCACTTTCTCTATATACAGGAATTGATGAATGCGGTATATCTAATCTTTCCACCCCTATGACCCTAATATTATTTTGATGTAAATCTTCGATTAAGTTCAAATCAACCGTAATAGATTGATTGTTTTCAACATTGCCTCCACCTGCAATCACTACCTGATCTACTGGATACTCGTATTGAATATATTGTATGAGTTCAATAAACTGGTTATCTATTAGAAAACTCATTAAACTCGTAAAGTCATCATTCACTAATAAATTCATAATATCAGCATAAACTTTTTCCATTACTTCCTCTTTTGTTAATTCTACTCCTAAAAAATTATTGATGTTGTTTAATTCAGCAACAGGTAGGTAGAGGATCTTATCGGTAAATATTAAATGTAATGGTACTGTGGCTCCAGCTTCTTCAAGGCTTTCTCTAATCGTATGGTAATAGTAATGCTCTGTTGTTTGTAGTATTGCTATATGGAATCCTGAAAGTTTTTGATCTATGATTTCAAAATATGCCTTTTCTATGAAATCTTCTTTCAACTCATTTTCAGCACTTAGTTCTTCTATAGTTTTTTGCAACTTTTCTTTCTCTAGTCGGAGATCATTAAATCTATTTTCAAGACTATTTACTAATTGTTGTTGCTGTTCTAAGAAAATTTCTTGTCCATTCATATTGAAACCAATAAAAATCCCAATTCCTAAAGAAATGAATATTGCTGTTATTGTAATAATATAATACTTGATATCAAAAACCATACTTTCACCTCCCTATATGCCTAAAAGTATTCTAAACCTGATAAACAACAACCTTAATATATTTACTAATGGCTGAGAAATGAATATAGTTATGATAATAGGAATAAGCGCTGCTACAAAAAGCCACATTATATATTTCATTTTGAGAGTACTTTTATATAGTTTGCTTACTCCTCTTGCGTCTATAAGCTTTGAGCCTACCTTTAACCTTACTAAAAAGGTGCTTGCCATACCCTTCCTACCCTTTTCAAGAAAATCTATCATATTAGAATGGGTACCAACTGCTACGATCAAATCTGCTCCCTGATCATAGGCCAATAACATGGCAATATCTTCACTTGTTCCTGGAGCAGGAAATACAGTAGCAGTTAAATTCAATCCTTGTATCCTATCTAACCCTGGTGCATCACCATTTGGATAAGCATGTACGATTATTTCTCTACAGGAGGTTAGGCATTCATCACTTACACTATCCATATCTCCAATAATAATGTCTGGAATAAGCCCAAATTCAAGCAAGGCATCTCCTCCACCGTCAACACCGATTAATATAGGTTTTAGTTCTTTTATATAAGGCATAATAGCACTTAAATCCTCTCTATAATTTTGTCCCCTTACGACAACTAAAACCTGTTTGTTATATAAAAGGGTTTTAATTGTGGGAATCTCTAAATTACCTAAAATAAAATATTTTTCTTTATGGGCATAGGTTAAAGTGTTATCAATAAATTTTTCCAGCTCTGACTCAATATTTTTTTCAGCAGTTTCCAATAAATTATTTATTTTATCAAGGGTTAATTTTTCTAACGTTGCAATTACATCACCATTTAAAATAACTTTTTCATCTTGAAGCGTAATCATATCGCCATCATTTAATTTAGTAAATAAATCACCCTGCTGGACATCGTATATATGTATTTTTGCCTTTTCTAATATGCTAGGTCCAAGGTTTGGATATCTTCCACTAATTGATTGTTGACAATTTATAATAGCTAAAACCTTCTTGTTAACTAAAGAATTTGCTGCGATCTCATCAATATCCTGGTGATTAATAATCGCAATTTCCCCTTCATGAATTCTATTCACTAAATTTTTTGTTTTTTTATCTAGTTTTACTGGAGCTCTTATTTCCATAATAATACCCCCATATTTCTCTTTTTATTAGTATTTGTATAAATGATAGAAAAATGCTTAATATATTATTCTATATGGCATGGCATATAAAGTAAGTAAATCAATAAACAATTGATAATGATTGATTTTTAATATGAATTCATTTAACATAGATTGTATGGATTGCTATTAAATTTTTTTGTATCGATAGGAGTGATTATACAATGGCTCAAGATCTTTTTAGAGAAGCATTCAATATTTCAGTAAAATATTTATCCTATAGACAAAGAACTGAGGAAGAAGTATTAAACTATTTGAAAAAAAGAGATTATACTCAAGAGGTTATGTTTAAGGTTATAGATAGATTAAGAGAAGTAAATTATATAGATGATAATAAATACGCTGTAAACTATATAAATACTGCTATGATAAAACAAAATAAAGGGATTGATTTAATAAAAAAAGAGCTTCTAGAAAAGGGAATAAAAGAAAAAATAATTTCAACTCACTTATATCTCTACCCTATAAAAAAGGAGCTAGAATTTGCAAAAAATATTGCAATTAACTATTTTTTCGCAAGAAAGGAATGTCCTTTAAATCAATTAAAAAGTAAAATATATACAAAATTATTGGTAAGAGGATTCTCCAAGGAATCTATTAAAGCTGCATTGCAAAATTTAGATCAAGATAGAGAAATTAATACAATTATTGAAGAGCAACAAGAGAGATATCAAATGGATGCTACTGCTCTAGCTAAAAAATATTACGAAAAGTATTCAAAAAAAGAAAATAATGAATACAAAATAAAGGAAAAAATATACGGGCAACTTATAAGAAAAGGATATGATTATGATTTAAGCAAGAGGATTGTTGAGATTATCTCGGGAGGATGAAGAAAATATATTAAGATGAGTATCATTTATGATAACATCTTTTATGATAGTTTGTCTTGTAAAAAAAAGCAGAGTTAAATGCTCCTTGCATATACCCTGCTAGTATCTCTACGTTTCCATTAAAAGATAATGCGAAATAGAAATCATTGTTTGCTTGTTGTAGGGGCGATCTGTGGTCGCCAGGTCTTATCTGCATTTAGGCGACCACAGATCGCCCCTACATTAATACACTCTGTTTCAATAATGAGTTTATAGGTTTTTAGAAAGTAATTGCAAATTATTACCACACTCTCTTAACCTTGAAATTTCAAACCCTAACTAACTCTTTTCTCAAGTCTCAACTTATCTGCAACCATCGCAATGAATTCACTATTCGTTGGCTTACCCTTATCGTTATGAACCGTATAGCCAAATAAATTGTTAATGGTATCTACCTTTCCTCTACTCCACGCTACTTCGATAGCGTGTCTTATGGCTCTCTCTACCCTACTTGGAGTTGTATTAAATCTTTTAGCTATAGACGGATATAATTCCTTTGTAACTGCACTTAAAAGTTCTACATTTTCAACTACCATAGTAATAGCTTCTCGCAAATACAAATATCCTTTAATATGGGCAGGAACGCCTATTTCATGAATGATATTAGTAATCTCTGCCTCTAAGCTTGTATTATTGGTAATAAGTGAAGTGGATGATCCTCCACCTAACCTTTTCTTTAAATTAGAATTAGAACCTCCTCCAGTCATTTGTCTTATTCTATCTATGAAAACCTCAAAATCAAATGGCTTAATCACATAATAATCTGCTCCAAGACCAATAGCTCGTTGTGTTATTTTATCTTGTCCTACAGCAGATAATATAATCACCTTAGGAAACTTCTGTAAATTCATTTTGTTCAATTTTTCTAAAACCCCTAGTCCATCTAAATGCGGCATAATAATATCTAATACCACAACATCAGGCGCTGTTTCTGTTATTAATTCTATCGCCTTCAACCCATCTTGAGCCACCCCGATAACTTCGATATCTTGTTGTCTTTCTAAGTATTCACTTAAGATATCACAAAAATCCTCATTATCATCCACGATTAATACAGTAATTTTTTCACTTTTCACTATAAACCCCCCTGAAATACTCATTTTTTTCCTTATATAATATAGACTTTATTATTTCTATAGATTAATTATTCGACAATTGAATTTTTATTCCTCCCCACATTAAAAAAAACTTCAAAATTTTACAATATTTCGTTCTTCCATTTTACCTAATTTTCTACAGCATTTTCAAAGCTTTTATCAAATATTCCCGATTCTTCTAACATCCATTCTATAAAAATGCCGTAACCTTTTGTAGGATCATTTATCAAAACATGCGTTACAGTGCCTATTATTTTTCCATTTTGAATAATTGGACTTCCACTCATACCTTGTACAATTCCACCAGTTTTCTCAAGTAAGTTTTTATCTGTTACACGTATAATCATACTCTTTCCATCAATTTTTGTTTGAGGATTTATCTTTAATATTTCAATCTCATACTTTTCTAATTTATTTGAATCTGTTGTTGTTAAAATATGTGCAGGACCTTCTTTTATCTCATGCTGGTACCCAACAGAGATCGGTTGCTTATATAAGTCATTAGTCAATTCATTGATTAACTCACCGTATACACCAAAATCCGTATTTTTCTCCAGTTTGCCTAAAGGTTCATTCGTATCATAAAAAACTCCTCTTATTTCTCCAGGCTTACCACGCTTTCCTTGCTCTATCGACACAACTCTAGATTTGATCACTTCACCATCTCGAATAGATAATATTTTTCCAGTATCTATATCTGTAATAGCATGACCCAAAGCACCAAATTTTCTAGTCTTGGGTTCGTAAAAAGACATAGTACCGACACCTGCAGTTTTATCTCTTACCCACAGTCCTAATCTATATTGGTCATCTTCTGCGGATTTAACTGGCGTTAGTGTGGTGGTAAAGTTATTTGAATCCCTTTTAAAAGTTAAAATCAATTCTTGACCATCACTTTCTTTTATAATCTCTCCCACATGATTTGCACTTTTAATTTCCTCATGATTAATAGCTATTAAAGAATCACCAATTTTCACTCCACCTGCTTCAGCTAAGTTATGAACCTGTCCGTCTGTATCTGTTATATGTGCAATCCCTACAACTAATACTCCATCAGTATTTAATCTTACACCAATAGAATGTCCACCTGGAATTACCTTCAATTCTGGAACTACATTTACTTTTATATTTCTATAAGGCACCAATCCAAATACTTTTAATTGAAGGCTTGTGCTGCCTTTTTCTATCGTCTTAAGTGTTATGCTTCTATCTAATTTTAATCTAGATTGATTCAACTGGATGATCTCTATAATAGAGCTTCCGTTGATCTCTGAAGTAGATACTAGCAATGGAAACTTCTGATTTAATGTATAGTCATCTCCGATAGAAATATTATACTCCTTATAAAGACCACCAGTGATCTCTATAACAAAAATGTATAAATTGAATAGTAAAGCTATACATAGAATAACTCTTAAATATTTTTTATATTTATTTTGATGGTCCAATAAAATCACTCTCCTGCCAAACATAATCTTTTGTAGAAATTTCTTTTCTTATGATTATGATCATATGATTAATTTGGCTTTTTTCGCGAGTGATTATAATATATAAAATCTTATAAAGTTGTAACTATCATCCTTTTTTGGTTACCAAAAAAATAAAGCTAATGAATAGCTTTGATTTTCTTATTAGCTTTATTGAGCATTTCTTCAGCATGTTTTAAGGTTATTTCTGTTACATCTCCTCCTAATAATCTTCCTAATTCATACAGCCTTTTGTTCTTATTCAGTTCATTTACAACAGTTTTTGTTGCATTGTCCATAGAATTTTTATCTATCATAAAATGGACATCTGCCATTGCTGCTATTTGTGGTAAATGAGTGATACAAATCACCTGATGGTTTAGAGAAATATGATGTAGCTTTTCACCAACAATTTGAGCAGTGATGCCGCTTATACCAGTATCTATTTCATCAAAAATCAACACAGGTATATGATCTACATCCGCTAAAATAGTTTTTAAAGCCAACATAATTCTTGAGACCTCGCCGCCAGATGCAATCTTAGACAATGGTTTTAACGGTTCTCCTCTATTGGTAGAAATCATAAACTCTACCTTATCACTGCCCTTGGATGTAAGTCTTATTTCACCATTAGCATCCTTCAATTGTGTAACTTCAATAGAAAAGGACACCTTTTTCATATTTAAATCACCTAATATATTAACAAGCTCCATCTCAAATGATTTGGCTATTTCTACTCTTAATTGATAAATCACAGTTGCAGTTTCCTTTAGCTTGCTTTTTATATTTTCTAATTGTTTCCTTATCTTCAATATTTTTTCTTCACTATTTATATAATCGTCTAATTCTAATTCAATTATTTTTTTATATTCTAAAATTTCTGTTATAGATACACCATACTTTCTCTTTAAAGTATTAATAATATCTAATCTTTTTTCTATCTCCTGTAGGGTTTCAGGTTGAAAATCTATATGCTCTTTATAATTTCTTATTTCCGTAACTACATCTTCTATGCGATACTGAATATCCTCTAGAGTAGAAAAAAAATGTTTTAAATCAGCATCAAATGAAGATATTCCTTGAAGAGACTTAACACCCCTTGCTATTTTTTCTAAAACAGAAGATTGATGATTGCTATTATAAAAGTCCTCATAAATAGTAGCAAGGGTAGTATATATTTTTTCGCCATTACTCAATAATGCTCTTTGTTGGTTTAACGCTTCCTCTTCTCCAACCTGTAGATTAGCAGAATCTATTTCTTCCAATTGGAATTTCAGTAAATCAATTTTTCTTTCTCTTTCCATGTCATCATAATTAAAGCTACTTAATTCCTTTTGTAAAAATAGATATTTTTTATATTCCTCATAATATAATTGTAATAATTGTTGAATTTTCTTTCCACCATAAACATCTAATAGATCTATATGAAAGTCAGTATTAAATAAAGACTGATGCTGATGTTGCCCATGAATATCAATGAGTTTTTCTGTTATCGATTTTAAAATCGTCTGATTTACAATTACACCGTTTACTCTACTAATACTTCGTCCATTAGAATAAATTTCTCGGGTTACAATCAATGTTTTTTCATCATCGGAATCTATTTGATATTGATCTAAAACAACGTCCAAATCCTTTACATTTTCTATCCCAAAAATTGCTTGTATAACCGCTTTCTTAGCGCCATGTCTAACATATTCCCTATCTGCTCTCTCACCAATAGCCATATTTACTGCATCAATAATAATAGATTTACCTGCACCTGTTTCACCAGTGAGTACGTTTAATCCTTTGTGAAACTGTATATTCAATTCATCAATCAAAGCGAAATCTCTCACCTCTAGCTCTAAAAGCATAAAGGCCCCCCATTCTATTTCGTTAGTTTTCTAAACTTATCTATCATTTCATCCATCTTATTCGCATCCCTTATTAATACAAATATTGTATCGTCACCTGCTACCGTTCCTACAATTCCATCGAGATTTGCAGCATCAATAGCTGAAGCCGCCGCCTGCGCTGCTGCAGGTATTGTTTTTAATACTAGCATGTTACCAGCATGATCATAGGAAACGATTGAATCTTTAAAGAGCCTAACCAATCTATCGGATAAAATCGTATCTTGGCTTTTTAAGGTTGCATATTTATATTTACCAGTCTTTGATAATACCTTTATAAGCCTCAACTCTTTAATATCCCTTGATACGGTTGCTTGTGTTACATTTAAACCAATCTTTTTTAATTCTTCGGATAATTCCTCCTGAGTTTCAATTTCCTTGTTTTCTATGATCTCCAAAATTTTAGCATGCCTAGTATACTTCATTGAAATCCTCCTCATTAAATACTTAATAAGTATTTGGTAATATTTATTGTACTCTGTGAAAGTGACTGACTCAAAAGTTATAAATCAAACTTGCACTCTGTATAAGTGACCATCACAAAATCAAAGATTTTGGATGTCTACTTATGGTCATCTACTTTTCCTTTAATGACAATTAGATATATTCATTATTCTTCAAAAAAAGATATTTTCCTTCAAAAATCATAATTTATATAAAAAGTTGTAAAATATACTAGTCAAGATCTTTGTGAGAGCTCATAATCCTATCATCTATCATATTTTTAGTAACCATTGCTTTTTCAATCGAAGCTTTCGTCATGTATAACAGGTATTCAATATTTCCCTCTGGTCCTTTAATAGGAGAATAAGAAAAGTCTTTTATATTTAAATTTAAAGATACAGCAAAATCTACAATACTGTGAACAACATCCTTATGAACCTCTAAATCCCTAACCACACCTTTCTTGCCTACTTTTTCTTTTCCCGCTTCGAATTGTGGTTTTACTAATGCCATGATTTCTGCAGAATTCTTTAAAAGTTTTTTAACAACTGGTAAAACCAATTTCAGGGATATAAAAGAAACATCAATTGATGCAAAATCTCCAAGTTCTTCCAAGTTTTTTTCTTCTACATATCTTATATTCGTTCTTTCCATAACAATTACCCTAGTATCCTGTCTTAGTTTCCAGTCTAACTGTCCATAGCCTACATCGATAGCGTATACTTTTTTTGCTTTATTTTGCAGCATACAGTCAGTAAATCCACCAGTGGAAGCCCCAATGTCTAAGCAAACCTTGTCCTCTAAATCAATAGTAAAGGCTTTTATTGCCTTTTCTAGCTTTAGTCCACCTCTACTTACATAAGGATTAGGATTTCCTTTTATTAATATCTCACAATCAATATTAACCTTTGTTCCAGGTTTGTCCAGCTTTTGGTTATCTATAAATACTAAGCCAGCCATAATCGTCCGCCTTGCTTTTTCCCTTGTCTCAAAATATCCTTTTTCTACTAAAAGCATATCTAATCTTAATTTTTCCATTCTTTCATTTCTCCTGTTTATCGAGTGATGAGTATATTTTGAAAGGATTTTTCTTGAAAATCATCACAGATTCTATTATATATTTCATTTAAACCTAATCCGTATAGATTATATAGTGTATCAACGTCCCCATGTTCAACAAATTCATCGGGCAATCCTATAATATTTACTTCCTTAAAGATTTTATAATTATTAAGAAGCCCTTGAATATAAAGACCAAAACCGCCTATCTTAGCATTATCCTCCATTACATAAACTCTTTTATGCTTCTGAGCATATTTTATCAATAGATCTTCATCTATTGGCTTGATAAAACGTGGATTCATTACAGTTGTCTTTATCTTCTTTTCTTTAAAAAGCTTTTCAGAAATTGCCATTGCTAATGGATTCATGTGTCCAACTGCTACAATTAAAGCATCATTCCCTTTTTCATAGATAATTTCGCCTTTCCCTGTTACAATATCATTATTTGAAGATTCATTGATAGTAACAGCCGTTCCTCTAGGATACCGAATGGCAATAGGGCCTTTTGTCTTCATGGCATATTGAATCATTTTTCTTAATTCTACCCCATCCTTAGGAGCCATAATAGTCAAATTAGGAATTGGTAATAAAAAGGAAATATCAAAGGCACCGTGGTGAGTCTCTCCATCATTACCTACTAACCCAGCCCGATCTATTAAGAAGGTTACCGGTAAATTTTGAAGACAAACATCATGAATGATCTGATCATATCCTCTTTGTAAAAAGGTGGAATACACAGCAAAACATGGCTTATAACCCTCTGCCGCCATACCAGCAGCAAATGTTATTGCATGTTGCTCTGCAATACCAACATCGAAAAATCTTTTAGGAAAACGATGAGCAAATTTAGTGAGTCCAGTTCCAGCTGGCATAGCAGCTGTAATCGCAACAATTCTATCATCTGTTTCAGCGCATTCTACTAAAGTATTTCCAGCAACTTCAGAGTAAGAGATACCACGAGAAGATGATAGTGGTTTCCCACTATCTATAGTGAAAGGACTTACACCATGAAACTTATCAGGATATTTTTCAGCAAAGGGATAGCCTTTTCCTTTTTTCGTCATAACATGCAACAGCACAGGGCCTTTTAGATTTTTACAGCTATTTAATACTTTACAAAGCTCATTATAATTATGACCATCAATAGGCCCAATGTATTTAAATCCTAATTCCTCAAATAGGATCCCTGGAACAAAAAAATACTTAATACAATCCTTTGCCTTTTCTGCGGTTTTTACAACGGTTTTTCCGATTCCTGGTATATAGCTGATAAGGCTTTCCATATCACCCTTAACCTTTGAATAAACGGAATTCGTTCTAATTTTATTCAAATAGTTGGACAAACCTCCAACATTTTCTGAAATTGACATTTCATTATCATTCAAGATGACTAACATGTTTTTTTTGCTTTGTCCTGCATGATTTAATGCTTCAAATGCCAAGCCACCTGTTAAAGCTCCATCTCCTATTAATGCAACAACTGCATGTTTTTCATGATTTAAGTCCCTAGCACATGCCATTCCCAAGGCAGCAGAAATAGAGGTACTACTATGACCAGTATCAAAATGGTCATGTGGACTTTCATATCTTTTAGGAAATCCGCTAATACCTTTATATTGTCTTAAAGTATGAAATTGTTTTCTGCGATCAGTCAATATCTTATGAATATAGCTTTGATGTCCTACATCCCAAATAATTTTATCCTGTAAGGTATCAAAAACTGTGTGTAATGCTAAGGTTAACTCTACAACACCAAGATTTGAGGCTAAGTGTCCTCCTGTTTTAGCAACTGAATCGATAAGAAAGCTTCTAATTTCTTCAGCTAATAACTTAACTTCATAACCCTTTAGCTTTTTTAAATCATTTGGAGAGTTGATTTGTTCTAAGTATTTATACATAACCATCATCTCTCTTTCTTAGTTTTGTTAGAATTCGAAAACAGATTGATATTTAATTTTTGGTCCACGAAATTTAAAACCTTCGCCGTATTGAAAACAATAATATGTGAATGCAAAATCCCTATATTTTTTCCTATAGCCTTTCCTCCCACCGTCATAGAGGCAATAAAACCACTCATACTAATTGTAAGGAGTGCACGATTTAAGGGGAAAACCAGTTCGTTTATTTGTAAAATAATGCTAATTCCTGCAACCCCACTGACGATTCCACATATGTCTCCGATAACGTCATTGCAAAAATTAGAAACAGGGCCAGCATTCTTCAACAGCTTAATTGCATATTTAGCCCCTTCTACTTTATCTGCTGCCATTGCATGAAAAGGCTTATCCGAAGCAACGGTAACGGCTACCCCAACCATGTCACTAATAACTCCTGTTAATATAATTGTAACTAAAATAATAAATGCAAAAATTACTTCAGTATTTAAAAAAACCATTTCTGCTGCAATGCTTATAATGATTGTTAACAAAAAAGTCCATATTGAAACAATAATAACCCATTTCAAATTATATTTTTTCCAAAAATCACTATTATCATGATTGCCTTTTTTACCATTTTCACTATTTCTTGGCAAAAATATCCCTCCAATTATTATACTATTACTATCAAGGATAATCTACTTTTATAAAGAAATATGTATATCTCATATATTCAATCCAGCTATATACTACCCTAGTTTAATCTCTTTCTTATAATAACATACTTAAAGCTGATAGCAATAGCTATCAGCTTTAAGGTAGTGGCAGTATATTAAGTAAATTTTACGGCTTAGGTCCAGTAGGATTTCCCAGGTCAATGCTACCTGTCGCCATAGTAGCGGTTTCCCTTTAAATTAACCTCTGCCTTGTCGCCAAAAACAGGACTGGAATACCACTTAGTCCGCACTGTAATCCTTAATATACTTCTCATAGAACAGTCTAGGAGTTTTCCTCAACAGTTTAAATTAGCTCTTAGCCTCTTTTGCAGAATAGATTTCAAATAGCAATGATTTCTTCCATCGGGCCCTGATATCCGAAAACTGATCTACTCATCTGCCTATTCCACGCAAGGCAGGCTACACTATGATTCGCACAGCTAGCACAAATCTATAGGTTTCCTCCACTTCAACAAAAATTGAAAATGGCCTCCACGGAGCGAGGGTCATCGCCTGCATGCCTTTGCAGATCGCCCCCATCTCCTTACTCCCAGAAACGACCCCCAACTGGGCGTCAAAAGCCGAAACCAAGAACTTCATCGATACGCCCTTCAACGGATTTTTAGCCCCGTCTTCCAAGCTAACTTAACTGACTAGAATACTGTACCACTACAGAATAATATAAAAAACATTATAACATATACTTTATCTTTTATCAAATGACGATATTTGCTACTATTATCCCTAAAATGGCTCCTACAAACACTTCAATAGGTGTATGTCCTATTAGCTCTTTTAATCTTTGTTCTGTAAGCTTTTTTTCCTTTTTATGATGAATGTCTGCAATAATTTTATTAAGAATACTTGCCTGCTTCCCTACTGCATTTCTTACGCCAGCAGCATCATACATCACTACAAGGGAAAATACAAGAGCAACTGCAAATATCCCAGAATCCCACCCGTGTACTAGTCCTGTAGCAGTAGTTAGTGCCATAACAAAGGAAGAATGTGAACTAGGCATTCCCCCTGAACCAACAAATCGTGATACATTAAAACGTTTGTCAACAACTAGAGTATGTACCACCTTTAAAGACTGTGCTATAAACCATGATAAGGCTGAGGTCCATAATATTTTGTTGTTAAACAAAGAATCGAAAAAATCCACTATATTTCCTCCTTATTTAAAACTCTCTATTAATCAAATAATTACTTAATTCGTAGAGAAAGCTTGCATTGTTATATTTCATTAGTTTTTCATTAGCACTCAAAGTTAGTTCCTTTACCTTATTAATAGAGTACTCAAGACCATGAATTGACGGATAAGTAGATTTTTGTTTATTTTCATCGCTACCTACATTTTTACCCAACTTATCATTTTCACCAATGATATCTAAAATATCATCTCTGATTTGGAAAGCTAGACCTAAATTTCTTCCTATGAACTCCATGTTCTCAATGTCGACTTCACTTGCTTGTCCAATAATAGCCCCAATTTTTAAAGGCGCCGTAATCAAAGCAGCAGTTTTCTTTAAATGAATATATTCTAGAGTATCTCCGTCAATTGTTTTATTTTCGCTTTCAAGATCTACAATCTGTCCACCTATCATCCCATTGATCCCAGCAGCTTCAGCAATAACCCTCATACTTTCTACATAAGGCGATACATTTTTTCTCTTCACTGCATCTTGAAGCATTATTTCAAAAGCATAGTTTAGCAAACCATCCCCCGCTAAAATAGCAGTTCCTTCTCCAAACACCTTATGATTTGTGAGTTTTCCCCTTCGATAATCATCATTATCCATGGCAGGCAAATCATCATGAATTAGAGAATAGGTATGAATCATTTCAATCCCACAAGCATAAGGTAAAACCTCTTCTATTTCATGATTAAAGATGTTATAGGAGGCTAATGCTAGAACAGGCCTAAGTCGTTTTCCACCCGCCATTAAACTATAATTCATAGCATCGATTAACGTTTTATTTTTTCTAGGATAAATATCCATATATTTTTGCAATTCCTTATTTATCAGCTCAATATAATGGCTCAAGTCTTGCTTTAAATCCATCATTACTCCTCCCCATCTATAAAAGGAATAGATTTTATAACCCCATCCTCTTCAACAATCATTTGAATTTTTTCTTCAGCTTCATTTAACTTAGCATTGCAAAGTCTATATAAGTCTATACCTTCTTGGAATAATTTCAAGGAGTCATCTAATGACAATTCTTTATTTTCCAATTGCTCAATAACGTCCTCAAGCCTTTTCATCGCCTTTTCATAATTCATTTTTTTCAAGAATCTTGTCCTCCTTTATTATATTCATGACACGAGTTTTGATCCTACCATCCAATACACCAATATCTATAGTATCATCTATTTTAATATTATTAACACTTTTAATAACATGATTTTTCTCATCCAAAGCAATAGCATAACCCCTAGAAAAAATAGAGAGAGGGCTCAAACTATTTAATAGCTCACCGGTAGATTTCAACCGTTCCTGTTGCTGATCCATTTTATCATTCATATTTTTCAAAAGGCCTTTATATAAATCATCAAGATGTTGCTTTTCATCATAAACATAGTTTAATGGATACTTAAAATAATAATTATTTTTTATGGTTGCTATCCGCTGCTTTTCTTCTGAAACCTTCGTATTTACTGCATAAATCAATCTTCTATGAAAGGTATTTAAGGTTTCCATTAGATCAGTAAGCTTAGGTAGAACCAATTCACCAGCTGCAGAAGGAGTATGCGCCCTCACATCTGCTGTAAAATCAGTTATTGTAAAATCCGTTTCATGACCTACTGCAGATATAATTGGGATCCTACTATGATAAATAGCTCTAGCCACAACCTCTTCATTAAAAGCCCATAACTCTTCAATAGAGCCTCCACCTCTACCAAGAATAATAACCTCGATATGATTAAAGGTGTTACAAAGCTCTATGGCTTTTACTATAGATGAAGCTGCCTGCTGTCCTTGAACAAGTACAGGAAAGACATATAAATCCACTTTAGGAAAACGTCGTTTTATAACAGAGATGATATCTTTAATTGCGGAACCAGTAGGCGAAGTAATAATACCAATTTTTTGTGGAATAAAAGGTAAGGATTTTTTATTATTGGGATGAAAGAGACCTTCTCTTTGAAGAGATTCCTTTAGTTTCTGAAAAGCTATATATAAATCACCTAAACCAGCAGATTCAATTTCATTCACGTATAATTGATATTGTCCATCTCGTTCATATAAGGATATGTATCCTTTAACAATTACATTCATTCCATCCTGAGGTGTTATTTTTAACTTTTCTACATTTCCTTTAAACATGATACAAGCTATTTTCCCGTATTCATCCTTTAAAGTAAAGTACATATGGCCACTACTATGGAATTTAAAGTTTGATATTTCCCCCTTAACATGAATATTAGATAAGATAGGATCACTGATTAAGAGTCGCTTGATATAATAATTTATTTGTGAAACTGATAAGGTTTTTATTTCCATTTCAAATCACCCTAATTTCATCTTGTTTTGCTGCAGATAACCATCTACCCCAAGAGCAGCTATGCCTACTGCATTGTCTGAGCAGTATTTAGAAGTTCCAAAGTATAGATTAAGACCCTCGGATTGTAGTTTTTCTTCTAAAAAGTTCTTAATAATCTTATTTGATGCTACGCCTCCAGCTACCAATATATCCTTGTAATCATATTTTTTTAAACTATTCTTTATTAATAGATATAAGGATTTTGCCACAGACTGAAAGGTAGAATAGATGATATCTGAAGCTTTAAAATCATCTTTTAATCGTCTTTGAACAAAGGTTTCTGGTCCAGAAAAACTAATAAAAGTATCTTTAACAGAAACCGGTATGTTTATATCCTTTACATTGTTGATATCTATTATTTTTTCCATATGTGCTCCAGCAGGAAAAGGTAAATTCAGCTTTACACCGATTCGATCAATAAACTGACCAGCGCTAAGATCACTGGTTCCACCTATTATTTCTATTTCAAAGCCTATTTTTTTAGGAATGATGCTAAGAACCTCTGTCGTTCCTCCAGAGATATGTAACGCCATGAATGGTTTGTTCAGTTGGAGGCCTAAGGACCAAAGACCTGCCATGATATGTCCTTCCTGATGACTAAATTCATAAAAGGGTAGATTCCATAAGGTACTCATGGTACTGCCAAATGATTCTGCAGCTACAAAAACTGGCATATAGGAATTCTCCAAAGGTCTAGGCTTTACAGCACTACTTATTGCTACGATTTTAAATGGTGTGCATCCTTCTGCCATTGTTTTGCAAATCACAGGGAGACCTTTTATATGTTGGAATAGGGCCTCTGATTGGCGTAAGCCTACCATACCCTCTTTTACAGAAAGCACTCTTCTTTCGTCTGTTACAAGCTTTCCATGGAGATCCATCATAGCTAAGGAAGTAGTATAATTACTGGTATCTATTCCTAAAACAACAGATTCTTTATCCATTTTTCTTAATACCTTCTTCTTCGACAAACCTACCTAAAATCCCGTTAATAAAGGATGTAGATTCATCACCACTATACTTCTTTGCCAATTCAACAGCTTCATTGATTGATACATTATAGGGAATGTCCTCAATATATTGGATTTCTACTAATGCTAGTTGAAGAATAGCTAAATCTACCTTCGCTATGCGATCAACAGTCCATCCAATGGCATATTTTTTTATGATTTGGTTGATTTCCTCTAAATGCTGAATCGTACTATGTACAACAGTATCTATATAGGTTTTTTGGGAATGATTTTCTTCACCTTCTGCCAAATAATAGTCTAGCTTTTTTATATCATATTCCTTGTTTACTAGCATATCAAATATAATCTTCATACATAATTCTCTAGCTGATTTTCTGTTCATAAACATTGGATCCTCCTGCTCTTTCTGTCTTTTATTTGATACATAGGGCATGTCTTACTCTAGAAAGTATTATATAAATGATATTGCCCAAATCCCTATGTTTTTATTACCCAATAACAACCTCTGTGTGAAAATTCAAACTAACCCTCTGATGTCAGAGGGTTAGTCAAGAATGAAATATTTTAACTTTGACTTTTTTGACTTTTTGGAGCGGGATTATCTCTTGATGCTTCCTTAGGGAAATTAACACCTTGAATATGAATGTTTACATCGACAACTTTCATACCTAGCATACTTTCAATGGCGGCTTTAACATTATCTTGTATTTTCCACGCGATATCAGGGATTTTAACACCATAATCAACAATCAGGTATAAATCTATTGCTACAGCCTCTTCTAAAACTTCTAACTTGACTCCTTTTGATAAACTTTTTTTCCCTAATATTTCAACTATACCGTCAACCAAGCCTCCACTCATACCACATACACCTTCTACTTCTGTGGCTGCCAACCCTGCGATCGTTATAATAACTTCATCTGCTATTTTTATTTCACCATATTCTAGTTTTTTAATTGCCTCCATTCATATACCCCCTAGATATAACATCGTTGGATTTCTTTTTGCACTCTGTAAAAGTGACTGACACCAAATCAAAGATTTGGATTATCTACTTTTATTATAGCAAATTCACTCTCCATTGACAAACACTTCTATTTCTTATTCATAATTGTAATTCCATCCATAGAGATATCAGTTTCGCGTCTAATCACATCAACTATTTTGGCTACATCCTCCTCTGTTAGCTCGTCACTATTAACAACTACATTGATTGTATTATCCGATAAATATACAATCGTATCATTGAATCCTTTTGCTGTAATCATATTTTCAATCAATACTTCCTTTTCAGTACTTGAAATCATATCCATTTTAACTGTTAATGCTTGGTTTCTTATTTCTTCATTTGTCAGTTGATTATTAATGATATCGTTTAATTGACTCACCATTTCACTACGCTTTTTATCTCTCTCTAATTTACTTTCAATAAAGTATATACTACTTTTCATAGCTTCCTTATTGGTAATATTTTCTGTTATTTGAGCATTTGTTTCTTGAACCAAGCCTACAACCTCGTTATAGTCTCTACTATCAACAATAAGGCTGTTATCAAACTGTTCTTCTGCTAAATCTTCACTTAAGTCTTCAGTACCTTCCTCAGCATCTTTTTTTTCAGTATCCATCTCTTCAGGATTAAGCTCTTCTGTCATAACAGCATCTTCATCATCTAACAAATCAGTTAATACACCACTTTCCTCTAGCATTGTCATTCTATATTGCTCCAGCTCACTAGAGGTCTGTAGAAGTGATTGTTTATTTAGGTTGTAGTTTATATATCCAATAAGTCCTAACATCATAACTAAAGAAAAGATTACAAAATTTTTCCTGCCCACTTTTGAAAATTTCATCTCATATCCCCCTTACTATTTTTTTGAATACACCTGAACCTTATGTCCTGGTATTTGTAGTACTGTTTTTACAGCATCATATAGTCTTGCTTTAACTTCAATATCTTCCGCTCCCTCAGCTACCACAATGACTCCATTTACTTGTGGTTTTATTTCCTTTAAAACCAATGGCTTATGTCCATTAGCTTCATTGGCAACAACAACAGTTTCCGTAAGATTTTCTGAGGCAATAACCCTTGTACCACCACCAGAATCTTTTTCTTCAGTTGTATCCAGCGACTTCGTTGTATTAGAAGCAGGGATGATTTCCGTCCCCATTTCAAAAGTTACCATTACCTCTACTTCTCCAACCCCTTGCATATTCTTCAGTATATTCTTTAATCTGTATTCCACCAATTCTTCCTCCGTTATTTGCTGTTGAGTTTGTTGTACAAGTACATCTCCTAGTGGATCATTCGATATATTTTTTGCCTTAGAATCTTTTGCAAAAAAATCACTGCTGACAATTAAAGCCATGATGGCTACTGCCAATAAAACCAAAATGTTTGCTATGTATTTTTTCGATAAGAACTCCTTTAATAAGTTGAATAGTTTATTATTCTCCATCTTTATCCCCCTTTATTTATCCTTCAGTATATAGATATTTATGTTATCTTTTGGTAAGCTATAATAAATACTAAAGTCAGTTTTAATTATTTCTTCCTCATTATCTATCCTTATGCTGTCAGCCTCTACAGTATTATTATTTTTATTGATAGCAACATTGATTTTTATTGGTTCAATTTCTTTTTTTTCTGTTTTACTTGTTTTACTACTCTTTAACGTCATATCTATTTGATGGATCAATCCCAAATTTTCCAAATCCTTCTCTTCTACCGTTAAATCAATTTTTTCCACCCTATAATCTGATAGGCTTTCTACTCTATTTTGCATCTGCTGAGCCAGCTGGGTTTTATACAGTTCAATAACAGCTTCATTCTGTAGATATTGATTATGATCTATTCTGTTTTGCATCGTTTGATACTCCATTTGATTAGATACTTGTAAAATATTATCTTCGAAATTGATAGTACCTCTAAAAAGATAAAATAAAGGATTTAGAATCACAATCATAATCAACAATCCAACAACCACATTGATATATCTCTTGTTATTAGAGTTGGGTATTAGTATTTCTACAAAGGTGACAAAGATTATTACCGATACTATAGTAATAATCCATTCCCGTATCATTTCCATTTGATCACCTACCTCATCATTACGGTAATATTACCAGTACTCACGATTATCGTTATGGTTATAAAGAACATAATTGCTACTGAACTAACAGTTGCAAATAATAGAACCAATGAATTACTCATACCATTCAAACAATCTACTAAACCATTTTCTGATATAGGTTCAATTATCGCTGCACATAACTTATAAACGATTATTAGGGCAAGAATCTTAATCATAGGCATCAAGCACAGTAGAAATATAGATATTAATCCAATAGCCCCGATTGCATTTTTAACCAATAATGAACAACCTATAACAGTATCCATAGCATCCGATAAAAAACTTCCTACAATGGGAACAAATTTATCAACTGCAAACTTAGCGGTCCTAATGGTAACACCATCTACCGTCGCTGCTGTTATACCTTGTATAGATATAACGCCGACAAAGGCTGTTAGTATAAAACCTAATATGACAGCAGCTGCTTGCTTCAGTAGTCCGGCCAGTTTTGTCACCTGTATTTTTGATGACAAATTGTTCACTATAGCAAGTACTGCAGAAAATAGAATCAAAGGCAATATTAGGTTTTTAATCAGTGTACCAACAAATCCAATAGCACCCAACAAAATCGGACTAAAAAATGCCGATGCTGTGAGGCCTCCCATAGCCATCAGCATTGCTAAAAGTACTGGCATCAAAGCTTGCATAAAGCTTACCATCAAATCAATCGTTTCTTTACCAATATTAATTGCTATCATAAAGCTTTTTATAGTAATGCTAATGATTACTAAATAGCAAACATTATAGGCCAGTTTACCCACCACTTCATTTTCAAAAGCACTTTGGAGATTTCTGAGTACTGCACATATAGAAGCTAACACAATAATCTGTCCTAATAATTTCCAATTCGCTATAACCTCTCTAAACAAAAACCTTGTGCTGCCTCGAATGATGTCATTAAAAGTAATGGTACTTTCACCTCGAATCGTACGAAACATGAACTCTTTTATATTTATTTTAGGAATATACTCCTCTAAATCTTTATTCATAACATCCATAATACTTTGCAATTCTTTTGTTTCAAGCTTCTCTATTTGATTTTGAATAATTATTTCAGGTGTCAATCCTTCCTCTTCTGCCCATACAAATGATGTTAATAAAAGCAGAATCATAATCGATAAAAAAATAGTTTTTTTCATTTTTATCACATCCTAAGGTACTATGTTGATGATTAAGTCCATTAAAGAAACTAAAATTGGTACTGACATCACCATAATTAATATCTTGCCAGCAAATTCAATCTTGGATGCAATCACTCCCTCTCCTGCGTCCTTACAGACCTGGGCACCAAATTCAGCTATATAAGCAATACCAACAATTTTTAAAATCGTAGTTAAATAGATATCATCAATATTGATTTTATTTGCTAACTGGTTAAGGATCTCTATTACTGATTGAAGCTTCGTTGCCACAAATATAAAAATAATTACCCCTGTTACTAGGCCGATATATATTCCTATCTCTGGTTTTTGATTTTTAATTAATACTGATAAAACTGCTGCAATTAAACCTATAGCTACAATTTGAAATATCTCCATTCTCTATCACACCCTTAATACAACTGAAACATCGTTTTAACTGTATCAAACAAGTTACTTACCAAATTAATTACCATCATCAATACAACAACGATTCCGACTAAAGTAGTCATCATCGCCTGTTCTTCTCTTCCGGCCCTTATCAAAACTTGATTTAATACAGAAACGAGTATTCCTATTGCCGCAATTTTAAAAATTAGATCTACATTCATAACCATTTAATTCTCCCCCTTGTGATTATTAAAAAAATATGATTACTATTGTAATACCTATTAAAAAACCAAAGTTCCTACATAGCCTAACATTTTTATTTTGCTCAATTATAGATAATTCGTAACTTCTCTTTATTTCCTCCATTGTTAAATGGATATGTTTGATCTGATCTTTACTATCGGATATACCTAAATTTTTACCTAGGGATATCAGCAGATCGATATCCTCTTTAGTAAAAGAAGTGTTTTTTGTTTCCGTTTTTACTGCCTGCTCCCAAGCTTCATTAAATAAATATCCTTCTTTTCTATTTAAGATCTCAGCTGTCAACAAAAAAATCTTGGCAATTTCCCGCCTGCTTTTTTTAGCAATCTTTTGTAGCAACTCCGGTAAAGGGGTTCCACTGTATACAATTTCTGTTTCAAGCATCTGCATTGTAGACAACATGCTTGCTAGAAGCTTACTTCTTTCAATATAGGTATTCGCATAAATCATACCTATCATCCAGCTGCATCCTATGATGATTAACGATATAATCAATTTAAATAGCATATTAACCCGCCACCTTGTTCTTTATTGGGGATTGAAGCAAATTTTTAAAGCTAATGCCATCTATTATTTTCTCTACAGTCCCGACACCCTTTTTATTGGATAAAATAATGATTCTTTGAAATGTTCCTTCCTTTAAAAGATCACCTATTACTTGTTTGGACAAAGCATCCTCTAATGACTTGCCGTGAACTGTAGTAATGAGTTTGATTCCGGCCAACAGTGCTTCATGAATTGCTCGGCTATCATCCTCTCTGCCTATTTCGTCAGTAGCTATCACCTCAGGTGACATTGCTCTGATAAGCATCATCATTCCTTGTGCCTTAGGGCATGCATCTAGTATATCTGTTCTTAGTCCTAGATCATTTTGAGGTACTCCTTGATAACAGGCGGCTATTTCTGAGCGTTCATCTACAACGCTAACTTTTAAACCCTTTAGATTTAAATAGGGAATACCATGACTAATATTCCTTATAATATCCCTTAAAAGTGTTGTTTTCCCACATTGAGGAGGTGATATAATCAATGTGTTCATAAACTCCCCTTGATTATTAATGAGATATCTCAAGATATTAGTTGCTACACCTTTTTTTTCTCTAGCTATTCTAATATTCAGCCCCGTAAACTCCTTCATCGTCTTGATACCAGTGCTGTCATACAATACCTTGCCTACAATTCCAACCCTGTGTCCCCCTTGTACTGTGATATAGCCATGCCTTAACTCTTCTTCCACCGAATAAATAGAATAATTAGTAATGAACTGCAGGGTATTTTCTATGTTTTTTTTCCCTACAATATAGCTATCCTTAGTATCATAGGATAATCCGCCAGTTTTGCTGATAAAATAATCCTGATTGTTTACGAAGAGCATAAGGGGTTGATTGATCCTAAGACGAATTTCCTCCATAGAATCCTTTATGTCCTTTGGCACCATTCTGATTTTTTCTCTTATCTCAGGACACAACATTATTTCTAAATTTGAAACTATATTTTTACTGAATGAATTATTATTTTGAACATTTATGATCACAACATGTCCCTCCTTATATATAATAGATATTTACCAGATCTATTAATTATTCTTATTTCAAAAAAAAAAGAAAAACCAACGGCAAAACCGTTGGTTTCTCAATATTATTTCTATTTCTTATTCATGATGGCTGTGATCATGACCACAACTACAATCAAACTCTTCATCCAACTTTATACTTTTGTTACAACGAGGACAGGTTACTTCAGCACCCTCATCGTAGAACAAATCTTCATCTACAAATATTTCTTCGTCACAATTAGGACATTCTATTTCCATAAAGTCTATATCGTCGTCCTCATCTTCATCCTCATCATAATCATCATCTTCAAATAGTTCATCTTCTACATCAGATAAATCTTCATCTAAAGCTTCCACATATTCTGTTAAATCCTCTTGATCTTCATTCATAATAACAATTGCTTCAGCAAAGTCATCTAAAGCGTCAATGATATGTAATAATAATTTGCCTTCTTTTGAAGACTGTTCGATATCTAGACCATCAGCTAATCCCTTTAAATAGGCTACTTTTTCAAATAAATGGTTCACAACAATTCCTCCTTTGATTTTAGTGTGCCACTAGATAGTATTTACCATATTATGCTTGTTTATACTCTTGACATATATTCTCCTATTCTAGTATCTACCCTAACTTTATCTCCTTCATTCACAAATAATGGAACTTGAACTACCGCTCCTGTTTCTAAGGTTGCTGACTTTGTAACATTAGAAGCTGTATCTCCTTTAACACCAGGATCTGCCTCCACTACTAATAACTCAACGAAGTTTGGTGGATCCACCTGAAAGGCTTTTCCATGATAGAATTTAATCGTAGCATTTTCATTTTCTTTTAAATATTTAATTGCATCTTCTACTTCATCTAATGTTAATGGTATTTGCTCATAGCTTTCATTGTCCATAAAAAAGTAAAGCTCTCCATCATTGTAAAGGTATTGCATGTCCTTTGTTTCAATATGAGCCTTTGGAAACTTATCAGAAGGATTGAAAGCTTCTTCTCTTATAGAGCCAGTTTTTAAGTTTTTGTATTTTGTTCTTACAAAAGCAGCCCCTTTACCTGGCTTAACATGTTGAAAATCTATTACTACATAAGGTTCTCCATTTAATTCGAAAGTTACTCCTTTTCTAAACTCACTTGCTGAAATCATAAAATCCCTCCATCTTTATTTAAAAATAAAATTTATATTTCAATTAACTCCTTAGGAGTTTTTGATAACACCTTATAACCACTTTCTGTTACAACCACTAGATCCTCTATTCTTACTCCACCAAAATCAGGTAGATAAACACCTGGTTCAATAGTAATCACCATACCGGGCTCCATGGCTACATCCCCCATCGTGTTGACATGAGGAAGTTCATGGATTTCCATGCCTACTCCATGACCTAATCCATGCCCAAAATACTGTCCATAGCCTTCTTTTTCAATGATTTCTCTTGCTATAGTATCTAATTCCTTACCAGTGATACCAGTTTTAACAGATTCTAATGCTGTTTTTTGAGCTTTTAGTACAATCGAATAAATCTTTTTCTGCTTATCATTAGCTTCTCCAACTACAAGGGTTCTAGTCATATCTGAACAATAACCCTCATAGATACATCCAAAATCTAATGTTACAAAATCGCCCTCTTCTATCAGCTTATCGGAGGCTACTCCATGGGGTAACGAAGATCTTGTACCAGAAGCTACGATGAAGTTAAAGCTTGAGCTACTGGCCCCATGCTTGCGCATAAAAAACTCTAGCTCAAGAGCTATATCGAGTTCCTTCACCCCTGGCTTGATTAAATCTAACACATGTGCAAAGCCTTTATCTCCAAGATCGGCAGCTTTTTCAATAAACTTTAATTCCTTTTCTTCTTTAATAGATCGAATCTTTGTTAAAGCACCTCCTAATCCCATAAGAGATACATTGTTTAACTTTGATTGTAAATCTATAGCGTTACCATAGGTAAAAAATTCCTCTTCTACACCTAATGTGTTAATATGTATTTTTTCAATAATATTGGTAAGAAGTTCAGATTTACTGATCTCAACTATCTGAAAATCTGGACATTGGTTTTGAGCCTGCTGTATATATCGAAAATCAGTAATAAACTTGGCTTCTGTTTTGGTGATGATTACATAACCAGTGGTGCCAGTGAAACCAGAAAAATATCTTCTGTTTTCTGGTTTGTAAATAAGAATGGCATCTAATCCCTTTTCATGTAATACGTCTCTTGCCTTCTCTATCCGATTACCCATTTTTAACCTCCTATTTTATAGGATTCTAACATTATCTGTGTTATTACTTTCAATTATATCCAAATTTATATTGTTTATTGCAGCTTCCTTAAACAAATCTTACGAAATCATTGTAAAATCATTCCTTTTCATAAAATCCTATACTATCATACCATATTTTAAAATATTTGAATAGATTTTTCCTGTATTTTCGTCAATTATCTATAGATCAGTTAAAAGTTCCTCTTTAATGCCTAGGAAAGCTTTTTACCTTTTCGATAGCCTTAGTTAAAGCATTTACTACATCCGCTTCAAATTGTATAGACAAAGCGTTGATTTTTGAGTACACTTCTCCTGACTCTGTAGCAATGTATTTTGGTGGTAAATGGTTTAAAGCAATTGCCTTAATATCCGCCTCACACTTTTTACAATTACAGACATCAGGGTTCATCTTCAAAATGCTTGGTAACAAATGACTTACTACAATTTCCATATAGTTTTTAACCTCCATACCCCTACTCCCCCTCTTATTTATGATGTTATATTTTTCAAATAAATATATTATTCTTTTCTAATCTCCCTTCTCCTGCTGAAACAGGGAAAAATTCAATAAACATGTGAAAAAATCTCCTAAAAGAGCAAAATTTCTCTTTCTAAGTTTCAAAAGTGATCTTCATTCGGTATGCTAATTTGTAATAATGGCTTGGTAATAAGAACGTATTTCTAACGGATAAATTTTTATTTTAGGTAGTCCATACATATCATGCCCATCATAGACTGCGTAAGGATTTTTCCCTTCTATTATTACTTGTTTTCTAGCATGATCATAAGTCCCTATAGATTTTATTATAATTATTTCTTCTACATCATCATACTCAACTGCAACCATATAAGAATGGTCATGCATATAACCTTCGAGGGGGTTGTTTTGGATAACATTGAGGACTTGCAGCTCATCAATTAAAAATTGCTTTATATAGCTATCAAATGATATAGGATTATATTGGGCTTCTATTAAATTCTCCTCATTTATTGATTTTATATATTCTATTTTACTATCTTTCAAATCATTAAGATATGTTAATATAACAGCATCTATTGTTTTTATTACATTATTAACTGCTATCTCCATACCCATTTCTGCTAGATAATTTGCTTTGACAGCATCACTATTTGATAAGGTTTTACGAAAATCATTCATAGATAAAGTAATGCTAGACATACCAAGCATGATAACAAGCATCCCAATAACAAAACAGCTGATTATTATAGAACCTTTTGAATTTTCAATATGGTTTTTCATATATTATCTACCTATAATTTAACTTTATTGTTGTAGTAACAGAATAATCAATTTTATCAGCAATAACCTTAATCTGCAAAAGTTCTCCTTCAACCACTTCTGTAACTTCGATATCTTTAATTTGGGTATATAATACATTGTGTTCACCATTTTTATTTACTCTTAACTCTCCAGTACTTCTATAAAAATACAATAGAGTATTTTTATTATTTCTTTTCTTTCCACTTAAATCAACCCAAACCTCTTCTCCTGAAAAATCTTTACTTTCTATCGTTTTATCCTGAGAAATATATAATGTTGATTGTCGATCGCACTCTCTAATACGTTTTTCAATATAGTTTAGAACAAATTTTGTATTTTGTTGAATAAATAATGTATCATCTAGTTTATTATAAAAAGATAAATGAGAGACACTAATGGGAATAAAGGTTATTGCAATGATAGAAAACAATAGCATGGCTAATATAACCTCTATTAGTGTAAATCCTTTACTATTAAGATGGCTCCCTTTCAAATTAATACCCCCCTATCAAAATAAAAAGGATATATTTTACTCACATATCTCCCAATCCTGTATTTCTAATTCATAATAAATATCTGGATAATAGCTATCTTGTTTTTTACTATTTATAAGACTATATAATAAATAGCTAGTTTCAGATTCTTCCTCTGTTATACTTATCTTTATTAAGTATAATGATGTATCATCTAATAGCCTTTCTCCTATCACTTCAATAGAATACTTATTTCTACTAAAATGAAATCCCTCCTCCAGATCCTCATCTAGAACTTCTAATTTTCCTTCATGTGATATAACACGATAGCATTTTAACTCTTCAATAATACTTTGGGCAGTTTTGCTAATCTGATAATAATCTCTGCTTCTATGACTTAATGTACTAGCTTGTCCAATAAGAGCATATGAAGCTGTTATAAAGATACAAACGATTGAAAAAGCGATCAATACCTCTATCATCAAAAATCCATTTTTAGTATTTATCCCATCTCTCTATCTCCCTTTAGTATAATGAAGATATTCTAACCCTACCTGTTCCTAGCAATACTTCTAGTTTAATCTTATCTTCTTGCTTATTAGATAAAACAAATATACCGTAAGAGGTAGTACCTTCTCTATTATAGTTTATCCTATGATCGTACCCTGGCATTACTTTTATCCTATCGTCTATCTTTTGCGAATAAGCAACTTTTCCCCCAATTTTATGCTCCCTTACACGAAAAGATTTTTCGAAAACTTCTACACAATAATTTCTTGATTCATCTATACTTAGTTGCTGTGCTATATGGAGAGCGCTTTTTATTTCTTTAGCAGTGGCCTCCAATAAAAACCTGTCGTATAATCCTCTATTCATTGGAAATATCATGAAACCAAAAAGGGTTATTATAGTTACTACTAGCAAAATTTCTATTAAAGTAAATCCTTTATTATTTGACAACATTCTATATCCTCTCTGTGTGAATATGAAAATAAACAACTATTTCTTCTAATCTTGTAAATATTCGCCATTATTATGGAATTTCCTTCTAATTTTGTAAAAAATATGTAAAAATATGTTATTTTATTAATTCATGAAGCATATAAACAACTTCACCTTTAGTCGCAAATTTATCTTTTCCTAATCTACTGTTTGATCGTGCATATCTTTCATACAGCATTTTTTCAGCAATTGTCTCCCAAGCAAAATTGTCATTATCTAAAATCTTTTTCATAATCTCCTCTAGTTCTATGTAGGTAATAGGATTGTTGGGCTTAAATGATTTGTCATCATAGCCGTCTATATATCCTTTTGAAACTGCATAATCTATAGTTTTTGTATAGATACCAAAGTTATTAAAATCTTCAAATTTGTCCGCATTTCTTGTGTCATTTGATGTATTCCATCCTTGGATTTTAGATAATAATAATAATAATTCACCTCGTGTCATAGATTGGTCAGGATTATATTTTTTATCCTTATCCCCTTGTATATATCCCCTCCTTAGGAAAGTATACAATTCCCTATTTGCCCAATGAGTATGGATGTCCATTAATTCTACATAATCTTCATCAATAAATACAGCATATCGCCCACCATTGTAAAAGCCACTTGGTATTTCTGTTTTTATTACACCATCTTCAATTTCACTATATACATAACGCCATTTGCTGTCTATTAATTGATAAATACCACCTCTATAAGAACCATAGTATTTGAAAGTTAAGGTTAATGGTTTTCTTAGCTGGAGAGAGTTAACGTTGTTAATAACTTTCATATCATATATTTTTGTAACTGGAATAAGTGTTTCATTATTTATGGCTGAAGACATTTCTTCTTTTTGTAAAGCTACATAGGTTTCCGTATAAAAAGTACCAGCAGGTACATATAGCTGTGCAGTTATATTTTTTTCTACATTTTCTTCGCCATGTATAAAATGTACCATTCTATCTTCAAATTCTATCATGTCCTCATGCATAGACATTATTTTATAATTAATATTTCTTTCGCCTACTTCTGCATTAAAGCCTTGATAATATGCAGTATAAGCTGATTGAAAACCATCTTTAAATCCATTGATAAATCCTACTTTATATTGTAGTTCTTCTCTAAATAGTTCATACCTATTTAGTAAGCTGTTTTGCAACTCTAATTCATTAAATGATCGCAGCCAATTATTAGATTTTCCTTGTATATAATCCATCATTGCATAGGCTTCTCCAGCAACTTGTCCTTCTTCTTTGCCAAGGTTTAATGCAGCCTGATTAGGAGCACTTTGTATTTCATAATTAGTAATTCTATAAGAATAAAGATATTCTTCTTCATAGCCTATTTTGAATGCCTTTAAAAAAGCATCTGAATATTCCTTCGTATCATTTCTTAATTTATACTCATCAATAATATTGGTTTCAGTAGGTAAATTTCTTTTCCAATCGCTCTTTAAATTATTATAATAATCATTTCTTCCATGATTAGCCCCTAATAATTCACCAAAATACCTACCCATTTCTTCACCTATTATAGTTGCACTTGCTTTATTATCTGAAGCATAACCTCTATAAGCATCTAAATAACCAATTTTAAAACCTTCCTCAAATCTTTCTCTGAATTTACTTCTATAAGCATAGGATTGCTTATCTAAATTGTACTCTTTTACGATATCTTTTGCCTCTTCTTTGTATGCTTGTTCCCAGTTACTTCTCCGAGAATTGACGCGATCCTTTTCTCCAGCAATATAACCTGCAAGCTCCCCCCATTTCATACCATCCTCATAACCCTCTATTCTATCTTCTTCATCCTTTGTGTTCGCATAAGCAGAATTTACAGATCCTAACATGAAGTTAAAAATGCATATTGCTATCAATATAACTGAAATTTTTTTCACAGGAATACACCTCTCCTCCAATTCATCTATTGATACTATTAATTAGAAATTGACGATATGCTGTAATATTTGCCATTCTAAAGTGTCAGTTACTCTTCCATTATTGAATTTATTTCATTAGAGTATGGTAAAATTGTAGGATATGCAACTTCCATTTTATCAAATAGAAAATGTCCTTTCGTTTTATCTGAGTAAGATTCACTTTCAACATAAATTCTCTGTACCATGGCAGGATAGGTTATATTGACAGGAAGAGAAGTTTCCAATAAAGACCAACCTAACCAATCAATCCTATCAGCAAGAGACAATTTATATTCTCTCCCTCTTGCATCTACCACTATTGCACCAATTTTATGATCGCTTCTTTCAAAGCCATATATCCACAAACCAAAAACTTCGGGCTGTCGAGGAATTAATATCCTATCCCCTTCGAAAACCAAGTTAGCAACACTTCTATCTCCACCCCTTATAAAATCATACTCCATTCTAATCGCATATCTTCCTTCTACAGCGTTTGCGTCTCTACTTAAAGTGCCATATACATCTCTTGGATTTCCAACAAAAAATACCTTTTCATCTTCAAAGCCATAAAGTGTGGTCATTTTTCTAAAGTTATCATTAAAATCATAATCCATTGACCAATTATTTTCCTCAATTTCAATAAAATCACCATAAAGTATAAATGGATTTATTATTCCATCTTCGTCAGATTCAATAGACTCTCCATAATGTAAAATACTGGTTTCTTCAGGAAAATATTTATTTACTTCTGGAATACTGTAAAAATCAAGCAGGAGATTTCCAGATAATAATCCATCTTTACTATTGCTAATACTTATATTGTTTATCACTATTTCTTTCTCATATTCTCTTATATTTCTCAAGAAATCAATCAATGCTCCATAATCGCCTTCGAAATGAAATTGAGTTGAAAGGATTTCAGCAATAAATTCCTCAGAGTCATTCTCTTGTAAATTTTCTTCACCATTTACCAATGATTCCATTCTAGGCGGGGTAAAGTCCAGTGAAGAAATCCTAATATTACTATTGAGTATCAAATCATTTAATAATAAAATAATATCCTCTTGATGAATCTTTCCAAAAAAATCTTTTGCAAGACCAAGAATTTCATTATTTAATGCATCAATCTGGTTATTCAACTGTACTTCTGATTGAAGTTCTTGCTTCATTTGTATATATTTCAATTGCTTTTCTTTATAATCTAGCTCTAATTGACTCAAATTTTTGTTAAGTGGTATCATTATAAACTTGTAGTAACCTGCTAAAAGAATCATCCCTGCTAGCAAAACTACTAAAATCTTTTCTCGTTTACTCAACAGCATTAGTAGTCACTTCCTTTGCTGTAAATGTAATTGTAAATAAATAATAACCATCATTTTCTGAAATAGAAGGAATAAATACCTCATCAAAATATGGAGAATAACGTAAATTGTGTTCCATCTGAGCAACTGCAAATTTATGAGTAGCCTTACTATGTATCTCTATTTCATTATTGGCTATGCTTAATGAATCAAAGAAAATTCCATTAGGAACATTTTTTAAGATAGACTGAATTAACAAGTCACTAATAACTTTCTGTTCTTTCATCTCATCATGTAAATTACTAAAGAATACTTGTTCAGATTTTAATTCTATTAATTGAATATTATTACTTTCAATTACTTGAAGTCTTTTTATATTTTCAGATGATTCTAATATTTCATCAAGGACAAGAATTTCTTTTTTCAACGTTCTTACTTCAAAATATTTAAGTACAGGATAGAAAACAAAGATAAAACTTACGACAGTAATAAGAGATAAAATGATTAAACGATAAAAACTTGTCTTTTCTGTTTTTTTTAAATATGGTTCAAAAAAGTTAAAGTCTCTCATGCCTTTGCTTTCCCCCTTTTATTTCCTAATTAACGAACTAATTGCATTAAGATAAATTGATAAATCATCCATTGTAGAATTCTCTAAAAATTCCACATGATTTATTCGATCAATTCTAAAAGTAGGGATGTTAAAAGCATCGGTCATATATTGATCTATAGCATTTAAAGCAGTACTGCCACCATATATAAAGATACTATCTATTTTATTGCGTGAACTTCTGCTTGTATAGTATTTAAAAATTCGATTGATTTCATCGATCCAATTATCTAGGTTGGATTTAATGACATCATGAAAGATATCAAATGATAATTCAGACTTATTTAGCGATATGCCTTCATTTGAAACAACAACTTCTTCTAATGAGGAAGTCAAATTTTTCATGGCATATTTTTGTATTTCAACCTCTTTTAAATCAATATTTAAATAATTTGCAATAATCATATCCATATCGCCTGCACCTAAATTAATTATTCTACTAAACCGATAAACACCATTTTCTATAATGATCACATTAATGTGCTTATGTCCTAGATCAATCACAGCAATGCTTTTATCACGAATAGCTTCAATATCATTGATAACAGCATTAACATCTAAAAGCTTAGTGATTGCATTTGAATGAAGCTCTAAAGCGACTGGAGATAAATCTAGAAATTCAAGCAATTCAAAATGACTGAATGCAATTTCCCTAGGTAAAGCAGCAACTAGTATGCTATATTTTTTTACATTTTCCTCCATGAATTCTTCAATAATTTTATGCTGAATTACATATTTATCGAGCTCAATGGGTAGATATTGGCCAACTTCGTAATAGATCATTCCTTTTAAATCCTCTTCTTTAACTGCTGGAAGAAGTATTTCTCTAGTAATGATACAGGTGCTTTCAATAGAACTAATAGTGGATTTAGCTTTCACTTTGTTAATTTCCAGAGCCTTTTTCAAGGCTTCTTTTACTTCCAACAGATTAATAATTTTACCATCTGCATAGCAGTCTTGTGGAATCGATACACAGAAAGCATTATGGACGGATACTTTGTTCTTGTCATATTTACCTACAACAGCTTTTACACTATGACTGCCTATGTCAAGTACTAATATTTCTTTATTCTTGCAAAACGACTTGAAACTTTTCAATAGCCCTCACCCCTTTAATAACTAATTGAATAAAACAATTACATAAATAGATTCATATAACTCATTAAAATATAGTTCTTATAAAGAATAACAAGTAGGGTAGATACTCCAATAAAGGGTCCAAATGGAATGACGTCTTTTCGAGATTTTACTTTAGTAGCTAGTAATGCTATTGAAATAACACTGCCTATTATAAAGGATAAAAAAGAAATAAGAATAATATCTCTCCAACCGAACCAAAAACCCAGCATAGCTATCAGTTTAATATCTCCTCCACCCATACCACCATTGGAAATAACAGCAATTAGCAGAAAGAACCCACCGCCTAATAAAAATCCTAGTAAACTATTTAAAACTTCTATAGGCTGATTTATAAAGAAGTATAAAAGAAATTTATATGTTAATCCTAATCCAAACCCTAATATAACAAGTCCATCAGGTATGATTTGATGATCATAGTCAATGAAAGTAATACAGATTAAAATACATACTAAAGCAATATGAAAAAAATACGCAATACTTAAATCATATTTATAAAATACTAATAAAAAAATAATTCCTGTTAAAAACTCTATCATAGGATACCTAATAGAAAATTCAGCACTACAATACCTGCATTTACCTCTCAAAGATACGTAACTAAAGATAGGAATTAAATCAAAGGGTTTAAGTGATTCATTGCATTTTGAGCAATGAGAAGCAGGATAAATGATAGATTCATTTTTAGGCATCCTATAGATACACACATTTAAAAAAGATCCAATTAGTATACCACTTATTACAGCAAGGCTATATATATACAAAATAAATCAAAACCTTTCAAGTTTTAAAATTAATAAATAAAAACTATGTATTTATTAAACTATTTTTCTTTAATAGTATTTATTTGAATTAAATCTTCAAGGGCAGGTGTGCTTCCACCACCAATTGGAAAGAATGGTAAATTTTCATCTTCAGTAGATACGTAGCTAACATTAGTACCTCCACTGGCAGTAAAGGAATTGGCAATTATTGACCCTATTACATTCCCTCCATTCTCCAATTTAACATGTGCATTTGGTGCATAAATCATCTTAACAAGAGCAGCCGCCCCGCCATTTATAGTAACATCTGTTCCACCTGTAACGATATGACCTTGAAAACCTCCTCCTGCCGTAAAAAGAATATTAGCATTTTCCGCATATAAGGAACCATAAATTTTTTGACTACCTGCAAGAGTTACTGTTTTAGCAGGTGCAGAAGCTTTTAAATAAATATTCAGCTTTTCTACAGTAACACTAGCTTCAGCTGGATTTGTTACATTATTGATTGTACTTCCACTACCCATTGTTATTTTATCAGTAACGTAAATAGTAAGCTTTCCTGTACCTTGGATATTTATATGTCCATTTATAATATTCAGATGATCCACAACAATGCTTTTATCTGTATCGCCAACGTTAATATCTAAAGTATAATTAGAAGCAATTTTTATTTCTGGTGCATATATATTATTATTTAATTGCAAAACATAGTTATTTGCCTGCGAATTATCAATACGTACACTACCATTTAAGATAACATTGTATGATCCAGCCTGAGTATTTGGATGTTGTAAGTACGTAGGAATTGTAGGAAAGTCAGGCATTTCAAAACTTCTTACTTCAGCTAGCTGAATTGGATCGCTTACAGAGATCCAATGAGGTACATTCAAAACCTCACTACCAGCTCCAGGTCCCACATAGATATCACCATTAATTGCTGATCCCCCATCTAAAGTAATAGAGTTATTAGTAGTAGCATTAATACCTGCAGGACCATTAATAGTAGCACTTCCCGTTAAATTAATAGTAGAATTTGAAAAAACAGCCATATCATTGGATATACTCATACCAGTTTTTGGAATCCATGTAACTTCGATTTCTGTTTCAACAGTTCTTGTATGACTACCTATAATTCCTTGTGATATAATTGTATAAGTAGCAGTATTAGAAGGTGTAACTCTTGATCCTATAATTGTAATATTTACTACAGGATTATTTCCAAAAGTACTTTCGAAAGTATCCAATGTTGACGGTACACTAAAATAAGACTCAATAGTATTAAAGAAGTCATCCACTGTGGATGTACTTATATAGGATGCTATAATCTCTGAATTTATTTCATTAAGTTTATAATTTATTCCTGCTTCCGCTATATAAAAAACCCCTTGATAATCTCTTTCTATGGAACTCATTTTTACATTACTAGTAGTAACACTTAAAAGAGTCAAGCCGATCAAAGATAATATTACTAAAATCATAATAACAAAGATTAGTGTTAGTCCACTATCATTGTACAAATATTTTTTTAGAGAATACGTAAATTTCATGCTACCCCCCTACTCTCTTATATAAATTTTCGAAGATAATGAAGAAAAACATCCATCTGAATTAGATAAGCTGATTATCTCAAGACTAATCTTATTTCCTGATTTACTCATATTAAAATGCTCTATACCAGTCACCAGTTCATTACTATTCCTCCAGATAATATTATCAACAAGTTTATATTCATCGGTACCATTAATAGTTAAAATATTACCTAATACCTCTACTGACTCTGCTTTTCTAATTTCTTTCGTGATATAACTTGTAGCATACCTTACATTAGATTGATTTTCGACATTAGTAGATTGTAATGTAAAACTTTTCATTCCAAAAATATAAACAGAAAAACTTAAAACAACGATTATTGACATGACAGATAAAACCATAAGTAATTCAATTAGCGTTATACCTTTTCTATTTTGTATCATAAATTTACACCTTCTAACTATTCCATAATAAAATGGTTTCCATTTGTGCTTCTAATTTTTCAAGGGCACTATTATTATAAATTTTAGCAACCACTTTAACCAGATTTCCAGAATAAGCAGACTTCCTAATTTCAATTAGTGCATAGTATCCATCTATATTTTTAGTATAGTCATAATCTTCATCTGCGACAACAACAGTTTCAGTAAAGCCATTATCTTTTAATTCAGTAAGACCATCCATAAAGTTATTTGTTATACTAATAGAATAAACGTCTTCCATACAGCTTTGAGCTATGTAAGTGGCATCAATTATATTTTGTGATAAACTATTTGATTTAGTTGATTGTACAAACATTCCTAAAAATGGCACTATAATTATTATAAATATAATTAGTGAAATAAGGATTTCAATTAATGTTACACCTTTTTTAGAGGATAATAATTCATATATTTTTTTGTTTAACATTATAATATAGGCCCCTTTAAATTCAAATTTCTATGATTATTATCTGCTATTAATACTTAGATACATATACCTTTTAATACATCTATTTTAAAAATAATAGTAATAAATAATTCCTATTAAAAGCTCCATCACAGGATAACAAATTGAAAACTTGGAATAGTATTGATTTGTTTGCAGCCATTTTATAAGTACATACCTTCAAAAATGAACCAATGAGTATGCCAGTTAGTAGAACATTGTTGTATATACAAAACAAATCCAAACCTCTCAATCTGATTTTAAAAACATGGAGGAAAATATACTTCCTCCATGTTCTATTTGTTGTTCATAAGTTTTTAAGTTTGTTAATTCACAAAATAAGTTAATAACTAAAGAATCAATTCTATGCCCCTGAGGACATTTGCAAACCACGGGAACCGTCCCTTTGGTTCTATGGTTAAGGTTTAATGTTAGTCTCTTCTCCTGATGGAGATGAGGTTATTGTAACCCCTGTAGTTGCATCATAAGCAAAAGTATGAGTACCACTTGTTAAGCCAGCCCAACCACCTTCTATATAAGGGTCTAAATCATCTGATTTTGTAGGTAATGCATTTGTAGTACTTTCAGCTCTGAAGAGTTGAACTGCTGATACAGCGATTTTGTGTTCAGCTAAATTTGCCTTTGAATTAGCATTTGCTGTTACATTCTGAAATCTAGGCACCGCAATCCCCGCTAAAATCCCCAAAATCGCAATAACAACAATCAATTCAATCAAAGTAAAACCCTTCTTATTTCTCACTTTCTTACATAAAAATTGAATCATTTCATTTCCTCCTTTATTTTTGTTTTTTAAATCGTCTGCATCATATCAAACATCGGTAGCATCATAGCAATTACAATAAATCCAATGATCAACGCCATAACAACAATCATTACTGGTTCCAGAAGGGAAACCATTTGCTGTATGGCAGCCTCCAGTTCCTGATCGTAAAAGTCAGCAGTTTTTGAAAGCATGCTGTCTAAGGAACCAGACTCCTCACCAATGCTGACCATAGAGATCATCATGGGTGGAAAAACCTTCATTTTTTTAAACAGCGTCGCTAAGCTAATCCCCTTTCTTATGTCCTCTACCACCATCTCTATACCATCTGTCACTACTTTGTTGTTGGTTACATTGGCAGATGCCTCTAGTGCGGGGATGATAGGTATACCACTGGACAATAAAGATGATAAAGTCCTTGTAAACCTTGAAGTAACTATTTTGGTTATGGAGCCTTTTATAATAGGAATTTTGAACTTCAATCTGTCATAGGCTCTTTTCCCATCATCAGTATTGATCATTCTGTTGAAAAGAAAAATCATACCGATAATTAACAATAGGAATATATACCAAAAACTAGTTAGTACATTGCTGAAAGAAAGAAGCATTCTTGTAGGTAATGGTAATGCTACACCAGAGGACGTAAACATTCCAATAAAGGTTGGCATAATAAAAATCAAAAGAAAGATCACAACAGTAATTGCCACAATACTTAAAATAATGGGATACATCATTGCACCTTTAATTTTCGAGTTGATTTTATTCTCCTTCTCAAAGTGCTCTGCCATTTTAGCTAAAACATTATCTAATGTTCCTGTCAGTTCCCCTGCCTCCACCATGCTAATCAGTATAGGTGGAAATATCTTTCCGTGTTTTTTCATGGCTTCCGATAGTACAGTACCTTTTTGTACCTGAGTAAAAACATCTCCTATTACATTTTTAAGAGTTTTGTTCTCCGTCTGATCCATTAGAACTTCTAAGCAATTGCTTAGGGACATTCCTGCATGGAGCATAGTATAGAATTGCTTACAAAAAACAGTAAGATCCTTTACTTTAACCCTAGGTTTAAAGTAAGTTAACTCTGTCATCTTTTTTGATCTACTTCTTTCTTCTTCTATTTTTATAGGAAGCTGCTGCTTTTCACGGAGTATACGAAGAACTTCATCCTTTGAATCTGCACTGTAAGTTCCTTCGACAGTTTGTCCTATACTAGTAACTGCTTTGTATTTATAAGTACTTGCCAACCAATCACCACCTTTCTTATGGTTGGATAGTAGATGTTATATATTCATTTGACGATTGACCATGTCCACATCCACAGCATATTTTTCAAGTGTTTCTCTACTAATTATTCTGTTTTGGCACAAACTCATCAGTGAAGCATCCATTGTCTGCATACCTAATTTTCCTCCTGTTTGAATTACTGTTTGCATCTGATGGGTTTTACCTTCACGAATCAGGTTCCTAATAGCAGGATTGGTAACCATGATTTCAAAGGCAGCAACTCTGCCAGAGCCATCGGCTTTAGGTAAAAGCTGTTGGGAGATGACACCCTCCAGTACAGATGAAAGCTGTATCTTTATTTGCTGCTGTTGATGAGATGGAAATACATCGATAATCCTATCTATTGTTTTAGCAGCGCCGATTGTATGTAGAGTAGATAATACCAGGTGACCTGTTTCAGCAGCTGTAATGGCAATGCTTATGGTTTCTAAATCCCGCATCTCTCCTACAAGGATGACATCAGGATCCTGTCTCAATGCAGCTCGTAATCCATTGGCGAAGCTATAGGAATCGTTCCCTATTTCTCTTTGGTTTACAACGCTTTTGTTATGTTTATGCAAATATTCAATAGGATCTTCAAGGGTTAAAACATGCTCTGTTCTGTTTTCGTTCATATAGTTTATCATAGCTGCCAGTGTCGTTGATTTACCACTACCAGTAGGGCCTGTCACTAAAATTAATCCCCGTTGCTTTTTTGACAACTCCGTAATAATTTGTGGCAAATGCAATTCTTCAATCGTGGGAACTCTAAAAGTTACCACCCGAAGAGCCATACTATAGCTTCCTCTTTGTTTGTATGCATTTACCCTAAATCTGCCTAAGCCAGGATTTGAGTAGGAAAAGTCCAACTCACCCTTTTCTTTAAGCTGCAACATTTGATCTGAAGTCATCATTTGTTGGACCATATTTTTCGTATCTTCGGGCATAAGTTTTATTTCGTTCATCTTAATTAGTTTTCCATTTACTCTGATGATAGGAGGTGATGCAACTGTCAGATGCAGATCTGATGCCTTTTCTTCAACTGCTTTTGTTAATAGTTCAATTATATCCAATCCACTTCACCTCACTTAATAGATATCAACACTATAGGTTACCCTTAATAGTTCATCAATTGTAGTGGTGCCATTTAACACTAATAACCTACAAGATTCAAAAAGAGTTAACATTCCATTTTCGATTGCTTTATCTTTAATTAAATCATTCTCAGCATGCTTATTTATTAAATTTCGGATTTCTCTATTCACTGCCATAATTTCATGAATGGCAGTTCTTCCTAAATAGCCAGTATTATTGCATGCATTACATCCCTTTCCTTTATGCAATACCCTTCTATGCAGCATCTCTTCATCTTTTAACTTCAACAACAGCATCTCATTCTCAGTGGCCTTGTATTCCGTTTTACAATGCACACAAATTTTTTTTACAAGTCGTTGAGCTATGATTCCCACCACTGCAGAAGATAGCAAATAAGAGACTATTCCCATGTCAATCAATCTTGCAATAGAACTGGTTGTATCATTGGTATGTAATGTACTCAAAACTAGATGTCCTGTAATCGCAGCCCGAACTGCTATTTGAGCTGTTTCAGCATCCCGTATCTCACCAACCATGACGATATCTGGATCCTGTCGGAGGATGGATCGAAGTCCTCCTGCAAAGGTTAAACCTGCCTTATTGTTAACCTGCACCTGATTTATTCCATGTAATCTATATTCAACAGGATCTTCCACTGTAATAATATTTTTATCAATTTGATTCAACTCTTTTAATAAAGTATATAAAGTCGTAGTTTTTCCACTTCCAGTTGGTCCGGTAACGAGAATAACCCCTTCAGGATTTTTAATAATGTTGTTAAAAAGCTTTAAATTCTGCTTTGTAAATCCAAGCTGTTCTTTTTTTAGAACAATATTGCTCCTATCTAATAAACGGATGACTATCTTTTCTCCATAAACTGTAGGCAAAACAGATATTCGCATATCAACGGTTCTATTTTCTATCATGATTTCAACTCTACCATCTTGAGGAATTCTTTTTTCAGAAATATCAAGCTTGCTAATGATTTTGATTCGTGTCACAATAGCTGAATGCGTCGTCTTTGCTGGTGTCATTATTTCTTTTAAATCCCCATCTACACGAAAACGTATCCTCACATTTTTTTCAAAAGGCTCTATATGAATGTCACTAGCCTTCATCTTTACCGCTTGATTGATAATGCTATTTACTAATTTTACAACTGGCGCATTATTAATATCATCTTGAAGCTGATTGTCTTTTTCATCTATTTCGTCAGGGTGTTGTTGTATAGTAAATTCTTCAATGGCCCGTTCAGCTACTTCTTTATTATCGAAATATTTGTTCATGGCTGTAATGATATCATTTTTAGTTGCTATGACTACATCAACATCTAATCCAGTTGCTAACTGAACATCATCTATAGCCAACAAATTTAATGGGTCAGCCATTGCAACAATAAGTTTGTCTCCGATGATATTGATGGGTATTAATAGATGCTTTCTTGCCAGGTTTTCACTGATTTTTTTGGGTACACTTGGGTTAATATAATACCGATTTAGATTCATATGAGGTACACCTAATTGAAATTCAAGAACTTCAATTATCTGACTTTCAGTAATAAACCCTTGTTCAATCAAGAGTTCTCCTAATTTTCCCCCTTTTTTCTTCTGAAGATTGAGGGCAATTTTTAATTGTTCTTCGGTGATTAGTCCAGAACGAACAAGAATATCTCCTAGACGCATATTTTTACTAACCATGATTAGTCCCCTCTGCTATTAATTCGTTACTATAGAATCACTTTGCTTTTAACAAAAAAATAACGGCTAACAATATTGTATTACTGTTAGCCGGTTACGCCACTACATCCCTACAGCATAAAGCGTCCAAATATAGCTGAAGTTCATCTGTTCTAAATTATTCAATTAATAATCTTTTAAAGTATTTTAAAATAAATCCTCCATAGCTTAATCTAAAATCCTCTTACAATTTTCTAAAATGTAAATTACACCAAAAAGCTTCTAAATAATGATATCGGCACCATACATCTAAAATAACGTCATTAATTTTTAGGACTAAATGATCATTGACATTATTTTTTTAGCAATAAATTAGTATTCTACAAACAATTGTAAATTCCTCCAAGTATTGTTTATATTTTTATTTTTTGTACTAACTTTTTCCTTCTGTTCTAATTTATGACATAAAAAACACCTCTCAAAAGAGGCATAAAAAATGCATATGATTAGTTGATATTACCTATCTCCCCTATGATCTTTTAATACTACTCTTAGCACATGCCTTTCAATCTTTCTTACAAAAGTTGTCCACCAAAACTCTTTACTTTCTATAGGGACAACTAAAACAGTAACTAACCCCATTCTATTACCACCTAATACATCAGTAAATATTTGGTCACCTATTACAGCTGTATTTTTAACATTTGTCTTCATAAGCTCCATAGCCCTTTTAAAAGAACCTCTTCTAGGCTTTGTAGCGCGATGAATAGCCGGTAGTTTTAATTCTTCATTAAAGGTTACCACCCTATTCTCTGTATTATTAGATACAAGGCAGACTTCAAACCCTTCTTTTTTTAAGTTTAGCAACCAATTTTGGGTTTTGTCACTTGCATATTTAATATCCCATGCTACTAGAGTATTATCAATGTCAATAATTAATCCTTTAATCTGCTTAGTCTTTAACTTCTGTAAATCTAAATGTAATACTGACTCCACATACAAGTCAGGCGTTAACAGTTTCATATCCTCACCTCTTTTTCCTCAGCTATTTTATAAAAAGTTATACTAGTATTATTTGAAAAAGCAGCTCCATTTAAACCTTAAACTTCTCTGCCCACTATAAAAGCTATTATTTCTTTTTATAGTCCTTAAAACGCATTTTTCCTATTACATCATCATTTTTTTCGAATATCGCTAAGGATTGTTTTGCTAGTTCTATTTCTTTTTGTATTGCAATTTCACAAATTGGACAGTATTTGTGATGAGCGGACAACAGCAGGCAGCCGCATCTTAAACATTCGATATTTAAATATTCGTTGGGTATTTCTATAAGTCTACCATCTCTGACGAAGTTATTGATAACATGTGCCGATATTCCTAATCTTTGCTCCATTTCATAAGCAGTTGCGCCAGGATATTCTCTCAAATATTCTCTTATTTTATCAAATACTTCATCTATTTTCTTTATACAATCTAAACAATATTCATGGAGAGAATTCTCATGAATGAATGCTTTGCATCTTCTACAGGTTCTAATAGCTTTCGGTGTTTGACTTTTCATCATTGGATTCCCTGCCTTTTAAAATGATTTTGAGTAAAATATAACTGTTTGATTTTGAAACTTAGGATTATTATATCATAAAATAATTGTTAAACATTACTGTTTATTAAATATCCTACCATATATCTAGTAAATTTTTTAGCGATATCATTTCCATGGAAATAAGTAAATTTCAACATTTGACTACCTTTTTCTACAACCTTTTATGAAATTATTATTATTTTATTATAGTTTTCTCTAGATTCGACAGTGCTATAGCGTAAAAAAGCAAAAAAATATCTAGACAGCTGAGGAGTCTAGATATTCATAGCTTGATCTATTCTTTATAGTCGAAGGCTTTATAAAGTTTTTTAATAGCTCTTTTTTCTATTCTTGAAACATAAGATCTAGATATTCCTAACATCTTTGCTATTTCTCTTTGGGTTTTACTACCACCGTTACATATACCATATCTTAGTTCTAAAACCATAAGCTCTCTCTTTTTTAATACACTAGACATTTTTTGATATAACTTCTTAATTTGCATTTTCAATTCTACTTCGTTCAGTACCTCATCAGGTTCTGTGCCTAGAATGTCAATTAATGAGATTTCGTTTCCTTCTCTATCCACTCCGATGGGATCCTGTAGGGATACCTCTGTTTTGATTTTTTTGCCTGCCCGTATCGTCATTAATATCTCATTTTCTATACACTCATTACGGAAACATTTTATTATAGTCAAACTGTGAATCTATTGAATAATTTAGACTCTTCAACTGTTGGTGGTAAAATTAAATATTACAGATTATTAAACGGCTTATTACAGGAAGATTTATGTTTTAAATCTGGACTTAATCGTACCACTATAATAAGATATGAAAACGATCAAGTTATACATTCTTTAGAGATTTGCAATAAAATTGCTGAAGCTTTAGAAATAGATCCATTTCTTTTATATGATGAATATTTGGCTTTTATAGCTTCTGATTATGGTTTAAAGATAAGGAGATTTCGTAATAAAAATAATCTTACTCAAATAGATCTAGGACAAGCTTTAGGGGTGCATAAAAAAACAATTTCGCGATGGGAAAAGGAAAAAATTTACCCTACTAGAGAAAACTATTTAATTTTTAAGGAATATATTAAAGGCTCTAATAAATAGACAAGAGCCTTTAATACATAATCTTTGTTAATCTATTCAATTCTTCAATACCATATACTTTTTCAACTAATTCAAAGTATTTCTTTTTATCGATAGCTATAAATAATGTAGGCAAAAATTTTTCAAAAAACTGTGCTTGTGACATATCTAATAGCTTCAAATGATCTTCTCTGTAAAATTTGTCTTTATACTGCGTAAGCTGATAATAAGGTGTATCACAAAAGAAAAAGCTACCTTTGTTATTTATTATTTTCGATATAGGCTAGTATAGAAACTAATTCTTGAGCTTTTCCGAAAAAATCTTTATAAAGAAAACCATCTTTTTTATGTTCTGTACCGTCTATGAAATTGAAAGGTATATGAGGATTATCTAAATCATTAACTGATATATGCACTGCTAATGATGTGCACGTTGATTTGTTTTTTCGCTTTCCAGACATTCCTACAGCGGCTCCTACTACACCAAAAGTAGCGGCTCCTACCGCAGTTGCTACTCCTTTACCCCCTGTGACCGTGTTGCCGTCTTCTTTTAGTTCAAAATTTAACAAATCAGCATAATTGTAAATTTTTAGTTCTTTCTTGTTGCCATAGGCAAATTTTTTATTCGTATTGTCAACAAAAAAAGTATATTTAGGTAGATTTAAACTTTTATTTATCTCAAAACCTTTTTCCTTTAACCTGGTTTCTAACACACTAGGCTTCTTAGACTCACTATGCTTTAACGGTTCGCCGATTTTTAATGCCACAAATATTACTGCTCCTCCTATTCCTGCTAATAGGATAGCTGATCCAAACGAATCACTTATAAGCATAAGTCCCGCTAGAATTAATAACACCCCTACAATAATACCTATTACTTTTCCGATTTTCTTTAACACAGTTTATCCCTCCTTTTTGTATTATTTTACCACACAAAATAAAAAAAGGGTAGAAATTAATCTACCCTATCCATCTTCTGCAACATCCTCCAGATTTCCTCCCTAGTAGCGGTATCTTTTGGTCTTGATCCATCACTGATACCATTGTCCATAGCCCAATTTCTAGCATCAATAGCCCATTGTGGAGATTCTTGTTTTTCCCCTTCTTCTTTTAGAACATAGGTGATATAAGGAAGCTTCCCATGTTTTGTCCATCTTCTTCCATTCAGTCCACTGATGCTTCCAAAATTAAGACAAGCGGTAACCTGAACATTATTTCCCCAGCTTGGTGTTGCTTCAATGACTTTTCCATCTCCTATGTAGACACCAATATGGCCATCCATCCAAACTGCTGAACCAACTTCTATTTTAAAGAAATCAGAACTGACATCAACTAACCTAGTTAACATTCCATTTGCTGAAACATCAGGAACCCCATTGATGTTGTAAGCTGCACCACCATTTAATTTTGAATGATCTCCATTCCAACCCCAAAGAATACCTTTGATCAGGTTCACACAATCAAATCCAAAATATCCCTTGCCGATCAGCTTCCTAAAATTAGCTTGTCTTTGTGTAGTATACCATGAAGGATATTGTTTTGTTTTAGTAGCAATGATCGATTCTGTAACTGGTGAACCGAATACACCCCACATGTAGACTGTTTTATGGTTCTTGACCACATCATGAAGCTTTTGAATCAATTCATAGTTGTTCATCTATTGCCTTCCCCCTTATCTCTCAAGATTCCTACTGCCTTTTCGAGCGGACCAGGTATGTCTAGTCCTACTCTTCCTGCATTCTCTATAATAGAAAGTAGTTCATTCGCTAAGTAGAAAAACATAGTTGCATCTCTAATAACATGAGTGTCTCCTAAACTCATGTCAACCAAGTTTGCAACAGCTACCAGGGCAAAAATAAATACTTTCTTTGCTATCCCTTTCATTCCTATGGAACTTGATAACCTTCCCTCAATCGCCGCTGCAATAATCCCTGAAAAATAGTCTATTATCACGAAAACTAAAAGTACAAATAGCAAATGAGACCACCCTCCTAAAATATATGATATTGCTCCCCCTGTGGCTGCTAAGGCGGTTTTAATAATGTTTCCGACATTGTTCATATTTTTACACCTACTTTCTTAAAATAAAAAAGAGCCTTAGACAGACTCATCGCTATACCCCCACTAACTGGGTCTATGGTTAAAACTGGTTTCATGTTAATCCCTCCCTCCTCTATACTAGCGCGTAATCTACTGACGCGTGTAAATCGTACGTAGAACCGTGAGTGTGTCGAACTCTTATCTTTAACGAGCTTTTAAAGTAAGTGTTAAATAAGTAGTCCGCTATCCTGTCACGATCATAGCTACCTCCAAAGGGTGCTAACCCCCTTGTACGTGATGTATCCCGCGTTGTTTCAGTCACTGCGACACCGTCTACCGTGATCTCGTACTGTAGATATTCGTTATAAATCGTGATAAAAGCAGACAGTCTGTTTAATATCCCTTTTCCAGTTATGTTTAACACGGTATACCATGTGCCGCTAACAGCGTCTGACTGCTTAAAATCTACACTTCTTGGCTTAGTTGGTTGTATCAAATTTGCTGTTAATGTGTTTAAAGCCGCTCTTATATCCTTTAGCTTCGCGTGTGTACTCCCAGTTGCGCTACTTGCATCTGAGTTTGAACCTACATTTGTATTGATTGTATTCGCTGTCGTTTGTGCCGCTCTGCTGGATATTGTTGTATCGATTCTATCTCTATGAGTAGTTGTTGCTCCCCAAGCCGCTTGTCTTGACGATATAGTTGTGTCGATTCTATCTCTGTGGGTAGTTGTACCTGGCATTCTGCTCGAAATTGTGTCGTCTAGTCTGTTTGCTTGTGTCTGCGACAATACATTTGCTTGCCTACTTGAAACTGTTGTATCAAGATTAGTATCTACTTTAGTTTTTATTGCCTGTGAAGTTGTTTCTTTTGCGATACTTATTTCTGCCATTCTTATACCTCCTAAATTGGTTCATATTCAAAAACTAATCCACCGTCCACTACCTTGAAACCATATTTGTACGTTGTAACTCCATCGGTCATTCTATGCGGCATAGGATCAATAATATGGTTTTGAAAATTTTCGGCAAAATCTAAGTTTTTCATTGCTGAATCTATGATATCCATATTACTGTTTATTACATTTATATTTGCATTATCCGTTAGGTCTGGTTTCTGCAAATTGTAGTTAGTTGTATAAGTCGCCATCCTGTATCACTTCCTTAAAAAATATTTTCTTCTAATACTTCTCTCCATGTATAATCGGTTAAATAACCCCAAGTTACTGTATTGACAGTAGCCCAGATATTATATAAGAATACATATAGTACTGCCAGGTGGGCGGGTTTGATTTCTTCTACAGCTATCTTGACATCTTCTATATTTTTAGGGGTACCGACCAAATCCACGAAAGTAATTGTGATGGTGCTGTTTTCGAATATTACATCTACAGTTCCTCCCGCCCAACTACCAACAGTGGATTTTATCAGATCAATACCTACTCTGCCCTGACCTCTTAGTTTAGCTTTAATCCTCTCTGCTCTTTCAGTTGAAGGTTTTTGCTTATCAACAGGGATACCAAGGGCTCTTTCATATACCTCAAGTCCCCATGTTGCTGTATCGATAGCTAACTGTTTTTTGAGGTCAGCTATAGCCTCTTCTCTATTGTGTATCTGCTCTGACTGTGCTTTGAATATTTCTTCATAGATTTTGCTTTTTTTCATGAAGGGTTGTAAGGTCTTTATCATTTCTAGTTCATTAGACAACGTCTAGCACCCCCAATATAGCAACTTCTTCATCATCTATTGTTACGTTTGAGGTTCCTCCGTTAAGTGTTAAATTTGCATAATCTGCTACTCCTTCACTGTTAAGGATAGCATTACCAATAAGAGCATAACTCACAAAATCCTCTTTGAAAGCTATGCTCTTTAGAAACTCTACTATGTTATTTTCTATATTTTCTGTCACTGTACTCAGTACATAACCTGTTTTCAAGGTGATTCCTACAGAAATGTCGATATTGAGTGCACTAGCACTAATTGCAGTGCAGTAGGCTCCTATAGGAGCTTCACCTTCCCCTAAACCAGCAGAATCAGGATCAATATAGTTTTGTACAGCATCTACTACTGTTTGAGTAGCTGGTTGTCTGTCGCTATCTATTATCACAACTTTTACAGTATTTACACCGTTCCACAGGGGGAACACTTTGACACCCCCCACACCTTCAACCTCTTTAGCCCATTGTTTGTAATGCGCTATATTTCCGCTAGTTGCGGGTTCTCTAAGTTTTTCATAATATCTTTGGACTAAATCTGTATCTGATTCTTCATCAAAACCTCCTGATCCAACATCAGGATTTATTACTGTTGTAAATCCAGCTATGGTAATAGGAAACAAAGTAATTGTTTCAGCAGGTACATTTCCAGCGGAACCAGCAATTAGAGCTTCTATTTTTACAGTGCCGCTTGTTACGATACTTTTTGTTTCTGTAGCTCTGAATTGTATCCCTCCTGGTGTCTCGAATAAGTCTCCTATGTTGATTGTACCTGTTCCTGTAACGGTAACAGAACCAGTAGCCTTGATTGCTGTCCTTCTATCTAATCCTGTGATATCTCGTACTCTTGTGGTTAGCTCATCCCCTGTTAAGTTAGATGTGATAAACATTTCTTTTGCTATCGTGATGCTATCATCTAATTTTGACAGCTGTTCTGCAACTGCTGCTAAAGAGTCCCATATAAAACTCCCTTCTCTAGTGTCATATTTATTCGAAACAGCTTCAAGCATCGCTTTCAAAATCTCTTCCATGCTAATCAACCCTTTCCTCTAGGACTAGGTTATATGGTCTTTGCTCCATCTGGTTGAAATACTCTGCAATCTTCTCCATTACTAATTTCTTTATCTCTCCGTTGTGTATAGGTTCCGGGAATAAATCCCCATAGTGTTGTGCATATACATTTTGTCCTCTTGCTGCTGTTGCAAATATATTTGAAACCACTTGATTGGCTGTTTCTTCTGCCAACGGATCAATAACTGCTGTAAATATCCTCATTACGTCCTCTTGTGTTAACTTTGATTGTAAAATTTCTTTAAACGCTTCTTTATGTTGCATTTATCGTCACCCCTGCATTTCCATAGATTGTTGAAACGTCAAAATTCATTGTTAATAATTCACCGTCTAATTCAAAGTCAAAATTACTAACACCTGTTATTGCTTCATTTTTTAGCAGTGTTTCTTTTACCATTCTCTCTAATTCTGATTGTACATAATCCCTGTCAAATACAGTACCTATCATTGAATGATGTTCAGAACCATAGTTTGTATAAAAGGATGTATTTGCTTCGGTTCTAATGGCTTTTTCTATCCATATTTTAATGTAATCTAACCCTTCTACTTCTACTAATTTTCCATCCCTTAAAACAAAATCCCCCATTTTGAAGTCCCACAAAAAAGACTTATGCACGACAGGAGATTCTTTTAGTTCTGTAACTCGAAACTCTAATTTACTTATCTGAGGTAACATCAAACCTCACCGCCTTGTCTATGATGTACCAATTCTTGAAATTATCGTCTGGTACCATGATAACCTCATCCCCCACGTTTAACGTGTCTGTAAAGGTAAAATTACCAGAATGATTTAAATTTTTTAAAATAGTATATTGACTATATTCTTCCTCCTGAGGTGGATCATCTGTATGAGTAGTAATAGTACCTGCACTACTACTAGAAAACTCTCTAGCATGACTCAATACACCTCTAGCTATTATAAGATTCTCTTCTTCAACAATAATTTTTTCGCCCCATTGTATCCTAAATGGATTAACTCCAATCACTTTTCCAATAGTAATATTAATGTGCGTTGGATTGTTTCTATCTGTAAATAGCTTAGCCATCTTCTCTAAATTTGTCATTATATCACATCCTCTGGTAATGTTAATGTTAAATTCATAATGTGTTGTCCTTGGTTCACTTCATGTTTACACTCTGTAATCATATATCGACCTTGCATTCCTGTAAGCGGTTCTACTACATCAAATAGTCTACCTGCCTTGAATTTTACATCACCCATCAATGTTATTGAATTAGTTTCATGTATCTTATTTAGCCTCTTAAGTAGTATTTTTGCTACTTGCCTAGCTTTTGCTGAGTCCTCCGCATCGATTTTAAATGTTTCTTCTAAAAGACCATACCTTGAAGCATTCACTGTATCCTGTTCTAATGCTATAGTCTCAAAGTTATCCTGTTCGGTCAAAATTATCTTAATTCTATTTCTCATATCCTCTATATTTCTTGTTCTCTCTGCTCCCAATGGATTGGAAAGTATATTATATTGTTGCACATTCTCGGAAATTTTGAATGTACCTATAACAATCATATCCATCATATTTTCTATATATATTTTTCCTTCTCGTAACTCTGTCAATACTTTATTGCCCGTCTCCCTTTCGAATTGCTTTATAATATCTTTAATTATTTCAGCAGGTGATTGCTGGATATAAACTTTATTAATTTTGGTTGACATAGTTAATATATTGCCTATGGGCATTCCGAAATCATTCAGCACCCTTTCTACTGCCTGTTTAGCACTTAAATTGAATTGATATACACTCTTCGATTTTCCAAGGTACCAGGCATAATCGTATGCTGTATAGCTTATATTCCCCCGTCCGCTTAGGTTTTCATTCACCACAATTCCTCTGTTGACTTCTACTCCCTCTTTTAGAATGACTACAAGGTCCCCCAATTCTATTGGGTTAGCTGGGAAATGTACTGTATCATTCCATATGATTGAGAATTCAATGACAGATCGTAAGGATAAATTAGAATCCCATGATACACTAGAAATCAAAGGTGTAATATTATATGCTTTTGATGCATCATTTTTAATTAATCTTATTTCAAACATATTTATTCCACCTTTATAAATGTAAATTGTTTCAGTGATAAACTGTAGTATACATCTTTATCTTTGCCAATGCTGTATGAAAAAGAATCTATTGTGGCGGGCATATTGATTATCGTTTTACCCTCCTGTGTTACTACAAGTCTAATAGAGAATCTTCTTTCCTGCCAAGTTTTAATTTTTTCAACATACTCCATCCCCCATAAATCCCTATTATGGAGGAAAGGGTAGTCTCTGACAGGAAAGAAAGAATTTAACTCTATAGAAGATAGGTTTTTATTCAGAATTAGATTGAGATTTTGGTACATACCCTCAACTTCTGTATTAGTCCAACTCTCTTTTATCTCCAACTCTGGAGGGGTAACAGGTAGAAGCAAAATTTCTTCGTTATTATTGATTGATAGGTACACTTTAACCATATACTACCCTCTCCAATCTAGGTAATAAAGTATCTGCTATTGTTTCTGCAGTCATATCTGAGCTAGAACCTTTACTCATTGCACTGGTGTTTTTATTTGTAGCACTAGTGTTTTCTTCTACTGCTTCAGCTAATGCTCCCAGAGCCTTTGTCTGTTGCTCTATTTCTTTTTCTTGTTTCTTGGCTCTAGAATCTTTAATGGATGCTATGCTATCATCCGAAAACCTTTTGAACTCTACTTCACCGAAAAATTCTTTCTTCTCCCACGCTGGCTTTTCCATAGAAGATTTTTTGCCAGAAAAACTAACACCAATTTCTTCCTTGCCTAATGCGCCAAGTACAGCATTTAAAGGAGCGGCCATCTTATTTACACCATTTTCTGCCATTGTTATTACATCATTCCACATGTCATGGAAAAAAAATTTTATGCTTATTACTGTATACTCGAATGTGCTTAGTAAGGAATTAGCCCCACCTATCATAGTGTTTATCCCGCTTTCTGTGTATGCCGCTATTGCATTCCAAGTTTCCATGAATTTAAGTCTTAATAAGTCTTTGTTTTTTCTCACCAATACTATAACTGTAATCAAACTAACCATAAGACCTATTGCAAATCCAATAGGGTTGGCCATTATGGCGGCAGTAAAAGCTTTAGTACTTATTGTAGCAGCTATAGTAGCTAACTTATAAGTTACAAATGCACCGGTTAAACCTACTATTACAGGGGCTAGTTGTTTAGTAGTATCTATTGTAATCTCAAGGGTATCTATAAACCTTTCGACACCACCGCTATCCACCCACTGCATTATACTGACTGTTATTTTGTCAATCCCTGCTTCTATTTGGGGTAAATGTTCCATAAACGCGGCGGCCAACTGCCCTTTAATCTGTACTATTACCTTACCAACCTTTTTTTGCATGTCTCCTATTGAGTTGTTCATCTGCTTCCATCTACCCTCGGGTGTGGCGGCTAATGCTTTGTTTACCCCACCTACGTTCTGAGCCAGTACTTTCGCCAACGTTGCGGCCCTTTCTTCTTCTGTGCCGAATTTTAACACTTTCTCTTGCGCTTTCGTAAAAGAGATACCCGCTTTAGAAAGTGCCCCAACCTGACCGCTCATTACTTTACCCACCTTATTACCTACATCGACCATGTCCTGTTGAGTGGCTTCCAGACCTTTGGTCTGCGCTACAAGGTCCAACATTCCTTCAGTAAGAGTTTCTATTGTATCGGAAGTTACATTAAAGGTAGCTAATTGTTGCATACCCGCGATAGCAGTCTCGTTACCTACAACCCCGACATCCTGTATAGTGTTAGCATACTCTATAAGCCCTTGTATCTGTTCATCTGTAGCCCTACCTGTAGCCGCAAATACCGCCTGTAGTTTAGTCTCTGCTAAGGATTGCGCTTTATATGCTTCTTCGAGTTTTTTCATGGCCATAATGGACCCTAAGAGAGCGGCACTCGTGGCTACTACTCCTAGCATACCTCTTTTTATACCGAACCAGGTCTTTTGCGCTTGCTTGTGTAAATCCCTTTTGTTTTTAGCATATTTTAGAGTGGACTTGTTTATTTTTGACATGGTAGGGGTTACCTGGTCTTTTAGGGTCATCCGTCTTTCTATTGCTTTAGACATTACTTATCACCCCACCTCTTTACTTCTTCTTCGTAATATTTCTCCATGCTAGACATATAAAGTAATTTTTCACTAAAATCAAGCTCCAGTAAGTCTTTTAGCTTATGACCCTTTTGAATGTAGTGATGCAGAAAATAGAATTCTACATCACTACTAATTAGTTTTTTATATCATTTACAACCCTTTTAACAGAATTGCCATATCCTGCTAGGGACATAATTTCTACTGCAATACCACTAATTTCTCCAGGGGCAAAGATATGCTCTACAATATCCAGGGGTTCTACGCATCCATAAGCTTCTTGTAGTTCTTTATCCTTTAAATTAGGCTCTTTTGTGCATTCTAGAATAATATATTTATCTGCTCTAGTAGCATCATTTTCCCCTTGAGATTGTGCTTCTAATATTATATCTGTAGAAGGAGCCTTCACAACAATTTCACTATCTAAAGATTCTACATATAGTGTTGCTGGTTTCTCTTTCTTATTTTTTAAGTCATTTTTTTGTTTAATAAGTTCTTTAATAGTAAGTTTTTTAGCCATTTTATTTTATTCCTCCTATATCGTATCTACCAAATCGTAATCACTAAAAGCAAAAGGTATTTCATTTGTTATTGTTGTTTTCTGCTCAAAATTCATTAAAATGAAAGAATCGAAAGTTACATCATACAAAGCTACTCTTTCAACTCCCAAAGCATCTGGATCTGCTAATTTTCCAACAACTTTCATGCGGGGTACTATGCCATTTTTTACAGCATTTGCTGCTTTCTTAGCTACTCTACTGTTAACTTTCTTTACAGTCATACTTCCAGTTCCGTTCCATCCTGTCTGTTTTTTGTGGGTAGCAAGGGAACCAGCGATATTCACATCTTCATAGTCAATATTCACTGTAGCAGAAAAACTGTCTACTTCTCCCCATAGTTCATTATCCACCCACACAGAACCATAAGAACCATTGATTACATTTTTAACATCCATTTATGCTAGTCTCCTCCTTAAATTAAAGTAATGTTCATTACAAGGTCTTCCATGGCATCTAGAAACTTAAATGTCCCGCTAAGATATACATTTGACTGGAACGTCATTTCTTTGACTTTTTGGTCATCCCAATCCTCTGTATTTGTCCCTATACCTTCCCATGCAAGCCTTTGTTTTTCTATATCTACATCTACTCTGTTATCAAATGCACCTTCAAGAACATTTCCCGTTAAACCCTTAAGGTAAGCATTTACAGCGGTTATAAAAAGTACCTGGTTATCATAACTATTAATTACCTTTCCTACATACTCATCGTTGAAGGTTGTGGAAATATCTTCTTGGATAAGGTCCATACCCTCTACTAACTTAATCTTCTTAAATTGAGCTGCCTTCGTTACAGTACTTGTAGTTAAGCTGTTTACCCCACGTCCAATCTTGATTTTGTCATTTTGTTTGATAAGGATTAATTGACCATTGTCTATATCATCATCTGGATTTTCATGTTCTGTGATATCATCTATCTCAGTTAATTCAAAATACGTTGATGATCTATCAAGACTTAAACCCGCTAAAACACCCGCAATTCTAGCAGTGTAATGCGTAGCTTCGTAAATATTTTCTCCTACCTTGATTCCTGTAGTTGTAAAATTTACAATTGCCTCATGGTCAGCGGCACGATTAGGAAGTACAGCTTTAAATGTCTTTTTGTTATTTTCTCTTTGGCTTTGTATCCAGCTAGATATATCTGTTGTATCCCCTGTCTCTATGCCCGGCACCGCTAACCAATTCCATTTCCTATTTTGCAATGTATTCAATTGCTCATTGTAATTTGTATCTTCTGTGCTGCCTCTGACAACAATTACTTTTGAAGGTATCCCCATAAAAGTATCCTTGATATACTGAAGATTAGTTGCCGTCCAATCCTCATTTTCCACGTCTGCTATAGTCTTGTACTCATACACTGTCTTTGCTTGTGTATCGTCTCTTAGGATCAATGCCACAATCCCCCGCTGGCTTCTCTGTATAGCCGATACTGCCAATGTGGAAAACCTAATATCTATCTCAGGTAAACCCATTCTACCAACTCCCTTTTATAATTTATCCAAAATCTTATCAAACTCTTGCTCTATTATCTTATCGTACTGTGATCCTACTTCATTTTTGGTTCTATCAAATACAAATTTCCCTTCTACGAAACCAACCTCTCTGCCATCTTTAGTTACTTGCCTATGTCCACGCTCAATCAAGTGTCCATGTGGTGCAATTTTACTTGATATATATACCCTCGCTGTCAAATCCCCATCTTGTTTAAATACTTTACCACCTTTTATAGCTTTGTAATAATTACCAGATTTCTTTCCTACATCTTGTTTAGCCCTTCTAAGTACTATTGTTTTTGCCCTATTTTTAGCTTTTCTGAGTACTATTTTAGCTTCTTTTGGAAAGTTTTTTTCAAAGTAGCTAAGTGTGTCTCTAAACTCATCCATGCCTTTATCCTCAATTTTAAACATGTTATCAACTGCCTTTCAGATACAATTCTTGCATCTTTTCTTTTCCTTCTCCATCGTCTTCTTTGTGTTTATCATAATACTCTACATCGAAGGACATTTGAAGTACCCCATCAGTGATATAACTCTCTATCCCCTCAACTATTTTTAAATATCTGTTATTTATCTCAAACCCTTCTCTGAATAAATCCTCTATCTCTTGTTGTTTCTCTAATACTTCGAGTTGGTATACGTATCTATCGGAGGGGAAATAGTATATTCTAACAGTTAAACTTCTTTTGCAATTATAAAGATAATCTGTTCTAGAAACATTATCAAACTTCACATAAAAAGAAGGTCTATCAAAACCTTCCTCTACGTCATTACTATTTATTTCTATATCCGTATACTTTTCTATTAATTTTTCATCAATAGTTGTTAAAATTTGTTCTAGAGTTAACATGTTCCTACTCAACCACCTCCGATACATATATTTCAAGTTTTTCATGTTTCTCATAGGGATCTAAAATATACTTAATGTCAAATCTTCGACCTCGGTACTTTATATGCATGTTACTTTTTAAATCATTCCTATATCTAACTTCAATTTTGTGGGTTATTTCAGCCTGCTTAGTATCAGCGGGAGCCGAAAAAGATTTTCCTGTCTGCGGAATTATAGCAGCCCATAGTTTTGTCTTAAATTTATCCTTTTGTACGGTCTGTTTTAGATCGTTTAATTCTTTTACTTTATACCATACTTCAATTCTTTTATTTAACCTGCCTGGATTCATATTATCACCTACAGTAGATTGACTGAATGCATACCAAGAATCGTTTCAACTACTTTATTTAAATTACCTTTCTCAATATATATTTGTCTATTGTCATACATATCCTGACACAAAATCATTACTACAATATGAAAATCTTCATGTGTATCTATTTTCTCTGTGGTTAATCCTGTATATGATTTAATAAATTTTTTAGCTATGTTTAATAAGCTATTTAATTGATTCAATTCATCCTCAGTTAATTCTTCATGTTCGAGCCGTAAATACTCAGCTACCTCTTTATTTGTTATTTCGCTTACTTTCACTGGATTTCACATCCTTTTTAGGTCTCTCTGATTTGATTTCTTCAATGTATCCAGCCTGTAGAAGATCAAGGAGTATAGCCTTATCGCTACACTCCTTGATCTCTCCCTTATACATTGAAAAAGTACCCGAAAAACTCACTAGTGCCTTAACTTTCATAATCTACCTCCAATTATGTTGTTTTCATTACTAACTTAGCAATTTTTTGTGAATTTTCTACCTTAGAATCAATCTCAATCCAACCAACTACTCCTATAGCATGTTGTGTAGCAAATTTTTCTCTAAGTACTTCTATATTCATATTTTCTGATAGCTTAACAGCTAGTCCATTCATATCCCCATAAAAGATAGCGGTCTTTCCAGCTGCCATCGTAGGCATGTTATCTGATGTGTATACATCTTTACCTAATAAAGTATAACCCCACTTGGCATTGAAATCTTTTTGTAATAGGTAAGTTCCGTCGCCATCTTTTAGCTTTCTTATAGCTTTTCTAGTTGCTCTATTCATGATCCAAATGGCACTACCTTGATATATGTCTGGCACTGCCTCTTGCAGATCTATTAACTCGTCAGCAGTAATTGCTGTTGAGCTAGCAGCATCTACTTTTTGAGTTACTGTAGATAATCCTTCTATCTTATTGTCGGTACCATTTAATAATTCATTTTCAATCCATTTAGAGATAGCATCGGCCATAGCACTAACTACAAAGCTAACTATATCAAATTGAGAGTTGTTTATTAAGGACTTTGATACTTTACTTAATACTCCAGCTAAGAAACCTTTAAGTTCAATGCTTAAGAATTTTCCTGATGTAGATTCTAGCTCTTGGAACTCTGTAGCGTAAGCCATCTCTATTTTCTGTGTAGCCTCATCATAATATGGAATATTTAAAGTTCCACCTATATTGTATCTGGTAGCTAATTGATAGATAGGACAAATGTCGTATACCTTCTTTATAATTTTGTTTGCAATAGATGAAGGTACAACTGCTCCGTTATCGCCAACAGTTAAATTAATGTCTGCTCTTTCTTCAATTACTCCACGAATATAGCTTGCAAAAGCTCTCTCTTCTGCTTCTGCTCTTTCTTCTACCCCTACATTTTTCTTTGTATCATCAATGACTTCTAGGCTGCTTGCTCTCTTTTCTGCTTCGATTGTTGTGTCTAGATCTTTAATTTCTTTCTCTAGATTGTTGAATTGTGTCATTTCTTCCTCTGTCATTGCTCTTTCCTCTGTCTTTGCCCTATCAAGTAATGCTTTCATTTCAACTACCTTATTGTTTCTTTTTTCTAACAGTGCTTTTAATTTCATAGATTATCTCTCCTTTAATTGTAATATTCTATTTTCACATTCTGAATAATTAATTGTGTCCTTCTTTGCTTCTGTTAAATCAATTACTGCAGTATCGCATTCAGAAGTTCTTATTTCAACTTCTTCCTCTTCTTCTGCTCTTAACTCAATAGATGTGGATGAATACACTGGCATTTTTCTTAATGCTAAGGTTATTTCAGTCATAACAAAGTCCTTAACTCTTCTTAAAGGCAGTTTACCAGTTCTCTCTTCTATCTCATCTACAACCTTCATCATATTAAAGCTCCAACCTTTTAGCTTTCCTTCCTTTGCTCCCTGGATTACTTCTTCATCTAAAATAGCCGCCTCTGCTCTTAATCCAACTTCATCCTCATATACTTTTAAACTACCTTCTTTTGTGGATGCTATCTTTCTTTCATGGTCTACTTTTAAATCAATATTATCTACTTTCCCAATAGCTCTCTGAAAGGCTCTTTGTTCAATTACCTCAATAACTTTGCCACGTGGAGTAATTACTGGCCTGCTTTCTCTACCAGGTACATTCACATAACCAACTATATGTAATCCATCAGCTCTGATTTCCGCTTTCATCGTCCTCACCACCTTTCAAGTTATCAATTTGCTTCGTTTGATCCGTATTTGGAGTATAGATTGTTTTAGTTTTTGGATCATACAAGACTGAATCAAGCCCTAGTTTAATCCAATTTAGGTCTAATGCAGGTAAGTCTTCCATATATCTAACTTCATCAATTTGCATAAAATTTGCATCTATTGCTGTCTTATAAGCATCAAACCTTTCTTTTATATCGCCTTTAAGCATTTCTTTGGTGTCAAAGGCAAAATAAAAAGAACTCTTCTCATTTTCGAGTAGAAGTTCTCTATTTAAAGCGCATTCTATTGTTTTTAGTACAGGCATAACACCCATTTTAAAAGCATTTGTATATTCCTTGGATGTTGCAGTGCCTCTAATAATGTTTTCAGGTATATTAAATAATTTACAGATTTCAGCTGAGTTAGTCTCTTTGTTTTCATTTAATTGCATTTCTACAGATGTATTTGAAGCCTCTTGAAATTCTAATCCTTCATTGAGTATTACAACATTTTCACTGTTATTGCTGTATAACCTTTTCCAGGCTTCTTTAAGTTTGTCCATTGATTCCTGCGTTAATTTTTTAGGTGATTTTACAAACCCTTTTTTATTACCGCCTTTTTTTACAAGCGTTTCTTCAAATAATAAGGAATTATATGCTACGCTTAAGATTAAGTTATGCTCTTCAATAATACTTTGACCTTGAGTTCCATCTTTTGTATTTCTCAAAACTTTTATAAACTCATGGGGCCAGTAATCTCTTCCATTTACAAGAATTCTATAAGACTTAAAAATTGGATCAGTATTTTTAATCGTTGATATATGGGTTTCATCAACATAATGCAAGCTTACAACATTGTTTAAATGTCTATTTATATAGGCATAACCACCTTTTCCAAGAAAGTAATCTGTTATAAGTGCTTTCCAGAACTGTACTGCATCAAGAGTATCTCTAGTATCATCATTTAGCAAATCTGTTCTTGCATCATTTTTCACCTCCTCAGCTTTCCCTCCAACGTCTTTATATAGCTTTATAGGTAACATGGAAACTGTATCTGCGATAAACTTTATGCAGCTCTTTACAGAAGGTATATTCAATGCTTCTGTTTTATTAATTGTAGTGCTACCTAGTAAAGCCTGGAGGAGTGCAGTATCAACCTCAGGAGTTATTTCCTCGGTTCTTTGTTCTTTCTGCCATGGCCATCTCAATTTCTCACCGCCTTTCTATACAACTTGTACTGCAAAATCATCTCCCCCAAATAACATATCTTGTTGCAACAAATAAGTAGCAATAATCAACCCAACAACCATATCTACTTTGCCGGAAGATTTTTTCTTATTGACGTATTTATTTAGATTTGTATCTTTTGTGCAACGTGCATTTTGAAAGTTTATTTCCAGCAGCAGGTTTTCGCAGTACTGAAAAACCTTATTTAGAATACATTCATACAGCAGCTTTGTCGGCATGTGAAGTACGCTTGAATGTTGTTTTACTTCTACGCATTCATATTCGGCCTCTTCAAATTTCTGAATAGAACTAATTGCGTTGTATCTGTCATATCCTATCTGAACCACTTCAACTCCAAATTTTTCTTCGATACTTAAACGTAGAAATTCTTCGGATCTCTTGTCACTACCCATTATGAATGCCTCTATAAATCCATAATCAATAATCTCATCTCCACACTCAAAACAAACCCCATCTTTAATTAATCTATTGTAATCCACGTCTTCTTTTTTTGTTTTTATAGCCTTTCTTCCTGCTGGTATGTATCCCCATGCCATACAATATAGTTTCCCGTCGTGCCATGTCACCATCACCACTGCTGTATTGTCATCGGATTGAGAAAGGTCAATCCCTATAAATACTCGTTTACCTTTCCAAAACTCAGGGTCATATTTAATCTTACACTCTCTAACCTTGGTAATTTCAACAAACCCTTCGACTCCCAGACTCTTATATTTGATGTTATTGTGCTTACACAGGTAATTTTCTCGCTTGTTTTCATAATCAGCAGCATCTTCCCGCATCTCCTTGATAGCCTCAAAAACATGTTCATTAGTAACGGCTACGGGGTTTGCTTGATAGATAATCAAATCTTCAGTTTTCCATTGGTCATCTGATAAAAATTGGTCATCTGGCTCATAGAGCAGTGAAAACCGTCGTTTACTCCTGCGCAACCCATCTAAGGTTTTCTTTGAGATGTCGATTTCATCGATCATCCCGTTGTTATCATTGGGATACTGAGTACTGATTATGATACCTAATTTATTAAAGAGTGTGATTTGTGATGATCTCATAGCTTCAATCGGATAGCTGTCCATGGCCCCTGCCTCATCGGCAAGGAATGCATTGGCTAATTTCCCGTCCATTCGATCTTCGCTATAGGCTAGTGGAGTGTATTCGCTCTCAGTCAGAAGACATCGAATTTCACTTCTGAGAATTTTAAATGCATTGTTTTCTACTAGCATTGGACTGACTTTAATAATCTTTCTAAGTGCCAGCTGTAACTCTTTAGAGAGTTTTAAATCGGGTGCCACGGAGAAGAACCTGCTGAACTGCGGATCTGTTAACATTAGCAGAATAAAAATAACCGCAGCATTGAAGGTCTTGAAATTTTTTCGAGATATCTCCAAAACAGCAGTTATATAATATCTAATATCTTTACCCTGATCATTTCGAAGCTTTGTGCAAAGTACAGCTACGATCAATAGCCAGGCATAATCCTCTAGCCCCTCATCAAGCGGACACTGTAAATCCGGATGCACCATTAAACTTAACAACGTACAAACCTGTTCTAATGCCTCTTCATCAACGTACGCTTCATCATCTTTACCGTCTGCTATATCCAACCATGCTTGTGCTTGTTTCTTGACGTATTTCGGCACTTTTCTGTTTTCGGGGATTACACACCATTGAGCGTATTTATATGCCCTGCTATCCTGTACCATTTCCCCGTTTACCTTTCAGAGCTTCCAAAAGTGGATTCTTTGATTCATCGACCTTCTTCGGTATGCTCCTCAGTGCCGCCGCAATAGTCATTATGTTCTCCTTTTCAATATCAAGTAACATCTTCCGTTTGCTCTGCACTTGACGATCTAGGGCGATTATTGTATTCTGGAGATTGTTTTTCATTCTGTAGTACGCACTCAGTGACATCTCCTCAGATTCAATTCGGCTTTCCTTATCCTTTGTGAGCTCTTGCAAATCTCTGTAAAACGATTCTCTCTTTTCTTCGAAATCTTTACACTCAGCTTGTAGCATACAGTATCGGTTTATCACCGGCTCATATATTGCATCATTTTTTTTAATCTGTTTCAGTAACTTATTGATCCTTAAGAATTCCTTGTGTGCTGTTGGGTTGTCTTTCACCTCAGGACGTTCTTTCAATGCCGTGCCCGTTGAAAGAGCTTCTTCACCCTTACGGCGTTGCTCCAATTCTGCTTTAGTCCTGTGGGATTTTTTTTCATTGGTCAATACGGAAAAAGGCTTTGGGGGTGTCGGCATTAAGATCAACTCCTTTCAAAATAATTTTAAAACCTGATGTGGGAATATTTTATCTTCTGATGGGGGTATGTGGTGTTGGCGGTCTTGATAAATTTACCTGCTACACCTCGGGGGGTACCCTATTGAGCCTCTTGCTCTTTTATTATGTCTAATATTACTTTTAAAGGTATATCCCCCTTCTCTGCCAATTCATGATGCCTTTCGCATATAGTAATGAGATTGTCATTATCTAGTCTTTTATCGAAAGCATCTTCTAATGATTCTGCATGATGTACCTCTAGATCAATGTAGTTGTATTGCTTGAATGTATCATATAAATTTCTGATGCATATCTGACAGAGATACTTATCTCTTTGCTTGATCTCTTCTCTTTTCTTTTGCCATGCTTGTGTCCATCTGAACCTATCTTTCTCATTTCCTTTTTTCTTTCTCTGTGGCTTTTTACCACAGTCGTATTTACTGTCGTGTATTCTCATACAATATTTGCAGCTCTTAAGCATACTATCAATCAACTCCAAAAGAAAAAGAGTCTATTCGACTCTAATAATTTTTCAAAAATAATTACCAAAATTTATAAAAAAAGTATTGACTAGCACGATACGACGTGCTATAATTATATTATAGAAAGGAGGTGAGACAGTGGATGACATAATAAAAGCTCTTACAGCAGTATGGTTGGTTCTCCAGATAGCGTCCAAGCTCAAAGAACTAACCAAAAAAGAGTAAGAGCCAGAGGGGCGAAAGCCCCTCACCTTCTAAAATAATTATATCATACACTGGAAATTATGAAAACAACTAACAATATCTTTTCAATCTTTCTAATCTTATTTGTCATTTTGAAAATTGTTGACCTATCTAACCCAACATGGATAGACATTGTAATAATGATCTTATTTGTGACAAACTCTATACTAACAATTATAACCTCAAGGAAGTGATTTTATGCGATTACGTGAAATTAGAGAATCTCAAAATTTAAGCGTTCCAAAACTCGTTGAATTATCTGGCGTACCACGCCGCACAATTCAAGACATTGAAAAGCGTGGTGACTGCCTTGTATCAACTGCCCTGAAGCTTGCCAAAGCTCTAGGTGTAACGCTTGATGAACTATGCTCAGAAAAGCAGGATTAATCTCCTGCTTTTTTCTTGTATAGAAAGAAAAGAGCCTATTGGCTCCTTCTACTCAAAAGGAACCTACATTTGTAAAAAGTGTGGCCAAAGAGTTGTGTTAGATGACCACACCGATACTTTGCCACCATGTCCTAAATGTTATCACACAGAGTATCGTAAAGCTTAGTATCGATAAAATTTTTTATTGCATCGTCTGAATAGCCAAAGATTTTACCTAATACCCAGTGATCATAGACGTCTTTTGGTTGTTCAGGCATTTTTTTTATAATTTCTATCAAATAATCATCCTTATATATCCACAATGTTTTCCAATCATCCGATAGATCTTCCACATATGCTTTTAATTGATACTCTTTTACTATTTCCCTAGCCTCTTTTAAGTATCTCTCTTGTATTGCTACTACAGCTGTTGGTTTTCCAGTTTTAATCATATAACAATAATTATCTACTTGCCCTTTTAAATAATCGTTCATGTTATCATTCCTTTTATTTGCTATTTTGCATTTATATAGTTAACTTCATACATTACATCACTCCAAAAGAGAAAACCCCATTCAACTGAACAGGGTTTCTTAGTAATAAGTGGGGGTTTTGATAATTCTACTCAATGCCATAATAACACATTTTGCCCCCTTAAATGTCGCATGATTGTCGCAGACTTGGCTCCTCTACTAATCCTAATTCAATGGCTATAGCTATCAGTATTCCATCTATCCATCTATACAGAGTTGCCCGATCTATATTTAATTCCTTTGCTATTCCCATATCACTTAGGAGCTTAGGTCTTGTCCAGTATTTAAGTTCTACTAGCTTATATTTATGCTCATCAAGTTCACCTATAACTATATCTATAGATCTTATAGTTTCTTCAAGCTTTTTAATTCTTTTATTGGTTATTAATCTAAGCGATTTTGATTCTACTACGTTGCTAATGCTACTTCCTCTAATGCCCATGTTATCTTCCGATACTCCAGCATCTCTGATATCATCTTTGGCCTCTTCTAGATCTTTTTTTGTTTGATGATAAAATCTTAGCTCTGCTTCTATATAAGTTTTTATTTCTTTTCTCAAGATCATTCCCCCTTTATGACGTTCTATCCGATTTGCAGGTCTTTTATATGATACTCTCTTATAACGTATCCTCTTTCCCTTACTTCTACAAAACATCTAGTTCCTAGATTTGTGTAGTAATTAACTTTTGCTCCTGTTTTTCTCACTTTCATTTTCTTTATGCACTTACTGCAGTAGGATTTGTTCCCAATGACGATTAAATTTATAGCATTTCTAGATGATTTTCCGCAGCAGTAACACTTTAATATACTCATCCAGCTCACCCTCTTATATCAAAGTATTTAGGCTTCGAGTTTATATTTTATAGCTTGTGCTCTTTCAATGTTGATTTTACCTTTTGATGAAATAGATATTTTAGCCTTGGTCATTCCATTGATTTCGATAGTTGTTCCCTTGATTTTTTTATTTGCTATTAAGAAAACGACGAAGTTCATAAGATTATGTATATCCTCTTCAGCAATTAAATCAAATCCCATTTTTTCCGCCTCTTCACCAAAAAGTTGTTGAATCCTTTGCTTTGCCTTTTCTATCTCAAGTTCTTTCTTCGCCTCATATTCTGCTTTCTCACATTTACAATACTTTGTTGCTATTTGATTTTTTTCTTCTTTTGTAGCCTCATCTGGACACTCTATCATAATCATTTCATTACAATGCTTGCAATAACCTATATCACACATTATCAAAACCTCCTCTTCATTACATCAAATAATTGAAATGTGTCACTTTAGTTTGTACGGCTTGGGTAGTAGTTGCCATGCTAAAACACATTCTTTTCTTAAAAAATCAGGTAATGATTCGCCATTATAAACAGAAAATTCATTATTACACTTTTCAAATTTCTTGTCTTTTGAGAAAAATATATATCCTACCACTTGTGCTTTTTCGCCTTCATTGTTCTCTAAAAACAAAAGAACATGTTGATTTACTTCTGGAAGTTTATCACTTACTGAAATCCAGTTATTTTCACTCATTTAAATGCCTCCCCTCATTAACTCCTAAGTATAGATAGCTTCGGCAGCTGCATCCGGTGATTGAAGTGCGTATTGAGACAGTTATTTTTCATACCTTTCTTTTAATTTCTCATAAAGTTTTTTGTTGGTTTCTTCTTGTTCTAATCTTTTTTGCTCTGCTGCTTCTTCTTTTTTCTTTTTTAATTTATCAGCTTTTTCTTTTTCTACTTGTTTATAATTAGCAATAAAATCTTCGTCATATAGCATAGTATCAGTTATATCAAATGATATTTCTTCATCGCTACAACAACTACAACCAGATGGCTTTCTTAAAACAGCTACCAAACCTCCATAATCCTCCATTAAACATCCATCATAATTCCAACTAGGATGTATAACTTGAACAATATCTCCTACTCTTTTGGTGACTTTTTCACATAATTCATTAAACATATTAACTTCTTCTGGTGTCATTAAATTTTCTTTCATTATTTTCACCCTTTCATGTTTCGTATTTTCTAAAATAGATGCAACTGCATACTGTAATTGAAATGTGACTTATTTTGGCTTTTGATAGCTCACATATAAATCTTGTTTTGGGTCGCTTTCGAGCCATTGCATTGCGCAATTTTGATTTTTTTCAGCATTACAAATTTTTCTGTCAGATTGACAGTCCGAACAAATATTATGTCCTTTTGCTAGTATTGTTGCTAATTTCTCTTTGCTCCCAATAAATTTTTCGTACCAAGTCAATTTATTTCCTCCTTTCAATGTCGCATTTTTTAAAGATCTGGCAGTTCTTTATATTGTAGTGTGACATTAACTTTATTTCTTTTGGTTTGGTAATTCGCCTTTTAAAGCTTTATCAATGAGTTTACTTCCTATTGCATGAAACCTCTGATATTCAGGATTCTCGGGGTCATTGTTCCAACCAAGATATTCTTTGGGAGGTTTATTTAATGCATTGCTATACATGGTGCATGTGCCACCTTCAAGCTTCATTTTCCTAATGAATTCATTAGGCATCTTACCTTCAACATACAATTTGATTAACTCATGATTTACCATATTTAAAATTCCTGTCATTACTAAAACTGAATACCTTAATTCTTCATAAGTTGGTCTACCATTTAACTTACAATCTTCAATAATATCGCTTAAATTTCTCATGAAATCAAACCTCCTTAACTTCGTATGATATAAAGAGTAAGACTATCAGCAATATGTACAGCAGATAGCGTAACCATTTATTATTGCGGTGCAAGTTCATTCCCCCCTTTCGGATAGATCCTAAAATATAACTTATATTAATTTCTTAATACTGGTTAAAATACTTCTTTGCCCTATAAAATAATCAGTATCTATTTGGGTATGACTTTTTAATGCCTCAGTCACTTCGATGCTTGTTCTATCTATAAAATTTTCGATAGCAGTAATTTTATTTCTTAATATCTCATTATCTTCTACTAGCATTGTGTTATCTTCGTCTAGTATCTTGTTATATTCTTCTTGTCTTTCCAAAACTACAACCTCCTTTTTGTTTCACATATTCTAAAAACTATATCACCTCTAAAGCAGCTAAGTAATCTAGTACAATTCCATGCCTAGATTTAACCTCTATCATGCTTTTTACTGGTATATAATTGTACCCATGTTTCCTTTTATTTTTCTGCCATCTGTCCCAGTAGTAGATAGCAACTTCACCAGGTATATAAAATCGCTTATTCAGTGGTAAGATGAAACATAATAGGAATGTTATCTCGCCCACCTCCGTGGCATTTTTCATATACTCGATTTGATGAGCCTCTATGTTTTGTAAAGGAAGGCCTTTTTCTTCAATGGTCTCCTTGCAATCAAATGAAATTGAAATTCCTTCTGATACAGTACCTCTAAAATCTAGTGTGCTTTTCCCTTCTGGAAATGCTGATGTAATTCTTTTTCCTTCTCTAATCACTTTCCATGGAGTACTGATTTTTTGAATTAGAGCAATTCCTCTTTCTTTATATTGATTGTTGGCCATCATGACTTCTTTCTCAAAAAACATTCCCTTGTTGGCCATGTAATTATTTTTCAAAATTTTGTGCCCCCTTAGCTAATGATTTTCCTTTTGGTCTTTTTTTCTAAAATAGTTTGTTTTTGTACAATATTCATCTGCTTTCTTGATTTCACTGGTAATAAAACATTTCCCTATAGTTGATACTAACTCACCCTCTTTAAAAAAGTTGCACTTTCCACAACAATTACTATCACTCATGACTTCTCTCCTTCCTTTTTTTATATCTGCAGCTTCCTCATTTTTATATAGATATGAGTACCAGCTGTAATCTCATTTACCTCTACCTTGCATGAATTTAATATGTATCCTGGATATTTCTTAGAGAAAAATTCTCTATCCTCTGGTGCCTTTGCTATCTCTTCAATTTTTTTCTTGCTTTTATACCTGCTGTCACTCACCTCTACTTTAGGTTGTTTTAGGTTTTTTGATTGAGTCCATCTTTTGCTCCCTCTAGGGTCCTTGGATATATATCTTGCTAGAGCCTCATAACCATATTCATCTGCTTGTAGCCTTTTTGTATTTGCCCAGCCCTTTCCCCATAGCTCCTCTACTTTGTCCCTATCTATTCCTCCACTCATGACAATATGATGATGGAGTCTTGCTGTCTCCCCTCCCTCTTTTTCTTCTCTATACTCAATTACTGCTATGTATTTTAATGCAGGTAATCCATTTCTCTTTATGTGATATTTTGCTCTCCTGAAAAAATTTTTTATATCTTTTCTAGCTTCTTCTTCATTTTCTGGCAAATCCTCATCTCTGTATGAAAGATGGATAGCAAGATCTTCATCCGTAAAATTTGTATTGATTAATCTTATTAAATGCTTTTTTGAATTTTTATCATTCAACCTTTTCTGTTTTGGAACTGTTAACTTTTTCTTTTTTGCCCTAGGTTGCTTTTTTTGTCTTAATGATATAGGAAATATCTCCACCTCTAATATTGGTCCACTGAATATTCTTTTCTCTCTATATGGCATTTCTTTTTCCCCCGGTTTTAAAAATAAAGGGAGAAGATCTGTTTCTCTTCCCCCTCTTGTCCCCCTAATTTCTTTTTTTGAAATTTGGGAGAAATAGAAACAAATATCTATTATCTATTAATTTTCTATTTGATTTTTCTTGTCAGTTGATATTTTTTCTATTTACACTGTTTCGTCGATTCGTTAATACCTATTACAAGCCCGAAAAAAGCTTGATATTGCTGTAAAATATTGACTTTTCAGTGTAATTATTTTACAATTGAATTAAAGGTTTTTCTTAACCTCTGATAGAAAACACATTACTCTTACTTTGCCGGTAGCGTAATGTGTTTTTTCTGTGCCTTATTTTTGAAAATCTTATTCTTCAACTATTTCACAATCCTCAAAATCAACCATGTATAGTCCTCTCTTATTCATATAATCCGTTAAATAGTTTTCTCTCCAGGTACCTACTACCCCAAGGACGATTCCTATTGATTTTGAGTACCAGAATGTTGCTCTTATGACCCTAACAATTTTTATTTTTTTAGGCAATGGCTTCTCCATGTCATCTTCACCTCCGATGATCTGTGCCACCTTTAGTCCTGGTATTCATAAGTTTTCTTTCATCTTATCCATTAACTTAATGACAGCATTCTTATGTTTTTCAAAATCCTCTTGACCTTCTGATGCTCTTATTTCCTCTAAGGAATCTAACAGGTCATTAAAGTCTTTGACTAACACTTTAAAATGCACCGAAAATTCTACTTTAGTTTTACTGCTTTCATTGCTTTGGCTTGCTTTTTTTCTCAGCTCATTTAACTCTTTTTCTATTTCCTCAGGAATTTTTTCAACAATGGTTTCTGCATTCACTTCTACAGGTTTTTCCTGCAGCTGCTTTTCCAACTCCTCTATTTTCCTTTTATAATCATTCAATTCTTCCTGAGTTTTTTTCAATGATGCCTCTAACTCTTCAACCTCTTCACTATCACCGGATGCTTCAGCTTCTTGAAGTTTCTTCTTTGTTAATTCAAGTTCTATATGAAGGTTTTCTGCTCTTTGATAATGTTCTTTATTTGTTTCCTCTAGTCTGTTATAGCTTTTTGAGACTGTTTCATATAATTGATGCTTTGTTTCCACTTCTTTTTTGGTAGTTTCTAACTTTAGTTCTAATTCTTGCTTTTCCTTAATAGCCTGCTCTTTTTCCTTGATAGCTCTTTGAAGTTCTCTAGTAGACATATTCTCTACTTCATTCTCTTCTATGAATTGTTCCCTTTCTTCTTTGGGTACACCTAAGAGTGCAACTGCCTGTGAATAGCTTAAATTCCCAAACGCTTGGGATTTTGCCTCTCCTAAAAGGCTTATTTGATCTGCTCCATATTCCTGAAAAATCCGCATTAAATTATTTGCCGTACTTTGAGAATAATCAACTGATTCCTCTAACCACTTGCCCCATTCCCCATGTGAAATCAAGGTTTTAGCCTCTGTAAGCCTCCGGCCTATCTCAATACTGTTATATAGTACTATTTTTCTAGTTTGGTTTTTTATATTGTTTATTTCAGCTGCTATAAGGTCGGGGGTCCTGTTTATGGTAACTTGGTTCATCCTCTCTCCTCCTTGTCTATGCTGGAATAGCTATCTTTTCTTTATTTTTCTTGCTTTTCTTGTTTAATTTCTCTTCCGTAAAGACTTCTATAAATTCTTTTGCTTCATCATTGGGGTTGCAATTGTTCTTGCCTCTCACTTGAGCCACCCTGTTTTCTCGCACCTCTACAGTGAAATATGATTTATTAGGTTCATTAATTTTTCTGATAAATAATATCGCTGTTTCTCCCTTTGCATACCTTTCAGCATAATTTCCGACACAATGGTTAAGGGCTTTTCCTTCTTCTATTAATTCCAGTGAGCTTTCTGCTGGCCTAACCATCAGGTTTTTGTATTCAAATTTTAGATTTTTTAGTTTCCTAGATCTCTCTTGGATTTTTTTGTTGAATTCTTCATTTTCTTTGATTTTTACTTGTTTGATAGTATTTTGATGAGCTGTATAAATATTTTTAGGAAATAACACATTTTCTTTTGTGAGGTCTTTTTGAAGTTTAATGCAATCTTCGATGTAGTCTCTCCATGTAGTGAGTATTTGAGGCTTTGAATTTAAGTGTTTTATATCTTTTTTCCTCTGCTTATCGATATAGTTCATAATTTTCCTGCCAGTTGTGTATTGAGCCACCACTTTTAATTCATCGAAACAGTATTCATAGTCTTCTTTTAGCTCAAGTGCTTCTTCTACAGACAGATTCCACTTGTTCTTTTTCGCCATTTGAAGTATTCTGAGAAAAACAAATGTTATATTGATTTTGATTCCTTTTCTTTTGAGTTCATTAATCTCAGTTAAATCTTTTTTATCAATTTTTAGAACACTAAATAAGTTTTTCCCTCTCCAATTTATAGCACTGTATGTCCTGTCTCCCTGCAATTTGCCTCTAACTAGATTGCTGAATCCTAGCTTTGTTAGATACTCTATGCAAGGATATTTTGTGTATAGAGCAAAAAACTCCACCATGTCCTTATGATCATATTGCTCCCATCCACTCCAGCTGTAAGGTGTATCTTTTACAGCTGCTTTGATACTTTCTACGGAATATCCTACATAATCTATATAGGATCGATTGAATTGATAAAAATAGCAATGTACATTTTGAATCCGTTCATATCCTCTTTTTCCGTGAACCCATTTCCCCCACCATGTGCATTCCCTGAACATAATCGGTCCGTCTTCCATATCAAAGTCAAAAATGTACCATACTTCGTTGTGAAATTTAGTTTCAACATTTTTGTAATCCCCTCTATAATCTCTGATCACATTTATTCCTCTAGCTACTATTGCCTTGGGATTTTTTACGGATTTTTCATACCATGTAAAGTATCCTTCATCTACCATTTGCTTTCTGCCACGTCCACTGGCCTTTATAATGCACCAGCTGTTACATTCTGGACATGTAGTCTTCTCATTGTGCTTTAAACTCTTAGTCTTAAATTCTTTTCTACAGTGTGTACAATAGCCATATTGCTGTTTCTTTACCCTATGGGTAAATATGTACCGACTGCTTAAAAGTACTTCGTTGGTAACATAATCAACTAGCTCTTTACTAATCTTTTTAGGAAAGTGAGCTAAATAATTCTTTGCTTCCTGTTTTGCTAATTCTGGCATATCCACACCTCCTACAATAACTCTTCAAGCTTAATATCAAAGTCTATCTTCTTCTTTTCTACAGCTGGCTTACTATCAACACTAACTAACTCTGGTGGTTCTGGAACCTCTATTTTTACTTCCGCTTTTATACCGTAATAGTCCAGAACTGCTTTAAATCCTTCCTCTAGGGTTAGCATTGCAAAGTTTCCTGTTTTCTTTTTTCCTGCAACCTTTTTCATTGCATCTAAGCTTTTGGCTATGGTTTTGCCCTCTGCTAGAATTTTCTCTGCTGCCTCTGGGTTTTTGTTTAGATGCTTTAAAAGAAGCTCTCCGATCACCTGGTTATATGAGTTATTGCTGTTCTGATTCACTTCACTTCTTATCTTTTCAATTGCTTTTTCAAGCATCGCTAATTCCTCCTTTGTAAAATTACATCTAATTCTTTTACTCCCCACTCAACAGCCTCTTTATGGGAATTCATTACTATGTCTAACCTTAAATCTTTTCCTCTCCTTAGGGCTGCTCCGGTGTCCTCTATAACTGCATTGCCATAGCCAGGTATATATAGTTTGGTTCCGTATTCAAGCTTGTCCGGATCTGCTGCAGCCACCCCTATTGTAGGTGTAGTCCCTGTCGCAGTGATGCTTGGGTCCTCATCAGCACATATTCCTGATACGTTGTCCATTGGAGAGTATGCTGTTACTCTAGCTCTTATAACTCGTAGTCTTTCTACCTCTTCCTCTAATCCATTGATTCGCTTTTTATCTTTAAGCAAAATCCCCTCTAGTATCTCCTTTTTATGCTGCAATGCTTTAAGTTCCTCAAGTAGCTGGTTATTTCTTTCATACATCATGGAAATCTGCTTTTGTCTTTCACTGATGATAGTTCGAAATCCAACTACCACCATAAGCAAAACAAGTATATATATTAGGTTGATAGCCCCATTTGATTTGATTTTCAAAGTATCTCCCCCTTAACTCTTTCACTTCAACTACTGCTTATCCTTATTCAGTAGTTGGCCACTTTGCAGGTTTATAGTTTTAAGCTGTTCATGATTCAGGAATAAGGTTGCAGTAGAACCAAAATTTATAATGTAATAAATGTTGCCATCTTCTTCTGTTATTTCCTCTACCTTGATTGCAATTTTTTCACACTCTGATATGTGTACACAAACTGTTGTCCAAGGATTTTCCATGAAGGTTTCCCCCTTTAATTTCCATATTGAATTTATTTCAAACTTTGTGATATACTCTAAGTAGTGATATGTTTTAAGCTCTTGTTTGCTTGGTGGCGGCAAGAGCTTTTTCTATTTTTAGATATGTCCTTCTAGCTAGTAGATAAAGTTTAAAGTCTTTCATACTTCCACTAAAAGCTGTTATTCTCAAATTTCCACCTCCAGCAAAATCAATTCTTCCTCTATGGCATCCTCTAATTCTCCAAAGGTTTCAATCTGCTGATGATGTACCATCTGCTCAATGTTTTCCATTGCTTCATCAACTCCTATAGCCTCGATTAACTTCTTGATTTTAGTTGTCAATGCTTTCACTGCTACACCTCCCCTCTACCTTCTCTCTTAATACTGTTATTTTGTTGATTCCTCCTCTTGTCCCACCTGTCTCCTTGCCTTTTACGGTTCTTTCTGCTTGGCACAAACTATCAGTAATGGATTTTGATACTGCTGCTAGGCTCATATTCAACTTTCTGTCGTTTGCAAGGATTCTTAGTGCCTTTTTTACACCAGAAGCGTACATGTAGATAAATGTTTCTTCTTCGTAATGCACATTGTTTACTCGTTCAAACTCCTGTCTTAATGGTCCTTGACCTAATCCATTATAATCTACAGCAGGAGTAAAGTGTTTTAATCTAAAAAATGGTTCCATGCCATGTAAATCAAGTCCAGTCAATACTTTGAAATCATGTAACGTTACTATTGGGAGTCCTTTGTACCACTTTATATACCAAGCAGGATTAGGAGGTGCTAATTTGATAGGTTTACGGAGAGATTCAATTATATCCCATACCCAATCCATAAATGCATCTGCTTTAGGTTGTCTACTCCAACGACATATTTCATATAACCCTTTGGGTGAATAAACTGTTGTGTTGTATTCTTTCCCATCAGTACCCCTCAATTTGAGGGTAACTGAAAATTTATCCAGCCTTTCTTTGTGTCGTTTATGTAAGTTGTCTATAGCTTTTTGAGCGTCTGAATAGTCTAAAGCTCTACCTATTTGCTTTTTAGTCAATCTTCTTCCGTGTTTCAAGATTTTTCACTCCTTTTCTTTTTCATTGCCTCAATTAAGATATTTGCTAAATAAGGTATTGCTGGTTCTACCCAGTCTAAGAATTGTTCTTCTGTAAGTTCTATTGGATGAGATTTGATAACTTCTATCCAACCTCCTTAAAATAGTCTAAATATCTATTCTATCCTGACGATTTGCTATTTCTATCTCTCTTAAGAGCTTACCGCTCGGATTCCACGTTTTAAGATATTCCTTAGCTTTTTCATTCTCAATTCTAGGTGTGTTTCTGTAACTACTTACTTGAAAATAATCTTTAAAATCCTTCCATATCTGCGAAAAAGCAGTAGTTCTTATTCCTTTATCTATATAAGCTGGACTACCTTTCCCTCCGATAATTTTTAAAGCTACTGATTGTGCTAGTACCTGTAATTCTCTTTGCTGTCCATAATCAATAGTCATGTTTCCCTCAAGCTTAGATAGCCTTTGCTCATGTTCTTCCACTACTTCATATTGCAATCTTAATTGTTCTAATGCTGACAACTTTTTAGGTTGTTGTAATAGTTGCTCCATATCATGAAATTTATTAATGTATTTAGCAGTAAAAACAGCACCCTTCTGTCCAGTAAGCTTATGGGCAATGAATTCACAGCCTTTTTTAGTGATTTGATAGTTAGGCCTTTCTTGGTTATTCCTATCTTTGTATGTGCTCTCTGTGAAAAATTCGCCCAAGGGAAAATTCCCTGCGGCTAGATAATCGATATATCTCCTTATATCTTTAAGTAATTCACTATGCTCCTTTCCTACCATATCAGCTACTTCTCTACTATCTAAACTGACTTTGCTTACAATCAAATCTTTCATCTTTTTTCCTCCTATCATCGTTTATTTGGTTACTGCTTGTCCCACCTTATCCCTTAATGGTAAAATTTGCTTGAAAGGGGGTGATTGTTTTGTCATGACAGATTGTTTGTCCTTTATCTGCATGTTCTGATAGCTATAAGCAATGTCATCCTGATTGCAAGTTGCTTCAAAACGGAAAATGCCTTTTAGTATTGTTTTTAGAAAATGCTTGTAAAAATTAAGACCTTAAATTTTTAATGGCAACCGATAAACTCTCAACTGCTAACGTATTAATTGGCTCTCTGGTTGCCTCTTTTTTTAATCTTTTAAGTAGCTCACACAGAGCCTCATCCTTTTTTTCTTCTACTAATGATATATCTTTCATCCTTTGTCCTCCTTTGTTTTTGGATTGTTTAGTTGCATGAAATTGTAACAGTTGCTGCATTCTTTTTCTTTTCCATCTTCCTATGTACTTCTTCTACTACTTCTTTAGCAAATTCTATTTTTTTATCATGATTTACTGGCAATGCATTAATTTGCTCTGAAATAACTTCTAGCCAAAACTGACTGCATTTTTGAGTAAAATACTTTCTATCAGCTTTTGTATCAAAATTCTTGACTTTGATACCTATCGCTTTTCCCATATCATCCACCCCCGCTAATAAAACATATTAAATTGATAGGTTGTATTATTCGCTATTTCCAAAATGTTCGGGTGTAACTTTATATACCGTTACCATAACTTCTTTGAGTATTTTTTTAAGTTCTAAATTTTCTTCTTTTAAAATTGTAATTTCTTTTTCTAACCTACTAATTTTTTTAAAGTCGTTAAAGTATTTATCCATAAAAACAAGTCTCCTTTCTAATTTATACTCCACAAGCGTAATTTGAGTTTAAAAAATATCGTCCAAAGACATGTTCAACACTTTAAAAATAGCAATTAATGTATCACGTCCTGGACTTTTTCTTCCTGCTTCTATATCACAAATTAATTGAGGGCTTTTGCCAATTGATTTAGCTAATTTGGTTTGTGTCATGTTTCTTTTCTCTCTTTTTTCTCGCATTATTTCTCTGAAATTTTCGTTCATACCCACACCTCTTTTCTGAAAATCATGTATAAAAATTACTCTTCTTGCGTATAATTATATTACGCGAGAAGAGTAATTACAAATCTAGGATATCCCTTTATTATTCAATATATATCGAAATAGAGCGAATAAATAAGTGTTACTTACTTTTTCTAATAATTTCAAGACTTTTCAGCGTTTTACGCAAAAAATACATCTTTACACTTGTAGCGTAAAATATTATAATGTAGCTAATAACCAGAAAGGAGTTCGTATAATGAATATTGGACATAAAATCAGAGAATTAAGAAAAGAAAACAAATTAACATTAAAGGAACTATCAAAGAAAACTGATTTATCTATTTCTTTTATTTCAGATATCGAAAACGAAAGAAGGAACCCTAGATTAGATAATTTAAGGAAAATAGCAAGTGCTTTGAATGTAGAAGTAAGTGAATTACTGGGGGAATCCGAATCTTTTATAATAAAAGAAAATCCTTCTAATTACACTGTGGATGAGTTAGAAATAGAAATAGAAAGACTTAAGCCCAAAATAAGACAATTGCCGCAAGAAGAAAAAGACAAATTGTTTAAGATGATAAATGCCTATTTAGAGGAATAGGGATTACCCCTACCCCTCAAGAAATTTAATTATTTTAGTTATTAATTCCTTTAACTTTTTGTTTTCTTCTTTAATTTCCCCTATTTCTCGTTTTAATAACTCTATATTCATCTATCTCCCTCCCTTATGTTTCTTTAAGTTAATTATATCATCTAAAATATAACTAGCAGTTATATTTTAGACACTTTCTGACACTTTCTGACATTTGGAAGCTTTTACATGTGGCAATTTCCGACAATTTTCGTGATAATTAGAATTATTAATTATACAATCGGAAGTGATGCCAATTTGAAAAAAATAAGAATAGAAATGGGCGTAACACAGAAGCATCTAGCAAAAATGATGGGAGTTACACAAGTATATATAAGCAGAATTGAGAACGGAGATATTGAAGGTTTAACTATGAGAAACTTCCTTAAATTAGCTAAAATCTTAAAAGTAAGCCCCTTTCAGTTATTAGAACTATTATTAGAGCAATACAAAAAATATAAAAGAAGGTGAAGAGATGAAAATAGCTATATATTCTCGTAAATCTAGATTCACTGGCAAAGGTGAATCTACAGAAAATCAAATAGCTTTATGTAAAGAATATGCTGAGAAACATTTAAATGCTATAGAAAATTTTCTAATTTATGAGGATGAAGGTTTCTCTGGTGGAAATATAGAACGACCTCAATTTCAGTTATTATTAAAAGATGCCAAACAGAAAAAATTCGATGTTTTAATTTGTTATAGGTTAGACCGTTTAAGTAGAAGTGTTGGAGATTTTTCTTCTACCATGGAAGATCTTCAAAAGAATAATATAAGCTTTGTATCGATTAGAGAGCAGTTCGATACTTCTACTCCTATGGGGCGAGCCATGATGTATATAGCGAGTGTATTTGCTCAACTTGAAAGAGAGACTGCTGCAGAAAGAATTCGAGACAATATGCTGCAACTTGCTAAAACAGGTCGCTGGCTTGGTGGTGTAACCCCTACTGGTTACTGCAGTGACCAGATAGTGTATTCAGATACATCTGGAAAAGAGCGAAAAATGTTTAAACTTACTCCCGTTCTAGAGGAATTAGAGATAGTTCAATTGATTTTTGAAAAATATATAGAATTAAAGTCTCTTACTAAAGTAGAGCAATTTTGCATAATGAATAATATCAGAAGTAAGAATAACGTTGATTTAGCTAGATATTCTATCCGTAGCATACTTTCTAATCCTGTTTATGCAGTTGCAGATAAAACCCTTTATGAATTCATGAAAGAGAACGGATATGAGGTTTATGCAAATCAAAGTGAATTCACCGGAGAATTTGGAATAATGGCTTACAATAAAACACATCAGGATAAAAAGGGTTCATCTAGTAGATTTAGAGATGTTTCGGAGTGGATTGTGGCCATTGGAGCTCACCAAGGTATTATTCCTAGCGAAAAGTGGATTAAGGCTCAAAGGTTATTGGTTAGAAATAAATCTAAGACTTTTAGGAAAGTCAAAAACAATACATGCCTATTATCCGGGGTCATTCGCTGTGGTAATTGTGGAAGTTATATGCGACCTAAAATGGGAAAAGAAAATAAAGAAGGAGTGCAGCTTTTTTATTATATGTGTGAAATGAAGGAAAAGAGCAAAAGAACTAGGTGTGATATTAGTAATGTCAAGGGGAACGATCTCGATGTAATGGTAATTGATGAAATTAAAAAAATGACCATGTCCGATTCTGACATAAACGGAAATATTCAAGCTGATAAATTAAAACTTATTACTTCTGAGAATGCCATCTTAAATGAAATATCTATGCTAGAAGCGAACATCAAAGATAATGAACAGGCTATAAATAACCTAGTCTCCTCATTATCACAGGGACAAACATCCTCTGCAGCTAAATATATTATTAAGCAGATTGAAGAATTGGATCAGCAAACCTCAAAAATGAAAGAAGGTTTATTGAAATCAAGAGAATCTCTCGAAAAGAACCAATCTCAAAATAGTAGCCTTGATGTGATGAAGGATATGCTTTCATCTTTTGATGATACTATAGATATGATAGACGTTGAAGCCAAGAGAACATTTATCAAGAGCATTGTTGAGAAAATAGTGTGGGATGGGAAGAATGCAGAAATGGTTATGTTTGGTGCAAATTCAGAAAAAAAGCAAATGCCGCCAACGGAAATGGAATAATGTTTCCGTTGGCGAGGGATAGCATTTTCTATACATCTTGCGGCGTAGGTAGCCAGCCTTGTTCCTTTGCTCCTATCAAAGGTAGTAATTCCCTTAATTAATCCAATGGTTCCAATAGAAATTAAGTCATCTACGTCAGAACCAATATTGCCGTACTTCTTGACAATATGTGCTACTAATCTTAGGTTTCTTTCCACCAAGATATTTCTTGCTTCTTCATCCCCCTCTTCAAAACGTTCCAGATACAGCTCCTCTTCTTCTGGTGTTAGAGGTTGGGGAAAAGAAATATTACTAGATACATAGGATACACCAAATATAAAAGGTTTTACTATCCCAGAGAGTAATTCTGCTAAGAAAACCCACATATATATCATCCCCCTTAAAAACCTATATAATAGGTCACTTTAAATAATATGTTTCATGATATATATATGTGCATGTACTGAAGTAATTTAGGGATGTCAATCTATGTCCTTTATATATTTGTCGCTTATTCAAAAGCTTTAGAACAATAGAATACCCCGTTAACTAAACTGTTAGCAGGGTATAACTATATACTAGATTAGTTGGAATTAAATTATCCTGATTAAAAAGAAAATCTAATTATCTTGTAAAAAAGCTTGTGATAGCATCTACAATAATTTCTACTTCTTCATTAGTCAACTCCGGAAACATCGGCAAAGATAATACCTCATTACAAGCATCTTCACTCACTGGAAAATCACCCTGGTGGTGGCCTAGAGAAGAATATACTTTTTGCAAATGTAACGGAATTGGATAGTAGACTGTAGAGGCAATCCCGTAGCTTTTCAAATGATTTTGTAGTTCGTCACGTTGCTTGGTTTGGATTGTGTATTGATGATATACATGGTAAGCGTAGTCTGGTTCTTGAGGAAGTTTTATGGAGAATCTGTCAGTCCTTATATGTTCTTGAAATAGATTATTATATAGTATAGCAAGTTCCCGACGCCTCTGAGTCCAAAGTTCAATATATTTAAACTTAAGATTTAGGATAGATGCTTGTAATTCATCTAGTCTACTATTAAATCCTAACACATCGTGACAGTATTTGTTTTTCGCTCCATGAATCCTCAATAGCTTTATTTTTTCAGCAATTTTAGAATCTTTTGTAACAATCATTCCTCCATCACCAAAAGCACCTAGATTTTTAGTTGGGAAAAAACTAAAGCAACCAGTATCTCCGAAAGAACCTACTTTTTCTCCACAATACTGAGCTCCTATAGCTTGAGCTGCATCTTCTATAACTCTAAGATTATTTTTCTTAGCAATTTGCATAATTGCATCCATTTCAACTGGGCAACCGAACAAATGAACAGGAATAATTGCCTTAGTTTTTGAAGTTATTTTTTCTTCTATCAAGTTCACATCAATATTCCAAGTTTTAGGGTCTATGTCAACAAAAACTGGCTTAGCACCCACTCTGCTGATGGCGGCAGCGGTAGCAAAAAAAGTGAATGGAGTTGTAATAACTTCGTCTCCATGGCCTATTCCACAGGCTATTAAAGATAAATCTAGAGCATCACTCCCACTGGCCACACCAATCCCATAATTAGCTTGACAAAAATTCGATACCTTGTCTTCTAAGACTTTTACGTTTTCATTGAGTATGAATATCCCTTGATTAACAACTTGTAAAAAACACTCAAGAAGCTCTTTCTCTAGCATGCTGTTTTGGCGAACAAGAGTAAAGCTGGGGATATTTATTTGATTGTTCTGTAGTAGCAAATTACTCATTCCTTTCTAATTATCCTCTATACTAATGTATGAATAATATATATAGATTACTTATTTCACCATTTTTTGACTACGTTTTATTATGTTTCTGGCTTGTTCGTATTTTTCCACAGATAAAATATCATTCACAAGCTTACATCTTCCACATTCAGGTTTTTCATTTGATTCTATAAACCATATCTTTCCATATTTATCTATAGCCATATCTAGCCCAACAATTGTTATAGGTAATTTATTTCCTAAAACACTAGCTATTTGATGCGATAAATCAATTATTTCTCGGAAAGTGACCATGAAATCTTGTTTTTGATCATATTCTTGCAAAACCTTGTGTAGCAAATAGTCTTTAGCTCCTTTTGCTACATTAGTTACTATAGCATCTTGACAACTAGCTACCTTAGCCGAAGTTAAAGTAACACGCCAGGCTCCCCATACTTTTTGCAATACAATCCTCATGTCAAATGGATTATTATGATAAGTTGCTAAATCTATTCCTTGTTGAATGATATATTTTGGGGGATTAATCATTATTTGTTTTAAAGACGGTACTAGGTTTATTTTATCTACCTTTTTTGTAGTTTTTTCAAAGGAAATTGCATATCTGTTATTATTTATAAGTTTTACACGTATAACACCATTTCCCCCACTCCTATCGTTTGGCTTTAAGTATATCATTGAATATTTATTTAACATACTCCTAAGAGTCTTGTAATGGTACCAATTGGTTTCAGGTAAATGTTGTGCTACTATGGGGTCCTTGGTTAAAATATCATATTGCCTTATTTTATTTCTCAATCTACTTTACCTCCCATGCTTTAAAATTCTTAATCAATTTTCTTAATTTCAATAATTATCTTTACTTTATAGATAATATTGAAGCTGTAAGCAGGTGATAGACTTTCTACTATTTTATTTTTTACACATTTTTTGGGGAAGTATAGAGCTGAAGAGCTTCTTCATAAACTAAACAGGTCTCCTCCACCATTCTTTTTATATCAAAGTTATCCTCTGCAATTTTTCTTGCCATTTTTCTTGCTCCTTCCAGTTGAACGCGACGATGATGAAAATTAAGTACATCCTTTACAATCTCCAAAGCATCTAATTTAGCATATCCATGTTTGAGAGAGCCGCTAAGCACAGGGTTTTTCCCGTTTTCAAACCATTTTCTTCTAACCATACCCCCATAGCCTTGACCTATCAGAAATCCCACATTCCCACAGGCCATTGCCTCTCTCAATGCACGGCCTCGAGCAAATACGATATGACTCCATTGTAAATATGGCAAAGGGTCATGTACCCAGCCACACCTTTCCATATCACCGATATTGGCGCCTAAAGCATACCCAACAACTTTTCCTTCAACAGGAATACCTTTTTTCTTGAGAATACGGATTGCTCTCGCCAGGTAGGTAACCCCACTTGCAGTTGGGCCATTGGTTCTACCCATCCAAATAATTCGTAAAGGTTGATTCGTTGTTTTAGTTTTTCCGGGTCTATAGCGTTCTGTATCAATTCCATTAAATATAATCCGAATTTTCTTCTGATAATCAATACCTGCTGACTTTGCCACCTCTGGTCCAATAGCAATAATACCTTTTGCCTGCTCCATTGCAGGGCCATGAAGCTTACTCCAGTTTGATATGCCATGGAGGGTCATCACATAGGGAATATCTAGTTTCTTAGAAGCTTTTATAGCAGCTGATAAGACGATAGGTGAATGAGCATGTATCAAATCTACTTCCATATTTTTAATTTTTTGCAATAAGTCTTCACCAGATTCATAAAAAAAATGATTTATACCATTTAAGGATTCTTCCATAGTCTCCATATCTTTTCTAGTTAATCTAAACATGCGTATGGTATTTGTGTTATGAATTAGGCCTATAACAGGTTGTATGCCGCGTTTTTGCATATATAAGGCTAGCTCTTGTACATGGGTAAACACACCGCACTTTGCGATAATAGAAAGAAATAATATCCGCAATATTAGCACCTACTTTCTAACTCATTTTAAATGGGATTTTATACTACTTTACTTTTGATTGTCAGTGGTCACAAATGTGCAAATACTTTAATATGAGCATCTGCCTATCATTAGTATATGCATAAGTGCGTCGGTAGTGCATATTGCTTTATAGATGTTAAGCTAAATTTCTCCTATGTAAATAGGATTTAGAAGAATATATTATGCTCTGCTGTCTAGGGTTATAAAAGCTCAAAACTAAAACTGGCAACAAAAATAAAAGAGAGCAGGAATATTATTTTCCTGCTGGTTTCAGTAAAAATATATTTAAAGCTACCACTAAGATTTATACTTAGACACATGTGACCAAATAAAGATTTAATTAAACAGTGTCTACGATTAGAAAAGGAGGATTATTTTCAAGGTACTTAATATTCTTTTTTTCTAATTCAATATAGATACCATGATTATATTTACGGCTTAAAATCCACTTTTTCCCAAAAGGAGTGATATCAACTACCAATTCTCTCTGCATTGGAGCGCATTTCAATATCTGTTTTACAGTAGAACAGGTGGGAAAATTTCCTACTTTTATCCCTTTCTCATTCCATGCTGTTATAATCTCCTTCATATACGCATTGATGGGTGTCACAGATTTGAGAAGTGGCAGATGAAGAATCGTAGAAGTTACCCTCATGTCACGAGGAATGTTGCCCATGTTAAAAGAAACAAATAATTTATTCTTTACAACAAAAAGTCTTTTGGGTAGGAGGAACATTTTTTTCTCAAGAGAAACCAAATCAAATCACCATCCTCATTATAGAAAAATAAATAATAATCTACTTACCAATAAATTAGTGAATACAATGACTTAACCTCTTAATAAGTTTTCATAAATTGAAATTAATTGTTTAATTACCTTAGAGCCCTCATGGTACTTTTCTACATACCTTCTTCCTTCTTTCCCAATTTCATGACGTTTCTCAGAATCTTCAACCAGCTTTTTTAGTTGATCGTATAAATTATCTGGGTTTGCAGAAACAATTGGCAAATCATCAGGATACATTTTCATCAGGTCTGGGCGTATATAACAAATAACAGCTTTACCCAGAGCCATAGCTTCTACACTTACATTCCCATAGGCACCACATAATATTTGATCAATAACTATATCTGCTTGCTGATAACATTTTAGCGCTTCTTTATGACTTTTCCCTTCTATATTAATATATACCAATGATTTTTCTTGTTTTAATCGATTGATTGTTGCTTCAATAATATCTGACCCTTTAAATCCTCTGTGTGTTGGAGCATGAACAATAATGGGGGATTTAGCATCTGTTTTCGGATAAAATGGTTGAATTATTTTATTGTTAATCAGACGAGGTAATACGTAAACTGGTTTTCCCCTTTCTTGATAATAATCAATTACATATTGATACAATTCGTAATCTTGAACAATAGCAGCATCCATGGTTTCAGCAAAAAATTTTAAATTCCGAGAAATTACTTCATCGCTTAAATAGTTTGCAGTATTTACATAGGGATTTATATAATTTTTACCTTTCCTTGCAAGGGTTTCAAAACGAACATCATTACCACGATGATGCATAATCATTTTTTTACCAGCTTTTTTAATCATACAAATATCTCTATAATCTTCCATTACTGAATAACCGTTATGAAAGTGAAATATATCATAATGGTCAATAAATTTTTCGAGAACTTTAATTAATTCATATGCTTCTGTTTGAAAAATGCTTTCATATTTCAAATAGTTATCGAAATAATTAAATCCAAAGGCCTTATAACCTGCTTCTCTCAAAAACTCACAGATTAGCCCCACTTGACCAGCAATTTCCAAAGGTACATGCACTACTTTAGGGTTAGTAAATGACATTGGCTATCCCTCCTAACTTTTAAAGTTGTTGATATATCTTGCATAATTGATCTGTCACAACACCCATTTCATGATACTTCAATACATACTCACGACTTGCACGACCTATTTGGGCTAAACTACTGGGATTATTGATAAGTCCAGATAATACTTCGTAAACTGTTTCAGGTTTTGAATTGACTATAGGTAAATCTACAGGAAAATTTTTTCTTACATCTTCTCTTATAAAAGCAATAACCACCTTACCCATTGCCATGGCTTCTACACTAAGCATGCCATAGCTTCCACACATCAGCTGATCTATGACAATATCTGCTTCCCTGTACGCCTGGAGGGCTTCTTCATGACTCATATTTTCTATAGCTTGATAGATGAATTCAGTGTTTTGTTTTAATTTGTGGATCGCTGCCTCCACATAAACTGAACCTTTAAAACTTCGGTTTGTGGGAGCATGAATTACTTTATATATTTTCTTGCTAATATCAGGATAGCTTACTGGTAAATCGTTTATCTTACATGCTAAAGGCAGCACATGAACAGTTTTATAATAGTCTTTTACATAAGGATATACTTCATAGTCCTGAACAATAGCCGTATCGATATATTTTGATAACATGGATAGGTTATTGTGTATTTCTTCATCACTCAAGTAACTACTGGGTAAAGCATAAGGGTTAAGCTGCCTTACCTTAGCCATGCTTCGAACATCGTTCCCCCAATGATGCATCACTATTTTTTTTCCTGCCTCATGAAGATAAGAAAGATCTAGATATTGACGGAAAAATGTATTCCCATTGTGAAAATGTATTATATCACTATATTTATCTAAAGTATTAATAAGTTTAGATAGTTCATAAGCATCTGTATTCATAATTCTGCCTCTGTATTTTAGATAACTATGAAACCAATTATAGCCGCTTGAATAATGCCCCTTTGCCCGCAACCCTTCACAGAGAATGCCCATCTGACCTGCAATTTCTGTTGGTGCATGAACAATCTGCATGATTATCGCCTCCTTAAACTTCCTTCGAATACTTACTCATAACATTTTTTCTATTATTACATATTCTGTATAGAGAAAACTTGTGAGGAGGAATTTTTATGAACCTTAATTATTTATCTGCTAAACAACTTAATATTAAAAATCATCTAGCTGTGCTTCCTTGTGGAGATTTGACAGACAAAAAAATCATGAATTGGACTGCCCTAGAATTGGAACCATATATTTCTTATATTTTACAAGGAAAAAGCATTGACACCATGTTTGGAGGGTTCATTTTTAACCCTATTAGTACAAGAGAAAACCGCTATATCTATCCACTATATGCCACTTTTGGAGACTTAGCTGATAAAGTAGATTGGCAATTAGCTATTGATAATCTTTTCGAAAAAAATGTTAACTTTCATGCAGCTGCACTAAGTAAGTGGCAGCTTGATATTTGGGTAGCATTACCCTACCCCCTTCCCTTGCAGAATAACTTTGGCATAATCAATAACCATAGTTTAAATTTTGAACAAGAAAATGATAGATTCCGGTCATTAAAATGGTGGATTGAAAGTTTTCTTGAGCGTTGGAAAAAAGAAATTCATTTACACGCTACACTTATCTTTAGAGGTTTTATGTGGCAAAGGGATGCCATCAACCACCAAGATACTTCCTTAGTAAAAAATATTAATAAATATATCCACCAGCAGAACCTATTGACCATGTGGCTGCCTAATCATGGAACCAATAACGTTACAGAGTGGAAAAATTTAGGCTTCAATGCAACATGTCTCAACTCTAATTACTATGGAAACACAAGTTATGATTACCAATGGATTAATCATACTGCATCTTTTGCCAAATTTTATCATACTGGCATGCAAATCTACTATGGAAAAGGAAATATTTTTAATGACAAACATCTAATTGACTATTTGAATTTAGGGCTACCTCAGTACAATAACTACATGAGAGACTGTTTATTGGTATATCACTTCCCTAATCAGAATTTGAAAGAAGTATGCGAAAAAAAAGTGGTGGATTATATTAGACTCTACAGCTTCATCAAAGGAATATATGCAAAGGTTTCTTATCCACAAATGCCTTATTAAATCAGTCTCTTACTCAAAACAACTCCTATCTTAGTACTGGAGTTGTTTTGAGTACCTCCTTTTTAGTCTAGCTTAGAATAGATGGATAATAATTTATCTACCACGACACTTCTTTCGTGAACCTTCTCGACATACTTTCTCCCTCTAATCCCTAAATTCTCTCTTGCACCAGGATTTTCTAATAACATTTTTATTTTTTCCTTCACATTGTCCGGGTTTCCATTCACGATAGGTAATTCAGGAGAAAACCTCTTTGCCACGTCGGGACGTATAAAAGTGATTACTGGTTTTCCCAGAGCCATACACTCTACACTTAAAAGACCATAGGAGCCGCATCGGACTTGATCCACAATGATATCTGCTTCTTTATAGAGCTTAACTACTTCCGCATTGCTCATTTTTTCTATCCGTCTATAGTCAAAGCTGTGTGTAGCTCTTAATTCTTCGATTGCCTTTTCTATAAAAACAGTCCCCTTAAAATCTGGATTCGTAGGTGCGTGTAAAATAAGAGGCCGTTTTTTTGTTATATCCGGGTACGACGGTGAAAATTTACGCAGGTCAATTGCTAATGGTAAAATATGCACCTTTTGATAATATTTCTCTACATAGGGCAGTACCTCATAATCTTGGACAATGGCTTCAGAGACATATTTGGAGATGATTGAAAGCTTCCGATGAATCACTTTATTAGGTGGTGAATCTCCTGTATACACATAGGGATTATTTACCCTGGCCATATCATGAAAGCGAACATCATTTCCCCAGTGATGCATGATTGCTTTTTTACCTTTCTTTTTAATTTTTTGTAAATCTCTAAATTGGTCTTCTATACTGGTGTTATAATGATAATGGAATAAATCATAAAAATTGAGAATATGCTTAAATGTCTTTCGTAACTCATTGACATTTGTGTTAATAAGGTGATCCTGATATCCTAAATAGGAATGAAAGGTATTATATGCACCAGCTATGTTTCCTTTTCTCTTTAAACCACCACATAGAATCCCCATTTGTCCAGCTATCTCAACAATGCCGTGAAAAATTTTCATAGTCCTTCTTCCTCCTTCAACCATTGAAAAGTCTTTTCTAGTCCTTCAGAAAGGGAATATTTAATCTTCCACTGTAGTTCTCTTTGAAGTTTTGAAGAATCTATATTTCGTCTTCTTACTATATCAACTGGTCGTTTCTGTTTAAATTCTATTAAGCTTTTTGGAGATTCAGTGATTTTCTTAACTTCCTTTGCCAACTTTAAAATGGATGTTTCTACTCTTGTTCCTATATTATATACCTGACCGATGGCTCTTTCCTCCATAGCTACAAGCAAAAATGCTTCTAATACATCTTCTATAAAAGTGAAGTCCCGTGTTTGCTCTCCATCCCCATAAATGATAAGAGGCTGATTTTTCCTAACAGCTTCAAAAAACTTAGCAACTACTCCACAGTATGGATTCGAGGTAGTTTGACCTGACCCAAAAACATTTGATAAACGTAGCACTGAAACAGGTAGTTGATACATATGATAATAGACACTACAATAATGCTCAGTAGAAAACTTACTTGCTGCATAAGGCAATTCAATATTATAATAGCTTTCTGATGTGGGAAGAATAGCTGCATCACCATAGACAGAAGCCGTAGAAGTATACACAAACCGTTTTAAATTGGAGCAATGGCTATATGCACTTTGGAGCATCAAAAATCCACCAAATAAATTTGTATGAAAATCTAAATCTAGGTCATTAACAGACTTTATAATATTAGAACAGGCTAAATGAAAAACATATTCCACCTTTGGCATAATACTTTGTAATACTTTTTTATTGGTTATATCTTCTTCAATAAAGGTGATTTTTGGAGAGTTGGGTATCGCCTCTCTCCGTCCAGTTGATAAATTATCAATCACATAAATATGTTGACTTATGGGCAAAATTTTCCTGATAAGTTGGGAGCCTATAAAACCTGCACCACCAGTAACCAATACCCTTCCCAAAATCATAATACTCCCCTCCTTTGTAAACCCTTTCTCCATTTTAATTTTATTAAGAACTCTGCCTTTGGCCAAATTTTAGTAATATGTTGACGATAAGTGTAATTTTCTATTACTTTCCTATGAGCATTAGCCCCTATTTTATATCTTAATTCCGGTCGATTGAGATAATATCGCACCAGTTCAATGGTTTCTTCAGGTGAACTGGTAAGAACAAGCTCTTTTTTATCTTCAAACATTTCTGTAATTTCCTGGGTTCTACTGGTAATCATAAATGCCCCTGATCCTAATATTTCAAAAGTACGCTGTGACACCTGATCTACAGCATTTTGCACACCTAAAACAATTTTTGATGAGCAATAAACAGAACCAGACTTTCCATACAAAAGATATCCTTGCAACCAATCACGAGGGACAGTTTTTCCAAACTCTTTTGCTATGAGTGCTTCATTTTTTTGCCAATCCGAACCCCAAATATGAACCTTTTGCCCTATTTCTATCAAGGGAAATAGTAGGTGCTGAAGACTATCATAACGATAAGTTTTTTTAAAAAGATGTGCGGAGCCGACAAAAGAAATATCATATATTTCTTTTGCGCCCCTTTTCTTTTTAGGAAACATTCGTGGATTAAACCCAAAGTTCAAATAACTAGCGGGAATACCTAGTTTCTCGTATTTCTTAATACAACCTGGGTGAATGCTCCACACTAGATCTGGCCTAGTACGTTGAACATATGGAAGTGACCAATCTTTATGGTTAATTAGATCTTCTGTAGCCCAGTATAGATGGAAAAGTCCGTATTTCTTACATAACCCAGCTATTCTATCAGCAAACAGAGAAAAAAGCCTGCGGTTATAGCCTACAGTAATTAGAATATCAGGTTTAAAATAGGCAATCCCACTCTCTACTTCTTTAGGTACCCATGATGGCTGGTACATTATTTTATGACCCATTTGGGCTAATGAATCTCCTAGACTATTTATACAATAGGTACGGTGATCTAGGAATAGAATTTTGTAAGCCTTCATATATTTTCTCTCCTCTTTAAAAAGGTAGCTCCCGATAAAAAAACAAACCTATACTATATTGTATTTTATGATTTTTACCATGATAAAGTGTTATAAGATAACTACTTTCTGTTTTCTACTGGATACATAGATGGACTCAATCAATTCTAGAGATTTTCTGCCAGCATCACCATCAATTAAAGGTTTTTCTTCTTTAATAACAGAATGAATAACGCTTTGATAATACGCATCATGTCCAAAACCATAAACAGAATCAGGATGAGTAGAAAATTCATTGACTATTGCATCAGCATCGACAGTATCACTAAATTCCCAATGTAAAATTTCATTAGCTGCAATTCCCCCAACACGAGCTGTCCCTTTTTCTCCAATAATTGTGATGGAACCTTCAAGATTCCTAGGATACGTTAACATTGAAACATTAATTGTAGCAATGCAACCAGAATGAAATTTGATAATAGCCGAGCCGGTATCCTCAGCTTCTATTTTTCTTGCTAATGTGTCTGTCTGTGCCATTACAGATGCCACTGGTCCACCAAACCATTGAACAAGATCTACATAATGGGAAGCTTGATTACAAAATGCACCTCCATCCAAATCCCAAGTTCCCCTCCATTCTGCTAAATCATAATATTCTTGAGGGCGTGACCAAAAAACATTAGCTACGATCATAAAAAGCTTCCCAAAACGTCCACTGTCAATAGCCTTCTTTACCATCTGAATTGAAGGATTCAAACGATTCTGTAATACAACAAAGAGGAGAACATTGTTCTGATCACATGCCTTTATTAGTTTATCTGCATCGGCTAATCTGACTGCCATAGGCTTTTCGGTTAAAACATGCTTTCCATGATTGGCTGCCATTATTCCATGTTCTGGGTGTAATCCCGAAGGAGTACAAATACTGATTAAATCAATGTCTTCTCGTTTTAATAAGTCTTCATAATTGGTGGTCCAATAGGGGATGTTGTAGGTTTTTGCAGCCTCTTTTGCTCGTTCCCCAATGATATCACAGCATCCAACTATCTTAACATCCTGTAGCTTTCTGATAGCCGTGAAATGATTTTTAGAAATTCTACCACAACCAACAAGACCAATACGCACCATTAGCACCTCCCTATTTCCTTAACGATATTGTCCTCCGTCATTTCATATTCATATCCGCAAGAAGCACATTTTGCAAATCTATTTTTAAATACTAATTTTTCTGAACATCTGCAAACCCATCCCATTTGTTTTGCTGGCACTCCATATACAAAACTAAAATCTGGTATATCCTTAGTCACTACTGAGCCAGCCCCAATAAATGCATATCTACCGATGGTGTTTCCACAGACGATGGTGGCATTTGCTCCAATAGATGCACCTCTTTTAACTAAAGTTTCTCTATATTCATCCTTTCTTTCGATAAAACTCCTTGGATTAATTACATTGGTAAATACCATTGAAGGTCCAAGAAATACCTCATCTTCACAAATTACACCAGCATATATTGATACATTATTTTGAACTTTAACAGAATCTCCTAGAATAACACCTGGAGCAATAAATACATTCTGAGCAATAATACAGTTCTTACCAATTTTTACATTGCTCATTATATGAGAAAAATGCCAAATCTTTGTGTTTTCGCCAATTTTGCAAGGCTGATCTATAAATGATGATTCATGAACAAAGTAATTAAACATTGTGTCCTCTCCTTCTTTTCTATTGAATTTCATTCTTTCTATCCATATATTATGAAAGGTATATGTTAAGGGTGAATTTTTGCTTTACAAAGTTTAGGGTTGACCTTAAATTATTAAGGAAACTTTTTTAAGATTAAAAATAGAATTTTTCATAGTCCTTTCTCTAAATTAATTCTACAAACATATATATAGTATGTAGATAGATTAGATTGAGTTGAAAATATGCAAAAAACATACTTTTTATAGAATGGATGTGAATAATATGCAAGAAAATCAAACAGCTAAAGCACTTCAAAGCACACTTAACATAAAAGGCGACAAGTTAATAGAAAATGCCAAGCCTGAAGAAAAAAGAAATAGAATAGCATTTTTCGTTAGACGAGGTGGAGAAGCTTTTTTAGATGATATTATTAATGACTTAGCAAAAGAATATGAAACTAATAAAATAATAATTAAGACAAATGAAGATTTGGGACTTATCGATAAGTGGATGGATTGGGCAGATATTTGTTGGTTTGAATGGTGTGAGGGGCTTATTATTTATGGAAGTAAGTTGGCACTAGCAAAAGAAAGGAAAATCATATGTAGATTGCATAGTTACGAAGCTTTTTCAAACTATCCATCTCAAGTTAATTGGAATAGCGTAGATAAGCTAATCTTCGTAGCAGAACACATCCAAAAATTTGTTATAGAAAAATATAAAATTAATAAAGAAAAAACAATTATCATACCTAATGGAGTAAATATTAACAAATGGGTCTTTAAAGAAAGAAATCATGGATTTAAAGTAGCTTACGTTGGATATATCAACTATAAAAAGGGACCAATGCTTCTATTGCACACATTTAAAGCTATATACGATAGAGATAATAGATATAAATTTTATATTGCAGGTCAGTTTCAAGATCTTAGAGATTCTTTGTATTTTCAACAGATGACTAAAGAATTTGGACTTGAGAATAATTTTTTCTTTGAAGGATGGCAACAAGATCTAGATAAGTGGCTTGAAGACAAAAATTATATCGTGTGTACTAGTGTATTGGAATCACAAAATATGAGCGTAATGCAAGCCATAGCAAAAGGAATAAAACCAATCCTTCATAATTTTGCTGGAGCAAAAGGAATTTATCCAAAAAAATATTTATGGAATACAATAGACGAGGCTGTGAAAATGATAACTGAAAAAAGTTACGATGCTAGGGAATATAGGAAATATATAGAAGATAATTATTCATTAATAAAGCAACTAAAAGCAATAAAAACTATGATAAATGAATTGATAACTAAGGATAAAATGATTAAGGAATTTAATTATCAAGAATATTGGAATCAAAGGCTTCATTCAAGATTTAATATTGAAGGAGTAGGCTATCTAGGATTAGGAGAAATCTACAATAAAATTCTCTACCAAAATAGAATAGATATGTTAGATGGCGTGATAAACAAAGCATTTGATAACATAAGCAATAAAAAGGTTTTAGAGTTAGGTCCAGGAATAGGGATTTTTACTGACTACTTTCATAATAAAAGTGTCAAGGAATATTATGCCATAGATATAGTTGAAAAAGCTGTATGTGAATTAAGCAATAAATATAAAAACTATCATTTTAAGCAAGGTGATATTTCTGACGGTCATAATTATGAAGAAAAATATGATTTAATTTTTGCCGCAGCTGTATTACTTCATATTACTAACGAAGATAATTATAAAAAAACAATAATAAATATATCAAAACATTTAAAAGATAATGGAATTTGTATCTTGCTTGAACCCATAAGTGTCATTAATACTAAAAGTGAAGCGCCACATGTTATAATACGAGATAAAGAATATGTAAAAAAGGTTCTAGAAGATAATAATTTAGAATTGATAGAGATGCTTCCAGTTGCATATTTTATGAATTATCCATTTGATAGAGGAGTTATTGGTAGCAAGGGAAGCTATGCTCTTGAAGCATTTAATTTAATTCGCTATGTGTTTTCAAATAATATATTTAGCAATGATGAAAAACAATTAATTGGTGAGTATCTATTATATAAAGAAAAACAATTACTATATCAAAGCAATTTTGGCTTATCTGAAAAATTATTGATCATACAGAAAAAAGAAAAAGAACAAAATACCAGTTTTAACTTAAAAGAAATATTAGATATAGATAATATAAAAGATACTATTAGAGTAATTAATGAAAATCTAAATCAAAGTAATATAGCACGCCATAATCTGTTTAATAAAATTAATGAACATCTATATCTTTTAGAAAAAGATGGCAATTTATCTTTAGATTATATTCAAAAAAAAATGAATGAGTTTATCCCATATAATCATTGTGATTTTGATAATTATAACTTTAATACAGCTCAAGTGATTATAGGTAAAAGAGAAAAAATAGTGGATAGCAATTATGAAGTGATTGAATTCATTTTAAAAAATCAAAACTCAAAGTTGATATGCACTAATATTTGGTACGATCTATTGAATAATAGATTTATTTTACCTGATCAAATGCGAAGAAGTAAAAATTCAGAACAAATTATAGATTTTGCAAAAAAAATATTAAGTTATGATCCAAAATTTACAAATAATATAGCAGGATTTATTTTCGATCAAGATATTATTGAAGATGTAAGAAAAAATTCTCTAGCTTATGTTTGGGAGAGAGGTATACCTGCATCCCAGTATATGCCATTATTAGGATATTTAAGAATAGTTGAAAGATATACTTTTGCGGCAGGTTTTATGAATAAAAGTCACAAAGTACTTGAAGCACCTTGCGGGTTTGGTTATGGTGCAGCTTACTTTTCGAAAATATGCAAACACGTAGATGCTTTAGATATTGCAGAAGACAATATTGCGTTTGCTAAAGAAGCTTACAGACATGAAAATATCAACTGGGTAAATGGAAATGTTACAACACTACCCTATAGTGATAATGAATTTGATATATATGTCTCTTATGAAGTTTTTGAACATCTACCAATTGATCTAGTAATAAAACATATTGAGGAAGGATATAGAGTTATTAAAAAGTCTGGTAAATTTATAATATCTACACCTAATAAAGAGACAAGGAAACATATTAATAATCCATTTCATGTAAAAGAATATGAATTTAATGAATTTAATGAGATCATCAAAAAATATTTTAATAATGTTAAATATTACTCTGTGAGTAATTTTCAAGTAGAAGAAGGAATGAAAGAAACAGCGTATACTATGATTGCTGTGTGTGAAAAATAGGGATGCCTTCTCCATGAGAAGCATCTCTCATAATTTACATTTTATTACTGCTAATTGTTCTCAGGTTAGCCCCGTAGCTCTAGAAGCTCCTATTGGGTCAATAACTCCATCTCCGTCAAACAATAATACCAGGAGTAAATTTAAATTAAGTTTTCCCATTTCCCAATGTTATCCAAAACAATTACAATCTGCCCTTATTAATATGTTAAATAAACTCTCATTTATTTTAATATCAAAATTCTCCTTTTCTTTCTTATCTTATCAGTTTCTTTTTACTAAATTTAGATTTATTCATAGAGATGCAAATAATACTTTCTCTGCCTCATACCAAGGAGGTAACAAATCATCAATTCAGACATATAGTGTTTGTAGGAAAAAGTAACTTTCCTATCTTACACGAGAATGAAAAAGACTACGAGAATAAAGGGGTGAAAAAAATGTCTTTTAACGAGCTAATCGTTAATGGCGGTTTTGAGTTCGGTCTTGAACCATGGACTGCATTCAATGTAATGTTAACAGGAGAATTTAGCCATTCCGGTTTTTTTGCTGCACAATTTGCAGGTGGAACCGTTAATGCATTTATTTTTCAATTCGTTCCTGTAAATCCTGGGGAAAGATTCGAGTTTCTTGCGTCTCTAGCTAAAATTGGAATAGCCCCCAGTCCGTTAGTATCAATCTCTATCGGATATTTTGACGCTGATTTTAACTTTCTTGAAAACGGACTTATTGTAAGCATTCCATCAGACCGTCTTCCAAATGTTAATGAAAATAACTGGATAGAAATATATCAAACTACTGAACCAGTACCTCCTGGAGCAACTCAAGCACTTGTATTAATTAATAAACTACCTGGAGCAGGCAGTGCTGATATAGTTGTAGATGATGTATCATTATTAACAATAGAAGCTGATGGAATAGGACCTACTGGAGCCACAGGACCTACTGGAGCAACTGGAGCCACCGGAGCAACAGGTGCTACTGGAGCAACAGGTGCAACAGGCGCTACTGGAGCTACTGGAGCCACAGGTGCTACTGGTGCAACAGGCGCTACTGGAGCAACAGGCGCTACTGGAGCCACAGGCGCAACAGGCGCTACTGGAGCTACTGGAGCCACTGGAGCTACTGGAGCCACTGGAGCAACAGGCGCTACTGGAGCCACAGGCGCTACTGGAGCAACCGGAGCTACTGGCGCAACAGGACCTACTGGCGCAACAGGCGCAACAGGTGCTACTGGAGCCACTGGAGCTACTGGAGCAACAGGTGCTACTGGAGCAACAGGTGCAACAGGTGCAACAGGTGCTACTGGAGCAACAGGCGCTACTGGAGCCACTGGAGCAACTGGAGCCACTGGAGCAACAGGTGCAACAGGTGCAACAGGTGCAACAGGTGCTACTGGAGCAACAGGCGCAACAGGCGCTACTGGAGCTACTGGAGCTACTGGAGCCACAGGTGCAACAGGTGCTACTGGAGCCACTGGAGCTACTGGAGCAACAGGTGCAACAGGTGCAACAGGTGCTACTGGAGCTACTGGAGCCACTGGAGCAACTGGAGCAACAGGCGCTACTGGAGCCACTGGAGCAACAGGTGCAACAGGTGCAACAGGCGCTACTGGAGCCACTGGAGCTACTGGAGCCACTGGAGCCACCGGAGCAACAGGTGCTACTGGAGCAACAGGAGCCACAGGTGCAACAGGTGCAACAGGCGCTACTGGAGCTACTGGTGCTACTGGAGCCACTGGAGCTACTGGCGCTACTGGTGCAACAGGTGCTACTGGAGCCACAGGTGCTACTGGAGCCACTGGAGCAACCGGAGCCACTGGAGCTACTGGAGCTACTGGAGCAACTGGAGCCACTGGAGCAACAGGAGCAACAGGTGCAACAGGCGCTACTGGAGCTACTGGAGCCACTGGTGCAACAGGCGCTACTGGTGCAACAGGCGCTACTGGAGCAACAGGTGCAACAGGTGCTACTGGAGCAACAGGTGCTACTGGAGCAACAGGTGCTACTGGAGCCACAGGCGCTACTGGAGCAACCGGAGCTACTGGCGCAACAGGACCTACTGGCGCAACAGGCGCAACAGGTGCTACTGGAGCCACTGGAGCTACTGGTGCAACAGGCGCTACTGGAGCTACTGGAGCCACTGGTGCAACAGGCGCTACTGGAGCTACTGGAGCCACAGGAGCTACTGGTGCAACCGGAGCCACTGGAGCAACCGGAGCTACTGGAGCTACTGGAGCTACTGGAGCCACTGGAGCAACAGGTGCAACAGGTGCAACAGGTGCAACAGGTGCAACAGGTGCTACTGGAGCAACAGGCGCAACAGGCGCTACTGGAGCCACTGGAGCAACAGGACCTACTGGCGCTACTGGAGCTACTGGAGCCACAGGTGCAACAGGACCTACTGGCGCTACTGGCGCTACTGGAGCTACTGGAGCCACAGGTGCTACTGGAGCAACAGGCGCTACTGGAGCTACTGGAGCAACTGGAGCTACTGGAGCCACTGGAGCCACCGGAGCAACAGGCGCCACTGGAGCCACAGGTGCTACTGGTGCTACTGGTGCAACAGGAGCTACTGGAGCTACTGGAGCCACAGGAGCAACTGGAGCGACTGGTGCAACTGGAGCCACTGGAGCAACAGGTGCAACAGGTGCAACAGGTGCAACAGGTGCAACAGGTGCTACTGGAGCAACAGGACCTACTGGACCATAAGTAGTTTTAAATTAAATCTATACTAACTTGGGATGCCTTCCGTAAGGTAGGCATCCCACATATTATCATCTGTTTTTTCCAAAATATAGAAAGGAATGATGAGATGCCTACTATTAGCTTGTGCATGATTGTAAAGAACGAAGAAGAGACACTTGCCCGTTGTCTAGACACAGTTAAAGATATCGTTGATGAAATTAATATTGTAGATACAGGCTCAACGGATCGGACTGTAGAAATTGCTGAACAATACACAGATCGTATCTTTTATTTTGAGTGGATTGATAATTTTGCGGCTGCTAGAAATGAATCTTTTAAATATGCTACGAAAGATTACATTTTATACTTAGATGCAGACGATGTTATATTAGAAGAAAGCCGTGTGAAACTGAAAGAATTGAAAGCAACCCTTGACACCACAGTAGATTCGGTATCCATGTATTATGATGCTGGTACTGATGCATATGATAATGTTACATTAAGATATCGTCGTAATCGGCTAGTAAAAAGAGCAAAGAATTATAGATGGAAAGGTGATTGTCATCAATATCTAGAAGTTCAAGGAAAAATCATTAATTCAGATATTGCTATTACCCACAGGAAAATTCGTCATGCTGTTGGCCGCACAGTATCAATTTATGAAAAAAAAATTGCACGAGGAGATATCTTCACTCCAAGAGATTACTTTTATTATGGTAATGAACTAAGAGAAAATAGTCGCTATGAAGAGGCCATCGAAAGCTATAATAAGAATATTTCTATTAAGGAAGGTTGGATAGAAGATAAGATATATGCATGCATCTTTAAAGCTGACTGCTATCGATATCTCGGTGACTTGGATAATGAATTATCTTCATTATTTCAATCCTTTCAATTTTTCCCTCCTAGAGCAGAAGCGTGCAGTCGTATCGGCTATAACTTCCAACGCCAGAAGAACTACAAAACCGCTGCCTTTTGGTATGAATTAGCAACACAGCAGGTTCCTAATCCAGAACAATGGAGCTTTATTTATCCTGCTTATTATACCTGGTACCCCCATTTACAATTGTGTGTTTGTTACTATAATTTAGGTGATTATCAGAAATCTTATGAACATAATGAACAAGCCAGAAAATACCGACCAGAAGACAATCGTATACTAAGCAATAAAAATTTACTGGAAGAGAAATTAAATTTTACAAAAAAAGTACAATAAAACTATTGCAGAATAAATAGACCATTGCAACCTTAAATCGTTGCAATGGTCTATTTATTCTGCTCTAAAAACAATACAAAAAACTGGTGAGTATTGGATGGCAATATCGATTATCTTTATATTATTGGCATAGAAGGGCATGTTACTCGCTAGAGTCTTAAGGCTCGTTGAAATAGTTCGCCAACTGCTTTAACTACGAACTACCTGTCACACAAAAAGAGTCTTTAAAAGACTCCTTTAGTATCCTAAATCTATGATGTTTTCTAATATTTCTTTGAAGATAGGCACTGCCACCCCTCCACCAGAACCACCTTCTTGTATGAATATAGTTATTGAATACTTAGGCTCTTTGTTAGGATAATATCCTGTAAACCATGCATGTACCACAGTTTCTCCTCTTTTAGAGGATTGGGCGGAGCCGGTCTTACCCGCAGTAACAGCAGTAAGGTCTCCTGTATTTCTTCCGGTACCTTCCGTCATAACTGATTCCATCAATTGTTGTAGCTTTATAGCCGTCTTTTGTGATAAAACTCTTGATTGTTCTTCTACATCAAAGGTTTCAACTATATTATAATTATCTAGAACATCCTTAAGCAAATGCAATTGATTCTTTATGCCTTTATTCGCAATAATTTGCGTTAATTGATTGATTTGCAGAGGTGTCACTTCTATATTTCCTTGACCTATAGATATATTTCCAATGGCTGGTCCCAATAAATCTTCTCCGCTTGGGAGGTTTCCCGTCTCTTCCTCCTGCAGACCTATTCCTACTTTGTCATTTAATCCAAGTTTTTCTGCCATTTCTATAATGCTGTTAGCTCCAAGTTTTTGGCCTATTTGAATAAATGTAGAATTACAGGACTCTGCAAAAGCCTCTTTAAAAGTGATGTCTCCATTACCTCCATTTTTATGGGAGTTGCATCCTATCTCAACATTACCGATAATTTCTGAACCATTGCAATAGAAAGTGTCATCAAAATCAACAATTCCTCTTTCAATAGCTTCAGCAGCTACTATGATTTTAAAAATTGAACCTGGTGGGAAAGTCATTTGTATTGCTTTATTATATAACTCATCTCCACTGCTTTTGATATGCTGAGCAATTGTATTGGGATTATAATTGGGTCTGCTTACTAGGGCTAAAATATCTCCTGTTTCCACATCCGATATTACTATAGCTCCATCTCTCTTTTGTCTATCCATCACTTCTTCTGCAGTTTTCTGTAAGTAATAATCTATCGTTAATCTTACGTCTTTTTGATTTATTGGGGAGTTCACTACAGAATATCCTTCCCCTGGTAAAAGTCGTTTTCTACCATCTAATGTTGCTGCTAGAATTTCTGTAGGATTTCCCATTAGAATGTGATCTAATGCTTTTTCAATCCCTGCCATCCCTTTTTTATCGACTTGATTAATATAACCTACTACATGGCTTAAAAGAGGATAATCTTCGTATCGTTGTCTTTTACCGATAATAAATAACCCTCTAGTTGTTAAGACTCTTCTATCCTCCCAATTCATTTCTTCTCCTATAGGTATTTCAATAGGATAATTTGAGCTACTAATCCTCTGGATCAGCTCTTCTTGATCTTTATGGGTAATCTCCATTAAATAGTTTAGATTTTCTTCATCTATAATAAATAATTGCGGAAAAATGATGGCTATGTTTACTTCTTTTCGATCCGTCAAAGGTATGTTGTTTCGATCTAGAACTATGCCCCTGCCGCTATTGATAGGTATATTTATTTGTCTTTGTTTATTTACTTCCCTTGTATAGAGATCATGTTGAATAACTTGTATATAGAACAATCTAAAAATTAATAGAAAAATAATGACTGTGGAGGATACACCGATAAACAATAATCTTTTTATGTTAACATTCGTTTTCTTGTCCTTAATATTTTTTCTCATGAAAAAACTCTCCTGTACATGATTGGTTTAGAAAGTTACCTTTTGAATCTTTTATAAGGAATACTTTCTTATAACCAATAGGAAATTATAAACTTTATGTAATTACTAATTAAGTTATAATTGTCGTTATTGGTTTCAAGAAAGTTACCTTTTAAATCTTTTATAAGGAATACTTTCTTATTATCACCAAATATACAGAAGATTAAACTGACTATTTACTTTTGCTTTTTCCATCTATAATTGATTGGATTTTTGCTACCATAATATCTATTGCAACTTGATTAAATCCACCTTCAGGAATAATAATATCAGCATATTTTTTATTGGGTTCAACAAATTGCAAATGAGCAGGTCTAACAGTTGTTAGATATTGTTCGATTACTGAATCTAAGGTTCTACCTCTTTCATTGATATCCCTAACAATTCTTCGTATGATTCTAACATCGGCATCTGTGTCTACGAATATCTTAATGTCTAACATGTTTCTCAATGCAAAATCATCAAAAAGCATAATGCCTTCTAGGATGATGATATCCTTTGGCTCAACAGGTTCTGTTTCTTTTTTTCTTGTATGTCTTTCAAAATCATAAATTGGTTTGAAAATACGTCTGTTTTGTAGTAGCATATTTAGATGTTCTATTAACAGATCTGTATCAAATGCCAAAGGATGATCATAATTTGTTTTAATTCTTTCTTCAAAGGACAGATGAGTTTGATCTTTATAATAGGAATCTTGCTGTATAATTGCAATATTTTTTTCTGACTGGCTTTTAAAAATAGCGCTGGCAACAGTACTCTTACCCGATCCCGTCCCCCCACTAATACCTATAAGAATCGGTCTATCCAATTTCCTCATCCTTCCTTTCTTTTCTAAGAATATAATAAGGCTCTATCTTTTCGTCAATAACAAATTTTACAGTTTGTTTTGGATGGGGTGCTACACTTATTTCATTATCCTCTTCGTCCCACATTTTTTCAATAAACATTCTAATTACTTTTTCGTTAGGACCGATAATTTCAATATCCTCTCCTGAGAAAAAGCGATTTCTTTGTTCTATGGTTGCTATCTTTGTTTCTTCATCATATTCCTTTACAATACCAATAAAGCTATAGCCTCTTACATAGGATTGATCTCCATAGATATGCTCCTTATGATCTGGTTTATCAAGATAAAAGCCTGTAGTAAAGTCTCGATGACTGGCCTTTTTTATCTCTTCTAACCACTCCGGCTGAAAGCTCCAATTGGTTGGATTGTTGTAATAGTGGTCTAGGGCAATACGATAGGCTCTTATAATGGTTGCTACATAATAAGTTGTTTTCATTCTGCCTTCGATTTTTAAACTGTTGATACCTGACCCTATAAGCTCAGGTATGTATTCTATCATGCATAGATCCTTTGAGTTCATAATGTAGGTGCCCTTTTCATCTTCGAAGATAGGCATATATTCTCCCGGCCTTTTTTCTTCTACTAAATAATAGTTCCATCTGCAGGGATGGGCACATTCTCCTCGGTTAGCATCTCTTCCTGCCATGTAGTTACTTAGCAAACATCTACCAGAATAAGAAATACACATAGCGCCATGAACAAATGCCTCTAATTCTACTGTATCAGGAATGTTTCTTTTAATTTCTTTTATTTCACCAAAGGATAGTTCTCTAGCTAGAACAACCCGCTTAGCACCTAGCTTGTGCCAAAAGTTTACAGTACTATAATTTGTATTGTTAGCTTGGGTGCTTATATGAATTTCCATATTCGGTATGGTTTCCTGTACAATGGAAAAAGTTCCTGGGTCTGATACAATCACTGCATCAACACCAATTTTTTCTATTTCCCTTAGATATTGAGGCAAGTCCTCTAAGTCATCATTATGAGGTATAATATTGGCGGTTACAAAAATCTTCACACCATGCTTATGGGCAAAGTCAATCCCCTCTTTCAGATCCTCTAATGAGAAGTTTTTAGCCGCTGCCCTTAACCCAAAGATTTGGCCTCCTACGTAAACAGCATCGGCACCGTAAATTACAGCAATCTTAAGACGTTCTAAGTCTCCTGCAGGAGCTAGTAGTTCTACTTTTTTCATTTTTATTCCTCCAACCTTCTAAAGCTAATTGCCACACCATCACCTATTGGAATGATAGAAGTATCTAGTTGTGAATGATTACAGATATAGGATAAGTAATCTCGCATTCTATTGACAATAGTTTTTTTCCTTCTAATCACTAGTTCATCATTGGCAACCATACCTTTAAAAAGAATATTATCTGATATCAATACTCCTCCGTTTTTTAATAGGTTAATACAATTCATTAGCATATCCTTATAATGCCCCTTTGCTCCATCCAAAAATATTAAATCATATTGTTGATCTAAAAACCTTAGTACTTCTTGAGCATCACCTTCAATAATTTGAATGTTTTTACTTAGATTGACTCTATCAATATTTTTAATTGCCTCCTGTACTCTCTCATTGTCTCGCTCAATTGTGGTAACATGTCCACCTTTTCCTGCTGCTTGGCAGAGGAGAATAGTAGAGTAGCCTATAGCTGTCCCAACTTCTAATATTTTTTTTGCATTACTAGCCTTCGCAATGACTTTTAGTAATGCAGCAACTTCTTTATGTACTATAGGGATATGATTTTTAATTGCATCCTCTTCTATCTCCTTCAGTATACCCTGTTCTTCTGGTAATAAATCTCTTATATATTCTTCTACATATACTTCTGTAATATTACTCACTGATTACAACTCCTTCTTCACAAATTAATACGTGGTGCTTCCACGTATTAATAAATAGGTGTAATATTATTTTAAACGAATTAATCTATTTATATGTCTAAAGCTACTATAATAAATTTTTTGCAGTTATTTACCATTTCTTTTAAATAATTATATTATGAAGAATAAAAATTTACAAGATAACTCTAATAGTTGCCTTATGAAAAGTGTTATCTTGGCTTTCAAAATCATTCATATCTACTTATAAAATATATCCTATATTCCATATAAATATAATTTCCTTCTTTATAAAATTTTTTCAAAAAGAATCTCCCCATATCCTATAAGAAAATGGGGAGAAATCCTACTAAACTTCCATAATTACTGGTAAAATCATAGGTCTACGTTTTGTTTTTTGGTATAAGTAATCCTTCAAAACATCTCTTATAGTGCTTTTAAGTACAGACCATTCTTTTGTGTTTTGTTGTTCACATATTTCCAATGCATTTTTAACGATTTGTTTTGCTTCATCTATCAAATCTTCTGATTCTCTTACATAAACAAATCCTCTTGAAATAATATCTGGTCCAGCAATAATTTTGCTACTTTCTTTTGAAATGGTGACAACAACTACCATCAGTCCATCTTCAGCTAAATGCTTACGATCTCTTAATACAATATTACCAACATCTCCAACACCTAACCCATCTACTAATACAGGTCCTGATGGTACGTTTCCGGCAAGCTTTGCATAATCCTTAGTAATCTCTACTACATTGCCGTTTTGTATTGTGAAAATATTTTGGCTATCCATGCCTAAGCTTTCTGCTAATTTAGCATGTTGTTTTAAATGTCTAAATTCACCGTGAACTGGTATAAAGTACTTTGGATTTGCTAAACGGTGCATTAGCTTCAATTCTTCTTGACAAGCATGACCTGATACGTGGATGTCCGCTAAGCTTTCATAGATTACATCTGCACCCTTTTCAAATAGTTGATTGATTACACGGCTTACTAGTTTTTCATTTCCTGGAATAGGTGTTGCTGAGATAATAACTGTATCACCAGCACGAATATCCAGCTTGCGATGCTCTGATGTCGCCATTCTTGATAACCCTGCCATCGCTTCCCCTTGGCTTCCAGTAGTTATAATTACAATTTCATGGTCATCATACTGATCAATGTTATTTACATCTATAAGCAAACCTTCAGGCATAACTAGTGTCCCTAGTTCCTGTGCTACTGATACAACATTTACCATACTTCTTCCGGATACAACTACTTTTCTATTATATTTAGCGGCAGCGTTCATTACTTGTTGTACACGATGCACATTTGATGCAAATGTAGCTACGATAATCCTACTTTTGGTGTTATTGAAAATGCTTTCAAATGTAGCGCCTACCTTACTTTCCGACATAGTACTCCCAGGTCGTTCAACGTTTGTACTATCTGCCATCATCAATAAAATTCCTTTTTTGCCTAGCTCTGCTATTCTTTGCAAATCTATCATCTGTCCATCAATCGGAGTATAATCTATTTTAAAATCTCCTGTGTGAAGGATGACTCCCAATGATGTACTGATTGCTAAAGCACATGCATCTGGTATACTGTGACTACTTTTAATAAACTCTACTTCATAGGATCCAATTTGAATTGTTGTGCCGGCATCTACTCTTTGTAGGTGGACCTCTGTAAGTTTATGCTCCTTTAATTTTGTTTCTACTAATCCTAAGGTTAGTCGTGTTCCATATACAGGTACGTCAATTTTTTTCAATACATAGGGTAATGCGCCAATGTGATCTTCATGTCCATGGGTCAATACAATACCCTTAATTTTATCTTTGTTTTTTATAAGATAGGTGATATCAGGAATAACAATATCTATTCCTAACATTTCATCCTCTGGAAAACTCAAACCACAATCAATGATGAGCATTTCATCTTTATATTCAATGACTGTCATGTTTTTTCCAATTTCTTTTAGTCCGCCTAAGGGAACTATTCTAATTTTACTTGGTTTTCTTCCCAAAATATCACTCCTTCTTTCTGTTCCAATAATTTTCTGTGTTTTTTTTGTAATCATTACCCGTACACGCAACACACTCATATATAGTAGCACAACAATTATATATGTGAATACACATTCTATACTATTGATATGGAACAATAAATAATAGATATATGTATTTTGTCCTAAAGCAATCACTTTTAAAAGTTTTATTTAAAATATTACACATAGATAAAGTCTTGCATTAATCTGCAAGACTACCTACATTTAGAACATATGCCGAAAAATTTCACTTTGTGATCATTTATATGAAAATCATGGTTTTTTTCGATTTCTTCCTCTAAATGTTCTAGTAAGTCAATTTCTACCTCAGTAATACTGCCACAGCTTTGGCAAATTAAATGATGATGTTGATGGTCATCCTCATGGGTGTTAAATTCATATCTACTGCAACCGTCATCTAAGTTGATTCTAGAAATTACTTGCATTTCCTCTAGTAATTGTAATGTCCTATAAACAGTGGCTAAGCCAATCTCTGGGCATTTTTCTTTTACTAGTCCGTATATTTCTTCTGTATTTAAGTGTTTTCCTTGATTGTCCATTATAGTATCAAGTGTAGCTCTTCTTTGAGGGGTTAGTTTATATCCCTTTTCCTTAAGTCTATCTTTTAATGTCTCCATCAAGTTTTCCATATCGTCACCTTCACTTCTCAAATAATAACGCTTTTCAAATAATAGTATAGTATATCTAACTTTTTTTGTCAATCTTTTCTAACTATATTAAGAGAAATATCAAATACTCACTTTAATTTCCTCATTTATTTCTATGTAATCTGTAGTAACATTGCAGTTATAAGCATAAAATTCTACTCCAGACTTTTTCGCTAATACTACTGCATCTGCAAAGGCTTCGTCCATTTCTCTATTGGGTGTGAATTTTGTTGCATCAATTCTTTGAATAATAAAAAAAACTGCTGCTCTAAACCCCTGTTTTTTTGCTTCTATTAGTTCAAGGACATGCTTTCTGCCTCTTTCAGTAGGAGCATCAGGAAAGGAAGCAAGATTATTTTCTTTTACTAAAGTAACACACTTAGCTTCTATTAATCCAGAGTTTCTTTCGTTTCCAACATAAAAATCAAATTTACTTTTTCCAAAAGTTACTTCTCGTCTTATCTTATTGTATTTTTTAAAATAAGGTATAGCTTGATTATTGAAAGCTTCTTGCAGCAAATAATTAGGAAGCTTAGAATCAATTGAAATTAATATATCATCTTTGTACACCATCAATAGATCATATTCAGTTTTTCTATGAGCTTTATTTACTTTTCTAACAACCACTTTTGCTCCTGCGATTAATAGTTCCTTCATTCTTCCAGTATTGGCCACATGTACAATTTTTATTCTATCATTTACTAATACTTCTGCAATAAATCGATTGATGCGACGCTGGAAAATACCTATGATTTTATCTCCTTCAATATATATTTTCATAATTTTCACCTTCTTTAGTTATACTAAATCTATGTAATATTATTGATTTAATTTAATTTTATATTATGTAACTCTATACTCACTTTATGTGAATACTATATTTGAGGGGTAATGATTATGAAAACAAATTACAATCTTTTTTTAAACTTAGTACATGGATTATTTTTAGGCTTAGTTCTTGGTGTCACAATTTCTTTACTAACCCTTGAATTCTTGCCAGAAATTCAAAATTATATTCATCCATCCTATATTTATCCTATTCTTTCAGTTATAGGTGCTACTATTGGTTATATCAAAGGCATTAATAATTATAGCAGGTTATTGTTTTTCATTTTCTCAACCTTGGGAACCCTTTTGCTTCCTATAGTAGCCATTACATTACTATATTTCTTATTAGGCTTTGATCGATTGTTGGCATTACCACCTATAGTTTTTAAAACAGGTATCGGCCTAAGAGGAATAGATACCCGTCTAAGTAGTTATTTACTTACCTCTCTTGCTTCAATGAGTTTTGTTGGTGCTTTAATTTCTAGTTTTACTATTAATAAAAATAATAGATGGACTTTTTAAGAAGCCCATCTATTTTTCTATTCCATTCCTTCTTCATCTAAAATTGCTTCGTATGCTGCTACTACATTTTCATACTCTTCATCATCTTCAATTGCTACTAAGGTATATTCATCATTTTCATCATGAATTACTTTGAAAATATATGCATCCTCTTCTTCACCAGCATCAACCGGTAATAGGATAGCATATTCTTTACCTTCTACATCTAGAGTCATTATAATTTCAAAATCTTGTTCTTGTCCCTCTTCATCTACTAATGTTACAATATTTTCATTTTCTTGCATAGTAACATACCTCCTTTTAAAAATTTAAATTGCACATTTGTATTATATACTAAAGTTTGGAAAAAAACACCTTTTATTTATTTGTGCGATCAAGATAGCCCTGTAAAATATGTATCGCGGGAGTTTGACAGTTGTAAATTTCAAAACCCATTCAAAAGCTTGAAAAGGCTTATTTTTTTTATGTTTTTTCATTTTTATATAGCGCACTTTGT